>JAZKCT010000029.1:0-179265 GCA_040387995.1 Bacteroidota bacterium | reverse complement strand
ATAGAATTTTGGTTTCCGGTACCAACGATATGAGTTCGAATCTCGTCGGGGACACACAAAGAGAGTCAGTTCTAATTTTAGTTCTGACTCTCTTTTTTTTGTTGGGTAACTTACTGTTTATTGATAGATAAGCTTAAACGCAAAGTAGTTTGAAGCATGCTAAGTTTTGCGTATATTTACTCAATGGTTTTTAAATTCTTTTAGGCCTGCCTGAGAAATAAAAGATAGTTCCTTCACAATCCGGCGAATTAAAGTGCATAAGATTGAGAAAGATTGAGAACGAACAAGCGCTATTAAAAGAAATTGCTGAGGGAAATGAAAAGTCTTTTTCTATTTTGTTTTTTAGCTACCTCCCCATGCTACAATCTTTCGCACTGAAATTTACCAAATCTGAGATTGCCGCCGAAGAGATCATTCAAAACGCTTTTTTAAGGGTTTGGCTGAACCGGGAAAAGTTAGAGCAGGTAGATAATCTCAAGGGATATCTTTACAAATTCGTATCCAATGAATGTTTGAGTTATTTGCGCAAAGTCATTAAAGAAACGAAGGTGATCAACGCTGTTAAAATTAACCAGCCTGATTTGGACAATAACACATCTGAGACGATCGATTTAAATGAAATAACGCGGATAATAAGCGACGCGGTGAACAAATTACCTCTTCAAAGAAAGAAAATCTATAACTTGAGCCGAGTTGACGGCAAAACGATACCAGAAATCGCTAATATTCTTAATATCTCTCCAAATACTGTAAAAAACACGCTCGTTTCCAGTTTAAAATCCATAAGACTGCACTTGAACAGAAACGGCATCGAGGTAAGTGTGCTGTTTTTCCTAGCGCTTTTAGATTTTTTAGAAAAAAAGTAATTATCCGATAGTCCTAAAGTTCCTTTCCTGCTTCTTAGTATTAGAATTATGGAAAAAAGAATACAGCACCTGTTAAAACAATTTGAAAACGGGCAGATTGATCAGCTCGAAAAACAGGAACTTTTAAACTATGCGAATACCGAATCGATTAAGGTAAGCCATGAAATTGAGAAATTAATCGCTCTTCAAGAAGATGCCTCTGATTCATTGGCCGATGAGAAATGGAGCCTTATGCTGCAAAATATATTGTCAGCAGATAAACCACGTATTGTTAAAAGGCATACCCTTTTCCCTTATTTGAGATGGGCAGCTGCAATTATCTTTTTAACCGCGGCTTCTTCCATAGTTTATTTCAAAACAAACAGGGATAAAGCATACGTGTTTACCGCTGACATTGCTCCCGGAAAAAATAAGGCAATCCTAACCTTGGCTAATGGACGTCAGATATCGCTAACCGATGCAGTGAGTGGAAGTATTGCAAAACAGGCCGGGGTAAGTATTTCAAAGACAGCAAACGGGCAACTCGTTTATAAAATAACAAACAGCCGGAATTTTGAAGATGAGCATAAGACAAATAAGATTTCGACCCCGAATGGCGGCCAGTGGCAAATTGAATTGCCGGACGGCACAAAAATTTGGCTGAACGCAGCTACATCGCTGGTCTATCCATTGAGCTTTTCGGGTTCAAAGGAAAGAAGAGTCGAATTAGATGGGGAAGCTTATTTTCAGGTAGCCAAGGATAAACTGCATCCTTTTATTGTTCGCACAGCAAAACAAGAAGTTGAAGTACTGGGTACCCATTTTAACATCAATAGTTACGCAGATGAACAGTTTACTAAAACTACACTGCTGGAAGGAAGTGTCAGGGTAACTAAAAGCGATTCTCATCAGACTGAAATGCTCTCTCCCGGTAAACAAGCTGTTGTCTGGGCAAATGGAATAAAAGTTACAGAGGTGGACGTAGAGGAATCTACAGCCTGGAAGAATGGATACTTTATGTTCGTTAACGAGAAACAGGAAAGCATTATGCGGAAAGTTTCCAGGTGGTACAATGTCAAAATCGAATATGCCGACCCGGCAGCAAGGGAGGTGATGTATTACGGAACGGTAAGCCGTTACGATCACATCGCTAAAGTGTTAAGGAAATTCGAGCAAACCGGCGAGGTTCGTTTTGAAATTATTGGCAGCAAAATCATCGTACATAAACAATAAAGATTGCAGGATTAACCACCTGATCTAATAGATCAATATCAACCACCAACTTAACTAAACAAATGAAGAAACCCAGACAAATCTAAAGCTATAAGTTAAACTAAAAAAGGAAAGGAGTGCTAGTAACACCCCCTTCCGGTAACTGTTTAACTTCCGGAAAACCGGCATCAATCAAACAATTATTTCATGGATTAACCGCGAAACACTTTTTAGTGCTTAAACATAACCGTGTTCCGCTTAAAAACAGATTATTAAATGTACAAAATTTATCCAATAATTTTATGTACGCACCGTCGCTGCATACCAAAATGGTTATTAGTTATGAAGTTAGTTACGGTCATTCTGCTTGCCTCGTTCATGCAGGTAAGCGCGAAATCTTTTGGTCAGTTGATTACATTCTCGCAAAAGAATGTAACACTTGAAAGAGTTTTCAGGGAAGTCAGAAAACAAGCTGGCTATGACGTTTTATTGTCAACAGACAAGATAAACGTTACTGCCAAGATTGATGCTGATTTTAAAAACTCCAGCATTGAAGAGGTGATGACAAGAATTCTTTTAGGAAAGAATTTAACCTTCATAGTAGACGATAAAACCGTCTTTGTCAGGCCAAAAGAAAAATCAGTGATCGATAAGGTGCTGGACTATTTCCAGGACCTCAAGGTTAATGGTAAGGTAACCGATAAAAGCGGTGGGACGATGTCAGGCGTGGGTGTCCGGGAAAAAGGGACGCCTAATGCGGTGTCTACCAATGCAAAAGGTGAATTTACGATTAGTGTCAAACAAGGCGCGGTCCTGACCTTTAGTTATGTAGGTTATAAAACTGTTGAACGTTTGGTTGATGGTTCAGCAGACATCAGCGTTTCTCTGGAAGAAGATGCCAGCGATTTGCAACAGGTTAACATTGTTTCAACCGGATACCAGGATTTAAACAAAAAATTGTTCACAGGTGCTGCAACTTCCTTAAAAGCTTCAGATGTTAAACGCGATGGGATAACGGATATCAGCAGAATGCTCGAAGGCCGCGTGGCAGGCGTATCTGTACAAAATGTTTCAGGTACGTTCGGTGCCGCTCCAAAAATCAGGGTACGGGGTGCAACATCTATATCTGGCGACAATAAACCACTTTGGGTGGTAGATGGAATCATCCTGGAAGATGTGGTCAATATTTCTAATGAACAGCTTTCTACAGGAGATCCTTCCACATTGATTGGCTCATCAGTGGCGGGTTTAAATCCAGACGATATAGAGAGCTTCAATATTCTGAAAGATGCGGCGGCGACTGCCCAGTATGGTGCCAGGGCGATGAACGGCGTAGTGGTCATTACTACCAAAAAAGGTAAAAATACGGAGGGAAATCCTGTAGTTTCTTATACCGGGAATTTCTCGACCTACATGAAACCATCCTATAACAATTTCGACATCCTGAATTCTGCCGACCAGATGAATGTGTATTTGGAAATGCTGAACAAAGGCTGGTTGAACCATGCCAGCTCATCGCGCAGTGCCAATGGGGGTATATTTACCAAGATGTACAATGAAATGTACAACTATGATCCCAACACGGACACCTATGCGTTGAAAAATGATGTACCCAGCGAAAAACAGTTCCTGCAGCGTTATGCGAATGCCAATACAGATTGGTTTGATGTGCTTTTTAAGCAATCCATTATGCAGGAGCATTCCATCGGAATTTCCTCAGGTACCAAACGGTAAAAAATTTATGCTTCCACCAGTTATATGCAGGACAATGGCTGGACAGTTGCTGATCATGTGAAACGTTTTACGGGCAATATCCGCGGTAACTTTGAAATCAACGACAGGCTGAGCCTTGAATTGATTACACAAGGTTCGGTTCGTGAGCAGCGGGCTCCGGGGACTTTAGGGAGAAGCACAAATCCGGTATATGGTACTTACGACCGGGATTTTGATATCAATCCATTTAGCTACGCCTTAAACACAAGCAGGGCATTAACACCTTATGATGCCAACGGCAATCGTGAGTTCTTCACCCAGAATTACGCGCCGTTCAATATTTTAAATGAACTGGAAAATAACACACTGGATTTGAGTGTCCTTGATTTTAAGGTTCAGGGAGGCCTTAAATATAAGATCACCAAAGATTTTAAGTATTCCTTTGACGGGGCCTATCGTTTTGCAAAGACCAGCCAGGAGCATAAAATCACAGAAAACTCCAATATGGCCGGGGCCTACCGTGCTGGTATCTTCCCAAATGATGCAACGGTAAGGAACGCCAATAAATTTCTGTACCGGAATCCGGATGACCCAAATGCGCTTCCTGTTTCGGTATTGCCGTATGGGGGATTCTACAATACGAACGACGATAACATTACCAATTACTATGTGCGAAACAGCCTGGAATATGATAAAACCATTAATGAAGATCACTTGCTGAACTTCTTTGCTGCACAGGAAATGCGGTACATCAATCGTCAGAATAAAGTGTTTGATGGTTACGGTTATCAGTACGATAAAGGTGGTGTTCCTTTTATTGATCCCAATATTGTGAAAAAGGATGTCGAAGCTAGTTTTGACTATTACAGTATGGGCTACCGTTATGAGCGTTATCTGAACTACTCGCTGAGGGGAGCATACTCTTACAAGGGCAAGTACAGCATCAACGCAACGGGCCGTTATGATGGCTCTAACCTGTTAGGAGAATCGCCAACGGCCAGGTGGCTGCCGACCTGGAACGTATCGGGTGCCTGGAATTTGGATACTGAAGACTTTATGCAGGGGGATGCGATTAAGAAAGTTGTGAGTCGCGCTACATTGCGTGCTACCTATGGCTTGGTGGCGAGTATGGGCACCGCGCAAAACTCAAGTTTGGTGTTGAAAAGTTCCAGCACGCTGAGGCCTTATCTTTCGGAGAAAGAAACAAAACTATACATTGATGGACTCGAAAATTCAGAACTGACGTTTGAGAAATTGAATGAACTGAATATTGGCCTGGATCTGGGTTTAATGGATAACCGGGTAAGCCTGACGGTTGATGCTTATAAAAGAAAAAGTTTCGATCTGATCGGTGTTTTCAGAACATCGGGTATAGGAGGTGAAGCATTCAAGCTGGCCAATTATGCCGATATGGAATCTGATGGTATAGAGGCATCTTTGGGGATTACAGTTTTAAAATCAAAAGATTTTAACTGGTCATCACAGCTCATCTTTGCCCATAATAAAAACAAAATTACCGAGCTTAAAAACCTGCCTTTAATTTATGGATTGACTGGTGCTGACGGCGGGGCCGTCGAAGGTTACGCACAACGGGGTCTGTTCTCCCTTGATTTTAAGGGCTTAGATCCTGCCAACGGTTCACCTTTATTTGTGAATGATCTTGGTGAAGTAACCGGGGATGTCAACCTGCAAAGCACGGTGATCAAATACCTGAAATACGAGGGGCCGGTCGACCCCACTTATACAGGCGGTTTCTCCAATAACTTTAAGTACAAGAACTTTAGCCTCTCTGCCCTGATCACCTATGCTGCTGGCAATAAGGTACGCCTTTCACCAGCCTTTAAAACAAGCTATTCAGATCTGGACGCCATGCCAAGTGCATTTTTGAGCCGTTGGGAATTACCAGGAGATGAACTTAAAACAAATGTTCCTTCTATACTGGATGTTAAGGAAGCGGTTAATTTTCAAACCAATTACGCTTATAACAACTACAACTATTCTACAGAAAGGGTGGCAGATGGTGGGTTCATAAGAATGAAGCAAATTATACTGAGCTATAATTTACCGGCTAAGTATACGAAAGCACTCGGCTTAACCAATTCATCGCTTAGTGTTGTTGGAAATAACCTTTTTCTTATTTACTCAGACAAAAAATTAAATGGCCAGGACCCGGAATTCTTTGGGTCTGGTGGCGTGGCGTTGCCCATTCCACGTCAGTTTACATTGTCTTTAAAAGTGGGATTATAAACTTAAAATCATGAGAAAACTATATATACTAATTTTATCCTTTTTACTGATCAGTGCTGCCGGATGCAAAAAATTCCTGGAGCAAGCACCGGATCAACGGACGGAACTCAATTCAGTAGAAAAGGTGGCTAATTTATTAACCAGCGCTTATCCTGAGGCCAACCATATTGCATTTACAGATGCTGCGTCTGACAATGCCGAAGATAAAGGCCCTGGCATCGGCGTAGAAGACCGCGATTTTGTACTGCCTTATTTTTGGAAAGACAATGACATCGACTTTCAGGATTCCCCTACTTTTTATTGGAATGCCTGCTATCAGGCTATTGCCGCATCAAATGCGGCTCTGGAAGCCATTGAAAAGGCAACTGATAAAACAGCCTACCTGCCTTATAAGGGTGAGGCATTGGTAGCCAGGGCTTATGCCCATTTCATGCTGGTTTCCCTTTATTCAAAAACCTATGATCCTAAGGGAAGTAACGACTCTCCTGGAATACCTTATGTAACTACACCAGAAAAAATAGTAGTAGCACAATACACCAGGGGTACGGTGGCTTCGGTGTATGCAAACATCGAAAAGGATTTATTGGAAGGTCTGCCTTTATTGAAGAATTCCGCTTATAAAGTTCCCAAATATCACTTTAATGTAGCTGCGGGCAATGCTTTCGCAGCCCGGTTTTTCCTGTTCAAACAGGAATACGACAAGGTGATCCAGTACGCTACTGCGGTAGCCCCTGGTGATGCTTTCACCAGTTTGCTTAGGCCTTGGAATACACGCTATTACGCATATACTTACGCGGAAATAGCGACCAACTTTACCAAGGCATCTGAACCTTCCACTTTGCTGCTGATTGAAACCGCTTCTTTTATGGCCAGAGGCTACCAGCCCCGTTATGGTTTTGGCCAGTCTTTAAACGACCAAATGTATTCACTTAATGTTACCGGGGCGACCTGGGCGTACAAGTCGGGATATTATGTTAAAACCCCGCATTACTCTACATTCAAATGGAATGAGTATTTCGTTTTAAACAGCCCTAACGCGACCATTGGCCATCCTTTCGCCATTGTTCCGGTATTGACTGCTGATGAAACCCTAATGAACCGCGCCGAGGCCTATGCGGCTACAGGCCAAAATGCTTTGGCATTGCAGGATTTGAACGCTTTTTGCAGTACCCGTATTTATCGATATAATTCTGGGACAAATCAGGTCACCCTGCCTAAAATTGCCGCATTTTATAAAACTGCAGATGTCAAAGCAGGCTTAATTGCAACCATACTGGATTTTAAGAAGAAAGAATTTACACAGGAGGGCTTAAGATGGTTTGACATACTTCGGTACAAACTACCCGTTACGCATAAATTTTTAGCTGCTGATGGCACATCTACCTCTTTAACATTAGGAGTTGATGATCCCCGCAGATTGTTCCAATTGCCTTATCAGGTCACCCTGTCCGGTATTCAATTAAATCCTAGATAACGTATTATGAAAACTTCATTTCAATTTGGATATGTGCTATTGCTGATGCTCGCTATCCTTAGCTCCTGTAAAAAAGAAGCGGCATTAGATGCCAATTTAGATCTTATAGATCAGAATGAAATTACCAATAAAACTGCGACCGATCTTTGGCTGGATCAGAATTTCTTAGATCCATATAATATAGAAACCAAGTACAGATTCGACCGCAACGATTTTGATTATGGTAAATATATCACACCAGCTCAAGAAAACCAGGTCATACCCGTTATGGAGACCGTACGGAACGTCTGGATCAGGCCTTTTGAAATCGCCGGTGGCGCAGATTTCATTAAAAGGCATTCCCCAAAACAATTCGTATTGGTTGGCAACGCAGAATACAACAGTGATGGCTCAATCACTTTAGGAACGGCTGAAGGAGGCCGAAAAATTGTGCTTTACGTGGTCAATGAATTCTACAAGGGGGATTTGTCTTCCGTTAAAAAACTCATCCAGGTTATTCAGCACGAGTACACCCACATTTTAAACCAGACGGTGGATTTCCAGCCAGAATACCAGGAGGTCTCCAGGGGCGGGTATGATGGCAACTGGACGCAGCGGCCCCTGTCAGAAGCCTATTCTTTAGGTTTTATTACCCAATATGCACGAGTTTCTCCATTGGAAGATTTTGCGGAACAGTCTTCTAACATGCTCGTGATGGGAAGGGTTAAATATAACCTGATCGTGGCAAGTGCGCCACTTGATGCACAAGTGAAATTTAAGAAAAAGGAACAGCTCGTTGTAGAATATTACAAAACGGCATTTAACATTGATTTTTATCAATTGCAAAATGAGGTGCAGAAAGAACTATATAAAATTTCCCCGCCGCAACTCTATCAAATGATTGGTGTCGGGGTGGGATATACGACGTTATATACTAAACCAGCTACTGACCCTAAACAATCACCGGAATTTCTGCAATTATGGAAGGATGCAGTCACGGCTGAACTTAAGGGTAACGGATTTGCGTTAGAAGATATGACCATAATGTTTAAATCACGTACGCTCATGACCATTAGGTATCACATCACCATTAGAAACCTAGTATATGATCCGGAGATCGATTTTGACATCAGCTTGAACGTGAACAATGGGTTAACCACCTTTAAAGAACGGGCTATTCAGACCGCTGACAACAATCATAATTTTATGGCGTATTTTAAATCAGATTTTGTAGGAATCCATGCCTATCTTCAAAATAACCAATTTAAGGCCGGCTGGTTCAATCAAATCATTCCGGGAGAAATTGCTACTGTGGGATCCTTAGGCGCATTTTATAAAGTAAGTGATCCAAGTTCCTATTTCTATGGAACAATGGGACAATAACCTTAAAACTCAACAGACATGAAAAAAATAACTTCATATATACTATTCTCGTTTATCCTTTTAACAGGATGTAAAAAAACAGAAATGCTAATCGATGGCGAAAAGCCCGAAATAAGGGTAACAGAAGCCTTAAAGGCTTACACCGATACTCTTACCAAAAGCACTTATGGTTGGAAAGCCACACTTTATCCAGGAAAATACACTTCGAAAGATCCTTATGAAGAGTTGTTATATAATATTGGATACTCATTTTACATCAGCTTTAATGATAAAAACCGTGTTACGATGTATTCTGACCTGTCCACAGGTACAGCTGTCAGTAGCGCAGAAAGCTCTTACGGGATAAAATCAATGCAGAATCTGATTCTTTATTTTGACACTTTTGGCATCATTCCCACTTTACAGAGTGGCAGCCCATTATTTGATCTGGACTTTAAGGTTGATAAAATCATAGGAGATACGATAAAACTGACCGGACAAATCTCCAACAGCAAACTGGTGTTGATTAAAGCAACAAAGGTTGAACAATCAGCTTATCAGTCAAAGGGCTTGTTGAGCATTATTAACGCCACTAACGCCTATATAGACAATAACCCTGTTCTATATTTTCCCCTGGCTGACGGAACAAAAATACAAACCAAATTGGAATATGCTTATAAGACGATTTCGTTAGCCTGGGTGGAAGACGGTGTGTTTAAAGATGCGTCCACACGCTTTACTTATACGAGTAGCGGAATATTACTCAAAGAACCGTTGATGTTCAGGGGTAAAAAACTCACGGAACTTTTCTTAGATCCGGTAAAATTGGTCTACTTCCTTAAAGTGGATGGAGTTAGAATTGACCTTGCACCTGTTACCGATTCTATTTTCCCTCTATATCTGGCCATCGGGAATGATTATTTAAGTCTGAATGTACCGGATAAAACCACTAACCCGGGATGGGGGAACGATTTTATCATCAGGAGAGCAAAAGCGGCGGCTTCCCTAATCGCGATCGATTTTTACACGTTCAGACTGGGTACTATGTTCTTTAGATTTAACGCCAAAGAGAAAACAATGATATTGGTATGTGATGTTTGGACGGGCCCATATAGATACCAGTCCGGCTATTACTATACCTATTCTGCTACCACTGCCGGGGTTTTTAAATTCAACTACACGCCGATTCAACCCGAAACCAATGAGTCAACTACTGCTGGCTTTTCCGGGACAGGTATGGATCCTATTACTATGGAGCGTCTTGCTACGGATCAATTTAAGATCGAATATGTTACTGAGCCGGGTACAGGTGTACTGCTAGGCCAAGTAACAAGTGTAGAACATCCTGATTTTACATTTAACGGAGCATTACTCAAGCGTTTGTAGGTCTTTTGAATAACCAATGCCCTCATAGATTAAAATTTATGAGGGCATTTTATTATTTAAAAACAGCGTCAGGTCTTTCTTTTGGATATAACAGGTTACGTCTCTATCGCTACGTGAGGAATTTTGATTTACCATGTGGGAAAAAGTGAAAAGCAATGTCTAACGCCGGTTTTCCCACATGGTCTATTAAGCTAATAATTTAAAATCAGCGTTTAAAGTCTTTTCCGGAACACTCCAGCCTCATTAATCTCTTTTAAGCATTCTCCCAAAGTCGCCAAAATCCTTAAGTCATCGAGAAATTGAATTGAACGAAATATATCCTCGGACACCAAGGTCAGAAAGTTATCAACTTTCTGACCTTTTTTATAAGACATTGTGGCCATTTCTCATGATTGCTACATGTAGCTTCATTTTTACACCCCTTATATCAGTTTATCCGGTATATTTGCCGCAGTAAATTCCAAATTCATGTTCAGAATCCTTACCACCTCGATGCTCTTTTTATTGTTAGGCCTTACCGTCTTCGCACAGACCGAGAAACCGGCTGCTACCCGGTCAGCACGGGGCCAGAATCGTGGCCAGCGTGGCTATCAGCTCAGCATCCTCAACAACTCTGCCCTGGTCTTGGATTCCAATATGAAAAAAGAGATTACTGATGTGTTCATGAAAGTGTATCCTGCATTTGCCCAGGCAGATGGCTATCGTACTAAAAGAGACGTGACGCTGGAGCTTTCCGATAAATTTGAAGGAACCATAAACGCCAAGGCGGGTCAGATTGTGGTCAACAGCAACTGGTATAAAAACAACGCCCAGGTATTTGAAAAAGCCCTGATGTACCAGTTCTCCAAAAATTGGTTTTCGGCAGATACCATCAGGAAAGACGGATATCAGCTGGTTTTTATCAGTAAAGCGCCTGAATTTGATCTGACGGTAAAAAAGAATCTGATTGATACCTATTTTAAGATTTACCCTACACTGGTTAATACTTTTAATGACAAATCGCCAAGAGAAGTATTGTTCGTGGTAGATACCGCCTACAAAGGTGTGGCAGAAGCAAGCGGCAACAGGATCCTGTTTAGTCCGGCCTATATGAAAAGTAATCCTACAGACATTGACGTGGTAACACATGAAACGATGCACCTGGTACAGGGTTATGGTTATGGCGCTGGCCCGGGATGGCTTACAGAAGGAATTGCGGATTATGTACGCTATAAATACGGTGTCGATAACATTGGCTCTAAATGGGCCCTGCCAGAATTTAATGAAAAACAAAGTTATAAAGATGCCTACCGGGTTACTGCCCGTTTCTTTGAATGGCTGGAGCAAAATGTGAAAAAGGGAATGATTGCTACCTTGGATGACCAACTGAGAAAGCATGAATATACCGAACAGTCCTGGGCCAAGCTGACAGGCAAAAACCTGGATGAACTCTGGGCTGCCTATGCCAAATCACCTGCGTTAAAACTGACTTACAGCGGTTCGGCGAAGTAATTTGCTAAAAAAATCATGCCTGCAGCCCAGAAAAAAACCGCATCTGTTTTATTGGTTGTTTTAGCCTTTTTTACCGTCTACACGGTATGGGGTTCGACTTACTTTTTCATTGCTAAAGCACTCCATGGCTTCCCTCCTTTTTTCCTGGGCACCTTTCGTTTTATCGGCGCCGGACTGCTCTTATTGGGCTGGTGTAAGCTCAGTGGACAGGCTATTTTTAACCGCAGCAACATTCTTAGTGCAGGGATCAGCGGCATATTGATGCTCGGGGTAGGAAACGGCATCGTCATCTGGGTGGAGCAGTTTATGACCAGCGGACTGGTGGCCATCATGGTGTCCTCGGCAGCCATCTGGTTCGTCATCCTAGATAAAAAGCTCTGGAAACAGAACTTTAGTAATAAGTTTACCGTAGCCGGACTGATCATCGGATTTCTGGGTGTAATCCTTTTATTTTGGGAACAACTGTCCGGGTTCGAGGTAGGTCAGGATAAAAGAACCCTGCTCGGCATGATCCTGCTCATTTTCGGACCGATTGGCTGGGCGGGAGGTTCCCTCTATTCAAAATACCATCCGGGGAACAATACCAGCGCCTCTGTATCTACAGGCTGGCAAATGCTGATTGCCGGACTGGCTTTCCTCCCCGCGAGCCTAGCTTCCGGAGAACTGCAGGAATTTAGTTTTGAAGCCGTTCCAGCCTCGGCATGGTGGTCTGTCGCTTACCTGATGATCTTTGGTTCCATCCTGGCTTTTAGCGCCTATGTGTGGCTTCTGCAGGTACGCCCGGCCACACAGGTCAGTACTTATGCCTACGTCAATCCGGTGGTGGCAGTATTGCTGGCTGTATTTTTTGGAAATGAGGTGATTAGTGGCATCCAGATCTCCGGACTGGTGGTTATCCTGGTTAGCGTGCTGCTGATCAATTTATCGAAATATAAAAAGCCGGCTCAACAAGCTGAACCGGCTTAATTTGATTAGTCCTGTCGCTGTACTACAGCGTAGTATTTCAGGTCGACAATGTCATTGGGCATCGGCAGTGAATTCCATGAACTGTGGATCGCCAATGCAGCACCTACCGCAGTCGCCTGCGCCATATAAGCGGCAAAGACCTCCAGGTCAGGAAAAGCACGCGCCAGCAGGTTCATAAAAATGGTGTTCTTACTGAATCCGCCGTCCACAAAAATCCTTTTTGCTCCGGTTCCTTTCAAAACCATCTGGGTTGACAAATACTGCTGGTCTACCAAATCCAGTACCAACTGGTGATAGGCCAGTGTGTCTGAAGAATAGTCGTTGAGATCGCGTTGCGCAAACGGAGAGGCCAGTAATGCACCCGCTTCATCAAGACCAGAAACCTTCGGCATGGCTTCCAGTTCTTCAATCATCGACGCGTGGTAAGGAACAGACCGGTAGCTGATCACATCCGTTCCGAAATGCGCGGCAATCCTTTTTACCTGTTGTTCGTGTTCGTATCCGGCAAACAAACGGGAAGCCTTTACCGGCTTGCCCTGGTATTGCAGGTAGCACAGACAATCGTTTTTCAGTTCTTCGGCTGTTAGCGGTGTATCGTTGAAAGGGTTCAGACTGATGCACCAGGTGCCGGTAGACAAAAGGATGAACGGTTCATTGAAACTGACCAGATAAGGCACCAGGGCAGCGGAACTGTCGTGCAAGCCTGCACCTACTCCATAACTATTGCCTGGGAAGGCAGCCGGCATCACCCGGTCTGAGGGCACAATGGGCGCCAGTTTTTCCGCAATTCCCTCTCTGTAAACCCATTCGTGGTACTGTTCTTTACTGAAATCCCAGAGGTTGGTGTGACAACCGATACTGGTGATGTCAGAATAAGCTTCACCAGAAATCAGGTAACTCAGGTATTGCGGCAAATGCAGGGCATATTTGATCTGTGCGAATAAGTCGGGCTTTTCATGCTTGATGCGGTAAAGCTGCATGCCACTGTTCAGACTTCCGAGTACCGGTGAGGCCGTCAGGTAAGAAAACAATTCTTCTCCACCATAGTCGGCATAAAACTGTGCTTTTAATGCTTCCGGATACTCCTTCAGGTAATTGTATAAGGGTGCAAGCGGCTGCCCGTCCTGGTCTATGTACACAAAACTAGCGCCATAGGTCGCGAAGTTGATGGCCTTGATCTCAAATTCAGGATTTTTGAATACCTCCCGAAGCGAGTCAAACACCGACAAGCGCAAACTTTCCAGGTTCTCACAAGCATCTCCATCCTCGTCTACCGTTTCCATAAACCTGGCCGAACGCTCAAACACGATCTGGTAGCGCTCGTCAAACAGGAACAATTTCTTGTTGGTCTTGCCGACATCAAAAACCGCTATTACGGGAGTTTTCTTCATCTCTCTGCTCATGCTTACAGACCAGTGGCCACAGTTTTGGCGCCCCTGTTCTTAACCAGCTCTTCTCTTACTTTATATTTTCTATACACATCAAGCGGTGACAACGCTGCCCCTGCACGCAGACGTGCCTCGGCAACCAGTGCACGCAGGTCAGTCCTGAAGGCCTGTTGCAGGATCTCCTGGCAACGGACCACATCGCTTATCGCTTGTGCTTCCTGCAGGGCTTTGCGGTCTACCGACAAAGCCTGGGCATAAGCAATCATAATCGCTTCTACAGATTGCAATAAATCCTCCAAGGGATCCTTCACATTGTGCGAGGCATCGATCATCCAGCCCAGGTCATCTGTATGGCTCATACCGCGTGCATCCATACCTTCAACCAGTTCATTGAAGATGAGGAATAATTGGTATGGCTTCATGCTTCCAGCAGTCAGGTCATCGTCGCCATACTTAGAATCGTTGAAATGGAAACCACCCAGTTTTTGCTCCATCAACAAGAGCGAAACAATCTGCTCAATGTTTGCATTGGGCAGGTGGTGACCCAGATCGACCAGCGTAAAGGCCTTAGGCCCGAGCTTAGAAGCATACAATAGCGATTGCCCCCAATCTCCTACGGTAGTGGAATAAAAATTAGGCTCAAAAGCTTTGTATTCCACAAAAACCTTCCAGTCTGCCGGCAATGCGGCATAGATTTCCTTCAAACCTTCCAGTGTGTTTTGGAAGGCTTTTCTGAAGTTCAGTTGACCCGGAAAGCAGGAGCCGTCCGATAGCCATACTGTAAGCGCTTTGGATCCGAGTTCAATTCCCTGACGGATCACTTCAATATTGTGTTCAATTGCCTGTTTTCTAACCGACCTGTCCACATGCTGCAGCGAGCCAAACTTATAGCTCAGCGCCTGGTCCGGCTGGTCCTGAAAGGTATTGGAATTCATGGCGTCAAACTTCAGTCCGTGCTGTGCCGCGAGCGATTTGATCCCGGCAGTATTTTCTACGGTATCCCAGGGAATGTGCAGGGAAACCGCACCACTCGCTGCGTTCAACTTATGCAGCAAACCGATGTCTTCAATCTTTTCCTCAATGTTCCGCGGCTCTCCGCCAGATGAAAAACGGCCAAACCGTGTTCCGCCGGTACCCAGGGCCCAGCTTGGGATCGCGATCTGGAAATCGATCAGTTTTTGAATGATCGCTTCCGATTGCTCCACTTCGGACTGGACAAAAGAAAGCCTGCTCTGGTGTTTAGCCAGTTGCTCGCCGTTCAGCGACTCAATATGATAATTCTCTAATTTCATGGTTCAATATTTTTTAACGGACAAAAGCAGTAGCTACTCCCCCGTCCACGTTCAACACGTTACCCGTTGATTTATTCAGCAGTCCACCGGCAAAGGCAAAACAAGCATTGGCAATATCATCGGGTAAAATAACTTCATTCAGCAAGGTACGTTTTGCATAGAAAGCCGGCAACTCCGCCACAGTAATTCCGTACGCTTTTGCACGTCCCTCTGCCCATCCGCCAGCCCAGATATTGCTGTCGCTGATCACTGCATCAGGGTTCACCACATTCACACGGATGCGGTCAGCACCCAGTTCCGCCGCATTCAGTCTGCTCAGGTGCAATTGCGCAGCTTTTGCGCTGCCATATCCCGCATTATTTGGTCCGCTAACAAGGGCATTCTTGCTCACGATATTCAGGATATCACCACCCGCATCTTGTTTTTGCATCACTGCAGCCGCAGCCTGTGTTACCAAAAACTGGCCTTTCACCAGCACATCGTACAGCAGGTCCCAGTCTTTTTCAGTATGGTCTGCAATGGTCTTTGAAATGGACAGGCCGGCATTGTTGACAATGATATCGACCCCGCCAAAGGCAAGCGCAGCAGCGTCAAAAGCCTCCGCAATCTGTGCGGCACTGGTTACATCCAGCACTGCAGTAGCATAACTGTCTTTGCCATACTTAGCAGCAAACTCGTCACCGGCACTTTGCAGACGTTCCGCATTCATGTCGTTCAGGACCACAACAGCACCTTCCTCCACAAATTTACGGGCAATCGCCTTCCCGATTCCACCAGCACTGCCGGTTACCAAAGCAATCTTTCCGGTCAGCGGTTTTGGCTTAGGCATCCTTTGCAGTTTGGCCTCTTCCAGCAACCAGTATTCGATATTGAATGCTTCCTGTCTCGGTAAAGAAGTGTATTCAGATATCGCCTCGGCGCCTTTCATCACGTTGATCGCATTGGTATAAAACTCGGCAGCAACCCTTGCAGTTTGTTTGTCTTTAGAGAAAGAGAACATTCCGATTCCGGGATATAAGATGATCACCGGGTTGGCATCCCGGATCGCCGGACTATTGTCGTGTTTGCAGGAGTTGTAATATTCGCCATACATGGCACGATAGGCTTCAAATTCAGGAGCCAGTCTTTCTTTAAGCGCTTTCACATCGCTCAGGTCTTCATCCACAGCAAGATCCAGCACTAAAGGGCTGATCTTCGTGCGCAGGAAGTGATCCGGGCAACTGGTTCCCAAAGGTGCCAGTCTGGACAAGTCATTGGAATTGATGAACTCCAAAACCCTTGCATCGTCGGTAAAATGACCTACCATATGCTTTTCGCTGGAACAGAATCCCCTCAACAAAGGCGCGATGGACGCAGCCTGCTTTAAACGTGCCGAAACTTCCGCACTTTCTATTTTCTGTCCGCCAAATACAGGACCTTTCGTACCATAATTGGCTTCCAGGTATTCGGCACATTTTTCAATGACTTCCAGTGTATTGATGTAACTTTCATAAGCTGTATCGCCCCAGGTAAACAAACCATGAGATCCCAGCATGATGCCCCTGATCCCAGGATTTTCATCCAGGCAGGCCCTCAGCATCAGTCCGAGCTCAAAGCCAGGCTTTTGCCATGGCACCCAGCCAATGGTTCCGCCAAACAGTTCCTTAGTGATCTGCTCGCCATCCTTTGCTGCCGCAATAGCGATAGCTGCATCCGGGTGCAGGTGGTCGATGTGTTTGAACGGCAGGAAACCGTGCAATGGCGTATCGATCGAAGGTGCCTTAGACTGCAGGTCATAAATACAATGGTTGAACAGTTCCACCATTTCATCTTCATGAGAAAGTCCCCTGTAAATGTTTTTTAAGTTGCGAAGCCTGTCCACATACAGCGCAGCCAAGCCACTTTTCTTTAAAGTACCCAGATCACCACCAGAGCCCTTTACCCACATCACCTCCGTATCTGCTCCTGTCAGCGGATCTTTAGTAATGGCCTTGCACGAAGTATTTCCACCACCGTAATTCGTCAGGCGCAGGTCGGCACCCAGCAAATTAGACCGGTAGATCAACAGGGCAACTTCATCACCGGCGAGTTTTGCTGCTTCCTCTTCGTTCCACAAATAGCTTACGTGCTTATAACTTTTCGTTTCGATTGACATTATAGTATTTATTTATTTTTTATGATTTAATCTTTCAGTGAGTTTCCGTAACCAACAATAAGTACAGACACGATAATGGTCAGGATACCGACCAGTACCGTGGCAAAAGTCTTTTTAGACACGCCTTTCCACTCGTTCAGAACCAGTCCCCATACATTGGCAATCAGAATGATGAAGGCCATGTGCAGGATCCAGGAACTTGCGCCATTGCCCATTTTACTCTCTCCCATCCCGTAAAAAAAGAATTGCAGGAACCAGGTGGTACCAGCCAGGGCAGAAAAGATGTAGTTCTTTAAAAGCGGTGTGGACGAATTGCTATAGTCTCCAAATGTCTTATTTCTCGCATTCAGCGCCATGCACCAAATGAAGTTGGTCGTTAAACCGCCCCAAAGTACAATGATATAGGTTACGTTATTGGAGAACAGGAAATTACCAGTCTCCGATGGATTGGCCGCTTTCCAGATGGCATTTGCTGCATCGGCCATTGGCTTACCCGCCTCAATACCAAAATTGAAACAAGCGCTCAGTACACCGGATACGATGCCTACAAACAAGCCCAACCCAAATTTATATTCTGTTTTGACTTCCAGGCCATGCGGATCGGTCACACCACTGTTGATCTCTTTCTCCTTCATCATACCAGCCTTGCCGCAAATGATGATACCGAGCACACAGACCAGCAATCCCAGCAATACCATCCTGCCCCAATCGGTCTGCAGGAACATGGTAAAAGTATCTTTACCGGCTTGCGGGAAGATATCGAAATAGATAGAAGGCAATATCGATCCGAGTACCATACAAAGACCAAGGATGATGCTGCTTCCCAGTGAAACACCAAGATAACGGACCCCAAGTCCGTAAGTCAGGCCACCAATACCCCATAATATGCCAAAAAAGTAAGCCAGGCTCAATGTTTTACTATCGGCATTTGCAATGATATCGCTAAAATTTGGAATGGTTAAATAAGCAGCCAGTGGCGGAACAATCAGCCAGGAAAATATACCACCTACGATCCAGTAACTTTCCCAGGCCCAGCCCTTCACCTTCTTGTAAGGGATATAAAAACTACCGGAGGCGAAGCCGCCGATAAAGTGGAAAATTACGCCTAGAATTGCATTCATATAGATTAGTTTTATATTTGGTTATAAACACTAATGTATAGGTTCTGATCCTGAAAACTGTCATGTACTATCATGGCAATTCAAAGAAAAAGGAATTTTAGACCGAGGAGCGTTTGGTATAATAAAAGGGGATCTCTACATGCCTTCTGGAATTATCCAGAACCAGGTTGGCCGCCATCGTACCCATGAACTTAAAATCCGTAGAAATGGTCGTAATGCCATTCAATATGAACTTCTTAAGCGGCGTCTCGTTATAGGAAATCACCCCCACATCTTTACCGATCTTATATTTCATACCAATGATCCGCTCCAGCAAAATTACGAGGTCATCTTCCATCAGGTTGATGAATACCTCCCCCTCATTAATGGGCTCTTCGGCGATGTTGCTAACGACCTTATGCGAAAAGGCATATTGCTGACAGAACCGGTGGAAGCCCTCCACGATCTCTTTAGGGAAATAACTCCTTTTCGGAAAGATAATCTTCAGCGTATGGTATTTGCTCAGTTGCGCACGTGCCTGTTCCAGCGCCTCGTAAATGTTCTTTTCGAAGTTTTCATAAACCGCAGCGTAATCACCTTCAATACCAGGGATCTTTTTATCGAGCATCACCAGCTTCTCCTTCGGGATCGTATTGATGATTTCCCTGGCGTATTGAGAACCCTCAATAAAATGGGGAATGATCACATAGTGCGAATAATCTTCGTTCTTATTGCTCAGAAAACGCTTGAACAAGGTAAAATCGTTGTTGTAAATATAAAAGTCGACAGACACATCATCGCCAAGGGCGGCAATAAAGGCATCGTACACAATTTTTTTGTGCGCGCTGAGCTTGTTGAACAACAGAAAAACCTTCAGTTTCCGCTTGAAATCGATATTGGCGATGTAATAGCCCTTGCCTGGTACGGAGTGGATGACCCCAATGGTTTTCAAATACTTATACCCTTTTTCTGCAGTATCCCTGGAGATCTCCAGTTTATAGCTCAACTCGTTGATGGAGGGCAGTAAAGTTTCCTTTTTCAGCTTGCCCTGTTCCACTGCTTTAATGACCGCATTGGACAATTGCAGGTATTTCGGCGTAGCCGAATACTCGTCAATCAGTATAAAATCAAAGAAGCCGGGAGATTTCATGTTTAAACATAAGGATTTTCAGGCAATATCGGTGTTAAAAAATGCCGGCGGGAGCCATCCGCCGGCAATAAGCAACCTAAACATATAATTGAGAACGTCAAGGTTTTGAAGCGTTAAAGCCCGCGCTCAGGCGAACATTAATCGCTTATCTAATTTCAAATTTGTATTTACCGGCACCGATTTCTGTTTTAGCAGTCAGTACTTTCCCATCCCTGTACACTTTCTGTGCACCTTGTAACGGAAAATAAACCGTTGCCGTTGAATTGGCCGGAACAGCAACCTCATAGACCACGCCATTTCCAGATTTTGTCCAGGAAGAGACAATCGCACCATGCGGTCCGTCATGCCTTGCTTCAAAATGGTCCAGTCCCGCTACAAAATTCGGTTGCAGGATCACGTTTTTAAAGCCTGGATTCTGTTCATCCGCTTTAATCCCGCCAAGGCCTTTATACAACCAGGCACCCACTTCCCCGAACATGATGTGGTTTAGCGAGATGTCATTTTTGGCATCAATTCTCCAGTTTTCATACAAGGTGGTCGCCCCGTTCACAATCCACCAGCCCCAGGAAGGATAGGTTTCCTGTGCAGCTACTTTATAAGCCAGATCGGCATAACCGTTTTCGCTCAGGGCACCCAAAATCGCCTTGGTACCCAACAGGCCGACATCCAGGTGGTTGTTGCTGGCCTCCACTTTCTTCGCCAGGTTGGCCGCCACTTTAGCTTTCATCGCATCCGGCACCAGTCCCCAGTACAAAGGCATACACAATTCCGTTTGCATTCCCGAACGGTAGATGCCGGTCGAGGTATTCAGAAACTTGGTATTAAAAGCCGTCCTGATCTTCGCAGCCAAAGCCGCATATTTCTGGTAGTCTTCCGTTTTGTTCAGAAGCTTCGCTGTTTTCGACAGGATCACCGCATCTGCATAGTAATAGACCGAAGAGGTAAATTCAACAGGAGGCTTATCGCTCACCGGCACCCAGTCACCCAGGCCCCAGGTCGTCAAGCCAGAGGGACTAATATCCGTAATGTGGTCTACATAGCGTTTCATGTTCGGATAGTTGCTCCGCAGGATTTTATCGTCTCCATAATACAGGTAAATGTTCCATGGAATAACAGCAATGGTACTGGTCCAGTCCGGGCCATTGCCCCAATCGTAGCCCCAGCCATCGGTAGGGATGATGGAAGGCAAAACGCCATTGGGCTGCTGCTCGTCACGGTGATCGGTGAGCCATTTCTCGTAAATCGTAATGCCGTCAAAACCCATCAATCCGGTTTCTACCGCAATCTGGGCGTCGCCTGTCCAGCCGTTCTTCTCCCGCGTCGGACAATCCGTCGGGTAACCGAATAAATTAGAGAGGTAAGAGTTGTTGGCCGCAAACCACAGTTTATCCAAAGTAGGATTGGAAGATTTGATCAGTCCGGCAACCGGCACATCGCTGTGCATAAAATAACCGGTCAGGCTTTCTTTAGTCAGCTGGATCGGTTTGCTGCTCGTCACCTCCACATACTGGAAACCCTTATAATTGAAAAGCGGCATAAACGATTGCTCTGCGCCACCATTTAAAGTCACAATATCTACCTGGAAGGGATCTGTATCGTCAGTAGGACGGTAATGCTGGTCGATGTTTGACATATCGGCACGGCCATTTTTATACAAACGTTCTGCGTGTTTCAGGCGGACTACCGTTCCCGCCTCGCCCTTTACCCTGATCTGGCTTACACCAGAGATGTTCCTGCCCAGGTCAAACACATAAGCCGTATCGTTTACTTTGTTGATACTAACGGCCGGAATCTTTTCTACATTCCTTACCGGGTGCATCACCTGAGCACTCAGCACACCAGCAGGCGAGGTCCTTAAACCGGCAGTTTTCCATTTACTATCGTCAAAATCTACGGTGTTCCATCCTTTTTGCTCCAAACGGGCATCGTAATGCTCGGCCGTATAAATGCTGTTGAATACAATCGGACTCAAAGAAGTCTTCCAGTCACGGTCGGTCGACACTGTCTCTACCGAGCCATCTTCATAAGTAAGCCGGATGTCCAGGCAAAAAGTAGGGCGGTTCCTCCAGGGAGCTTTATGAAAATCCCATACGGCGGTCGACTGGTGGTTGTACCAGCCATTGCCCAACAGTACGCCTACTGCATTTTTTCCATTTTGCAGTTGGGCAGTTACGTCATAAGAAACGTACAATACCCTTCTGTCAAACCGGGTGAACATGGGATCCAGGCGGTGGTTGCCCACTTTCTCTCCATTGAGGTACAATTCGTATAAACCACCGCAGGCAATGTATGCACGGGCAGATTTTATCTTTTTAGCGGTGCTGAATACCTTTCTAAAATAAGGCGCAGGTTTGGTTTTGATGTCCGTTCCATCGCTGATCCAGGCACCCTTCCAGTTGGCGATGGTCATCATTCCGGTTTCAAAACTGGAAACAGCTGTAGCAGCCTTCCCCTCTTTGTCCCAGATTTCAACCAGCCAGTAATATTTGGTAAACGCTTCCAGGTCTTTGCCTTTATAAGTCAGCAATGTAGTTGAAGACAATACTTTGCCAGAGTCCCAGATCAGGCCTTTTTTGGACAACAAGGCCGAAGAATCCCGGCCTACCGTGACCCGGTATGCGGTCTGCAGCGCGCCCAAACGGTCGTCCGACAATAACCAGGAGAGGCGCGGGTTTGGTACATCAATACCAAGCGGCCTTACCAGGTGTTCACATTGCAATCCTGCCGGTTTTGCGCCTGCAAAAGCCATTGCCTGCTGACCCAATGGTAGCAGGAAAAGCAGCAGCAACAGCGCATTAAAACATTTAATTATCAATTTCATATTCATTATTGTGTTTTGCATTCGAAATGATAGTCACCAGATCCAATTTCAGCTTTATTACTCAATTCCTTGCCATCTTTCAATTGACTGCCAGGTAATATTACCGTTGCAGTTGTGTTTGCAGGGATTTTGACGTCCAACTTAAACAAGCCGTTCTCCACAGTCCATGAAGAGCTAACGATGCCATAAGGCGTGTTTAGTTCACCAGCCGCACTGGTAATTTTGGCACCTGGTTTTGGCGCAATGTTGATTTTTTTATAACCTACAGCAGTCGCATCGTCGTTGATTCCGGCCATATTGCGGTACATCCAATCGCCAATTGCACCATAGGCATAGTGGTTGTATGAGTTCATATCCGGAGTCTGGAACGAACCATTTGGTTTAATCCCATCCCATCTTTCCCAAATGGTCGTTGCGCCCATTTTAACAGGGTACAACCAGGAAGGATAGCTCTCCTGCATCAGCAGATCGTAAGCCACATTGGTAAAGCCGAAACGGGTCAGCACATGACACAAATAAGGTGTCCCCAAAAATCCGGTCGTAAGGTGGTTGCCATAATCACGGACATTAGCCACCAGGCGTTCTGCAGCCTGTTGCCTCAGTTCTTCAGGCAGCATGTCAAAATTCAGGGACAACACATAAGCCGTTTGCGTACCAGATACCAGGCGCCCGTTGGCGGTCAGGTATTCTTTTACAAAGGCAGCTTTAATGGCCGCAAGCAAAGTGGTGTACTTGTCTACATCCTCTTGTTTACCCAATACTTTCGCTGCGTTGATCAGCAATTGTGTAGAATGCGCATAAAAAGTCTGCGCAATCAGGTATTTATCCGTTACCGAAGCACGGCCGTCATTGTCGTCATCCGGACGGTAAAATAGCCAGTCGCCGAAATGGAAACCTGAATTCCAAAGGTTGTTCTTTGCAGTAGCTGTCATAAAACCAACCCAGCCTTTCATACTTTCGTACTGGTTTTCCAGGAGACCGCGGTCGCCATAGGCCACATACAGGTCCCATGGAATGATGGTCGACACATCAGCCCAACCTGCAGAAGCACCGTCGTTCGGGCCCAGTACATTCGGGATTACATGGGGAATCAGGCCATTTGGCTGCTGATCTGCCTTTACATCCTTCAACCATTTGGTGAAGAATCCGGCCACATCCATATTATAAGCTGCTGTCTTGGCAAAAGCCTGCGCATCACCTGTCCAGCCCAAACGCTCATCCCGTTGCGGACAATCGGTAGGGACGTCTACAAAATTGCCTTTCTGTCCCCACTGGATGTTGTGCTGCAACTGGTTCAGCAAAGCATTGGAAGTACTGAACTTACCGGTAGTTTTCATATCCGAATAAACAGCTACCGCAGTCAGGTCTTCCGGCTTCAATTCGCCCGGATAACCTTCCACCATCACATACCTGAAACCCTGGAATGTAAAATGCGGTTCAAATACCTGCTCCACGTTTCCTTTTAAAATATAGTTGTCCTGGGCTTTTGCCGTCCTCAGGTTGACCGTATAGAAATTACCTTCCTTGGTCAGCACTTCTGCGTGACTCAAGGTAATTTTTGTACCGGCCGTGCCTTTGGCTTTCAGCATGACCCAGCCAACCAGGTTCTGACCAAAATCAACTACCGTCTCTCCTTTTGGTGTCTTGAATACCTTAAGTGCTTTGAAGGTTTCATGTTTTTTTACCTCCGGACCGCTCATGCCGACCAATTGCTCAGTTCCTTTTTCAAGGATCCTTACGCCTTTCCAGCTTGCATCTTCCTGGTAGCCGTTATTGTTCCATCCTGCTTTCTCCAACCGTGCATCATAGGTTTCCCCATCATAGATGTCTGAAAACACAATCGGGCCATAAGCCGTTTTCCAGTTCTCATCGGTCTGCAAGGTTTCTTTTGTACCATCAGTATAGGTGACTTCAACCTGCATCAGCAATGCCCTGGTGTCGCCGTAAAAATTGCGCTGACCGCCAAAGCCGATCCGGCCTTTATACCAGCCATTGCCAAGCGTGACCCCAATGGCGTTGCTGCCGGACTTCAAAAAGGCCGTCACATCATAAACCTGGTATTGCAGGTGTTTGCGGTAACTCGTCCAGCCCGGTGCAAAATAACTGTCACTCACACGCTTTCCATTGATATGTGCTTCATACAAGCCTTTGGCTGTAATGAAGGCCAATGCAGATTTAACCTGCTTTTTTAAACTAAATTCTTTTCTGAACAGCGGACTTGCTGCTGCTGTGTCCTTACCGGATACGGCAATCCACTTGGCCGTCCAGTCGCCTGGCTTCAGCCCCATCTGCCAGTACTGCACCGGGCTCCATGCCGAAGTATTGCCATGGTTGTCTTTTATCCTAACCTGCCAGTAATAAAGCGTTTTGCTCGATAGCGCCGGACCGTCATAGGTAATCAATACAGACTGATCGGTATTTTTAGCGCCTTTCCAAAACACATGCTTACCGCTTGTCAGCGCACTCTTATCGGTACCTACCCGGATCTCATAAGAAGTCTGCAAGGTGTTTTTCAGCGTTGAACTGATTTTCCAGCTCATGCGGGGTGCGGCCGTTTCGACCGATAGCGGATTGTCCAGGTGCTCAACCTGAAGGTCTGTCAAACTGATCTTTTGAGCGGATGCGGTAAAGTTCATGGCCAGTAATGCCAGGAACACGACACTTTTGATATAAATAGCTTTCATTTTTGGTGTTATATTCGGAAGCTACTAGTATCCGCAATATTTTTTAATCTCCCATCATGCACTGTCCTGCCAGTTCTCAGCAGAAAAGCTTTAGGAACAATTCTATTTGCTGGCTCCCCAAAAAACGTTAAATAAAATTTATTAGGCTTAAAAATCAATTAACAAGCCATTATTTCAGTATAAAATAAATTATTCAACTATAAAAATCGGAAAATCCCAACAATCAAAACAACAAACACCAATAATCACCAAAATAACCACAAAAACAAGCGTGTAAAATCCATTAAAACTACCTATTTATATTTTTTATCATAAAAAATATACACTAATCCCAAATAAAATAGTGCGTATTATTAATTTTACTATATTTATAGCATTAAATCACAAACAAAACACACCAAACTTCAGATATGACCAAAAAACTTACCTAAAAACCAGGCAACAAAAAGCCCCACCAGGAGGTCGGATTCCAAAGCGGGGCAAACAGTTCAGTCTTTAACAAACTTAAACTTCTTCAAATGTATAGAAATGTACTTAAACATTGCAGGTTTTTTGGCAAACTTGTATTACTGGCTTGTTGCACCCTAACAAGCTACGGTCAAATGTCCCTCACCGGACAGTCCCGGACCAGGGCAGAAGACCGCAACGGCTATGCCAACCTGATTTTAAACGATGCCAAACACGCAGGCTTTGTTTCACAGCGCACCCGCCTCAATTTTGGTTACAAATGGGACAGACTTACTTTTGGTGTCAGCATCCAGGACATCCGCGTATGGGGCAGTGATGCCTCTTCCATCTCCAGTACAGACAACCGCCTTTATTTACATGAAGGCTGGTCTGAACTGACTCTGGCCAACAAAGCAGACACCACCATCAGGTTCAAACTGCTCGACCTGCTCAGTCTGAAAATCGGCAGGCAGGAACTCATCTATGACGACTCCCGGCTCATCGGCAATCTGGACTGGCTGCAACAGGCCCGCCACCATGATATGGCCCTGCTCAAGGCGGTACACCATGGCTGGCAGGTAGACCTCGGCTACGCCTTCAACCAAAACAGCGATGCTGCAGGCATTACCAATACGAATTACCTGCCCGGCAATGTGCCAGCCTACGTCAGGAACTCTGGCGGCACCCTTGTTCCCGTACCTGCCGGATTACTGCCTTTGGCAGCCGCGGGAAGTGCGGGCAACAACAGTTCAAAAACCGGCACACCGGTCTTCCTGAATGCACCGGGCACCAATGGCGCTACGCAGAACTACAAATCCTTTACCAGTCTGTACATCAGCAAAAAGTTCAACCAGACCAAATTCTCGGGCCTTTTCTTCAACGACAACTTTGGTAAATACCGCATCGACTCTGCCGGAAGTGCGACAGCCGGCTATGTCTACGGCAGGCGCTTTGTAGCAAGCGGCCCGGCAGACGAATTCGATTATTCTGCCGTTCACCGCTATACCTACGGATTGATGCTGAACCACACCATCGGCAATGCCAGCGGGTTTGGGAAGTTTGCCCTGCAAGCCGCCTTTTACCAGCAGTCAGGCGCAAACAGGGACAATGTGAAACTAAACGCACAGCATTACAGCGTCATGCTCAGTTACCAGAAAGGCAATTTCAGTTTCACACCAGGCTATGATGTCCTCTCCGGCAATGACGCCCTCAAGCCATCCGGCAAGGACAACCGTTTTGACCCACTCTATGGCACACCTCACAAATTCTGGGGCTATATGGATTATTTTTACGCAGGCAGCAGTTCTCCGGCCGGAGGCCTAAACAATCCCTACTTTAAAATCAAATATGCCACCAACCTCCTTTCGCTAGGAGTTGACCTCCATGCCTTCCAACTCAACAAAAGCATGAAAAAGGCAGACGGTTCGGCAATTGGCAAGAACCTGGGCAAAGAAGTCGACTTCCTGGCCAACTACAACATGAACAAGTTTACCAATATCGAGTTTGGCTATTCGGTGATGAAAGCGACCAATAATATGCCATTTGCCAAGGCACAGGCCAGTACCGATCTGGTTGCGGCCAATTTTGACAAAACCGCCACCTGGGCTTACCTCATGCTCAAATTCACACCCGATTTCCTATACAGCAAACCGGTAGCCATCAAACAATAATTGCTCATTTTAATTAAAAGACCATGACTCCATATCATTTACAAAAAAGGCTTTTCTCTGCATTCATCTTGATTTTAACACTGATCAGCACGGTAGTTTCCGCACATCCGCCCAAGCGTGTCGTCAAACTTGGCTTCATTCCGCTCACCGACTGTGCGCCACTGGTCATTGCCAAAGAAATGGGCTTTTTCGCCAAATATGGCGTGGAGGTACAATTGTCCAAAGAAGCCTCCTGGGCAGTGGTACGGGACAAGCTCCTGAACGGGGAACTGGATGGCGCCCACTGCCTTTTCTCCATGCCTTTTTCGGTATACACCGGTATCGGCGGTAAGGCAGGCTCGGAAATGCGCATCGCCATGACCTTAAACAATAACGGACAGGCCATTACGCTTTCCAAAGAGTTTTGCGGTAACGTAGGCTACAAAGACATCAAAAGAGTTGCAGCCGCCGTTAAAGACATGAAGGCAAAAAAAGAAGTCACTTTTGCCATGACTTTTCCCGGCGGTACGCATGACATCTGGCTGCGCAACTGGCTGGCCGCTTGCGGTGTCAACGCCAAATCTGTCGGCATCATCACCATTCCCCCACCACAAATGGTAGCCAATATGAAGGTCGACAACATGGAAGGTTTCTGCGTAGGCGAACCCTGGAACGGCGTGGCGGCCTCCCAAAACATAGGCTTTACACACATCGCCAGTCAGGACATCTGGAAAAACCACCCTGAAAAAGCACTGGTCGTCAACAAAGCCTTTTCCGATTCAGACAAAGAAGACCTCAAAAACGTGATGAAAGCGCTTATCGATGCCTGCAAATGGCTGGATGTGATGGCCAACCGTAAAAAAGCAGCCTCCTATTTGAGCAGGCCCAACTATGTAAATGCACCGGTACAGGTGATCGAAGCACGGCTCATGGGCTCGACCGACATCGGTTGCGACCTGGGCGTGCAGAAATATAAAGACGACTACATGTTGTTTTACAACAACGGCCTCGTCAGCGCACCCAAACTGGCCTACGGCATTTGGTTCATGGCCCAGTACCAGCGTTTTGGCATGATCAGCACCACGCCCGATTACAAAGCAGTTGCCCAAAAACTCATCCTGACAGATCTGTACAACGAAGTGGCCAAAAGCATGGGCATTCCCGCCCAGGAAGACATGAAGCCATTCAAGACCAACCTGGAGACCATCGTCTTCGACCCGAACAATCCAGCTGCCTACCTGGCCAAAGCCAAAAAATAACCTACCAGATATGAAAACATTATTCAGCATCAAATCTGCCCCGTCGGTCTTCTATTTCATGGCCGGCATGTTCCTGCTCGGCGGCGTATGGGCACTCATCTCATTCCTTACCAAAAATGAGATTCCCTCTCCCCAGTCCACCTGGCTGGTCTTTAAAGAAGTCATGCATGAGCCCTTTCAAAACGACCCGGACTACAAGGGCATCGGCACCAAATTACTCAGTTCACTGGGCAGGGTAGCCATCGGCTTCGGCCTCGGCAGTCTGCTCGCCATCCCGGTAGGCTTGCTGATGGGCAGCAGTAAAATTGCCATGAAAATGATCAACCCGATTGTCCAAATCCTCAAACCAGTATCCCCGCTGGCCTGGTTTCCGCTCGGTTTGGCAATTTTTCAGGACTCACCAAAAGCCAGCATCTTTATGATTTTCATTTGCTGCCTCTGGCCTACCCTGATCAATGCTGCCTTTGGCGCCTCCAATATCCCGCAAGACCATAAAAACGTCAGTAAAGCCTTTGGGTTCTCCAGCTGGAAATACTTCAGCAAGATCCTGCTGCCCTTCAGTCTGCCGCACATCATTACCGGCCTCAGGCTGTCGATCGGCGTGGCCTGGATGGTCATCGTAGCCGGAGAAATGCTTTCCGGTGGCATGGGCCTCGGCTATTTTGTCTGGGAAGAAGGCTTTAACGGAGGCAACACTGCCAAAATCCTCGTTGCCATCATCATTATCGGCATCGTAGGCTCCTTATTGGACAAATGTTTCACCTGGCTGCAAGCGCGTTTCTCTTACGCTGCCTAGCCATAAAAATCAATGATTATGAACGATTCCATTGAAATCACCGCAGTAGAAAACAGCAAGCTCACCGTCGAAGAAATCCTTCAGGCAGATGCGGCAGTTGAAAACAGCATTGAAGTAAAACAGGTCAGCGTGTCCTTCAAAACACCCAAAGGAACCTATACCGCCGTCAAAGACATCAGCCTCAGCGTAAAAAAAGGAGAAATCATCTCCCTGATCGGGCACTCGGGATGCGGCAAATCCACCCTGATGGGTGCGATCAGCGGCATGGTAAAACCGACATCAGGCGAGGTCATTGCAAACGGCAAAAAAGTGACTGCCCCAGGCCCCGACCGCGGCATTGTCTTCCAAAACTATTCCCTTCTTCCCTGGCTAACCGTGTACGACAACATTTATACCGCGGTAGACAGCGCATTGAAAGGCACCGCCTCTGCGGAAAAAGTGGAACTTGTAGAAAGCAACCTGAAAATGGTGAACCTATGGGCGCACAAAGACAAACTACCCGGACAACTCTCCGGCGGCATGAAACAGCGGGTTGCCATTGCGCGCGCCTTTGCCATTAACCCCAAAATCCTGTTGCTCGACGAACCCTTTGGCGCCCTGGACGCACTGACCAAGAGCACCATGCATGTAGAATTGTTAAAACTGTGGGTGATGGACAACCGGCAGAAGACCATCGTGATGGTTACCCATGACATTGAAGAGGCCATCTTCCTGTCAGACCGTGTGGTAGTCATGAACGACGGCCCCGCAGCCACCATCAAAGAGATTGTAGACATTCCGCTGAGCCGTCCGCGCAACAAGAAAGACATCATTCATGATCCTGCCTACATGAAAATCCACGATAAGCTGCTCAGTCTGCTCATCGACAAATTCTCGATCCACGACCTGCCCTGATCACCTGAAAAGAATGCCTGGAAATTAACAAGCTAATTTCCGGGCATTCTCTTATCTTGGCAAACAAATCAGGATGAAAACAACAACACTCTTCAGCATCGCACTCAAATTGACTGGCATCGTTGCCTTATGGCAGTTCGTACAATCCCTCAGTGGAATCATTACAGGCGTGGGACTCTTTTCCCTGTTTGCCGGCAATGGCGGTCTTCACAATTCTTTCATGGCGCTGATCGGATTTAACCTGGTTTTCAATATCCTGATCATCGGTGCCTTTGCGTTCTATGCCCTGTTCAGGACACAAAGACTATTGATCCTGTTTAAAATGGCAGATCCAGAAATCATAGCCCTGGGCACCGACAAAAGCACGCTTTTCAAAGCCTTGGTATTGGTACTTGGCGTACTGATCACCATTCATGGTATTGGCGGATTTCTTACCTACAATTACAACAACGAAACCAAGACAGAACAAAACTTCAACCCGCAAACCAATATTTTTGACAACAAAACCTCTACCGTTCAGACGGAGACAAAAAACGTCAACTACCTCTCCTTTATCGAAATCCTTGCGGGTGTATTGTTACTCAGCAACATCAGGCCGGTAGCGAACCGTCTGATCGCAAAGTTTGCAGCTGATGAAGAAGAGGATGGGAAGTTTTAAAATAAGTTAACACCCGGCACATTAAGCTAGCGCTTCTGATTAATAAAAAAGGAGCTAAACGAGTTCCAGGGTATCTATTCTGTCAAAATGCTTTTTATTTAAGGTAGCACATGGCAGGTTATTAGCGATGGCAGTTGCCGCTATAAAAAGATCAGCAACAGCGATTTGTTTTCTTGATCTCTTTAACTGATTATTTATATCGACTGCGGCCTTTGCGGATAATGAATCAAACGGTAAAACAGGAATATACTCAAGGAATCTTTTCCAATATTCTTTTTGATCTTCGTTTGTTCCCGAATATATCTCATATTCCGTCACAGCCGATATTTTATATTCGTCAAAATCATCAGCAAGCTGATAAAACATGGTTTGTGTTTTATCCTTCTTTCTAAAATAATCAATAAGAATAGATGTATCCAATAATACTATTCGTCGCGCCATTTATTAATACTTTTCCGGGCTTCCGCAATAAGTTCTATTTGATCTTCATTAAAAACAGGACCATTTAAAAGAAGAGCTCTGAATTCAGAATGACGATCTTTCACCTCCGTTTTTTGATTCAACTCTTTCTTTAAAATGGCACGCTGACTAGCAGGAAGTTGCTTCACCGCATAAAGCAGCTGATCAAAACCAATATCTATCTTTAATTCCATATTCAAAGATAACAAATTCAACTTCAAAGCTCAAAATTGAGTCTGATATTTACCAACAAGAGAAGCCGAATGGTTTTTAGCCACTCGCTTGTTGGGTTACAAAACCAACTCCCCCCCTTTTCTTCAACCTTTTCCGCGCCCCTTCAATTCATCAATACTCAGCACCAGATAATCTGCGATAACTATAGGACCTGATACTTCCAGCCACTTACTAAGCTTTTGTTTAGCCTGAGCTTTGGAATTTATCTTCTCATTAGCCACATCAGTCAAACCTTTTTGAACCTTTTCAATTATAGTTTTTGTTATCATCATCACTCCTTTTCAATAACAGTTAATACAAATTTTAGTCCACAAACAGACAAGTTCATGCTTGCTTATACCTCCCTAACTACCTGTAAATCCTTATTATTTGATAATAAAAGATCACTGCCTGGTTGAAATCTTCAACAATAAAGTTGTCCCATGAAGCTTTAGTTGCGAGTAAAGCAGCGATACTTTCCGTACTCAAATCTAACTCCTGCTCTTCCCTATTGGCCTTTTCCACATTACCCTCCAGCAAATACCGGACATACCTGCCGCGCGTTGCATCATTCAAATCATGAAGCCCGGCTTTCAACGCATACGTAAAAAGCATAAAATCAGTATGTATAAATAACTGCAGGGCAAGTTCAACGATATACTTGGTTTCATTGAGCTCAATGAATTTCTCGAGATAGGCAGTGAGCCTGCTCAAGCGCAATCCTGGCTGAAAATGATCATCATCGTCGTAATCATAACCCTCCTCAACCCAATCCAGCACAGGATCGCTGGTTTTCTCACCCTCTTCAGTCAGCTTTTCATTTAAAAAATCCTGGAAGGCCTGTTGTTTCACATCATAGGTTTCTTTTGAAACATTAAGAAGTCTAGGCGTTTCGTATAAAGTTTCGACTGAATCGAAGAAGTCAGTGGCAATGGTATCTGCCCAGTCCAGGTCTCTGTCGCTGATCCAGGCGATATAAGTAATCAGGGGATTTTGAATTTCTGTCATTGTTTATAGCTTTTAGTTGTGACGAAAATAATGCATAATCATGAACTAAGTAAATCGATTTGGAGGTTTCGGCAATAGTAGACAGGTAATTCTGAAACCCGCTGACGGACTCTCTTCTTTTAATGGCAGAGTCACAAAGATGAATAATTGCAAAACCGCCTGTTGTACTTACCTTTGTATAACTACTTATACAAACTATTTGTGGTTACAAGGAAATGAAAACAATGACGGTCGAAGAATTTAAATCTCATTTTTCAGAGGTTCTGGAGCAGGTGAAAGCCGGAACGGGCTTCGCAGTTACTTATGGGACAAAAAAAGAAATTGTTGGTTATTTTCTACCTGAATCTCAGCTTGTAAAGCCCAAACGCAACCTTGGTATTTTAGAAGGAAAGGCGAAAGTAAGTTTTAAAGACGATTTCAAAATGTCCGAGGAGGAATTAGTTGGATGAGTTTTCTACTCGATTTGCTACTCACTTTACAAACCTAGTAAATCCAAACTTAAACTTTGGATTTACTAGGTTGACACATAATAATTCCAACATATTTACTTATAAGTAGCAATAACCCTACTTTTGGTTAGGAGGGATAACACAGCTTTCCGTTACCATCCTCACATTAAAATAACTGTCAATATGGAAAAGATAATAATAGAATTAATCATTGAACGAGGGAATGATGACTTATCTGGAAGAGTAACTTACAATAACAATCTGATTGTTAATAACGGTAAAACCGTGCAAGAACTTGGAGAGAATATGAAAGTTCTTTTACAAGATTTTGAAGATGTTGATCCAAATAGCATTGAATTTGAAATCCTACCAATCATTGTGGAATAAATAAGCCAGTGTAGCCAAGCCTTTAATGCTCAGCATTTTCCTTAGCAAAATAATTCCCCTGGCTTTCTGGTTGTTTACTGTACTCACAGTAATCTGCATCGCATCTGCGATCTCCTTCCCGCTCATCCCTGCTCATAACTCATCTTCATGACCCGCCGGCACTGCTCGGGGGCTGAGTTATTGCCTGGCTAATTTCAAGAAGCACTTCGGCCTGGATAATGTTTTCTTCGGCATTGTGATCCATTTGCTCTTGTTGCATGTACCAATTGTGATCCCGGCTTAGCTTCCGCTGCTCACTGTAGATGCCATCCATACACGCGTTTTTTGTGCTGATGTATAAAAATGCTTTTACAGATTGGTAATTGTCAAAGTCATTCCGGCGCTGCCACAACTTAAAAAGGGTATCCTGAACAATCTCTTCCGCCTGCGCTGCGACCGGCACATACCTCCCCGCAAAAAAGCACAAAGCCGGATACAGCTTTCTAAACAACTGGTCAAAAGCACGCTGATCTTCCTGCTTTAGCAAAGCAACGAGCATTTCGTCAGAATATGTACTATAAGCTGCCATTGTTTTTTCTTGCCCTCCTTGTAAATACCCCTAAAGACAATACAATGTTATGCTACTCTCAGCACATAAGTAAAATATTAGAAAACTAATTTTTATACCTCCAAATTAAATGCTTCTGACATAATCACAGACCTCTCCTTATGGTAGAAATAAATTTCTGCCAATTACTAAAAACACTAATCATAAGTATTATCTTAGATACCATTAGGTTAAATAACTATCGTTTACAATTTAATCATTCTTAAATGGATGCTGTTCTTGATTTGGCTGCGCGCGCAGTCTCTGTAATTGTCCTGATCCAGGACACGCTGGTAGAAATCGCTAAAGAAAATGGCGCTGAATCTCCTTTATATGCCGGAGACAGCCTGTTCCCGAAATTTAAAGATAATGGAGCAACAATAATGCAGACAGAATCTTTCATAGAGGGCGGAATTCAGATTAACTACATTAGTCTGGATGACCCAATTGAGGCTCGCCGAAAGGCAAAAAGCCAGCCAGAAACACCAATCAACACAGAACGAATCCAATACAGCTATGACAGTTGCCTCGAGGTTATCAAATGGATAGATGACAACCAGGAAACGATCGGCAAAATTAAACCCGGCAAGGAGGACCATTTCCCATCGCCCGAAAAATGGCGGGAATTTTTAAGATCTGCGCTCTTTTTAAAACCGGACAAAAGGATCGATCTTGTCAAGGCGCTCAATTATATGCCCCTGCAAGTAGTTCTGGCAGCTGGTGGAGCCACCCATGGGGCAAAAACGCAGCGATTACTTCAAATCTGGTCCTCAGAAGATTTCAAAGGAGCATATTGTTTACAGCTGCTATTAAATAATGAGGACATCTACAAATACGAAAAGTTAACGAGGCTATCTGAAGGGGATCGTACCGTTCAGGAAGCCTTGCTGGCAGATGATGAAATTCTCCGTTCTAAACTGGAAGAAAAAAACATTCCATTATCCTTCCTTTATATTTTCGGCAACGAGCTTAAGGAAATCACCAAGGCAAGAACGGAGCGGCAAAAAGAAGTTATCGCTCGTCAGGAAAAACCAACGGGCATGGCGGCAGAAGAGAATCTTGCGCAGGAGAAATCTGAGTTTGAGAGCATTTTCGCCAAAGCTTTTGTAAGCGGGAATGCAGATAACGGTGGAAAAAATAGTCCTGTAAGAACATATAGCTCTCCAACAGGTAATCCTGTATCCAATGACCCTGTTCAAAAGGCTCGGGACATGGAACTATGGGGACTGGCCTTTTCAGGTGGAGGGATCCGCTCTGCCACTTTTGGTCTTGGTGTCTTACAAGGGCTCGCTCAAAAAGGCCTGATTGGGAAGTTCGATTACTTGTCAACTGTTTCAGGAGGTGGTTATCTCGGCAGCTGGTTTGTCTCCTGGGTAAGCCGTGCCAAATCATTGCTTAAAGTCAGCGACCGGCTATGTCCAAAAAAGTCTCCCGATCCCTTTGCAGAAGAAGTCGCACCCATCCGCTGGCTCAGGATGTACAGCAATTATTTGACACCAAGCACAGGCATCATGTCTACCGATTCCTGGACCGTTGGTATGACAATACTGCGGAACATGCTGATCAACCAATTGCTCATTATGCTTTTTCTCATGGCCGTGATCACTGGTGTCAGAACCTTATTTTTAATATGGAAGATCGATGCGAATTTGTTAATTAACATAAATAATTCGGTGCCATTCTGGCTAATGAATGTCGTCTTTCTGGTTATCGCCACGTTTTTAGCAGGTCTTGGCATGCTCAGTTATCACGTCAAAAAAGAAGAAGGGACAAATCATCTGCTCAAGAAAATAGAACCCAACACGAAACATTACAGTCCAACGGACAAACTTACAGTTACCTTTTGGTTGGTAGTACTTGGTTGCCTGAATGCATTATTTCTTAGCTCCTGGATGTACAGAAATGCCATGCCTGTTTTTACAAGCAATCCCGAAGACTTCACAACTGCCTTTAGCAAACTTCAATCCCTCTTTTATTTCGGATTTGCATCATTAATCGGTGTATATTTTCTCGGGCGTTATTATAACTGTCTTCCGGAAAAACGCCGGATCGGGCACATTTTCTTAAATCTATTTGGTACAGTGATCGCCGCTTTTGTGGGCATATTAGCTGCGATGTTTGTGCTTGACATCGCTTATACGCTTAAGCAGTGGGTTGTGATCCCAGGCGATAACAGAAACGCAAATGCTTACCTCGCCTTCACCCTTCTTCCTCCATTGATCATAGAAGTAATGACCATTACGGTTGTTGTCAGGATGGCTCTTTTGGGCCGTAATTTTCCAGATGAACGAAGGGAATGGTGGGGCCGTATTGGTGGCCGTGTCCACCGGGTCTCCATACTATGGATTATCGTAATGGGGCTGATCTTTCTTGGCAGCACAGTATTTGCTTCACTGATTGACCAGTATGCGGTAATCAAAAAAATATTTGTTGCCGGTTGGGGTGCCAGTTTAATTGCTGGTCTGCGCATTGCTTTTATCAGCAGCGATTCGGGCGACAAAAAACCAAAAAGTGGCGCCGGTTCCCTTCTGGAGTTTTTTCCGCTTTTGGCACCCTACTTATTTGGCATTGCCATTCTTGCGTATCTTCCTGAACTGGTGATCGTACTTGAGACCAAAATACCAGCAATAACTGGGTTGAATCCAAATGTCTGGCGGACCGAGATCGGCCTCGGCCTCAGCTTAGTTCTGGCTTTACTGGCCTGGGGTTTTGGGAGACAGATCGGCGTAAACCAGTTCTCTTTGCACCTCTTCTACAAAAACCGGTTGGTAAGGAGCTTTCTTGGTGCAACAAGACAACGCCACGAACGTCAGAAATCGGCCAATCCTTTTACAGGCTTTGATGGGAAGGATGACATCAAATTCCAGGAGCTCATCTCAGAAAAAGAATATTTTGGCCCCTTTCCGATCATCAATACCACTGTAAACGTAAGCAATGTCTCGGTTTTGGACAGGCAGGACAGAAAAGCAGAATCCTTTACTTTTACACCGCAATATTGTGGTTTCGACTTTAGCCCTACCCGATCCGCCGCGAATGTACTGGTAAAATCTTACGACTATGCTTACCGTCCAACAGGCGAATATGCCTATCCGGATGGGCCAAGCCTCGGTACGGCCATGACCATCTCTGGGGCAGCTGCCAATCCAAATCAGGGCTACCATTCCAATACCGCCACGGCTTTTTTACTCACTTTGTTCAACATCAGACTGGGTTGGTGGATGGGCAATCCCAGACAAGACAAATGGAAAAATGCTGATCCTAAAAATGGCTTGGCCTATGTCCTTTCCGATCTGATCGGCAAATCGGACACCTCCAAAGATTATGTTTGTCTCTCAGACGGCGGTCATTTTGACAACATGGGCATTTATGAGCTCGTTCGCCGCAAGTGCAGGTATATTGTGCTTTGTGATGGCGAACAGGACGAAGAATTTAGCTGTGAAGGCCTGGCTAATGCCATCCGCCGCTGCAGGATTGATTTTGGGGTTGACATCAAAATGCATAATGTGGAAAAAATCACCAAGCGTAACCCACTTGGTTATTCTGAACAGCAATTTGCCTGGGGTGAAATCCTCTACCCGGAAGACGCGGGCAATTCAGGCGTATTGATTTACATCAAATCGAGCATGACAGGAGAAGAACCGGTTGATGTCAGGGAATACGCGAAGAAGAATATGGCCTTTCCGCACCAGAGTACCGGCGATCAGTTCTTTGACGAGGCACAGTTTGAAAGCTACCGGCAACTAGGCCTACACATCACTGGCGAACTATTCAAGCGTAAATTACAAACCGTTCAAACCGAAGCCGGTTCAGGGCTGTGACAGCTTGAACTGAACCAACCCTGAACCAATCCTGTCTGAACTTGGTCTTAACCCTGAGGTGCTGAACTGCTCACATTGTCTGCAGCGATAACGCTCCAGTCATCTTGTCCGTGGCCTTTTTCAATCCACCGGTCCATTTCACCTGCAATGGCTGGAAGAACAGCTAAGTTCACACCAGCCTGATCGGCTGCGGCAATCATCAGACCTGCATCTTTTCTGGCCATGTTCAGTTCCCATGATGGGTTGCTGAAATCGCCTCCGGCCATTTTCTTAAGCCGCGCAGGCATTCCGGCGGCCGGGTTCCAGGAGCTAAAAAGGTCCAGCACATCTTCCATCGGGATCTCAAGACCCTTGACCAATGCCATGGTATCGGAAATACCGGCTGTTAGTGTGATTAAAAAGAGGTTCCCGACAAGCTTCATTCCGGAAGCCCTGCCGGTTTCTGCACCCAGATTGATGAGCCGGCCTGTCATGGCAGACAATTCCGGTGTCAGTCTGGCAATCAGTTCCTGATCTCCGGAGACTAGCATAGAGCCTGTACTTTCCAGTGCATTGGGCGGCCCCATAAACACCGGCGCATGCAGGTAGGTGTGGCCACGTTCTTTCCAGTATTTTGTTCTTTCCACAGCACCTTCTGCTGAAGTGGTGGTATGGTCGATGATGACCACGCCTGGTTTAAAACCGGGAGCGGCATTTTCCAGGACTTCGTTTACGGTAGCATCGTCCTTTAGCGTCAGGTGGATGGTGTCTGCACCGCTTACCGCATCGGTGACTTGCTCAAATGCTTTTGCGCCATAGGCTTCCAGGGCGCTGGCTTTGCTTGAGGTGCGGTTCCAGACCTGCACCTGTTCTCCTTTTTGAATCATTGCCCTGACAAAATTGGCTCCCAGGAGGCCTGTACCTAAAAATGCTTTCATATTTTATCTATTAAATCTTAATCTGATACTATTTAACAGGTTTAACAAATAAGTTCAGTTCCCTGTTTGCAAGTCCCTGATATCTGCACCTATAAATTCTTATTAAATGTTAGAATCATTACTAAAACTAAAAAAAGTTAAATTTGTTGTTATTGGCATTCACAGAACTTATATATATTTACAGTTGTATGCCAAATATAGACTCTCAAGAACAAAACAAAACGAGCAGAAATACCGTTTTTCCGGTATCTGGCGTTTACAAACTAAGCCGCTATTCATTAAGCGGACAATTATTGGAAACTTACCCGAACGCGAGGGTGGCTGCCGAGGCGATGAATACCTCTCAGCAATACCTGTCTATTGCCGCAAGGGGAACTAAAAAAGTGATTACTGCCTGTGGTTACATCTGGAGAAGGGGCAACCAGCCTGAGCTCGATGTAAAATCTATGCTCAAAGAAAAATGGTATGGCTGCTCACCTCTGGCGACCAAACAGCAAACCATTGGTCAGTATGACCTGGAAGGAAATCTGGTACAGACCTACACCAATACTGTAGAAGCCTCAAAAGCTGTTGGCGTGCATAAAAATGGCATCAGGGACGTGATCAAAGGAAGGGGAATGACTTATGGTGGCTTCATCTGGAGTAAAACCATCAAGAAAAAGATTGCGGTTGATCCGAAAATCACCCTGAGCAAATCGGGGATTTCACAATATGACTTGGACGGCCGCTGGCTGAAAACATTTAAAAGCTGTCTTGCGGCCTCTGGTGAAACCAAGGTGGAGAACAGCAACATTCACTTAGCGGTTCACGGACAAACGCTTACCGCAGGTGGCTACCTGTGGCGGAAAGGGCAAAACTTAAGGATCAATGTCAATGAGTTGCGCAAGCATCCGCATTTTGCCGGTTCTTTACTGGAAAGGCACCTTAAAGCAAAACGGAAACAAAATCTGGAGAAGAGCAACCAAAACCTTTAAGCAGGGGCTTAAAAGAAAATGGGTTAGCTAAACGCTAACCCGTAAATGATGCAACATGTCTGCGACCATGTCTTCAAGGTCAAAATCAGGCTTCCAGTTCCAGTCCTCCCTGGCCTTGCTGTCGTCCACGCTTTGTGGCCAGCTTTCTGCAATCTGCTGTCTGAAATCGGGTTGGTAGTTGATGGTAAATTCAGGCTGTTGTTTTGCAATGGCCGCATGAATCTCCTTTGGTGTGAAACTCATCGCCCCAAGATTGTAGGATGTCCGCACCGACAACCGGTTTCCCGGGGCGTCCATGAGTTCTAAAGTTGCACGTATCGCGTCCTGCATGTACATCATCGGCAATGCAGTATCCGGCTCCAGGAAGCAGGTAAATGGGGTATTGTTGACCGCACTGTGAAAGATCTCCACAGCATAGTCGGTTGTGCCGCCACCCGGTGCGCCGGTATAACTGATCAGTCCCGGATACCTGACGCTCCGTACGTCCAGTCCATGCTTTTCATAATAGTATTTACACCAGTGCTCACCCGCAGCCTTACTGATTCCGTAAATGGTTGAGGGCTCGGTGATGCCCTGCTGCGGACAATTCTGTTTCTGTGAATCGGGTCCGAAAACCGCAATGCTGCTCGGCCAGAATACTTTATTCAATCCATGTTTCACGGAGAGGTCCAGCACACTCAGCAGACTATCCATATTCAGCTGCCATGCCGCCTGTGGGTTTCTTTCGCCATTTGCCGACAGCATAGCCGCCAGGTGGTAAATCTGTGTGATCTCATAGGAGACGATCAGCTCTTCCAGCATTTGTTTGTCCAAAACGTCGAGTTTCGCATAAGGTTGTAATGCAGGGTCTACCTGATCGGCAGACCGGAGGTCTGTGGCCAGTACATTTTCTTCACCAAATTTATCCTTCAGGGCGGCTGTCAGTTCACGCCCAATCTGCCCGCAGGCGCCTATTACCAGTATCTTTTCTTTTTCTTTCATCTTATATTTTAAACGTATTCGATCAAATGAGCCGTTTCAGGGTTCTTTCTGAGCGATGTAAGTGCTTTTTTACGGTTCATCGTTACGCATTGCGACGAAACACCCATCAAATCTGCAATGTCAGCCACATACATGGGGTTCCTGCCATTCAGGCCATACTGCAATTGCAATACCGCGCGCTGTCTGTCCGGAAGCGTGTGCAATGCACGGTTCAGGTCAAATGCCAGACCCTCTGCCACCAATCCGGAATCTGCCGGACTAAACAGGACGTCTTCGAGTACGGCCAACATGCCCTGTTTTTCGTCGTCTTCGCTGTTGTAGTCCAGCGAACAGGTGTTGGCATTGCTGAGCTGACAAAGTTTTATTTTGTCAATGTCCATCTCCAGGTAGTCGGACAACTCTTCTATGGTAGGCAGGCGCTCCAGCTGCTGTTCCAGGAGCTGTTCTGCACGCCAGATTTCGGTGATGTCCGAGATCTGGTTGGCCGGCAAACGGATCGTCCTTTTGTGTTCGGCAATCGCGTGCAACATGGATTGCCGGATCCACCACACTGCAAACGAAATGAACTTAAACCCTTTGGTATGGTCAAATCGCCTGGCGGCCTTGATCAAACCAAGATTGCCCTCCGCAATCAGGTCTGGCAGTAAAATGCCCTGACCTTCGTACTTCTTGGCCACGGAAACCGTGAACCTCAGGTTGCAGACAACCAGTTTATTTAAAGCCGCGCTGTCACCTGCTTTAATCTTTATGGCGAGGGCAACTTCCTCCTCTGCCGTCAGCAAAGGAATCTTTTTCATGTCCATCAGATACCTCGCCAAAGTATCGTGGTCCCTCTGGGTAATGGATTTGTCTATTTTGAGTTCTCTCATAAACAAGTGGTTTAGATTTGGTTTTACTGAGGCTAAGGTCGAATGCAGGAATATCAAAACCATGGACTTGGCTGTTTTCCGAAAATTATCCAGAAGCAGCAGACTTAGGCAGAACATAATTTTGCGAGCGCCAGAAGCGATGCCAGCAGCTCAGAATTTTGTTAGTTGCGGATTTGTGTATATGAAAAGTTTATCATTAATTTGCAGCACACTGAATTCAAAACCAGTGTTTCTGGTAACCTAAATTTTATAGTTTTTTAAATTGAAACAATAACGTAATGGTTATATGAATAACTTTATTTTGGATCAGATTGATCTTGATATTCTGCGGCTCCTGCAACAAGATGCCAGGCTGACCAACAAAGAACTGGCCGTAAAACTGCACAAAAGTTCCAGCACCATGTTTGAACGGGTCTGCAAACTAAAAGAACAGGGCTTCATCAAAGGCAGCATTACTGTAATAGACCGTGAAAAGTTTGAGGACCTCTGGATCACTTTTACCCAGGTACAACTGAACGACCACAACGGACAGGCGCTTGTCGCTTTTCAGGATGAAGTAATCCAATTTCCGGAAGTGCTGGAGTGCTACCATACGACAGGAACCTTCGATTTCCTGCTCAAAATAGTCGTGAGCGATATGAATGCCTACAACAGGGTAATCGTCAACAAACTTGCCGCGCTTAAAAATGTGGGCTCCCTGCAGAGTTGTTTTGTCGTGAACGAAGCAAAAAGGGACCTGGCCTATCCTTTAAAAAATAAGACCTGATCCCTTTTAGTATTTGCCGGTTCCCCCTTATTTCACATTAAAATCAAAAACCAGGTTGATGTGCAGGTATCCGTCTGGCGATTTACCGGAATCGAAGCTGTAGTTGGCAGATTCCGGGCCGAGGCTTGAGGTACCGCTAAACTTATTCCCAATGGCTGGAATTCCGTTTAAAAACGAAATGTCTCCTTTGGAATGTACCGCAGTCGCATTTTCAGGATTTGGTCCGGCTAGCGGATTGAACAATTTCAGGAAGATGTCCTCCGATTTGCTGTACACCCGAAAACGCTGGTTGTTCTTCATATTGAACTCTGCCCAGTAGAGGTTAGAGTGGTAGCCCTTGAACTCTGGATAAATAAAATCCGCAGCACCTGTCGCCGTATTGTTGTATGCTTTTTCCCAGACATTAAACGCAACGCCTTTTAGCCTGTTTTTCCAAACATGGTAAGGCCCATCGCCCATCCACCTGACTTTTGCAAGCTCTGCTTCCGGAAAACTGAAATCAACGCCAACGAAATTGGTTCCGTTTTTCGGCTGGTACTTGATGTCAAGGTTCACCATTCCAGTCGGACTGATCGTCCAGATGGTCTGCATTCTTCCTTTTTCATAGCTTACGATCACTTGATTTGTGCCTCCGTTTTCTTCATGCGTGACACCGGTAACAGGAAAAGCATTGGCGGCAAGCACCGGGCCATTTGCCAGTGGAATTCCGCCTGTTGCATTGCTGACAGACCTAAGCGTGCCGTCTTTTTTATCAATAACCAGTTGTAATGCGCCGGTTTTGAATTCATAATTGTCGTTTTCGGTAAACTGTACAACACCGCTTGATGCTTTATTGGCCAGCAGTCCTGCTGCCGATTTTTCTGGTGATTTTACCGGGTAAGTCCAGGTATAAATGTGCCTGCCATGAGGATCGGTAGCTTCCAGTTCCAATACGTCAGCCTGTTGCCAGTCTTTCATCAAAGGCACTTTTAAGGTACCGTTTTCAATTGGCGCCAGGTTTCTGGTAACTGGTATGCCTGTGCTTAGCACCGTCCTGTTGCGCTCGCCCGGAGCAGGCAGCTTCACCCAACGGTAAGTCAGTTTGCATTGCGACAGGGAGGTATAATGAAACCTGTTTTGGATGTTAAAAACGCCATCAAAGGCCGGAGTAATGTATTTTTGTTCGATAAAAATAGGCGACCAGATCTCCTTGATGGTATAATAGCTGCCTTCTTTTTCATGATAAGGCCCTACCACTCCGTCCGGCGCATGATTGCCGTCCCCGTCCAGTTTTTTGGTATCTGTCCGCTTCAGATCTTCATCGGCCAGTACCCATAAAAAACCCCCTGCACATAGCGGATTGTTCCACATTTTATCCCAATAGTCGTTCAGTCCGGCACCCATTCCACCATCGTACAGTCCGTGCAGAAATTCTGTAGGAAAAAAGATCTGACGTTTAGAAAAGTTGTTGAGTGCTAAATAGTCGTAGTTGATGTAATGGGAAGTGATGGTCTTTCCAAAAGCTTCCCATGGATGCAGGACTTCCCTTTTCTGGATGTCCATTTCGGCAAACTCATGGTCGTAATCCCTGTTCCAGCCGCCTTCATTGCCATTGTCCCAAAACAATACCGAAGGATAGTTCACGTCTCTTTTGATCATTTCCCGAAGCAGTTTGCGCCCCACCACCCCGTCATAACTCGGAGATTGCCATCCGGTCAGCTCGTCCAGCACAAACAGACCGAGCGAGTCGCAGGTATTCATAAAATGCTTGTCATGCGGATAATGGGAAAGCCTCACCGCATTCATGTTCATGTCCTTCATCAGGTTAACACTCTCTATGCTCATTTTTTCAGAAGAGGTACGTCCGTAATCCGGGTGAAAAGTATGCGCGCAAATGCCCTTAAATTTGATTTTGGTGCCATTTACATAAATACCATCCTGTGCCCGCACGTCCACAGTCCTGAAGCCTATCTTTTCCGAGATCTGGTGGATGACTTTACCTGTTTTATCCAGTAAACGAAAGACTGCGATATAGCGGTTGGGAAATTCCGGCGACCAGGTTTTAGGATTGGCAAACTTATTTTTGAGCTGAATTCTCGCTGAGCCGGGCTTGGCAGTAATCCCCTGCGTGAAAAGTGCCAGTTGTTTGCCTTTAAAATCGGTAATGCCGACTTCAACCTTTGCGGCAGTGCGCAGACCAGTAATGTCGATATCTGAAGCAAAACTACCATTTGCACGTGCATCTATGGCCACATGTTCGATGTATTCTTTGGGATTGATCTGCAGATATACGGGTCTGAAGATCCCACCGAAATTCCAGAAATCGGCCTCCAATTCTGCCTGGTTGATGGAAAGGTTGTCAGATTTCTTTTTCACTTTCACTTCCAGCAGGTTTTTCTCCCCGTATTTAAGTACACTGGAAATGTCAAAGTTAAATTCATAAAAAGCCCCCTGGTGCGTGCCTACCGTTTTGCCGTTTACCAAAACCTCACAATCGGTAAATACCCCCTCAAAAAACAACTGTATATTTTTGCCTGACCAGCCGGCATCGGCAGAGAATTCATATTTATATTCACCGGTTTCGTTCAGTCGTTTATTTAAAGGCACATGGCCATAATTGTATTCTCCAAAACCCTGCTGCTCCCAGCAGGATGGTACTTGTATTTTAGTCCACTTCTTGCTGTTCATTCCGTCTGAGCAATAAAAATCCCAGCTTACGGTATGGTCCGCACCCGTACCAGATAAATATTTGACGATGGACTTTCCGGAATTCTGTGCAAAAGCATGGCAGGTAAACAGCAGCGCTGCAACGCAGAGCAAGTTTTTTCTCATTTGGTTGTATTTTGGAAAGGAAAGGTAATAAATATTCCGCCACCGCATTTTGATACAGATAGAGTATTTTAACGATAACGATGTAGCTGGGCTAGTTCAATGCCTGGTATAGCAGTGCCCTGAACCGCTCCACTACGTCTCCATGGGAGCTGCTTTGCAACTGGCGGTAAAAGAGATAAACCATGTGCTCTTTGGGATCTACCCAATAGGATGTAGCAAAAGCACCGCCCCAACTGTAGGTACCCTCCTGGGCAGGGCCATTTGCACTGCCTTTTGGCGTAACCACCTGGAAACCCAGACCAAATTTATCGTCACCTAGACTGAGATCGCCGATCTGGTTCATCGTCATCATCCTTACCGTATTCCGGCCTAAAAGTCTGACGCCATTGTATTCGCCCCCATTGAGCATCATTTGCAGGAAAACCGCATAATCCATGATGGTAGAACTGAGTCCGCCGCCACCCGAATAATAGGTACTACCCAAGAGTGGGTAATTGGACGCAGTCGGTGTACCGAATATTTTATTGCCGCCCATCACGAGTTTGCCCTGATTTTCAGTATACATGTTCACCAGACGGTCTGTTTTCTTTTTTGGAATAGAGAAATAGGTATCGTTCATACCCAGCGGCTTGAAAATCCGGGTACTGAAAAACTCGTCCAGACTGAGGCCCGAAATGACCTCAACAATACAACCCAACACATCGATGTTCAGTCCGTAGGTAAACCGCGCGCCTGGCTGGTGCATCAGCGGCAGTTTGCCGAGACGGCTCATTGCTTCCAGTAAAGTTCCTTCCTTTACACCCAAACCTGCGGTGATGTTGCTCTTCGCATAAATGGCGTTTGCTTCCGGAGAACCGATCTGCGCATAACCGATGCCGGAGGTATGGGTCAGCAGGTCTTTGATGGTGATTTCCCGGAACGCAGGAACCGTGGTGTAGGTGGTGTCTTTGGCATTGAATTTATCCAGTACCGCTGGCCTGGCAAAACTTGGAATGTATTTGGATACCGGATCATTCAGCAATAGTTTTCCTTCGTCAAACAACATCATGATGGCTACGCTGGTAATGGCTTTGGTTTGTGAGGCGATCCTGAAAATCCCATCTTTTTGCATTTTCTGCTTCGCGTCGATGTCATTGTACCCTGAGGCATTGTAATAAGCGACCTTCCCATTGCGGATTACCAGGGCCACCGCACCGTTCATCCAGCCACGATCGGCCCAGTCTTTCATGGCGGCATCCAATTTGGTAAGCCTGGCCGAAGAAAAGCCGGCATCCTCTGCCGTACCTGAAGAAATAGCGGGACCATTCTGGGCAAATGCAGTAGCACAGGTCAGGGCACAAACAATAAATAGCAAGGGGAAACGCTTTTTGAACATAACACAGGATTTGGTTATGCTAAAAATACAATTAAAAATGAAAACCTGGCGCGCTTAAGACTTGCCGTTAAAATTGTAAAGTGAAGTGGCTTTCCATTTAATATAGCCCAGTTTATCACAAGCGGCGTTGACCATGAAAACGATGTTTTCAGGTACGTCATTTACAATTTTCCAGCGGATACTGTACTTGCTGTTGTAGCTCACATAAATGACGATATCGTCAAACATGGGTTCTTCTCCGCTGAGGTCTTTCAGGTGCTGGTCCTGCAATTCCGCAGCGAGGCGAACCAGGCGCTCATTCATTACTTTTGCCAGCGCTGCAGCGGGCTTAACATCGGGTTCCAGAATCGGTACTACAGTTACTGTCATCTAATTTAATCGGGGAATACTACAAATATTAGTAAAAGTAGGCATTTCCGGAATAGAAATTGACATAAAGAAGTAAATTATATCTATTTTTACAATTATGGATGCTAAACAACCTGCGAAATTCAGTCCCCTTGCCTTGATGATCAGCCTTGCCATTACTTTGGGGATCGGTGCTGCCGGATCTTTTTTCACGCTTCATTCCGTGGATACCTGGTACCGCAGCATCGCCAAACCTTCCTTTAATCCGCCGGATTCGGTATTTGGCCCGGTCTGGACCAGCTTGTACATCCTGATCGGTATTTCTGCCTACCTGGTTTGGCAAAAACGCGCGCATATCCAGCAATTGCCACGAACCATAGCCATTTATTTTATCCAGCTCGTGCTGAACCTGATGTGGTCCTTTATCTTCTTTTATGCCCATCAGATCGGCGTTGCGCTTGTCGAGATTCTGTTCTTGCTTGTCGCCGCGATTGTAAATGCATACGTATTTTATAAAATAGACAAAACAGCCGGTTTGCTGTTTATCCCATATATACTATGGGTAAGCTTTGCGACCTTTTTAACTTACAGCATATTCAGATTAAACTAAATGATGACATCCTGAAAGAGGTGAACCTGATACCGAAACTGCTCCTTTGTGTGCTTGCCTTTTTTGCTTTACCATCGTACGCACAAAAGGTAGGGCTGGTATTGAGCGGTGGCGGCGCTAAGGGACTGGCCCATATTGGGATTCTGAAAGCCCTGGAGGAAAACCAGATTCCGGTCGACTACATCACAGGAACCTCCATGGGGGGTATTGTCGGCGCCATGTATGCCTCAGGCTATTCACCGGAGGAAATTGAAAAGATCGCACTCAGTTCTGACTTTCAGGACTGGGTAAGCGGTCGCTACAAAAGTGACTTCAGCTTCTTTTTTCAAAAGAAAAGTGCCAATCCTGCTATCTTGACTGCCAAACTATCTGTCGACTCCAACCTGCGCATGACTTTCAGGTCGAACCTTGTCAACGACATTCCGCTGAACTTTGCGCTGATGGAACTTTTTTCCCAGGCATCTGCCATCGCCAAGGACAATTTTGACCATCTTTTTGTACCCTACCGCTGTATGGTGTCTGATGTATTGTCCCAAACGAGCATTACGGTAGCTAAGGGAAGCCTGGCGGAGGCTGTGCGGGCAACCATGACCGTGCCCCTCGTCTACCGGCCCATCAAACTGGAAGACAAGTATGTATTTGACGGCGGCTTGTACAACAATTTTCCGGCGGATGTGATGAAAAAAACCTTCAGTCCGGACATCATGATCGGCTCTAACGTAAGTGCCAAGACTTATAACGAATACCCCAAGAATGACGATGACCGCCTCATGAACCGGCTGATGATATTTATGTTCCTGGCCAAATCGGATTCTACGCTGATCGGCGAGAACGGCGTGTACATCCAGCCGGACCTGAAAGGTTATTCGGTCACTAATTTTAATCCTGTGGCGGCTTTGATCAAACAAGGCTATGATGCCACCATGGCCGAAATGCCGCAGATCAAAAAGCGGATTGCCCGGCGGGTGAGCAGCAGGGACCTGCTGTCCAAACGCAATGAGTTCAACAAGAAAAAGCCAAATATGGTCTTTAGCGGGGTAAATGTGGTGGGGGTCAACCAGGATCAGAAAAAATACGTGGAACGGGTGTTTAAACGGGACAGGAAAGTGTTTGACCTAAGTGACATCAAACAGGGTTATTATAAGCTCGTGGCCGATGAAACGTTTGAGACCATTTATCCGAAGATTGTATATGAACCTTTGTCGGACAGCTATAAGTTTGAAATTGTGGCCCGGCCGCAGACCAGCATCAAAATAGATTTCGGCGGCAATATCTCTACCAGGCCGATCAGCAATGTATTTATGGGTGTCCAATACCATTACCTGGACCGGAAATCTTATACTTTTGGGGCCAACCTCTATTCGGGAAGGTTCTATGAATCCGCGCAACTCAATGGCCGTATAGATTTTCCTTCGCGGCTGCCGCTATTTCTCGCGGCAGAACTCACGTACAACCATTTCGATTATTACAATACGAGCTCTATTTTCATCGAAAACCCGCATCCGACTTATATCGAGCAGGCCGACCGGAAGATTGACCTGAAGATTGGCTTTCCGCTGAACAGGAACACCAGGGTGATCCTGAGTTCGGCCTTTATCAATAACCACGACCGGTATAGTCCGAACAATGTGTTTTCGCTGGGTGACGTGCTTGACAAAACAATATTTACCGGCTCCCGTTCGGCCCTGAGCTTCGAACAACTTACTTTTAACCGTAAGCAATACGCCAGCCGGGGACGGCACTTCCAGTTCAGCCTGAACTATTTTACGGGCAGGGAAAGTTACACGCCTGGAAACATTACCGACAAACAGGTCATAACCGTTGCTAAAAATCCGGTTTCCCGGCAACTGAGGCAGTGGTTTAACCTGAAGATCAGCGATGACAATTATTTCCTGCGCAGCAGAAAATATGGCCTGGGCTACCTGGCGGAGGCTGTGGTATCCAACCAACCGCTTTTCTCCAATTACTACGCCACGCTGCTGACTGCACCCGCTTTTTACCCGCTGCAGGACAGCAGATCGATCTTCCTGGAGAACTTCCGCGCCACGAGTTATCTGGCCGGGGGACTAAAAAACGTGTACAGCATCCGCAGGAACCTGGACCTGAGGGTTGAAGGTTACGTTTTTCTTCCCTATGAGAAATTCGGAAAAATGGGCTTTCAGGGCATTGAACACCGCAAAGCATTGAGCACCTGGCAATATGCTGCCACTACCGGGCTGGTGTACCATACGCCTGTCGGCCCCATCAGCCTGAGCTATAATATCTATGATGATCCGATAAAAAGAAACGGTGTTTTGCTACATTTGGGATATCTGATTTACAACAAACGATCTATAGAATAATGAAAAGACTACAACTGTTGCTTTTATTGATGCTGGTTGGCCTTGCCGGATTCGCACAAGACACCACATCCACCAATAGTGCAAACATCAATTATTTTATCGTTAAAGAAAGTCTGCTCAAAAACAGCAAACTGGCCATCATCGCTACGGATTCCCTGGAACACCCGGTAGAAACTGTCAATGGAATTTATACGTTTACCGTAAGCGGCTTTAGCCAGGAAGTAAAATTTAATGATGGTGTAGCCATTTTGCCCCTGCAACTGGAGCGCTCTGCTTTTGTGTACATCAAGCATCAAAACGACAGTGGTACGCACAGCAAGCTCTTGTATGTGTACAAAAAGGACGGAACGCTGAACCCTTATGTGATCAATAGCTTCTGGCTGGTTGTTTTTCCGGCCATCATTATTTTCCTTGCCTTTGCATTCAGAAAGTTCATTATTGCCGCAGTCATCATCCTGGTCATCTTTATTTATTTTAACCACAGCAACGGCCTGAGTCTACCTACGTTTTTTGAAACGATCTTTGACGGCCTGAAGGCGATGTTCTAGCTTGAAAGCGATGTTTTAAAAAGGCATTCCGATACCGAAATTGTATTGCACAAAGCGGTAACTATCAGGCGTATTGGCTGCATCATAGACTTTTCTGAAATCTTTGCCTCCATTCAGGAATTTGCTGATCACCCATTGGTCGGAACCGTCAAACTGCGGATCCTTGAGTTTCAGTCCGACATCAAAACGGAACACGAAATACTGCACATCGTAGCGGAAACCAAATCCGGTACCCAGGGCAATCTGACTGCCCAGTTTTTTGAAATCAAAATAGGTTTCGCTATAGGCACTGCTATTGGACGAGGCATTCCATACGTTTCCCGCATCCAGAAATACGGCACCTTTGAGTTTGCCTCCGAAGAACCTGTTCAGGAGTTTGTACCGGTACTCCAGATTGGCCTCAATGTGCATGTCGCCCAATTGGTCTATCCCGTAAAAGGCCCTTCTGGTGGTCGAATCGGTGATCCGCTCTCCCCTGTTGTAATTGCCGGGCCCGAGTGTTCTGGCCTGCCATGCCCGGATCCCGCCTGAGCCTCCGCCAAAGAACAATTTCTCAAAGGGAAGAGCAATGGAATTGCCATAAGCATAACCGATACCTGCATTGATCCTGGACACCAGCTGGCGCTCTCCACCCAGACTTTTATACCACCTGAAATCAACTTCCGGCCGCACGTACTGGTTGAAGGGCAAGCCAAGGATCGTTGCAAAATCATCATTGATCGGATCATGTTTACCTCCGCCTATTTTAGAGGCCAGAGCCAGCATGTTTCCTGCCAGATCGATACTTGCCCTCAGGTAGATGAAATTATTGAGCTCCTGAAGCCTGTTGGCGTTCATGGAGAAGGTATACTTGATACCAAGGGTGATATTTTTCCGGTCCAGCAGATTGATACTATAACGGTTGGCCTCTGCTATTTTTTTACCGTCCACCGTACTGGTATCGAGCAAGAGGTTTCCAAAGCGGTACTCAAAATTGAGTGGTGTTACCGAGTGGTATTTGGATTTTGATTCTACAAATTCATAGGTGACCGAGTTTAGGAATACCTGGCGCTGAAAAGCTTCTTTTTGCAGTGCGTAAACATAACTGGTTGAAAATATGGTATGCGGCATCCCGCCCCTTCTGCCGGGTCTGGCAGTGATGAAGGGCAGTACGAGCCGTGGTACGCTTAAATTGGCACTCAATGAAAAATCGCGCTGGTTGATGTCGCTAAATAAGGAAGTTCCTGAGCCGATCCTGGACTGCAGTCCGCCTCTGATCTGGAACTCAAACCGTTCCGCACCTCTGAACAAATTGTTATTGGAATAGGTATTACTCAAGTTAAAGCCTACGGTATTGCCATTAAAAGGAACCTCGCCCTCGATCCTGTTGCTCATGATCTTCTGCGGGATCAGTTCGATGAGCGGGTTCACCCGGTTGGAGCTGTCTTTTGCTTTGACGTAATCGATTTTAACGTTTTTAAACACGTTCAGTTCGTACATCCTGTCATAGGTCAGCTCTTCATTCCTGATGTCATAATGATCGGGAGCATACAGGAAGTTATACCGCACGATCGGGTTCCGCCTGAATTTCTTTGACAAGTCAATGTACTTGATGTTTTTAAACGTTCTGCCATCTGGCAACAGCGTATCCCGGAAGCCGTCTGCATCTGGGGCCACGACTACAGTGGTTTCGCCAATCGTATACTTTTGGTGCGCCGGCTTATCGGCCGGATTGTCTATGATGAGCGTAACCATTGCCTTACTCGCGTTGGAATTGGAATCTACCGAGTATTTCACATAGGGTCTTGCAAAATCATAATAACCGTTTTCACGCATGACCTGATAGATCTGGTCACGCTCATAGCTCAGGGAATCGTCGTCAAACCTCAGTCCCTCATGCAGGTGGGTAAAATCCTGCTTTTTGGCCAGGTATAGGTTTCTGATGATGGTATCCGGTATGTCGTACTTTAATTTGCTGACCGTAAACGGGGTGCCCTGGTAGGCCTTGAAATAAACCCTGGCCTTTTGGTTTTTGATCGTGATGGATGATTTTACTTTGGCATTGAAATAGCCCTTGCTGTTTAAAAATTTCTCGATCTGGTTTCTGGAGATCTCGACCAGCGTGCTGTCCAATATAGGAGGCGGGGTACCCAGGGGCTTGATATTGCTTGTTTTGTAGGCGCCGTTTTTGGTGTTGAAAATATTATAGATCAAAACATTGATACCAATACCGGAAGTCGGCCGGATGTCTTTTTGAATGTAATTGTGGGCTTCTTCCTCAAAATCCTTGTCTATGCTATCTATGGTCACATTTTTTACGATCGACTGGTAGTCGGCGATGTACCTGGTTGATGAACATCCTGCTTCAAAAAGAATAATAAATAGTAATATTGCAACATATAGGAAATTGCTATTATAATTGGAATATGCTTTCAAAATCTCAGATCAGTTTTATAAAATCGTTACATCAAAAAAAGTACCGTAAAGAAAATGGGATCTTCATCATTGAAGGTATAAAATCTATCGCAGAATTCATTCAATCTGCTTATCAGGTCCACAGCATCTATTATCTGCCGCAGTATGCCTCTTTATTGCCCAAATCACCTTCAAATATAAAGTTATTTGAAGTAAACAACGCTGAACTGGACAAGATTAGTACTTTGCAAGCCCCGCAGGGAGTTCTTGCGCTGTTCTATATTCCGCAAAAACCGGCATTGGAGGCTGCGTCATTACTGGGCAGCTTTTCGCTGTTGCTGGACGGCGTGCAGGATCCGGGCAATCTTGGTACCATTATCCGCACTGCAGATTGGTTTGGCTTCAAAAATGTCATCTGTTCTGAAAATACGGTTGAAGTTTATAACCCCAAAACCGTGCAGGCGACAATGGGCTCGCTGAGCCGTGTGAGCGTTTATTACGAAGATTTGAGTCAGCTGATCTGCAAGGCTGCGCTCCCCCTATTTGGCGCTGTGCTGAATGGAACCAGCATTTATCAGACAAACTGGGGTACTGAAGGACTGGTTCTTCTGGGCAATGAAGGTCAGGGAATTGGTCCGGAGCTCATGGCCTTAATCACCGATCCGGTAACCATTCCGCGGATCGGAGGAGCTGAATCCCTGAACGTTGCCATCTCGGCAGCCATATTATGTGCAGATATCAGTAGAAATTTGCAGAAATAAATTGCATAGTAAGTATTAATTGCTATTTTTGCAGCCTGAATTTTAACAGGGTCGAGTGGCCGAGTGGCTAGGCAGAGGTCTGCAAAACCTCGTACAGCGGTTCGAATCCGCTCTCGACCTCCAGATTTAAATATTTAAATTAAAAGACATGGCAGTTACCAGATTAAAAAGAAAAGACAGAAGAAACAAGAATTTCGCAAAATTAGATGTGAAAAACTTGAAGTTGGCGACCAACATCGAATTGGGAAGCCGTTCAAGACAATCCACTAAAGACCAGTTGGCTATAAACAACGCTGTTTTGCTTCAACTGACTGCAAAAGCTTAAGCTTCTTTAGTTCAGTCCAAAGACAAAAAAAACACCTTTGCTTCCGCAAGGGTGTTTTTTTTGTTTGTAACAATGATTAATTTCGCCTGAGGACGGTTGGTATACCGTCAATGGTTTGAAGTTTGCTAAAAAAAGATAAAAAGATATGTTAATCATCAACAATTTTGAAGAGTATAAATCGCATTTGGGTAAGGAAATGGGTGTTTCTCAATGGCATACCATCGACCAGGAGCAAATCAACAGATTCGCAGATGCGACTTTAGACCACCAGTGGATACATGTAGACAAAGAAAAGGCAGAACAGGAAGGCCCTTTCAAGAGTACCATTGCACATGGTTACCTTACATTATCTTTAATACCTTACCTGTGGAAACAGATCGCTGATGTCCGCAACATTAAAATGGAAATCAACTACGGGATCGAAGATTTCAAGTTTGGTCAGCCAGTACTGGTGGACAACCAGGTGCAATTAAAAGCCAAACTCAATTCAATCATCAACCTGAGGGGAACCACTAAAGTAGTAATCGAAGCTACCCTGGTCATCAAAGACCAGCCTAAACCAGCTTATACCGGTAATGTTGTCTTTCTTTATCATTTCATTTCTTAATCTATGGTAAGATTTTAGAAAATACCGCGGTGTAAATTTGTTGTGTCATTAAGGACAACATTTATGGAAACACAAATTTTAGGTATACACCACATCACTGCGATAGCAGGAAATGCAAAAAGGAACTACGATTTTTACACCCGGATCTTAGGGTTGAGGCTGGTCAAAAAAACAGTTAATTTTGACGATCCGAACACCTACCACTTTTACTATGGCGATGAGCATGGCAACCCCGGAACGATCCTGACCTTCTTTCCATGGGAAAGCATAGCGCAGGGCAGAAGGGGCTCCAGACAGGCTACGGAAATCGGTTACAGTGTTCCGGCAGGCAGCCTTGGTTTCTGGCAGGAACGTTTTGAGAAAAACAATGTGATCTACAACAAACCTGCGGAGAAATTTGGCCAGAAATACCTGACTTTTTTAGATCCTGACGGCTTGAAATTTGAATTGACGGAAGTGGAAAAAGACACCAGGACACAATGGACTACTTCTGAGGTTGGAACTGAACACGCGACCTATGGCTTCCACCATGTGACGATCACTACCAATAAAAAAGACGCTACCGCAACGGTACTGACTGATTTACTGGGCTATAAATTGACCGAAACGGAAGTCAACAGGTTTAGATATACCACGGATACTGTCGAGTACGCAGCCATCGTTGACCTGGTTGAAGCGCCAGGAGAAGGTATCGGCCATGTAGCGGGCGGATCTGTACACCACGTGGCTTTCCGCGTTAAAGATGAGGAGACCCTGATGTACTACAGGGACAAAGCCTTGGAAATGGGCTTACACATCACCGAAAAGATCGACCGTAACTATTTCTATTCTTTGTACTTCAGAGAACCAGGAGGCGTATTGTTTGAGATTGCTACCGACAACCCTGGCTTTACCGTAGACGAATCTTTGGAAGAATTGGGTACAAACTTAAAATTGCCACAAAAATACGAATCGGCCAGAGAACAGATCGAGTTGGTTTTACCTAAACTGAGCTAACATGTACACACACGATAAACAGATTGTAACGGCTGGCTTAGCGCTGGCCGACGCAAAAAAAGCGGTGATCTTCCTGCATGGGCGCGGTGCGTCGGCAGAAGACATCCTTGAACTGGGCAAATACTTCAACCTGGAAGATGCGGGGCTCTTTGCACCGCAAGCGACCAACAGCAGCTGGTATCCTTATAGCTTTATGGTACCTGTTGCGCAAAACCAGCCTGCCCTGGATTCTGCCCTCGCTGTGATCGGTGATCTGGTTAAGGACATTATAGCCGCAGGAATTCCTGCTACGGAGATCTATTTCGCAGGCTTCTCACAAGGCGCTTGTCTGACACTGGAATACGTGACCAGAAATGCGCAGCGATATGGCGGTGTGGTGGCCTTTACGGGCGGACTGATTGGTCAGGAGATTAACCTGAACAATTACAAAGGTGATTTTAAAAAGACGCCTGTATTGATCAGTACCGGAGATCCGGATCCGCACGTTCCTCTGAGAAGGATAGAAATGACCGAAGGTATCTTAAAAAAGATGAATGCAGAGGTGACTTTAAAAATCTTTAGCGGCAAAGCCCATACCATTTCACCAAAAGAAATCGAACTGGCAAAAACACTGGTTTTTAATTCTTAAATCCAGTTTTCACCAGCTCTTTGCAGATCGCTTTGATCAGTCCGGGACCTTCATAGATGAAACCTGTATAGAGCTGGACCAGTGAAGCACCGGCATCCAGTTTGTCTTTCGCATCCTGCGGAGAATGGATGCCGCCCACCCCGATGATTGGAAATGCACGGTTTGATTTGACAGATAAATAACGGATCACTTCTGTGGAACGTTGTGTCAGTGGTTTACCACTCAGACCGCCGGCCTCATTCTTGATGGTTTCAGGAGTATACAGATCATCACGGCCTATGGTGGTATTGGTGGCAATAACCCCGGCAATTTTAGTTTCCATAACGATGTCAACTATATCGTCCAACTGTTCATTGGTCAAATCCGGCGCAATTTTCAGCAGGATTGGTCTGGAGACATCGTTCTTGAGGTTGCGTTGTTGCAGGGTATTGAGCAGTTCCATAAGCGGTGCCTTCTCTTGCAATGCACGTAGTCCGGGTGTGTTGGGCGAACTTACATTGACCACAAAATAATCGACCACGTCAAACAAACGGTCAAAGCATTTGATGTAATCACTCGTCGCATCTTCATTAGGCGTATTTTTGTTCTTCCCAATGTTTCCGCCGATTACGATGTCTGAATTTTTTGCTTTAAGCAACCTCAGGCGTTCAGCCAGTGTATCCACGCCCTTGTTGTTGAAGCCCATCCTGTTAATGATGGCGCTGTCGGCCTCCAGCCTGAACATTCTCGGTTTGTCATTACCAGGCTGGGGCAACGGTGTCACCGTACCTACTTCGATAAAACCGAAGCCCAGATCGCTCAGTGCCTCTACGTACTCGCCATTTTTGTCAAACCCGGCAGCAAGGCCAACGGGGTTCTTGAACTTAATGCCAAAAACCTCACGCTCCAGCCCTTTGATATTGACATCGAAACTCCCCCTGAGGATGGTGCTTCCCAGCGGGAAATGATCATGAAACCATTTTAGGCGTTTAACAACGAAATAATGGACTTTTTCGGGGTCAAACTGGAAGAATAAAGGCTTAATCAGACGGTACATGCGTACGAAGATAGGAACGTTTTTAGCTTTCGCAAAGTAGATAGATTCTATATTATTAGCGGTCAGTCACTTTTTGACATTATATTTAACAATTAGCACTATAAAAGGCATTTTCTTCGTAATTTTGCGCCCAAATGATTTCAATAAACGACTTAACATTTCTTATTGGCGCCAGGGCTTTATACGACGAGGCTGACTGGCACATTAAGCCGGGCGACAGAGTGGGATTGATTGGTGCCAACGGAACCGGAAAATCTACATTACTTAAAATTATTGTTGGAGAATACGCGCCGACTTCGGGTAACATTTCTATGTCGAAAGACGTGAAAATCGGTTACCTGAACCAGGATTTGCTCTCCTATGATTCGCACCACAGCATTTTACATGTGGCCATGGAGGCTTTTGAGCGCCAGAACCAATTGCATGATGAAATCGAGGAACTGCTGAAAAAGATAGAGACCGACTATTCTGAAGAGGTTTTATACAAGCTAAGTGATAAACAACAGGAGTTTGAAGCACTGGATGGCTATAACATTGAATACCGTGCCAATGAGATTCTTGCAGGTCTGGGATTCAGTACGGAAGACCAGCACAGACCGCTGAATACTTTTTCCGGCGGATGGAGGATGCGGGTCATGCTGGCCAAGATCCTGTTGCAAACGCCGGATATCCTGTTGCTCGATGAGCCGACCAACCACATGGATTTACCTTCCATCAAATGGCTGGAGACTTACCTGGGCAGCTTTGAGGGTGCGATTGTGATCGTATCCCATGACCGGTATTTCCTGGACAAAGTGGTGAACAAGATCGTGGAGTCCCGTAAAGGAAAACTGACTCCTTACTCTGGTAATTATACCTTCTACCTGGAAGAAAAATCCCTGCGTGGCGAAATCCAGAAGGGAGAGTTTAAAAACCAACAGGCCAAGATCAAGCAGGAAGAGCGTTTGATCGAGCGCTTTAAAGCCAAAGCTTCTAAAGCCAAAATGGCGCAGTCGAGGATGAAAGCGCTGGACAAACTGGAGCGTGTGGAAGATGTTGATGACGACAATCCTACGGTAAACTTCCAGTTCAAGTTTTCCAAGCCTTCCGGCCGACACGTGATCCGTGTAGAGGATGCGTACAAGAGTTATCCAAACATCGATATCCTCCACAATGCGGAAGGCCTTATTGAGAAGGGCGACAAGATTGCCCTGATCGGTGCCAACGGTAAAGGTAAGTCTACCCTACTCCGAATCATCGCCGGTACGGAAACCTTTGATGGAAAATGTGAGACGGGACACAATGTGACCACTACTTTCTTTGCGCAGCATCAACTGGAATCCCTGCACCTGGAAAATACCATACTCGAAGAATTACAGGCTTTTGCGCCTAAACATACCGATACAGAACTCCGCGGAATCCTGGGCTGTTTCCTGTTTACCGGAGACGATGTATTTAAAAAGATCCGCGTCCTTTCGGGAGGTGAAAAATCAAGGGTGGCTCTGGCCAAATCCCTGACTACCGATTCAAACTTTCTGATCCTGGATGAGCCAACCAATCACCTTGACATCCAGTCTGTGAACATCCTGATCCAGGCCTTAACGCAGTATGAGGGAACATTTATTGCCGTATCCCACGACAGGTATTTCCTGGACAATGTGGCCAACAAAATCTGGTTTATCGAAGATCAGGACATCAAAGAATATCCGGGAACCTATGCGGAATATGAAGAGTGGAATAGCAAAAGACCTCCTGCCAAGCCTTCGGCGATACCGGTAAGACCTGATAAGGAAGTAAAAAAGGCAGAGGAAAAGAAACCCGCTCCTGCTGCAACTGCATCGACTGCCAACCCGCAGCAACAGTTAAAAAAACTGAACGACCAGTTGAAAAAGATTGAGTCGGAAATCGGTGCTTTTGAAGAAAACCTCAAAGCAATCGAGGCTTTGCTGGCAGATGAAAATGTATATTCAAATGCAGGTAAACTGGCTGAGGCAAATACAAAATACAAAGCCGCCAAACAACAACTGGACACTGCCCAGAGCAGTTGGGAAGGTCTGGCTTCTGAAATAATGGACCTCGAAGGCAAGTAAAGAACAGGCTCAGGCAGATGGAAAAACTAAACCGTTTATTTTTGACATGCTGCCTGAGCTTAGCTTTTTTTCTCTGCATACCTGTTGCAATCGCCCAGACGGGGCAATTCGTATACGATAACCAGATCTACCAGTCCAATATCCGCACCGTTCAATGCTACAACACGCAGAAGGAACAGTCGATGCCGGTGATCGCTTTAAAGTCCAACGAGCAATTGCTGTTTTCATTCGATGACCTGAACGGCAGCAGCAAAAACTACTGGTACACAATAGAGCATTGCACGTCTGACTGGAAATCATCGCGTTTGTCATCAATAGACTATCTGGAGAGCCTTTCTGAAGACCGGATTACTGATTATAAATATTCCTTTGGAACGCTTCAGAAGTACACGCATTACCAGCTGCTGCTGCCCAACGCGCAGATCAAGCCGAAGATATCCGGCAACTACCTGCTGAAGGTTTATGAAGCCGGCAACCAGCAGCAAGCTGTAATTTCCCAACGGTTTTACGTGGTCGAGAACCTGGCCAACATCACGATCGATGTGGTTGCCAGTCCTCAGGTCTCCCTCCGCTTCAGCAATCAGAAACTGAACTTCAGTATCTTTCACCAGCAACCGATCCAGAACCCTTACGTGGACCTGAAAGCAATTGTCATGCAAAACGGCAATCCGTTGACAGCGACACTGAATACCAAGCCCAACTTCATTAAACCAGGTTCACTGATTTATAACAATCTGACCAGCAATGATTTTCCGGGTGGAAATGAGTTCAGAAAATTTGACATCCGCAGCATGCGCTACAAAGGAGAGAATGTGCAGAATCTCATCAAGGATACTGCTTTTAATGTCGTTTTGTTTCAGGATGTGAACACCAACAAAGCCAAATATAGCAACCTGGTGGATGAAAATGGCAACTTCTTCATCAGAAACCAGGATGGCCGGGACGATGGTACAGAAAGCGATTATGCGAACATTGCCTTTACCCTGAATGCGGTACCTCCTACCGCCAGTGGAGATGCCTATGTGATTGGCCGGTTCAACAACTTCCAACTAAATGAAGCCTCAAAACTAAATTTTGATGCGGGAAGGAAACGGTTTTATGGCAATATAAAACTCAAACAAGGCCTGTACGATTATCAATATGTATGGCTGAACAAAGAGACCGGAAAAATGGATGCAACCGTATTTGAGGGCTCTTTTTTTGAAACGGGAAATACCTATCAGGTGTTTGCCTATTATAAAAAACCCGGCTCCCGCTGGGAAGAACTGATCGGCTACAGCAACCTGAATACACAGAAGCGTTAAAAACAGCGCAACTTTACGGGTCTGCCTAATATTGATTACTTTTGCAGCGATATGACGAAAGCAAAAGTAAAAAGCCCCAAAGAATCTTTTACCATTATGAATGAGCTGGTATTGCCAAACGATACCAATACCCTGAACAACCTGATGGGGGGACGATTGCTTCACTGGATGGACATAGCAGCTGCTATTTCTGCGCAAAAACATTGCAACCGAATTGTGGTCACGGCTTCTGTCGACAATGTCTCGTTTAAACAACCCATTAAACTGGGTGATGTGATCACCATTGAGGCAAAGGTAACGCGCGCTTTCAATACCTCCGTAGAGGTGCGTCTGGATGTCTGGGCGGAGAACATCCCATCGGGCAGCCGGGTCAAATCAAATGAGGCCTACTATACTTTTGTCGCAGTAGATCAAAGCGGCAGAACCATCCCCGTATCTGAACTGGTTCCTGAAACTGGAGAGGAAATTGAACTATACGCCGGCGCACTGCGCAGGAGGCAATTGCGCCTGATCCTGAGCGGAAAAATGCTGCCCAATGACGCGGTAGAACTAAAGGCCCTGTTTTTTCCGGAATAGCTTTTTTAACTGCCCATTTCTAAGATCTTATCAAACTCTGTGGCTCTGAGCGGCATGACCGATAAGCGGCCCTGTCTGACCAGTGAAATCTCTTTGAGGCTTTCTTCTGCCTTAATCTGCTCCAGTGAAACCGGATTTTTTAAAGCTTCAACCGGGGCAAGGTCCACGACCACCCAGTTGGGATCACTGGTAGTCGGATCCTGGTAAAACGCTTTAACCACCTTGGCAATGCCAACTACATTTTTACCTTCATTGCTGTGGTAAAACAAGACCAGGTCGCCTTCGCTCATCTCTCTCAGGTTGTTGCGCGCCTGGTAATTGCGTACCCCATCCCAAAACGTCCTTCCGTCCTCATTAAACTTGTCCCAGCTATATTTAAAAGGCTCTGATTTGACCAACCAATGTTTCATTGTTTTCTGTGTTTAAGGTGTTTTAAAGGCGGTTTTTTAAGTCAATTTTCGAATTGGCGACAAAAGTGGCGACAAACGCAACTTTATGAAACAGTCCAAACAATCTCAACTGATCCACATTTGGGAAGACTACGAGTTCTACCTCAACATCCCTAAGTCCTTTACAGGATCAAACAAGCCTTTTATTTACTTTTATTATTTCAATGTCAAAGCTAATAAATCGGAGAGAATTAGAAGGTATGTTGGTAAAAATGGTGGTAACCTCAAGAAAGTAAAAGATGAAGCCAAGGGCTTGATTTTGGATTTAGTAACTATGCTCGGCAACAACTGGAATTCAATTACCAATTTACAAAATGAAGTCAACCTGAACTCTAATTCGGAAATTGTCAGTTGCATTGATTATTGGCTTGCTAAACGAGAAGAAGCATTTAAAAAACACTAGATGAGAGCCACAGAGATTGTGGCTCTTTTTGTTTAATTTGGTCTTATAGATAGGCAATAAGAAAAACAATGGACACCAATAACTACATTGGAAGAGATGAGCGATTTAGTTTCAGACTAGCAGACGGATGGGCTGAATACGGTGATGGAGATGATTCAACACACGCCTTTTGGCATGAATCAGAGACATCATGGACTGGTAACTTTAGGATTACAGCATTTCACTGGCCAAATGAAACAGATAGCGATAAAGCAGGTCAATACATAACGGAAGAGATTCACGATAATTCCGATGCTCAAAGAATAAAACTGGGAGAATTAGATTGCGCACATTACAAAAAGTATTCTCAGCAAGATGACGATGGCACTCTCAGTTACTATTGGGTTACGGGCGCATTTAACGATATCTTTATATGTACGTTTTCAATAGGTAAAGCTCAAGAGGCACTACCCGTTAACTTGAAGGAACTTACAACTGTTCAAAATATGATAAAAAGTATACGGCTCATTTGATGAGCCACAGATTGTGGCTCTTTTTGTTTAATTTGCATTAAATCATCATCACATGGGACACAAGAAGGTTTGCTTTGAATGCCGGAAAGCTTATAGCATTAATGGACTGATGTATTCTGAGATTGAACATAACTGCCCCGAGTGTGGCATAAAAGCGATAGTATTAAATCATAAGTTTAGACCTCCAAAGCGTGAAGATATAAAGCAGTGGATGTTGGTTAAGTTCCTCGTGGATCACGGATTTCGATACGATCATGTGAATAGTAATGGGGCTTATGTCCGATATCCAGTCACAATGGATGAAGCTAAAACATTTGTTATTGATCACAGACGCTCGGTACACGTTTCAAGAGATAATAATTGACTTACTTCGAAATTTAATTGAAATGGCAGATAAAGATAAGAGTAAGCAAATAAGAGACGAACTTCGACAAAAAGTCAAAGAAGAATTTGAAAGCAACCTTCCCATGATCAGAGAAAGGTTTAGAGGTCTGTTCGATTATTTGGATTCTGCATTACAAGCAGAAGGATGTAAAGATGATCTTACCCTCACTGTGTGTTACTTAAGGTCGATTGGAACGAGCAATATTGATCAAGTTACTAGTTGGCTTAACGCTAATGGCGGATTCTGTGATTGCGAAGTCTTGTCAAATGTGGAAGAACAATTTGAACAATAGATACCGAAAATGGGTAGCAGTTTTGCAAAAACGTGTGGTATTCTCATGATCGATGCCGACCAGCCCGCCTGGGCGACGTACTGAAAAGCGCAAAAGGTGATGCTAAAGATGCACACGCCGCACAGACAATAACTCATCAGCAACAGATTGGCAAATGTCCGCTCTCCATTCCCGGAGAAAAAACCATAGGTCATGCCAGCTATACCTACAGCAATCATGATTAAACTCCAGGTTTTCACCCTTCCTTTAAACTCATACTGCTTGCTAAAATTTGGAGGTGTTGTCATTTTAAATTACTGTCTAAATTATTGTTGGAAATTATTTTATAAACTAAGATGCCATCATGTTCTTTACAGCAGTGCTCAGCTCCATCGCTTCCGAATACCTTAAAAGATCGTTGATCTCCTTGTTTGCCGTAATGTTATCAGAGTTAACCACCACCAGATACCGACGATCCGAAGGATGCAGCAAACCGATTTTGGGCGCATGACGGGGGAACAGAAATGTTGCGGCAAAGAAGGTCAAAATTACCACTCCCAGGTTAGCCATAAGGTCATATAGGTCTTTATTTTGGAAATTGACCACTGGGCCAATCTGGATCAGATAGTACAACAAACTGGTAATAGCAGATCCGCCAAGGCAGCCGAATTTTAGAATCGCAATTCCCATCCTGATTTCCTTTATTCTTAGCTTTTTTTCAAGCTCCCTTATCAATTTTGGTGCGTAGACTTCAGTTATCGAAATTTTATGATGCAGAAGCGTATCGATCCCCTGCAACAGGTCACGCTCATTTTCAAAATTCAGAAGGGTAGATTTATTGCTATTCATATCAAATTTTCTTAGATGCCGGACTCCGCTTAGAGGCTCCAAAAATACCCAGGTATACGACCAAAAACAGATGCAGATGTACACTATAAAACCATATCAGAATCGGCCATGGCCGTCTGCACATCTAATAAAAAGGTATATTTACCATCAGATAGTCTATAAAAATGGTTTTTGAAAACGACGCCCGGGAATTCCTTTCCGTTGAGGAACTGGATAAGAAAAATAAAGACAGTCTATTCAACGTCCGGAAAACCGATATGACCTTCCTCTGGAATACGGGCGAGTTCTTAAATATCACGATAGACAGAGTGCCGTACCAGCTTCTAAAGAATGAAATCATTTTCCTGACTGAGTTTCATAAAATCGATGCGATCGATCTTGAATCCGCAAGGATGGTACGTTTCAACCAGTCGTTCTATTGCATCGTCAACCACGACAATGAGGTCGGAAGTAAAGGGTTGCTGTTTTTCGGTGCCACTGGTGTACCCATCGTTACCATCGACGAAGACATTTTGGGCGATTTTGAAACCTCCTGGAATATCTTTTTAAAAGAAATGAAAGCGCAGGATATTCTTCAAAAGGACATGCTGCAAGCTATGCTCAAACGCATGCTGATCTTATCGGTTAGGATATTGAGAAAATCCAGCAATTTAAATCAGCTGGATAAAAGTCAGGTTGATCTCATCAGAGAATTCAACTACCTGGTAGAAGGGCATTTTTCCAACCACCATGATGTTGCATTTTATGCTTCAAAACTCAACAAATCACCAAAAACGTTATCTAACCTTTTTTCCACCGTTTCTCAGCGCGCACCGCTGACCATCATCCACGACAGAATAATGGTCCACGCCAAAAGGCAATTGGACTATACCGCCCTTTCCGTTAAAGAGATTGCCTACCAGCTGGGATACGAGGACATCCAAACTTTTAGCAGGTTTTTTAAAAACAAGGAAGGACTTTCCCCCGCCCAGTACCGGGAAAAAAGCACCATGCTTCAAAATTAGTCGTTGCTATTCCCTGCCCGGGAAGAATTGCCAACTCTTCGGGAAACGCTGCCTACCACTCCACTTGTTTTTAGCTGCAAATTTGTGGCAAGCAACACAATCAAGATGAACTACTCAGAACTGGCATTTACCGGCGCAATCAAAGACCTGCAGGAAAAACTGGGAAGCAGGCTCAGTTACCAAAGAATGGAACAAAGGAGTTATGTAGACGGTTTGACCGAATCGGAAACGGACTTCATCAGTCAAATGGATAGTTTTTATATGTCCTCCATCGGTGAAAATGGATATCCTTACATCCAGCATCGAGGCGGGCCAAAGGGCTTTATTAAAGTAATTGATGATGCCACGATTGGCATCATCGATTTCGTGGGCAACCGCCAGTATATCTCAACTGGTAACATCTCAAAAAATGCTAAAGTGTCGCTTATTCTTCTTTCCTATCCGCTTCGTGCAAGACTGAAAATCTATGCCGAAGCTGAAATCGTTGAACTCGGTGCGGACAGTAAGCTTTATGAATTCCTGAGTCCGGAAGATTATAAATTCAAACCCGAACGGATGATGGTCTTTCACATTAAGGCCTATGACTGGAATTGTCCGCAACACATTACACCAAAATACAGTGTAGAAGAGATCCAGGAATTGATGAAGCCCCAAAAGCAGTATATAGACAAGCTGGAAGATCAGATTAAACAGTTGAAGGAGAAACTAAGCAGCCAATAATGATAATAGATTTGGCTCGCTTCGGTACGGTTATAAGCCCCGCTGCTAAATCATTGATAAAATCCCATACCAAGCCAGGTTTACAACAACGATAACCCCTATCAGCCATGCATAAAAACTTTTGGCTTTCTGGAAGGTCAGGTTTAACACAGTCGCAACTAACAAAATTATTGCAAGTAAAATTGCGAATATTACGCCAAACAGAAGTCCCTCGCCCCTATAATCATTGTAACCTTCCGGAGCGGGGTTAAGGCTGATATTTAAGTGAGCAATGGTAACCAGAACCCAGGGCGCTAGAGAAAGAACAAAAGCAATAATGGAAAAAGGATAACTTTTGATTGTTGAAACTATATTAATGTCCGTTTTTCTCATACTGATTAATACGAAATTATAAAAAAGGTAACCGGATTTGATTTAGCTGGAAATCAACACGCTAAATCAAATTCTATTTTACTTATAATCAACAATAAATACCACAAAATAGGCTTATTTTTATATTCCACTACAGATAAAGCTGCTTTCAAAGCCAATAAGCTTCTTATAGGAAAGGCACTGCCGCTTAAGGCACGGACGACTTAACGACGACTCTGCGATGACTTGGATAGGAAATTGGATGCCCCCCCGTCCTACCATACGTATTCAAAAGTTATCAGGTACTGAGCGAACAGGCATCAGCCTCGTTCAGGAGATTTACTTCTATTGGACATTGCCAAACACAACTAAATGGAATAATCATTATCTTAGTATTTCTAACGCTTTCATTTCATAATTCCGACACCATGCTCAAATTTCCTGTTCCAGAAAATGAAAAAGATCGTTTAAAGGCGCTTGAAAACTACCAAATTCTGGATTCATTAAGCGAAGAGGATTTCGACAGGATCACTGAATTGGCTTCGTTGATCTGCGACACGCCCATATCGCTCATTTCTTTGGTGGATGAAAAAAGGCAATGGTTCAAATCAAGAGTCGGACTTGAAGTCAATGAAACCCACAGGGACCTTGCTTTTTGTCAGTACGCGATTCTGGGCGAGGCTCTGTTTGAGGTCGAAGATGCCTTACTTGATGAACGCTTTAAAGACAACCAATTGGTCACCGGAGCACCAAATATCCGGTTTTATGCAGGGCAACCGCTCGTTGATCCGGATGGCTTCGCACTTGGTACCCTTTGCGTCATCGACCAAAAAACCAGGCATTTGTCGGACAAGCAGAAACGGGCGCTTGAACTTCTTGGAAAGGAAGTGACCTCGCTGATTGTGGAGCGGCGCCGGAAACAGGAGATCAGAAATTTCGAACACCTGTTTTATTTGTCAAACGATCTGGTCTGCATTGCCGGCACCGATGGGTATTTAAAAAAGATCAATCCAGCCTTTACCAAAATCCTGGGCTGGGATAAGGAATATTTGTTATCACACAGCTCCCTGACCTATATCCATCCTGAAGATCTTGAAACTGCGGCCAATGATTTAAAAAAACTGGGTACTGGTGAAAACCTGGATTACATTGTTTACCGCATCAAGACAAAATCAGGGACCTATAAATCAATCCAATGGGAAACCACCCCCGAACCCGCTACAGGTAACCTGTTTTGCATCGGACGGGACATTACCAATCAGCAGATCCTGGAAAACGACCTTAAAGAAACGCGGAGGTTACTGGAAGAGACCAGTAAAATATCGCTTGTAGGTGGCTGGGAACTGGACATCAGTACTTCAAGGGTATTGTGGACGGAGGTGACCAAACAGATTCATGGTGTGCCGGCAGACTTCAGTCCGGATTTGTCAACGGCCATCAATTTTTATAAAGAAGGCGAGAGCAGGGAAAAGATCGCAGCGGCAATTCGCCTGGGTTTAGAACAGGGATCGTCCTGGGATTTGGAACTGCAGATCGTTGATATACAAGGGAAAGAGATATGGGTGCGCGCTTTGGGTCATGCAGAGTTCAGGAACGGCGCATGCAGCAGGTTATTCGGTACCTTTCAGGATATCGATCTGCAGAAAAAAGCCAAATTAGAGGTTATTGCCTCTAGAAAACTGTTGCATGATGTGCTGGTTGCAGCTTCGGAAGTGAGTATTATTGCCACCAATACCGATGGGATCATCACCGTATTTAATGCCGGGGCTGAAAAATTACTGGGTTATACCGCATTAGAAATGGTCGACAAGGAATCTTCTGCGGTGATCCATTCGCCGGAAGAGATTGCTGAACGGGCCAGCGTGTTGAGCAGGGAATATGGGATAGAAATTAAGGGATTGCGGGTATTCGTGCACAATCCGGAAATCCATGGTGCTGAGCAACGGGAATGGACTTACATCAAGAAAGACAAATCGACCTGCAAGGTTTCTTTGGTGGTAACGCCGATGAAGGATCCGGCAGGGCGGATAACGGGTTATCTTGGCATCGCCACCGACATTACGGAACGAAAACGAATTGAAGATGCCTTGTTTATTGAGCGGGCCAGACTGGGCGCCTTTGTGGAGTATACCCCGGCGGCAATTGCCATGGTGGATACCGAAATGAAGTACATCGCTGCCAGCAGACAAATGCTGGAGGAATATGGTATTGCCGGGAAGGACATCATCGGACTGACGCCATATGAGGTTTTTAATGGAGTTGATGCGTCTGAAACTACCCTTTATGAGCAGGTTTTGCGGGGACAAGTAATCAAGCGTGACGAGGTAAAGGTTAGGTTTGAGGGCTCTGATCAGGAGCAATGCCTAAACATCGAACTTCGGCCCTGGTATGAACACGACCATAAAATCGGGGGTATCATGATCTCCTCCCAGAATGTGACAGCGATCATCAACCAACGCGAAACCTTGAGGGAGGCCAAGGAACTGGCCGATCAGGCCAACGAAGCGAAATCTGAATTCCTGGCAAACATGAGCCATGAGATACGGACACCGCTGAATGGCATTATCGGTTTTACGGACCTCTTGTTGAAAACCCACCTCAATACCACACAGCAGCAATACCTGAAAATAGTGAACCATTCCGGCAATGCTTTGCTGGGGATCATCAATGATATTCTTGACTTTTCAAAAATTGAGGCCGGTAAACTGGAACTGGACATTGAGCGCTGCGACCTTTATGAATTGAGTTACCAGGCCGCCGACCTGATTACCTATCAGATCCAGACCAAAGGACTGCAAATGCTCCTTAAACTGCCTGACGATCTGCCCAGGTTCGTATGGACAGATGCTTTTCGACTCAAGCAAGTCATCGTGAACCTACTGAGCAATGCTGCCAAGTTTACAGAACTGGGTGAAATTGAGTTGAAAATAGAGGTTTTATCGCTCGTGGATGCGGAGAAAAGCCGGTTGAGATTTAGCGTTCGGGACACCGGGATCGGCATCAAAAAAGAGCAACAGGGTAAAATATTTGAAGCGTTCCTGCAGGAAAATGGATCTACTACCAAAAAATATGGCGGTACTGGACTGGGACTTACCATCTCCAACCGGCTCCTGGAGATGATGGATAGCAGACTACAGTTGCTGAGCACGCCTGGTCTTGGCAGCACGTTTTTCTTTGACGTAGTGCTGGCTACCAATGGGGTACTGGTTCCCGCGGAAGCCTCTGCTGCAGTGGTACCGGGCAATACTTTTGCACAAGAAATACCGAAAGCCCAGGAGCAGGGAAACACGAGTCCGGTTCAGATCATTATCGCAGAAGACAACAACATCAACATGTTGCTGGCCAAAACAATCGTCAAAAGACTGGTGCCCCATGCACATATTTTTCAGGCCGCCAATGGTCTGGAGGCAGTCAGTTATTTCGAGGCAAATGCGGTAAATCTCATCCTAATGGACATACAAATGCCGGTGATGAATGGATATGAGGCCACGGAAAAGATCAGGACTATGGAAACCGATGGCCGTGTTCCGATCATCGCTCTAACCGCGGCAAACATTACCGGCATAAAAGATAAATGTATAGCGGCCGGAATGGATGATTTTATGGTCAAGCCTTTTGTGGAAGAGACCATGCGGTCAACATTCGAAAAGTGGCTTTAATAACTGACTTGTATCACACGCTTTGCCGCCAACTATTTCAGCCAGCCTGTGATGCTCATTCTGGGTTTATTGGTGACCAACACTTCATGTTCCAGTTCATTGCTTTTAAAAAAGACACTTTTTCCGCTATCCGGACTGATGTGCTGACGCTGAGACTCGCTGTGATGAATGCACAGTTCGCCCCCGTCAGCGGCCAACCAGTCTTCATTCAGGTACATGACCATAGAGTATTTTCTGCTGTCATCGTTGCGGAACTGGTCGATGTGTTTTTTATAGAAACTGCCTGTTTCGTATAGCGTATAGTGAAATTCGTAACCGGTAATGCCCGTGTAACAGGTCTCATTCAGGTAACTGATAAACTTATCCATGAGTGAAAAGAATTCGTTTTCATGTACATTTTCATGGAGTGGGTCCAGCCAGAAGATCTTATCGCTCCGGTACAACTGGTCTTGTGTAACCTGTACTTTATTGCCTGTTCCGGCGCTAAACAATTGTTCCCGCTGGTAATAACCAAGCAGGTTGGCTTTTAGATTGGCCGACAATCCCTCGCTGAGGAAACGATCTGACAGTCCTACTTTGTCTGCTATAAAACTGTCAATGAGCTCATCAAAGGAATTTCCCAAGTATTTGGAGATTGCACGACCTGGCAACCACCATTGCTGGTGAAGGTAGTCTAATTTATTGCTCCGAGGGCATGATCAGCCAAACTTCCGCATTCTGTAAATAAATGAAAGCATAAAATAACGCCCAAGGCGGTTTACCTGCCGGTCTACGATGACGTTGTCAAAGACATCTCTGGAGATACCTGAGTTTTGGTCAAACAAATCGAAGCCTTCTATGCGGATGGCACCCATGTCGTTTTTCATGAATTTATATTCCATGGAGAGACGAAGTAAAGTAGGGTTACGTACTGCCCCGTTGTCGAATCCGGTGTTGATCTGCTTGGTAAAATCATAACCCAGAGTCAGTTTCTTGAAAAAGTAATTACGCCCTTCAATGCCATACTCAAAACGGTTGGTATGACGGTTTTCAAAGATTGGGTTGGAGTAGCGGGTAGAATTCTCGGCGTAAGAAGTTTCGATTTCGAAATTCACAATGTCCTGAAGGTCAACCCTAAATTCAACTTCCTGACGCCAGGCAGCGTTGCTGGCTACAATCCTGCTGTTGTCGGTAAAGGTAACGTTGTTGTTCAGCTGTCCCCAGCCCGAGTACCCTATAGAAAACTTCTTTTCCGATGAAAGCGGTCTGTTAAAATCATAATCACCCTGCAAGGTATAGTAGCCGTCCGTGTTGGTATAGGTGGTCAGCTGGTTCACCGTACCTTCTACCTGTTGTTTGGTGGTTACGATCCTGTCATTGGTCTTTTCATACTTGAGGTTGGCCAAAAAGATCTTTCCCGCATTCCAGTCTGCCTGTTTATAATTGGCATTGATGCTGTGGATAAACTCCGGCTTCAGGTTTGGATTTCCGGTAACGATATTCTGCAGGTTGGAATTGTCAGATATGGGCTGCAGCTGCAGGAAACCTGGCTGGTTATTTCTGCCCCAGTAATTGACATCCAGGGATTGCTGATTGGAAAACTTATAGGAAAGTCGTCCTGAAGGGATCACATTGAAGGTTCTGTTCACCGTGGTAATGTCCCTGCTTACATTCTGCCCCTGCAACACTGCGGGTTGCGCATTCACCCCTAGGGTATAGTTTAGCTTCTCTCCGATATATCTGTAATTCAGACCAACCTTATTGGTAATAAACTGGTAGTCATACAGATTACTCAGCTCCGGATTAAAAACCTGATTGCCATCGCTGACGTCGTTAACATCCCGTGCACTTTTGGTGGACGATCTGTTCCAGTTGTAATTGACCTCAATAAAAGTTTTACTCCAGAGCGGCTCCATGTACGAACCTCCTGCATTGAGTCCGAAATTATTATTGGTCTGGTTGTTCAGCTGATTTTGTTCGATGGAATCCGTTGCAACTCCTTTTGTATTGACATATGCGTTGTACACATCCCGGTAGTTCGCGCCATCAGAATAGTTAACGCTGCTCCAAAAGCTAAAATTACGTCCGCGTTTGGAGAATTTATGGTTAAAAAACACGTTAGTCCGCAGGCTCAGGTTATCCGAATTATTGAAATTGGTACTGTTTCTCCTGGTGATCAAATCTTCTTGGGTAATTAATGCCCTTCCGGTACTGTTTCCACTATTGGAATTGTAGGAGAAATTCGGTGACACCTTCAGGAAATTCATGGTATCAATTTTATACTCCAGGTTGCCGCCAAACCAGTGGTTATAATTGTCACTGTTGCTGTTGTTGCCCGCATCTTCGAGTCTTGTTACCGCATTGGCGTCCTTATCCTGCAAGTTATTCCTGGTATAGGTCGAACTGATGGTGTTGTTCTTATCATTGTTGAAATTATATCCCGCATCTGCAGACAATTTGGTACCGAACTCGTTCTTATAGTTCATGCCAACAGCGTTGCGGGTATTGATCCCATCTCCACCGCTTCTTGGCATGTTTGCATTCGCAACGGTACCGTCAAAAGAGATCTGCCGCTCGCCCTGCATGCTGTTACCCCGCAATGAGGTATTGTAGCGGTCTGAATTGCCTACCCCTCCAGAAGCCCTGGCAAAATAACCTTTCTTCTTATCTTCCTGGATCGTGAGGTTCAATATCTTTTCCGGGTCGCCGGTTTTGATGCCTGTCAGTTTGGCCTGATCACCGTAATCATCCACAAACTGCAGGTTTTTAATGATATCTGCCGGAAGGTTTTTAATTGCAGTAGCCACATCTGTTCCAAAAAAGTCTTTACCGTTGACTTTAATCTTGGTGACAGCTTTGCCCTGACTGGTCACATTTCCATCTTTATCTACTTTAATACCCGGCAGTTTTTTCAAAACTTCATCCACCGCATCACCATCCCTGACCGGAAAGGCCGCCGCATTGAAACTGACGGTGTCTTCGGTTACTTTTACAGGAGGCACTCCGGAAATGACGACTGCATTCAGGGTGTTGGATTCTGGTTGCAGTTTAATGGCCCCTACATCTAGTGTACTGCCTTTTTCAATCAGGTATTGTTTGACAAAAGACTGAAAGCCAATGAATGCTGCTGACAAGGTAAATTGTTTTGCTTTGATCTTACTGAGTGTAAAACTGCCATCTGATGCAGCAGAAATACCAAGACTGTCGGTACCCCACTTGATCCTGACTACTGCTCCGGGTAGTGGCAACCCGGCCGTGTCCAATACCGTTCCTTTGACGACATAGTTTTGCGCTTTACTTTGCGTAAACATGCCGATAGTCAGCAGGGTTAGCAAAGCTATTTTGGTAAAGAGCTTCATTGAGTTTATTTGTGTGTGCCGTAAAAATACAACATGCTGTGTCAAACAGTTTTAGCGTAATTAATATGTTACAGATAAAAGTGGGTTTCAGTTCTTCTAAAATAAAAATTAATTAAAAAGGGCTGCCGGAATTGAATCCGGCAGCCCTTTCTGTTTAGATTATCTTTAATTATTCCTTCGCTTTCAAAGCATTGTCTATCCGCTCAGACAGATCTTGTAAATGGTATTTACTCATCCCCGTTGCGCTGCCCGTGGCATTCTTCAGCAGGGTGCTCAGATCGCGCAATTGTGCTTTTACGACGGAGGTGACGTCACCTTGTGAACTGCCAGCACTTCTTTGCTGACCGCCAATCACTATTCCACCAGCAGGTGCCGGAGCTAGGATAGCGTTCAGTTTGTCCACATAGCTCTTTTGCAAGTTGCGTCTGTAAACATCGATTGCCGTGTTTGATTTCAATTCGCTGAAGATCGAATTTTGAAGATCGGTTAGCAGGTCCGTTACTTTATAAGCAGTCGGACCGTCCGCAGCTTCTGCTGTGATCAGTTTACTCAGGGTATTACTGCTGACCAGCCTGGCTAGCGTTGGTGCCTGAGCCCGGTTGATGACGTCTAAAGCGTTTTGGCCGATGTTGTCCAATACGGTTTGGTTGATCAACCAGGTTGGCGTTGTGAACAATTGCTTGTCCAAAAATGCCATAGCCTCCTGCTGACGTGCAGCTGGCGTGCGGGAATATACGGTTCCGGCCTGTTCAACAGTTTTCGGTGTCTCAAAAACACCAGCGATGTTTTTGGTCACATGCCCCATGTAGCGGCCAAACTGCGTCGTGATCTGACCATACATGGTGGACAAGTCCTCATAGCCCTGGTCATCAGATTTGGTCCATTCTGGTAGTTTGGCCAACAGACGCTTCAGGTTCTTGATTCCATAATCACTGGAAATCATCGCATTATCGCCCAAATCTTCGTTTTGGGAACGTGGATCATCAGGGTTCGTTTCTGTTCCAAACCAAAGGCGGTTATTTTTCAGCTTATCTATGGTCAGTTTGTTCAAAACCGGAACTTCTGCAGCCGCAGTTTTCGCATCTGGAAGTAGTTTATAACCCCATTCAATAGCCCATAAGTCATAATCGCCAACACGTGGATAAATTCCTTTTGGTTTGATGTTGTCTTCTGGTTGAGCTACATAGTTGAAACGTGCATAATCCATAATAGAAGGCGTATGGCCGTTGGCTTCTACAAAAGCCTTATCGCGCAATTTCTCTGATGGCACGGTAGAACTTGAGCCATAGTTGTGGCGCAAGCCAAGTGTATGGCCCACTTCGTGTGAGGATACAAAACGAATCAGATCGCCCATCAGTTCATCACTGAAATTCATTTTCTGGGCTCTTGGATCAATTACCGCAGCCTGGACCATATACCAGTCGTGCACCAGTTTCATCACATTGTGGTACCAGTTCACGTGACTCTCTATGATTTCCCCGCTACGCGGATCAGAAATACTTGGGCCACTTGCATTTGCAATTTCAGAAGGCTTATAGACTATGGCAGAATGGCGTGCGTCGTCCAGGCTCCAGGTAGAATCCTGCTTGGCGGTCGGCGCCTCTTTACCAATGATGGCGTTTTTAAAACCGGCTTTTTCAAAAGCCTTCTGCCAGTCGTTGATACCTGCAATCAGGTAAGGAACCCATTTTTTCGGCGTAGCCGGATCGATATAAAATACGATTGGATTTTTAGGTTCAACCAGCTCTCCCCTTTTGTATTTAGCTAAGTCTTCAGTTTTAGGTTCCAGCCTCCAGCGTTTTACAATTTCTACTTCCTTCACACCCTGTGGATTGGCGTCAAAGTCGGTATAGCCTACTGCAAAATAACCTACCCTCGGATCAAAAAAGCGTGGTTTCATAGGTACTTTTGGCAGGATGACCAGCGAAGCATTGAGCTCTACCGTAGCTGTACCAGTTGGCGCGCCGCCACCCATAGGCGAAGGGCCAAAGGGAGATGCCGGAGCTGCAGCAAGTGAATAAGTTCGCACTACATTGATCTCTACATTGGTCGGAAAGCTTTTTACACCCAGAATATAACTTCTGTCGGCGGCCATGGCGCCCAGTCTAAAATTGCTTTTTATTGCCGGTGAACCGAAATAAAAGATGTCGTTGTCGCTCCCGATGTAGTCGGTCATGTCGATCACACTGCCTTTTTTGTCGGGTGCATAGGCAGCAATCGGAAAGGCCGCTGCAATGGCCTGTATATTGGAACGCTGAAGGTTACGGTACATAGCCGTGGTGCTGTCCGGACCGTAAGTTCTGTATGAAATTTTACGCATGAAAATCTTGTTGCCCGGCCCCTTTTCGAAGCGGATCACGCTGCTGCCGATTTGGTCGCCCGCATAACCAGATGCAGAACGCACCTCTGCGCCGGCTTTCGACAAACGGCTTACCACCAGGATGTCTCTTCCCAAAGTTGAATCTGCAATCTCAAAAAAGTATTTGTCCTCAATTTTATGGGTCGTAATCATTCCCTTGCGGGTCAGCGCCTTATTGGTAATGACCTGGTCATAGGGTTTTGGCTGGGCTTTGGCTCCCAAAGCAGGAGCAGCACCAGGCGCACGTTTTGTGGTGTCAGATGCTACAGGAGGTGTACCCGGAGGTGTGGTGGGTTTTGTCTGTGCCAGGGCAACAGAACTCGCGATACCCAGCAAAGCGACTAATACTATTTTTCTCATTTGTGAACGATAAGCTGTTAGTTGAAACGCTGCAAATGTACAGGAGTTGGCTCACAGTAAAAGAGATGTCTTATAACTTTACAGTTACATTTAACAATTGCCAGCCCAGTCATTTATCAATTGCCAGCACAGTATACCTCACTCCAGGGGAATTGATACTTTAATGGATCATTTTAAAGAGCAGCTCTTTCAGCAGTTCTCCATCCGTCACATTGCCAGTGCTGTCCACCCCTTTACTTTTCAGATCATACTCACGCAGCAGACTGACAATCTCGAATGTCTTGCCAATCGGATAACTCCTTGCTGCAGCCTCGTAGTCTTTCACAAAATAAGGGTTTACACCCAATTCTTTGGCGGCATCGCCCTTGTTTTTGAGGTAATGGTATTTTAATATCTTCGAAAAATAGGAATTGAGGTTCGCCATGACCATCACCATTGGATTGGCTTTTGGATTGTCCGCAAAGTAATTGATGATCTGGTTGCACTTCAGTACATTTCTGACCGCCAGGGCCTTTTGAAGTTCAAACACATTGTATTCCTTACTGATGCCAATATTTTTTTGGATCAAATCGGTATCGATAACAGTTTCTTTGGTGATGTTCAAGATCAATTTATCGACCTCATTCTCGATCTTGGAAAGATCAGTACCCAAATACTCCGCCATTAGAGCCGAGGCCTGCGGGGCAATTTTGTAGCCCTTTTCTTTAATCAGGTCATCGATCCAGCCCGCCAGTTTATAGTCGCGCACCGGGTCTGATTGAAAGATCACCCCACTTTTGTCAATCGCTTTATAGATCTTTTTGCGCTTGTCGAAATTTGCATATTTGAAACCCAGCACCAGGATAGTTGTTGGCATGGGTTTGCTAAAGTAATTCAATACAAACTCCGCTTCTTTGCTGCTGCCTTCAGTCTCCTTGGCCCATTTCAGGTCCTGTGCCTCTTTGACGATGACGAGCTGATAATCAGACATCATCGGGTAACGCTTGGCCGCATTCATGACCGTTGCCATGTCGGTATCTTTGCCATACAAGACCGTTTGGTTAAAGCCCCGTTCCATATCATTCAATACATTGCTTTCCATATAATGGATGATCTGGTCAATGTAATAAGGCTCCTCGCCGTGTAGCAGGTAAACAGGCTTGAACTTTCGGGCTTTTATGTCTTTGATGATCTCGGCAGCACTCATATGATGCTGTAAACTTAGATAAAAAATTTGTCTACTTTTACACAAATGTCATTTACGCCTACAGCCCTCAATCTGCCGCAGTACCCTTTTAAGATCACCTTAAAAGATACCCAGCACTTTATCTTTGACGAGCTTCGCAAAAAACACCTGGTTCTTACTCCCGAAGAATGGGTAAGGCAGCATTTTATTCAATACCTGATCCTTGAAAAGAAATTTCCGCGAACACTGATCCAGATTGAAGGGGGACTGCAGCTTAATAAGCTTCAGAAAAGAACAGATATCGTGATCTTTAACAACCATGGAGACAGGATTATGATAATCGAATGCAAAGCTCCGTCTATAAAGATCAGTCAGGCAACTTTCGACCAGGCCGCCCGCTACAATTCCGTACATAAAACCAAGTGGTTGGTGGTTACCAATGGCCTGATGCATTGCTATGCACAAATAGACCATTCACTCGAAAGCTTTCAATTCGTCAAAGATCTGCCAGAATATACTATGCTTTAATAGCCTTTCTTGAATGTACGCTTTGCTTTTATTAAAAAATAAGCCATACTATTCGTAGGCTGGCATCTGCTGTCCTGAAAAAGGACAACAGCGCCTATGCCTCCTCACAGCAGGCATATTTTTCTGGTCGCAATATCCAAAGAAGCTTAAAGCATAACCACTTGACCTCCCTGCCGGACTCAGCTCCCAACTTTGGGTGCAGAAGCAATTTACCTTCTCAGAGAAGACATAGAGGAATCTGCGCGGAGCGCCTGATAACTCAGTCTTCGAAGAGAACGGTCAATTGCTTCGAAACACAAAGCTTCCAAATAAGCTTCTAAAACCCAAAGCTTCCAAATAAACTTTTTAACCTAAAGCCTCCAGGCTCTCTTGAATGATCTTCATTTTCGATTCCGTATCCGCCTTTTTGTTGCGCTCGTTCTGAATGATCTCAGGCTTCGCGTTCTGAACGAAACGTTCATTGTTCAACTTCGCATCAACAGCAGTTAAAAAGCCTTGCAAATAAACCAGATCTGCGTTCAAACGTATACGTTCTGCGTCAGCATCAATGGCTTCATTCAGGTGAATAAAGAATTCATCATTGCCGACCATAAAGGCAACGGCCCCAGGGATCTTCTCATTCACCAGTTCAACCTGACTGATATTGGCCAGTTTGAACACGATATTCAGCCATTTTTCATAGTCTAGTGAGGAGTTTACCTTAATCGCCAAAGGCAATGCTTCTTTAGGAGAAATCTGTTTGGTGTTGCGTACATTTCTGATCTCTGCAACCAGGAGTTTGATCACTTCAACTTCCTTCAGCAAAGGCAGATCAGCAGAACCAACCACCGGGTATGCAGCTACAATGCAGCAATCCAGCTCGCCCTTCTCGCCAAACAGCTCATCATGCCATAGTTCTTCCGTAAGGAATGGCATAAATGGATGCAATAGCGTGAGGATTTTCTCAAAGAAACCAATAGTTACCTTTACCGTTTCCGAATCGATCGGATGCTGGTAAGCAGGTTTTACCATTTCCAGGTACCAGGCACAGAAATCGTCCCATACCAGTTTGTAGCACGCCATTAAGGCCTCCGACAAACGGTATTGTTTAAAATTATCTTCTATTTCAGCAAGTGCCTCATTAAAGCGGTTCTCAAACCATAAAATGGCCTGCTGATTTGGATTTTCAAGTTGGTCGTTCACTTCCCAGCCTTTCACCAAACGGAAAGCGTTCCAGATTTTGTTGGCGAAATTACGGCCTTGTTCGCAGTAACTCTCGTCAAACATCAGGTCATTTCCTGCAGGAGAGCAAAGCAGCATGCCTACACGAACACCATCGGCACCATACTTTTCGATTAAGCCAATCGGATCAGGCGAATTGCCCAGTGATTTGGACATTTTACGGCCCAGTTTATCCCTCACGATACCTGTTAGATAAACATTGGTAAAAGGCTTCTGTCCCCTGAATTCATGACCTGCCATGATCATACGTGCCACCCAAAAGAACAGGATCTCAGGTGCAGTAACCAGGTCGTTGGTTGGATAATAATAATTGATGTCTTTATTGTCGGGGTTTTTGAAGCCGTCAAATACCGATATCGGCCAAAGCCAGGATGAAAACCAGGTGTCCATTACATCAGGGTCCTGGGTTACAAAAGGTGCCAGCTGGTGTTTAAAACCAGTAGCCTCTTCGGCGGTAAACACACCGTCGATATCTTTTAATTTTAAAAACTCAGTTAAGGCCTCATCTTTGGTCTTGGCAACAACCCAATTGCCTTTATCATCATACCATGCCGGGATTTGCTGTCCCCACCACAGTTGCCTGCTGATGTTCCAGTCCCGCACATTCTCCATCCAGTGGCGATAGGTGTTGATAAACTTCTCCGGGATCAGTTTGATGTCGCCATTCAATACGTCTTCCAGCGCAGGCTTTGCCATTTCATCCATTTTGCAGAACCACTGCATGGATAATTTAGGCTCAATCGCCGCATTGGTGCGCTCCGAAAAGCCAACCTGCGATTTATAATCTTCTACTTTTTCCAGATGACCGGCGTCATCAAGCAGCACGGCAATTTTCTTGCGCGCCGCAAAGCGGTCTTCACCTACCAGTACAACAGCCAGCTCATTTAAAGTTCCGTCATCGTTCAGTATGTCGATAATCGGCAGTCTATGTTTAATCCCAAGCTCGTAATCGTTCAGGTCATGCGCTGGAGTTACCTTCAAACAGCCTGTTCCAAAATCCATGGTTACATATTCGTCCTGGATCACCGGGATTTCCCTGTTGATCAGCGGCACAAATACAGTTTTACCTTTCAGGTGCGTATATCGCTCGTCATTTGGGTTCACACAGATTGCTGCATCCGCCATGATTGTTTCAGGACGGGTAGTTGCAATGGTAATGAATTCGGACGCAGTGCCTGACACCAAATACTTAATGTAATACAGCTTTTGGTTCACCTCCTTGCGGATCACCTCTTCATCAGAAACTGCAGTTTTACCTGCCGGGTCCCAGTTCACCATCCTGACCCCTCTATAAATCCTGTCTTTTTTATACAGATGGATAAAGGTGTCAATCACCGCCTCTGAAAGATCTTCTTCCATGGTAAAACGCGTACGCTCCCAATCACATGAAGCACCGAGCTTTTTCAATTGCTCTAAAATGATGCCCCCGTATTTCTCCTTCCACTCCCAGGCATATTTCAGGAATTCTTCCCTGCTCAGGTCCTTTTTGCTAATTCCCCTTTCCTTCAGCATCGCCACCACTTTTGCTTCCGTCGCAATCGATGCATGGTCTGTGCCAGGCACCCAGCAGGCATTCTTGCCTTGCATACGTGCCCTGCGGATCAACACATCCTGAATGGTATTGTTCAGCATATGTCCCATATGCAAAACCCCGGTCACATTAGGTGGTGGTATTACAATGGTATATGGCTCACGTTCATCAGGTTCAGAATGAAAGAAATTCTTTGACATCCAGTAGCTGTACCATTTGTCTTCGGTTGCTGCCGGATCGTATTTAGTGGAAATGCTCATTATTTTGAAAAAAGTATCAGATTGAAAAGGCAAAAATAAGAATAAAAAACACAGATGCTATTTTAAATTCTGCATGAAGTAGTCTGTAACCTTTTGATACAGATGTGCCCTGTCCTTACCAATCACATTGTGTTCGTGTCCGGGATAGATCATATAATCGACCTGTATGCCTTTGTCTACCGCATGTTTCACAAAATCTACCGAATGCTGCTGTACCACCACAGGATCCTGTTGTCCATGGATCAGCATGAGTTTACCTTTCAACCGCTCCACCTTGTTGCTTAAATACGTAGCTGCATAGCCTTCCGGATTCTCCTGAGGAGTGTCCATATAACGCTCTGTATACATTACTTCATAAAAAGCCCAGCTGATCACCGGGCCACCGGCTACCGCAGCTTTAAACACACCGGGATGGCTCACCATGAAATCTACCGTATTGAAACCGCCAAAGCTCCAGCCAAACAATCCCATGTTCGCAGCATCAACATAAGGTTGTGCTTTCAAATAGTCTACTGCGGACAACATGTCTTCCATTTGGACATCGCCAGCCAGCCTGAACATCGACTGTTCAAACACCTTCCCCCGGTTGTCGCTACCTCTCGTATCGATGGTCAGCACCACGTACCCGCGTTCTGCCATATACCTGAACCAGTAATCCCCGGCTCCGGCATTCCAGCTGTTCAGGATCAGTTGGGCATGGGAACCACCATACCAATACACAATCACAGGGTATTTTTTACCTGCATCAAAGTCCACAGGCTTATACAGACTACCATAAAGGTCATCGCCTGATTTATTTTTGAACGTAAAAATACTGGAGTTCGCTGTGGCATAATCCGCCAAAGGATTGGCAGCGCTCAGTAATGTCTTAACTTTTAATGAACCCGTTTCTACGACTTGCAGTACCCTTGGTTCATCGGGACTACTGAAATTATCAATTATTGTATTTCCTGAGGTACTGAGCTGTGTATTGTGCACCGCTCTGCCATGGGTGATCCGCTGTGACTTGCCGGATTTCAAATCCAGCGCATACAAGTTACGGGTAATGGCCGATTCTTCAGTGGTGACGTAAAACAGACGTCCTCCTTTTGCATCAAAACCTTTCACATCCAATACTTCCCATTGGCCTTTTGTCAATTGTTTCAGCAGTTTGCCATTTATACCATAGAGGTACAAATGGTTCCATCCATCGCGGTTGCTCTGCCAGATAAACTTGGTCGGGTCATTTTTGAGGAACAGCATGGGAACCAACGGCTCTACATATTTTTCGTCTTTTTCTTCAAACAAAGTCTTTACAAAATCTCCTGATACCGCATCGTACTGGTTCAGTTTCATGTGGTTCTGCCCTCGGTTCAAAACAGCGATATAGACATATTTATCGTCCGAACTCCAGGCAATATTGGTTAGGTACTGTTCTACCGGCTCACCTGTTTTTAAATACACCACAGTTCCTGTTTCAGCATTATAAACGCCCACTGTTACCTCGTGGCTTTTATCTCCGGCCATCGGATATTTGATATTGACATTCTTTGCCGGTCTTGTCGTCCAGTCGATGATCGGATAATCTGTGACCATACTCTGGTCCATCCGGTAAAAGGCAAGCAGCTTGCCACTGTTGCTCCAGAATGTCCCTTTGGTAATACCAAATTCGTCACGGTGCACGGAAGAAGCATACACGATATTCTCGCTGCCGTCGGTCGTAACCTGCTTTTGCGTTCCGTTCTTGTCCACGAACAAATTAAAATTGTCCAGGTAAGCCACGTAACCAGCCTTACTTTCTTCAACCGCAGTCTTTGCAGCAAGCGATGCGGCTACAAGTACAGTGGATTTATTGTTCAACGGATTCAGTGCTATTTTAGCGCCGTTCAGGGTGACGACCCAGTCAGCACCCTGGTTGAACTGTATAAAAGGCATGCTCTTCGCCGTATCCAAACCTGCGGCTTTGAGTTTTACGTTCAATTGTCCCAATGTCAAAAATGGCTTTTCTTCTTCTTTAAAGCTTCCTTTTACCCAAACCGGCTCATCCCCTATGCGTTTGGCGTATACATAGTTTTCCGTACCATACAGAAACTGGATCTGCGTCAGGTTTTTTGGTGCCAGTGTCGTACGCGCATTGATCATGGCATCCTGCATGGTCAATTGTTTTTGTTGGGCCAGGGCGACAGATGCGATCAGCAGCAACTGAATGGATAAGATTAATCTCTTCATAAAATCTTGATGAATCAATAAGTTAGCGCCAAACATAGCTAATTTTGTTAAGATTGGCTGACGAAAGATCGCATTTTTTGGTGTTACCTTTGGGGCGTGAAACTCATTCTGACCGGTTTACTTTTTGCCATGCTCTGGGCCTCCGCCTCCGTTGCGACCAAGTTCGGCATCCTTTCCGCACCGCCACTTGTGCTGGCCAATACCCGCTTTTTCATCGCCGGTATCGTTCTGCTTGTTTATGGTTACAGTTTCCGGAAGGACCACAGTTACAGACTCCCGGGTGGCAAGGAATGGAAACACCTTGCCTTGTTCGGACTACTGAATACAACCGTTTATCTCGGATTATTTGTCTACGCCATGAAATTTACCGCTGCGGGAATTGGTAGTCTGGCCACTTCAACCAATCCGCTCATCATTGTTTTGCTATCCTCCTGGTTGATGGGGAGAAAACCGGCCAAAGCAGAAATATGGAGCATCGTTATCGGCATGACAGGAATTGCCATTGCCACCTTCCCCCTCATCAAAAATTCGAGCACTTCGGTATTTGGGGTCGTCATCCTGATGCTCAGCATGATTTCCGTTTCTTTTGCAAGTGTCTACTATGCACGTGTCAAATGGCAACTGTCCAACATCCTCATCAATGGATGGCAGGTGACCCTGGGTGGCTTGTTCCTACTGCCGGTCACCTTAGTTTTCAGTGACTTTTCGCGCATCGTGCCCGATCAGCGTTTTCTATATGCCACTTTGTGGCTCAGCCTGGCGGTTTCAGTGGCCGGACTGATCTGCTGGTTTTACCTGCTGAAAGTTGATACGGTCAAAGCATCCCTCTGGCTGTTTTTATGCCCCTTATTTGGTTTTCTATATGCCTGGTGGTTGCTCGACGAGCCGGTTACTGGTTATACCATTTGCGGCACCGTACTGGTTGTGTTCGGGCTCTATCTCGGACAACGTCAAAAGTTCAGCAAATCTGCCAGTGACCGCAAGCAATAAAACTCCTGTATTTCAAAAATTTACCGCCCGACACAATAAAGTATGTTAAAATATGTTAAATACATATAAAGTAACTTACAGATGAAGACCATTAAAGTTTTTTATTTTACCAATACTGTTCTCAGGAAACTGGGAATCGCCAAAATCTACTATTGGTTCAATAAGTAATATTTTCATTAGACTGTCCCGTTCTCTTAGCCTATTGATTACTTTTACCTCCCAGATGTCCTTATTGCGTCCGGATCACTCCTGATCAGACCAGCAAGGCATTACAATCAACTAACTTATTTGAATGACTACAAACACAATAAAAAGGGCGCTGGTATTTTCTGCCCTGCTTGCAGCAAGTTATGCCGCAAATGCCCAGGTTCCTTCCAAATTGATTGATCCCGCCAATATGGACCTGACCGTGAAACCGGGGGATGATTTTTATCAGTACGCCAGCGGCAACTGGATCAAAAACAATCCTGTCCCTGCAAAAGAAACCCGCTGGGGAAGCTTTAATCAATTACGTGATTTCAACATCAATGCAGTTAAGGGCCTGGTCGAGGCTGCCGCAGCTGATCAAGCCGCAGCTTCCGGCTCAGTAAAAAAACGTGTAGGCGATTTTTACGCAGCGGCTATGGATAGCCTTGCGATTGAAAAACTGGGCTATACCCCCATCAAAGCGGACCTGCTAAAGATCAAACAACTAAAAGACCTGCAGGCCATCCTGGATTACAGCGCCTTTCTGCGCAGTTCGGGAACCGCAGCACCCTTGTTTGGGTTTGGTGTCGGCCAAGACAGAAAAAATGTGACTAAATACATCGTACAGTTGGGCCAGGGCGGCACTACATTGCCCGACCGTGATTATTATTTAAAGGACGATCCGCGCAGTGTCCAGATCCGCGAGGCTTATCATAAATACATGGTCACCCTGTTTTCTCTAACAGGCTCCTCAAATGCTGAAGCAAAGGCCTCCGTGGTCATGTCTATAGAGAAAAAACTGGCCGACGCACAAATGTCCCGCGTTGAAATGCGTGATCCATATAAAACCTACAACAAGTTTACGGTAACTGATTTCAGCAAAACCACGCCGCACATCAACTGGTCTGACATGTTGGGCAAACTAAAGGTTGCGGGACAAGATACCATCATCGTTGGTGCTCCAGCATTTTTTAAGACACTCGACGGGATGCTGACCACAGTGTCTTTGTCCGACTGGAAAACCTATCTGGAATGGAATGTTTTGAAAGGTGCGGCACCAAACCTCAGTTCGCCTTTTGTCGCAGCTTCCTTTGCCTTCAACCAGGTACAAAGCGGACAGAAGGTGCAGACACCCCGCTGGCAGCGCATGTCGCAATTGACCGATGGCACCATTGGCGAACTGCTCGGACAATTGTATGTAGCCAAGTACTTTAAACCTGAGGCCAAGGCACGTATGACTGAACTAATCAACAATCTTAGAAAAGCTTTTGAAATCAGGATTAAAAACCTCGATTGGATGAGTGCCGCGACCAAAGAAAAGGCACTGGCCAAACTCTATGCTTTTACACCTAAAATCGGTTATCCTGACAAATGGAAGAACTATGACGGACTAACGATATCACGAAGCACACACTATCAAAATATCAAAAATGCCGGACAGTGGGGCTATAATGAGATGGTCGGACAATTGGGCAAACCTGTCGACCGTACCCGTTTTGGGATGACGCCACCTACTGTGAATGCCTATTACAGTGCAACCATGAATGAAATCGTTTTTCCTGCAGGTATTCTCCAGTTCCCTTTCTTTGATCCAAATGCAGATGACGCTGTCAATTACGGTGGCATAGGTGCAGTTATCGGTCATGAACTCTCCCACGGCTTTGACGACAGCGGCAGCAAATATGATAAAGACGGCAACCTGAAGAACTGGTGGACGGACGAGGACCGCAGCAAGTTTGAAACCAAGACCAAAGCATTGGGTGAACAGTTTGATGCCTATACCGTTCTGGATACGATCCATGTAATCGGTAAATTAACCATGGGCGAAAACATCGGTGACTTAGGTGGATTAAATGCAGCTTACACAGCGTTCAAGCTGACCAAGCAAGGACAATCCAACGAGAAGATCGATGGTTTTACACCGGACCAACGTTTCTTCCTGGCCTGGGCCCAAGTTTGGCGTGGCAACATTTTACCGGAAACTGCAGCCCAGTTCATCAAAACAGACCCGCATTCGCCTGGTCCTTACAGAACAATAGGTGCTCCGGTCAACATGGATGCCTGGTATGAGGCTTTTGATGTAAAATCGGGTGATAAATTGTATAAGAAACCTGAGGATAGGATTAGGATGTGGTAGCCAAATTTAGTGCTCTGTTTTCGGACTGCATTCCTTAGGCCCGATGAAGAATCGGGCAAAGGACGCTATGTCCTCTTCCAGACACTAAATTTGCAGGGAAGCTGGGAAGAAAAAAATAGGGAGCAGAATGTTAAATCAGCTTTTTAAATAGGTATAAGCCTATTGCGCTCAAAAAACTTACCCATCCTATTGAGTTCAATAAAACAAAAACATCCTATAGGGCTCAATAAAAGTTAAACACCCTGAAAGCCTAAAAATACGAGGTATGTTTTGCGGACATCAGCGCTCTTTGCTCCCCCTTCCGGGAGCCTAAGAGATGCAGTCCGCAAAACATACCTCGTATTTTTATGGCTTATATTAACGCAACCAAAGCCTTATCGGCTCGCATAAACCAAACTAACAATCTGGTCTAATGCTTTATGAATCCGTTCCATACCTTCTGGTTTATTGATGTCAATGCCACAAAACGGGTTGCCATTTGCTTTCGCCTGCAAGACCATATAGATAATCCCTGCCACCTGCAACGCCATAATCCCTTTAAAGTCAATATCAGATTTTTCAAAATAAGGTTCCAGCAGTTTAAAAATCTCGTCACCGAAAGCCTCCCGCTTCAAACCCACTTCCTTCATCAGTTTATTTCTTTCGCTCGTCTCCCAGATCACGATTTTCTGCATTTCCTCTTCCACATAGAAATGGTCAAGGTGCGTCTTTAAGATCGTTCTGACCAGCGGCTCACCTCCCTCAATACTTGCAGCTTCGGCAATACCATCCATATCCTTCGCCAGTTCCAGCCAGTAATCTTTACGTTTTACATAAATTTCGATTAAGTTATTGACGTTATTGTCAAAATACCGGTAAATCAGTTTTTTATTAACCTCTGCTTTCTTCGCTATGTTGTTTATTCCCAAGGCAGTATAACCCTCCGTCTTGATGATTTCGCCCACAGCCTCTATCAGTTTCAGCATCGTCCGTTCTTTATCCCTTATCGCACCAGAGACACGCTTTCTCGACTTAGTTTCCATAATTTCTAAAATTATAAAAAAAATGAAATATGTCACCACTTCTCAAAGTTGCGCACTTTATTTTTACAGAAAAGAGAGAAACACGGAACTGGGGCATCCAGTCAACATATTCGCAACGCTCAAACAAACCAGGGGTGTCCGACGCCGGGCACCCCTAATTTTTTACTTCTTGCCCAGCATCACAGTTTTGCCTGTCTTTACAGATTCCCGCGCTGCCTCCAGGATCCTGACTACCGTTACATTATTCTCTAAAGAATACAGGCCGTTTTCCGGAACCTTGATCTTGCCCCGTACCACATCGGCCAGATAAGCAAATGGATCTTCGTATACCGGAATGTCTTTCGAAGTCACCACCAGCGCATGTTCTTTTTTGTCGTCCTTTGCCCTCAGCCGCATGTTGTTGTTGTCTACAGCAAAAACATAACCCGTCTCCCCATAGATTTCCATGTCCTTCCGGCTGAACGGCCAGTTCCAGGAAGCCTGGATCACACATTGCGCTGTCGGATAATTCACAATGATGGTAGCGTCATCATCCACTTTAGGATAAATCCCAGGTTTATATTGTCTGGCAACGGCTGTAACAGACACTGGCTGCTGTCCATGCATCAAATGCGTCATCAGATTGGCTCCGTAGCAACCAAAATCCATCAGCGCACCTCCGCCGTTCAAAACCGGATCTGTTAGAAAATCAAAGAATTCCTTGCCTACCCCTATTTCGCGGGGGCCCTGGTGACCATCGTGAATAACAACCTTTCGCACAGCGCCTACATAATTGCTGTCGTTTACCAGCTGAAAGGCCTTTGCATTGCTCGCATACCAGGAAGTCTCAAAATTGGTGAGTAAATGGATTTTATATTTTTTGGCCAAAGCTTCCATTCTCAAAGCCTGCGCCAGTGTGGTAGCCAATGGCTTTTCTACCATCACATGAATCCCAAGCGGCGCGCAGACCTCTACTGCCATTGCATGGTCGTATACCGAACCAAACGCTACCACGGCCTCTGGTTTTACCGTTGCCAGCATTTTCTTCAAATCGGTGTAAAACAAATCCTTGCTCAGCTTATAGCTTTTTATGCGCTGGTTTGCCAGGGCCGTATCTGGTTCATACACCCCTACGAGTGTCACATCAGATTTATCTTTTCTTCCCAATATCCAGGGCACATGACCGTGACTGGTACCCACCACGGCAACCCTCAGTGGACCATTCGCGGTTGTTTGAGCCTGGCTGTCCAATCCACAAAAGACCAACAGGCCAACCACATACGCACAAAAAATTTGATTCAATTTCATAACAGTTTTTATTTGCAGGTATAAGAATACCTAAAAATTCTTAATCTTAAACACATCAGCCGCATTCAAACATAGAAGTTACTTATTCTTTTTAAAAAAATCCGTTTAAGTTTGCAACAATGAATACCATCATCCAAACAGCAGACGGCTCCAATACACTATACAATGAAGACATTGGGGAGCATTACCATAGCAAGCATGGTGCCCTTCAGGAGAGCAAGCATGTATTTATACAAGCGGGACTGGAACATGCAGCCGGACTGTTTCCGGATCAGGAACTCCGTGTTCTGGAAGTTGGTTTCGGCACCGGTCTAAACTTCCTGCTCAGTGCGGCTTATTGCGCCTGGCATGGCCTCAAACTCAAATACACCGCGCTGGAGGCCTTTCCGCTGAGAAACGAGGAACTGGAATCAACCGGATACCAGCAGTATATTCCGGCTGAAATATGGGAAAGCCTGATCCTCAACTATGGCAAAGCCATGCAACAGACGGTTCCCATCCTGCCGGATCAGGAACTTCGGATTGTCCATACCTACCTGCACCGGTTCCAGGCCGAACAAACTTTCGATTTGATCTATTATGATGCTTTTTCCGTTCAGCACCAACCGGAAATGTGGACTGACGAAATCATTGCCCATACCTGTCAGTTTCTGCGACCAGAAGGGGTATTTGTCACCTATGCCATCACCGGAAAATTAAAGCGCGCATTAAAAAGCAATGGCTTTAGCATCGAAAAACTTCCCGGTGCACCTGGAAAAAGAGAGATGCTCAGGGCTACAAAGCAAACGAATCCTGTGTAACTGTTTTTTTGGCAGGGGATTTGTTTTTTGTTTAACTTAATCTTTATTAACCCCATTCTAAATGAAACAAATCTCTCCGCCCTTTTACGCCAAACTGGCCCTGGTATTGTTTTCGATCATTTGTCTGGGTTACCTGGCCATTTTAGGTCAGACGCTGCTGGCACCCTTGCTGACCTCTTTTCTGCTCGCATTGCTCTTATTGCCATTGGCCAATTTCTTAGAAAGGAAGTGCCGCTTCAAAAGAAGCCTGGCTTCTATCATCGCTGTCATTATCATGATCAGCTTTATTTCAGGAATACTGTATTTCCTGGCCAACCAGCTGACTGATCTTTGGCAGGACTGGCCCTTATTGAAGAAACAGGCAGAAACTTCCTTTCATGATGTACAGATGTGGATCTCCCACACCTTTCACATCAATACACAAAAGCAGATTGACTACCTGAAAAACAGTGCCACCAGCGCATTGGCGACCAGTGCAACTGTCCTCGGTGCAACGTTAATGACCTTATCTTCTACCTTACTCTTCCTGTCCTTTCTGTTGCTCTTTACGTTTTTTATCCTAAACTACCGCAAAGTATTGTTTACTTTCCTTAGTTCCGTTTTTGCAGAAGAACACAAAGAAAAGGTAGGTGACATCGTCCAGCGCATCCAGTACATCATCAAAAAGTACATCACAGGTCTCTTTATACAGATGTTTATCGTCACCTTACTGATGATTTTAGTGTTGTGGATCCTGGGCGTGAAATATGCTGTCCTGCTCGGCCTCATCGCCGGCATCTTCAACATCATCCCATATATCGGCATCTTCACCGCCCTATTGATTAGCGTCCTCATTACCTTTGCGACGGCCGGTGCTGCGAAAATGCTGCTGGTCATCATCGCATTTGTGGGTATTCATGCCATAGACGGCAATGTGCTCATGCCGCTGGTCGTTGGTTCTAAAGTCAAGATCAACGCACTTTTCGCATTTATTGGCATCATTGTCGGCGAAATGATCTGGGGCATATCCGGCATGTTCCTCTGCATTCCCTACCTGGCGATGCTTAAAATTATCTTTGACCGGATCGACCAGCTTAAACCCTGGGGCATTCTGCTTGGCGGCGAAGAAAAACCTGCCAAGAAAAGGAGGGTGTATCGCATTACCAAAAACATCAAACTGGAGGAACAAGAATAAGATTACATGCCCGAAAACCGCTCACCACACATCCTGAATACCTCTGCGAACCTGCTTGGCCTTTGTTTCATTGTGCTGACTTCCATCAAAGTTTCCAAGATGGAGGACATCAGTATCATCGATGAAACCACAGCCTTGGCCATTGTATTGTTCATGAGCAGTTGTATCCTTTCTTTTCTCGCGATGCGTTCTGAAAATTCCGGAACTGGTAGCAACCGGATGGAGAAATTTGCCGACATCTTGTTTTTGTCCGGATTGATTGTTCTTTTTTTAACCACAATGATCGTTACCTTTAACATCATTAAGTGACCCTGTTAAATCACCTTTATCAATGCCCAATCACATTCCACCTGTCGCTGCTGCGGATGCCCCATCAGCTTTTCAAAGATTACTAACCGTACTGGATACCCTGCGCACAGAATGCCCATGGGACAAAAAACAGACCATGGAAACCTTGCGCCACCTGACCATCGAGGAAACCTATGAATTGTCGGACGCCATAGTAGAAGGCGACTTGCAGGAGATCAAAAAAGAACTGGGTGATGTGATGATGCACCTTGTTTTTTATGCCCGAATCGCATCAGAAACCAATGATTTCAACATTATTGACGTTTTAAACGGCGTATGTGAGAAACTGATCAGCAGGCATCCCCATATCTATGGCGATGTGGAGGTACAGAACGAGCAGGATGTAAAGCGCAACTGGGAAAAACTGAAGCTCAAAGAGGGTAATAAATCTGTCCTCGGCGGTGTGCCTTCTGGCCTCCCTTCTTTGGTGAAAGCAAGCCGCATACAAGAAAAAGCCCGTGGCGTGGGGTTTGACTGGGACAACAAGGAACAGGTCTGGGAAAAGGTAGAGGAAGAATTGCAGGAATTTAAAGACGAATACAACCAACCGGGCGATCAGGAAATTGACCTCGAGAAGGCCGAAGGTGAATTTGGAGACTTGTTGTTCTCGCTGATCAACTACGCCCGCTTCATCAATATCAATCCTGAAAATGCGCTTGAAAAGACCAATAAGAAATTCATTAAGCGCTTTCAATACCTGGAGGGCAAAGCCAAAGAAAACGGTAAGGCGCTGCAGGACATGACCCTTGCTGAAATGGATGTGTATTGGAACGAGGCTAAGAAGTTGTAGTGTCTGATCAGCAATGAACACCACTAACAATCCCGGCCAACACAACAACTTCGATTTTTTACGTTTCGCCTTTGCTTTCAGCGTTGTCCTGTTTCATTTGGCATGGCTCACCCGAGATAAGACCCTGATGCATTTCTTCGGCGGTATCGATCCGAATATGCCCGTCTCCGGTTTCTTCATCATCAGTGGTTTTTTAATTGCCAACAGCTACAACAGGTCTGCAAGTCTAAAATCTTATTTTGTTAAACGGATGCACAGGCTGCTTCCGGCTTACATTGTAGTTGTATTGATCTGTACTGTATCATTGTCGATCGTCAGCAACCTCTCTTTTACAGCCTATTTTAGCAACAATACCACTTATAAATACCTGCTGGACAACCTTATTTTCCTGAATTTTTTGCAGCCCTGCCTGCCTGGCGTTTTCGAAAGCAACCCGATCTGTGCGGTTAATGGGGCCTTGTGGACGATAAAAATTGAGGTATGTTTTTACCTGATCCTTCCATTGCTTTGCTATGTATTAAAAAAGTTCCGCAATAAATTGGTGCCCCTGCTGCTCCTCTACGCCATTGTGCTCCTGCACAATTACGCCCTGACACGGTTCCTGCAACCACACAATCCTGCAATCTATGGCCTATTGATGCACCAGCTCCCTGCCCTGATGACTTATTTCATTTCCGGTATGGTGCTGCATTACTATTTTGACTTCATTTTTAAATACAAAGTCATCCTCGCGCTGGCCGCTCTTCCGGTATTTCTTGTAGAATACCTCAACGATCTTGAAATATTACGCCCAATCAGCTTTGGCCTTCTTATTTTCTATCTGGCCTACACGCCATTTCTCAAAAGCCTCAACCGCTTTAGCCGGTATGGCGACTTCTCCTACGGCATTTACATCTTTCACTTTCCAATAATACAATTGTTTGTCGCTCTGGGCGTATGGAAAGCAGGCTCAGCAATTTGGCCAGGGTTTTTCCTTTGTCTGCTGCTCATCCTGGTCACCGGAGTAGCCTCATGGCACCTGATCGAAAAAAGGTTTTTAAGTGCCAGGCGGAGAGCGCAAACAGTACTGCTCTGATTTGCTTTACCAGACAATTATCAATAAGTTTAGTAAAATTTCCGCCAATCATGTTTCAAACCAAACCAGCCATATACCTCGCTGCACTTAGCCTCTTCATCAGCGCCTCCGCTTTTTTAACACCCAAAAAACCTGCAGCTAAGAAACAATATACCTGGACAGGCACCTGGCATTTTACGCGGACAAGTGCTGCCGATGGTGTCACGGCACTGGACATCAAGATTGGCAAAAACACGGTACTTCCCGACAACAAGGCCTATGGAAATGCCATTTATCAGGTAAACAATAAGTTTCCAGGCTCAACAGCATGGACTACCCTCGCAGTGGGTGAATTGTCCAAACTGATCCCAACGGCGAGCAGTCTTCCGGACAAAGAACAGGAGGCTTACCTGGACTATATGGACAAGATGAATGTCAAAGTATTCATCGAACTGTTCCCTTTTAAAAATCAGGATGTTACGCAACAAATTGACCAATGGCTGATAAAATACAAACAGTATAAAAGCGTGATTGGTGTTGGCGTCGAACTGGAATACTATGGTAAAGCTACAGATTCGCTCTGCAAATCATGGGATAAGCAGGTCAAAAAGCACAACCCGGCATATCGCTTATTTCTGAGACATTACGACCCTTCTTTTATGCCGCCAACTTACAGGGGCAAGGGCGACCTGATCTTTATTGACGATGCGTCTGAAGGGGAAAGAGCTGATCTGAACAAAGGCTTTGCGGACTGGGCCAACCGTTTCGCACCCACTGCCTGCGCCTTTCAGATTGGTTATCCGGCAGATGAGGATGCCATGAGCGGCAGCAATGCTACAGGATGGTGGAAACTCAAGGACCCGGTCAAAGACTGGGGCGAACAACTCCTTCCGCTCATTCAAGACCAAAAGCAACAAATCGGACTACTTTGGGTAACAGTCAGATCTGGAAAAACGTACCATCAGAAATGGGACCTGACTAAAGGTGCAAAACTGCCGGCCGCTAAAAAATAGCGGCTAACCGTGTTTTTTCTTCATCGTCATTTTGGCCTTCTGACCAATGCCGTAATTGTAGTTTTTGGAGTTGCTTTCTTTTTTGTCGTGATAAGCACCACCGCCCCTCGGAGCTTCAGCCTCAGGATTCTCTTTTACAGTTTTCACCTTTGGTGCTTTCGCTGCTTTTTCTATCACCACGCCTTCCGGCATGTCCATTACCGGGATCTTGAAACCGATGGACTGCTCAATTTTACGGAGGTCAACCAGCTCCATATCGGTTGCAAAAGTAATGGCGACAACTTCTTCCTCGCCCGACTTCACCACACGGCTTAGAAAATGTTCTTTTTGTTCTGGTATTTCAAAATGAAAGATAAAAGGAATACCTGAAAGGTCCAATGGAGCAGCAGATGCCACCAATCCCTCATTGGCCACAATCAATATCCTTGCTTCCGCAGTATCTTTAAAATCTTCAATATGGTCAAATCCTTCCTCGTCAAAAAACAGGGGGTTCAGGACAGACACTTCACCCGGCTTGTAGGCCACCAGGCTTTGTGCCAATTTTTGTGCATTTAGGCGACTGTTCACGAAAACAATCACCTTATCAAATACCTCATCGTCCCGCAACAGCTTGTCCAGCAGACTAATCTTCGTTTTAAAATTCGGAACCTGGTACAACAGCAACTCATGGGTAACGGCCTGGCTTTCGCCCAGTTCGTCTGCTTCCAGCGTAGCGGGCTGGCTCATGAACTGGTCAAGCATTTGATTCAGTTTATCATGGATCACAGTAGTGAAGACCAAATGCTGCACTTTGCCTGCACTCCTCGCCAGTTCACATACCGGCAATTGCATACCCTGTTTGATAATTACCTCCGCATCGTCTACAATAAAGATTTGAAGCCTGTTCAGGTTCAGTCCCAGTTTCAGGTACACAGCACGTGCCCTTGGCGGGGTAGCTACGACAATATCCACGCCCTCCAGCAGTTCCAGTACAGTCTCTTCCATTCCACCGGTTCCATACAGACCCATGATGCGCAAGTTCCGGTTGCCACTCAGCATTTTAAACTGGTCAATCACTGCCAATACCCGTTCCTGATCTGGTACGAGGATCAGCACCTTAGGCGCTTCGTCGGTACTGTATTTTAGTTTCATTAAAACACCCAGCACATAAGTGGTGGTCTTGCCGCTGCCCTCGGGACCAATCGCAATGATGTCCTGGCCACCTATGATCCTGGACATGGTCTTGGCCTGAATCTCTTTTGCAGAAATATAACCTGCATCGGTCATGGCCGAAATCAACGGCTTACTGAGTTTTAATTTATCTAACGACACTTTATCTTTATTTTAATGAATGACTGATTCCCGCAATTTCCAGCGATCAAACCGGAGACAGGTATTCTCTGCAAAGCTAACTAAATTTTCGGAATCGGTTTTCCATGTGATGTACAGGTGCCTAAGTTCATACAAAACTTAGTCATCTGTAGGTAATTAGATAACTTTTATGTTACAATTGCTTATATTTACTGTATATTTGTAGAACTTTATAAATAAACACTTAAACAATAATAGCCATCTGGAACAATAATACTTTCAAAATTACGTACAATCATTGCTAACAATTTTTAATCATAAAGGATGAGAAAACACATTTTAGGACTGGCGGGATTAATTTTAGTATCATTTGCTTTGGCTTTCATCAGCTGGACACCTAACGACATGCGCTGGCATGCCAAAGACCTAAACAAGGGTACTACTTCTGAAGATACCTTGTACGTGGCCTATTTGAAACGTGTTTACGACATGGCCAAATTACAAGAGAGTGGATTAAATCTTAGTGTCTTTGAAAAGGCGGTGACGGGCTTTTATAACCTCAGGAATTCAGGTAAGATCGCTGCCGACAAATCGGTATTGACCATCGCCGATATGGACATGAACAGTACACAAAAGCGTCTGTGGATCGTTGATCTGGATAAAAAAGAGTTGCTGCTCAATACCTGGGTGGCACATGGACAGCGCAGCGGGGAAGATAAGGCAGTAAAGTTCTCCAACACCAACGACTCCTTTCAGAGCAGCATCGGTTTTTATGTAACCGGAGAAGTGTACAATGGCCAGCATGGGCGTTCTTTACGTCTCGATGGAATGGACGATGGATTTAATTCCAATGCACGCATGCGCTCTATTGTGGTGCATGGTGCCAACTACGTAAGTCAGGGTACGATCAATGCATTGGGCAGGTTAGGCCGCAGCCAGGGCTGCCCGGCGGTGGCTCCTGAACTGGCCAACCAAGTAATCAATGCCATTGGTGGCAAAACAGTTTTGTTTATCAACTCCAGTACGCCCGATTACAGTTCCAAGTATCTGGATGAACATCTGGCAGCTACACTTGCAAATGGGATAATGGCACAGGCTGACGAAAGCAAACAAATTGCCGAGCATGTAGATTCGCTTCAGATATAGGATTTTAGATAACCACACATACACAACCACTAAGCGGAATAAGCAATTATTCCGCTTTTTTTGTAGCTACTAGCCTGCCTTTATGATTTTTTGCAGATAAGAATACAGCACAATGTCTTGCCCGTAAATGTCCTTCCTGAATTGTAAGGTGCCATTGGCATCTGCCCAGCAAGTAAAATAAGTCAGGTATACCGGCACTTTGTTCGGCAATACAACATCCTTCGCCTGCTGGTTTTCGGTCTCCGCCATCTCTTTTTTGATCAGGTCAAACTTGGCTCCCGGACCAAACAAAGCCCGCGCCAGTTCCAATGGCTGCTCTACCCGAACGCAACCGTGACTTACCGCACGCATGTTTTGTTTGAAGGCCGCCTTCGCAGGTGTATCGTGGAGGTAAACTGAACTTTCATTGGCAAAAAGGAACTTGATCTTACCCAGCGAGTTGTCATCACCCGGACGTTGTTTGAAAGCATAGATTTTTCCTGCATCTCCGGCACTCCAGTCAATCGTCTCCGGATCTTCTACGATTTTGCCATCTTTATACACGTCAATATTGTTATTGGCCAGGTAATACCGGTCGGCCGCTGCATGTTTTGAAATCTCTTTGGTGGCAATGCTTTCCGGGATGTTCCAGATCGGATTTACCTGCACACTGTGGATTAAGCTGCCCAATTGCGGTGTTTCGCGGTTAAAAGGCCGGTCTTTCTTCAGATCTTCCTCGTCATATTCCCGCAGTTCGCCAGCTTTCAGTTCCCTGCCCTCGCCCACACAAACCTTCATGTTCAATACAGATTTGCCATTCTCGATCACATCCAGTTTGAAATCCGGTATGTTGACCAGCACGAGCTTCTTGTCGTCATTGCGGTTTTTCCAACGCAGGCGCTCCATATTCACCTCCATCACACGGGCGGTTTCTTCTTTGCTCATACCCGGAGCAGTGACACCCTCTGCCAATGCTTTTTGAAGCGTCAGGTAGTTTTTATCTTTCGGCTGGATGCTGTCCAGGTAAACTTTCAGGTCTTTCACTGCCAAGACAGCCATCACTGAACTGCTGTCCGGCCTTCTGGTTTTGGTAAAATATTGGGCGTAGATCTTACGCGGACTAACCAGCCCGAATTGCAAAGCATTGCTGTAGCTAACCAGTTCGTTGGCCGTGCTCAACTCCAGTTCTGCTAAAACCTGGTAGGCTTCCTCTACCGTTTTAATCGCTTTCTTCTCGTAAATTTTATTGAGCAGGGTGTTGTACCGTTGGGCATCAAACATTTCAGGCGATAGGCCATGCGCTCCTGCTTTATTGAGGTGATCACCCAAGACCTTCAATTGCTCTTTTGGCAGATGCTGCATCAGCATCAATGGCTCGTATTCGTTTTGTACGTAAAAGGCTTCGATCAGTTTAGGGTTCCGCAGACCGGCTTTCTGCTCGCTGAGCACTTTCTTAAACACTTCTGTGTAGGCATCGTTTTCTACCTTTTTAAATATGCTGTTGCGTGTTTCTTTGAACAGTTCCTTCCCAATTTCAGATTTGGGTTTGCGGCAGGACTGCAGGATAAAAAGGCTGCACAGGACCGACAAAAAAAGTATACTATATTTGAGTGACCTGAGGGAAACTGTGGTGGTTTTCGAGTGTATCATACACAACAAATAGAAAATAAAGCTATTTTGTTTGCCAAGCCCGAAAAAGGATTTTTCGGACTGCCATAGGGTTGTCAATGGCACGCTTTATTTTTGCCCAAACAACTCATTTCATCCGACCAATCAACACCATGAAAAAAACCTTGGAACAGTGCCATATCATCGGCCTTTCGGTACGAACCACCAATGAAAACGGACAGTCAGCCACCGACATCCCTTTACTCTGGCATAGGTTTATGTCCGAAGGAATAGCCGCAAAAATCCCAAATAAAGCGGGCGACGAAATCTATTCGGTGTATACCGATTACGAACTGGACCATACCCGTCCCTACACTACGCTATTGGGCTGCAGGGTGACCGACCTAAACCATGTCCCTGAAGGGATGACGGGAAAAGTCATTGAAGGCGGCGAATACCTGGAACTGACCGCTAAAGGCAAACTTAGCGACAACATCGTTTTTGCTGAATGGCAAAAGATCTGGGCTTCAGATTTACCAAGAACTTATCAGTCCGACTTTGAGGTATACGGACCCAAATCCCAAAATCCGGATGATGCAGAAGTAAACATTTACCTTTCGGTGATTTAAGCCAGCCTAAAATAAGCCCTTTAGCTACAGAAAAAACATTTAAGAGGCTGAGTGGTTGTTATAGAAAAAATCACCCTATGCGCAGATTACCTTTCTATATCACCACTGCTTTGTTTTTTGCGATTGGCTGCAGCAGCGAACAAGACAGCAATACGCACGACTCCACTGCTGTCATTGCCCTTGCTGATGAATCTAAAACACCCGACACGGTATTGTTACTGGTTCCGGGCAAATCGGCGGGCAACATCCGGCTCAATGAAGATACCGAACCGATCCACCGTGCTTTGGGCAAACCGGATGCCGGCGACGCTGCCATGCAGAAAGCGGTAGCGATCTGGTACAAAGACCACGATCCGAAATCTTATGCGACTGCCATTTATAGCGTCAGGGATACAGGTGATAGCCCCGTAGCCCGCGTCAAACAAATCCGCAGCACCTCACCGCTCTACAGAACCTCCAGCGGCATCGGTGTTTCCTCTGCGCTGGAAGACATCCAGAAAGAATTCATTGTCAAAGAGGTACCGGATTATACCGGCGAAAAAGGTGTAAAGATTTACGACAGCAAGGACGGTGTCGCGTTTGAAATCGGGACAGACTTGAAATGTCAGGCTATTTTGGTCCATCCTGCTGGTGAAGAAATAAAAGCAACCTACCTGCCATTGAGGTAAAATACTACAGCAGCAGGCCTTTTAACAGGAAAATAGCCAGGTCGCCAGCATTACTCATCGCCTTTTTCATTTCTTCATAAGCTTGCTTGTTTGTGAGTTCCCTGCCCTTCTTCGGCGGTACCAGTTTTTTCGGGTCAACCGCCGACTCTGTTACTTTGGTAGCAAACCAGGTGACGTTTTCATGAGGTACTGCCACCCCTAAGATCATGCCCGGGAGTCCGTTGAACGATTCTGGACCGCCTGAAATGTGAATCTCGTCAGTATAGAACGCCACCACGTAAATGGAATCCAATACGATTGCGTTGGCCCTCCTGCAGGTGTACCCTGCAATCATTCTGGTTTCATCGGTTATTTTCCATTTGATGTTCCTGATGCTGTCTTTAATTAAAAAAGTGCGCTCATAAAACTCTTTCTGAACCACACTCTGGCCACTCTTCAGGTCGGAGTAAACGATATTGAGCTGATTGGCCATTGGGCTGTCGTACCACCAGTGCACGTTTTTAGCAGGCGGAACAGGATTAAACAGCGTGATGTTATTGGCACCAAAAGTCAGTGTACTTTTTAAAGTTAGAAACTGCGGTTCGGTCCGCAGATAAGACTCGTAAAACGGCTTATTTTCCATGCTGTGCTTAGTCACCTTCTTTTTGACCAGGGCAAACATATTCATTGTCCTTTCAAACTCAATCACACCGCTGGTGATGAAATGCTTGTGCTGTCCCTGAACAAAACCTGCGGAGCACAAGCTAAAACACATTAAAAAAAGTAGTATTCTCATGATCCTGATTCTGGTTGAAGTGATTTACCAAACTTGCTGAAATCCCAGCTTAGGGAAAACATAAAATACCTTTTGATCGTTGCATTACGGCTTTCACTGAAACTGCCTTGCGAACTGCTGCGGCTGTAGCCGGTATTCTGGTTCAGCAGGTCATTACCGGTTAGCGTAACCTTCAGACCTTCGCTCTTCAGGAAAGTCCTGCCGACATAAGACTTGATCAGCAGTTGTTCGAAACTTCGGTCAAATACCTGGTTCTTCGCACTGTATTTATAATTGATGTCCGAGCCCATGAAAAAATTAAGCGGCAGTTTGGTGTAATAGTTCAGGCTGGTAAAAAAACCTTTGGTGTTGTTATTGATCGCCTGCTGAAGTGAACTGGAGCCGGTGGTATAGCTGGGACCGACGCTAAAAGAATACGAATACGTTCCTTTGTTTTTCCAGATGTCGAGCTGGGGCGAATAACTGACATACTTGGATTTATTCAGCTGATTATTGATGTAATTGAAAGTGACAGATCCGTCAACCGTCAGATTGATACTCACAATGAAATCCAGTTTCGTTGCATGTCCATAAAATTCTGTGTAGAGGTTCCAGTTGCCTGGCCTGGCGTCGCTCAGGTTGGACCACTGATAAATATTGGTTCCGGCAGAGTCCGTCGTCCTGTTGCTGACAATCGCATCAAAGGTTGTCTGGTAGTTGCCCCTGAAATTGATCCCCTGGTCCTGCGTAGGCTGATAGACCCGGTAATTGTAACTAAAACGATTCGAGAATTCCGGCTTAAGCTCCGGATTACCAATCGTGATGTTCAGCGGATCCGCATTCTGCCTTAAGGGCTGCAGCTGATATGCCCCCGGCTGCCTTGTCTCCCCATTGTAAGCTAAAGACAAAGAAGCCGCCTTGCTCAACTGATACCGGAAATTCGCATTGGGCATCCAGTTCATAAAGTCCCGGTTGAGCCGCGTACCCTGTAAGGCATTATTTTGCCTGTAGCGCACATCTGTCGCACTTAGCGCAACATTGGCGGATACTTTGTCTTTAGCATAGTTTAAAGCAGCATTGTATCTACCCGATAGTGTTTTTAATTTAAAATCACTGCTTAATGCAGAATCCAGCAGGTTATTCAAGGGGGAAGAAGCCCTGTCAAAAGCACTGACCTGATCTTCACTGCTTGAGGCCGATAAATTGTAACCGGCACTCATGTTCAGCGTTTTACTGAATACATCCGTATACGAAAAACCACCGGATACATTTCGGTTGGCGGAAGAATTTGGGTTGTACTGGTCAATGTGCTTCATGCTGTCCTGCAGTCCCAGGGGATTGTAATACCGCAAGTCTGAGATCTGGATGTATGCACCTTCAGATTCTCCGTACGATGATGCCGCATTGACAGATAAACTCCGTCCTTTCTTCTTAAACCGCCTGGTATAACTCGCGCTGAGGTTTACATTCTTGCTTTCGCTGCTGCCGGTCGAGGTTCTTTCGCTCTCATTCAGCAAGACGCCGTTGCCCCGCAAAGTAACTCCATTGCTGATCCCTTTATTCTCCCGTCTGCTCGTCGAGCCCCGGACCTGCATGTTTAGGTCAGACACCGAGTCGATTTTGGACTTCAAGTTCACATCCGCAGACTGACTCGCAATCAGATAATTCGCTTCTGCGATCCTGCTGCTGGTGTTGAAATTTCCCGGCAGGTTATTCTGGACCACCGAGCTGCTCTGGTCTTCTGTCCTCAGCCTGTTCAGGTTATAATTGCCGTTGACCGACTGCTTGTCCTTATTCCATTTGCTGTCATAGTGTAGCCCCGCATCACGGTTGGCCGGTAGGCCGAAACTAAAAGTTCCCGATCCTGTAGAGAATTTATCGGCATCCGAACCGCTCAATCCGCTCTGACCTGTATTGCTCAGACTGCCATAAGCTGATATCTTTTCCTTCGGACTAAATTTACTCAAAGCAGCCTGCCCCAAATAGTAATCGTCGGTTCCATATCCCCCTTCCGCTTTCCCGAAAACACCTTTTTTCTTATCCTCTCTGAGCACAATATTGATGGTCTTCACCTTCACCCCATCCTCCATGCCGGTCAACTTGGCCTGTTCGCTTTTCTGATCATAGACCTGCACCTTGCTCACCATATCTGCCCGGACTGTCTTTGATACCAGCGTCGGATCATCCGTGAAGAACTCCTCTCCATCCACCAGAATTTTAGAAACCTCTTCTCCCTGAAACAAGATTGCCCCACTCTGGTTGATCTTCATGCCGGGCAACTGTCTTAAGAGTTCATCGACCTTGGCATTTTTCTGTGTGGCATAAGCCGCCGCGTTAAATTCCGTCGTGTCCCCCTTGATCTTGATCGCCGCCATACGGGCCTTAATGATCACCTCATTCAGCAGTTTCGATTTAAGAATCATACGGATATTGCCGAAGTCATATTGGGGATGCGCGGCATCCAATGTGAAATGTTCTACAAAATCAGCATAGTCCGGATAGGTAACCATCAGCAAAAACTTTCCCGCTTTCAGATTGCTGATCTCAAACACGCCCTTATTGGTATAAGTGAATTTTTGAAGGATAGAATCCCGTGCATCCAGCACGCTGATGGTCGCATCGTCCAGCTTTTGGTTGGTCGTTGTATCCGAGACCAAACCTTTAACAACGTATGAATTTTGGGCAAGTGCTGCAGACGTACAACACCATGAAACAATCAGAGCGATAAATTTGAAGGACATGAGGCGTATTTGGTTAGCCTAAGCTAAATCTTTTTTTCTAAAAAACAAAAACCGGATAGTACATCCGGTTTTCTGAATTAAAGTATTAAGAGTATTAAGCGTATTCTAAAATATGAATTGTTGTAATATGGATTGCTTACCTGTTAAACGTTTTAAATTTACTTAACGTATAAACCGGATCATATTCTCTTATTGCGCATTTACCGCAGTCGCGGCCAATACCGGCTCTTGCTCCCTGCTGATCACCTTCAACTTCGGTTTGACCCTTGGTTTATAAGTTGAACCCGCGTTGGCGTCTGACCCTGCATCCGCATCATTTTTCTTTTTCTTCTTCTTGAATTTACGGTTATACCAGATCAGGAAACCGGTTACCGGCAGACTCGCCCCGATCAGTGCGGCAAGAAAAGCAAGCACTTTGCCTGGAAAACCCAGGATACTGCCCACGTGGATGTCGTAATTCATTTTGCGGAGTTTGCCGCCAAAAGAAGCCTTGTCATAACTGACCGAATACACATCTTCCCGTGGCAGTTCTTTCAGCGTATGCTGGTCAAACGTATAGCCCTGGCTGTTGTAAAACTGACCAGTATTTGGATACACCGTGATGGAGATCGTTGCTTTTGCTTTTGAAGTATCCGGAAAGCTGTAATAAAAACCCTGTGATTTCGGGTGCTTGGTAATTACCCTGTTCCAGGCCAGGTTCATCGCCTGCTCCGGTGTATAAAATTTGCCGGCCTGCAAAGAATCCGATTCCAGACGCTTAAACTCTTTCAGGCTTTCACCGCCGGAAGTCACCCAGTACAAACCTTCACTATACCATTTGATCCCAAATACCATTCCGGTCAGCGCAATACACAGCAGCACCAAAAAAGCATAAAAGCCAAATACGTTGTGCAGATCTATGTTCAGCCTTTTAAAAGAAGCACCCCATTTGATCTTGAAACTCTTATCCGTAGTAGATTTGTTCCATTTCTTCGGATACCACCAGATCAGCCCCGTAATGAGGATGACCACAAAGGTCAGTGTGGCATAATTGGTGATCGGCCTGCCAATTTCGGTAGGCAGCCATAAGAATCGGTGCCCGTTCAGGATGAGCCTGAAAAAATCGACCTCTCCTTTTTTCCGCACTTCTTTAGCGAGCACTTCACCGGTATAAGGATTGACCTTCAGCAACACACCGCCACCAAAACCTCTCCTGCCCGTACTCACTTCCCCCTTTTTGGGTTTGTTGCTCAGGGTCAGGTTAATGGCCCGGCCTTGCTGGTAATTGGCATAAGCAGGCACCTTATCAGGATACAACCGGCCTGCAATTGCCGTCAGCTGCGTCGGTGTAAGTACCGGCTTGTCCTGTCTTTCTACTTTTGTTTCTGGTTCCAGCATTCCGGTGATCTCCTCGTTGAAGACCCAGATGCAACCGGTAATACAAACAATCAGGACAATGATGCCAGAGGCCAGTCCCAGCCAAAGGTGCAACCACTTATATGTTTTGGTAAACATCGAGTCCTTGCTCTTCTTTTTTGCGGGGCTTCGGTTATTTCCGGTATTCATTGTCCTGAGGTGTTAAATTGATTGTATGAATTATTTGAATCGGTAAGTCAGCGAAAGCCTTGCATTTCTAGGCACTTCGTAGATGTAAGTATAGTAATCCACATTGGTAGCAGTCACCAGTTTCGGATCGATTTTGGTGAATGATCCCTGGGTCAGCAACCTGCGGTCAAGCAAGTTGTTCACAAGAAACGAAAGCCCTAACCTGCCCCTTTCGTAAGAAGCACCGGCATCAAAACGGAAGTACTGCGGCAATTCAAGAGGCACTGCAATGCTGCCCGAATTTCTGCCCAATTGGATCTGGTAACCACCAGTCAGACCGAAACCATTCAATAGCGAACCCTCTTTTTTATAGCGGTATGACAACCAGCCGTTTGTAATGTGTTTCACAGAACCCGGAACAGGTTTGTTCAAATTCGTCGCCACATTGTCCTTGCTCACTTTAGCCTCAGTATAGGCATAGTTCAGGATCAGGTTCAGCCCGCTCACAATCTCACCGGCGATATCCAGCTCCAATCCTTTAAAGCGTTGCTCGCCCGACTGAACACGAATGTTTGATGGATAAAACGTAGCCGGTGGCCCTGCGCTAAGCTGCGTATTTGCCCTTGGATCTGCTGTCAGTACATTCTCTTTGGTAATCTGGTACACAGCAGCGGTCATGTTCCATTTGCCATCAAACCAGTCTTTTTTCAACCCAAATTCAATGTTGTTTCCCCGTACCGGCTTAAAGTTGTTTCCTTCATAATCCTGTCCGCCTTGTGGCAGGAAGCTTTGGTCATAAAGTGTATAGGCCGTGAAGTCCTTCAAGATCGAATAGCTCAATCCTACACGCGGACTAAAAGCATTATCAGAAATCTGCGTTGCTTTTGTCTTTCCAACAGTCACCGCATGGGTATAACGTCCAGCCAGCGTCAGGCGGAGTTTTTCTTCCAGCATCCTGATCTCATCTTGCACATACACACCGGTGTAAGAGATATTGGTCAGATAAGAAAGATTCGCAGGAATCCCTGAACGGACCTGGATGCTCTTAGAACGGTCAAATACCGGGATATTTGCCGTTGGTATGCCGTATATTGGATTATAGATATTGAAAACTTGACTGTTGGCCAGCTGCAGATCAGACTGCTGTACACTCGCAAAATCACCCCATGTTTTCAGGTTACCAAAGTCAATACCTGTCATCAGCCTGTGCACTACCGATCCGGTCTGCACATCGCCCATGATGCTCAATTGTGCGTTTTTGTTGATGGCCAGCTCCTCACTGATATTGAGGTAACGTTTCATATCACCGTTCGGTGCAATCTGGCTAGGCCATGGTGTACCACCTTCCAGTCCGTATTTTACATAGGCAACCTGCCCGTTCACTTTCCAGTTGTTGTCCAGTTTGTGGTTGAAATACAAAGTAGCGTTGTGGTCATACATCTTTGCAGGATCCAGAGTAGGATCTCCCAAAAAGAAACTCGGATCAGTATCTCCCAATCCTTTAGGAGAAAAACCATAAGTACCCAGTGCCTGGGCCTCTACATGCTGCGTGGTATATTCTGCCGTAATCAAGGTATTGGAATCGACCTGGTAACTGATTACCGGAGCAATGACAAACTTATCTGTGTAGTTGAATTTATTGTAACTGCCTTTGGTCTGTGCAGCTGCATTGAAACGGAACAACAAACGTCCGTCTGCCGACAGTTTTCCATCCAGGTCAACCGCCGCGCGGGCCAATCCAAAACCACCGCCGCTTAGTGTAGCTGAACTGCGGTTCTCGCCAGTAGGTTTTTTGGTCACGATGTTGAAAATCCCGCCCGGTTCGCCATTGGCCATCATAAAACCTGAAGGGCCTTTGATGAACTCAACGCGTTCGATGGTCGCCGCATCTTCTGTTAGCGGTCCCCATGGCATCTTCATATTCATTCCGTTACGGAACGCAGGAATCGTGGTACCACGGGTGGAAATATTAGCATATTGCGCATCCCAGTGACCGGTACGGGTGGTACCAGATACGTTCCGGGTTATACCGTCTACAAGGTCAAACACCTGCTGGTCAGCGATCAGCTGTCCGGTTACCACCTTAATGTTCTGCGGAATCTCGATCAGCGGAGATTGCAAACGCAGGGAAGGCGAAACCTTATCTGCCTTATATTTCTTTTTATAAATTGAAATGTTCACCGCATCCAACTGGGACGAGTTCTCATTCAGTGAGAAGTCAGCGATTACAGCCGATTTGGCAGCCACTGTAATTTGCTTTTCTTTAGGGTAAAGGCCTACTGCCGATACGACAACGGTATAGGATCCAACCGGAACCTTGCGGATCTGGTATTCGCCGTCTTCATTCGAAATGGCACCAAATGAGGTTCCTTTCAAAATAACAGATACATAAGGTGCGATGCTGCCGTCAGAGGTGGTGATCCGACCCCTTACCGTCCCAAATTTTTGCTCTTCTTCAGGATCTGCATCCCTTCTTGGAGCGTTTAACGATGGAACAGCATTGTTTTGAAGTAAAGTTTTTCCATAGACTGGCTTCGTTTGAGCGTTTGTGACAAATACACAGGCACATAACATACCCGATAGCAAAATTTTCTTAATTTGCATGAATTTAACTACGATTAAAGGTGAACCGGATAATCCGGATTGGCCACACGGGTCCGAATCGCGTGGCTTTTTTACGCCGCAAATATAGTTTTATTTAGATCAAGTCCAAATAGATCATTTAAGAAATTGTATTTTTTCTGCCCGAAGCGATTTCTGCTGGTTTTATCTAAGCGTGTGCCGGCACCGGATCCAGTTCAATACGCCCCAGGTATAAGCCGTTGGAAACGCTTTCACGATCGTTGGATACAAAAGCAATATAAGTATCTACGCAGGTTTCCGGAATTTCCCGGTCATCCGACCTTCCCAGTGGAAGAAAATCCTGTTCAGCAGTTCTTCTCGCACCACCTGCAATAGCCATAGACCTTTTGCTTTCTGGAAAATAAGCCAGCATCATGACTTGTTCTGTGGAATAAGGGAAGCCGACCAGATTTCCGCCCTGCCAGCTGAACCTCAGGGTTTCACCTTCCAGTTCCACAGCACAGTTTGGCGGCAAAGCCAATTTACCTTCGCTAATGACGAGCTTGGTGCCGTCCAATTGGAAATCAGGATATTCACCCATTACGGCCGAAGCCATATTAGCAGACACTGCCATGTTCTGGGCAGTCTTGCCAATGGTTTGCCGTGATTTAGGCTTGAAGCTGATGTTGGTAAACTCATTGATCGATGCGACAAAGCCTGATACCAAGCCAATCTTTGCACGGGCCGCCAGTTGTCCTTTTGTTGGCGGTTTATTTGTCGCGTGTTTCAACACGCGCAGTATCGGTTGTCCCAACCTGATATAACCGACGGTACCTCCTATTTTTCCTACGATTGGGCCATAAGGTCCATGCTTCATTCTTGCCATCCTTCAATGTTCTGTTAACTATGGTTTCTTTATGAGTAGCAACTGCTACTTATATCATAAAGGTATGAAAATTATATAATAACAGTAATAAAATAGAATTTAAACACTTTTAGCCGAGGAGAACCCGTTATGGAGCCGTTATGAACCTGTTATGAATCCGCTATGATATAAGCAGCAGGACGAACACACTAAAGCGGCACAGACCAGGGACATGCCTACGCTTAGTGACATTAGAAGCTTTGTTTTACTTGAAACGAATGGCTTTGAGCGGACTGATTTTACTCACCAGCATCGAGGGGATGATCAGGACGAGGAAACAAATCACTACCGTACTGAGATTCAGTAGCAATACATCCATCAAATGGATCTCCATTGGCACATAGGCCAGGTAATAAGACGATTGGTCAAGTTTAAAGATATGGGTATAATATTGTAAGAATCCGATGCCCAGTCCCAGCATATTACCCAATAAAAGCCCGATGCCTACCAGGTAAATCGCATTGTACAAAAAGATTTTCATAATGCTCCAATCGCCCATGCCCATTGATTTGAGCAATCCGATCATATTGGTACGTTCCAGGATCATGATCAGCAGGGCGGTAATCATGTTGATCACACCGACGACCATCATCAGGATGAGGAGTACCCGGGTGTTGACATCCAGCAGGGAAAGCCAGGTAAAAATAGCAGGGAAATACTCCTGTACGGATTCAGATTTAAGTTTCATCTCCAGGCCGACGTAAATATCACGGGAAACGGGTTGCAGTTTATCGAAATCTTTGAGGCGGATTTCGATGCCGCCAATCTCGTTGGGCTTCCATTTGTTGAGCTTGCGGATCAGGCTCAGGTCGCCCATTACAAAGTTTTTGTCGATTTCCTCTACCCCGATGCTGTAAATTCCGACAATTTTGAAAGGGCGCTTGCGGGGTGGGTCCTGCACAAAATACATGATAAAATTATCACCTGTCTTCAGGTTCATCCTGCTGGCGGTGAACTGTGAGATCATGATCTGTTTTGTAGCCTTAACGCTGTCGGTAAAGTCGATCACGGTGCCGCTCACGAGGTGCTTGCGGATGAAGTCCCAGTTGTACGTTTTGTCGATGCCCTTGAAATTAACCCCCTCGACTTCTTCATTGGCCACGATAATGGCGGGTTTGGTTGCGTAAGGCTGGAAGTATTCAACTTCAGGGTTTTTCTTCAGATTGGCAATGGTCTCCGGCGCTGGAACGAATGGTGAAAGCTCGAAAGAGTTGTTGAGGTCGAACTTAAAGATCCGGACATCGCCGATATAGCCCCTTACCTTTTCGCGGATTTCGGTTTTGAAGCCCTTGATAATGGCTACAGAAAGCATCATCACAGCGAGACTGAGCATGACGCCTGCAATGGCAATACGTACAATCAGTTTGGAAAAAGTACGCTCTGATTTGAGGGCGATGCGTCCGGCTATGAAATAGGGTATGTTCAATCTCTGCGCTGTTAAGTTTTACTGTTACGTTCCGTTACGTCGGTAATAAGTCGCTTTAGTTTAGCTAAAGGCTCAAAGGGCAAAAATGCAAATAAAATTGGGTATTTCGGCATAACCTCCCCCGTCATCTCGAGGCACGAGAGATCTCTTTATTATGGTTGGTCCAAGAGATCTCTCGTGCCTCGAGATGAGGGCGAAAGTTAGGTGACGTTTAGGTCCGTCCTGGGTTATTAAACTATTTTATCGTCAATAAGTATTGCACTACATTGGCCAGGTCTTTTTCGTTCAATTGCAAACCTGATGGTTCTGGCATGATCGAAGTGGCGAATTGCTTGCGCGAGGCAATGTCCGACGCTTTGACGTTGTATTTCTCGCCTGCCATGCCTTTCAGCACCACAGTTGCACCGTCTGCCTGCAAAAAGCCAGAAACGGTCGTTCCGTCTTTCTTAGTGATCAACCAGGATTCATAACCGAAAGCCATACCTGCACTTGGATTGATGATCGCATCCAATAAACCATTTTTCTCGAATTTCTTGCCGATCAGGGTCAGTTCCGGACCGATGTTCGCACCGACATTTTCTGCTTTGTGGCAGGTGGTACATTTGCTTTGGAAGATCAGCTTACCCGCTCTGGCATCACCGGTCAGTTTGGCAATTTTAGGGATCGACAAGACTGTAGTCACGCCTGGTTTCTTGAAATAATCGCTTGCCAGTACACGCACGGTCTGCTCAGGATTACTGAAAATCACCTGGCTAATTTCGTCGACCAGTTCTTTGGACAACTTTTTATCGACCGCCAGTCCGATGAGCATCTCGCCGCCGATCTTGTCTTTGGCCATCGCTTTAGCTGCTTCTACCTTATCTTTTTGAGAAGTGGTGTTGTTCTCGAGTTTCAGTTTGAGGGCCAGCATTTTCTTCTGTTCCTCTAAATTCACTGAAGAAGCCGCTTCTTTCATTTCCATTTTGTAATCAGCCCATTCATTGCCTTGGCGGTAGCGCAACCACCATTGTGCCTGCTCTTTTACCTGTGCATCGCTGTTGGCCATCAGTTCCTGCATGGCATCTACTGCTTGCTGGTTTTTGATGAATCCGATCGCTACGATCGCCTGTTTGCGTTGATCGGCTGATAAAGCCGATGAAGCTGCACGTTGTTTCAAAGCAGGAAGCGCCGCTAACGGATGTAAGCGCCATACGATTCCTGCGAAAGCAGGGCTCCATTTCAAAGGATCGCCACCTAGTTTGCTGTTTAGCAAAGGATAAAGCTGTTCTTCTTTACCAAGGGCTGCTTGTCCGAGGGCCTCCAAATAATAGCGGTCAGTACCGTCATATTGCGATGCAAGTGTCGAGATGATATCCTGTGTAGCGCTTAAAGGCAGGTCACGCAACGCAACGGCCACCTCACGGCGCACTGCCGGAGAAGCATCTTTGCTCAATGTTGCTGCGTAAGTCAGGACATCTGGTTTCACTTCACGCAAAGCGCGGAAGGCTGCGATACGCAGGTTGGGATCGTTGTCTTTCAACAGCACTTCCACTTCTTTGACGCCTTCAGGGCCCATATTGGACAATAACCAGATCGCTCTTGCCCTGTGGTATGGATTGGTAGCGGTCAATAGTTTTTTGACGTCTTTAATCGCTTTAGCACCCTGTGCAGCCAGCAATACAAAGCCCGAATTGCGGACGTTGATGGCCGGGCTCATTAGCGCCTCAATTTGTCCCTTTGTGGATTTAAGGCTTAGTTTGGGATTGCTTAGTTTCTTACCTTTTGGTACGATTCGGTAGATGCGGCCAGTTCCTTCAGTGTCGGTCATGCGGTGACCGCCCACCATGCTGTCGTACCAGTCGGCCACGTAAATGGCCCCATCTGTACCGATGGCTACATCACTCGGACGGAACCATTTGGTTTTTTCATCCTGACCAGCAGAACTTGCGGCCACGGCCACATCTTTGTCGGACAAAGAGGTAATCAGGTTTTGTCTGCTGAGGTCGAAACCCGCGCCATTCACTGCTGGTTTATATGCAAAAACTACGTTACGTCCCGCATCGCAGGCGAGCAACATGCCCCTGTATTTTTCACCCAAAGCATCGCCTTCATTGAAAGCCACACCTGTAGGCGAGCCCGCACCGGTATTGTCGCCATACGGCAGCACTCCCGGATCTTCCTGGTGCCAGTGGGCAGCAGCGGTCTGTTGGCCCGGGCGACGGTCATTCTCCCATCTGCGGGTACCATCGGCACTGGCATAGCCCATATTGGCGCCTTCCATCAACCAGGAAACACGCACGCCTTTATTGCCGTCATCGTCGTTATCGTTCTGCCACATATTGCCATAAGAGTCCATGGTGAACTCATAAGAATTCCGGAAATTATGGCCGAGTACTTTCAGACCGGTACCGTCAGGATTGACCCGCATGGCGATACCGCCAGTCCAGATCTTGCCGTCATCGCTGACCAGTCCGCCTTTATTGCTGTTGTTGTACGGCGAACCGCCATTGTAGTTACTGCCCGATCTGAGGTTCCAGCCTGCTTTGTCGGTCACGATATGCGGACCGGCATTTCCGGCGTTGAAAAAGTATTTGCCATCCGGACCGGCGAAAAGTGCATGCAGACTATGGTCGTGGTCCTTACCCCCAAAACCTGTCAGAAATATTTCTTTTTTATCCGGTTTATCATCGCCGTTCTCATCCGTATAAACGATAAGCGAAGGTGCGCAGGAAACGATGACCTTGTTGCCGATCACGGAAATTCCGAGTGGCGCGATCAGGTCTTTGTCCTGCACAAACACTTTGGAACTCTCCGCAACGCCATCACCATCCTTATCCTCCAGGATCATGACACGGTCGCCCTCTACCCTGTCCTTGAAATTCGGTGCTTTGTTGTTGTATTTCCTGTAATTCACCGCCTCCGTAACCCAAAGTCGGCCTTTGATATCCACATCAATATTGGTGGGATTGTAAAACTTGGGCGATTCGGCCCAGAGTGTAGCTTCCAGATCTCCGGGAAGGAAGAGCTGGGTTTGGTCTGACTGGTATTTGTCCTCCAGCTTCAGACCTGCATTTTTTTTCAGGGTATAGCCTGAAACTACGACTACGGCCGCAGCAATTGCAATCAATTTGGTTCTCATGGTGTTCATTCGGTTATAAGTAAGCAATATAATGATCTTTGCCGGAATTTTTTACCTTTATAACGCTGTTGATACAGATTGACAATACTTTACCTATTATGATAAATTCCCTAACCCATATTTTAAATGTGACGCTGCTCACGTTAACACTGCAGGCTTGCGGATCACCGAAGGTCGTTTTCAATCCTGGCGTTCCGAACCCTTATCAGGTTAAGGCCGAGGACATTGATCCGCCAAAGGTGAATGCGTTGCGTACGGGCGCTGAGCAAACTGAATTGTACGTGCCCTATCTGAAAGGCAAGAGGGTTGGCATGGTGGTAAATCCCACCTCGATCATCGGCAAGGAAACAACGGTGGACAGTCTGCTGAAACTGGGTGTTAAGATTGTGAAGATCTTTGGTCCGGAGCATGGTTTCAGGGGAAATGCCAGTGCCGGGGTGCATGTAGACGATGACGTGGACACTAAAACAGGAATTAAAGCCGTATCTCTATATGGTAAACACGCTACGCCTACTAAAGAAGATCTTTCGGATGTGGATGTGATGCTATTTGACATCCAGGATGTAGGAGTTCGTTTTTACACCTATATCAATACGTTGCAGCATGTGATGGAGGCCTGCGCGGCGAATGGTAAGGAAGTTTTAATTTTAGACAGGCCCAACCCGAATGGCTTTTACATTGACGGTCCGATCCTGGAACCGCAGCACAAATCGGGCATTGGACTGAAGCCGATTCCGATTGTTCATGGACTTACTGTGGCCGAATATGCACAGATGCTGAACGGTGAGGGCTGGCTGGACAATAAACTAAAATGTAAGCTGAAGATTATCAAGGTGGCTGGGTATACGCATGACATGCCTTATGTGCTGCCGGTAAAGCCGTCGCCAAACCTGAATACGGCCCAGTCAATTTTACTCTATCCATCTACTTGTTTGTTTGAGGGCACTTATCTGAACCATGGCCGCGGTACGCAATTTCCGTTTACCGTAGTTGGTTCGCCTTTTCTGAAAGGCAAATACAGTTTTTCTTATACGCCGGTGAGTATTAAGGGCATGTCAGAGACGCCTTTATTCATGAATCAGGTGTGTTATGGACTGGATCTTAGGAATTACGATGCCTCGGTATTTCGTAAGACGAAGCAGATTAACCTTTCATGGATCATTGAGCTATATAAGGCATCTCCAAATAAGGCCGACTTTTTCAATTCTAAGTTGAGCACCCAGATGGGTACGATAGAGCGCTTGATCGGGGTATCGGCTTTCCGTGAACAGATCATTGCCGGGGTTTCCGAAAAGGAAATCAGGGCAAGCTGGGAACCGGGCTTAAGCAAGTACAAAACAATGCGCAAGAAGTATTTGTTGTATCCGTAGTTCAGCCCGATCGTCATCTCGAGGAACGAGAGATCTCTTGAATTAGCAGAACTCTTGAATAGCATAACCAAGAGATCTCTCGTTCCTCGAGATGACGGGGGCGTTTTATATTTTATAAACCACTGATATTATGAACAGCGCGCCAAAAAAAACCAACGAGAAACCGAGCAGCAATTACCGGGAGGAAGTTCCGAAAGGAAAAGTACCTGCCGGAGATAAAGCCGTGAAAAAAGCAGAGGATAAGGATTACAACCAGGAAGAAGCTGATTTTAAGAACCCTGCTAAGAAAAGGGAACAGGAAGAGCAGCCGGTGCATTCGGTGAAGACGCCGCCGAAGGAATAACTGCGATTCGTATTACGACCAAAAAAAGGGCAAATGTATCTTAAGCTGCCTTTTTTGGGCTACTCTTCCTTTTGCCATTCACCTTCGCCTTTTGTACTTCTTTAAGGAATTTCATCAATACTTTCTCATCGTTTTCCATAGCAGTGGCACTAACCGAAGGTTTGGTATTTATTTTTTTGAGGTATCTGGCCAATTCATCATTTTCAAAAGCTTCCAGCAGGACCGGGTACACATAAGAACTTTTACAAACGGCCCTGGTATTGCCTAGTTTACCCGCTACGCAATCCAACACTTCTACAATAACCTTCTTTTTAGGGCGCTCAGGTTCTGCGATATAGCATTTGGCAAGCTGCCGTAATGCCTCAAGTGTGCCACCCCAGGTGCGGAAATCTTTGGCGCTGAAATCGCTGCCTGTGATCTCCCGGATGTAGCAATTGAGCTTTCCGGAATCGATCGGTTTATGAACGCCATCCGCAGTATAATACTGAAAAAGATCCTGTCCGGGAATGTCCCTGCATTGTTTCACCAGGCGGGCCAGCGTCTTGTCATTGAGGTTGACGTCCTGTTGCACGCCCTTCTTGCCGGTAAACTTTAGACGAAGGTGATTGCCATCGATTTTGACATGTTTGTCGTTTAAAGTGGTCAGACCGTAACTGCCGTACAATTGCTTATATGAGGCATTGCCCACCCGGATCAGCGTTTTGAGCATCACCTGCATGCAAATGGCCAGTACTTTCTGCTCATCAAATTCCTTCCTCTTGAGGTCCCTTGCGATTTTCCTGCGCGCATCCGGTAAAACCTTCCCAAATTCCAGCAGGCGGAAATACTTGCTGTCAGATCTTCTCGATGTCCAGTCGGGATGATACTTATACTGCTTCCGGCCTGCCGCATCCAGTCCGGTGACCTGCAGGTAAGCACTTTTGCGACTGGCGATCCAGACCGCTGTCCATGCTGGTGGTATGACCAGCGCCTTGATCCTGGCCAACTGTTCCTCGTCCTCTACGCGTTCGCCGTCCTTGTTTTCATAATAAAACTTTCCAGGCTTACCTTTTCTGTATATCCCTGGCTGACTATCGGTTGCGTAGGTCAGTTTACTTGCTTTAATTTCTTCGAGGGTCTGTACCATGGGTGTTTGATAAAATATGCGTTTAATTTTTTTTATTTTGCAGGCGCATCCTAACCGTTAATCACAAACAACAACATATGAAAATAGTTTTCATGGGTACGCCCGATTTTGCAGTAGCTTCTTTAGACGCCCTGGTATCCGCAGGATTTGAGGTCGCAGGTGTAGTTACCGCAGCCGACAAGCCCGCAGGGCGGGGACAAAAACTCCAGGAAAGTGCAGTGAAGCAGTACGCTGTTTCTAAAGGCATTCCAGTCTTGCAGCCCCTGAAATTGAAGGATCCTGTTTTCATAGCCGAACTCAAGGCCCTGAATGCAGACCTGCAAGTAGTCGTGGCTTTTAGAATGTTGCCAGAGGTGGTTTGGGACATGCCTGCCAAAGGCACGATTAACCTGCACGCTTCTTTGCTGCCGCAATACAGGGGTGCTGCGCCGATCAACCATGCGATCATCAACGGAGAAAAGGAAAGTGGCGTAACGACCTTTTTCCTGAAACACCAGATCGATACCGGAGATGTGATTTTTTCAGAGCGTGTGCAGATTTCAGAAGACGAAACAGCGGGTGAACTGCATGACAAACTGATGAACGTAGGCGCCGGATTGCTGGTCAGGACCGTAACTGCAATTGTTTCAGGGAACTATGAAGAACAGCCGCAGCCTGAAAGTGAGGAACTGAAGCATGCGCCAAAGATTTTTAAGGAAGACTGTTTGATCAACTGGAACCAGTCTGCCGCTACCATCTACAACCACATCAGGGGATTGAGCCCCTACCCGACTGCCTATACCACGCTTAATGACAAAACTTTGAAAGTTTTCCGGGCAGAGCTGGAGGATAAAGAACCTGGAATAGCAGCAGGTGGCTTCCTGACTGACGGCAAGACGTATTTAAAATTTGCCGCCAAAGATGGGTTTATTAAACTGACAGATCTCCAGTATGAAGGCAAAAAGCGCATGCCCGTCGAAGAATTCCTGAGAGGAATGCGTCTTTAAATCTTAGTGCTGTTTCACAAACTTTACGCGGAATATCTGGCGCTGCATTTTTAAGGAATCCTCATCCAGCATAAATCTGTAGACATTCTCTACCGGAATGGTGTCGAAGTGGATGTAGTCATTCGTTACCGAAATCTCCGAATAATCTGTTAGCAGATCGTACTTTTTGAACTCGCGAAAGCCGGTGATGGTACCATCCGGGTGAAGGATGACCTTATTCTTAGGGTATTCCTCATCAAAGATTGCAAAAACGCCCCTGAACAAGATCTTTTTCACCATATAATCTATGGCCCAATTGTTCTTGGCGCCGGCTGGTTGTTCATTCGTCACCCTAACAAAAGCACGGGACTCCAGCAATTCATCCTTTGCCGAATAGCGATAGAGGTGTGCAGTGGTATCTCCGGTGTTGGTTTCGTAACCCAGGGTAAAGTAGTTGTCCTTAGACAGCGAATCTGTCAGACTGGTCCGGAAGCCCTTCGTAGACTTGCCTTTTTTGAAATAAAGTGTAAAAGCGCTGTCCAAATGATTGCGCACACTGGTTTTGATCTGCAGGCTGTCGCCCTTTCCCTCAGCAGGAATGATCAGCGTAGAAATTCCTGACAATCTTTTAAACGCCTGGTGAGGTGATTTTGTCCCTTTGATGTCTTCAATATAGCTGCTGAGTGCCCAAACACCCTTTAAAGCAGAGAAATAAGCAGTTTTGGCACTATCGGTAACGGGTTCCCCGGTTTTCTCAGTGGATGTGCAACTGGCCAGTAAAAACAATATGGATGAACAGATGAGCGCGGAGCTAAGGTATTTTCTCAAAAAAGATAGTTGATGCATGTAAACAAATGTGAGGTGAAAATTACAGGTTTAACCTGATAAAATAAAATTAGTTAAAGCGTTTCATTCAGTTTGACACTTAGTTCTTTGGCAACTTCATTAAAATAACGCTTTCTGCCGTAGCCCATAATCCAACGGATCCCGCCGATTGCATTGGTGAGGAAAACCTCTTCCGCCTCCTTTAAGACTTCAGGATTGAGCTGCGCTTCAATCAAAGGAATGTTGTTCATCTTGGCAATATTCATGACCGCGCTGCGCATCACCCCTGCAATACAGCCTTCAGAAAGCGCAGGTGTGTAAATCTGCTTTTTGTAGACCACAAAAAGGTTAGAACTGATGCTTTCACATAAAAAACCGCTCTGGTTGAGGATCAGGGCATCATCGAGACGGTGTTGCTTTTTGTACAAGCCAGCCATCACATAAAGCAGAGAATTGCAGGTTTTATAATTTGATAGCTTGTCAACATGCTTGGTCAGTTCATCGTAAACGTCCACGATCAAGCCTTTTTTATTCAGTTCATAGGTCGGTTCGTTGAGTACAGAAGACTCCAGGATATAGCCCGATTTGTTACTGGCCGGCGTGTAGAGGCCATCTCCGGCACGGTATACAGACAAGCGGAAACGTGCGTTTTCCCTGAGTTTGTTGCGCTTGCAGAGTTCAGTGGTTTTGTGTCTCAAAAAATATTCATCCAGCAGGTTGCCACCTTCCATTTTTAAGGCCTTCATGCCCGCCCTGAGCCGGTCGGCATGCTGTTCTGCAAAACGCAGTTTGCCATTACACATCCGCATGGATTCGAACAAACCATCGCCATATCTGAAACTGCGGTTGTGCGCTGTCAGAAAAGGCTGTCCAGCCGGTAAGAACTCATCGTTGTGTAAAATATATTCCATTAAAATCTCAGTTTTGTGCAGGGCCTTGTGCGACGTAATTCCGCCATTTGTTCAGCGCGTCAGAAAAATCAGCCGGCAATGGTGCTTCAAATTCCATATACTGTCTGGTAGTTGGATGAATAAAACCCAAAGTCTGAGCATGCAGTGCCTGCCGCGGCAGGATATTGAAACAATTTTGTACAAACTGCTTGTACTTGGTGAACGTCGTCCCCTTCAATATCTTATCGCCCCCGTAATTGGCGTCGCTAAACAAAGGGTGTCCTATGTGCTGCATGTGTGTTCTGATCTGGTGTGTTCTGCCGGTCTCCAGCTGACAACTGATGAGCGTAACATAACCTAAACGTTCGAGGACACTATAATGTGTTACTGACCACTTACCTTTTTCTTCATCATCGTACATATCCATTACAATCCGGTTCTTCAGACTGCGGCCGATATAGCCCGTAACTGTACCATTATCCGCGATATCTCCCCAAGCCAGGGCGATATATTTTCTGGTAATGCTGTGGTCGAAAAATTGTTTGGCCAGTTTGGTCATTGTGATCTCGTTCTTGCTGATCAGCAAAAGTCCGGATGTATCCTTGTCTATACGGTGTACGAGACCAGGCCTGCCTTCATTGCCTGGTAACTGGGGCAATTGCTCAAAATGAAAAGCCAGGGCGTTGACCAACGTTCCGGTATAATTATTATATCCTGGGTGCACGACCATGCCGGCTACTTTGTTGACCACCAGCAGGTCATCGTCTTCATAGATAATTTCCAGTGGAATGTCCTCCGGATAAACTTCGGTATCGCGGGGTGGATGCGGAAATACGATAGATATTTCATCAGCCGGTTTGATCTTGTAGCTCGACTTGATGGCTTTCTGGTTGACCAGCACATTGCCAGCCTCAATGGCGTTTTGAATGCGGCTTCTAGACGCATTTTCTAAACGGTGCATTAAAAACTTATCAATGCGTAACAAAGACTGTCCTTTATCGACAACAATGTTAAAATGCTCGTATAAATCCTGGTCTTCTGCTTCCTGGGCAGTATTAATATTCTCCATTAAAATAAGTCAATATTTACTCGGTTAATCGGCAAAAGCATTACGATTGAATAGATTCAACAACACTTGTTTTGACGGATGTTTTCAGTTGCAAAACTAATCTTTATGAATTACATATTCAGAAAAGAAATTGGCCTATTTTTTGCTAGGTGCCAGTTATAACTTAAAAACGCAGCTTATGAAAAATTTTACACAAAATGTGAAAATTGTCCTCAATTTTTTCCCTTACCTGATCAGAAAAATCTATTTCAAACCCTAATACAATCCCGTTGACGATCTGTTGCTATATTTGTCTCCATGCTTGAAGAGATTTATAGCCCGGTCCACGCTTTAAAACATCCGCTGAGAAGTAACATTGTTGTGAAACGGGATGATTTAATTGATCCATACGTGTCCGGCAACAAGTGGCGTAAGCTAAAATATACACTTGCGGCAGCCGATGAGCAGAAAAAAAGTCACGTGGTAACATTCGGAGGTGCTTATTCCAATCATTTGGTCGCAACTGCCGCCGCTTGTGCACGTAAAGGAATGAAAAGCACTGCTTTCGTGAGAGGAGAAGCAGTAAACAACGAAATGTTGATGCTTTGCAGCCTGTTTGGTATGCAGCTGATCTTTACCGACAGAACATCTTATAGAGAAAAAAAATCCCTGTTTATACGGCATTTTGGTGAGAACCAGAATGCCTTTTTTGTGGATGAAGGCGGCGCAGGTGAAACTGCCCTGCCGGGCTGTTCAGAAATCATTGATGAGCTGCCGGCCGGAATTGACCATTTGTTTTGTGCCGCAGGAACGGGAACTACCGCTGCCGGACTGCTAAGAGGCATCCGCCGGCTCGGTTTGAAAACGAAACTGCACGTGGTCCCCGTATTGAAAGACGGGGCATTTATCCGCGACGAAATCCTGAAATACAACGAAAACTCAGAAGCCGGTTTGGTGTTGCATACCGGATACCATTTCGGTGGATACGCAAAGACCAAACCTGAACTGCTGAACTACATCAAAGATTTTATAGCCACCGAAGGCATGCTGATCGACCCGGTCTATACCGGTAAGCTATTTTTTGCCATCGACGATCTCCGCGCCAGCAGTGCCATCCCTAAAGCGGAAAAAATCATGGCCCTGCATACCGGAGGAATATTAGGGATATGGGGAATGAAAGACAAATTTATGCCGGGTGGTTGAAGTTCTTAAAGACAGAAAGCCTTGGAATGTCCAGGTACAAGGTTTTACCATTTTCAAATCGTTCGTGCAGACTAAAGCGCTTTAATTTACCTGCCACAAGCAATTGCATCGTGGCCTCCAGCCCATTGGCGGTATAGATTGCGCAGAAAGGTTCGGCAAACGCACCATGCCGGTATACGTAAAAATCAAAGTCGGCAGACGTTTTGTAAACATCGATGAGGTTTGTTAAGGTATCATGATCCATATCGATGAGGTCGCAGGCCATGAGCAGTAGATCCCGGTCAGGGTATTCCTGATGTACGCTCAGCAAACCGTTGAGCGGCCCATTAACAATTGCCTGGTCCAACACAAAAGGTGTGTCGGGAAAAACAATACGGTAACCGACTTCCTGACTTGTATTTAGTGAAACCAGGGTTTCCAGCCCGCAGTCCTGCAATTTTTCGGCTACCCAAAGCGCCCATTGCTTCGATTCTTTAACCAACAGTCCCTTGTCGCTCCCCATACGCTTGCTTTCACCACCGCAGAGTACGACACCGAGCAAATTACCGGGCATGCTTGTGGTCGTCAAATTCATACAAGTGCTGGTCCGGTGTACCCGTGATTGCGGCGCAGTTGCAATTGCCCCCCCATTGGTAAGTACCATCTGTAAAAAATTCGCATTTCCAGATCGGCACCTCATGCTTCAGCCTGTCCATAATGTAGCGGTTGGCATCATAAGCCTCCCTTCTGTGCGGTGAAGCGGTGATCACCACCACTGCACATTCCGAAATGCCGACCTTGCCCAGGCGGTGCTGGACCAGCGCAATATTGAGCTGCCATTTTTGAACAGCAACAGCTATAATCTCCCGGATCATCCTGACCGCCAGTTTCTCCTGTGCCTCGAACTCCAGATAAGCGACCTCTTTGCCCAGGTTGTTGATGCGCACATCCCCGCTAAACAATACCACCGCCCCGGCATTTGGATGATGCGACGCAGCCAAAAGCTCAGCCAGCTTCAGGGGTTCATGAGATAAGATCTGATCAGCCTCCGCTGCTTGGGGGGATAACGGAAATGTTGTCATCTGCTTTAAGGTTATAATTTAATGCGACTAATTCATCATTTACGGCAAAGCGAGAAGCCTGTAAAATAGACGCCGCTTCCGGACTTCTTCCGATCAGGTAAGTTTTGAGGTCAGCGATACTGACCAGTTGTTCCTCTACGACAAAACGCTTATCGTAAAAAGCTTTTAATCCTGCAAATACTTCAATGTTCATATTATCCTCCTATGTGCATCATACTCAGTTCACTTCCTGTAAATTTAAGGGTTTGTTTTTGTGCCATGGCTTCTTGCAACTTCTCCTCCAGCGCTGTGCCTTCCCTGACATCAAGCAAAGATATCGGGGTATTGCTGCTCAGACAACCGTAGATGTTCCCGAAAGAATCCAGCCGGAGGCGGTCACAGTCGCCGCAAAAAGGCGCAGACTCATTGGCAATGACGCCAAAAACCTTTCCCGCATCCGTAGCCCAGTAGTTTGCAGTAGCCGAAAGCTCCCTTGGCAGCGGCACAATGCGATGCCTGCTTTCTATAAGTGAGAGCATTTCCTGTTGTGAAAAAAAGTACTGTTCCGGATTTTCATGCAGATGCCCCATGGCCATGATCTCCAGAAAACGGATCTTCAGTTGCCGGTCAAATGCATAATCCAATAATGGAAGAATCTGGTCTTCATTGATGCCCCGCATAATTACCGTATTGATCTTCACCCACAATCCGCATTCCAGTGCCTTATCTATGCCATTCAGTATCTTTTGCAGGCCCCGTCTTCTGCTGATCTTAAAAAAACCAGCTTCATCTATGGCATCCAGCGAGACGTTGATGGACTGCAGACCTGCCTTTTTCAGGCCTTCCGCCTGCTGTTCGAGCAAAAGCCCATTGGTAGTCAGCGCCAGGTCTTCAATCCCCATCTGCACTGCACCCCTAACAATCAGTTCCAGTTCCTTGTACAGCAAAGGTTCACCGCCAGTCAGCCGCAGCGTCCTGAGACCCAGTTGTCCGTGTAAGCGCGCAATGATTGCCAGCATCTCTGATGCGGGCAGCGCGGCAGATTGTTGCAGCGCGTAATTGTCCCGCGTTTCATCCTGTCCGCATGCACAGTACACGCAGCCCAGGTTGCAGGTATTGATCAAACTCACCCTCAGGGTCTTGAAATTCCTTCCATAAACATCCCTTACCACCTTCATCAATTAAAACATTTATGATCTGTATTTATAAACAGGGTTAACATTGCATCAACAGGTATTTGCTTACTGGTAAAAAATCTGCTTTGGCAGAACCGCAAATCGGACAACCATAGCTGTCAGGCAGTCCTTCAAAAGCCAGGCCAGGAGCGATTTCATTGATCTCATCGCCAAAAGCTTCATCGTAGACCGACAGGCAGTTTTTACACTGGTGTATCATGACTGCCGGACCTTCAACCTCCACATCCTCCGGCAAACTATGGTCTTCCGGGACCAATGCATCCCTGGTCTGCAGGTCATAATAGTGATCACACAATGAAATCAGTACCGGAGTAAGCAAGTCCAGGCCGACATCAGCCCTGAAAGTTACGAAATCTTTTGAGTTTGGATTAAAATTGCGGGTATGAAGTATGTCAAAAAGTTCTGCACCGGCGTTTAACTGCTTCCTGATCACCACTGAACCAAACAAGCCTGTCTTTGGATTGACTTTAATTGCAAAAGACAACTTAAACGTGCGCAGGTCTACCTGGTCAAACTGCCTGACCAGATATTGCTTGAGATCCAGACCGTACTGGCACTGGTCTTCGATCTGCCAGTTCAGCTCGTTGGAGGCATGGCGTACATTGATCCTGTGCCTGGCCAGCACGGTATTCCAGGGCAACTGTCCCTCGATCCCTTTCAGAATGATAGATTTCCAGGGTGTGATGTAAAATTGGGCAATTCGGGAGCGGATACAAAGTGTGCAGACTTCCTCCAGGAAGGCGCAAGAGAAGAGTTCATCTCTCCGGTAAATACCCAGCCAGAATTTATTGTTATCGTAACGGTTGAACCCTTCATAATAAGGCAAACTAAAATCCGGAAGTTCCAGCGCCAGACTGGTATGGTGCTGTATAAATTTAGTTCCCCCACCCGTTTTGCGGTACAGATCGGCTCCGCTGATCTCTTCCTGATCGCAATACCTTTCCGGCTCTGTTAAGATTGCCTCCTCAAGATCTTTGCTCAGCAGTGCAATGTCTTCTGTGTAGACCAGATCAGGCCATACGTAAAAGATATTGGTTTTAGGAAAACGGATGTGTAAATGCCAGTAATTGCTGACATTGGATACAATGAAATTGAAATTGCCCGTAAAAAAAGGTACAAAGCTCTGGTTGTTATTGATTAGGTTGACCTTGAGCCGGGGTTTATAATCAAACAGGTCCAGCACATCATTGTATACCCCCTCAACCATCCAGTTTGGATGACCAAATATGTCCTGGGACACATAGGAACTCAGGATATTCGGATGCAGGTCCGCATCTACCTCAAAATTGATATTGGCCACAAAAAATTCATGCTCCAATAGTTCCAGTTGCAGGCCGCTGGCCTGAATGAACAACTGCTGACGCGTACCGAAGCGCAGGTGGTTAATTCCTGCCTGTTTCAGCGCATCAAGAATCTCCAGCAGGTCGCCCGCGGCAACTACGCCGCCGGGAAGGTTGATTTTAATGCTGTGGATCTTTTCCATTTTATACCGCACTTAATAAGGTTTCCAATATGCGCTTCACCTCAGGTCTGCAGGACCCGCAGCCCGTACCCGCACCAGTTGCAGAACACAGTTCCTTCAGATCAGAACAGCCGCTGCTAATCTTGCGCTCGATGTTGCCCTGTCCGACATTGTTGCAACTGCAGACCAGCTTACCCATCACCGGATCAGCTTTATTGCCACTCCTAAGCAATTGCAAGCGCTTTTCACTCAACTCTATTTTATTTTCGATCAGGTTCCGGAATTCCTGGAACTCCGCTTTGTCGCCTATGAGGATCGTGCCCACCAGCCGGTCCTGGTGAATGATACATTTCTTATAATAGCGCTTGGCCTTGTCGATAAAAATGATCTCCTCATAATCTTCCTCATTGGGCGATTCTGATAAGCCGATACTACAAAGGTCAAAACCCTGGATTTTAATGATGTTCATCAGCGTACTGCCTTTATAGCAACTGGATATGTCACCACTCAGGTAATGCGCTACGATTTCCGCCTGTTGCTCTGCCGCAGCAGTAATACCATACAGCATTCCCTCAAATTCCGCGATTTCGCCAATGGCAAAGATATCAGGATCACTGGTCTGCATCCGCTCATTGACCACTACACCACGCTTGCATGTCAGATCATGCGCTTTGGCCAGTTCAATATTGGGGCTGGTGCCGATGGCCAGGATCACTGCATCACAATTGATCTTTCTACCGCTTTTAAGTCCGATACCCGTGAGTTTTGACCTGCCGTAAAACAACTGCACCTCTTCGTTGTAATAGATGTCGCAACCCAGACGCTCCATTTGTTCACCCAGCAATTGACTGCCCAGCGAATCGAGTTGTCTGCTCAGAAATCTTGACACCCTTTGGATCACAGTCACCTTTACGCCCGTCTCCAATAGAGAAGCCGCCATTTCCAGTCCCAGTAAACCACCTCCTATGATGACCACCTCTGCTTTTTTAGAGATGTGTTTTTTAAAATTATCCGCATCCGTGCGGGTACGCATGCTAAAGATCCCCGGCAGCTGGGGTACATTTTTAGGGATAGCCGGCCGGCTGCCCGTAGCCATGATCAGCACATCATAATGCGTTTTCATTCCCCTGGAATCGACCACGTATTTATGTTCACGGTTGATTTCCTCAATACTGATTCCCCGGAGCATGTTGATCTGATATTCCGGTTCTTCTTCATCCGTCATCTTCACCAGTTGCGCCCAGCTCTGCTCCCCGCTGATGTAGTCCGGAAGCATTACCCGGTTGTAAAACGGCAGGTTTTCCCTGCTGAAAATGGTGATTTCATCTTCGGTATTCAATTCTCTGTAGGCTTTTACAAAACCATATGCCCCCGCGCCTGCACCGATGATGACGATATGCTGCTTCGGCTTCACGTACTTTTCTATGCTGACGGCGCAATACTTGAAATCAGGCTCCTTAGAAATCGGATCGATCAGGGTACTCGTGAGGTTGTTGGCCCTGTTCAGGTCATTGCCCAGCAACTTGCCCCAATGCATCGGCAAAAACACCACCCCTTTTTTTATGGCTGTGGAGATCCGGGCTTTCACGCGCACATCACCACGGAGGGATTTTACCACGACAATCTCCGACTCCGCTATACCTATATTGTCTGCATCATCGGGATGGATTTCGAGGTAAGCCTGGGGAATGTGACTTTTTAGCTTATTAACCTTACCGGTTTTGCTCATGGTGTGCCACTGGTCCCGGATTCTGCCGGTTGTGAGCACAAAAGGATAGTCTTCACTCGCCTTTTCGCTGCTGAATGCATCTGGCACCGCATGGATGATGGCTTTTTTGTTTTCCGTATGGAATTTTTTGTCGGCAAACAAACGGGCTGTTCCCGAATCGAGTCTCTTGCTGTACGGCCATTGTACGGTATGTTTTCTTTTGATCACTTCGTAATCCAGCCCGTCCAAACGCAAAGTGGTTTTTAAAGTCAGACGCGTATGTTCTTTGAAAATCTCTCCGGCGTTCGCAAAGTCGAAACCAGGATAGCCCATTTTTTTCGCGAAGCGGCAAATGATCTCTGCATCAGGAAGGGCCTCGCCCGGCGGATCTATGACCTTGCTCAGGTAACTGATCCTGCGCTCCGAATTGGTCATCGTGCCCTCTTTCTCCGTCCATGCCGCAGCAGGCAAAATCACATCTGCATATTGCAGGGTCTCCGGTTTGTTGCTCACCTCTTGTACCACGACAAACTTTGCTTTTTTTAGCGCCTCCTCTGCGATGCGTGCATTCGGTAAACTGGTCAGCGGATTCGTGCACATGATCCAGATGGCCTTGAGGCGGCCATCATGCAGTGCGTCGAACATTTCTGTAGCAGTCAGACCCGGCTTTTCCGAAATCTCCTTGCCTTTCCAGAAATCCTGCACCTCTTTGCGGTGCAGCGGATTGTTCAGGTTCCGATGGGCCGGCAACAAATTGGCCAGTCCCCCTACTTCCCTTCCACCCATTGCATTGGGCTGTCCGGTCAGCGAAAAAGGCCCGGCACCCGGTTTACCGATCTGTCCAGTAATGAGGTTCAGGTTGATCAGGCTCAGGTTTTTATTGACACCAATTACACTTTGGTTCAGCCCCATGGTCCACATGCTGATGAAGCCCTTTGCCGCTGCAATGTATTCCGCTGCAAGCACGATGTCATACGGATCTATACCACAAATCTCTGCCGATTCCTTTAACGTTTTTTCAAAAACCAGTTCACTGTATTTTTCAAAGCCCTCGGTATGGTTGCTTACAAATTTATGGTCGATCTTTCCTTTTTCAATTAAGAGTCGGCCAATCGCATGATTGAGGGTCACATCCGTTCCCGGATTGATCTGTAAATGCAGGTCTGCATTTGAACAGGTATCCGTCATGCGCGGATCGACCACAATGATCTTCACATCCGGATTCCTGGCCTTATGGGCCTCTACCCTGCGCCACAAGATCGGGTGGCACCAGGCCGGGTTGGCCCCGGTGACATAGAAACAGTCCGCCAGTTCAATATCGTCGTAACAAATCGGCACACTGTCTTCACCCAGGCTCATTTTGTAAGCCGCCACTGCACTGCTCATGCACAACCTGGAATTGGTATCGATGTTGTTGCTGCCAATAAACCCTTTGATCAACTTATTGACCACATAATACTCTTCCGTAAGACATTGCCCGGAGGCATAAAACGCAACCGAATCCGGTCCGTATTTATCAATAAAAGTCTTAAACACCGCAGCAGTACGCTCGAGTGCGGTATCCCAGCTTACTTTTTGCAAGGGCATGTTCTTGCCGTAACGCATCTGGGGATGCAAAAGCCGGTCGCTCCGGTCATTTACCGTATATTGAAGATTCAGTCCCTTGCTGCACAAGGCTCCTTTGTTGACCGGGTGCTCCTTATCGCCCATGACGCTGACCGTACCGTTTTTCTCTTGCTGCACCACAACCCCGCAACCCACGCCGCAATAACAGCAAGTGCTCTTAAAATACCCTTTATGACCTTTTTTCTCCACCTTGATCTTTCCTTAAATAAGCTATGCCGGCTGAAGCTCCGGACTCAATCCGGCTGCTTTTTCAGTTGATTTCTGAAATGGTGTAATGGTTACGACCAGGCCGATCAGCGCGACTGCCACACCGATGTACAAAAAGGCATCGACATAGGTCAGGGATTTTGATTTGAAGAGAAAACCCGCCAGCATGGCGCCCAGATTTCCGCCAGCTCCAACAATACCACTCACGGAACCGATTGCTTTTTTATTGACAAAAGGAACGATGGAATAAGTAGTTCCATTGGCCATTTTTAGGAAAAGTGCAAAGATGAGCATACAAATGATTGCCACTGTAAGTGAAGCCGCCTGCGCAAAGAAGGTAATGGCAATTCCCTCCAGGACCAGGAAAATCCCCAGTAAAAGTCCCTTCCCTCTTAAACCATAAATCCTGCCCACACGATCACTGACCATACCGCCCAGGGCACGCGCAAATATATTCATGAAACCAAAGATGGCAGCGAGCGCACCGGCCAGGATCAATGAAGCATTAAAATTGTCTACAAAAAAAATGGCTGCTACATTGTCGACCGTAATCTCAATTCCAAAACAGGCCGCATAGGCCAGTGCCAGGATCCAGGTCCGCTTGTCTTTCATGGCTGCAGCAAAAGAACCTTTTGCCTTTTCAGCTTTAGGGCCCATTTCAATATCTGCGTAATTTCCCTCAGGCTTGTCCGTGGTATACCGGTAATAAATAAAAGCCATGACCAGCAGGATCAACCCCGGCACCACCATCGCATACCTCCATGAATCGGCATTGCTGCAAAAACCCAGCGTCACAAAAACAGAGGCTACCAATGGCATGACCAGGTTGGTTACTCCCCCACCCAGGTTTCCCCATCCACCAGTCACTGCATTTGCTGTGCCGATGACATTGGGTGCAAACATCATCGAGGTGTGAAACTGCGTGATCACAAATGAAGCACCGATGATCCCGATTACAAAACGAAAAATGAGAAAACTCTCGTAGCTGTTGGACAAGCCGATACACATGACCGGAAAAGCGCCCAACACCAACAGAATGGTGTAAGACAACCTTGGCCCCAGGCTATCACACAATTTACCGACCAGCAATCTTGCAAAAATGGTAGCTGAAACAGAAGCAATAATGATATTTCCAATCTGCTCCTTATTCAAATGCAACTGCTCCCGGACGATGGGCATGAGCGGTGCGATTCCGAACCAGCCAAAAAAACAAAAGAAAAAGGTAATCCATGTAATGTGAAAGGTTTTCATTTGAATTCCCTTCCAGGAGAAGATGTGGAGTTCTTTTAAAGGTTGAGGTGTGACAGTAGCCATATATTTTAGAATTAGTCATTACAAATCATCAATTCTTTAAGTAATTCCTTCTGTTCTTTTAAAAACAGAAGGAAAAATCAAAAAAATCAAGCATCAGCACATAAAAACTAATCGACACCTTAAAATATGATACAAAAATCAAATAAATCGATTAAAAAATCAATAAAAATGACATTTATAGATACAATTAAATGCAAATCAGATTTAATTCTATAAATATATATCAAAAATCATATAAAAAAAGAATTTAAAGACATATAAATATATTTTACATGATAAATACAATACTTTTTAAACGATTATTTCAAATAAAAACAAGAAACTAATGAAAAAACAGACTAAATAATTGCGAAAAACCAGAAAAAACTCCTGGAAACACCCAAATAAAACCCAATAAAAAAGAAAAACTGCTATAAAAAAAAGAAATCAACCAAATCTCCCGGAAAAAGAGTTGATTTTTCAAGAGGATGAAGGGCAATGCCCTGGGCATAACGACCAAGACCAATATCTCCGGAGCCATTAATGGCAACAGGATACAGGGTCATGCCTTGTGGGTCGAGCCGGACCGGAAAAAATTCATTTAGATTTACTTTTTTTAACCGCTCTGTTGCAAGGGTAAGCTTCAGCATGACCGGCATGTGGAGGCCTTGCGACAATTCTAAAAATAGCTTTACAAAAAGATGGAAGGTCACCATACAGGAAAAAGGGTTGCCCGGCAATGCAAAAACCAAACCTCCATTCGGTTTTACGCCTACCCAAACCGGCTTCCCTGGCCTGATGGCCACTTTATGAAATAACTTTCTGACCTGAAGAGCTGCCAGCAAATCGGGCACATAATCTGCATCTCCGGCAGAGACGCCGCCGTTGATGATAACCAGCTCACTCTTCAGCGCTTGTTCCAGGGCATCTTTAATCAGTTCCTTGTCGTCCGGCACGTGCGCAATGAACTCGGGAATATGTCCGAGTTCCCGCAACATCGAACGAATCAGATAAGAATTGCTGTTGCGAATCTGGTAAGGCAGCACCTCTTGTCCGATCGGAACCACCTCGTCGCCAGTCGTCAGAACAGCAACAGCAGGCAATTTTTTAACTTTTACCTGTTGCCGGCCTACAGCGGCAAGCATGCTGATCAACTGCGGGCTAAGCCGGATGTGGCTGCCGATCATGAGCTGCCCAGCTAAAAAATCCTCGCCCTGGCGGGCGATGTTCATGTACACTTTAACTGTACCGGCATGCAGTGTAACCAATTGCCCTGCCCGCACCGAGTCCTCTACCCGGATCACGAAGTTGGCTGACAGTGGTACCGCGGCTCCCGTCATGATCTTATAACAAAATCCTTTTGTGATTTCTTTTGAGGCAGGTTGCCCGGCAAGAATCGTTTCGGCGATCTGATATTCGCGAAGGCCGGCATTCCAGTCCTCAAGCCGCAAAGCATAGCCATCCATCGCAGCGCGGTTGAACGGCGGGTAATCCCGGTCGGCCCTAACCTCCTCAGCAAGCACCCGTCCAAGTGCCTCTTCGACATCAACCAGTTCATCGCCCGATAAGACGACCTGCCGGGCGATCAGTACGCGTGCCTCTTCAAAACTGATCATCGTTAATGCCCCCCGCCCTTCATCATTTTACGGGCATGGAACACCGCAGGCAAAATGGCCTCCATGGATTCCCTGGCACCGTCTGAACTACCGGGCAAAGTTACGATCAATGTTTGTCCGATTGCGCCCGCCACGCCCCTGCTCATCATGGCCATTGGCGTACGCATTTGTCCAAATGCCCGCATCGCTTCCGTGATCCCGTCAGCATCACGCTCCAGAATCTCCGATACCGCAGCAACCGTGTTGTCCCTGGGTCCCAGACCAGTGCCACCAGTGGTGAATATAAAATGGACGTCTTCTGCTACCCATTCTTTGATTTTCTGTTGGATCTGCTCTTTCTGATCCGGCAGAATGTCATAATATTTTACATTGGCATTTACTGCCTTCAGCATCTCGGAAATGATCTTTCCGCTTTTGTCCTCACGCTCGCCTGCGGCAGTAGAGTCTGAACAAACCAGAACCGCACAGACCGGAGAAGTAGCAAAGAAGCGCTGCCTGTCCGATTTGCCCCCGGTCTTTTTCAATAGTTTTAAGTGGCCAATCTCCAGGTTTTTATCTATCGGCTTTAACATGTCGTAAATTTCCAGAGCTGCTACAGACACCCCGGTAAGCATTTCCATTTCTATGCCCGTACGGCCAATCGATTTTGCGGTACCACTGATCACGATCCCGGTCCTTTGGAAAACGGATTCTTCAAACAGTTCTCCATGAATTTCTTTCTGCAGATAGGCAAACGTGATGTCCATGCCGTCTATGGTTACAGGATGGCAATGCGGCAACAACCGGGGTGTCAGTTTAGCACCGATAAAACCAGCAGCTTTGGCCACGCCAAACAAATTTCCCTTGGGCAGTTCATCTCTCGAGATGACTTCCAGTGTCTCTGCTGAACAAAAAATAATGGCGACAGCATGTGCGGTCCTTAAAGTGATCTGCTTGCTTGTGATGTCCCTCATACTTTATTTGTGTATTTGATAATATGAGGTGAAAGTAAGGATTTTCAGGCACAGCAGATTCAGTTTATTTATTAACTTTAATCAAATGCCACTACATATGCGGATCAGATTTACCTTAAAGTATATTTTAACGATTGGGTTGTGCCTGCTGATATTCAGCGCGCGGGCACAAAAAAAGCCAATTGCACTTCATCAAAAAAATCTGCATTATTTTACTTACCGGGGCAAACCCACAATACTGATTACCTCTGCCGAACATTATGGCGCCGTGGTTAACCTTGATTTTGATTACATCACCTACCTCGATGAACTGAAATCGCATGGATTGAATTTGACGAGGACCTTTACTGGCGCATATATAGAACCTGCGGGGGCTTTTTCCATTACAAACAACACGCTCGCCCCTGCTGCAGGGCGCCTGATCTGTCCATGGAAACGAAGCAGCCAAACCGGTTATGCCGGCGGAGGCAATAAGTTTGACCTCAATCAATGGGACGAAGCTTACTTCAGGAGGCTGAAGGATTTTGTGGCACAAGCCCAAAACAGAGGAGTTATCGTTGAACTGGCTTTCTTTTGTCCATTTTATGACGAGAGCCAATGGAAGGTCAGTCCGATGAATGCAGTAAACAACATCAACAATATTGGAAACATAGCATCCAAAAATGTATATACGCTTGATAAAAGCGGGGAACTGCTGAACGTCCATGACCGGCTTGTAAAAAAGATCGTTGATGAATTCCGTAATTACGACAACCTGATTTATGAAATCTGCAACGAACCTTATTTTGGTGGCGTAACTATGGACTGGCAGCATCACATTGCAGAAACGATAAGAGCAGCGGAACAGGGTTTTAAATACCAGCACCTGATCTCCCAAAACATAGCTAACAATACGCTTAAAATAAAAGACCCGCATCCGGCGGTATCCGTTTTTAACTTTCACTATGCGACACCGCCACTCGCAGTTGCAGACAACTACCATTTGAACAAAGTAATCGGAGACAACGAAACGGGCTTCGCCGGAAATGCCGACGAGACCTATCGCATGCAGGGCTGGCTGTTTATCCTTGCTGGGGGCAGTCTGTACAATAACCTGGATTATTCATTTACAGCTGAAAAAGAAAACGGATCCTATCAGTATCCGGCAACACAGCCAGGTGGGGGCAGCACGGCCCTTCGCAAGCAATTGGGTTTCTTACAGCACTTCATGCGCAGTATCGATTTTATAAACATGCAGCCTGATTTGACATTTGTTAAAACAGCATTTTCCAAAAACGCGAGGGTCCAGGCGCTCGTCAACCCGGGCCGGCAATATGCCCTATATCTTTATGGCGAACAAAAGAAGGAACTGGAACTGGAATTACCGGCTGGAAAATACCAGATTCAATGGATGAATACGTTGACCGGAGCTTGGGAAGGCCACCACAATGTCAGTCATCCTGGAGGTATGCTCAAGTTACCAATACCTGTTTATCAGAGCGACATCGCAGTACGGATTGAATCAGAAAAGTAAAGCAGTTAGAGATTCAGTGATTATGAAGCAGATTAATTTTAATCCATCCGATTTTGAACTTGTCAGGCAAATAGCCCTTCAATACCCCCATGCCAGCGATAGCCTTTCCCATTACGATACACCTTCAGTCAAAATCAAAAAGAACCTGCTGTGCAGGCTACACGAAAACGGGGAATGGATCGCTATCCGCACCGATTTTGACAGCAGGTCAAATTTCCTGGAGCAATACCCTGAAAGCTGTTTCATTACCGAGCACTACCAGAACTACCCTTATATTTGTCTGCAGGTAAACAGTTTTGGCGCTGAACTCGCAAAGGCAATCCTGGACACGGGCTTTATTGCCATTACAGAAAAAAAGAAAAAAGAACCTTAAGTCTGATTTTTAGCCAAACCGTAAAAGCACCTGCTCAAATACACATTTACACCTTATTTTCTGCAGCATTTTGAGTGATGGGCTCGAAAAACAGGAAATCTGTCTCAGTTTTAAGGTAAAAATTACGAACTTGCAGTTTCGGGACGATCAGGAATGGATTACAGTAGACTTAAAGATAGTGAATTGTCTGCTTTGCTAAAAGCGGGTGATGCCCTGTCTTACACTGAAATCTTCGAACGTTACCACCGTTTGCTGTTACGTCATGCTTTTCGACTGCTTTCCAATGACGAGGAAGCTTATGACATGGTACAGGATGTGTTTCTTCAGTTGTGGCAAAAAAAAGAAACGCTTGAACTAAGGGTGTCCCTGTCAGCTTACCTTTTTACGGCCGTAAAAAACAGGATATTTAAGTTATTCGCACATCAGAAAGTCGTGCTTAGGTATACGGAATCTATCGGCAAATTCATGGTTGAAGGCTACAATATTGTGGAAGACCAGCTAATGGAAAAGGAGTTGTCCGCTTTCATTGATAAAGAAATTGCAGCATTGCCGGCAAAAATGCAGGAGGTTTTTTTGCTCAATAAAAAAGATGAGCTAACCTACAAAGAAATCGCTGAACGTCTGAATATTACAGATCAGACAGCTAAGCAACAGGTGTACAAGGCCATGAAAATCCTGAAGCCCAAAATCGACAGTTTTCTGTCAGTATTCCCATTTATTTAATTTTTTTTTATTCCGCGTATGACGATTGACCCGCTTAAGGGTCTTAGCTATATCATGGGGGAATTGAATGAACAACAGGTCAATGATTTGATCAGTAAATATAACGACGGTACTTTGCTTGAGCATGAAAGAAATGCCCTGGACTTATGGTACCTGAAGTATGCTTCAGACAGTGGATCTGCACTCCCGGCAGAAAGCGAAGAAAAAATGTCAGCAAAACTGAGGGCCAGTCTGCCGCTGCAATACAAAAAGCCAGCCTTGAGATTGTGGCCGCGCATGGTAGCCGCCGCTGCCGTGGTTCTATTGTTGGTCAGCGCCGCCTTCTGGTTCATGAAGGACCCGCTTGACAACAAGCCGGGCCAATACAAATATAGCAGTGATGTCGCCCCCGGAGGTACAGGAGCAACGCTCACACTGGCCAGCGGAAAAAAAATCCGGATTTCAGCCGAGCAGGTTGGCAAACTTGCTGTAGAATCCGGTGTAAAAATCTCCAAGACAGCGGAAGGACAGATCTTTTATGAGATAACCGGCAATCAGAACGACACAGAGGGACAGACGAATGTACTGGAAACTTCTGCCGGAGAACAAGCGCAGGTTAGACTGCCCGACGGCACGGTCATCCACCTGAACGCTTCTTCCTACCTGAGGTACCCGGCATCATTTAACAAATCTGCCCAGCGCAGGGTGGAGTTTACAGGTGAAGGTTTTTTTGAAGTTGCCAAAGACAAATCACATCCATTTATTGTAAAAACAGCCGGACAGGAAGTTGAGGTGCTGGGAACACAGTTCAACATCAATAGTTATGCAGATGAACCTGCTATTAAAACGACCCTAATTGAAGGAAGTGTAAAAATCTCAAATGAAGCAAAGCTTTCAAAAATACTGGTACCCGGGCAACAGGCCAGCGCGTCGGGACAAGACATCAGACTTGAAAACGTGGAAACCGAATATGCAATAGCCTGGACGAAAGGCTACTTCATGTTCAACAATGAAACACTGGAAACCATCATGTCAAAATTGTCAAGATGGTACAAGGTCGAGGCGGTATACCGGGACCCTGAACTGAAAGACAGGCGTTTCTTTGGCTCAATCGGAAAGTTTGAGAACATCTCTAAAATCCTCAGTGTGATGCAACGCACGAATGTGGCCAGTTTTGACATCCAGGAAAACAAGATCATCATCAATAAAAAATAAATCGAAACGTAACCTAAACCAACTCACATGAACCTATCAGAAGAAAGCCCCTAGCCGGAAAAAAGGAACTTCAACCGCATCCAATTACGAGTTGGATCAAGCAGCCGAAGTCCCTTCAAGATCTGCACTGCAGAAACATTGATCAAACAAATTATTTCTTAACCATGGTGCTTGTGCTTGCCGACTAAAACAGTCACAACCACCGTACAGACAATCAAACTTAAGCAATATTGCGTATTCACGCAATATCCGGCCCTTATTCATCGGCCCGCTTATTTGATTGTCATAAACTGATGAATATGCATAGAACTTATACATTAATTATGAAGCTCACCACATTCATGTTAATTGTCTCAATGATGCAGGTAAGTGCTGCCGGAATGGCGCAGCGGCTAACCCTGAAGCAAGACAATGTAACGCTTGGAAAGGTCTTTTTGGAGATCAGAAAACAAACAGGATATGATGTATTTTTTGAGAACACCAAATTAAAATCCACTGCACGCATCAATGCCAATTTCAACAACGCCCCGCTTGAAACCGTAATGGACAAAATTATCGGGACAGCCAGTTTGTCTTATACCATTAGCGATAAGACAGTGGTCATCAGTGAAAAAACGCCTGGCTTTCTGGATAAGTTAATGACTTATTTCTCTAAAGCAGACCTAAAAGGCAGGGTAACGGATTCTACGGGAATGCCGCTGCCGGGAGCCAGCGTGCGTCTGAAAGCAGGGAAATCTGCAGTATACACCAATGCTGCCGGGGAATTTAATTTGACCGGTTTGCAAGCCGGAGCAGTAATTGTGGTCACTTATGTTGGTTACCTGACACAGGAAGTAACCGTACCTGCTGACAACAGCGGTAGCCTGCAGATCGTGATGCGTACAGATGTGAGCAGCCTGTCAGAGGTAGCCGTTGTCTCGACTGGTTACCAAACCCTTCCGAAAGAAAGAAGCGCCGGATCTTTTGTAACCGTAAATATGGATGTCATTGCCAACAGGACCACTTCCATGAACGTATTGCAAAGTCTGGACGGGCAGGTACCCGGACTGGTGGTGAATAATGTTCCCAACCGGTCCCAGGTATTGATCCGTGGCCTCTCAACAACCGGTGGAACAACCGGGATAGGAACAACCTCTCAGCCTTTATATGTGGTAGACGGACTGGCCCTGCCAAAAATTGAATCCAATGACCGCCTGCCAGATATGATTTTAGGCATTAATCCTCAGGATATAGAAAGCATCACCGTGCTGAAGGACGCTACGGCAGCTTCGATCTGGGGTGCGCGTGCCAGTAACGGCGTTATCGTGATCAAGACCAAAAGCGGTAAGTACAACAGCAAATTACGCGTGAACTATAGCGGTTTTGTTAATTTTCAGGGCAAACCTGACCTGGATTACAACAAGCTCCTCAGTCCGAGCCAGTTTGTAGCGGCCGGCACAGAAGTGTTTAATACACCAGGTTATCTTGCTCAATTCCCTTATGCAACGGTCTCCGCCCTGAATGGCGGTGGCATTACGCCTCTTGAACTGGCGCTGTACAACAACGGTGGCAGAACAGCCGATCAGGTCGCCCGGAGTATCGACAGCCTGGCCAGTCTGGATAACCGCGGACAAATGAAAGATCTTTTTTACAGAAACGCACTGCTGACCAACCATACGGCATCACTGTCGGGCGGTGGCGATAAATATGCATTTTATGCTTCAACCAGCTATACCAACATCGTAAGCAATGTGCCGGGAGAAAAGAACCAAAACTTTAAGATCAATCTTCGTCAGGACCTGAAAGTAAACAAAAACCTCAGTTTCTATGTGGTGAGTGACCTGTCCAACAACAACAGTTCCTCAAAAAGAAACTTTCAGATTGGCTCAAACACGGTAGATTATTCATTCACGCCCTATCAAATGTTCCGTGACGCCAATGGAAATAACCTTTCCATTCCTTTTTTGACCAGTCAGTCGAATGAAATTTTACAGAATGCGCAGGCCCGAAGCAGGATTAACCTGGACTACAATCCACTATATGAGTTCGACAAAGGCAATACAAAATCCGATGGCCTGATGGCCCGGTTGAACGGTGGCGTTAAGTTAAAACTCTTTCCAGGCTTAACCTTTGACGGAACCTATGGCTACAACAAAATAAAAAACAAGATCCGGGAATTTGAAAGTCAGCAAAGTTATGCTGTCCGAAGAGAGGTGGTTACTTTTGCAGTAGCGGCCGACCCGACTGTTGTTCCTAGATATTACCTTCCTGCAACTGGTGGGCGGTTGACCAATATCAATGGCGACCAGCACAAATGGGACATCAGGAACCAGCTGACTTACGACAATACCTTTGGCAAACATGAAGTGACCTTATTGGTCGGACAGGAAGCACAGGAACAATTCATCACCAGTATGCAAACCCGCGTACGTGGCTTTGATGACATTTTGCTCACTCCAGGGGTTGCAGACTACGTGGCCATATCCTCCCTGATTCAAGGCACGATTTTACCGAACCAAGCCACAATTGGCAGTTCGATGATCAACGATAGTTTCAGTACCAACGAAACCACCTCACGTTTTACCTCTTATTATTCCAATTTGGCTTATACTTTTGACCGCCGGTACGTATTGAACACCAGTTGGCGGATAGACCAGAGCAATTTGTTTGGCAAGGACAAGTCCGCGCAAAACAAACCGATCTGGAGTGTGGGTGCCAAATGGAACCTGAGTAATGAGGAATTCATGAAACCGGTAACCTGGGCGCAAAACCTGGCTGTACGCCTGACGTATGGTCTCACAGGTAATTCACCAGAAGTGGGTGTAGCCTCCTCAAGGGACATCACCAGACCTTCCGGTAGTCCATTTTTCCCGGGAAGTATCGGAATGCTGATCGTGACACCGGGTAACCCCAAGTTGTCATGGGAAAGCACGAAAACCCTCAACGCCGGATTGGACTTCTCCGTGCTAAGCAATCGACTGACAGCCAGCATAGATGTGTACAACAAAAAAACAACCGATCTCCTGGGCTTAGTTTACCCGAACAGTCTGACAGGCTTTCCGACTGGAATCGTAGGAAACCAGGGGGATATTACGAATAAAGGTATCGAAGTAGGCCTGACTTCCCTGAATGTGAAAGCGAGGGACTTCAGCTGGTCGACCAACTGGAACTTTGCGCACAACAAAAGCCATGTGGACAAGATCACCGTTGCCACGATCGTTACCACCGGTGCTCAGCAAGTCGTAGCCAATGTACAGGAAGGATATCCTGCCTATACGGTTTTCGCCTATAAATATGGAGGAGTAGATGCTACAGGTGCACCGCAGGTGGTATTGGCAGATGGTACAGTTACCAAAGCCAGATTGGGTACCAAACCAGAAGACATTGTGTATATGGGCACCATGCAGCCGGTGTGGAATGGTGGCTTGACCAACAATTTCCAATACAGGAACTTCCGGTTATCCGCAAATATCATTTACAATATGGGCCATGTGATGAGAAGACAGCGCGACCTAACGTTTGGCGGCCAATTGCGCAGAAATGTTTCCGTAGATTTTCTTGAGCGCTGGAAAGTGCCGGGTGACGAGGCCAGAACCAATATTCCGGCTTACATCACCAATGCCAATCCGAATGCTGTAGCGGGTACTTATAATATAGATTATTTCAACTTCGGTGATGTCAACGTAGTGAGCGCATCATTTGTGAAGTTGCGGGACATCACTTTATTTTATGACCTTCCAAAGTTCCTGGTCAGCAAAGTAAACGCACAAGGCATTTCATTCAGAGCACAGTTGTCTAACGTGATGTTGTGGAAAGCAAATAAATTCGGTATCGACCCTGAATTCCAGGGTCTGGCCATTCCTGCAAACCAGCACACAGTGACTTTAGGCGCTAATCTCTCATTTTAAATCAATCACAAAAATGAAAAAGATATACAACTACACGAGAAACCTCCTGCTGATCACTTTGATGCTGGCGGTATTGAGTTCCTGCAAAAAATCGTTCCTGGAAATTCTACCTAAAGGAAAGATCATCGCTACAAAGACTTCAGATTATGACCTGCTGTTGAACCAGTTGGACCTGATCAATATTCCGACGACCAGTGCCACTGTAATGGGAGACGAAGTGTCTGCAATAGAGCCGCAATGGGCTGGAGCAACCTTTAAGGAGAAACAACTGTTCAAATGGGAAGGTGATCTCTACAATAGTGATGAAGACGCCAGTGAAACGCTGATTCCTACGAGGAACCTGTACGTTTACAACAAGATCATCAATGAGGTAATGGGCGCTACCGAAGGCACTGAAGTCACAAAAAAGTCGATACAGGCAGAAGCCTATGCAGGTCGCGCATGGACGTATTTCCTCCTCATTCAGCATTTTGGCAAGCCTTATAGCCCGGCCACCGCTGCCACAGATCCAGGATTTCCGCTGATCCTGAACGCTGACATCAATGCCAGGGACTTTACCCGGGCAAGCGTTCAACAGATTTATGACCAGATCATCAGTGACCTTACCGCAGCGATTCCGAATATCATCAATGACGGTGTCCCTTTTCGGAGCCGGATGTCAAAAGCCGCCGCACAAGGTATTTTGGCTAAGGTGTATGTCTTTATGGGCAGGCACGCAGAGGCCCTGCCTTTATTGAATGAATCCATCAGTAACCTGACAAAATCATTAGTAAATACCAACTTGGTGAACTACAATACGTCATTTCAGGGCTCCCCAACGACGGTAAACGACCTGGAAAATGTTTATTCAAAGAACATGTCTTATCCTTATGGCGGAGCAAGCAACAGGTTGCTGTGGCTGACGCCTGAAGTTGCTGCACTTTATGGCGCAACAGACACGCGCCTGATCAGGTTATTCCTGGCGACCACTTTTCCAAATGGATTGAAACTATACAAAAGAACGAATACGCTATCTTATAATATTGGCCTGAGAGTGCCTGAGCTTTACCTGCTCAGAGCCGAGGTTAAAGCCCGAACGGAAGACCGTGCAGGTGCAGTGGCTGACCTGCTCTTTTTGAGACAGAACCGGATGCCTGCTACTGACGCTGCGGTTCCTGCAGCTGCAGCGGCTGAGAAAATGCCTTTGCTTCAGTTTATCATGGAAGAACGCATCCGCGAGTTTGCGGTAACCGGTTATCGCTGGTTTGACATGCGCCGTCTGTCTGTAGACCCATTATTTAGCATGCCTGTTTATCAGCATAAAGTATACAATGCAACAGGGGTCGTTTCAGAGACATTTAATCTAAAGCCAGAGCGTTTTGTATTTAAGTTTTCACCTAAAGTGCGTGCGGAAAACCCAACCCTGATAGACAATCCTTAATCGAAGAACTAACATGAAAAAGATATTATTATTCCTTGTGCTGCTGCCTTTTATGGCAGCAGCACAAAAAAGCTACACCATTACCGGGAACTTGACTACGCTTAAAGGTCCGGCTAAAGCTTACCTCGTTCTTCTGCAGAACAACGCCTGGAAAGAAGTCGATTCTACTGAAATTAGGGACGGAAAGTTTCTTTTTAAAGGAAGTGTAAGCGAGCCTCAGAACGCTGTTTTAGCCGTTAGACGCAGTGGCGAACCACAGCGCGATTCCCAAAGCTTTTTTATCGAGAACGGGAACATTACAGTTGCCGGCACAGATGCGATTGCCAGTGCAAAGTTCAGTGGTTCGGTTGCCGATCGTGAAAACAACGAGCGGCAGGCGATGATCACCCCGATTACCACCAGAATCATGAAAGTCCAAGACGAATTTGGTAAAAAGTCTGCCGGGGGCGTTTACGAAAAATCGGTTGAGGAACGCAAAATGGCCGGCGACAGCATACAGAAAATGGTCGCTAACATCAAAGCCATCAACCTAAAGTTTGCAGAAACACACTTAAATTCTTTTATGGGGCTTTACACCTACAATTTATATGTGTTGGATAGCAAATTCGATCCTGCAGAAGTTGAACCTATTTTTAACCGCTTTTCAGCTGCATTGAAATCCTCGGAGCTGGGCAAAAAAACAATAGAAAAGATAGCAATCGGCAAGAGGAGACAGGCCGGTGCCAAGGCAACCGACTTCACACAAAATGACCTCAACGACCGGCCATTTACACTTTCATCGCTGAGGGGAAAATATGTACTGGTGGATTTTTGGGCCAGTTGGTGTGTGCCCTGCAGGGCTGAAAATCCGAATGTTGTAAAAGCATATCAGGAATTAAAAGGCAAGAACTTCGAAATTGTGGGTGTATCGCTGGATTATCCGGGCGGTAAAGCAGTCTGGGCAGAAGCGGTCAAAAAAGACGGTCTACCCTGGATCCAGGTAAGTGATCTGAAAGGATGGAAGAATGAAGTAGCTGTGCTGTATGGCATCAATTCGGTACCACAAAATCTCCTGATCGATCCGAACGGGATGATCATCGCAAAAAACCTGCGGGGAGAAGCGCTTACACAAAAGTTGAAAGAACTGATCAAATAAAATCCAACCTATTGAAACATGATAAATCTCAAAAACACCATCGCTGTACTCCTAATGCTAACGGCTGGGAGCAGTCTGGCACAGGATAAATTCGAAATCTCGGGAAAACTGCAAAAGGCAGGAAGCGACAAGGTCGCCGTATTGAGCTATAAAAACAGCGAAGGCAAAGATGTTAAAGACTCGGCTGTGGTAAAAAACGGAAAGTTTAGCCTAAGCGGCACAACTGCTTTCGCCAACAAAGCATATCTATCCCTGTTGCCCATAAAAAAGGATAGCATCAAGGCCAATGCTCAAGCGGACTATCAGTTATTTTACCTGGAAAAAGGGAAATATAAGGTGATTGGTACCGACAGCATCAACAAAGCAAGCATTACGGGAACCCAGGCGCAAAAAGACTATCTTTTGTGGATGGCCAAATCAGAACGTTTGCTGGCACAGTTTAAGGACATCACCCAGCGTTTTACAAAGGTGTATTATGCAAAAGTCAAAGATACCGTCGCCATAAAAACCATCCAGGCAGAGGCCAGACCTGTTCATGCGAAGATAGAAGCCATTTTGGACTCTTTTATTTTTAGTCATCCGGATTCTTATGTAGCCCTCGACCTGATTGCTTCAGAAAAAACAGCCGTAATTGATCCGGTAGCATTTGAGCCCTATTATAAACCCCTGACCAAACGTGTATTGAGCAGTTTCACCGGGCAGAAGCTGACCGCTAAATACGACAAAGCAAAACTGATCGCTATTGGCAAGGCTGTGGATTTCACGCAGACTGACGACAAAGGCAATCCGTTCAAACTTTCTAGTTACAGGGGTAAATATGTGCTGGTAGATTTTTGGGCAAGCTGGTGTGTGCCCTGCCGCGCTGAAAATCCAAACCTGTTGAAAGCGTACAAGCAACTAAAGGACAAGGGCTTTGAGATAGTTGGCATTTCATTGGATGAAACTAAAGCCGCGTGGCTGAACGCAGTGAAACATGATGGCATGCCCTGGGTACAGGTCAGCGACCTTAAAGGCTTTAAAACCGATATTGCAGTGAAGTACGGCATCAGCGCCATTCCGCAAAATTTCCTGGTCAATCCGGAAGGTGTGATCATTGCTAAAAACCTGAGAGGCGAAGATTTGGATAAGAAATTATCAGAGCTGATCAAATAGAATTATCAGTAATTATCAATTGAAAATGAGGGTGCCGCAAATCGGCACCCTCATTTTGCTTCTATCGTATCTTTAGGCAGCAGGGGCACGATGTAACCGCCAAAATCTATATCCACTTTAGGAAACTCATGTTTGAGTCCCGATTGTTCTTTTTCGGTTACCAGGGACCGGTAGAGATACAGGTTCTTCAGTTCCCTCAGCCCTTTCAGTTGTCCGATACCTGATGCACTTACCTTTGTGCCTACCAGATTTACATGCTGCAGGTGCTCCAGGTTTTTCAGGACCTGCATGCTTTGATCTGCAACAGCTGTATTGCTCAGATTGATGCGAACCAGCGCCGTCAAATCCTCCAGTATTTTCAGTCCCTTGTCATCAAGTTGTGTATTGGCCATATTTAACCAAATGAGTTGCTTTTTTAAACCAGTTAACAGTTTCAATACATCGGGACTTGCTTTAGCCGTAACAAAACTGGCCGACAAATAGTTGCTGCCAGCCGTCACAGGGATCAACACGACACCAGCTTGTTTTAACTTTGCAATCTGCGATACATCTGCTTTTGCCACCTCTTCTGCTGGAATATCGTCCAGGCCTTTACTGGTTTTTACAGTGCCTGACTGAAAGCTTAGCAACACCGATTTGATTTTTTCTGACTGCTTTAGATCCGCGACCTTTTTGGTAAAATCTGCACCTTCCCTGATCCACCAGCTCAGCAACTCGATTTCCTCTGCAGTTAGTTGTGGTTTTTCCCTGGGAGGCATGTGATCTTCATTAGAAGCCGGCAGCAGCAAACGCTTCATCAATTCGCTTTCTTCAGCACTGCCAGGAACAATCGTCTGACCTCCCTCTCCCCCTTTCAACATCCATTCCCGGGCGTCAAGCCGCAGCTTTCCCTTCTGTTTGTCCGCACCATGGCAACTGTAGCAGCGGTTTTTGAGCAGCGGCTGGATCATGTGTGTATACGCAAGGGCCTGTTGCACATTCTGAATCTCCGGCACAGCAGTTTTTCCGCTATCTCCCTCTGTGAGGGCCGCTGTCAGGTAGTCTGAACCATGTGTCAGGGAACCTCCATAATGACCGGTGAGACCAACCAGTACAATAAGCAATGCTGCAATACAATGAAGCCAGATTTCTTTTACCTGCTTCAGGCACATCAGGTAAACGCCCAGTGAAATTACAGCAACACTGATTCCCAGCCACTGATGGACATCAACCAGGCCTCCATCATAATCTCCGCTTTGCGAAAGCAGGTAGCCTGTTATGGAAGAAAAAACAGCAGCCAGTCCGCCCAACAAATAAATAAGCGGCAATGTGGGCCGTAAACAAGTAAACCGCTTGCTAATGGTCAGCAATTGAAAAAAGCATCCGAGCAACAGTATGCCAATGGGTAAATGAACCAGGACAGGGTGAAAGCGGCCAATAAATTCAGGCATGGACAAAAGAACCATATCTTCTAGATTAAGCGACAACGTCATGAATTACTTTTCCAGCTACGTCAGTCAGGCGGAAAGGCCTGCCCTGAAAAGGGTAGGTAAACTGTTCATGGTCAAATCCAAGCTGGTTGAGTATGGTTGCCTGGATGTCAAAGGCATCCACCTTACCGCTGACCGCACTGTAACCGATCTCATCCGTCTCGCCATGGGTGTGGCCCTTTTTGATACCGCCTCCGGCCATCCAGATCGTAAATGCATCGGTATGGTGATCCCTGCCATTGTAAGGGTTCTGGACACCATTGCGGTTTTCCATCATCGGCGTGCGGCCAAACTCACCACCCCAAACCACCAGTGTTTCTTCCAGCAAGCCCCGTTGTTTGAGGTCCAGCAGCAATGCGGTAATGGGCTTATCTATACTTCTGCATTTATTTTTCAATCCAATATTTAAAGAATTTGAAGGCCCATCTCCGTGGGCGTCCCATCCCCAGTCAAAGAGTTGCACGTACCTTACCCCTTTCTCAACCAGTTTTCGCGCCAGCAATACGTTATTGGCAAAACAGGACTGTCCGGGTTTTGTGCCATACATTTCATGGATATAGGCAGGTTCGTCATTGATATTCATTACTTCCGGGGCGGAGATCTGCATCCGGTACGCCATCTCATACTGTGCCACACGGGACAGGATTTCCGGATCATTATAATTGGTATATTCCTGTTCGTTCGCTGCATTGATCGCATCAATCGAGGCTTTACGCAGGTCCCGGCTCATGCCATTCGGATCTTTGATAAAAAGGACCGGATCACCTTCACTTCGGCACTGTACCCCCTGGTACACAGATGGCAGGAAGCCACTTCCCCAGATGCTTTTACCTGCGTCGGGAAAACTCCCCCCGCTGGTGAGCACGACAAATCCCGGGAGGTTCTGGTTTTCCGTACCAAGTCCATAAGTAGCCCAGCTGCCCATGCTCGGCCGGCCGAGACGCGGACTGCCCGTATGGATCAGCAATTGCGCCGGCGCATGGTTGAACTGATCTGTTGACACCGCTTTTAAAAAGCTGACATCATCCACCATAGTCGAAAAATGAGGGAGGTTTTCGCTGACCCATGCCCGGCTTTCACCATATTGGGCGAAACTGGCCTGCGGCCCTAACATCTTGGGCACTCCTGTGATAAACGCAAACTTCTTTCCGGCCAACAAAGACTGCGGACAGTCCTGCCCATCCATTTTCATCAGTTCAGGTTTGTAGTCAAACAACTCCAGCTGCGATGGTGCCCCTGCCATGTGCAGGTAAATAACGCTTTTCGCCTTGCCTAAGAAAGGTGGCGATTTGGGCAGGAGCGGATGTGCCGGATCATAAAGTACCGGGTTAATGCTTTTGTTGCCAAAACCGCATCCGCCCAGCAAGGAACCCATCGCCAGGGCACCAAGCCCCATTGCACTCTCTTTTAAAAAATGCCGGCGGGTGAATGACCTCAGCTGTGCTTCTTGTGCCTCCTTTACCAAACGGTGTGCATTTAACTCGTCTCTGGTCATGTCTTCTAGTTTTTTGTGATCACTTCGTCCAGGTTCATCATCGCATTTGCCACCACCACCAGGGCAGCAGTTTCTGCATTTCTGCCCGCATCTTCCGGCAGCATATCCAATACCTTCGAGGGGTTAGCCTGATAATCCTTTAGTGCTGTCTGGTATAAATCGTTGAGAATCTTCAGTTTTGCAGCGGCTATAGGTTTGTACATCAGCAGTTCATAACCTTTGGCAATGCGACTGCCAGCCTGATGGCCACCTTCCTTCAGCATCCGCCGCGCAAAATGCCTGGCCATATCGATATAAGCTTCATCGTTCAAGGTAACCAGTGCCTGCAAAGGTGTGTTGGTCCGAATCCGCCGGGCATTGCAAACCACCCGCTGTGCACCATCAAACGCAATCATAGAGGGATAAGGTGCCGTTCTTTTCCAATAGGTGTAAATGGCCCTCCTGTACCGCTCCTCTCCTGCTGAGGTATTCCATCTGGCGCCGTTGTACGGGGAATTCCAGATCCCTTCCGGCTGCCAGGGCATAACCCCTGCTCCATACATCCTTGAGCTGAGCATGCCACATACAGCCAGATGCTGATCGCGCAATTGTTCGGCACTCAGTCTGATCCTCGGTCCGCGGGCGTAAAACTTATTAAACAGGTCTTTTTTCTTCATTTCTTCTGAAACTCTGGAATCCTGACGATAAGTTGCGCTCATCACCATTTCACGGATCAGCCGCTTCATACTCCATTTATAATTGTTCATCAGTTGCCATGACAAATGGTCCAGCAGTGCCTGATGCGTTGGGTTCATTCCCTGTGTTCCCATGTCCTCCAGTGTTTCTACGATGCCTGTACCAAACAATTGCTCCCATAAGCGGTTGGTGATTGTCCTGGACAACAAAGGATTGCGTTTATCTGTCAGCCACATGGCCAGTCCCATTCTGTTTTTAGGTGCTCCGGCAGGCATGGCATAGGCCAGGGACTGGGGAACTCCTGCTGTCACCTCTGAACCAGGTGAAGTCCAGGCACCACGTTTGAAAACAAATGTTTTACGGGACCGGTTGGCCGGGTTCTCGACCATCACGGGCAGTGACTGCGGCTCCATGTTCATTAAAGTCCAGAACCTCTCTTTATTTTCCTGATAATCGGGTTTGCCTGTGCCAGGAAACTGCTCTCCAAAACGAAACCAGTCAAAATACACCACCGTTTCATCGGGATTTTTCAGGCTGGGATTTTGATAACTCAGGTACACATCGTGGACGCCACGCTGTGTTTTGAAGTCAACCGGCAGGTTTCTGTAACCTGGTCCCTCCGGCACCTTCCAACTGGCAATTAGTGGTCCGTTTGGTTGATCTAAGCGCAATTGCATGCTTCCTCCAGGACTACCCGTCGAGTACCTGTAGATCAGTTGATCCACATGGTTCAGGTCTACCGCAGCAAAGCGGGCAACGGCATTGTTTTTAAAGAACAAGGCAATATTATGGTTTCCAATTACCGCATTGGTCAGGCTGTCGGCCGTTGTAGAATTGATGGTTGGCTGACCGGTTTTCAGAAATTTATAGACTTCTGAGGCTTTCTTCGGGGAAACGTACTGCTTCAGCCATGTAGTCAGGGAATCGAGTTTTGCAGTAGATGCAGCATCATATTGCCGCAGCAGTGGATAGTCCGATGGGATGTCTTCATCGCGCGTATTGTTGAAATAAGCCATGAATTTATAAAATTCGTCATGCTTAAAGGGATCATAAGGATGACTATGGCACTGCACACAGGCAAAGGTCGTGCTCAGCAATCCTTCCCATGTTGTATTGACCCGGTCCAGCACAGCGGCCACTCTAAATTCTTCGTTATTCGTCCCGCCCTCATCATTGGTCATTGAGTTGCGGTGAAAAGCGGTGGCAATGTACTGGTCGTCCGTAGCATCCGGTAAAAAATCTCCTGCGATTTGCTCAGTGATAAACTGGTTGTAAGGCATATCCGAATTGAACGCCCTGATCACCCAATCCCTATATTGCCATATATTTCGACCGCCGTCAGATTCATACCCTTTGGTATCTGCGTAGCGGGCGATATCCAACCACATGGATGCCCATTTCTCTCCGAAGCGCGGAGAAGCCAGTAATGAATCCACCAGAACCCCATACGCCTTATCTTCATCCCTACTGTTTAAATATTGTTTTGCCAGTTTCCCATCCGGCATTGTGCCAATCAGGTCGAGACTTAGTCTTCTTAGCAAAGTGGGCTTGTCGGCCCTCAGAGAAGGTGCCAAATCATTTTCTTCCAGCTTTTCATAAACAAACCGGTCAATGTCACCTTTTACCCAGTCCTCGTCAGCATCCGGTATTTTGACCGGCTTCAAAGGCAAATAAGCCCAGTGATCGCCCCATTTTGCGCCCTGTTTGATCCACCGTTTGAAAATATCGATTTCATCGCTGCTAAGCGCAGGGTGCTGGTAAGGCATGCGCTCTTCAGGGTCCTTGCTTTCCAAACGCTTGATCAGCTCACTCCCATCCGAATCGCCTGGAATGATTGCCGGTTTCCCGCTCTTGGTTGCAGCGAGGGCTTCTTGATGAAAAAGCATACTAAAGCCAGCTTGTTTTTTCACCCCGCCATGGCAGGAAATACACTTTTTATTGATGATGGGCTTGACCTCGGTATTGAAATCTACCGTTTTGTCATATGACATCAATAGTGAACAGCAGATCACTACAATAAAAAGGATCAGCAGAACAATTGTCTTCTTGTTGCGGAAAAATTTCATACAGATAGGATCATATTTGGCTTCAATGTGTTGGTGTAACTTACTAATTATTTCACACAAACCCTTAAGGACCAGTGCAATTTTCGAGTCTAAAAAAGGATAAAACAGCTAAAAACTGCGTTTAATCTACATATCAAACCTTTGTGTGATTTTAAATCCCAGTGTTTATGCGGCACCCAAAATTGCCTGCCTTATATATTGCGAACCGTTTTGATTACATTTGGAACGTACCAAAACCAGAAATTATGTACCAGTTAACCGTTAGTCCAGAACAGGTAAATGAAAGCCTAAGCAAACACATTTTGGCTGATGGCTTTGACCTGACCTACGATATGGAACTCAGTCAGGGTGCCTACATTTACGATTCAAAAAATAAACGGAAATTACTTGATTTTTTTACTTGTTTTGCCTCAGTTCCACTCGGATACAACCACCCGAAAATGCTTAATGATGAAGGTTTCAAAAAAAACCTACTGGCAGCCGCCATGGCCAACCCTTCCAATTCTGATGTCTATACGCAACAGTATGCGGAGTTTGTGGATACCTTTTCAAAACATGGTATGCCTGATTATCTGCCGCATGCGTTTTTTATTGCCGGCGGCGGACTGGCGATTGAAAATGCGTTAAAGGTTGCAATGGACTGGAAGGTTCAAAAGAATTTTGCCAAAGGTTACCAGGAAGAGAAAGGCTTCAAGGTCCTGCATTTTGAAAGAGCTTTTCATGGACGTACCGGCTATACCCTGAGCCTCACCAATACCCTGCCTGATAAAACCAAATGGTTTGCCAAATTTGACTGGCCAAGGGTCTCCACACCCGTGCTTAAATTCCCGATTGAGGGTGATCACCTGAAACTCGCTATCGAAACGGAAGAACTTTCCATCACACAAATAAAACGCGCATTCTTTGAACATAAGGATGACATCTGCGCCATCATTATTGAGCCCGTGCAATCTGAGGGTGGCGACAACCACATCAGGGAGACTTTTCTGGAACAATTGAAAGAACTGGCTGATGAAAATGAAGCGTTTTTAATTTATGATGAGGTACAGACCGGCGTAGGCCTGACCGGGAAATTTTGGTGTCACCAGCATTTCAGCGAAAAAGCACGCCCGGATATCCTGGTCTTTGGCAAAAAGATGCAGGTTTGCGGTATCCTGGTGGGTGAAAAAGTAGATGAGGTGGAAAACAATGTTTTTAAGGTCTCATCCCGCATCAATTCAACCTGGGGCGGCAACCTGGTTGACATGGTCAGGGCTTCTCAGATCCTTAGGATCATTGCGGAAGACAATTTGTGTGAAAACGCAGCAATCGTTGGTGCTTACCTGAAGTCACAACTGGAACAATTGGCAGAACAATATCCAGTGATGAGCAATGTAAGGGGAAAGGGGCTGCTATGTGCATTTGATTTCCCGGACAAAGCAACAAGAGATTCATTTATTAAACAGGGAATGGAAAACAATGTCATGTTTCTGGGTTGTGGCAGTCAGACCATACGGTTCCGACCTGCCCTTTGTATTGAGAAAAAGCACATTGACGAAGGTATAGTGGTTATGAAAAAAATCATTTCATCTTTCTAACACCACTAGAACTTATAAAAGGTCAAAAAGATTGTTTACGCCCAGCAACTTACGCGAGGTGAAGCCTTCGGCATAGGTTGTCCCTATGGATTTTCCGAACTCCCTGGCCCTTCCGACCACACTTTCGAAGAAATCAGGCGAAGAGATGTAAGTATCCGGCCCCTCCTCTCCCGGTGTGTAGAATTGAGTCTTAAAGGCTTTTATCGAAGCAATCTTCGTTTCCATATAGGGTGTAATATCGATGATCACGTCTGGTTTGATATAGCGGTCCTGAATGTACTGTAAAACCAATCTGGGACGCCATAGCTCCTGCTCAGCTCCTTCCAGTTGCGTACTGATCCGGGAAAGGCCGGATAAAAAACAAGCATCATTCGCCAGATCTCCGGCACGCCCATGGTCCGGGTGGCGGTCATGCAAGGCATTGGTCAGTACAATTTCCGGCTGATACTTACGGATCATCTTTATGACTGCCAGTTGATGCGCCTCGTCATTTTGAAAAAAGCCATCTCTCAACCTCAGGTTCTCACGGGCATGAAGACCCAGTATTTTTGCAGAATCAGCTGCTTCCAGATCACGGATTTCTGCACTGCCCCGTGTGCCCAGCTCCCCCCTGGTGAAATCAACAATCCCTACTTTTTTACCTTCAGCAATGTGCTTCACAATGGTTCCTGAACAGCCCAATTCGGCATCATCAGGATGAACTGCCAGCACCAATAGATCTAACTTCATAACAATTTCTGGATTTTCTTTTTGACTTTGGATGATTGCGGACTGGTAAATGGAAGGAAGTAATCGACCACCTCTCCTTCCTTGTTGATGAGGTATTTATGGAAATTCCACCGGGGTGTTGAGGTCTTGGTTAGCAACTTAAACAATGGATTGGCTTCCGCGCCCCTAACCATAATTTTTTCGAAGACGGGAAACTTTACGCCATAGTTTTCCGAGCAAAACTTACCGATTTCTACACCTTCCAGTGGCTCCTGTCTGCCGAAATCATTAGATGGAAAGGCGAGTATCTCAAAGTCACTGTCCTTAAATTCCTCCCTCAATGCCTCCAATTCTTTGAGCTGTCCTACAAAGCCGCAGGCGGAAGCAATATTCACAACCAGTAGTACTTTGTTTTTATAGTCAGACAGCTTTTTCTCTTTGCCATCGATCAGTTTCAATTTAAACTGGTGGATACTCTTTAGGTGATCAGACATGAATTTTATTGGTAAAACCCGGAAGAAACGATAATCGATTCAATATCCCTGTCCTGCTGGGGGTCGTAAGTGGTTTTTAAATTGTGACCAACAACCCGGGCCACGGATTGATAAAGAAAAGCGGTGAATCCACCTTTAGTTTCTTTTACAATTTCATAGGTAGTTCTGCCCACTTCGCGGTCAATGAGTTTGGTCAATATCTGGCCCTGCGTGATGGTCAGTTCTTTAATCTCCCGGTTAAACATGTCCTTAATTTCTTTGTCACATTGTTTCACCAAAGCTTTTTGCTCTTTTTTCTCTGTAGTGAGGGCAATGTCCTTTTCCAATTGCTCGTATCTTCTTTTGGCGTAAAGCGCATAAGGCATTACCTTCATGACATTGTATTTTAAGCGGTTGAATGCAGCCCGGTCAGCGGGAGATTTAAAAATCCTTACTCCATAGATGACCACCTCGTTTAACGGAAGCCATGGGATCATCTCTCCGTCAACATTTGTGCCTGCTACCCGAATCGTATCATTTTTGCCCAGTACAGGCAGTTTCACCGGAGCATACCGGTTTTGTGCACTGGCGCCGGTGCTGGCAATAATGACAATCAACAGAATAAATAACTTATAAAATTTCATAAATTTATATCCCCTGCAAAGGTAAAAGTAATTTAATACTTAGTTTTCATATATATCCTAATATAAGGCTTTGGTGGGAAAAAGCGATATATTTTACTTAATTAATACAATCACAATTGCTCCTGTACAAAACATATATTTTGAAAAATTATTGTTCATATTAGTGAGATCTTTGCAAGAAACATACCGAAACAGATATTACAGATGAAGAACGCATTAGTCATAGATTTAGAAGCTGAGAAACAGGAAATTCTGAAACGGTACAGGGCGCTGTTGCGCGCCTGTAAACCCACCATGCAGCGCGGTGATAAAAAGGAAATCCGCAAAGCATTTGACATGGCGCTGGAAAGCCATAAGAATATGCGCAGGAAATCGGGTGAACCTTACATCTATCATCCGATTGCCGTTGCGCAGATCGCCGCCGAAGAAATTGGACTGGGTACCACCTCCATCGTCTGTGCCCTGCTCCATGACGTGGTGGAAGATACCGATATTACACTGGAAGATATCGAACGTGAATTTGGCAAAAAGACCGCCAAGATCATAGACGGACTGACAAAAATATCTGGTGTATTTGACTACAACAGTTCACTACAGGCCGAAAATTTTCGAAAAATGTTGCTTACACTGGCAGATGATGTCAGGGTAATCCTGATCAAACTGGCCGATAGACTGCACAACATGCGGACTATGGATTTTATGCCGAGGCAAAAGCAGTTGAAAATCGCTTCGGAAACTATTTATTTGTATGCACCGCTCGCCCATCGGCTTGGTCTGTATGCCATTAAATCTGAACTGGAAGACCTTTCCATGAAATACCTGGAACCGGACACTTACAAATATATTGCCACGCAGCTTAACGAAAAAAAGGCCGAAAGAACGCTATTTATCAAAAGATTTGTGGAACCGGTCAACGAGATACTGGCTGAACAGGGACTGACCGCCGACATTTACGGCAGACCAAAATCCATCCATTCCATTTGGAACAAGATGAAAAGCAAGAACATCCCTTTTGAGGAGGTATACGATCTTTTTGCCATCAGGATCATTTTGGACAGCACCCCGGAGCATGAAAAAGCAGATTGCTGGAAAGCCTATTCTATCGTCACGGACTTATACCGCCCCAATCCGGACAGGCTGCGGGACTGGGTGTCTTCTCCTAAGGGAAATGGCTACGAGTCTTTGCATACTACGGTAATGGGTCCAAAAGGACAATGGGTGGAAATCCAGATCCGGACACAGCGGATGAACGAAATTGCAGAAAAGGGCTTTGCCGCGCACTGGAAGTATAAAGAATCCAGCAATGACAATGGCCTTGACCAGTGGATTATGAAAGTAAGGGAAATGCTGAGTAATCCGGAAGCAAATGCGCTTGATTTCCTCGACGATTTCAAAATGAACCTCTTTAGTGATGAGATCTTTATTTTTACGCCGAAAGGTGCACTGATCCAATTGCCATTGGGCGCTACAGCACTTGATTTTGCCTTTGAGATCCATACCGACGTGGGTGCAAAATGTATCGGTGCCAAAGTGAACCACAAACTTGTTCCTTTGTCGTATAAGTTGCAGAACGGCGATCAGGTAGAGATCATCACTTCGGGAAAGCAGGCGCCAAAAGAAGATTGGCTCAACATTGTGGTGACTGCCAAAGCGAAGTCAAAGATCAAATCTTCATTAAAAGAAGAGAAACGTAAAATCGCGGAGACCGGAAAAGAAGCGTTGGAGCGGAAACTCAAATCTTTGAAGATTACCTACAATACTGATAACCTGAACAAACTGAGCTATTTCTTCAAATTGCCCTCTACACAGGAATTATTCATTGCCGTAGCCAATGGCAAGATTGAGTTGAAGGACCTGAAGGATTACCTGGCCAGCGAAAAGGAAATCGAAAACCGGGGCAATGCCGAACGCAATGAGCACCAGCAGATCGAAGCGATGCTGAGCAGGATCAAAGGGCCAGAATCAGACACGTTGCTGATTGGCGAAGACCTGCAAAAGATCGACTACACCCTGGCCGCCTGTTGCAATCCCATTCCCGGAGATGATGTGTTTGGTTTTGTTACCGTGAACGAGGGCATCAAGATCCACAGGACGAATTGCCCGAATGCCGCCCAACTGATGGCCAATTATGGTTACCGGGTGGTAAAAGCCAAATGGAACAAACAACAGGAGCTGACCTTCCTGACCGGACTGCACATCATCGGCATCGATGACGTGGGACTGATCAATAACATTACTAAGGTCATATCAAACGATTTTAAGGTAAATATGCGTTCTATTACCGTAGATACCGATAACGGGATATTTGACGGGTCTATCATGATCTTTGTAAACGATAAAGACCACCTGGACAAACTGATTGAAAATTTAATGATGGTAAAAGGCGTAACCGGTGTTACCAGGTTCGATGCGTAATTTACTATAAATCATTAGCGTATTATATAAAAATTGGTAACTTTGAAAGGAGTTTAAAAACTATGTCTACAAACCACAACAGCGAGCTGGTAAGAAAAATATTCGAAGCCTATCTCGAAAATAAAAGCCTGAGGAAAACGCCAGAGCGTTTTGCGATCCTTGAGGAGATCTATTCGAGGGACGATCACTTTGATGTGGAAACCCTCTATATCCACATGAAAAATCAAAAGTACCGTGTGAGCAGGGCCACCGTATACAATACACTGGAATTATTGGTGTCCTGTGATTTGGTGACCAAGCACCAGTTCGGAAAGAACATGGCCCAGTTTGAAAAATCCTACGGCTATCATCAGCACGACCACGTTATCTGCATCGATTGTGGCAAGGTAGTAGAATTCTGCGATCCGCGTATCCACCAGATACAAAGCATGGTGGGTGATCTGCTGAAATTTGAGATCAAGCACCATTCCTTAAATATGTATGGTGTCTGCTTTGATTGTGCTGCCAAGGCTGCCATGAGCAACCAGAACACCGATATTAAACATGCTAGTTAAAAACCAATTATAATATTTCTATCCTTAAATTTAAATAATGACGCAAGTAGACGTGCTTCTTGGCCTGCAATGGGGCGATGAAGGCAAGGGAAAAATTGTTGATGTTCTTAGTCCGCAATATGATTTGATAGCTCGTTTTCAAGGCGGCCCAAATGCTGGGCATACTTTAGAGTTTGACGGTAAAAAATTTGTTTTGAATACGATACCATCAGGCATCTTCAATGAAAAAACAATGAACCTGATTGGTAATGGTGTGGTCATTGATCCCATCATTCTAAAAAGGGAACTGGACAACCTCAAAGCTGCAGGCCATGACCCGATTGCTAAAGGCAAACTGGTCATCGCACGTAAAGCACACCTGATTCTTCCTACCCACCAGTTGCTGGATGCAGCAAATGAGCAAAAAATGGGAAAAAATAAGATCGGTTCTACTTTAAAAGGTATTGGTCCGACTTATATGGATAAGACAGGCCGTAACGGACTTCGCGTTGGCGATACCATGCTCCCTGACTTCAAGGAGCGCTATGAAAGACTGGTAGAGAAGCACAAAGAAATCCTTTCCCATTTCGAGTTTGAATATGACCTGACTGAAAAGGAAGCTAAATTCTTTGAAGCCATTGAATTCATCAAAAGTATTCCTCATGTTGATAGCGAGCATTTTGTAAACGGTTACCTGAAATCAGGTAAAACCGTACTGGCAGAAGGCGCACAAGGCACTTTACTGGACGTAGATTTTGGGTCTTACCCATTCGTAACTTCTTCCAATACCACGACTGCCGGTGCCTGTACAGGATTGGGTATTGCGCCCAACACCATCGGTAAGGTATTTGGTATTTTTAAAGCCTATTGTACCCGTGTCGGTAGCGGGCCATTTCCGACTGAACTCGACAATGAAACCGGCGAGACACTACGCAGCGTTGGTCATGAATTTGGTGCAACCACCGGCCGTGCACGCCGTTGCGGATGGATTGATCTTCCTGCATTAAAATATGCCATTATGCTCAATGGGGTCACTGAACTGATCATGATGAAAGCTGATGTGCTGGACGGATTTGACAAAATTTATGCTTGTACGCATTACGAGCACAATGGTGAAACGATCGACTATATGCCGTATGACATCATTACTGTTCAGCCAGTACCTGTCCTGAAGGAGATTGAAGGCTGGAAAACTGATGTTACCGGAATTCGCAAGGTTGAAGAAGTTCCCGCTCAACTTGCAGACTACATTGCATTTCTGGAAAAGGAACTTGAGGTACCCGTAAAGTTTCTTTCTGTTGGTCCTGATCGCACACAGACCTTGATTTTAGATTAAAAAAAAGATATGTTGTGAAAGGGTGGCCCTGGTGCCACCCTTTTTTATTTATGCGATTATGCCCTATATTGCATACATTTGCCAACGCAAAAAATGAACATCAGGGATCTAAATTCTTTCAAAAAAAAAGCATTGCAATGGGCCAATACATTTGATACCTGTTGCTGTTTTGATTCTAACGACTATCCCGATCAATACGGAAATTTCGATTTACTAGTTGCTGCCGGAGCTAATCAGCAGCTGGATCGGTCCGCAGGACAAGCTTTCGACGACTTAAAGTCTTTCTATGACCAGCACAAAAACTGGATGTTTGGTTTGATGTCTTATGACCTCAAAAATGAAACCGAACAACTTCAGTCCGCACACAGTGATAATTTGTGCTTCCCCGATCTTTTTTTCTTCGTTCCAACCTACCTCCTTATTGTAAAAAACGGAAAGGCGGAAATGCTGCTCGGCAATCCGGAGGTACTTTCCCATATTTCAGGTATGCAGATCCAATATAGACCATCTTCGGCAGTATCGTTTCACGCTAAAATAGATCAGGCTGCTTATATCAAAATAATAGAAAACCTGCAGCAACACATTCGCCGCGGCGACATCTATGAGGTCAATTTTTGTCAGGAGTTCTTCGCCACAAATGCGGTTATTGACCCGCTTTTTATCCTTGAACGGCTAAACCAGATTTCTCCGACTCCCTTCTCCGGCTTTTTTAAAATCAGGGAACGCTATATCCTTTCGGCAAGCCCTGAACGTTTTCTTTGCAAAAGAGGCAGCAAACTCATTTCACAACCGATCAAGGGAACAGCGAAACGCGGTTCTGGCACTGAAGAAGATGCATTGGTCAGAACACGCTTTAAAGAGGATGCGAAAGAGCAGGCAGAGAACGTCATGATTGTAGATCTGGTGCGCAATGACCTCACCAAAAGCGCGATAAAAGGATCGGTACAGGTAGAAGAATTGTTTGGCGTCTATGCTTTCCCGCAGGTCTACCAGATGATCTCAACAGTTACCTGCAGCATCTCCCCTGCTGTCCATCTGGTAGATGCCATAAAAAATGCATTCCCCATGGGCTCTATGACAGGTGCACCCAAAAAGAGATCTATGGAACTGATTGAGCAGTATGAACACAGCAAAAGAGGGGCTTATTCAGGAGCAATGGGGTATATCGATCCAAAAGGTGATTTCGATTTCAATGTGCTGATCAGGAGCATTTTTTATAGGGAGGACAAGCAATTCCTATCTTTCCAGGTCGGAGGCGCCATTACTTATGCCGCGAATGCGGCAGATGAGTATGAAGAATGTATGCTGAAAGCATCTGCGATGATCAAGGCACTGGAAAACTAAAGGCCGTCTTTGCGGGACGGCCTCGGTGTATTTTATTTTGGTTTATAATATTTCTGCGCTTCCGGCAGTGCATTTTGAATCCTGCCGATCCGGGTTTCATCACTCGGGTGGGTACTTAAGAATTCTGGTGGTTTTTGACTTCCCTGACCAGCAGTTGCCATCCTTTGCCAAAACCCAATCGCATTTTGCGGGTTATAGCCAGCCATAGCCATAAAAATCAGTCCTAACCTATCAGCTTCCAATTCTTGGTTACGGCCGTAGCTCAGCATTGCCAGGGGTGCTCCAATGCCATACAATGTATTAAATATCGATTGCCTTTTTGAATTATTTGCAGTAGCAGCGTTCCCTAAAGCACCAAGCCCTTGTCCGACCATTTCCTGCGACATGCGTTCGGCCGAGTGGCCCGCAATGGCATGTGCAATCTCGTGACCCATTACTGTGGCCAGGCCTGCATCATCTTTAGTGACCGGTAAAATCCCGGTATAGACCACGATCTTTCCACCAGGCATACACCATGCATTGAGTTCTTTGCTCTCCACCACGTTCACCTCCCATTTGTAATTTGCGATTTGATCTCCAAAATTATTGCTGTTCATATAGTTCTGAACCGCAGCGATCAGTTTGTTACCAATAGTCTTTACCCGTTGCGCCTGGGCATTGGAAGTTGGCAATACAGCTTTCTTGTTTTCAGTCAGGAATTCCCCATAGGCCTGGAAAGCCATCGGCAAAACCTGCTCGTCACTTACTAAATTCAACCTGCTTCTGCCAGTTAGCGGCACAGTAGAACAAGAGGATAACGCCAGACTTACTGAGGCTATACCAACTATTAATAATTTCTTCATAAAGGCTTTTGTTTAATTTGTCTTTTTTCTAAACAAATAAACTTTGGATTCTTTGCCTTTCAGCAATCTTTCGAGGTTCTTTTGGTGGGTCACTAAAATCAGCACGCAAACACACATGCCGTATAGTACTTCTGATTTGATCGATATCTGGAATAAAAAAACGATACTTAGGGGAAAAGTAAATCCCGCACAGATCGAACTTAAGGAAACATACTTAGTCAGCAATAACACCACCAGGAAAACCAGAACACAAAGCATAGATGCTTCGAAGTTAACTGCCAAAATCATTCCAAAAAGTGTGGCAACTCCTTTCCCTCCTCTAAATCCCGCAAATACAGGAAATAAATGTCCCATCACAGCGGTCACACCCAAGGCAAGCTGGTAATTCACGAACTGGGCAGAATGGTGGGGGCCGGTAACAGACATCCCGATAAAATAGGCCAATTTAGTTGCCGTATATCCTTTCGCAATGTCAATGATCATAACGGCTATGCCCGCTTTTTTACCCAATACCCTGAAAGTATTGGTCGCACCAGCATTACCACTGCCATATTCTCTTACATCTACACCATAGAAAGCCTGACCGAGCCAAACGGCGGTGGGAATAGATCCAAACAAATAAGCTAAAATGACGGCGGATATAGAATAGATTGAAATCATATTCTAAAATGCTTTTAAACTGATATCCAAACTTTTCACTGAATGTGTGATCGCACCCATAGAGATAAAATCAACGCCGCATGCAGCGTATTCAGTTACATTTTCTTCAACGATACCGCCAGAGGCTTCAGTAATGTACTTGCCGTCAATTAGCCGAACTGCTTCCTTTAAATCCGCATAATTGAAATTGTCGAGCATAATGCGGTCTGCCCCGCCATGCTGTAAGACCTCGTTCAACTCAGTGAGGTTTCTGACTTCTATTTCTATCTGAAGGTTTTTGCTGTTTTCTCTAAGGTATTCATTTGCCGAACGGATTGCATTGGCAATGCCACCGGCATAATCCACATGATTGTCTTTAATCAGGATCATATCATATAACCCGATCCGGTGATTTACCCCGCCGCCTATGCGGACTGCCCATTTTTCAAGGTAACGCATACCTGGTGTAGTTTTACGGGTATCCAGCAATTTAGTTTTATAAGGAGCAAGTGATTGAACAATATGATTGGTTTTGGTCGCGATGCCGCTCATGCGTTGCATGCAATTGAGCACCAGCCTTTCGGCCAGTAAGATGGAACGGGCACTCCCTGAAACGGTCAATGCCACATCTCCGAATTTTACTTCAGCTCCGTCTTGAATAAATACTTCGGTAACCAAAGATGGATCCACCTGGCGAAAAATTTCCAGCGCAAGCTCAACACCGGCAACAATGCCTGATTCTTTAATAAGCAGTTTGGCCTTACCCTGTGCGGTAGCCGGTATGGTTGAAAGGGAGGTATGATCGCCATCACCCTGGTCTTCGGCGATCGCATTTGTTATAAATTGGTCTATAATCTGCTTATCCAAAACTTTAATTTAAACCCAAAAATAGCATTTTTAGAACTATTTCTCCGTCTCAATTCTCAATTCTGTGATAAAAAAACTGTTGCCTGTCTTTTTCATTGTCACAGAAACCCGGAAAGTTCCGTTTTTGGTCGCAAGAGACACAGCCCCATACCGGTAATTCGGATTGGTATTGAGCCGGTGTATAACCGATGATTTAACCGGTGGATATTTAGAGAAAAAACTTCTCAGGATTTGTTCTGCCTGTGCTTTAGAATACACATCTTCTTCATCAATTATGATCAGATCTACAGACGGAGAAAAATTTGCAGCGATCTCCTTTGAATTCCCTGCTTTAAAATGAGCCGACAGATTGTCAATAATATCCCCCTGAAACGACGTAAAAGAGGATATATTGAAAAAAAGGACTATCAAATACAGTAAAGGCTTCATGATCTCGCTATAGCTAACAACAGTTCCAGCACATAAATTATGCCACTAATAACCCACAAAAACTAAATTGGTTCAAAAAAAAGCGCCAATAGACTTATATTTGCGTAGTCTATTGACCATTTAAAATTCTAAGCAACCAACGAATGAACAATAAAAAAGTAGCGCTGATTATCCTTGACGGATGGGGATATGGAAGAAAAGACAGTTCCGATGCAGCTTATGCCGCAAACACTCCGTTTTTTGACGGTTTATTGCAAAAATATCCCAACTCAAAACTGGAAGCTTCAGGGGAAGCGGTTGGCTTGCCTGAAGGCCAAATGGGTAATTCAGAGGTAGGCCACATGAACCTCGGTGCAGGCCGTGTCGTTTACCAGGAACTGGGCAGGATCAACAAGGCAATTACAGACCATAGTTTACATGAAAATCCGGTTCTTTTAGACGCGTTTCATTACGCGAAAACCAATAATAAAGCGGTCCACTTTATCGGACTGGTATCTGATGGTGGTGTGCATGCACACATCAACCACTTAAAAGCCCTTTGCGACGCAGCTGATGAGCAGGGCGTTAAAAATGCATTTGTTCACGCTTTCCTGGATGGACGGGATACCGATCCGAATTCGGGCGTAAAATTCATAGGAGATCTGGAGCAACACCTGGAAAGTTCGGCTGTCAAACTGGCTACGCTGATCGGGCGTTATTATGCGATGGACCGGGACAACAGATGGGAAAGGGTAAAACTTGCTTATGATCTGCTGACAAAATCAACGGGAGAATTCACACAGAATCCATTGGGTGCCATCTCACAATCCTACGCGGACGGCGTAACAGATGAGTTCATCAAACCGCTGGTGGTGACTAACGCCGACGGATCTGCAGTTGCAGCTATCCAGCCAGATGATGTGGTCATCTGTTTCAACTACAGAACAGATCGTGGAAGAGAGATCACTTCGGCCTTAAGCCAGGCTGATTATCCAGATTTTAACATGCACAAGCTTCCGCTTTATTATGTAACGATGACGACTTATGATGAGAGTTTCTCTAACGTAAATGTCATGTTCACCAAAGATGATCTGTCGCAAACATTGGGAGAGATCCTCGAACAAAACAACAAAAACCAGATCAGAATAGCCGAAACGGAAAAATATCCACATGTAACCTTCTTCTTCTCAGGGGGCAGGGAACTGGAATTTAAAAATGAAAAGCGGATCCTGATCCCTTCGCCGAAGGTTGCTACTTATGATCTGCAACCCGAAATGAGTGCTGCTGGAATTACGGAAGCCATTAGTAAAGAACTGGAAGCAGGATGGGCAGATTTTATATGCCTCAATTTTGCAAATCCAGATATGGTAGGCCATACCGGCGTCTTTGAAGCGGTAGTAAAAGCTGTTGAGACGGCGGACAGCTGCGCTGAGATTGTTGTCAACAAAGGCTTGGAACATGGTTATTCCTTTATCATACTCGCCGATCACGGAAATTCTGAATACATGGTCAACGGAGATGGCTCTGTAAATACAGCACACACGACAAACCTGGTGCCCTGCATTTTGATTGATAAGGACTATAAAGCAATCGCTGACGGTAAACTGGGCGATATTGCACCGACCATACTACAAATTCTGGGGATTGAAAAACCCGCTGTTATGACTGGAAACAGCTTAATTTAATGCGGCACAACCTTTTCTTATTAGGCAGTTTTTTGTTGCTCACAAGCTGTAACAGCAGTCCTGCTGAGCAACAAAAAACTGTTCCTTTATACTTTGACCTCAAAGGTTATTTTGAAAAGGAGGCCCTTCGCTTGCAACGAGCCCAGCCTCTTGTCAGCAAAAGCGTAAGTATAAATGGGTCTGAGGAAACAAAATCCCTTAAAATAGCGAATTGGAAAGCTGAATTGGCGGCTATCGCTGACGCAGATATCAACAAAGCTTCCTGGCGGCGATTATTTACTGTACATCACAAAAACGGGAAAGTACATTATACGACCGCCGAAGAAAAAATACCGGTCAAAGAAGTCATTGTTGCTTATAGCCAGAATAAACCTGTTGCTGTTGTTGTCCTCATGAAAGCAAGCAACATGCTGTACACATCGGTAGATAGCCTGCATTACTATCCGGACAGCCTTTACCAAATCAACAAATCCCAGCACATCAGGTTGCTTGACAGCAAAGACTATAAGGTTACCTTAAAGTTCAGGTAGTTATTTTAAGCTCGTGATCTGGGCTTTCACGTATTCAATCAAAGAGATGATGTCTTTGCGTTGTGGCTGTACCAGCAAAATCTTGTTAAAATCTGCAACAGAATTATTGAATAACCCGATGCAAGCTGTTTTTTCTGCAGACCTCTTAATTTTATAAGATTTATAAATGGCGTAATCTTTAAAAGCCAGGGCCCTGTTCTGCAACAACTGCGGGTCTTCCTCCCCATTGATTTCAATGGCTTTCGTAAAATCTTTGATAGCGGACAGGTAAAAACTCTCCCGCAATTGGTTCAGGGATTCTTTAGGGTCATTTGCAACGTTCAGCCTCGCCTTTCCACGGTAATAATAAGCCGAATAATCTGCCGGTTTCAGGGTGATAAACCTGCTGTAGGTCGATATGGAATTCTCAAAATCACCGCACTGGTAATAAGAATAACCCAGCATTTTCAGGATATTTGCATTGTTCGGATTATTGGGATCTTTTGTATCTGCTTTTTCAAGCTGTGCAACAGCCGTCTTATAATCACCCCTAAGCCAGGCCTGCAAACCCAGTTTATCATAACTGGTATTTTGAGCAAGACTTTGCTGTGCGGAAATAACCAACAATAGCCATATCGTCTGTTTAAAGTAGTTCATTAACTCCTGTTTAATAAAAAATAAATATATTTAGTACAATCAATCCCCTAACAAAGGTAATAAACTATTTTATGTTTTAATTAAGGTATTCACCATGTGAAATTCACGATTTCCATAAATTACCCTTACTTAACGTTAAATAAACCGAATTATGATGGTCTGTCTGATTATTATTTTTGTACCTGACTTTTTAACAGGCAGGGAGGTGCTGCCGGTGGTTTGGCATAGGAGTTGAAATTAATGTCTATTCCACACAATTAATAATTTCGTAGACGACATGCTGCCAGATTGTCGTTTTTAAATTTAGATGAGCTAATTAATGAGTAAACAAGATCAGTTTGATTTTAGCAATGCACTTCCAATCATAAATGAAGATACTGAGTTCTTCCCATTGATGTCCCAACAGGACGAAGATGACATGAACAATGAAGAAACACCTGAGATACTGCCAATACTGCCATTGAGAAATACCGTTCTTTTTCCAGGCGTGGTCATCCCGATCACAGTCGGCAGGGACAAATCCATTAAATTGATCAAGGAAGCTTATAAGGGCTCCAGGATCATTGGGGTGGTATCCCAGAAAGATGTAAGTATAGAAGACCCTTCGTTTGATCAGTTAAACAATGTCGGTACAGTTGCCCATATCATCAAGATGTTGCAAATGCCGGATGGAAACACCACGGTGATCATCCAGGGCAAACAACGTTTCCGCCTGGTAGAAGAGGTCCAGTCTGAACCTTATATTAAGGTGAGCATCAGCAAATTTGCCGAGTCCAAACACAAAGAGGATAAAGAATTCAAGGCCTTAATCGCCTCTATTAAAGAGATGTCTTCGCAGATTATCCAGTTGTCGCCCAACATTCCAAGCGAAGCAGGTATTGCCCTGAAGAATATTGAAAGCACCTCCTTTCTGATCAATTTCATTTCGTCCAATATGAATGCGGACGTGTCCGACAAACAAAAGATGCTGGAAATGGAGAACCTTAGGGAGCGGGCATCCATGGTGATGGAATTGCTGACATTGGAGCTTCAGATGCTGGAACTGAAAAACCAGATTCAATCTAAAGTCCGCACAGATCTGGACAAACAACAGCGCGACTATTTCCTGAATCAGCAGTTAAAAACCATACAGGAAGAGCTTGGGGGTAATTCATCTGACATGGAATATGAAACCTTGCAGACACGTGCCAGAAAGAAAAAGTGGTCTGCCCCTGTCGACAAGCACTTTCATAAGGAACTGGAGAAGTTAGGCAGGATGAATCCTGCGGCTCCCGACTATTCCGTACAGATCAATTACCTGGAATTGCTGCTGGATCTTCCCTGGAGTGACTTTACCAAAGACAATTTTGATTTGAAACGCGCGCAGCGCGTGCTGGACAAGGATCACTTTGGCCTTGATAAAGTAAAAAAACGCATCATTGAATACCTTGCAGTCCTCAAGTTAAAGCGTGACATGAAGGCCCCGATCATTTGCCTGGTTGGCCCTCCGGGAGTTGGTAAAACTTCCCTCGGCAAATCCATTGCCAAGGCTTTGAACCGTAAATACGTAAGAATGGCGCTTGGTGGAATCCGCGATGAAGCGGAAATCCGCGGACACAGAAAAACCTATATCGGTGCGATGCCGGGCAGGATTATCCAGTCGCTCAAAAAAGCTGGCGCTGCCAATCCGGTATTTGTGCTGGATGAAATTGATAAAGTAGGCGCCGATTTCAGAGGAGATCCTTCATCTGCCTTATTGGAGGTATTGGATCCTGAACAAAATAGTGCGTTCAACGACCACTATGTCGAGGCAGACTACGATCTTTCCAATGTACTTTTCATTGCCACTGCAAATTCACTAAGCTCCATTCAACCGGCTTTGCTGGACCGTATGGAGATCATTGAAGTAAATGGCTATACCATAGAAGAGAAAATAGAGATTGCCAAAAAATACCTTCTTCCGAAGCAAAAAGAACAGCATGGTATTAAAACTAAAGACATCAACATCAAAAATGCGCTGATCGAAAAAGTGATTGAAGATTATACCAGGGAATCGGGTGTACGGGGACTGGAAAAAAAGATTGGCTCCCTGGTTCGTGGTGTGGCAACCAAGATCGCAATGGAGGAAACCTATGAGCCTACGCTTACTGCCGAAGATGTAGAAAGGATTTTAGGTGCCCCGATCTACGATAAGGACCTTTACGAAGGAAATGAAGTTGCAGGGGTGGTAACAGGCCTGGCCTGGACTTCCGTGGGCGGGGACATCCTCTTTATCGAAGCCAGCCTGAGTCCGGGTAAAGGAAAGCTAACGCTCACCGGTAACCTTGGTGAGGTCATGAAAGAATCTGCCATCATCGCGCTTGCTTATCTAAGGGCACATGCCGATCTCTTCAATATTGACTTTGCGCTGTTCGACCAGTGGGATGTGCATGTGCATGTACCTGCCGGGGCTACACCAAAAGACGGTCCTTCTGCCGGAATTACCATGCTTACGGCATTGACTTCCGCTTTCACTCAACGTAAAGTCAGGTCTAACCTGGCCATGACGGGAGAAATTACCCTTAGGGGAAAAGTACTTCCTGTAGGTGGAATTAAAGAGAAAATCCTTGCCGCAAAACGTGCCAACATCAAGGACATCATTTTGTGCAAATCAAATCGTAAAGACATCCTGGAAATTAAAGAAAGCTATATTAAAGACCTGAATTTCCATTATGTAACCGAAATGAAGGAGGTGATCGAACTGGCTTTGACCAAAGACAAAGTTAAAAATCCGCAGAAGCTAGTTGTTAAGCCAGCGGCAATTGCAAACTAAGTAATTTTTACTTATCATTGGGCAACCAAAACCAGACCAACCAACGATGAAAAGATTTACGACAATACTTGCTGCTTGTTTTACGATTGTATTCATGCAAAGCGTGAACGCCCAAACACAGGCGATCAACATTGCAAATGCTGAGGTAAAGCGTGCCCAAAATATCTTTGTTGAGTTGGGCGGACAGGGCCTGACTTTTACAGCGAATTATGATTCCAGGTTTTCCAATAAAAGAGATGGACTGGGCGGCAGGGCTGGGATCGGTTACCTGGCGATCGACGGTGATAAACTTATGACCGTTCCGCTTTCTTTAAATTACCTGCTGGGCAAGGGCAACAAATTCTTCGAACTCGGGCTTGGAGCTACTTTTTTAAGTACTTCTGGCAACAGTGGGGTGATTTTCGATGACGATGATGGCAATGTCATTGGCACCATGAGTTTCTTTTACCGTGTACAGCCGCAAGATGGCGGGTTTTCGTTCAGAGCAGGCTTAAGCCCTGTATTCAATAAAAACAATTTCATACCATACTATGGCGGACTGAGCTTCGGTTATACCTTCTAAGATTTTTTTAAACCATGATATTGAGCTCCGGCAAATTGCCGGAGTTTTTTTTAACCCCAAAAATGAACAGCAAATTTTTCCTTCCTGGCGCACTTCTGCTTCTTCTGGCCAACCTGACTTTCGGACAGACTTACAAAAATGAATTTGGCTTTAAAAGTGACAACGATTCGTACCTGGCCCAGGGTTCTGACCGGTACTATACCAATGGACTTTTTATCAGCTTCAAAAGGGCTACGGACCAGCAGAAATTAAAAAAAGGACTGGAGAAAAAAGTATATGAGTTGTCAGTCGGACAAAAAATGTTCAACCCGATCTCGGGCTATGCGCCAAACCCCGATAAACAGGACAGGCCTTTTGCCGGCTACCTCTATGCAGGAGCGGCCATGAGCTGGTTTAGCAGTAAAGAGCGGATTTTTAAAACGAGTATTGAGCTGGGTACTACCGGACCGAACTCCCTGGCTGAGGCCGGACAGGAGCTACTACACAATACCGTTGGATTTTATGAATTGGCCGGATGGGATTACCAGATCAAAAATGAGTTGACAGTGAATCTTTCTGCGCAATATACCCGCTTGCTCAACCGCTCAGAGGACAATGCAATTGACATCTCTTTTGAAGGATATGCGAATGCCGGAACGACATTTAATGGTGTTGGTGCAGGGGTACTATTTAGGGCGGGGAATATCAATCAGTTGTTCAACACAACCTATACCAGTTCCATGATCGGCAACAATTCAAAAACAAAGCCGCTGCAAAAAACAGAGGTTTTCTTTTACGTGAAACCGCAACTTAATTTTGTGGCTTATGATGCAACCATCCAGGGCAGCCTTTTTAATGACAACAGCCCCGTGACCTTTGATCCTAAACCCCTTGTCTTTGCTCAACAGATTGGTTTCGACTACAGTTCACAACGCTTCACTTTTGATTTTGGCGTAATTTTCAAGACCAAGGAACTCAAGAGTACTGCCAAAGCGCATCAATACGGATCCATCAGTATGTATTACCGCTTCAACTAGTAAAGATCCGGGCGCTTACGCAACGTTTTTTTAGTAGCTATAGATTGTTTGTTCTCTAACCTCTTCCTGACCACCGCTTTTGGTATCTTGGTTGGTTTTCTTTTCTTCTGAACATGCAGCGCCGACTTCAACAAGGCAATCAGTTTGACGATTACCCGCTCTTTGTTGAGCAACTGGCTGCGGTCTTCCTGTGACACGACGTGCAACAGTCCATCCTGGTCCAGCCGGTTCATCAACCGCTCCTGCAGCAGCAACAGCTCTTCTTCATTAAAAAATGGCGCCGAGTTCAGATCGAAGATGAGTTCGACTTTGCTCGAAACCTTGTTTACATGCTGGCCACCGGCCCCGCCGCTTCGCGAAGTTTTGAACTTAACAACCTTCAGAAGGTCTTCTTTATTGGGTAACATGCGGCAAAAATATAAGGTTTCCAATCAATGAGGGCATAATTTAATAAATAATTATTATACCGAATCTCCTAAAACACTAACTTTGCCATCATGAGGCAGAACCTGGTTATTGCAATAGATGGTTATTCATCCTGCGGAAAAAGCACAATGGCAAAGGCTTTGGCAAAAGAACTGGGTTTCATTTATATCGATAGCGGGGCCATGTACCGTGCGGTTACGCTTTATTTTCTGCGCAAGCACATAGACATCCACAACCAGGGAGCAGTGGCACACGCACTTCAACAAATTGAACTCAATTTCCACTCGCGCGATTATGAATCCCACATTACCCTGAACGGAGAAGAGGTTTCTGAGGAGATCCGTCTGATGCCGGTATCTGAAAAGGTTAGCGAGATTTCTGCCAATAAACTGGTCCGCACCGAAATGGTGAAGCAGCAGCAACGGATGGGCAAAACGGAAAACATTGTGATGGATGGAAGGGACATCGGCACAACCGTATTTGAGGATGCGCAACTGAAGTTTTTCATGACTGCAGACCCAAAAATAAGAGCCGAACGCCGTTTTAAGGAGATCCGTTCCAAAGGGGACAACTCCACGACATTAGAAGAAGTCTTTGAAAACCTGGCCCACCGTGACTATGCGGATACCACCCGCGCTGAAAGTCCGCTGACCAAAGCAGAAGATGCCATCGTGCTGGACAACACCTATATGAACCAGGCAGAGCAGATGCAGTTTGCTTTAAGACAAGTGCACCGCCACATGCCGGTATAATATTTCAGGGCAAAAGTTTTATTAATCACTTCATACTTTTTCTGCAAATGTTTAGTTACAAATGCGATAGCAAACGAAACATTACATTTCGATGTTCTAAGTCATTATGACTATGAATAATTTCGCCGATCGATGGCTTATTTGATTAAAAACACGAAGATTCCCATGAAAAAAACACTCCAATCGCTCTATCTTTTACTACCTGCATTATTTATCATCAGTTCCTGCAATACTAGTGATCAAAAGAAAGCGCCTGCTGCAGACCAGGTGCAGGCCTACCCCGTTTTTGCAGTAAATACCGAATCTACAACAGTAGAGTCGGACTATCCTGCTACGCTGGAAGGCATCCAAAATGTAGACATCAGACCGAAAGTTGACGGCTTTATTGAAAAAATATATGTAGACGAAGGTGCTACTGTAAAAAAAGGGCAACTGCTTTTCAGCATCAACGCACCGCAGTATGAGCAATCGGTAAGAACGGCAAACGCGGCCATCAGCAGTGCTGAAGCTGACGTAAACGCAGCGCAACTGCAGGTGAATAAAACCAAGCCGCTAGTAGAGAAAGACATCATCAGCAAATACGATCTTGACGCTGCCCAACTTACCTTACAAAGCAAGAAAGCTGCTTTGGCACAGGCCAGGGCCGAACTATCCAATGCCAGGGTCAACCTGGGCTATACGCGCATCACCAGTCCGGTAGACGGCGTCATTGGCAGCATTCCGTTTAAGACGGGAAGTTTGGTAAGCCCCAGCGGTGCAGAACCCCTCACTACTGTGTCCAACATCTCCAGGGTTTACGCCTATTTCTCTCTGAATGAGAAACAGTTACTGGATTTTTCTAAAACCTACAAGGGTGCCAATCTTGCTGCCCAAATGAAAAATATCCCTGCTGTCTCACTGGTTTTGTCAGACGGTACAGCCTATGCTGAGAATGGAAAAATTGAATCCATCAACGGACTGATCAATACCAATACCGGGGCAGCCAGTTTGAGAGCCACCTTCAGCAATCCATCTATGCTGCTCAGAAGTGGCGCAAGTGCTTCCGTTCGCATTCCGCAGCAGATTGAAAACATTATCTTAATTCCTCAGAAATCAACGATAGACCTGCAGGGCAAGAAATTCGTGTACCTCCTTACCGACACCGGTTCTGTAAAAAACACAGAAGTACAGGTGATGGAAATCACTAAAGGTAAATTTTATGTGGTGACCAAGGGACTTAAATCAGGCGATAAAATCGTCTTGGAAGGATTCCAATCGCTCAAAGATGGCGCAAAGATCAAACCTGAAGAGCAAACCCACGATGCGGTCTACGCGGAGCTAAAAAACTAATTTATGTTTAAGAAATTTATAGAGAAACCTGTCTTATCGACAGTTATATCGATTATTATAGTCATCCTCGGTGTTCTGGGGTTAATTACGCTGCCTGTATCACAATATCCGGAGATTGCACCGCCTACAGTACAGGTTTCTGCTTCTTATCAGGGTGCCAATGCCGACGTAGTGATGAACAGTGTGGTGATTCCGCTGGAGGAACAGATCAACGGTGTCGAGGACATGACTTATATGACCTCTTCGGCGAGTAACGACGGAACGGCAACCATTACCATCAACTTCAAACTGGGAACCAATCCGGATCTTGCTGCGGTAAACGTGCAGAACCGTGTTTCCAGGGCCAGCAGTCTGCTGCCTGCCGAAGTAACCCGTGCAGGGGTGGTAACCGCCAAGAGACAAGCCAGTAACGTACTGATTTTCGGTATTTATAGCGACAGTGCTTCTTACGATCAGAAATTCCTGCAAAACTATGCAAACATCAACCTGATCCCGCAGATCAAAAGGATCAATGGTGTGGGTGATGCCAGTGCTTTTGGTCTGATGGATTATACCATGCGGATCTGGTTGAAACCGGATGTGATGGCCACTTATGGACTAGTTCCAAATGACGTGAGCGTTGCTTTGGCTGAGCAGAACATCGAAGCCGCACCCGGACAATTCGGGGAGCAGGGCAACGAATCGTTTCAGTATACCCTCAAATATTCTGGACGACTTAAAAACGAAACCGAATTCAGCAACATCATCGTCAGGACGGGCAACAATGGCCAGGTACTGCGGTTGAAAGATGTTGCCCGTATCGAACTGGGTGCGCAGAGTTATGCCAGTTCCGTACGTTTCAACGGAAAACCAGCTTTGGGTATCGCGATCAATCAAACTGCAGGCTCAAATGCCAAGGAAGTAATTGAAGGCTCTCTAAAAGTGCTGGACGATGCTTCCGTCAATTTCCCTAAAGGGGTACATTACACCGCGCTGATCAACATCAATGACTTTTTGGATGCCTCGATCGAGAAAGTAATCCATACCCTGATTGAAGCCTTTATCCTGGTGTTCCTCGTGGTATTTATCTTCCTGCAGGACTTCAGGTCTACCCTGATCCCAGCGATCAGTGTGCCGGTAGCCATCATCGGTACTTTCTTCTTCCTGAGCTTATTCGGTTTTACCATCAACTTGCTGACGCTCTTTGCGCTGGTGCTGGCCATTGGGATTGTGGTTGATGACGCCATTGTGGTAGTAGAGGCGGTACATGCCAAGCTCGACAGCGGCTATACTTCTGCAAAAAAAGCGACGGTGGATGCCATGGAAGACATTACAGGGGCCATCATCTCCATTACCTTAGTGATGGCGGCGGTGTTCATCCCGGTGAGTTTCATCAAAGGATCTTCGGGTGTATTCTATAAGCAATTCGGACTGACCCTTGCTATCGCCATTATCTTATCGGCCATCAACGCCCTGACATTAAGTCCGGCCCTCTGCGCACTTTTCTTAAAGCCGCATGCAGATGACCATGGCAAAAAGAAAAACTTCCTGCAAAGGTTCTACGTTGGTTTCAATACCTCATTTGACCTGATGACCAACCGCTACAAACGTTCGGTGAGTTTTCTTGCCCGCAAAAAATGGATCGCTGTAGCTGGTATTCTTTTGTTTACCGGCATCCTGGTCTGGACCATGAATACCACTCCAAAAGGTTTCGTACCCAACGAAGATTTGGGAACCATCATGTCAGACATTTCACTACCTGCTGGAACTTCCCAGGAGGCAACAGATAAGGTCATTGTGCGCATCGACAGCATTGTACACACCATTGACGAGATTAAGAGTTCATTGCGGATTGTCGGACGAAGCATGATCAGTGGATCCGGAAGTTCTTATGGGATGGTAATTTCCAGGCTGAAGCCATGGAAAGAGCGCGACCGTGATGTAAAGGCAATCATTGGCGAACTATTTGCCAAAACAGCAAGCATCAAGGGTGCCAAGATCATCTTCTTTGCACCTCCTACCATACAGGGTTTTGGTACCAGTGGCGGATTTGAATTCCAGTTGCAGGACAAAACCGGTGGCGACATCAATAAGTTCAATACCGTAGGCAATGCATTCCTGGCTGCGCTGAGCAAAAGGCCAGAGATCCAGTATGCTTCTACTTCTTTCAACCCGAATTTCCCGCAGTACCAGATCGATGTCAATGTGGCGAAGATCAAACAGGCGGGTTTGACGGTAACAGACGTGCTTGGTGTATTACAGGGCTATTATGGTGGTGTTTACGCATCCAATTTCAATAAATATGGCAAGCAATACCGGGTCATGTATCAGGCTGACGCACCTTACCGTGCCAATCAGCAGACCTTGAACAGCATATACGCACGTACATCTAACGGAACCATGGCACCTGTGGGCGGCTTTATTACGCTCACTAAGGTTTATGGTCCGCAGGCGATTTCCCGTTTCAATTTGTATACCTCAATTGCAGTGACAGGGGCACCCAATGCGGGCTTTAGTTCTGGTGATGCGCTTAAGGCCGTACAGGAAGAAGCTGCCATCCACCTCCCGGCAGGTTATGGCTATGAATTCTCGGGTCTTTCCAGGGAAGAAATGGCAGGCGGCAGTCAGACGATTTTCATCTTCCTCCTTTGCGTGATCTTCGTGTATTTCCTGCTTTGTGCACAATATGAAAGTTACATCCTGCCACTTGCAGTATTGATTTCCCTGCCTATCGGACTTGCCGGAGTATTCATTTTTGACAAGATCTTTAAAGTCGACAACAACATTTATACACAGATCACACTGATCATGCTGGTAGGCTTGCTGGCTAAAAATGCCATCCTGATCGTAGAGTTTGCGGTAGACCGCAGAAGAAAAGGCATGAGCATTGTCAATGCGGCTATAGAGGGCGCTACGGCACGTCTCCGCCCGATCCTGATGACTTCCTTTGCCTTTATCCTGGGCCTACTTCCATTGATGCTGTCGACCGGAGTAGGTGCGGCGGGTAACAAATCAATCGGTACCGGCGCTGTAGGTGGCATGCTCATCGGTACGATATTCGGGATATTTGTAATTCCGGCCTTGTTTATCATTTTCCAGACCTTACAGGAAAAAGTAAGCAACAAATCGCCTTTTGATGAGGGCGTTGAAGCTGAACAAAGCGAAACTGACTTTCCTGTAGCCACGCGTCCTGAACATTAATTTTTAAGCACATGAACTCTAGTTATAACAAATCATACATCATTATAGGCCTGACGGTACTGAGTCTGACAGCATGCGTGAGTCAGAAATACGAGCGGCCGGCGGTCAACAGCAATGGCCTATACCGCGACAATACGACTACGGATACGACGACCATCGCCGATCTGCCCTGGAAAACGCTGTTCGCAGATGCAACTTTGCAGACGCTGATCCAGCAGGGCCTGAACGAAAACCTGGACCTGAAGCAAGCCATAGAGCGGATTAAAATTGCTGAGGCGACGCTTTACCAAAATAGGATGGCCCTGTTGCCGAGTCTGTCTGCTGATTTATCGGTAACGGATGCCAAGCAGTCCAAAGCAGCCCTGAACTTCCCTCCTGGTGTCAACATCAATACCGAAACCCAGACTTACCGCGCCCAGCTGAGCACCAGCTGGGAGGCAGACATCTGGGGTAAACTGAGCAGCGCCAAAAGATCGGCTTATGCTTCTTTACTGCAAACGGATGCTGCCAAAAGAGCGGTGCAGACGCAACTTATTGCCAACATTGCCAATACGTACTATAATCTTTTGGCTTTGGACAAGCAGCTGTCCATCACCGAGCAAACAGTCGGAATCAGACAGCGTGATGTAGAAACCATGAAGGCCCTCAAAGAAGGTGCAGTTGTAAATGGCGCTGCAGTCGTACAAAGTGAAGCCAATTTATATGCGGCGCAGGTGACGATTCCTGATCTGAAAAGGAACATCAAAGAAGCTGAAAATGCATTAAGTGTGTTATTGGGCAAAGGCCCGGGCGCCATAGAACGGTCAAACCTGGATGCACAGCAAGTTTACAGCAGTCTGCAGACTGGCGTATCAGCCCAATTGCTGCAAAACCGGCCTGATGTTCAGGCTGCCGAATTTGCTTTCCGTGCGGCCTTCGAAAATAAGAACGTGGCCAAGGCATTCTTCTACCCTGCCCTTACGCTGACCGCCAATGGTGGTTTGTCTACACTGGATGTCAAAAACTTCTTCGACAATTCTATTTTTTATAACCTGATTGGCGGAATCACCCAGCCTATTTTTAACAGGGGACAGAACAAAGCAAGGTTAAGAACTGCCGAAGCACAACAACAACAGGCTTTTTACAGTTTCCAGCAGAGTTTGCTGACCGGCGGACAGGAAGTTTCCAATGCTTTGTTTGCTTACCAGACTGCTGCTGAAAAAGAAACCGTAAGGGCGAGACAGATTGCCTCCCTGACCAAAGCGGTGGACTTTACCAAAGAATTGTTGCGTTACAGTTCTGCTACCAATTATACCGATGTGCTCACCTCAGAACAAAGCCTGTTGGCCGCTCAACTTAATAGCATTAACGACAGGTTGCAGAAATTGCAGTCGGTGGTGAATTTGTATAAGGCGCTTGGAGGTGGTAAAAATTAATGCGCTTTTCGGACTCGAAATCTTTTGAAAAAAAAGATTTCACATGTCCTCAAAACGCATCAATTTTTTTGACCAGTTATGGTTGGTGTAAATGAGTAATTTGTAAGTTTTGAATGAAGCAAATGAGTGGTCTACAAATTCTGAATAGTGCAAACCTATTCCGGATCACGGAATGAAAATTGCGTACACAGCATCAAAATTGCAGAAACAAAATCGCGCACCAATTAAAATTTAGTTAATTTGACGTCATGAATATCCTGATCGTCGAAGACGAAAAAACCTTAGGTCTTGAAATGGCAGAATTTCTTGGAAAGGAAGGCTACACCATCGAACATGCCTGGAAAAAATCATCTGCAGCAGAAAAGATTTTTGTCAACACCTACGATTTTATACTCCTGGACCTGAGCCTTCCCGGTGGTGACGGGCTTGAGTTGCTCAACCAGTTGAAAAATACCAAAGGCCGGGAAGATGCCGTGATCATCCTTACTGCCCGGGGCGATGTGGACGATCGCATCAAGGGACTGGAAGCGGGTGCTGACGACTACCTGGCCAAACCTTTTTCGCTTTCGGAGCTCCTGGCCCGCATGCACGCCATCATCAGGAGGAAGCACAAACTGGAAAAAAATGAGGTGAACGTCCATAGTTTCACATTGGACATTAAAAATCACCTGCTCTGTTTCAACGGGGAAAAGCTGAATCTAACCATCAAAGAGTTTGAGATATTCAATTACCTGGTTCTGAACAAGAACCGGGTAATCTCCAGGGTAAACCTGACGGAACATGTTTGGGGTGACATCCTCGAGATCAACTCCGACTCTAATTTTGTAGATGTCCATGTCAAAAATCTGCGCAAAAAGCTTTCTGCACATGCGCCGATCGACTGGTTTGAGACGGTCAGGAGCATCGGTTACCGCATTAATTTTTAAACAGCAGCAACGAAACAGATGCGGTTACAGTTCAAATTGGCTTTATACAATACGCTGACCAAAGTCGCCATCATCACCATTCTTGGTTTGCTTATCCTGGTATCGATCAACCGCATCTCCATCCACCACATCCAGCAACGCCTGCTTCAGAAGAAAAGCAAACTGATTGCCAACCTGTCCAATGTGGAGATCAACGACCTGCTGACTCAGCAGCGTACTTTTACAGATTACAACCTGCTCAAAGAAGAGTACATCATCCTAACTCAGATTCAAACGCAGAATAGCCCGGCCAGACCACATTTTAGCCAGGCCGCAAGGGAAATTGAGGGACAGGAAGAACAATACCAAATCCTGACGGCAGATTTTAGCTATGAAGGCAAAAGATACCGGCTTGAACTTGGAGAAACGATCTCCACGATTGCCCAATTGGAACATACCATTTCCGTATTTACATTCGGCGTGTTGTTTGCGGCAATTGTGCTCACGCTTATTAGTGATCTGGCATTTACCAGGTACCTGCTCACCCCTTTTTACCGGATTATTGACCAAAAACTGAACAAGGTAAACGATCCCATCAGTTTCAATTACCAGCCGGTGAAGACGGGAACAGAGGATTTCAAAATTCTGGACGAGAGCATCAGCATTCTCATGAAAAGGATCACCACGCTGTTCCTGACTGAAAAGGAATTCATTGCCAATGTTTCTCATGAATTACTGACACCCATTTCAGTGCTCAACAGCAGACTGGAAAACCTGCTGAACGACGAACTATTGAGCCCGGAAGGGGAAAACAAACTCTTTGCCTGCCTCAAAACCTTGAGCCGCCTCAAGTCCATCATCAACAGCTTACTCCTGATCTCTAAAGTAGAAAACCACCAATACCTGAAGTCTGACACCGTATCGGTAACCGAAACGGTCAATGAAGTCTACGAAGAGCTGGAGCACCGCCTTTTGATGATGGAGCTGAAACTGGAGATCGACCTGCAGGAAGACTTTTTGTTCCGGGCCAACCGCTCCCTGATCCATATCCTGATCAGCAACGTTCTGAGCAATGCCATCAAGTACAACGTCGCATCGGGCAAAATAAAAATCAGCGGCATCCTTCAGAAAGACGGATATGAGTTGTCTGTAGCCGACACAGGTATCGGCATGGAAGAGCAAGAACTGACAACCGCATTTACCCGCTTTGAAAAATTACGCTCCAAACGGGAAGACAGTTATGGCCTTGGCCTGGCCATCGTCAGGAGTATTGCCGATTTTCACCAGATCAAAACCAGCGTTACGTCTCTAAAAAACAAGGGTACAACGGTACGTCTTCATTTCCCGCTTTAGTGTTTCAGACTTCATCAAATCTTCATGTTTGATGGGCAACTTTACATCAACAAATAACACTAAATAATTTTAAACATGAAAAGAACAATCTTAGCGTTGGCATTAGTTGCAACAACTTTCGGCGCATTTGCACAAACTCCTGCAGCTGCTCAAAAACCTGCTGTTCACAAATCAAAATCACATAAAAAAGCGGAAGAAAAAAAGGTAGTAGAAACTGCACCAAAAGCAACAACTGCTCCTGCTCCTAAAGCTGATAAAAAGAAATAGGGCAAATAAAATAGGTTTTTAGGATTTGTCTGAACCGTCTGTATGCTAGCAGGCGGTTTTTTTATTGGAAATCAGCACGTAATTCAAGGCCAATTTTGTTTTATATGTTTTAAGATGCTTTCTTTGTAGCTAACTGGATTCAATCCAATTAAGCCATTACACACCTAGCATCAGCATACACGTGATCGACAGAAAATTCAGATTTAAATATTGGGTAGGACAAATACACTTATGGCTGGGCCTTTCCAGCGGATTATTTGTTTGTTTTTTAGGCCTTACAGGCTGCATTCTCGCATTTGAGACCGAGATAGAAAATGCCACCCAACCCTACCGTTTCGTCACGGCACAAAACCAACCTTACCTACCCCCATCCAAACTGAAGGCGATTGCAGATGCTAAGGTACCTGGTAAACATGCGCACAGCGTCGGCTATGAAAAGGGTAAAGCAACCACGGTGGTCTACTATGCAGCGGAACCGGAATATTATTGGATTGTATTTTTGAACCCCTATACCGGAGAGGTATTGAAGGTTAAGAACATGGCCGAGGATTTTTTCCGCTTTGTGATCAATGGCCATTATTACCTTTGGTTGCCGCCAACAATCGGTCAGCCTGTTCTGGCGAGTGCAACCCTGATGTTTCTATTCTTACTTTGCTCGGGACTCATCCTCTGGTGGCCAAAAAACAAAGCCGCTGCAAAAAAACGCTTCAGTGTAAAATGGAGCGCCAGTTGGAAAAGGATCAACTACGACCTGCACAATGTCTTCGGCTTTTACATGACCTGGATCCTGATCTTCATTGCCTTTTCGGGACTGGTCATGGGCTTTCAGTGGTTTTCCAAATCAGCCTATTGGGTTACTTCCGGCGGAAAAACACTAAACATGTTCGAGGAGAGTTTCTCTGACAGTACTTTAGTTGGCACTTTCAAAGGCAAACAACCTGCAGTGGACCTGCTTTGGGCGCAAACCATGCAACGCAATCCGAAATTCGAGGGCAGCATAGAGGTGCACGTGCCAGACGGGCCTAAGGCTTCGATAGAAGTGGCCCTAAACCCGGCACCCGGCACTTACTGGCAGGCTGACTACCTCTATTATGATCAATACACACTGAAGGAAATACCTGTAAAACATGTATATGGCCGGTTTGCCAATGCCAGCGTGGCAGACAAACTCATGCGTGCCAACTATGATATCCACGTGGGTGCCGTAGCTGGCCTTGCCGGCAAAATCATGGCATTCAGCGCCAGTCTGATTGCAGCCAGTTTGCCCATTACCGGTTTTCTCATCTGGCGAGGCCGGCACAAGAAGAAAAAGAAAGTTATAACATAAAAATTTTATGTTTGTACCAATCACCAACTCCCTATCTAATGAAAACACTAAAATTAATCCCCCTGGCGCTATTATTTGCGCTGTCCAGTTACAACGTTCAGGCCCAGTTTGGCGGCTTAAAAGACAAACTCATGAAAGTGGGCGCTGCCCAGGGCGCCAAAGCGCTCGGTGTCGACAAGCTGTTGAAACAACCCGCTGCTATCACGACCAATTTTGAGGACGTCAACAGAACAGGCGAAATGATGCCTGATTTTAAATCGACTGAAAAGTTTCAGCCTTTGTATCTATTGCCGAAAAATCCGGCAGGTGGCTTCTTTTTATGTGAAGGTTATTACGAAATGACCAATAAAAGCTATTGTCTGCAGGCGGGCACCTACGGCCCATCCCAAGGGGACGGCTACATGTTCGCACCTGTACTTGGTCCAAAAGAAGCCGTTGTAATATCCATTCTGAAGAGTGCAGAAAAACATGCTGACGTAACGCAACACGATGTCCAGATTTTGCTGTGGGCCATTATTGCGAGAACCAAATTTGCCGACTACTCCGGAAATGTTAAGGTGACAGCCTTAAAGTTGCTGACCACCAAAGAACTTACCCAGTTGGAAGGAGGGGCATTAGGAATTCTACCGATTGACGTGGTACAAAAAGCAAAAGACCAGATGCCTGCCGGCTTGCAGGCCGTGTTTGAGGCAGAAAACAACATCCGTCAGCTTGTGGCCTCGGGAAACTATAGTTATGCCGACATGGAAAAATACGCGATCCTGGCCGGTATGGCGCCTCCCAGAACTGACGTTCCAAGAGGTATCTGGACCAAACATCCCGATGGCTATTTTGTCCGCTACCTGCCTTCAGGCTACTCGGTTACCAAGGTTCAGATTTACGTCCCAAAAGAGCTGATCGTCACCGGAAAGAAGCTGGTCTATGATGCCGCGGGAGACATCGCATGTCCGGCCAATACCGGCGCACAGCGATTGGCGCAGACCAACGAGCCCATAAATCCTGACTACGCGATTAAGCTGAGCACCATTTGTAGTCCCTTATAGAGCTTTAAATTCATCTTCTTACAGGCAGGCTTAGGGCAACTTAAGGTCTGCCTGTACCATTGTAGTACTTCGACAAGATACCAACAGGGTCCTAACAAGGTCTTAACAGGGTGATAACAGGGTCGTATATATAATTATTATCGTGTTACGATATATTGAATATCACATTCTAATCGGGTTTCAGTGCCACTAGTGTACTGGATGTGTACCACTTGTACTTCACAAGAGCTATAGGTGACGCGTCAGTAGGATAACTTGTATCTAAAGTTACACACAAGACATTCAAAATCAACAACATTTATCAAAAAAATCTTTTCTTTGAAAATATTAATTTCTATCTTTGCCGTCCCTCACGGGAAAAAGGAGATTTAATTTTAATGGCTAAGAAACAAGTAGCAGAAAAAGAACTAGAGGCTAAAACAGCTGAACTGCAGGGCGCAG
>JAZKCT010000028.1:0-207327 GCA_040387995.1 Bacteroidota bacterium | reverse complement strand
TCTTTGGCGACCAGCATGTTGCCGTTGAAGCCGTATTTTCTATGAAGGTTGTCAACAAAGTCTGCAATCCACTGGTCGCCTTTTGCCGGATCGTACTTCAGTAATAAACTATCAGCTTTGTCATCGTTAGCAGTTCTTTCTTTACTTGGCTCTGATAATGTGGCGGCCTTTTTAGTGTCGGAAGCGCAGGCAAAAAATAAAAAAGTAGCCATTATAGCTACAGCAGATAGATGACGGTAGATCATGAATAGGTGTGTTCGATTTTAAAAGCCCGAAAATTAATCATATAAACCCTTTTTAAGTAAAAGAGTTTTAAACATTGTTGTTTTTTTGAAGATGTGGGCAGGAATGTAACGTTTCCAAATATCTTCTGTAAATTCAGCGCTTTAGCATCAAAAAAGTTAAATTTGCCGCTGCATGTAGTGTTATGCCAAGAACACTACCCGAGGTTTACACGAAAAAATTGATAATTAAACACAAGAAACGATGAGTTTTAGAATTGAACATGATACTATGGGTGAGGTACAGGTACCCGCAGATAAATACTGGGGTGCTCAAACCGAGCGGTCACGAAACAACTTTAAAATTGGTCCTGAAGCATCTATGCCAAAGGAGATTATTCATGCCTTTGGTTATTTAAAGAAAGCCGCAGCGCAGGCCAACAATGAACTGGGGGTATTGACAGCTGAAAAAACGGAGTTAATCGCCAGCGCTTGTGACGAGATCATTGCCGGACGTCTTGACGACCAGTTTCCGCTGGTAATCTGGCAAACCGGATCCGGAACGCAAAGTAATATGAACGCCAATGAGGTCATTGCCTACCGTGCACATGTCCTCAATGGCGGGAGATTAGACGACGATAAAAAAGTGCTGCATCCCAATGATGACGTCAATAAATCTCAATCTTCGAATGATACTTATCCAACAGCAATGCACATTGCTGCCTATAAACAAGCTGTTGAAATCACCATTCCCGGGTTAGAAAAACTCCGCAGCACTTTGAATCAGAAAGCTGGTGATTTTAGTGAAATCGTAAAAACAGGCCGTACCCATTTCATGGATGCTACACCACTAACATTAGGCCAGGAGTTTTCAGGATATGTCCAACAAATTGACAACGGAATCAGAGCGATAAAAAATGCATTGGTGATGATTTCTGAATTGGCTTTAGGGGGTACCGCAGTAGGAACAGGGCTAAATACCCCAAAAGGCTATGACGTGCTTGTGGCTGAAAAAATAGCAAACCTGACAGGTCTCCCATTTGTTACTGCCCCCAATAAGTTTGAAGCATTGGCGGCCCATGATGCCATGGTAGAACTTTCAGCTGCCTACAAACGCACTGCCGTCTCCCTGATGAAGATAGCAAATGACATCAGAATGCTGAGTTCAGGCCCACGTTGCGGAATCGGTGAAATTATTATTCCGGATAACGAGCCTGGATCATCTATCATGCCTGGCAAAGTAAATCCTACTCAGCCAGAGGCAATGACTATGGTTTGTGCGCAAGTAATGGGAAATGACGTGACAGTTGGCATAGGCGGAAGCAACGGTCACTTTGAATTAAATGTATTTAAACCTGTTATTGCTGCGAATGTCTTGCAGTCCGGCAGACTTATAGGCGATGCCTGTATGTCATTTAATGATAAATGTGCAGAAGGTATTTTACCGAATTTGCCTGAAATAAAAAAACACTTACAAAATTCCTTAATGCTGGTTACTGCATTGAACCCATATGTCGGTTATGAAAACGCAGCTAAAATTGCAAAAAAGGCTCATAAAGGAAATAAAACGTTAAAGGAAGCATCTATTGAACTGGGGTTGCTTACTTCCGAACAATTTGACGAATGGGTACGGCCAGAAGATATGGTAGGAAGTTTAAAGTAAGTTTAATACGGTTTTAATGCGGTGTAGTCTTTTTCTTTTTTTTTGTATCTGTACAATCTTGACATCCTGCAGGAGATTGCCGGATATCCAGGGTAAAGGCGACGCATCATTGCAGGGCTTGTGGAAACAGGACAGTGTGGACAATTCAACACCGTTGTTAAGTTATACCCGGTATGAATTTAAGTTTACCTGCGATTCATTTTACGTAGACCTCACGACGCATTCGAAGGTGAATTATTACGAAGATTCATGTTTTAATAAGGGCATTTGGCGCGAGTACGCAAAAGGGGTATACCAGATTACCTCTGATACGATCTTTTTATTAGGTACGTATACCAAGGCAAATTACAAACAAAAAATCTCAGGATGTTATAATATTGGGCAGTATATAAAAAAATTCAAATTGTTGTCCAGGGACTCTACCCGGCTAGTGATGGAGAGTACCGAGAACCAAAGAGCATTTGAACTGGTACTAAAACAAAAGATAACGTGTGTTCAACAGCCATTATAGGCACTAATAGTATTAATATGGATAAAATAAAACACGCATTTAAAATTGCGTCAGCGATTTTAATTTTAACCTACCTGCCGATCAATGCTGGTGCCTGGGGCATGCTTGGTCATCGGATTGTTGGACAAATAGCCGAAAATCACTTGAAGGGTAAAACGCGCAGGGCCATTAAAGAAATCCTCGGATTTGAAAGCGTGGCGATGGCCAGCAATTGGGGTGATTTTATAAAGTCAGACCCGGCCTACAATTATTTGTATAACTGGCATTTTATCAATCTTCCTGAAGGATTGGATAAAACCGCGTTGTTCTCACTTTTAGATACGGAGAAGACGCCGAATGTATATAATAAGATCCCTGAAATGACCGCTATTCTAAAAGATCCGAAAAGCACAAAAGATCAAAAGAAGCTGGCGCTTCGGCTGCTCATTCATTTGGTTGGCGACCTCAATCAACCAATGCATACCGCTAGAAAAGACGACTTGGGCGGAAACAAGGTTAATCTGACCTGGTTTGGGGAGAAATCAAATCTTCATCACGTGTGGGATGAATCGTTGATCGAATATCAGCAATTGAGTTATACCGAATATGCCAGTACAATTGATCATCCTACATTGGAGCAAGCGAACCTCTGGAAACGTAACGGTTTGAAAGATTATGTTTATGAATCTTACCTGGCTTGTAATAAGATTTATGCAGGAACGAAAGCCGAAGATAAATTGGGCTATAAATATAATTTCGACTTTGTAACCCTATTAAACGAACAATTGCTAAAAGGTGGCATTTGCCTCGCGAATGTGCTGAATGATACTTTCAGTTAGCTCAGGCGGTGAGCAGATTTTAATACGATCATATTAAAGAGGGGTGTGTAGCAGCATCCCTCTTTTTTGTAGAAGATAAGTTAGTTAAAAAGAATAAGCTAATAATGTTATCTTGACGTAGAATTTAATACCAAATATTGCTGTATGGAAAAGCGTCGTGATTTTATTAAGAAGGTGGGCATCACAACCGCTGCCTTAACTGTGGGACAAAAATTTTTTAGTGGGACCGCAATGGGTTTTACTGCAAAAAGCTATAACCGGATTATTGGCGCGAATGAACGGATCCATGTGGCTGCCATCGGATTAAATGGGCGAGGTAATGGAATGGCAGGCGTTTTTGCCAGCCAAAAAGACACGGAAATTTCCTGTGTTTGTGATGTCGACTCGAGGACGATCCCAAAAGTGATAAAAACTGTACTGGATGCCAAACAGACAGTGACGCCAAAATCTGAAAGGGATTTTAGAAAAGTACTCGCTGATAAATCTATTGATGCGATTTATATCGCCACGCCGGATCACTGGCATGCGCCGCTAACGATTCTTGGCTGTCAGGCGGGAAAACATGTCTATGTAGAGAAACCATTGAGCCACAACCCCAACGAAGGTGAGATGGCAGTTGCTGCAGCCCGAAAATATAAGAAAGTAGTTCAAATGGGCGCTCAGAGACGCTCAGCTCCGGTTCTTACCCAGGGAATAGAACAGTTGCATCAAGGTGTGATCGGTCATGTTTACCTGGCGAAAACCTGGTACACTAACGCAAGAAAACCAAATTTTCTGAAGGCGGCTGAGGTGCCGGACTGGCTGGATTATGACCTGTGGCAAGGCCCTGCGCCAAGAATGCCATATAAAGACGGTCTTATACACTATAACTGGCATTGGTTTTGGCATTGGGGGACTGGAGAGGCGCTGAACAACGGAACTCATGAAGTAGATGTAGCAAGATGGGGGCTTGGCGTAGACTATCCAATCAGGGTTTCATCAATAGGAGGCAGATATAACTATAAAGACGACTGGGAGACTCCGGATACCCAGATGACTACCATAGAATATCCGGGAGGAGTTACTTTAGTTTGGGAAGGAAGAAGTGCCAACGCCAGAAAAGTAGAGGAATTGGATCGCGGAATTATTTTTTATGGTGAAAAGGGGAGCTTAGATACCGGAGGAGACAGTTATAAAATTTATGATCTGAACGGGAAGTTGCTCAATGAAGTAAAATCTTTGATGAAAGACGAGGTTATAGATGGAAGAAACACTTCGAGCCCAAGTCTGGGGCTGGACAACTACCATGTGATGGACTTTTTAGATGCAATCAGGAACAACCGAAAACCTAACTGTGATGTAGAAACCGGACATAAAAGCGTCCTGGCCATGCAACTCGGAAACATCTCTTTGAGATCAGGGCGTGATCTTAAGGTTGATCCAAAAAACGGGCATATCATCGGTGATAATTCTGCACAAAAATTGTGGTCACGCACTTACGAAAAGGGCTGGGAGCCAAAGGTATAGTTTGCTGTGTTTCCACCATCTTTCCTGATGGTGTTTGTTTAGCAGTTTTGTTATATCTTTACACTTATGAGTAACCGTTTGTTGGCTATAATTTTCGTTATTATCGCGGGTCAATCACAGGCGCAGACGGGACATAGTCTATCAGATCCGGAAGTATCAGGTAATGGAGCAATTAACATTGTAGTCTCCAGTCTGGACGAAAATGAAGGCAATAATTACTTCTCTGAAGCAGAACGTAATGAGCGCAACGGGGCTTATGATGAAGCCCTTACCTTATTCAGTAAAGCTGCCTTCGAATACAATAGCGCAAAGCAATTTTCCAGATATGGGTCGGCCTTGATGCGACTCAGCAATGTGCATTACCTGCTGACGCATTATACAGAAGCGGAGCAAGTTGTTTTGAACGTGGCGTTAAAAAATTACTCAAAAATAGGCAGTAGAACAGGTCAAATGGAGTCCTATGCACAACTGGGGCGGATATATCTGGCTTCAAATAAACTGACACAATCGATGTGGTTTTACACCCAGCAAGGGATTTTAGCCAGGCAGATCGGCAGCAGTACCGCTAACATAGAATCTGTGTTAGGCATTGCTAATGTAAAAATCAGGATGAAGGAATATGTGATGGCTGCCAGGGACCTTAATAAAGCCGAAGTAATGGCCAAATCGGCCAATACCACACAGTTTAAGACGCAAATCCGAGAAGCAAGATCTTTAATTCCTGTCAAGAAGTTAAAATCTTAGTTTGGGTAAGTCAATTTAACGGTTTAAGCGTATAATTTGCAGTATTTCAAATGAAAAGAATTTGATTAACTTTGATAAGTTTACAGAAAGGAGACAGTAATAATACTGTCTCTTTTCTGTTTATTTGTGAAATTGGTATCATATTAGTGTGGATTTATAAAATGGATTTTAAAATATTAAAAGAGATGTTGAAGAAAGTATTATTAGTAACCTTTACTGCAGCTGTACTTGCATGCCATGCTTCTCCTAAGGTTCAGCCTTTGGTGAAGGGTATAAGTAATATTGTGCCGGATGAGAAGCAAGCATTGGTTTGCAAAGAAATAGTGAAACTTATTGAAAACTACAATTATAAAAAGTCTAAGATTAATGACTCCATCTCCTCTGTAGTGCTTGATAAATATATCAAAGACCTTGATCCATATAAATATTATTTCCTTGCCTCTGATATTAAGGAATTTGAGAAGTACAGGTTCAAACTTGACGATGATTTCAGGGATGGCGATTTGAGTGGACCATTTTATATTTTCAATGTTTATTTAAAACGGTATAATGAGTTTATTGGTTTTGCACTGGCTCAGGCAAAAACTAAATATGATTTTAATCAAAATGACACCTATACTTTTGACCGGGAGAAAATGCCTTGGGCTAACTCTCAGGCCGCTCTAAATGAGGTGTGGAACAAACGTATAAAATATGAGTTGGTTAACCTGAAAATTGCCGGCACATCCGATGAAAAAAACGCGGAGACCATCACTAAGCGTTATACAAATTTAAAATCTCAGTCAGCAAAAGTGAATAATCAGGATGTTTTTCAGACGGTAATGGATGCCTTTACTGAAAGCATTGATCCGCATACCAATTATTTTAACCCGGTAAATGCACAGGCTTTTAATGAGGATATGGCCAGATCATTTGAGGGTATCGGTGCGAGACTGCAGTTGGAGAACGAGGTACTTAAGATTGGGGAAATCATTCCTGGGGGACCTGCTTTTAAAAGTAAATTGTTGAGCGCTGGGGATAGGATCATAGGCGTGGCACAGGGAAATGCTGATTTTGAAGACATCATTGGATGGCGGATTGAAAGCTCTGTAGCGAAGATCAAGGGGCCTAAAGGAACGAAAGTAAGATTGAAAATTATTCCCGTTGGCCAGGAAATGTCTGCAAAACCAGTGATCATTGAACTGGTTAGAGAACGTATTGTAATGGAAGACCAGTCGGCCAAGAAAAAAGTCAAGACGGTTCAGTCCAACGGAAAGCCTTATCGGATTGGAATTATCACTGTTCCTGGATTTTACGCTGATTTTAAGGCTGCTAGGGCAGGTGATCCAAATTATAAAAGTACGACCCGTGACGTGCGCTTACTGATTGATACCTTAAAAAACCGGGATAAAGTAGACGCTATCGTAATGGATCTCCGTGCAAATGGCGGCGGCTCGTTGGTTGAGGCGATAGACCTTACCGGGCTGTTCATCGATAAAGGACCAGTAGTTCAGGTGAAAGATTTAAAAAATGCCATCGATGTTCAGGAAGACACGAATTCCGGTGTTACCTGGAGTGGTCCTTTTGGAGTGATGGTAGATCGGTTGAGCGCTTCAGCATCTGAAATATTCGCTGGTGCGATACAAGATTACGGACGTGGTATCATTATGGGAACTCAAACGTATGGAAAAGGCACCGTACAATCGTCGATTGATATGAACCAATTGGTTGCACCTAGTTTTTTACAAAGTGTAGCCGCTTTGGTAAATAAAGATGCAGGATTGAAATCAGCCGGAAAAGATGCAACGCCTCAACTTGGGCAGATCAATCTGACAATGGCCAAATTTTATCGTGTAACAGGCAGCAGCACACAACATAAAGGTGTGATGCCTGATATACAGTTTCCATCGGTTTATCCCTTAGATAAAATTGGAGAAGACACAGAGAAGTCAGCCCTACCCTGGGATGTCATAAAAAGATCGAACTTTATACCTGTCACGGATCTTGGACAGGCCAGAGCTGAATTGTTGAAGCAACACAATGAAAGGATGTCGAGGTCGCTGGAATATAAAATGTTGCAGGAAGATATAGCTGAATTGAAAAAACGAGACCTGGAAACTTCTGTTACCCTGAATCAAGCTAAGTTAAAGGCAGAGCGTGATAGTCTTGAGGTAAAGAATTTAGCGAGAACAAATAAACTAAGAGCCCTGAGAGGATTACCAGCTGTGAAGAAAGGGGATAAAATCAATAAAGAAGAAACACTTGATTTTGTTGAGGATGAGAGCCTAAAAGTTATGGCGGATTTTATGAATTTGGGTAAGCCAAGCGGTAAGGCGCTTGTGGGAACACCGCAGAATTTTAAATAGGCATTTTAATAAAAAAGGCTCCTGGTTTCGGGAGCCTTTTTTATTAAAATGCTACTTGGTTTTATTGTCTTTTTGAACCTGCATAGCCATCATTTCTTTCAATGTGCGATTCATTCCTTCAGTAGATCCATCTAAGAAGATGACATTACCTTCGCTTGTTTCTGCAAACTGCTTGATGGATTCTGTCCACATGGTAAACAAAATTACAGAGATGTCCAGGTTGGCTTCTTCCATCTCCATTGCAGCCTTGGTCATACCATGGGCAACTTCTGCACGGAACAATGCGATACCCTGTCCCCTCAATTGTGCGGCCTCGCGTTCCGCAGCGGCTGCAATTTTGATTGCATTACCATCCGCTTCGGCTCCTTTGGTTTTGGTAATCAATAGCGCCTGGCCTTCATTTTCAGCCGCCGCTTTCAGGTTATTCGATGCAACCACCCTGCTCATGGAGCGCATGATTTCCTCATCAAATGTGATGTCGTTCAACTGAAGGTCCTGTAAATGATAGCCCCAGCTTTCCAAAACCTGATCGATCTGGTGTTTCACATGCTCAACAATCTCATTTCGCTGGGCAAGTACGTTAGCCTGCTTTTGGGTTGCAACATAGGCCCGGATTGAACCTTCGATGGTTCTGATCAGTGCTTGCATTAAATTGGTGGCATCAACAAATTTAAATGCTACGTTTTTAATGGTCTCTTCATCGTGGTTGATAACGGAATACAAAAGCATTGCTTTGAAATAGACATTTGCCTGATCTTGTGTTACAGCCTGAAAGGACAATTCTACTGACCTGTTCTGAATTGAAATTCTAGACTGAATAACTTCAATGAGGGGTATCTTTAAACTCAGTCCCGGACTCAATAGTCTCCGGTATTTTCCGAATACTGTGACAACGGCAATAGTACCCTGCTTTACAGTTACAAATGAACTGATCAAAACGATAAAAGCCAGAAATAAAAAAATGTAGAGAGTGTAGTTCATGGTATTTTTAATTAGTGTGATTGAATATACGAACAATTAGACCTTTTCTGAAAACTAATGTTACGCGACCCTGGAGATGGGCATAGATATTGCGTTATCAATTAAAATACTTAATTGTTAATTATGAATGTCAAACGAACTTTTGGAACTATCCTTACTGTTTTAGGAATAATCGGGCTGATTTATGCAGGATTTAGCTTTGTCAACCAGTCTATCCAGACCAAGCAGTTGGTCGTAGTTGCGATAATTGGAATTATATTTTTCTTTTCAGGGATAGGATTGGTTAAAAACACAAAGGATGAAGCCTGATTAGTTCTTTAAACTAATGTGTCCTGTGCCCGAGAATTGAAGGGCATTGAGTGGGAAATCCGTGCTGGTTAAGAATCTAATCTTTTTAAAAGCACTGAAGGCAGGGTCAAGAGTAAGTCCTTTCATCTTGGTTTGCTTGACCGATACTATGTCTGCAAAAAGGAAATCGCCTTTTCTGTTGGTTTTGAGTTGCAATAAAGGTGCGATGCCACTCGGGCCTGTTAAGTTGAACAGTCCATAAGTACAAAAATTGCCTAGGCTGTAGGCAATGAATTTATTTTTGTACACTTCCACTGCCCTTGTTACATGCGGACCATGACCCAATACCACATCTGCACCCGCGTCTATTACCCCATGAGCAAATTCATATACATTACCCCGGTTTTCTTTGTAAAAGATTTCGTCTTGCCTTGGGATGTGTTCAGCTTTAGCACCTTCTGCGCCGCCATGGAAAGAAACGATAACAATATCAGCATTCATTTTTAGATCTTGAACCAATATTTTGGCACTGTCTATCTGGTTGATGGATACGGTGTTTTCATTGGGAGAGAATGCGCAAAAGGCATATTTTACACTATCTTTTTCAAAAATTACTGAAGGAGAGGATATTAATCCGGCATATTTTATGTCTAGAGAATCGAGCAGGGCCGTTGTTCTTTTGCGTCCAGCAGCTCCGAAGTCCCCTACATGATTGTTGGCGATGCTCAGCAAGTTGAAGCCAGCCTGTTTGTAGATGTCTGCATAACGTTCTGGCATTCTAAAGGCAAAACAACTGTTGCCAGTCGTGTCTTTACATTTTCTCGATTTCCCTTCGTTTAAAAAGCAGCCTTCAAGATTGCCGAAAATGATATCACCTTTTAAAAAAGGAATAACATGGTCGAAACTTCTGAGTGCATCGAATCTGGGAAGGGTTGATTTATTGGGATAAGCTGAACCCAACATGATGTCTCCAACAGCAACAATAGAAAGGGTGTCGCTAAGATAGGATTCTAATCGTTTTTTGTTTAGTTCAAAGGAGGATCTTACAGAATATCCTGTAGTAGTATAACTAAATAAGATTAGAGCAGCTAAAACACCGAAAAGAGTTAGTTTGGCAAACCGCATAGCGGATTATTCCTCCAGCAAATCATTTTTAATGCCTTCAATGATTCTCCCGCCCTTATAGAAATACCGGGAGTAATAAGGTTCATTTAAGTTGCTGATCACCACACCGCGTGTCGAAGAAGCATGGGCGAAGCGATTATCGCCTAAATAAATGCCGATGTGCGTAATGCTTCTGCTTTTGATCTTAAAAAATACCAGGTCACCCTCTTTCAATTCATCTTTAGGTAAAGGATTGACCATACTGAAAATATCCCGGGAGTTTCGCAGGATTGTTGTGTTGAAAACTTTATCGTAGATGGCCTTTGTAAAAGCAGAACAATCAATACCTTTTTCTGTATTCCCGCCAAATCTGTAAGGGGTGCCGATCCACTCATAGATGAATTTGTACAGCTTAATATTGGAAGTTGCGTCAACGGCGATACCCATCACCTGTGAAAAATATTGAGAGGCTAAGTTGTCAGGATCTTCCAGTTTACTGGTTTCTTTTGTTTTTGTTTGTGCTTTTAAAGCCGAAAGGCTGCACAATAGGATGACAGAAGACAACAAAAACTTTTTTATCATGTTATACTGTTAAGTTTGGGTAATAGTCACTTGCACTTAAACGTACACCACCAGGGGCTTATTGTTTGATGAGCGAAAATATGTATTTTTAAAATGTTATCCAAATCCGCGGGCGTAATTGACGAAAGTTATCCACACTTTGACAACCTTAGTGTTGATTTTACAATCATTTTCTTCATTATGTTGCAATAAAAAAGTAGATTTGCTCTCGTAAAATAAAATTCAACAATCCAACAATGAGTGCAGTAGAAATTAATAAAGATACCTATCTGAAGTGGTTTGAGTCGATGTTGCTGATGCGCAAATTCGAAGAGAAAACTGGTCAACTTTACGGACAACAAAAAATCAGAGGATTTTGTCATTTATATATTGGCCAGGAGGCAGTAGTTGCAGGTGCTATTTCAGCAATGCAAAAAGGCGACTCCATGATTACTACTTACCGTGATCATGCGCATGCACTGGCTTTAGGCGTGAGTGCGAATAGCATCATGGCTGAAATGTATGGTAAAGCGACAGGTTGCTCAAAAGGAAAAGGCGGCTCTATGCACATGTTCAGCAAAGAGCATCATTTTTACGGCGGACATGCAATCGTAGGCGGACAGATTCCTTTGGGTGCAGGTATCGCATTTGCTGAAAAATACAAAGGCACAAATAATGTCAACATTTGTTATATGGGGGACGGCGCAGTTCGTCAGGGAGCATTGAATGAGGCTTTCAATATGGCGATGCTGTGGAAGCTTCCTGTAATATTTGTTTGTGAGAATAACTTCTATGCCATGGGTACTTCAGTAGAGCGTACCACAAACATGACTGATATCTACAAAATCGGGTTGGGTTTTGATATGCCTTGTGCGCCTGTTGATGGAATGGATCCAGTTGCGGTTCACAACGCTATGGATGAAGCGATACAACGTGCGAGAAGCGGTGAAGGGCCAACATTCTTAGAAATGCGGACTTATCGCTACCGTGGACACTCTATGTCGGATCCGGCGAAATACCGTACCAAAGACGAACTGGAAGAATACAAAGCAAAAGATCCGATCGAGCAGGTGAGAGAAGTTGTTTTAAAGGAGAAATATGCTGATGAGGCCTGGATTGAAGAGATTGAGAACAAAGTAAAACAAATTGTGGATGAATCTGTGAAATTTGCAGAGGAGTCACCTTGGCCGGAAGCTTCTGAACTATATACTGATGTGTATGTTCAGCAAGACTACCCGTACATACATGATTAATTTAGAACGCATTTCAATAGAAATTATATAATGGCTGAAATAGTAAGAATGCCCAAAATGAGCGATACCATGACCGAAGGGGTAATGGCGAAGTGGCATAAAAAAGTTGGCGATAAAATAAAAAGCGGCGATGTAATGGCCGAAGTGGAAACCGATAAGGCGACCATGGATCTTGAATCCTATTGGGATGGTACCATCTTGTACATTGGTGTTGAAGAAGGTAAAGCCGTTCCGGTTGACGCCGTAATCGCAGTAGTAGGTAAAGAAGGTGAAGATTATAAAGCTGCACTTGACGCTGAAGGCGGTGCCGGTACTCCTGCTCCTGCAGCGGCAGAGAAGCCGGCTGAAGCTAAAGAAGAGTCAGCGGCTCCATCAGCCGCTGGATTGTCAGAGGCAGATCTGGAGAAAAAAGGAGTTACAGTAATTCGTATGCCGCTGTTGAGCGATACGATGACTGAAGGCGTAATTGCCGAATGGCATAAAAAAGTTGGCGATAAGGTAAAAGATGATGATATCCTGGCTGATGTAGAGACCGACAAGGCTACTATGGAAGTGATGGGATATGCAACCGGTACTTTATTACATATTGGTGTCGAGAAAGGTGCTGCTGCCAAAGTCAATGGCATCATTGCCATTGTTGGTCCGGAAGGCACTGATATCAGCGGCATTTTGGCTCAGGGTGACGTACCAGCTAAACCTGTATCGGATGCAAAATCCAATGATACACCTGTAACTGAAAAAGCCCCGGAAGCAAAAGAGGAGGCTGCTGAAACAGCTGGTTCGGGTGATCGCGTAAAAGCGTCACCGTTGGCTAAGCGTATCGCAAAAGAAAAAGGAATTGACCTTGCACAGGTTGCAGGTAGCGCAGATGGTGGACGTATCATTAAGAAAGATATTGAAAACTTCAAGCCTGCTGCGTCTCCTGCAAAATCAGAATCCGCACCAACTCCTGCCACTGAAAAAGCCGCACCAGTAATCCCTCAATATGTCGGTGAGGAAAAATATACAGAGAAACCTGTATCGCAAATGCGTAAGGTGATTGCCAAGCGTTTAGCAGAAAGCCTGTTTACCGCTCCGCATTTCTACCTAAATATCAGCATTGATATGGACAATGCGATAACAGCGCGGGCTGCAATTAATACGGTAGCTCCTGTTAAAGTTTCCTTTAATGATATCATCATTAAAGCCGTTGCAGTTGCACTAAAACAACATCCTGCCGTGAATTCTTCATGGGGAGGAGATAAGATCCGCTTCAATGAGCACACCAACATTGGCGTTGCTATGGCTGTAGAAGATGGACTTTTGGTTCCAGTCGTTCGTTTTGCCGATGGCAAATCATTATCACATATCTCTGCTGAAGTTAAAGCGTTTGGTCAGAAAGCAAAAGCTAAGAAATTACAACCGGCAGATTGGGAAGGTTCTACCTTTACTGTGTCTAACCTGGGTATGTTTGGTATCGACGAATTCACTTCAATTATTAACTCTCCTGACGGAGCAATCCTGTCAGTAGGGGCGATCCAGCAGATTCCTGTTGTTAAAAACGGTGCGGTTGTACCAGGAAATGTGATGAAACTAAGCTTGGGTTGCGATCACCGTGTGGTAGATGGCGCTACCGGCGCTGCTTTTCTGCAAACCCTTAAAGGCTTGTTGGAAGAGCCCATCAGACTATTGGCATAATCGAATTATAAAGAAACAGGAAGGTTGTTGGCATAAAGCTGACAACCTTTTTTTATGCCTATTAGTTTTTGTACTTTTGCACACATGTCAAACATCAAACCGTCACTAGCAAAGGGAACAAGGGATTTTTCACCCCAGGAAATGGTCAAGCGCAACTTTATTTTTGATACCGTCAAAAAAGTATTCAAAAAATATGGTTATGCAGAGATTCAGACGCCTTCCATGGAAAACCTTTCTACTTTGACCGGTAAGTACGGTGACGAAGGAGACAAGTTAATTTTTAAGATTCTGAATAGCGGAGATTTTTTGGCGAAAGTGAAGCCCGATATTCTTGCTGCTGGCAATTCAGCCGGAATGGTCTCAAGCATTAGTGAAAAAGCCCTGCGTTACGATCTGACTGTACCTTTTGCCCGTTACGTGGTAATGCATCAAAACGATATTACCTTGCCGTTTAAGCGGTTTCAGGTGCAACCGGTATGGCGTGCTGACAGGCCGCAAAAGGGGCGATACCGCGAGTTTTACCAGTGTGATGTTGACGTAGTTGGTTCCGAGAGTTTGCTGAATGAAGCAGAATTTATTTTAATTTATCAGGAAGCATTGACTGATCTCGGCTTGCTGGATTTTACCATAAAGATCAACAACAGAAAGATCTTATCTGGTATTGCTGAGTTAGTGGGCAAACCGGAGCTAATTGTGGATATGACAGTAGCAATTGATAAGTTGGACAAAATAGGCTTAGATGGCGTTGTGCAAGAACTAATAGGACGTGGTTTTACAACAGAAGATATTGCTACATTAAAGCCCGTAATCCTTTTGGAAGGATCAAATAAGGAGAAACTTCAAAGTTTGAAGGGCGTATTGGCAACATCGGAAGTTGGCCTGAAGGGGGTCGAAGAGATAGAACAGGTTTTTGAATACGTTGCGGCACTAGCCGGGGAAGACGTCATTAACGTTGAGGTTGACATTACGCTTGCCCGTGGCCTGAACTATTATACCGGTTGTATTTTTGAAGTTAAAACCAACGAGGTGATTATGGGCAGCATTGGGGGTGGTGGAAGATACGATGATCTTACTGGGATGTTTGGCCTCAAAGGCTTGACCGGAGTAGGTGTTTCTTTTGGAGCAGACCGGATTTACGATGTGTTGGAGGAACTTAATCTTTTTCCTGAATCGGCGTCCGAAGGAACTAAAGTGCTGATTAGTAATTTTGATTCGGCTGCTGAAAGCTATGCTTTGCCCATTCTTCAACAGCTTCGAAAGGCAAATATTGCAGCGGAACTCTATCCATCTGCTGCTAAATTAAAGAAACAGATGGCTTACGCAGATGATAAGCGGATTTCTTATGTCATTCTGATAGGCAGTGATGAAATGGAAAGCGGTATGTTGACCCTGAAAGAAATGCAAAGTGGAGATCAGCAAAAATTAACCGTTAGTGCGATAGTAGAGCGGTTAAAACACTAATTTTCTCTTTGGGTCATATATGCTTCAAGATTCTTCATTGCCTTTTTTCTGATTTTGCTTTTTAAGAAGCTGGTCCAGCCCAATAAAAGACCTGCAAATCCGAGTGCTTGTTTTGACCAGTTGTGAAAGTTGAAATTATCCTGATGTTTAACGATCTTACCCTCTTCTATCACGAACGAGGCAGTGATTTTGTTGACCACCTTTTTTCCCGTAGCAGAGAATGTGTAATACGCATTCCAGTTGGCTGTAGCGCCATCCTCAGTGTTTTTTAGATTGTCAAACTCAATTTGTAAATCTTTGCCGCTTTTAAGCAACATGGCCCACATTGCGCGGACTTGCTCAGCATTTAAATCATTAAATACTGGATCGCTAAATGTAGCGTCATCGGCATAACAAGTTTGCATAGCCTTTACATCCCTGTCTTGAAAACTGCTATAAAAAAATTGAATCAGCTGCTCATTTGAACTCATGCCGGATTATTTAGAATTTAAAGCTACACATTGAATTTCTTTGATCAAAGGCAGGCCTAATATCGCTTGCCAGCCAAAATGCCTTCGATTTTATCCAGTAGTTCGTCTATATCGAAAGGTTTAGCTAAAAAGTCGTTTGGTATGTATTCTCCATGCTGAACATTTTCGGAGGTATAACGTGCAGAAATCATTAACACAGCAATATGGGCTATTTTTTGATCTTCCCGTATTTGTTTTAGTAATTCCCGTCCGTCACCATCAGGGAGCATAATATCTAATATAATAAGATCTGGCTTAAACTGCTCGATGTGACTCATCATATCTGCGCCTTTATTCAGGCCTGAAACCTTGTACGCTTCGCTTTGCAAAATCAGCGTGATGACGTCCAATATGGCATGATTATCCTCAACGACAAGGATGTTTTTATAGACTGCTGAGCTTTTTGCCAAAATAGATTGTATTAGGTTTTTACAAATATATTTAAGAATTCTGTTTGTTTATATTTTATTTGGAATAAATGAACAATACTTCACAAGTAAACAAAAAGATATTAAATAATTACGATTCAAATGAAACCTTTTCAAGTTGTAACAGTCTTATTAATAGTTTTTAGTTTTAGGTTAGGAAGGGGTGCAGTTGTGGCGACTGTACCCTTTGTTATTTATGATGGGGTTGAAAGGTATCCGTTTTGACTGTTGCTTGTAATTCGTGCAGAATGTTATACAAGCCAAAATTTGTTCGGTTCACATAGATAAAGTGTTTTACACCCCTTGCAGGTTTAAATTCAGGCATTTTAGTAACCTTTTCGCCATAGCTGTAAAGCTGTTGAAAAAAATCAGGCTTGCTAAAATCAAATGTTTTGTTGGTATAAGGCCTTGCAAAAAGCGCTATCATCTCTTTATATGCATTGTAATAAAAATCAATCTGTTTGGCATTGTCGCTGGCATGGATCATGTCCAACTGACGAAAAGCTTCAATGGTTTTTGCCTTATCTTCCAGGACATTGCTGGAAATCAGGGAGAAGAATGGATCATAAAAATCGTCTGGCATTTCTTTGATACAACCAAAGTCAATCACCCCAAGCTTTTCATCTGCAGTGATCAAAAAATTCCCTGGATGGGGGTCAGCATGAACAGCCCTAAGTTCGTGTTGCTGAAAATTATAAAAATCCCATAACGCCTGTCCAATTTTGTTCCTAAGTTCCTGTGAAGGATTTGCCCTTAAAAACTCTTTTAAATGCAACCCCTCGATCCAGTCCATGGTAATAATACGTTTACCTGACAATTTGGGGTAGTAACAAGGAAAAACAACATTTGGCAAGTCCCTGCAAGCCTCGGAAAATTCAATAGACCGTCTGACTTCAAGTTCATAATCTGTTTCCTCCAGCAGCCTTTCTTCCACCTCCTTGATATAGATACTCAATTCCTTTTCACTCATTCCCAGAAGCCGGAATGCGAAAGGCTTCACCAGCTTCAAATCAGAAGAAATGCTATCGCCGACTCCTGGATATTGAATTTTTACAGCCAGTTTTTTTCCGCCAAGTTCTGCCGCATGCACCTGTCCAATAGAGGCAGCATTGGTAGACTTAAGCATAAATTTGTCATAAATCTGATCCGGTGTTTTGCCGAAACTTTTGGTAAATGTCCGCACGATCAGGGGTCCCGACAGCGGAGGGGCATTATATTGCGACTGCGTAAACTTTTCTACATAAGATTTGGGCAGAATGTTCTTGTCCATGCTCAACATCTGCGCAATTTTCAGGGCGCTACCTTTCAGTTCGCTTAAAGATTTGTAAATGTCAGTCGCGTTATCTTCATTCAACTGATCCTTATTCAGATCAGGATTGAAGAGTTTCTTGGAGTAATGCTTGATATAGTTTCCGCCAATTTGAAAGCCTGTTTTCACAAATTTAGCAGATCGCTCGCTTTTGGTAACCGGAATATGTTCCTGTTCTTTCATGAGATGTTATAAGCCCATTTTTTCTTTAAAATTCCCGTTTCTTGATAAGAACTTACCATACTCAAACAGGTTGTCAATTGGTGAGCGCTGGAACAAATCGAAAGTTACATTGATGCCTTTTTCAATCGCCTCATCCGTTTTTTCAAACCCGTCACTGTCGTCACCAATCCAAAACTTAACGATAAACGCAAACTGCACCCAAAGCGCATCTTTGTAGCGCTTACTTAGAAATTTTCGGTCAGCCAATTCCCCATTTTCCAAACCCTCGTTAATCAGGTCTTCCGCGAATTGCTCAAACAGCGCTTTCGCATTGCTAAGTACTTCAAGAGTGGAGAAATTTCCAGGCCTGGATTTTAGGCTATACGCGACGAAACTCCGGTGTTTTTTTAAAACTTCGGTGAATGCATAGAAAAAAGCAAGCGCTTTATCTCTTGCAGAATATTCAGCCCAGATTACTTGCTGCTGTAGGGTATGAATGGTTTCGGATACCAGTTCCGTCCAGATTCCTTTTTCAATGCTGGAAAAAGAAGCGTAGAAATCGTAAAATTCCGATTCAGAAATCTTCAGCTTTTTCGCAAAACTGTAGACCGATTTTGGTTTTTCATCATTGGTCAGGACATAATCAATATATCCATTCCTAATTTGCTGAGCTGTTGCCATGTGATTTTCTTTATATAAATAAATAACGTTAAAGCAATCCTGATAGTTTGAATTCAGCTTAAAGTTAGGCCTTTATTGCATCATGCGTTTGTAATAAAATTGAGCGGGTTAAACAATAAGCCAATATGTAATAGACTGTAAAATTGAAATTAGTAATTTAGCCAGGAATTGAGGAGGAAAATACAACATATCCACAGGGTTATCTCGACTGTTTTGTTAATGGTTTTTGCCATTGCACTAACTCCTTTTAGCATTTTTCATCATCACGAAGTAGCTGAAGTCAAATGTTATGCTGAAAATCAGACCAAATGCACCCATAAAGAACATATTCAAAATCACGCAGAAAACTGTTTGATTTGTGCAGCCCACTTCGAAAAGCATTTTACCAGCGATCAAAATCTTTATTTTTTCTTCCAGTCTGAAAGTCCCCTGATCAGAAACTATTCTGTTGTAAGTGGCACTTATGTGAAACTCATTGGCACCTCGCTCAGAGGTCCACCAGAGTTGGCGTAGTACACAACGCTCCATAACACACTTCTTGTTTTTAGTTTTATAATTTCCATCATGAAAGGCATTTATCGATGCATTTTCCTAATGGGTTTAAGTCGCACACACATGAAAAAGATTCATCTTTTCGTATTTATTATATTTACCATGATCTCCTTCAAGGGCTATTCGCTTGAGGTTGCAGAATTTAAGGGCAGCGTTACAGACGCCACTACACAAGCACCACTATCTGGGGCAACTGTTTATATTGCTGATTTAAAAGCGGTGACAACAACAGATTCAAATGGGGAATTTGCACTAAAACACATACCAGGCAGGGGCAGATTTCTGCTGGAAGTCCGGTATATTGGCTATAAGACTTATTCTCAGGTCGTTGATCTAAGCAATCTGGCCAAACTGAATATCACACTCGAACCTTCAGCCATAGAAAGCGCTGAGGTTGTTGTCACGGGTTCACCTTTTAGTTCAAACAACAAGACAAACAGTTTGTCTGTTGTGACCATAGGCAAGACCAGGCTGTCACAAGCCGGGGGTATTAATCTAATCGATGCAGTATCCAAAATTCCCGGAGTTTCGCAGGTTAGCACAGGGGGTGCCATTTCAAAACCGGTGATCAGGGGCTTGGGGTATAACCGGGTGCTGACTATGGTTGACGGTGCAAGGGAAGAAGCACAACAATGGGGAGACGAGCACGGGATAGAAGTAGATCAGTTTTCGGCCGCAAGAGTAGAAATATTAAAAGGGCCGGCCAGTTTACTATATGGCTCTGACGCATTGGGTGGCGTAATCAATATCATAGATGACCTTGTGCCTGCTCCGGGGGTGCACAACGGTGCTTTTACAACGTCTTACGCTGCAAACAATGGACTGACGGCTTCCTCCCTGATGCTGCAGGGTAATGATAACGGATTGGTCTATAGGGGAAGGGTATCCTATAAAAATGCTTTCGGATTTGGAGACAGTCACACAGTCGTTCCTAATTCAGGTTTTAATGAATTCAACGTCAACGGAATGATAGGCTTGAATAAAACCTGGGGCTATTCACACCTTACTTTCTCGCGGTTCAATACCAACATCGGATTGGTAGAGGAAGGACCCGATAGCACGGGCGATTACCTGGATGAAGATGGCTCTGTGATTTCAAAATCTGATGCCAGAACCAGAAAGCTCGGTTTGCCCTATCAAAACATCAATCATTATCGTGCCGCACTGAACAGTAATTTTATTATTGGTAACGGACAGTTAAAAACAACGCTTGCTTTTCAGCGAAACTTGAGAAAAGAGTTTGAAGAAAGTTTGGATGACCCGGGGTTAAGTCTGGGACTCAATTCCTACACCTATGACCTCAAGTACTATTTCCCAAATTCAGGGACCTGGGAACCTGCAATAGGTATTCAGGGAATGTACCAGCGTAATACCAATAGCGGGGACGAGTTTCTAATCCCTGACTACACCAGCAATGGCATTGGTGCTTTTGCCTATTTAAAGCGTAATTTTCAAAAGGGAGCGATTAACCTGGGGCTGCGGTATGACTATAAGAATGTGGATGGCAACAACCTTGAATTTGAGGGTGAGCAGGTATTTGAAGGATTTAATAACAATTTTTCGAACGTCTCAGGATCGCTTGGTTTTGCATTTGAACTGGCGAAAGACCTGGTCCTGAAAGGTAATGCAGGATCAGGCTTCAGAGCGCCAAATATAGCCGAACTAGCGGCCAATGGTCGCCATGAAGGAACGTTCAGATATGAGATTGGAAACAGTGACTTAAAACAGGAAACCAGTCTGCAGTTCGATCTGGGATTGGAATATACCGCGAAAAATGTCACATTCGGATTGAATGCCTATGTTAACCGCATCTACAATTACATCTATCCCGGAAATTATAACAATGAAACAAAAGACCTGGAAAATGAGGATGGACAAGTCGAGACATTGCCTGTTTACCGGTATGTACAGACAGATGCAGATCTATTAGGTGGTGAGGCAACCGTAGATTTTCACCTGGTCAAATCTCTGCACTTTGAGAATTCATTTTCCTATGTGAAAGGGATCAACAAGGCAAACGACTCGGCGCTGCCGTTTATCCCGGCTGCAACACTCAACAATGAGCTGCGGTTTGAACCAGAACTGAGGGGCCTTGCAGAAAGTTACGTGAAAGTTGGCCTGAGCAATGTGTTTAAGCAATCAAGGTTTGATCAGTTTGAAACCCAAACAAACGGATACACCTTGCTGGATGCAGGGATTGGGACTTCAATGGCCACAAAAAAAGGCAAAATCAATTTTTGGATCACCGGACAAAACCTGCTCAATAAGTCCTATTATAACCATTTGAGCCGATATAAACTGGCAAATATCTACAACCCCGGAAGGAATATCGTTTTTGGCATTATTGTACCTTTATTGTAACAGCTGAAAGATCTCCTATTTTATGCTTATGTTTAGAACTTTCACCGATGTTTAATTGTTGACTAAAAAACCCTGATATGTTAAAGAAAACAATTCTGTCGCTTCTTTTCATTTGTTATTCACTGGCAACTGTGCTGGCCCAGAAAGCAGACACTATTTCGATTACATTAGATAACGTCAAATATCCATATCCGGTCAAGTATTTTCCGGTTAACACGGAGGGGCAGGACCTCCGGATGGCCTATATGGATATTATGCCTTCACAACTATCGAACGGCCGGACTGTGGTCTTGTTTCATGGCAAAAACTTTGGTGGCTATTATTGGACGGAAGTGATCAAAGCACTGACCAGTCGCGGATTCAGGGTTGTGGTGCCGGATCAGATTGGTTTTGGTAAATCTTCAAAAGCACTGATACATTACAGTTTTCATCAAATGGCACGTTGGAACAAAGCCTTATTGGATACGTTGAAGATCCAAAAAGCCAGTGTGCTCGGGCATTCAATGGGCGGTATCCTGGCCACGCGTTTTGCGTTGATGTTTCCTGAAAGAACGGACAAATTGCTTCTTGAAAATCCAATAGGTTTAGAGGATTACAGGAGGTTTGTTCCGTATATCACGACTGAAGAGCAGTATAGAACAGAACTAAAGGCAACACCGGAGAGCATTAGGAAGTACTACCAGTCGTCCTATTTCACACTGTGGAAGCCAAACTACGAGGAGTTGGTGCGCATACCAGGAGGTGTAACCAACAGTTCGGACTTTCCACGCTGGGCAAAGGTCGCTGCGCTCACTTATACGATGATCTACGAACAACCGGTTGTCTATGAATTTTACAACATCCGGATACCCACGGTGCTGTTTATTGGCAAAGAAGATAAAACAGTTATCGGAAAGGCATTGCTGAGTCCGGATCAGCAGGCCATTTATGGACAATATAAATTGCTTGGCAAGCAAACTGCTGCTAAAATACCTGGAGCGAAGATTATAGAATTTGATGCCTGTGGACATATTCCGCATATAGAGGTCCCTACGGAGTTTACCGTCGCGCTCCTCGGCAGTTTATAATAATAAAGGCCCGGCATAAGCCGGGCCTTTTATCATTTCAACAACTTATTTTCACTAAGCCTCGAGTATTTCCAGTTGCGTCAACACCTGTTCCTGACTTACAAAGTAGGGTTCGTTATTTCGCACACTTTGGTATACCGCCTCAAATAAAGGGAGATAATTTCCTTTTTCAGATGGGATCAGCGTAGTTGTTTTATTACCTTCTTCATCTATTAAGGTTAACTTGGCTTCATTGCCCTCAGCCTCGATACCATACAAAGGATTGTCCAGCTTCATGTATTGCAATAATTGCTCCTCCTGAATGTCAGAACGTTTTTTCTGCAGAGATCCCAAAGAACCGTTGACCACAAAAGCAGGTAGCGGATCTACGAGTAGAAGATTGGCGTGTACAAATACATTTACGCTGTCAGGGTAACTGAGGTGAATGGAAAAATAATCATCAACTTTAGTGTCCTTCCGGTTTTTACCCAGTATTTTATAAAAAGACTCCGGTTTACCAAAAATATTGATAGCCTGATCCAACAAGTGGGGTGCCAGGTCATACATTAAGCCGCTCGCAGCAAGTGGTTCTTCTTTAAAAGTTTTAGGCCCTATGGCCGCTCTGTAGCGGTCATACCGAAAATGTACTTCACTTAGTTTACCAAGTTTACCGCTTTCTATCACCTCTCGAACTACCGTATAGTCGCTGTCCCATCTCCGGTTCTGATAGAAGAAGATTTGTTTTCCCACGCTTTCCGCAAGGGCAAACAATTCCTTTGCTTCAGCTGAAGTTGCAGTAAAAGGCTTCTCAACAAGGATGTGCTTTCCGGCTTTTAAAGACCGCTCCGCATAATCGTAGTGGGTATAATTTGGCGTATTGATGATCAGGAGTTCGATGCCTTCATCTGCAATCAGATCTTCAATCGTATCGTAGCTGATCACGCCCGGATAATCGGTAGTAGCTACTTTTTTATTTCTTTCAGTTACAGCATGTAGTCTAAATCCTGAGTGTGCATTAACAAACGGGGCATGAAAAACTTTTCCAGACATACCATAGGCCATTAAGCCGGTTACAATTTCTTTCATTTGCTAAAAATAATAAATCAATTAATAAAGCTGACAATTTTCTTGTAATAAAGCTTATAGGCTAATTGTATCTTTGCGCCATGAAACCTGAAGAAACACATGCAAGATGGAAAATCCTGCAACAGAAAATAGCACAGGAATTTGATTCGGATACACCTGATTTAAAGGTGATCCTGTTCCTGATAGGTGTTCAGGAACTTGGTAAGGGACCTGGTAAGTTCAGCAAGCGTCAAAAAGAAGAACTGATGCATATTGCTACCTGCAGATTGTTGAGCGAGATGGGGTTCTATGAGCTGGAAGGACTTGACCAGGATGGCTGGCCGCATTGGAAACTGATCAAGCCGATCCCATCCTACGCGCTGATGGAACAGGAACTCCTCATTAAATCACTGGCCATACAGTATTTCGATGACATCTATGGATAAGTTAAAAAGCGAAGGCCCCCGTTCTTCAACGGGGGCCTTCGCTTTTTAAATAGGTAGTTGTAAATACTTTTTATTTTCCTTGCGTCTGCGCTTCTTTTTTCAAAGTCTCGTTTGCAACGATTACAACCTCAACCCTACGGTTAGAGGCCCTTCCGTCTTCTGTGCTGTTGTCAGCAATTGGCTCAGTAAAGCCTTTACCCAAAGTAATCAACCTTGACGAAGGAACGCCAACGGATACAGCATAAGCTTTCACTGCAGCTGCCCTTCTTTCCGATAAACCCTGGTTATAAGACTCAGTGCCCTTATTGTCAGTATGACCAATTACCTTAATGTCAGTTCCAGGATATTGGTTCAGTGAACTTGCTAATGATTTTACGTTTGTTTTAGCCTGCGCAGTAAGGTCAGACTTGTCAAATCCAAACAAGATACCGCTGTCAAACTTTACAATAATGCCTTCACCCTCACGGATTACTTCCGCGTTAGGGATTGCGTTTTGAATCTCTGCTGCTTGTTTATCCATCCTTTTGCCAATGAAACCACCGGCTGTTCCGCCAACTGCGGCACCTATAATAGCGCCAACTGCGGTATTACCAGCCTTTTTGCCGATTATCGCCCCAATCACACCGCCAGTTGCCGCACCGATTCCCGCTCCTTTTTGTGTTTTTGTTAAACTATCACAACCTTGAAAAGTCATTGATCCCAGGGCCAATGCCACGCTGAATGTTGCTATTTTAAATTTTGAAGTAATCATAACCATGTATTTATTTAATTATTTGCATTAAATCAAACCTGATGCCAGTTTTCAGGTTGTGTCTCTAAATTATTACAACCAACCTTATTACAGCAAATTAGGTCTTTAAAACAATATGCCATAGCCACTCCAGAAGAGTCTTTCGACCCAAATTCAGGACATTTGATCATTCAGAAAAATAAGCTTCAAGTTCCTTCAGGGTGTTTTCATCCTTGATGAAATCTTTGAGCACTTTGCCTTTCTCAAGCAAAATAATCCTGTCACACACGTCAGTAACATGGTTTAGATCATGGCTCGAAATCAGTGTCACCAGGTTGCTCTCCTTTTTTAGGGTTTTAATCAGCGTTTTTAACCTGATCTGAGTTGTCGGATCAAGATTAGCAAAAGGTTCATCCAAAATGAGTAGTTCCGGATTTTGCATTAACGCAGCGGCGATGCCAATTTTGTTCTGATTTCCTTTGCTGAAATCACGGATATATTTTCCGCTGTTTAAAATCTCCTGGTTGAAAAATTCTACATAGTGCTGTAAATGTGCGCTAACATCCGCAGCGCCCAGGTTATTTAAACTTCCAATGAACAGGAAATATTCTTCGGGAGTCAGGTAATCAATCAGAAAACCTTCGTCCAGATAAGAGGCGGTATAATTTTTCCAATCACCCGTATTCATGACATTTTCGCCTTTTGACAGGACTTCGCCCTTTGACGGTCTGATCAGGTCCAGCAGCATTCTAAACAGGGTAGTTTTACCAGCGCCGTTATTTCCTACCAAACCAATAGTTTCACCCTGTTTGATCTCCAGGTGTTCGATATTTACAACGGTCTTATCGCCGTAAATCTTTTGTAGACTATTTATTTCTAACATCGTTTATGCTCTAAAGCCTTCGGCCATTTTATATCTTTGTTGTTCAAATCTTCTTGTAATGTAATTCACCCAAAAGCCGCGCATCAGCAGCATGATCAAACCAAACAGAGAAACAGCCAGCAAGCCCAGATACGGCTTGTTTAGCATTCCAAAGGGAAGGTAGATCAGGATGGGCGTCAGGGTATAAGGCAATGCAAGCAGCCACTGTGTAGCGCCGGTTCCCTGGTAATTGAAACTTGCACTTTTATTGATGTCAAGTCTTTTATAATTCATTGTTCCCAAATACAGGACTACAACAGTTCCGAAACCTATATTGTACAAATAGGCGGTGAGGTGGAGCAGCAGCAGCTTTACACTTAAAAAGCCATAAAAGCTGGCCAAAAGGGTAACAATCGTACAGGCAATCGTAAACAATAAAAACTTGGCCCTGATAAAATCTTTAAAATTGATCTTGTTGCTGAGCAGTCCGTCGAAATGGGCACTTTGCCATGCAAATATGAACTGCCCATAAATAATGATTGAAATCCCCGTCATAAAGATGGCGCCAAACATCATCTTCCCAAATGCGTTTTCAATGATCGCCTTGTCCGTATAGAAAAAGAACCCATAAAAAAGGAAAAGAAATCCAAGCATGATCGCTGACCGCGACCGCTTATGACGAAGGATTAACTTCAATTCTAAAGCAGCAAGTTCACCGACATTTCCAAAACGGTTTAAAAAGGCGTAATCGGTACTTATCTTTTTTTCCTGTGCCGTACTGAGTTCTTCTGCATATAAATTTCGCCGGAGATAAGCCGAATTTATCTTGAAGATGATAAATGCTGCAAGACTGAAGCCAAATCCAATAGCCGGTGTCCGGGCAATTGCCCTAAAGACAAAGTCAGAGAAAGACAGGATAGAGATCACTTTGAAGTATTCCAGTCCGCCTAGTGCGCCGATCAATACCAGTCCGACCACAGTATATAAGACGTTGGAGATTGACTTTCTCTTGATGTAAAGGGCCAAGTAGTTGTTAAATACAGTGATCGATAAAACAGACACGATATACATAGTGGCCTCAAATCCGCCAAACATAGGTGCTATTTTGACAAAACAAAAGGGAAGAAACAAGAAGAACGGCCAGATGTTGAAAGCCGAATAAAGGGCCTTAACATTCAGGAACTGGATGATCTTCGATTTGGGAATGCGCAAGTGCAAATAGGGAATAATGCTCAGTGTCGGTAAGTCCTGCAACTGGATCCGGAGCACAAAATCGAATAGAAAATAGAATAAGATGATGCCGTTAAAGCTTTTTAGTATATCCTGACCCTTAAATATTTCTGGCAGGAAATAGGACATTCCAAAGCCGACGCCAACGGCCACTAATAAAAAATACAGCATAAAAAACCCCAATACAATCTGGGCTGCGACACTACCACCCCGGTTGCGCGAACGCCAGAATGATTTTCTTTGGTGACTTAAAAAGGTTTGGAGCATATCAGTAGTTGTATTTGTTTTTCCAGTTTTGTTTTAACTTCTCTCTTAATTTTTCTTCTGCCGGATTTTTACCCGGATCATATAGTTTAGTACCGCTCAAAGCTTCCGGAAAATATTCCTGTTCAGAAAAGTTGCCCTCATATCCATGTGCATACTGGTAATCTTTACCGTAGCCAATATTCTTCATGAGTTTTGTCGGTGCGTTCCTGATATGTAGTGGGACGGGTAAATTGCCGGTTTGTTTCACCAGTGCCTGTGCTTTATTTATGGCTTCGTAGGCGGCATTGCTCTTTGCGGAAGAGGCCAGATAAGTGACAGCCTGTGAAAGGATGATCCTGGACTCGGGAAAACCGATAACGTTGACCGCCTGAAAACAATTGTTGGCCATCAGCAATGCGTTTGGATTGGCATTTCCAATGTCTTCAGAAGACAGGATCACCAGTCGCCTCGCAATAAACAAAGGGTCCTCGCCACCTTCAATCATGCGGGCCAGCCAGTAAACAGCTGCATTAGGATCGCTGCCGCGTATAGATTTAATAAATGCAGAAATGATGTCATAATGCTGCTCTCCAGCCTTATCATACAGTGCCAGGTTTTGCTGGGCATGGGCCATTACGTTTTCATTGGTCACAATGATATTTTCCCCGCCGATTCCATTGATCGCAATTTCGAGGACATTCAGCAATTTTCTAGCATCTCCACCTGATAGGCGGATCAGCGCTTCATGCTCTTTAATGGTGATCTTTTTTTCTTTCAACACGAGATCCTGCTTTACAGCAGTATGCAGCAAGCCCGCAAGTTCGCCTTCATTAAGTCCTTTTAGAATGTATACCTGGCATCTGGACAGCAACGCAGAGATGACTTCAAAAGAAGGATTTTCTGTTGTTGCACCGATCAATGTCACCAAGCCCCGCTCCACAGCACCCAGCAGACTATCCTGCTGTGATTTGCTGAACCTATGGATCTCATCAATGAACAAGATGGGCAAACCAAGAAAACTGTCTTTTAGTGCAGCGGCTTTATCGATTACCTCTCTGATGTCTTTTACCCCGGAATTGATTGCACTGAGACTAAAGAAAGGCCGGTCAAGCGCCTGCGAGATGATGTAAGCCAAAGTCGTTTTACCTACACCCGGAGGCCCCCAGAATATCATCGAAGGCAGTTGTCCGCTTTGAATTGCCTTGCGCAGCACTGCTTCCGGGCCCACGATATGCTGTTGGCCCACATACTGGTCCAGATTCTGAGGACGCATACGCTCAGCTAAAGGAGGTAGGTTTTGCATAAAAGTAAAGATACAAAACCCACGCTGAAATTATAGTGGATTCAGGTTATGTACCTGGGTTTTTTGCGGGCTTTTTCTTCCAGAATTTGCGTTTTGGCTGATCCTTTCTTGGAGGCCTTGCGCTGGCCGGCACTGCGCCTTCGGCAGGAGCCTCGCCCAAATGTTCTGGTATAGGCATTCTCTCAATCTGCTTTTCGATCAGTTTTTCGATACTTGCCAGTTTCCGTTTGTCCTTATTGTTGACCAATGTGATCGCCGTTCCTTTAGTTTCCGCACGTGCGGTCCGGCCAATTCTGTGCACGTAATCTTCTGCATCATGGGGCGCATCAAAATTGATAACAAGATCGATACCTTCAACATCTATCCCGCGGCTCAGTACGTCTGTACCAATGATGATCGGTAATTGTTTGTTCTTAAATTTCAGCAGGATCGCTTCTCTTTCTTTCTGGCCCAAATCTGAGTGAAAGGCTTCTGCTTTCAGTCCCAGATTTCTGAAAACCTTTCCAAGATTTTTTACCTTCTCTTTGGTGGATGCAAAAACAATGATGCTTTTAAACTCATCTGTTTTTAAAATGGAAGTCAGTAACGGTATTTTCTGTTCATCACCAATCAGGTATACCTGCTGTGAGATGCCTTCGGCAGGTTTGGATATGGCGAGACTGATTTGCTCAGGCTCATTTAACAGGGTTGCCGCCAGCTTTCTGATCTTCGGAGGCATGGTAGCCGAAAACATCACCGTTTGGCGTTGCTGTGGAAGGTAGCTGACAATCTTCATGATGTCGTCATAAAATCCCATGTCCAGCATGCGGTCTGCCTCATCAAGCACCAGATGTTGCAACTGGTCAAGTTTCAATACACCAGAGGAGAGGTGGGAGATAAGCCTTCCGGGTGTGGCGATAATAATATCCACCCCTTCACGCATCGAGCGTTTTTGCTGCTCATAAGCGATGCCGTCTCCACCGCCGTATACAGTCAGTGAACTGATATTGGTAAAATAAGAAAGTGCTTCCACCTGGAGGTCAATCTGTTGAGCAAGTTCCCTGGTCGGGGCTAGAATCAGCGTATTGTTGTGGCGCTCTTTAGTCCCTGCAATCATATTCATGATCGGCAGAAGATAAGCACCGGTCTTACCTGTTCCGGTTTGCGCGCAGGCAATTAAATCTTTCTTATTTAAAATGAGCGGTATAGCTTCCTGTTGAACCGGCGTGGCATTACGAAATCCCATTGCCTGTAAACCCTCAAACAGTTCAGGGTTAAAATTAAAATCTTTGAAATCCAATATAACTTAATGTAATCGTTAGTACCCTATAAAAGTAGCCTTTTTAATCAGCATTCAAAAGTATTTAATGTTCTGCTGGTTTTTCATTGGATTTTATTAACTGCTTCATTTCCAGCTTGCCATTATATTGAGCCCCCAATTCAATCTCCAATGTTTCTGTTTTGATGTCTCCGTTCACTTTTCCTGTTTTTTTTATTTCCAGTTGTCTAGCTTTCACGTTTCCATTTACGGTACCATAAATGATTGCAGATGTGACCTCAATGTCACCGGTAATCATTCCTTTTTCCCCTAAAACGAGACCGCCTGCGGTTACTTTTCCGGTAATTTCACCGTCTACCCGGATCACCGCTTTGCCGCTGAGGTCTCCCGTTAATACGAAACCATCGCCGACCAGCGTAGAAATTTCCTGTTGATTGATATCGTTTTTTTGTGTGGTTCTCCTGAACATTTATTCGAGGGTTAAAAAGGATCTGGGGTTAATTATTTTGCCATAGCGGTGTACTTCGTAATGTAGGTGCGGGCCTGTCGAACGACCGGTGGATCCGATCCTTCCGATTTTATCGCCTGCCTTTACCTGTTGCCCGGCCTTGATCAGGATTTTTGAAAGGTGGCCATAGTAGGTCTCAAAGCCGTTGCCGTGACTGATGACAACACAGTTGCCGTAACCACCTCTGCGGCCGGCAGCGACAACCCTGCCGCTTGCGGTACTTTTTACAAGCTCTCCATATCTACCCCTGATGTCCAGTCCTTTATGCGCTTCGACATTTTCACCAGTAAAAGGGTTTTCACGGTGACCATAACCCGAAGTAATTGTTCCCATGTGCGGGTAGCCCATTGGGGTAAATGCCACATAATCTATCATCTTATCCAGATGCGTATCATAGAATTCTCCTGTTTCTTTTGTGGACAACTCCTCTTTACCACCTTCGCCACCAATATTGGGTATAATTTGTCTGATGCCCCTGGCCTTCAGGTATTTATTAATAGTCATTAATTTTTTATCGATCGACTGGTAATACTTTTTTATCGCCGAGGTATCGACTGTGACAGATTGCTTTTTGCTTACCTGCAGTTCCTTCGCCAATTGTTCCTTGGAGAGCTCCACGGAAGCTTTACTGGTGCTAAGCTGAAAAATGATGTATAGTAAAAAAATAAATGTACCCAACAATGCACCTACATACCTTTTCCAATGCTGTATCAGACTACTGGGCACTTGTATCGGTTTGCTGGAACTTTGGTTCTTGTTTACAAAGATAATGGTGGTTTTTTCCCTTTTCCTTGCCATGGTTTAACAATTAAAAAAAATCTGTAGATACAAATATATGATTTTCAGACTCATATAAAAATCCAGCTTAGTATCTACTTATTTTTATCAGCGTAGCCAAATACTTTTTGGAGCAAAGTAGTGGACCTGGCACCAATATTATCCCTTATTTTTAGTTCCTCCTGGGCCACCTGGATAAACATACCTTCTATTGCTTTTTGAGCTACATAGGCCGATAAATCCGTATTTACAGGCTTTACCAGTGGAATTTTGTTGTACTGACCAGCTGCATCACCCCAGTATTTTGTCGCCCCTACTTTACTCAGGCTTGATGCAATTACAGGCTTAAACTTTTCCATGAGCTGGTCGGTAGTTACCCGCTTAAAATAATTGGTTGCGGCGTCCTTCGTGCCAAACAGAATAGTGGTCGCGTCGGCAATCGTCATTTGCTTAATGGCCAAAATGAAGATCGGCTTTGCTTCTTTAGCAGCATCTTCTGCGGCCCGGTTCAAACTGGTGATTACATTATCTGCCAATGAGCCCAAACCGATACTTCGTAGTGTCTTCTCTACTTTTTGCGCTTCCGTCGGGAACAGGATTTTGACAGCAAGGTTGCCCAGAAAACCATCTTTGGCAGATAGGCGGTCTGCTCCGGCCGAAGTACCGATCTCAAGGGCCTGTTTAATTCCAAGGCCTATTTCAGAGGTTGTCGGATTGGCTCCAGTCGGAATCTGGTTTAATATTTTCCCAAGTTGTGCCTGGCTTTGTACATCACAACTGCTCAGGGCCAGGATACAAATGGATGCGATATAAATGCTAATTCTTTTCATCAGGTTTTTTAGTCGGTTCATTTGTAAGCAATTCGTTCGCCAGTACCTTCGCCGATTTCGCTAATTTAATAAATTCTGACCGATAACCTTCATTGTCTTTTCCAATCGCGTTTTTGGCATTGCGGATCACACGGTCAAAATCAGCACTTTGCTTAAAATCTGATTGCCTCAGCAGCATGCCGAATTCTGCAACAGCGGCACTGAACCTGAAGTTTTCTGTGGTCTTGTCAAAGGGTGTACTTTGATCTGTCACCGCTTGTTCAATCAGCTTGCTCTGGTCACCATCAGGCTTTTTATAGCGCATTTTTACAGTCATTATTTCTTTGCTATTGTTCCTGGTCAGCGGCTTGCTTTCGGCCTGGTATTTCAGTTCATCAACGCTACCTGAAAAGCGGCTGTTTATACCAACTGGGATCACCTCATAAAGTGCCGTTACAGTATGTCCCGCTCCCATTTCTCCTGCGTCCTTCTGGTCATCGTTAAAATCACGGGCTTTCAGCATCCTGTTCTCATAACCAATCAGGCGATAAGCCTGAACTTTTGAAGGATTAAATTCTACCTGAAGTTTTACATCTTTTGCAATGGTAAATAATGTGCCGCCAAATTCATTGATCAGTACCTTTCTGGCCTCACTGATGTTATCGATATACGCATAGTTGCCATTGCCTTTGTCGGCCAGTGTCTCGAGCTTGCTGTCTTTATAGTTGCCCATTCCATAGCCCAGCGCAGTCAGGAATACACCTGTTTTGCGCTTTTGCTCGATCAGCTTTTGCATCTCGGCATCACTGCTCATCCCGATGTTAAAATCGCCGTCGGTCGCCAGAATCACCCTGTTGTTGCCGCCTTGCACAAAATGTTCGGTCGCTATTTTATAGGCCAGTTCGATGCCTTGTCCCCCAGCTGTCGAGCCACCTGCCTGCAATTGGTTCAGCGCCTCTTTGATTTTTATTTTCTGATCACCCGGAGTAGAAGGGAGTACCAGTCCGGCATTGCCTGCATACACCACAATGGCAACTTTGTCTGAAGCTCTCAACTGGTCCACCAACATCTTAAATGAAGATATCAGTAATGGAAGTTTGTTGGGTTGATCCATCGATCCCGAAACGTCGATGAGGAATACCAGATTGGATGCAGGGAGTCGATCTGTGGTGATGTCTTTTCCCTGCAATCCAATCCTCACCAGTTTGTGGCTGGTATTCCAGGGAGCGCTTGAAATTTCTGTACTGATACTGACGGGATCATCGCCTTTCGGCTGCGGATACTCGTAGTCAAAATAGTTGACCATCTCTTCTATCCGTACGGCATCAGCCGGAGGCAGACTCCCATTGTTGATGTACCTGCGGAGATTGCTGTAAGAGGCAGCGTCTACGTCAATGGAGAAGGTGGAAAGCGGATGTTGTACTGCGTTTTTAAATCCGTTTTCGCTCACCTGACTATAGCTTTCTTCTGAAGGCTGCCCGAAGGTTATTCCTTTGCCGGGTTGTCCGGTATTGTTCTGGATATTCAATCCTGCAACTCTTCCTTGCAGGAGTTGCTCAACCTGGGCCAAGGGAACGTCCTGGACTGGTTTCCCGGACACGATAAAAATGCTTCCTGTCGTTTTCTCCTTTGAACTTTTCTGATAACCGCGAACGACCACTTCACTTAAATTGTTTTTCGTTTCCTTCAACGCCACATTGAGCAAGGGTCCGGTAATTTTTATTTTTTTGCTATCGTATCCTGTAAAAGAGAAAGTAAGTTCTTTTGTCCATGACGGGACAGTAATTTTATATTTTCCATTTTGACCGGCAGACCCAATTCCTTTCAGGGGGCCATTCAGTCTGGAGGCAGCATAGATATGGGCATGGGGCAGTACTGCTCCGGTGCCCTGGTCGGTTACGGTTCCTGTAATGGTGATGGTGTCCGTGTCAACTGCTGTAAAAGCTGTCAGGGTCAACAGGACCAGTGCGGATAGAATTAGACTTTTCATACGTTTGGTTTTGCCCTAATGATGTTGGTTTGACAGAAAATCCATAGCAATTCAAAAAAAAAATTTTATACTTGAATAATTTACCTGCAACGCAACCCCTTGAAGTTTATAAAAAACACCGCCAGAATTCAGGAGCATGATGATGCTGCTTTAGTCACACGCTACAAAATGAGCGGTGATCTGGAGGTATTGGGTTTGCTCTACAACAGGTATATGCACCTGGTATTCGGTGTTTGCCTGAATTATCTGAAGGATGAGGAGCAAAGCAAGGACGCGGTGATGCAGATTTTCGAGGAACTGGTTGTTAAGCTAAAAATCCACGAGGTTCAAAACTTCAAGAGCTGGCTTCACGTTTTGGCAAGAAATCATTGCTTAATGGCACTTCGTAAGTCAGCAAAGCATACTACCGTTTCTTTGGAAGATTCTTTTGTGGAAAATACTGATTTTGTGCATCTTGATGTTGATGATACAAAAGAGACCAAACTCACCATCATGGAAAAGTGTATGGAAACGCTTCCAGAGGAGCAGCGTGTGAGTGTCGACTTGTTCTATTTACAGGAAAAGTGTTATAAAGATGTGGCAGACATCACCGGCTATGAAATGCAAAAGGTGAAAAGCTATATACAGAATGGGAAAAGGAACTTGAAAATTTGTATAGAAAGGAACAGCAGTGAATAAGGATTGGTTAGATATATCAGTTTTGGAGGATTACCTGGATGGTAAACTGGACGGCAAAGCGATGAACAGGGTAGAGCGCGAAGCGCTGGAAGATCCTTTTGTTGCAGAGGCCCTTGATGGCCTGAGCCGATCGCCTAAGCGCTCCCTCGAATCGATCTCTATGCTTCAAAAACAATTGCAGGAACGGGTCGCTGAGCAGCACCGCATTAAGAAAGCTTCTGTGATTACCTGGCAACGCCTGAGTGTAGCCTCCGCTGCTGCTGTACTGTTTATCTCTGTTGGCATCATCTTCTGGATGAAGCAAAACAACTACCAGGAGATGTTGGCAAAGCGGCCCAAAAAAGTAGATGTCAATCTTGCACCAAGAGAATTTAAAGATACTTTGATCCAGCCGGGTGTGGAACTGGCCAGGGCAAAAACTAAGGAAGAAACATTAAGGGCAAACGCGATAGCAGAGGCCATTGCAGTAAGCAAGTCAAAGGAGGCGCTTGCCTCAACAGGAAAGCCTCGTAACAGAAGCATCGCTACTGCAGAGCAAGGAGCGGTTGCGGTTAGCGAGCCAGCGTCTGTACTCAATGAAGTCACGGTTGCCGCTGCTCCGCAGGCCAGACAATCTGTTGCTTATTCTGTCACAAATCTGAACAATGCTGAAGGCACAAAGACGGTAAGCGGCCGGGTGATCGACGTAAACACAGGAGAGGCCCTCGCTAATGCAAACATTTATGCAGCCTCAACATCGAATGGTCCTCCAAAGGGAATAGGAACCGCCGATCAGAACGGTAATTTTACGGTAACAGTTCCTGCCGAGGTGACAGACCTGATGTTTAGCTTCACGGGTTATGACGCCCAAAAAATAAAAATCGAAGGAAATACTTTTGATGTAGCGTTAAAGGAAACGAAAAACAATTTAAATGATGTAGTTATTCGCGGTTATCAGAAAAGGTCAAAAGAACAAGTCACCGGAAGTAGTTTTACTGTGAGCGGCAAGGCAGTACAAGACGTACCCGTCGCCAATGTGGAGCAATTGCTGCAGGGAAAAGTTGCCGCTCTGAATATCCAAAACAATTCCGGACAACCCTCCGGGAGCAGGAATTCTGCTCAGCCTTCCGGCGGATGGGACAAATTCACAACCTACCTGATGAAAACAAATCGTTTCGGCACTGAAACCGCAGTTGGACAAAGCGCTGAATTTAAGTTCAGCATCCGGAACGGAAGGCCGGTAAATATTACAGTCGTCAATGGCGTTTCCAAAAGTTACGATGAAGAGGCCATCCGCTTAATTAAAAATGGGCCAGGCTGGAAATTATCCGACCCTGCCCATCCAGAAGTAAGTGTTGTTTTAAAATTCTAAAGGAAATAGCTAAGAATGCCGTAAACAATGGCGGCAAGTGCCGCAGATACGGGGATGGTTAATACCCAGGCCCAAACCAGCTTAACAGTTACACCCCATTTAACAGCTGAAGTTCCTTTGGTTAAACCTGAACCAATAATTGATCCGGTGATGGTATGTGTTGTACTTACCGGAATCTTTAAATGTTCCGTAAAATACAGGGTTAAGGCACCTGCGGTTTCTGCAGTCACCCCTTCAAAAGGAGTTACTTTCGTAATTTTAGATCCCATCGTTTTCACGATTTTCCAACCACCGCTTAGCGTTCCGATCGCAATTGCACTGTAACAAGCTAAAGGAATCCATGTAGGCATATGTCCTGGAATTTCTTCTCCCAAAGCATCTTTTGAAGGAAGTACGACCTGCAGCCATTCAGGCATATCACTTAAAGTAGCCCCGGTTTGATGGATATAAACCACTACGGCTGCTGCGATAATACCCATAACTTTTTGGGAGTCGTTTCCACCATGACCCAAACTAAAGGCGGCAGAAGATAAAAGCTGCATTTTCCGAAGCCATTTAGTCGATTGGTGATGGCTAAGAAAACTAAATATCAAACAAAATAAACTAACTGAAAGCACAATGAAGGCAACCAAAAACCATTTGATGTTATGCGCTTCAAAAGCTACGCTCCAAAAATGAGAATCAAAACGCGGTTTATGAATCTTGTCGTAAGGAATCATTTCGGAGTACACCAAAACAATCGTACCGATCATCAATGCTAAGGTGAAAATTTTCGGACCGATGCTTTTTTTCGAAGAGTGCAGCAACCAAATTGAAATGCAGTAAGACACAATTGCTCCTATCAACGGGGCCAATACAATAAAGCCAATAATGACCAGCACACCGGTTGGCAATTCTCCTGCTTTTCCTGCTTTATACCAGTTCACTACGTCCAGGCCGGCATGTGCGATTGCTGCTCCGGCAAAACCACCGATCAGGGTATGTGAAGAACTGGAAGGAATGCCAAACCACCAGGTTAATAAGTTCCAGATAATAGCGGCGATTACACCTGCCAGTATGACGACAAGGTTGATCTCCATTGTATTCGCCGTTTTTGCGACCGTGTCAGCCACACCAAAACCAAATACCCAATAGGCCAGAAAGTTGAAAAAGGCTGCCCAAAGTACCGCCTGAAAAGGGGAGAGTACCTTTGTTGCAACGACAGTTGCAATTGCATTAGCCGCATCGTGGAAACCATTGATATAATCGAATACGAGCGCTAAAGCAATAATTGTAAGCAATAATGTCATAATAAATTTAAGCGTTTTTAACCAAAATGGACTCCAGTACATTGGCTGCATCTTCACATTTGTCAGTAGCCATCTCCAATGTTTGCAATACTTCTTTCTGTCTGATCAGTTCAATGGCATTGGTTTCAAACTCAAATAAACGGGCGATGGCAAGATTACATACATAGTCAGCCTGGTTCTCGCCGCTGTTGATTCTTACACAGGCATCAGCAATAACACGAATATTTTTGAAACTCCTTAATTCTTTGATTGCTTTCTCCAGATCCGTACACATCTCTACCAGCAATTCAGATAATTTGATCATCGCATCGCCAATATTGGTCACGTTATATAGCTCGATATTGCTTGCAGAGGCATGTATGTAATCGGCGATGTCATCAATGGCACTGGCTAAAGCATGGATGTCTTCCCTGTCGAATGGTGTAATGAAATTCTTACTTAGCTCAATGAAAATCGTATGGGTGATGTCATCGCCCACGTGCTCAAGACGTTCAACCTCTTTAATGGCCTCTTTTCTTTTTTCAAAGTCTTTGGTCGTTACCACTACCAATAGCGCTTCCGCAATCTGTCTGGCATTACTTCCGGCCTGTTCAAACAAAGGCTGAAATTTTTTGTCTTTAGGGGTGAAGAACTTAAAAATGCTACTCATCGTTTCTATATAATATGATACAAAAGTATGAGTGCAATGTTAAGTTAATGTTAACTGTTAAGTTTTTTACGCATCAGAGAGAAACCTAGCCAGCTTTTTGAAGTGTATAGGCGAATGTGGTTCCAATTTGCAGGGTGCTTCTTACCGATATAATCTGTTCATGCGCTTCCAGGATATGTTTTACAATGGCCAATCCAAGCCCTGTGCCGCCTTCCTGCCGGGAGCGATGGGTATCAATTCGGTAAAAGCGTTCAAACAGTCTCGAAAGGTGTTTTTCTTCGATTCCTATGCCGTTGTCAGTCACTTCAATGAGATATTGATCGTGCAGTTCGAAGATTTTAATGGCCGTCGAACCATTACTTTTGCCATATTTCAGCGAGTTCTCCAACAGGTTCAACATTACCTGCCTGATTTTTTCACGGTCTGCATTTACATAGGCCGGAGAGGTATATTTTTCTTTAAAAGACAGGACGATATTTTTAGTTTTTGCTTTGTTTTCTAGGGTATCCATAACTTCTCTTGCCAGACCAACAAAATCAAATTTCTCATAATTGATGGGAATCTCCCCGGATTCCAGTTTAGAGATCGAATCCAGGTCATTGATCAGGTAACTCAACCTTTCCACATTGTCTGCCGCTTTTTTCAAAAATCTGACTGCGGTTTCCGGGTCGTCCGCAATCGCGTCCTGAAGGGTGTCAATATAACCCTGGATCGCAAAAAGCGGGGTTTTGAATTCATGCGAAACATTAGATAGAAATTCCCTTCTGAACTGTTCCTGCTTTTTCAGGATATCGATCTCGCGTTTTTTTGCGCCTGCCCATTCTTTCACTTCCTGTTCCACATCATTGATCGGATCGGAGCTCACATATTCACCCAGGGCGTCCTTTAAATCCTTGCCGAGTTTCAGGTTGTGGATCAATTTATAGATCAGCACAATTTTGGAGTAAATGTATTTTTGCAGCAGGTAGTAGAAAACGATATAACTGATGGCAAATGAAGCACCAAAAGATACGGCCAGATCATACCAGCTCTGTTGAAAATAAAAATTCACCAGGCCTATAGCTATACCTACGGCCAGTGCTGCAATGAGAACCAGTACGCTTAATTTCATCCCTTTTCCGTTAATACACACAAGCAGAAATACTTGCATGTAGGGGCAATTTACAAGATAAATTTAAAAAATTAGTGCTTTTCAGGAAGATATTTCCAATACCTTTTCGGGACGTGTTTCACATGTAATCTGGTGTTTTTTCTGGCAGCAATATTGGCACTCCTAAAATAATTTTTCCACAGCGTCTCGTAGCCGTCTTCCATCTGGTCATGAGCCACTGCACCGGGCTTTTTCAGGTTTTGTTCGTCTTGCCGGTCCAGGTGTATTTCTGATGTATGCTCCAGGTCATAATAAATTCCATAATGCCTCCTGATGTCATAAATAACCCAGCGCTGATCCGCATACCTGTTTCGAAAATGATTAAGGATTAATGGCATTACATTGAAATCTGGATCGATGCTACAATAAAAATGCTCGTCCTGCGTTTTTCTGAACCGGATAAATGCTTCCATCCTGTGTTTTTCCCGCTCCACCATTCTTGCGGTCTGCGCTAGTTTCAGCACATGTTCGTTCCCAAAGTTTTGCGCTGCATCGGGCGGGCCACCAAAAATATAACAGGCAAATTCGAAGAGATGAAAATTGATTTCAGGAAGTTCTGACAGGTAAGCGCAGTAAAATTTCCGTAACCAACCGGCTGACAGTTTCGTTTGCAGGCCTTTCCAAACCCGGTCGGCTTTGGTGTTGTCATTGTATATCTTTACGTCAAGTCCAAAAACATCCGGTTGATGGTCGGAATTTGTTTTAATCAGGACTTTCCCCGGTTTTTTTTCAAACCATTCATAGACTGCACAAAGCAATCCTTCCAGGCTTCCATCGGTAACATAGGTATCCATTAAAATAAATTCAGTTGTTTTACATCATTTTTCAAATATTTGCTTTGGCTTCCCGCTAAAATGAAGGACTTGATCTGTGTATGCTGATAATCTTTGAATTGATAGGGGCTATCGGCGCATTTTATAAAATATTTCGCCTTGTTGTAAGCCACGCCGATCTTCATGATCTGATCGATCCGGAGTTTGCCGAATTTTCTGGCCTGTACGATTTTCTTTGCGGAGCTTACACCAATGCCTGGCACGCGCAGGATCATCTTGTAGGCAGCAACATTCATATCCACAGGAAAAAAATGAAGGTTGCGCAATGCCCAGCTAAGTTTTGGATCGATGTCAATATCCAGATTCGGATTGCCGTCGTTCAGCAGTTCATTGACGTGGAAACCATAAAACCGCATCAACCAGTCGGTCTGGTAAAGTCTGTTCTCCCTGATCAGCGGTGGCTGGGTACCGATCATGGGCAATCGATTATCCAGGCTAATCGGGACATACCCAGAATAATACACCCTTTTTAAAGAGAAATCCCGATAAAACCGGTCTGCAGTCTGCATGATATCTTTGTCAGTTTCAGGTGTGGCACCGATGACCATCTGTGTGCTTTGTCCGGCAGGTACAAACTTTGGAACGCTTTTAATGAGTTTCTTTTCTTCTGTAAACTGAATGATCTGGTTCTGTACAAAACCGAGCGGTCTGATCACGTCGGCATGACTTTTTTCGGGCGCCAGCAACTTTAACCCGGTTTCGGTAGGCATTTCCAGGTTGATGCTCATCCTGTCTGCATACATTCCCGCTTCCCGTATCAGTTCATCACTGGCACCTGGAATGGTTTTTAAATGAATATAGCCGTTGAAATGCTCTTCCAGGCGGAGTTTTTTAACTACCCTCAACAAACGCTCCATAGTAAAGTCGGCATTTTTAAAAATACCTGAACTCAAAAACAAACCCTCTATATAGTTTCTCCGGTAAAAATTGATGGTCAGTGAAACTACTTCTTCTACGCTAAATGCTGCCCGTTCAATATCATTGCTTTTTCGGGAAACACAATAGGCACAGTCGAAAATGCAATGGTTAGTAAGCAGGATCTTTAAAAGGGACACACATCGCCCGTCCTCTGTGTAGGTATGGCAAATTCCTGATGCGTGACTGTCGCCCAGCCCTTTATTGTCATTTTTTCTATTTCCTCCGCTCGAAGAGCAAGACACATCATATTTTGCTGCGTCAGCCAATATGTTCAACTTTTCTCTGATCCTTTCTGACATCGCTCTTTGTTTTGCTAACAAATATAGCCAATATACTAAATATATTAGTTTACATGAGCGCATAAAAAGCATTCTTAAGTTGAGTACACGCGATTACACTTCAGAATAGAATTGGTCGAGGTAATCCAACATAAACTGGTGCCGCTGCTGAGCGATTTTCCTGGCCCCGGTAGTTTTCATGAGGTCCTTAAGGAGCAACAGTTTTTCGTAAAAATGATTGATGGTAGGGCCTGTAGAATTTTTGTAAGCTTCTTTGCTCATGTCCAGGTTGGGTTTGATTTCCGGATCATACAATACCCTGTTCTTATATCCTCCATAAGTAAAAGCCCTGGCGATACCGATGGCCCCTATGGCGTCCAGACGGTCTGCATCCTGAACGATGTCCAATTCTTTGGAATGGAAATTGACTTCTCCAAGACTGGCTTTAAAGCTTAAGTTTCTGATTATTTGCTGGACATGTTCAATCACGGCAGCATCTATTCTGATTTCATTCAGAAATTCAGTCGCCACGCGAGGCCCCAACTCTTCGTCTCCGTCATGAAACTTGCTATCTGCAATATCATGGAGCAGTGCAGCCAGCGATACGATGAGCAAATTCCCTTTTTCCTCTTTATTGATTTTCAGTGCGTTTTTATACACACGCTCAATATGAAGCCAGTCGTGACCGGCTTCGGCTCCCCGTAATTTATTTTGTACAAACGCAATGGTCTGTGCGATGATGTGTTCCATTTTGCTTCTTTTACGGAAGCAAAGATAAACGAATTAGGCAGATGAAGACTCCAGCTGTTCTGTTTGGGACAGAATGTGAATCAGTTCAGCGGGTTGCATTGCGATCAACTGCGTAGGTTCAATGTCCAGAATAATGGCAATATGAAATAGCCTGTCCAGTGTAATCTTGCTATAGCCCAGTTCAATTTTACTGTAAGCATTTTGTGAAATCCCTATTTTGGCCGCAAGATAGTCCTGTGTATAATTTCTAAACTCTCTGATTTTCCTGATGTTGCCAGCTACGGCTTTGCTCTTTGAACTCAATAAGTCCTTCATATCTTTTCTTATTATTATCCGGTATTGGATAATAAACGAAAGAAAAAGAGGAGCGGATTTTGAAATTGGAGTTTTTTTAAATTTTGTTCCGCTAAGCGTTGTCCTGAACCGGCCTTTCAGATTCCGGGCGTCTTGTTCCGTCATATAGTTCATACTCCAGCATCCTGCAATCCAGTTTCCCATTGTAAAATTCAATTTTTCGGGACGCTTTCAGGCCAATTTTCTTAGCCAGATCCGGGTTACCTGTAAATATATAGCCAAAAAAGCCTTTGCAATGCTGCTTCATAAAGTCACCCATCCTTTTATAGGTCAGTTCGAGTTTAGAATGAACACCCAGACGCTCGCCATATTCCGGATTAAATACCACAACGCCCTTTCCGGTCAGCGGTACCATCGTCTCTTCAAAGTCACACACGTCAAAGGTAATCAGGGTGTCAACACCGGCAGTCTTCGCATTTTTACGGCTTACATCCACCGCATCTTCAGAGATATCGGTTGCAATAATCTGCAAGTCTATGTTTTTGACCACCTGTTCTTTTAAAATCCTGCGTTCCGCAAAAAATACTTCCTCGTCATACCCTAAAATGTGCATGAAACCATAATTCATGCGGAAAAGGCCGGGTCTGCGGTTGGTTGCGATTAATGCAGCCTCTATCGCCAGTGTTCCTGAGCCGCACATCGGATTTACAAAAGGAGATTTCATATCCCATTGGGTACTCAATACTGTTGCCGCAGCCAGGGCTTCCAGCATAGGTGCTTTGCCCGGAATCTTACGATAACCATGCTTGGCCAGGGTCTCACCTGAAGTGTCGATAAAAATATCTGCTTCACTGTCTTTCCAGTACAGGTGCATCACAGCTTTATTGGCATCCGATCCTGAGTTCGGACGAATCCCTTTTTTTTCTTTGATGCGGTCCACGATTGCATCTTTTACTTTCAGATTTGCAAAAAGCGGTGTCGTGATTGTTGGGTTATCCACATTTGAAGTCACAGAAAAGTAGCCGGAGAAATCAATCAGCTCTTCCCATGGCATCGCAACCAATTCTGTATACAATTCTTCAGGATTACGTGCTTTAAAGCCTTTTAGCTGATACAATATCTGGCTTGCGCAGCGCAAATTGAGGTTCAGTTTGATACACTCCGACAGGGTGATCTCCAGTTCTACCCCAGTCGGGAAATCCCGCACGATGGTATAACCAAGGGCTTTTACTTCATCCTGTAGATAAGGCGAAAGGCGTTTGTTGCAGGTGATGATCACCTTCGATTTGTTGTGGAAAACTTGCATAGTCTAAAGTGCGAAGTTATCAATAAAAATATAGAGATTTGGATTGTTAAGAAGAATAAACAGCATTACAATATGGAATTAAAAGGAAAAGTGCATGAGATAGGTGCCTTACAGCAGGTAAGTGAAACTTTTAAAAAGCGCGATCTGATCGTAGAATATGCAGAAAACCCTACCTATCCTGAGTACATCAGGTTTGAAGCGTTACAGGATAAAACAGCTTTGTTTGACAGTTTAAAAGCAGGCGACGATATCGAGGTTTCTTTTAACCTTCGCGGACGTCCCTGGACAGATAAAGCAGGAAAAACTTCTTATTTCAACAGTTTGGTAGTGTGGCGGATTAATGCGCTTACTCCTGCTGCTGCAGCAGCGCCAAGCCCTCAATATGCTCCTCCAGCGGATTTGAGCAGTGCTCCGGGCGAGGATGATGATCTTCCTTTCTAAAAAGACCTTTTTTAAATAAACAAATTCACAATCGATGCCGCCTTAGAACCAGGGCGGCATTTTTTATTGGTTTTTACATTGGCTATTAATCTTTTATTAATTAATAATTAGCGCGTACTTGTTTTTTTGTTGACAATTGTACTTAACCAAATCCCTAAACCATGTACGCTAACGCCCATAAAGTCCTGCTCCTAATCGTAGTATTGTCTTTTCTTTCCTGCCTCACAGCGGTCGCCCAACCAGCCACTATCCCATTCGAAGGAGAAAAAACTTCCTGGCGGGCTGGCTTTGACCGTTATGATTTTTTAATGGATACCGCTACGCTGGCGATCAAAGCAATCAAAGCCACGGAGGCTGAAGGTTACGGGATCAATGGAGAGGTAAAAGGACAAGTCCGTTGTTTGGTGGTTTTGCCCAGGCAACCTGCGGCCGGACAGCCCTGGTCATGGCGTGGATTTTACTGGGATCATGAGCCTCAATCAGAGGTTGAGCTTTTGAAACAGGGCTTTGCCATTGGCTATATCAACTGCGATCCTGGCCGGCAATGGGAGGCCTGGTATGCTTTTCTCACGGAAAAACACGGCTGGTCAAAAAAACCTGCTTTTGGCGGGATGAGCAGGGGCGCTATCAATGCTTATGCCTGGGCGACAACACACCCGGACCAGGTATCCTGCATTTATGGCGACAATGCTGCAATCCTGCCCGAGAGTCTTGCAAAGATTGGAGAGCTGGCTAAAAGGGACATACCTTTACTGAGCATCTGTGGAACAGAAGATTTCCTGTATGAGAAAAATACCCAGGCTATCGAAAATATTTATTTGCAGCTGGGTGGACGCATGACCGTGATGGTTAAAGAAGGTACGGCCCACCATCCACACAGTTTGCGGAATCCCAAACCTATTGTTGATTTTGTGCTCAAAAACACACAACCTCCTGCTCCATTCCCTGCCTTCGTAGATTCACAAAACTATAACAGGTCTTATTATTACAGCACCGTTGAGACCTACACTTACCTGAAAGAAGAAGATACTTATATGACCTGTCGCGGACCAGGTTTTACACCGGTTTATGAGCGATATGATGTGAAAAATAAAAGCCGGTTTGGCGTTTCAACGATGTCTATTATTCTTCCAGATCAACCCGCAGCAGGCAAGCCCTGGGTGTTCCGGGCCGACAGGCTGGACAGGGAGGCTCTGGTAGACCAGGCATTGCTGGCAAAAGGATATGCTATCGTGGTTGCACCGATCACCGCACAGTCAGGCGCAGTAAAGGAACAATGGGATGAAGCCTACCAGCTGATGACTGCTGCCGGTTTTTCAGAAAAAGTAATCCTGGAAGGGACTGGCGTCAACGCCGGAGAAACTTATGCCTGGGCAATCGAAAATGCCAATAAAATTTCGGCAATCTATAGCATAAATCCGGTCATGGGCAGCCTGATGAGCAAAACCAGTCCAATGGATGCATTGCCGGGACTGGCAAAAGCAAAAGTGCCGCTGCTCATCATTTCCGGTAGCCTGGATCCCTGGCTTCAGTCCAACACCCTCGAAATCCAAAAGCGGTATAAAACCCTGGGCCAAAACGCCAGAGTCATCCTGAAAAAGAACGAGGGACATTTCCTTAAACCCGATCCCAAAGAAATCATTGAACTTTTGAAATAATGTAAAAACCGCTATGATTAGCGCTTGCGACTCACATTCAGCCCCAACTTCTTATTTTGCCCTTATCCATTATTTCGGCTAAAATTCAACAACTAACTAACCCTCGCAGGTTTGCGCCCTGGAAATTCAGTGTCTCAGACAGCACATCAGCGCTTGTGCGCGAAGCGCCTCAAGATGCCGTGCTGGAAGAGATCACTGAATTTCCCTCAGTCTGTTAAATTTTGTTAAATAACTCCTTTTCTCTTCGTGCTTCGTTAAATTTGATTAATCATAGCGAATGAAGAAACGAAGCCTTTGGATCATAACCACCTTGATGACGATTGCGTTGCTGGGCGTGTTTGTAATGCAATTGTATTACATCAAGGAAGCTTATAACCTAAAATCCCAACTTTTCGCGCAGAATGTAAATGAAGCTTTGAATGACGTGGTCAACAAGGTTCAGAAACGCTATGCCGCCAGGCACATCAGCAGAAAAGACCACCAGGTAGCGATGGAGCGGCAGAAAGAAGTGCGCAATCAGGCAAGGCTCTTAGTGGAGTTCAAAGAGCGGTTTGGATACGAACAGCAACAGCGGGACGAAAAGATGAAGAACCTCATCGCCTCAGATCTGAACCAAACCGAACAGGAACTGGTAAAAGCCTACGGTAATCCGGTGAGGATTACTGAAAGCGATTTTCTGGCGGCTTCTGATATGAGTAATCCCCGCAATTCACCCGTGCATCTGGACATCAACGTAGGGCTCGATGAAAATGGCAATGTGGTCAGCGGACAATACAAGTCGACATTTGTCCCACAAGAGGTCAAGTCCTTCCGGGTACGCAATGACAGGCTGCCGGATAGCTTAAGGTACCACGCACTCGATCCTACTACCTTAAAGCCCGTACTCATTAGCGTCAAGACGATCAGTGTAGAACTGGAAAGAAAATACAAACTCGAAACCAAACTGGCCAGGCAAAAATATCAAGATGGCCTGAAACGGCTGATGTCAGATACGATTCCGATAGGGCCTAATGCAGACCTGATGATCGGGGAAGTGGCCCAGGAGATGCGCGATGCGAATGTGCCGTTGAGTAAAATGATTTCAAAAGACCTGCTGGATACAATCATCAAAAAAGAGCTGTTGAACCGGAACATTACCCTGCCTTATGATTTTTGGGTGAGTCTTGCGCAAAAAGACTCCCTGGTTTACATCAAGGCATCAAATACCAACAGTCCGGAATTCCTTTCCAAAAACACCTACAAAGTAACGCTGACGAACTTCATCACTCGTGATCCTGGAATGCTTTTCGTCAGCTTCCCTAACAAGAATTCGCTGATCATTGGGAATATGTGGGCCACGATGATGTCTTCTGCAGGTTTGCTGCTGGTGCTTATATTTATTTTTGCCTATACGATTTACGCGATCATCAGACAAAAAAAGATCTCTGAGATGAAAACAGATTTCATCAACAACATGACCCACGAGTTTAAAACACCTGTGGCAACCATCATGATTGCGAGTGAGGCGCTGAAGGATCCGGAGATTGTCGAAGACAAGAGCAGGATCAGCAGACTGGCGGGTATTATTTATGATGAAAACGTGAGGCTTGGGAACCACATTGAGCGGGTGCTAAGCATTGCGAGGCTGGAGAAAAAGGAACTGAAACTGGAACGCAGCGATGTTGATATCAACGAACTGATCGTTGCCGTTGCCGATAGCATGGATCTGCAGTTGCAGCGAAAAAATGCGGTGATCAGCCTGCAACTCAATGCTGACCCTGCTGTGGTATCCGGCGATGAACTGCATCTTTCTAATGTGATCTACAACCTGATCGACAATGCGAACAAATACAGTACTGTTGAGCCCAGGATAAGCGTAAGTACTAGAAATACGAACAAACACCTGTATATTGATGTGGCAGATGAAGGGATCGGGATGACCAAAGAACAAACCAAGCGGATCTTTGACCAGTTTTACCGGGTGCCGACAGGAAACCTGCATGATGTAAAAGGTTTTGGGCTTGGCCTGAATTATGTCCAGGACATCATCACCCAAATGGATGGCAGCATAAAAGTAAGCAGTGAGAAGGATAAAGGGACTACATTTGAAATCAAGTTACCACTAAACCAAAATTAACGACGCATGAAAAGAATTCTATTGGTAGAAGATGATCCGAACCTGGGACTGCTGTTGCAGGATTACCTCCAGATCAAGGGAAAGTTTGATGTGGTTCTTTGTGTGGACGGGGACGAGGGCTTGAAAGCCTTCACGAAACAGGGGTTTGATCTTTGTATCCTGGACGTGATGATGCCTAAAAAAGACGGTTTTACACTGGGTAAGGAGATCCGGAAGATTGATGAACACGTGCCGATTATCTTTGCAACGGCAAAGGCCATGATGGAAGACAAAGCTTCGGCTTATGATCTGGGCGGCGATGATTACATCACCAAACCATTCCGGATCGAAGAACTTTTGCTGCGGATCAATGCCTTGCTGAAAAGAGTGGCGGCCAAAGAGCCTGTAGAAACCGGCCCTGTTCAGACCCAATTTCAGATCGGTGAATATTCCTTCGATTTTACAACACAGCTGATCCATTACAAAGGCCAGCATCAGAAGCTATCTACCAAAGAAGCCGAACTGCTGCAGTTGCTCTGCCTGAAAAAGAATTCTGTGCTCACCAGGGAAGAAGCTTTGCTGAGCATCTGGCATGACGACAATTACTTCAACGGGCGAAGTATGGATGTATTCCTGAGCAAGCTCCGCAAATACCTGCGTGAAGACCCCAAAGTTGAGATCTTGAATGTGCATGGAAAAGGTTATAAGCTGCTGGTCAACTAGAGCGTAAAGGCTTTTAGTGCTGATTTGGCATAATCACCCCAATCCTTCAAGGCATCGTTGATGATGGTCTTTAAATCCTTGTAAGTTGTTGCTTTTCCTTTGGCCGGGGCCTTGAGTTCCGCTGCAGCCACAGGCTTGTCTGTCACAGTCTTTGCAAACCAGGTGATGTTCTCATGCGGCAGTGCCACGCCAAGGATCATTCCCGGAAGGCCGGTGAAAGACTCTGGCCCGCCGGATACAGGGATCTTATCGGTATAAAACGCAACTACATAAATCGAATCAAGAATGATGGCATTCGCCCTTCTGCATTCAAACCCAGCGATGGTACGCATTTCGCTGGTTAGTTTCCAGTTGATCTTACGAATGCTGTCCTTCAACAGAAAGTTTTCCTCATACACTGCTTTTCTGGCCGTGAGTGTACCGGTGCCCAGATCTGTAAGGATGGTATTGTTCTGCATCACAATCGGGTCATTACCAAAAAATCTATTGGCGGCCTCCGTGTCTGCAATGGGGGTAAATAGCGTTTTGTCGCCCGAGAAAATCAGTGTGCTTTTGAGTACTTTAAACTGGGGCTGGTCTTTTTTGTAGTTGTCATAGATCTGTTTCCAGAAACTGCCTGAACTTTCGCTGACGTTCTTTTTCAGCATGGCAAACATGTTGACGCTCTTTTCATATTCGATTACACCACTTGTGGTAAATCTCGCGTTTTGTGCCAGGGTGCTGCCTGCAGAGAGAAACAAGGCTATGATAATCAGGATTGCGTTTTTCATATGTGTGCATTATTTGGTGGCTGCGCCGCCCATTTTGGTGAAGTCCCATACAGCGGACAGTAAAAAATATCTTCTGATGGTCGTATAACTGTTTTGTGTGATCATATTTCCACTTGGGTAACGGCTGAAGCCGACGTTTTGGTTCATCAGGTCATTGCCCTTCAGGGAGAGCCTCAGGTTGTCAGCTTTAAAGAATTTTTTGCTGATGCTGGCGTTCCAGATGAACCGGCTCAGTTCCTGGTCAAAAGTTTGCGTCTTGCCCGTGTATTGGTAATCGCCGTCTGTGGAAACCGATATTTTACCCGGCAATTCCACGCTGATGTCGCCGTTCCCCTGAAAACCATAGGCATTGTTGTCGCTACGGTTCTGCAAAGAGGAGTTCACCGTGTTATAGCTCGGTCCGCCGGAAATGCGGAAACTGTATTTGTTTTCTTTATATCTGGAAATGCTCAGGCTGCCGGAATAATTGAAGTTTTGCGTACTGTTCAGGACCTCGTTGGACAAGTTGTAATTGATGTTCCCACGGAAATTTCCTTCAAAACCCAGGTTCAGGCCAAGGGCCTTTATTTTTCTGTCTGCCGAAACATTCAGGTAAAAGTTAGATGGCCGTTTGTCGCTCAGGTTGATAGACTGGTAGGTGTTTTTGCCGGCCGCATCGGTCAGGTTATTGCTGGTAATCGGGTTTAAAGTAAATGAATAACTGCCACTGACCCATAGCGACTGCTCGCTCAGGATCTTGTAGGAGTTGTAGCCTATGTTGAAACTATTGTTGAACGAGGGCTTCAGGTCCGGGTTACCCAGGGAAATGTTCAATGGATCATTGTTTACCCTGATCGGCTGGATCTGGTCAATGCTGGGTTGGTTGGTGTAACCATAATAACTGATACGGAAAGATTTCTGTTGTGAAAAGCGGTAATTATACCTGGCCTGCGGGTTCCAGTTTACAAAGTTTCGTTTATAAGTTTTGTCGGCATAGGCATCATACTGACTAAATCCAACACTGGTAACATTGGTGCCAAAACTAATGTTGGTTTTGTCTTTATTGTAGTTATAGGTCAGCCCGCCGCGGTTGGACGATTGGTTCAGTTCAAAGTCGTTGCTAAACTGCCTGTCCAGCTGGTCATATGCACCCGAGCCTGACTGGTTGAAAGACCTGCGGTCAGAACTGCCATTGTTCAGGTTCAGGCCATAATTTAAAATCAATGCTGAAACTTTGCTGAGTGGCTCGGTATAAGTCAGGTTGCTGTTGAACACCTGGCCGGAAGTATTGTTGATCTTTAACTGGTTGACCTCCCTGGTGCTATCGGGCTGACTACTCGTGTTGTAGAATTCATTTTTGGAAAAGAGATAGCCTTCCCCCTCAGAGGTATTGATGGATTCAGAAATATTCAGGGAGATGGTCCTGCCTTTTTTCTTCAGCTTTTTGGTATAAAAGGCAGAAAAGTTGAAAGCCTGTTTCTCTGTATCATTGGTCAGTCTGCGGTCACCGGTATTGATCAGGCTGTTGTCTTCCCTTCTGCTCGAACTGAGGTATTTGTCGTTGGTGTTCGACTTATTGACGGACCCGTCCATTCTGACCCTTAGGTTGGAGGTAGAGTCGAGCTGAATGGTATACGTGGCATCCAGCTTTTGCTTGAATACCTTGTTGTCGAAGTTCTGATCTGAGGCACTGTTGAGCTGTCCGCTGGGCAGGTTGTTTAGGGTTTGTGTATTTCTGGCACCCTCCACACCGATCTGTCCGATTTTGTAATTGGTGTTGAGCGCATGCTTATCATTTCCCCACTTATCTTCAAAGTGAACACCACCTGTATTGGTCGTTGGAATACCCTCTCCGTTGAACCTTCCGTCCCAGGAGCTGAATTCATCATTGTCGCGGTACATCATAATGCCTCCATCAGCCATAACCTCCATATTGCCACTACCGCCATACTTGTCCCCATCGCTCCAGTTGAGGCCGGTCTGACCTGTATTTCCAAAAATGCCATAACCGGAAACCTTTTTCTTGCCTTTAAAGGCATTGAACATCACCTGGTTCTGGTAAAATTTTTCAGCTCCGCCAGCTTCCACCTTTCCGAAATAGCCGTTCTTTTTGTCTTCCTTTAATTTGATGTTGATCGTCTTGGTCTTTTCCCCGTCTTCAATGCCAGTAAAAGTAGCCTGGTCGCTCTTCTTGTCGTACAACTGCACCTTATCGACCATGTCACCGCGCAGGTTTTTGGTCACCAGGGTTGGGTCATCTCCAAAAAACTCCTCCCCATCCACCAGTACCTTGTTCACTGTCTCACCCTGTGCAGTGATCTTGCCATTTTTGTCGACCTGTATACCGGGCAATTGTTTGAGCAGGTCTTCTACCTTAGAATTTGGCGTGATGTTATAGCTGCCAGCATTGTATTCTGTGGTGTCGCCCTTGATGCGGATGGCTGCAACCTTGCCTTTGATGATGACGTCGGCCAGCAGGGTTGATTTGAGGATCAGATTGATGCTGCCGAAATCTTTTAGCGGATGCAGGGAGTCCAGACTAAATTCTTCTGCATAATCTGCATAGCCCGGATAGGTCGCCAGCAGGATGAACTTTCCCGGTTTGAGGTTGCTCATTTCAAAATGGCCCCCGGCATCGGCACGGATAAATTTTACAAGCGTAGAGTCTTTCTGGTGCAGAACGGTGAGGGTGGTATTGATCAGTTTATAGGTGGCCATGGTATCGGCAACAGCACCTTTAATGGCATATTGTTTTTGAGCAAACAACATGGAATGGCAAAGCAATAGCAGCACTATTGAGAGCGCGTAGCGTTTCATACAGGAACAATTAGGTTTCGCTAAGTTATAACTAAAACTTTAGTATTAGAATAACAGCATGTTAAATTTTGTTAAAATAGGGGCAGCTGTGTTGTTCGTTTCTTTTTAACTTTGCCTATGTTCAATTCAGAAACAGTCCATCCTGCCGAGTTGGCCTCCCGGTTTGTAAACTATACCTCCAGGCACATCTTTCTTACCGGCAAAGCAGGCACAGGTAAAACTACTTTTCTCAGAAACCTCATCGGACTGACCCACAAGAAGGCAGTGATCGTTGCGCCAACCGGCATCGCCGCAATCAATGCGGCCGGTGTGACCATTCATTCGTTGTTTCAGTTGCCCTTTGGAACCTACCTGCCAAAGCAGCCGGCTGCAGAGGGGAGCCATTACGACCAGCAATACAATACGCCTAAATCGATCATCAGACATTTGAACATGACCGCAGCGAAGCGCAAAGTACTGGTTGATATGGAACTGCTGATCATTGATGAGGTGAGTATGCTCCGGGCAGATTTACTGGATGCCATCGACATGGTTTTACGTTACATCCGAAAAAACAATGCTGCAACATTTGGTGGTGTACAAGTACTTTTTATTGGCGACCTGCACCAGTTGCCCCCCGTAGTCAAGGGCAATGAATGGAACCTGCTGGCTGAATTTTACAAGAGCATTTATTTTTTTGATGCACTGGTGCTGCAGCAGGCCCCACCTGTCTACATTGAACTGGAGAAAATCTACCGCCAGGCAGACCAGGTGTTTATAGACCTTTTGAATAACCTGAGGAACAACCAGGTTACTCCGGCTGACGTGGCATTGCTGGAAACTTTTTACCAGGCAGATTTTAAGCCTGCGCTGGAAGACAAATACATTACACTGACTACCCACAACAATAAAGCAGATACGCTGAACAAACAAAGCCTGGAAGAATTGAAGGCGCCTTCCTGCCTGTACCGCGCGAAAATTGAAGACGATTTTAGCGAGTATTCTTTTCCGGCTGAACAGGTCCTGGAACTGAAGGTTGGTGCACAGGTAATGTTCATCAAAAATGACCCCACTGGCGAACAGCGTTTCTTCAATGGTAAAATAGCGACGGTAACGACTCTAAAGGCAGATCTGATCGAAGTGCAGGCCGAAGGAAGCCGGGAAAAGATCATTCTTGAAAAATATACCTGGAAGAACATCAGGTATACAACCGACAAAGTCAGCGGTGAGATACAAGAGGATTTGGTCGGGACATTCACCCAATACCCATTGAAACTTGCCTGGGCCATTACGGTGCATAAAAGCCAGGGACTCACCTTTGATAAAGCCATTATTGACATCGGGAATGCCTTTGCGCCCGGACAGATTTATGTGGCCCTTTCCCGGTTGAGGTCTTTGAACGGTCTGATACTCACCTCTCAGATTGGTGGCAACGGAATCCGGCAGGACCAGAACGTAGCTTTTTTTGCACAGCGCAAACCTGAAATTTCTGTATTGCTCGATCAGGTGGAGCAGGAAAGCGAGCAATTTCTGCGCTTCTACCTGCAGCATTGTTTTGACTTAGCGGCATTGGACAATCACGTTTACGAGCATGTGCATTCGTATACGAAGGACATCAACAAATCCGCAAAGCAAAAACACCACAAATGGGCGGCTAAGTTGTCGAAAGAACTGATCGACGTAAGAACACATGCCGGGAAGTTTATGGCCCAGATCGGCAGGTTGAGTGCGGACCATTCAGAAACTGGCAGAAAAGCCCTGTTGGAACGCATCCAGGCTGCCGAGCAGTATTTTGTGCCGCTGCTGACTGGCTTTTCAGAACAGATTTTTGAGCGGATGGAGTTGGTGAAACAGGATAAACAGGTGCTTGAATTTCTGAGTGAACTGCTGGAAATGGAATCGCTTTTTTTCGAACAGCTGAAAAAGATGAAAAAAGCACCAGCCTTGCTGGAAGCAGTTCTGGAAAAAAAGGAGTTTAAGCGTCAGGACGTAGAGCGTCTGATCAATGTTTCCGCCAGGGGAAGCCGGATGCAACAGGTCTTTGCATTGGACGGGGCTGAAGATTTTACGGCTAAGAAAGGTGGGAAGACGAAAGCAGCTGCAAAAAAGAAAACTGCAAAAGCAGAGAAAGAACCAAAAGCAGATACCAAAGAACTTTCACTAGAGTTGTTGAGGGCCGGAAAGACCATTGCCCAGATTGCTGCGGAACGGAAAATGGTGGTAGGAACCATAGAAGGGCATTTGGCCCATTATGTGGCCCTTCAGGAAGTCTCTGCCAAAGAAATCATTGGTGCGGGTAAACTGAATAAAATCCTGGCAGCGATAAAGGAACTGAAAACCCTGCAGATGAACCCGATCAGACAACACCTGGGCAGGGACTATTCTTTCGGAGAAATCAAGATTGGCGTAGCCGCGCATTTGGCAGAGGGAAACTGATCAGATACTCAGCCGTCCTTCAAATACCTGTTTGGCAGGGCCACAAAGAAATACATCAGTAAACCGGCTACCGTCGTAATCAAATGTGATCTTCAAATCACCGCCCAATACTTTAACGGGTGTTTCAATATGGCCGCTTTGTTGTTTGTGCTGGGCCATGGCAAGCGCAACGGCAGTCACCCCTGTACCACAGGCATAGGTTTCATCTTCAACACCACGTTCAAACGTGCGCACAAACAAATGGTCGCCCTGGTCCTCCACGAAGTTCACATTGATGCCTTTTTCAGCATAAGTGCCGTTGTTCCGGATCGCTTTGCCGGTACGGTAAACATCAAAACTTTTCAGGTCCTCCTGTTCAATCACATAATGAGGAGAACCGGTATTGAGCACGTAGGCTTCGCCATCACGGTTAATGGTATCAATATCAATCATTTGAAGGTCTACCCATTCGCCACTTTCGGAAATTTTGGCATAGTGTGGGCCATCTACTGCCAAGAATTTGGTTTCCCGGTCGATAACACCCAGGAATTTGGCAAAAGCCACGATACAGCGCCCGCCGTTCCCGCACATACTGCCCGGCCTGCCATCTGCATTGAAGTAATGCATCTCGAAATCATAGCTTTCATGTGTTGTTAAAAACATCAGTCCATCGCCACCTATGCCAAAACGTCTGTCACACAGCGTTTTGATCATGTCGTAATTGATGTCCTGCAAGGGGCTGCCGCGGTGATCTATCAGTATGAAATCGTTGCCTGTACCCTGGTATTTAAAGAATTGAATGTCCATTTCGTTTATGTACCAGCCATTTAACATATTTTAACAGTATTCGTGACGCAGTACAGATGCAAATATCGTTGTTATGGTATTAAATTTGAATAAATCAATTCAAAGAAAGTGATTGTATTCGTAATATGATACTGAAATGAGCTTACCAATTGGAAATCGGGATAGTATTAGGACTGCGATCAGGAACATAAAAAAATAAGATATAAATGAAAAGAATAGGATTAATTGTGTTTGCTGCATTTATAGGGGGTGCGGCTGCAATCGGCGGCTACAAATTATTAGACCGCCAGGGGGAACGCTTGTCATTTGCGGATGAGCAGAAAGTAATTTTCGCAAACAATCCGAAGATCTCTTCGGCAGGAACGGTTGACTTTGTGGAAGCTGCGGCTGCGGTATCGCCGGCTGTGGTACACATCAGGACCACTTATGGTAACCAGTCCAGCGACGAAGGCGCTTCTCCGTTTGGCGATGCATTTGAAGAGTTTTTTGGTGGCGGCGGCAGAAGGATGCAGCGTGCACCGAGGGCAGCTTCCGGTTCAGGTGTGATTTTAACACAGGATGGTTATATCGTGACCAACAACCACGTGGTGGAAAATGCGGATAAAATTGATGTGATCCTGTCCGACCGCAGAAAGGTGAGCGCGAAAGTAATCGGAAAGGATCCGAATACGGACCTGGCTTTGATCAAAGTCGATGCGTCCAATCTGCCTGTTGTAAAAATGGGTAACTCTGATAACGTACAGATCGGTGAATGGGTATTGGCCGTAGGCTTTCCGTTGGATCTTCAAACAACCGTTACAGCAGGTATTGTGAGTGCAAAAGCGCGCAGCATCGGTATTTTGGGCAAAGGACAAAGGCCTTCTGAAGAGGATTTTGAAGAATACCAGAGAACAGGTAAGCTGCCAACAAAAAGCAGCATTGAATCTTATATCCAAACTGATGCGGCCATCAATCCGGGTAATAGCGGAGGTGCGCTGGTTAACGCCAACGGTGAGCTTGTCGGGATCAACGCAGCAATTGCGTCGCAAACAGGAATGAACGTAGGATATGGATTTGCGATTCCGGTAAACCTGGCCAAAAAGATCCTGGATGACTTCAGGAAATATGGTTCAGTAAAACGTGGTTACATTGGTGTATCGTTTGTAACACTCGATGCCGATGAAGCAGAAAAACTGGATGTAAAAGATATCTCAGGTCTGTATGTATCTGACGTAATTCCAAACAGTGGTGCCGCAGCAGCAGGATTGAAAAAAGGGGATATCATCAAAAAGATCGGCAATACCGAGATTTATGATTCTCCGGACCTGCAGGAAAAAATCGGCCGTCTGAGCCCTGGAGATAAAGTACAGTTGACCTACCTAAGGGACGGACAACTGAAAAACGTAAACGTGACACTGAAAAGCGAAGGAACAGCCGTGAAACCTACTGTGGCTGCCAATAAGCCGACAGGTTTGAGCCTGGATAAATTGGGTGCTACTTTTGCGCCTGCGCCAGCCGGATTGAAAGCCAGGTACAATGTGAAAAGCGGTGTAGTGGTGACCGGTACTGAAGAAGGCAAGTTGTTTGACAGCTGGCAAATGCCAAAAGGCGTTGTGATCACTTCAGTGAACGGCAAGCCGGTGAACAGCTCGAAAGATGTTGAAGCTGCATTGCCAGGCTCAAGAAACGGAATGACCACGATCAGTGGAATAGGGCCAAGAGGCGAGTTTACCTATAGCGTCAATTAAGTTCGCTTAATAGACTACTAAAAAAAGCTGTCCGGTAACAAAGCGTTACCGGACAGCTTTTTTATTAACTGTCTTATTTGTATTCGCTCAGAATGGTGATGTCGGTAGACATTTCAGAACTGCCGCCATTCAGGGTTAATACCACCCGGTAGGTGCCTGCTTTCGCATATTTATGGACCGGGGAATATTCCTCAGAAAATTGACCATCACCAAAATTCCAATGCTGGGATTTGGCATTAGTTGACGTATTAAAATACGAGATGTCTTCTCCAACCACATAATCCGTAGCTGAAAGTTCGAATCGGGCAGTAGCTGGTTTAACACAGGAAAGAATACTCACTGTAAGGAGTAAAATTAAAGTTGTTTTTTTCATTTGAGTGTAAGAGCTGAATGCGGCGGGAGCCGCGTACAAGTCAAAGATAGAAATTAATTTTCGAGTTTGATGTCAAACCGCCCTTTAGTAATTGTAAAGTAGGCGGTTTTTAATGAAAAGGTTCCAGCCAGAATACGTTTACTGCGATCATAGGTGGTGACTTTCAGTGTTGATGAATTGATGTTGTCAGACCAGTCCATTCGGGAATCTATCCCCGATGTACTGGGATTCCGGATTAACCGCTCAATGGAAACCCAGGCGTCAAAACTATATGGCCTTTTTAATTGATAGGTATAGTCCCGGATCAGATAAGCGGTGTCCAGCTGAAAGACCAGCATGTACTTGTAAGAATTGTTGGACAAGTCCTGAACTGTGAGATTCATCTGAAGATAGCTATTTGAAGGCGATTTTCTACCAACTAATGAGTTGATCTGGTGCTCATTGCTGCCCCAGTGGGGTTGACCATTTTCAATAAACCCGAAACTGTTCAGTCCAGTGCCTGTAAGCTTTGGCAGCCCGTCTGCGTCTAAGGTGACAGCCTCCAACTGAATAACGGTATCCAATTTTTCTTTGTTGCAGGAGCAAAGTGTAAAGGAGATCAGCAACGCATAGCTGGTCAGTAAAATATAGCCTTTCATAATTCAATAGTTGCATAATGCCCGCGCAAAAATAAAGGCACAAAAAGCTAATTTCTAATTGAGCAAACGAAACTGTGATTATGGTCATTATCGGCGATTTTAACCAAATAAAATTCTTTTATCGGATGGATGAGCTATTGATGAACCTCTTTTGTAACCAGGCTGCTCCCAATATGTACCCGGCCGGTAGCTTTATTGGGTTCTACTCAATTTCTATTCAACTTCTATGTTGGTATATCCTCCGAACAAAGAAAACATGAAGTTGATAGGTATATGTGTTAATTTACGGCCTCGAACAATTTATTCATTCTTTGGTGTTTCGTGTTGCTTACGAAATATTGTATAAGTCTACCACGACTTGCCGTTATATTAGATAGGGGATATCAAATTTTATATTATGGCACAGTACCATATTTTTAGCGGTACGGAATTGCTGGTGTTGGTAAAGGAGGGCGATGTTCATGCTTTTGAGGAAATCTACAGTCTCTTTTACGGATTGTTGTATGTGCATGCACACAAGCGTTTGCGTGATTAAGATGAGGTTAAGGATATTTTGCAGGAGTTTTTCGCTTCTTTTTGGGACAACAGGCAGAAACTGGATTTAAAAGGGAAGTTGTCTGCTTATCTGTATTCTTCGATCCGGTATAAAGTGATCAACCAAATGCTCCATAAAAAAACAGAGCATAAATATATGGAGTCTTTGCAAAGGTATGTTGATGAGGATCATGAACAGGCCGATTTTTTAGTTCGTGAAAAAGACTTGGCCAGATTGATTGAAAGTGAAATTGCTGCATTGCCACCTGCTATGCGAAAGATTTTTGAAATGAGCAGGTTTGAACATTTGAGCCATAAGGAGATCGCGGAACAATTGTCGCTTTCAGAACATACGGTTCGTACCCAGGTCAAGAAGGCCTTGAGGATCTTACGAACGAAGCTGGGTTTGGTCGCTTATTTGGTTTTTCTATTGAAATAGGACTGTCATTATTGATAGTGAATGCTGCGTTCCGTTACGCCATCAGGGGTTCCATTTTTATAGGTATGTTGTATCAGCCAGTTTCCCATTTTATCATATTGACTGTACCTATAGGTGTAGGTGCAGCTCAATTTTGAATTGTTGTCTATCGTTTCTTGTATTAAATTTCCGTAAGTATCGTACTCATAGCTGATCTTTTGCAGGCCGGCGGATTTTGACCAGGACTGGATACTTTCAATACACAAGCCCTCGCGATTGTATCTATAACGGAATGTTGAAAATGGTAAAGGGTATTTGTGGTAAATTATATTTTCGGTTATATTTCCAGACTTATCTAATTGAATTTTAGTTGTCACGGTTCCCGCCGCACTCATTTTCACCAAGCGTTTTGCAGGGTCAAAAGTGTAAATTTCTTTTTTTTGGAGAATACCCTTTTGGCCATAATCGAGCACCTGACTGTGATCACCTTTAGCATCATAAATGTAGACAGTTTTAAATATCTCCTGATCTGTTCCTTCTTCATCTGAACTCAGTTCCTCTATTAAAAATCCTTTTGCATTGTAAACATAAGTGCATTTATCGTTAAATTCCCTGACTTCTCCGGTATCACTTTTAATGAAATTAAAGTTGTTGAATACGACCGAATCTACTTTGCCCTTTAAACGTCCTTCCCGCGGGTTAATCTCTTTGAATTGTCCAAAGCAAGTGCTGCAGGCCAAGGCGATTGGTAAAAGGACCGAAATATGTTTCAAGATTTGGCGAATCATGGTATGGCTTTAAATGTGCTGACAAGTTTACGGCATATGTACGGCAAAGCGTAAAGGCTGAATAAATTGGCTGCTTTCTTTAGTATGTTTGAAGAACAATAACCTAAATATACTAATTTTCACCATTATCAAGTTCTCATGAGATCAACACTAATGCTTTCCCTGCTGCTTTTTTGCTCAGCCATTTGTTTCGCTCAAAAGCCAAATACCTTTCTGCTAAAAGGCAGTATCAAAAATTTTAACAATACTTTCTTTGAAGTGTCGGTCGGCGGCTTTTTTAACAGTACAACTGTGGCTATAAAGGTCGATCGGCAAGGGAACTTTTCTAAAGTATGTGCCATAGATGGCGTGCAGGATATCTATGTGCAGGTTGGCGACGATAATAAGCGGCTGTTCGCCGCGGCAGGGGATACACTAATCATGAACTGGAACAATGATGCTGAAGGTGAATCCTTCGCTCTCATCAGTCCGAACAAGGGACGGGTGCAGGAGCTAAGTGCCATTTTAAAAATAGCAGAAGCATTTGATGGTGAAAATCAGAAGCTTCAAGAAAAATTGTACGATCGAGGGTTGGCTGATTCCGTTAAATTTAGAATGATAAACGACAATTATAACGCTGAGATCCAGTTTCTAAAGCAATATCCTACGACGGCCTATAGTTTTAAAATCTTTGGGGATGCGTATTTTAAATATGCCGCTATGCTGCGGGATGCGAAGCTACTGAAACAGTACCGCCTTATTGAAAAACAAAAGGAAGCGGAGCATAGAAATCCGGTCTATTTTATGAATCATACCTTTTTGTCAGAGCAACTGTTCCGGCAATCAGTAGTCTATCGGGATTTTATTTTTAATGAGGTGCGTTTCAATTCTCCCTTCAATGCTTTTATGAGCGAATCCGGACAGGTGCCGAGTAATTTTGTCGAAAAGGATTACTTCGCCGGGCAGGCTTTTCTGCCGATCGTGTCTATCAAAGACTGGTTTATCACCAAGGCCATCATGAATGGGTTTGAGAATTACGATTTCAAACAGACGAAAGCGGTTTATGATGATTTTTTGTTGCACGCCAAAAATAAGGCCTACACGGATACCTTAAAGACTTTTTATGCAAACATGGAAAAGCTTGCTCCCGGACGACCGGCGCCTCAGTTTACTTTAAAAGATGATTCCGGCAATCCGGTTTCGCTCAAGGACCTCAAAGGAAAGGTTGTTTTCATCGATTTCTGGGGTGTATACTGTGGCCCCTGCATTGGTGATATCAAGGAAAATGGCGCGAAGGTTCATGAAAAATACAAAGATAAGCAGGTGGTTTTTTTGAACATCTGTGTAGATGTGGCTGAGAAGGAATGGAAGCGATCTATTGCCAACCTAAAGCTGGACGGAAAAAATCTGCTGGCAGAGGGCTGGACAAACAACCAGGTTTGTAAAGACTACGCCATCAGAGCCATTCCTCACTATGTGCTGATTGATCATAATGGAGACATGATCAGCAACAATGCGCCGGGCATGTGGCAGTTGGTAGAAGCGCAGGAGAATATATTGGACAAAGCAATTGCGGGGGTTAATAAATAACTGGAAGGTAGTATGTTCTCAGAGCCCTGAATAATAGTCATACCCCTGCTCGGCCCAGTAATCTTTTGGCCTGGTATTACTGAAGGACATTGTCCCGATCCGTTTTAGGTTCTTAATGCCGTATTTTACGGGTATGATCAGCCTTAACGGGGCACCGTGTTCGAGAAGCAGGGGCTTGCCATTCATTTGGTAAGCCAGTATAGTCTGGGGGTGAACGGCACTTTCCATTTCCAAACCGACATAATATTCACCGTTAGGCGTTTCCAGACCCATGTATTTCTGTTTGACGTTTTCTTCCATGCGGTAATGATCCAAAAAGTCAATCAGACTGACGCCAGCCCAGTGCTGGATCTGGTCCCATCCTTCCACGCATTTAAAATCAAACACAATTTCGGTTTTTGGCATTGCCCTGATCTCCTCAATGCTGACTTTCAGCGTGCTGCCATCCGTATTCTTTACGTTCAATTGCCAATTATCAGGGTTAAAATTTTCATCATCAATGCCGATCATACTGTTGACGCGCACATCTTCAGCAGCCATGGATTTTGGGTAGGTTTTTACCAGGTGGTTGTTAGAAAATAAATTACGGAAAAACAGCTCACTTTTATTGAGTGCTCTTCTGAGCGGTGCCCGGGTACCTCCGGTGATTCCGGCTATTTCTTCCGGTGAATTGTACAGCCATTTCCAGCCTGCGAATGCGCCGATACTAAGTACGGTAAACGCCCCGAAGGAAATGAATGTCCGCCTTTTGATCTGCTGCTCTACGGTGAGCGGCAAGGTATCTGTTTTACGAACCTCAAATCCTGCGATCACTGCCCGGAAGTTGTTCCATCCGGCAAGGATCACCTGTACGACATGGATCATAAAGAACAATACGTAGCCTATGGTGAGCGCAAAATGGAGGATACGCGCTGTGTGATACCCGCCGCAGAGCCAGCAGATCCAATAAAACTGAACAGGTTTGTAGATGGCAAGGCCGGTAAATACTGAACCAAAGCCCATGACAATTATTGAAGTATACGCGATCCGCTGGGCAGCGTTGTATTTCTTTTGGGGTGGAATGGTCTTGCGGATGTGCAGGTTGTGCAGCAATACCTGCCAGGCTTCTTTAAAAGAGTTCCTTTTGGGCACCAGTTCCCGCCAGGAACCTGAAATTAGGGTGTAGACCACATACAGCAGCCCGTTGATAAAAAAGAACCACATGAACAAGAAATGAAAAGCCATGCCCTCCGCCAACCTTTGTTTGAGATGGAAGTAATTGTAAAACCATTCGGGGAAGAACTGGAAAATAGTAGTGCCAAAAATGGTGATTCCGTAGGCATCATTGGCCCAGTAGATGAACAGTCCGCTCCAGATCATAACCGCTAATACCGGGAAATTAACCCAGTGCGTCCAGCGCATGATCAAAGAATGCTTTTCTTTCATAACCGGCACCGAAGTTTTCTTGATCATGGCTTTTGTGTTTATCTGCTTAGTCGCATACCAGCGTAAAGCCTTACATAAAAATACTTTATTTTTTTTTGTAAGGTATTACCAGTGACCTCGACAAAGGGGATATACTTTAAAAACAAAAACATGAAAAACCAAAATTTAAGATCAGTAATTGTGAAAACCTTGTTTTCAGCTTTAGTTGTTTCCTGCCTCTCAGTAACAGTTCAGGCGGCGCCTTTTCAGGATAAAGGCAAAATGGAAAAGATGAAAGCCGATAGGATGAAGAAAGACAAAATGAAGACCGACAAAATGGCCATGGAAAAGATGGACAAAATGAAAATGGATTCAGCGAAACACGACAAGATGATGAAGGATAAAATGGCCAAAGACAAAATGGCTAAAGGGAAAATGACCAAAAAGAAAATGTAAATTAACAGGGGGAATGCCCAGGTATTGCCCCTAATTCAAATTCAGAAATTAACAAATGAAAAAAATTACACTTATAGCTTTTGCGCTTTTATGCCTGCAATTGGGGGCAAGCGCTCAAAAAGGACTAACGATAGGGCAACAGGCCCCGCTGTTTAGTGGTACGGACCAGAATGGCAAAATTGTTGACCTCAAGAAGGTACTCAAGACCAACAAATCAGTGGTTTTATTTTTCTACCGCGGGCAGTGGTGTCCTTACTGTAACAAGCACATCAAAGAATTGCAGGATTCGCTGCAACTGCTGACAGGTAAAAACGCCTACGTGATCGGTATAACCCCGGAAACCAAAGACAACATCAATGCAACGATCAAAAAAACCAATGCGGCTTTTTCTATGATCCAGGACAGCGACGATAGCATCATGAAAGCATATGGCGTTAATTTCAGGATGGACGATGACACTTTTGCCAAGTATAAAACCTATGGTGTGGACCTGGAGGCAAACAATGGCAATGCCCGTCACACGCTACCTGTTCCGGCAACTTACATCATTAGCCCCTCCGGCAAAATCAAGTTTGTACACTTCGACAGTAATTATCAGAAGCGCGCTTCGGTCAAAACTTTGTTAGCCGAACTCTAACGGCTATTATGATCAGTTTTTGTGCAGCTTTTCGTTGATCTTTTGTTGCAGCTGGTCTTTAAAATCATTATCCAGAATCAGATCCTTATGCTGATCAGCAAAATGTTTACCCACCATTTTGTTGATCAGTATACTCTGCGTCTGGAAAACCTTGCAGATGGAACAGCCTGCCAGGTGAATCTTTAATTCGATTTTCTCTCTTAATGTGATGCTGCTGATCTGCTGCTTCTCGATCAGGAATGTGGCTTTTCTGCAGTTATACGCTATTTTCTTTATCGGTCCCATTTACAGCCAGTTTTTTTGAAGGCAAGACCTGAGGCTTACTTTCGTACGGTGAATAATTACCCAGAAATTGGATGAGCTTAATTTAAGTTCAGTGCAGATGAATTCGGTAGCCTCTTCATCCAGGTGCTTCATACTGAATACAGCAAACCACAAACCCGGAAGCTTTTGCATACACTGCTGAAGGATTCGGTGAAACTCTTTACTTACCAGAGGGTCGTGATGTTCTATGCCGAATTCCTTCGGCTGGTGCTGAATGTTCCAGTGCCCGTCTGCCGCATCAAAAAAATCCTGTTGTTCGTACTCCGCATCTTCGGTTTCTGCATTTTTCGAAAGGCCTGAAGACTTCTTTCGATAAATGTCGATGATTTTATTTTTCAAAATGGAGGTCAGCCAGGTCTTTTCTGAGCTAGCCCCTTTAAAACTGCCTAGTTTCTCCAGACCGGCAAGAAATGTCTCCTGCACAAGGTCTCTGCACTGCTCCGGGTCATTGAGACGCGTTATCGCATACCGGAAAAGATAGTCCGCATAGTTGTCCACCCAGTTTTCAGGGTCGGTTGTGTTTTCCTTCACAAGTGCCGCAGTATTACTTGTCATGATTGAATGGGATTCGCATAAATATAGGATATAATGTCTTTGTCGAACCGGATCGGAAAACCTTACAAGAAATTGAAATAACATTCAACGCATTTAATCCATTGATAACCTCCGGCCATGAAAGGACAATAATTTCAGCGACCCTTCGGATCCTCTTCAGTCTCCAGTTCTTTGATGTATTGTACCTTCAGATGGTCATAAAGAGAATGTTTGTCTATCAGGATAGAAACTACGCTGGAAATCATCCCGGCAAGAATCAAATGAAAGATCACGCTATGGCGATTGGTCATTTCCAGCACCAGGATGGCCGAAGTAAAAGGAGATCTGGTCACTCCGGTCAAAAAGCCAACCATACCGGAAAGAATCAATAAGTTGGTATTGGCTTCAGAAAGTTGGAACCAACCAGCGACCATAGAGCCAATACTTGCGCCGGTTGCCAGTGCGGGAGCAAATATCCCGCCTGATGCGCCAGTTGTAAATGACAATAAGGGACCTGTAATTCGTAATATGGGGGTATACCAGCTGACATACCTATCCTCTGAAAATAGGGTGGTTTGCATAATCTCCTTGCCAGAACCAAGGACATCATAACTGATGAAGACGGCGATCGCACTTAAGGTCAGCGCACAAGCGACGATATAAAAAACATGATGACGAGTTAACTTAAAACGGGACTTCCATTTTAGTAACAGAAGGATAACTTTGGACATGGCACTGCCCAACAGTCCGGAGATAACCGCAACCAGGATCACGCCAAAAAAATATAACCTGAAAGGTCAAAAATCTTTGGATAACCCAAATACAGGTAAGGCCCAAGGATACCCTGGGCGGTGAGCCCGGCAATGATTACTGAAGAAAAAATCGCCGTTTTAAAATAGCTGAAATGGGTCCTGGTTAATTCCTCAATCGCAAAAACGATTCCTCCCAGCGGCGTATTAAATGCCGCGGCCAGTCCCGCTGCCGCGCCAGTAATAATCATATTCTTTTTCGCTACTTTGGGCCACCATACAGGTAACAGATCGTTGACTTTCTTAAACACCGAAGCTGCAATCTGTATGGTAGGTCCTTCCCTGCCTATCGCAGCACCCCCGGCAGCCATGATCAAACTGGAGGTAATCTTTACCAGCATTACCCTGATACTCAAAAAGCGGCTTACCTGAGATTCTTTGTTAGGTCCGGTAATTTGAATTGCCGCGACCACCTGCGGGATACCGCTACCCCGGGCAAAAGGTGCGTAACGGACGACGATCCACCAGGCCAAAAGAAAACACAAGGGAGTTAGTATAAATAAACCCCAGGCATGCTCGTGGTATATATATTTGGTGACTGATTCCGCGAGTAAAAATAGCTTGGTATAAATAACTGCGATCAGACCAGTGATAATTGAAGCGCCCCAAAATGGTATGGCCTGTAAAATGCTATTTTTATAGCCTTTGTTGTTTAATCTGTCAAAGGCGTTTTTGAAATAATAACGGATACGAGGAAGGAAGCTATTTAACATAATTATTAAAATTTGAAACAGGGTCTTAGGAGATCTTCAAAGTTATACAGTCCTGCGGGAAGTGCCAAAAGAAAAGTCTACGATGATATCAGCAAAAAAAAAGCCGGTGCACCATTGCAACCGGCTTTACTCACCCTCTCCTTAAGCCAATTAGTTTGGCATCAATACGGTATCGATCACATGGATCACCCCGTTTTTTTGCATGACATCAGCAATGGTAACTGTTGCCATTCCGCCTTTTTCGTCTTTAAGCATTAATTTGTCGCCCTCCATCCAGGCCCATAGTTTGCCTCCGGCCACGGTATTTAGTTCTGCTTTGCCTTTACCCATTTTGATGGCTTTTGCAATGGCTTTAGCGTCCATTTTACCAGCAACAACATGATAAGTCAGGATTTTGGTCAGCATGGCTTTGTTTTCTGGTTTCAAGACCATATCAACTGTACCAGCAGGCAGTTTATCAAAAGCGTCATTGGTTGGTGCAAACACTGTAAAAGGGCCTTTGCCTTTCAGGGTTTCTACCAACCCGGCTGCTTTAACAGCCGCAACCAGTGTAGTGTGATCTTTAGAGTTTACCGCATTGTCCACGATGTCTTTAGACGCATACATGGCAGCCCCGCCAACCATCGGGTTTTTCTGGGCATAAGTTTGAGTTGTAAATGCCATAGCTACTAAAGCAACAACTGATAAAAAAATGTTTTTCATAGATAGATGTTTTGTTTTTCATAAGCAGATACGGCGAAATAAGCGGGAGGGATGTTGACTTGATGATAAAATAAGCACAGCCATGGTTTGTTACTTGCGGTGTTGAGCTTGAAGAAACTGCAGGGCTGTTGAAATGAAGGGAAGCTTAGAATCATAAACCGGAACATGATCGCCGCCGGAAATAATCCACAAGCTGGCACCGGGTATCGAACGGGAGATGGTTTCTGGAATATCAATAGGAAAAAAGTTGTCGCAATCCCCATGAATCACAAGGGTACGGGCTGTTATGCCTGATAAACTTTGCGCTGTGAAATTCATATCGTCGTAATTTTCGGCCAGGGCATTGAACTGAGTTATGAGCTGATGGATTTGTTCGTCACCGCGTTTTGCGCATTCCAGATACATTTCTTTTACGATTTGTGGCATCGTGTCGAAAGACGCCCTGCGCATAATGGCCCTTGCCTGATCCGGGAAATGGGTCGTGGCACTAATTAATATTATAGCATCGATGCGACTGGGCTGGCTCGTCGCCATGTGCAGCAGCACCATTCCGCCAGAACTCATTCCAATAGCGGAGAAGTTGTCAATCCTCAACTTTTCAAGCAAGAGGAACACATCGTTTGCCGCTTCCCTGTGTGTAAAATGTGTTCTCAGGATTGGTGGAATGGCCATGTCCGCGCAGATCAACTACAATTAGCCGGTGCTGCCCGGAGAGTGCATTGATAAACGGCTACCAGTTTTGGGTATAGCCGCCAAAACTATACAGAAGTACTAACGGATTTCCGGCGCCGTATTCTTCATAGTACATTGTAATTTTGCCGATTTGAACTGAATGTCCAGGAGCGGCTGTCTATTTGGGAGTATATGTCTTTTTCATGGCAGGCCTCTATCTTAGTCACAATTTGGAGGTTTTAGCAATAGTAGACAAGTAATTCTGAAACCCGCTGAGCGGTGTCAGGTGAATATCATGACATCTGTATCGACTACAGCAAAGTGCGGGACGGCTAAAAGGGGACACATCTATGGACCACGGTCGCCCGGCGTATCGTTAGCTTCGGCCGGACTTAAGTTTACCTGGAATGCTGAAGAGGACCGGAGCTGGTCTGCTGGCAGCGATCAGGTGATGATGGTGGTTTATTTTCCTGAATCTAAATCGGTCGCCTATCGCTTGTATGGCGCAAAGCGCTCTGCAGGTGAAGATGTGTTGCCGCTGACGGAAGTGCAACTTGGGGCGCGTATGGAAGTGTATGTGTCTTGTGTCTCGGCAGATAGAAAAGCCATTGCGGATAGTATGTATCTGGGGAGATTGAATTGATGCCTGAGTAATTTTCTTCTATTTTACCTGCTGCAAACGGTTTGAAATTTCGAAGTCGAGGTTCTCGATCTGAATGTCTGTACTCAGGATTTTTCCGCTTTGGTCGGTCAGGAACATAAAAGGTGCCTTGTAATTGCTAAGATTACCGGGGTTGGGGGATTTGGCGCCTAACAGGTCTGCATATTGGGGCCAGGTCAGGCCGTCATCTTTAACAACCCCTTTCCACCATTTTTCGTACTTGTCGAACGAGACACCAATAAATTCTACACCTTGTGAATTGTATTTTTCATAACGTTCTACCAGCTGTATGTTGTTCTTTCTGGAAGGTCCGTCATAGGAAGTCCAGCAGATGATGAGATTTAACTTTTTAAATATTTTAGGGTTGAAGGCCGCACCAGCGAGATCTTTACCGTTGATCACAGCCATTTTAGCGCCGATCTGTAATTTAGCTACTCTGTCGAGCTCCCGGGCTATTTTTATTCCCTCCTTGCTTTCACGTACTTTGGCGCCTAGTTTTTTGAATGCTGCCTGGTATTGACCAATCTGGGTGGTCAATGTTCCTGCCTGTTCTATTAACAATAAATTGAGCATAGATTCCGGGTATTTAGTCGCAAAGGCTGTGATGACCCGGCCTTCTGTTTGAGCAGCTTTGTCCTGCCATTTATTGTACGCCTTAGTCACCTGGTCAATCGTTTCAGGCGAGGCCTCATCCAATAGCCTGCGTGCAAGTTTGACACTGTCCTGTGTATTGCGGGACAACTCCTCTTTGAGTTGGTAATAGGCGATCAGTTCTTTTCCCTGTGGACTGGTTGAATTTCGAACCGGGTATTTTTCTATGGCATTTCCGTCCAGCAAGATGTCATAGGTATCTCCGCTCAGGTAAATCCAGAAATCCTGGTTTTGTTCGCCATTGATGGAAAGACCGGCGTAGCCGAACTTTTTGGGTTTCACTTTTAAGGTTTGCTGGCCATTTTTGATGTTCTCGAGCAGGAGCGGTTCTCGGGATGACATGCCATAGATACCGATTACTGCATTTGCTTTGAAGTTTTCTGATTTGATATTCATTACTGTTTCTTTTTGCTGGCAAGAAAGTAAGAACAGTATTAAAATAAGAAGGTGCGGGAGCTTAGCGATCTTTTTATTCATGAGGAGCGCATCAATTGGTTAATTCTTAGAACGTTTCTAAATAGATTATTTATCTGTATTTCCTGTTTGGAGTTTACAAATTAATTCTTTTATTAAATACTTTTGCACACTAGTACTAAAAAATATAATTCTAATGGGTAGTTTCGGAAACGCTTTTTCCTCGTCTATAGGAAAAAAATTAATAATGGGTATTACCGGCCTGTTTCTCATCTCTTTTTTATTGGTGCACTGTTTCATCAATGCATTGATCTTTGTGAATGATGGGGGTGTAACCTTCAACATGGGTGCGCATTTTATGGGTACCAACTGGATCATTCGTTCGATGGAGATCGTCTTGTTTTTGGGCTTACTGGCGCACATTTTCCAGGGCTTCAGGCTATGGGCGCAAAACCGCGCAGCAAGACCGGAAAGGTACGCAGTGCACGATGGTGAGGCAAACAGCAAATGGTATTCGAGGTCTATGGGTCTTTTGGGTACGTTGTTACTGGTTTTCCTGATCGTTCACATCTCTAAATTCTGGGTCATGTCAAGGTTTACAGGAATCCCTACTGAAGATGTAAACGGTAACCACGACCTGTTTGCGGTTATGGTGGAAACTTTCAGAGATCCGGCTATTGTAATATTGTATGTATTGGCGATGGTTTCTTTGGCGTACCACCTTTTGCATGGTTTTGCTTCGGCATTCCAAACATTGGGCTGGAACCATAAAAAGTATACACCGATCATTAAAACAGTCGGCGTTTGGTTTTCGGTCCTCATCCCGCTGATTTTTGCCGCGATGCCTGTTGTTATGTACCTGGGTCTTATTAAATAATTTTAGAACGAAAGATTATGTCAGAAATGAATTCAAATATACCTGAGGGAGAATTAACCGGTAAATGGACCAAATTTAAGTCCTCTGTGCCTTTGGTCAACCCATCAAATAAAAGAAGTATTGAGGTCATCATAGTAGGTTCTGGTCTGGCAGGTGCTTCGGCTGCGGCCACGCTTGCAGAGATGGGCTATAAAGTAAAATGTTTTTGTTTTCAGGATTCACCAAGAAGGGCGCACTCTATTGCAGCCCAGGGTGGTATCAATGCAGCCAAAAACTATCAGAATGACGGTGATAGTACTTATCGCTTGTTTTATGATACAATCAAAGGAGGAGATTACCGTGCGCGTGAAGCCAATGTACACCGTTTGGCGGAAGTGAGTGCAAATATTATTGACCAGTGTGTGGCACAAGGTGTGCCTTTGGCGAGAGAGTATGGAGGTCTGCTGGACAACCGCTCTTTTGGTGGTACACAGGTACAAAGGACTTTTTATGCGGCAGGACAGACTGGTCAGCAACTATTGCTGGGTGCCTACTCTGCCCTGGAGCGTCAGATTGGTATGGGTAAAGTTGAAATGTTTACCCGCCATGAAATGCTGGAGGTGGTAAAGATCGACGGAAAAGCACGTGGAATTATTGCACGTAACTTGTTGACAGGAGAATTGGAACGTCATTTTGGCCATGCTGTTGTGTTGGGTACTGGTGGTTACGGAAACGTATTTTACCTGTCGACCAACGCCATGGGCAGTAACGTCACCGCGGCCTGGAAAGCACATAAACAAGGTGCGTATTTTGCGAATCCTTGTTATACACAAATTCACCCGACCTGTATCCCGGTTTCAGGCGATCACCAGAGTAAATTGACCCTGATGTCTGAATCGTTACGGAATGACGGCAGGATCTGGGTGCCTAAGAAAAAAGACGATCCGCGTAAGGCTTCTGAAATTCCGGAAGATGAAAGAGATTATTACCTGGAACGCCGTTACCCTGCATTTGGTAACCTGGTGCCGCGTGATGTGGCATCCAGAGCTGCGAAAGAGCGTTGCGATGCCGGCTATGGTGTTGGATCTTCTAAACTGGCGGTATATCTTGATTTTAAAGCCAATACAGAGCGATATGGTAAAATAGAGGCTTCAAAAGCAGGTATTCACAATCCGGACAAGGAAACTTGTATGCGTTTGGGTACCGCGGTAGTCAAAGAAAAATATGGTAACCTGTTTGACATGTATGCGCAGATCACAGGAGAGAATCCTTATGAGACACCAATGCGGATCTATCCGGCGGTTCACTATACTATGGGCGGACTTTGGGTGGACTATAACCTGATGACGACTGTACCGGGCTTGTATTGCACGGGTGAAGCGAACTTCTCTGATCACGGTGCCAACCGTTTGGGAGCTTCTGCTTTGATGCAGGGTCTGGCTGACGGTTATTTTGTACTTCCGTATACGATTGGAGCTTATTTGTCTAAAGAGATTTCGGTGAAAGCCATTCCTACTGACCATCCTGCTTTTGTGGAGGCCGAAGCCAAAGCAAAAGGTATTCTGGATACCCTGATCAATATTAAAGGAACCAAGTCTGTGGATCATTTCCACAAAAGACTGGGACACATCATGTGGGAAAAGTGTGGTATGGCCCGTAATGAAAAAGGTCTGAATGAAGCGATACAGGAAATTCGCGCACTGCGTGCTGAATTCTGGAGCGAGGTTCGTGTACCGGGAACTGCCGGTGAACTTAATCCTGAACTTGAAAAAGCCGGCCGTGTAGCTGATTTCATCGAACTGGGTGAATTGATGTGTATTGACGCGCTAAACAGGAATGAAAGCTGTGGTGGTCACTTCCGAGAGGAATACCAGACAGAAGAGGGCGAGGCATTGCGTGATGACGAAAACTACTCCTATGTGGCCGCCTGGGAGTTTAAGGAAGGTGTGAATTTTGATCTTCATAAAGAAGAGCTGAAGTTTGAAAACATCAAGGTTGCACAAAGAAGTTATAAATAGCTAAGTACTAAAATCTCAATATCATGAGTACAGGAAATATGAATTTAACGCTGAAAGTTTGGCGTCAAAAAAATAACAAGACCAAAGGTGCTTTGGTGGACTATAAATTGGCTGAAATCTCACCTGATATGTCTTTCTTAGAGATGTTTGACGTCTTGAACGAGGGTCTGATCAATAAGGGCGAGGAACCGGTTGTATTTGACCATGATTGCCGTGAGGGAATTTGTGGTGCCTGCTCGATGTTTATCAACGGCCGGCCTCACGGTCCGAAGGATCTGGTGACCACGTGCCAGTTGCACATGCGTTCGTTTAAAGATGGGGACACCATTGTGGTGGAGCCATGGAGGGCGAAAGCATTTCCGGTGGTTAAGGATTTAATGGTCGACCGTTCTGCATTTGACCGGGTTGTTGCTGCAGGGGGTTTTATTTCGGTGAATACCGGCAACGCCCAGGACGCAAATGCACTGCCTATTCCTAAAAACCAGGCAGATGCTGCTTTTGAGGCTGCGGCTTGTATTGGCTGCGGTGCTTGTGTAGCTACCTGTAAGAATGCATCGGCGATGCTGTTCGTTTCGGCTAAGATTTCACAACTGGCTTTATTGCCTCAGGGTCAGCCAGAACGGTACAGAAGGGTGCAAAGTATGGTGGCACAAATGGACTCAGAAGGTTTTGGTAACTGTACCAATACCGGTGCCTGCGAAGCGGAATGCCCTAAAGGGATCTCTCTGGAGAACATCGCCAGAATGAATAGAGATTTTTATTCCGCAAAATTTGTTTCTGAAGAAGATATTTAATAGTTTTATACTACGAGACAAGGGTATTACACATGAAGGCCCCCGATTAATATCGGGGGCCTTCATGTGTAAAGAGCACGTTAGGAATAGATATTTGAGGGGCGTTGTTAATTCTTTTTAGTTGATGCTTTAGTTACTGGCTTTTTTGCTGCCTTTTTCTGCTCAGCAGGTTTAGTGGTTTTTTTGGTTTTATTGATGGCCGGCTTGTCCTTATTGATGGTAGTAATGAGAATGACACCATACTTTCCCTCGTCGCCATACAATTCCGCTGCGGTTTTATCTTTCAGAACTTCTATAGAAGCAATGTTATCTTGGGGAATGGTGCTTAATACCGATACGTTGTCTTTAGTATCAGATTTTTTCTGTTTTACGCCATCGATAATGTATAGTGGAGCAGTAGGTAGCATGGTTTTTTCGCCATTGGCCGATGCGACAGTAAGCCCGTTAATACTCACTGAACCCCGCATGCCCGGTGCTTTTGTGTTGCTGTCGATACGAAATCCCTGTACTTTTCCATAATGTAGTTTTGTCACATCGCCTAATGGGGGAGATGATCCTTTGGTCAATGAAAAACTAATCGGGATGTTATATTTCACACGTACTGTTTGGCCGTCTTGCGTGCCTGGAAGCCACCTTGGACTTTCTTTGAGAATCCGTACGGCTTCTTCATCCAGTTCAGGACTTAGCTTCCTTTCTACCTGAATATTGCTCAGTGTGCCGTCTGTTTCGACTACAAAGGAAAGAAAGACTTTTCCCTGGATGTTTTTTTCCTGGGCCTCTTTAGGATATTTTACAGTTTTTGAGATGTACTCGTAGAATTTGTCCATCCCGCCAGGGAAGCTAGGCTGGGTTTCCAGTGAAACGAAATCGTAGACCTTTTCGCCATTATCTGGTTTGATATTTACCTCACTTAACTCGGTGCCTTTTCCTTGTACAGGTCTTTTGGCGTAACCCCTGATCACAATTTCCTCCAGCATTTCATATCCGGCAACGGCAGGTAGATCTTTGTTTTTTACGACATATTCTTGTGCCCCGTCGCCCGACATGGTAAATGACACCCTCAGAACATATTTTCCGTTGGGGATTGACTTGAAGTCAGGGAAGGCTAATATGGCGCGCATGGCTTCTGTATCACAACCGTCTCCAAGAGCAGGTCCTGCTAGGTTTGTACCTTCGATCTCGCCATTGCTGACGGTAAATTTGATTTGAGTTTTGCCGGTGAGTTTACTTTCCTGTGCCAGGGCTGGGTACCTGATGGTTCTGCTCATGTGCCGGTAAAATTGCGACCAGTCTGCCACAGAAACGTTGTTCTTAACTGGTACTGCCGGGATTGAAACTACATTTTCAATGACTTTCGCCGAAGGTTCAATGATGACTTGCTGTACGGCTTCTTTCACGGCATCAAGCGGTTGATCCAGGGGGATTTGATCCGCAATCTCCCTGATTTGTTCATTCTTGCGGATCGTGGCCGATGAGGCGACGAGTGCTACAGCAAGCAGGGGTACGAAAAGCCCATATTTCAGTATGGCAACTTTTCTTGATCTTTGTTTATATAGCATGTAAATTCTTTTTTTAAGTAATGATTGGTTAAAAAATGAGTTGGTTAAGTTGCTTGGCGCTACGCCAAGAGCATTGCTCATCAGGAGCATTGCATACTGGTCCTTGTCTCCCTGAAATTGGGCAGCTTCTTCATCTGCCAGGTATTCATGGATGTTTTTAATGGTTTTTTTGTAGAAATAAACAACGGGATTGAACCAGGTTAGCGCAGCCAAAACTTCAAAGAACAAGACATCTGCAGAATGTAACTGCCTGGAATGAATTTCTTCGTGTTTGCTAATGGTTTGAGAACCGGGTAATTGGTCATCCACAAATTGCTTGCTGAAAAAGGAAAATGCCGCACCTTTGCTACGGTTCCGAATCAACCTGCGAACGATGTGCAACTGGTAAGCAAGTCTGCAAAAAAAGAGCAATACTCCCGTCAGGTAGCACATCACCAGAAAGTTGGCTAAGCTGAATTGATCCGTCGCCTCGGGTGCAATAATCACCCTTGTTACGAGCTGGTTCAATTGATCTGCCCCGACATACACCGGTTGCGCAACAGGCTGTTCTGCAAACCACTCAAACCGTAGAAATGGTATGGCTAGTGACAGGGTTCCTGCGGCGATCAGGTAAATGCGGTTTAGGGTAAAATAGGTTTCCTTATCCAGTAGTAATTTGTAAAAGCCATAAAATACAACTAAGTAAATATTGACTTGGATGATGTAATGTGCCCAGTTCATTTTGGTCTGCGTTTAATGTTGTTAATCATTTTAAGAATTTCATCAACGTCGCTTAAATCCAGTTTTTCCTCTTTTACGAAGAAGGAGAACATACTCTCTACCGAGTTTTCAAAGTAACCTCCCAACAGTTTTTCTGTCGCATGGCGCTTATAGTCTTCTTTGCTGATCACAGGGTAGTACTGGTGTGCCTTGCCAAAAGCCTCGTGGGCAATAAAGCCTTTCACTTCCAGTATTCGGATGATGGTAGAGACGGTGTTGTAAGCCGGCTTTGGTTCCGGCAGGTGGTCCATTACGTCTTTAACGAATCCCTGCTCCAATTGCCATACGATTTGCATGATCTGTTCCTCTGCTTTTGTTAAATCTTTAATTTCCATTGTCTTTGCTGTTTTATTTTGTTACGTTACAGGTTTGCATTGCGCAATACAAACCTATAACTAAGATCTTAGTATAAACTTATAACTAATTTTTTAGTTATCAAAATATTTTCAGCAATATTTTTTTATTTGTCATTCCGAGGCACAAATGATGACAAATAAAAATGGCGGAAATCCATCCGCCAAATCTTAACTATTAACTAAAACTAAACTTATATTGAATGTTTTGCATTGCTGCAAAAGCGATTGGCCATTATTTTGTAAATGGACTGTTTACCTTAACCAGGTTTGCTTTCGAATTGGATTTTAAGGCAACTTCTTCATTTTTGGCGCTAACAGCTTCATTTGAAGTGAAGGACAATAACATCACTACAAAAATGGGAACCAATAGTAGCAGGAAGGGCGATACGTTTATTAATTTTTTCATGATTGTATTTTTTGATGATATTTTATAATTGCTTCTGTTTGATGAAACAAATAGAATGATTAAAAAAATACTGCTAAAATGTTTTAGACCAAGCGCATATTATTCTAGATCAACACCCAAAAAGAATAGTTTTGTAATTGATTGATTCATTTTTGAATTTGGTAGAAGAAAAGTGCCAGTTGGTCGAATGTACCGCCTCAAAATGCTTAGATTACTTTATTTTGGTGATGATAATTTAGTTGAATGAAGAACAAAAGACCTTTCCTAGTTCATGTTATTTTCTGGGCAATTATATGCTTCGTACAGGTGGTAAATATTTACATGAACAAGCGCCCGATCAGCCTTTATGAGGCTGGAATCATTTACGGCTATTCGGGTGTGATCAATGTTTCCATCTTTTATATCAACTATACGCTGCTTATCCCCCTGCTGGTTGAGGAGCAAAAACGATACGGTCTTTATATTGCAGCAATTTCGGTACTGATCCTGACCATGTGTGTTACCAAAACGGTCATCGCCAGCCTGAACTCTGGAACTGTACTTAGTTACACCAGTGGCGGCGGCGTACTGGAATACAGTTCAATCGCAAGGTATGCCGGTACTTCACTTTTTACCTCTGGTTTTTTTGTGGTGGTCAGCTCCCTGCTGAAGTTTGCCATAGATTGGTTTGGGAACGAGCGCGTACAGCGCGGACTTGAAGTTGAGCGCAAGGAAATGGAACTGCAATTTTTAAAGTCGCAGCTTAACCCGCATTTTCTTTTCAATTCTTTAAATAACATCTATTCCCTTGCTTACCAGAAATCGGATAAAACAGCGGACGCGATCCTGAAGTTATCGGAAATCATGCGTTACATGATTTATGAGAGTAACGATAGCTGGGTTTCCTTGAGCAAAGAAATTGAATACCTGCAAAGTTTCATCGAACTTCAGAAGCTCAGGTTTAAAGACGGTGCGGCGGTTGAGTTTACAATGAACGGGGAGATCGACAACCAGCAGATTGTTCCCCTGATCCTGATCTCCTTTGTGGAAAATGCGTTCAAGCACGGGATCGCTAATGATTTTAACAATCCGATCAAAATCAACATCATTGCCAATCAGAAGATATTGCATTTTAGCATTACCAATAAAAAAAACAGTTACAACAAGGACGAGATGGGTGGTGTAGGGTTAAACAATGTAGAACGACGTCTGCAATTGCTCTATCCCGACAGATATAAATTAAATATCGTAAATTCGGCTACCCATTATACCAGTGAATTAATGCTTGATATATGACAAAGTTAAGATGTATTGCAGTTGACGATGAGCCATTGGCGCTAGATATTATTGAAGATTATGTTTCCAAAGTTCCGTTTCTGGAGTTGGTGAAACGGACAGAAAATGCCATTGAGGCCTTGCAATTGGTGCAAGCCGGAGGGATTGATCTGGTATTTCTTGATATCCAGATGCCTGAACTGACCGGAATACAATTTCTTAAGATTGCCAGTGCCAAAGCGCATTACATTCTAACTACTGCCTATTCCCAGTATGCGCTGGAAAGTTACGACCTGAACGTGTCTGATTATTTGTTAAAACCGATTGCTTTTGACCGCTTTTATAAAGCTGTTGAAAAAGTACACAACCGGGTTAAGACAACAGAACCTGCTCCTGCACCCCAACCTGTCGTTACTTCGGCCCCGTTTACCGCGGCAAGCCACCCGGTTCAGGATTTTATCTTTGTGAAGACAGAGCATAAAATTCAAAAGATTGAGCTCGACGATATTCTTTACATCGAAGGTCTGAAGGATTATATTTCGATATATACTGGAACCGAAAGGGTAATTACCTTACAAAACATGAAAAAGATGGAGGAAACCCTGCCCAATGGTAAATTTATAAGGGTTCATAAATCTTATATTGTGTCGCTGGACAAAGTAGAGAGCATTGAGCGGAGCAGAATTACAATTTGTGGTAAGGTGATCCCGATCGGGGATACTTACCGCGATGAATTCTTCAGGCACATCGAAAACAAGAACATTTAAAAAAAACCTTAGCGGGTTGTAGCCTGTGCAAGTTTTGTTCTGATCGCTGTTTCGGCTTCTTGTGTCACTTCTTCCGCATTTCTGGCTGCAGGTTCTATCGGGTTTAATACTGTCCATTTTAATCGCTCTCCGAAACTGAGCGGATAAGTGCCATACCTTACGATTTTCCAGGAGTTTTCAATGGCCACTGGAACGATCAGCGCATTTGGGACAACCTTCAACAAGGTTGCTATTCCCCCGACCTGAAAGGGTTTTAGTTTTCCGTCTTTAGACCGGGTCCCTTCCGGAAAGATGACGGTAGACCAGGTGTGTTCCTTCATCCTTCGCCCAAGTTTAATGATTTCAGATACGGCTTGCTTGCTGTCTTTGCGGTCAATATTTGCACCACCCCCATATTTCAGGTTGAAAGAAATCGAAGGAATGCCTTTGGTCAGTTCTATTTTTGAAATGAATTTAGCATGATGCTTTCTGAGAAACCAGATGAGTGCAGGAATGTCATACATGCTCTGGTGGTTGGCAATGAATATGATCGGACGGTCGGTGGGCAGCTGCTGCTCATTCGTAAAGGACACAGAAGAGCCAAGCAGTAAGTCGCAATAGGTGAGGAAAAAGTTGAGAATGTCCACCGAGACCTTGTGTGCTTTATAGCCAAAAAACCGATAACAAATCCATTGTACCGGCTGGAATATAATCAGTGTCAAGAAGAATCCGAGGTAGAATAAGGGGCTGAAGATGTAGCCTAAAAATTTGTTCATATATGACCCTCCTGTATCAGGATTTTTGTTCTTAAAATTGCCCCAACGCTGATGCTGTCGGTAATCTGTCCGTTGATCACCATTTGATAAGCCTCCTCAAACGGCAATTTGCGAATAGAAAGTTGCTCGGTATCCTCAGGTTCCGAGTCACCTGCGCTCAAGCCCTTTGCGATATAAGTGATGGCAAGCTCATTGGTTACTGAATTGGATAGGTGCATGCGCTGGATCTCTATCCATTCCGTTGCCGTAAGGCCGGTTTCTTCCTTCAGCTCCCGTTGTGCGCTCTCCAAAGGGTCTGATTCAAGTGGCCCGCCACCCTCAGGAATCTCCCAGCTGTAAGCTTTGAGCGGGAAGCGGTATTGCCCTACCAGCCAGGTGTTGAGTTCATCGTCCAGCGGTAAAATACCGATCGCGTAATTTTTAAAGTGCACCTCTCCATAGATGCCCTTTCCGCCGGATGGATTGATGACCTGATGCTCAGTCAGACCAATCCAGTTGTTTTCATAAATTTTGTGACTCTCTATCGTTATCCAGGGATTGATCTCTTCCATACGGCCAATATACGAATTTTGTAAAATTCTAATGCGCAGGTGGCGGCGGAATTGGCTTGGTTTTGCTGATCCGGGCGAAACGGTAGTTCAGGCTCAGCGTCACGTTGCTGGAGTTGCTGGTATAATAGTTTTCCGACCTGAAGTTGATTCCCTCGCTGGATGAAAAATTACTTGCCCTTCCGAAAGGATCGGTAATGCTGACCCTCGCATTCAGTTTATTCTTGAAAAAGACCTTTCTGGCGCCCATCCAGGTGGTGATAGAGCCTTTGTTTCTTCCCTGGGCGGATATGTTGTTGTAATAATTGATGTTGCCTTCAAAAGCTGTTTTAAAAGGAAGCTCCATGGACATACCGAAGCTACCTCTTAAGTTCTTTCCCGTCCTGCTCATGGACTGGTTGAGTATGGATTGATAGGTAGACTGACTGAAACTGATGTTGGCATTGGTAGCAATGGTTTTGTACGGGCGGTAATTGCCGTTCAGAAAAAGTCCGAATTCACTATTGGAAGCTACGTTGTCGTACGTGGTTTCGGCAACTCCTGTATCGAATACCGATTTATACCGTTCGATTACGGCGCGGCGTTTGGAGTAGGCAAGACGCGGCGTAAATGACCAGCGCTGCCCGTAGACGTTAAATGCCATGTCCATTTGCTGGGTGAGTTCCGGCAGGAGATCCGGATTGCCATAATTGATGTTCAAAGGGTCATTATTATTGACCTGCGGATTTAAAGAATTTTCTCTGGGCCGGTTGACGCGCACACTGTAAGAAGCCATCAGGTTGTACCGCTGTTTGAAGTTTTTGTTCACCGATACACTTGGAAACAAATTGAGGTAAGGATCAATGTTGTAGTTTTCACCTGAGGACAGGTCAAACTTTACGGCGGTAACTTCTGCGCGGAGGCCTGCTTTCGCACCCCATTTCTTTCCCCTGAAATTGTAGGCTGTATAGGCTGCAAAAATATCTTCCTTGTACATGAACTGGTTGCTCAGTTTCTCATTGACCACATACAACTGAGTATCGTAGTCGAAATTCTGAATGTGCTGGTCATTGTCGTTGTTCCGGTAATTATAGCTCAATCCTGCCTCGATATTGTCTCTTTTCTTAAATACAGGTTTGTCGAAATCCAGTTTAAAAGTAAGCCCATTATTCGTGACGCCATTGTAGTTTTCCTGGAGTTGCGGATTTCTTGTGGCCGGTATAAATGTGCGGTTCTGAATCCGCTGGTTGTTCTCAGCATTATCGCTATAGGTAAGTCCCGCAGAAAGCCTGCCGCCATTGGTATCTACATTTAATTCATAGTCGGTATCGAAAACAAGATTGTGACTTTTGATATCCCCGTTGGTGATCTGGTTCCTCAGATTGCGCTCTACATAATCTTCATCCAGGTAATGGTTGTAGGCACCGATGTTGTTCTGATTTCCGTTGTTGTTGAAATTGGTAGAAATCCTAAGATTTTGCACTTTATCTATTTTCCAGTCAAAGTTTGCCCTGTAGTTGCCACCATCCCCGGTATTCCTGTTGTCGTTAAGGTTGTTGTAATAAAAGGAAGTATCCGCAAAAAAATTGTCCCTGTTGTTCAGATTGGTATTTTTTCTAATCGAATACCGGTATGAAGCCCCACCGTTTACCGAATAGGTTTTGCCTTTATAGGAAGCATTGGAATTGATGTTCGTATTTCCCTGCAATCCCACGGTTGCCCCAGCATTACCACCAAGACCGATCTTGAAATTCTTTTTCATCACGATGTTGATGATGCCCTCTCCGTCCCCGGAATACTTGGCTGGAGGATTGGTCATCACTTCAATTTTCTCTATCGCATCAGAAGGCAAGACACTTAAGAGGTCGGCTATATTGGACGTCATATAATCAGAAGGCTTACCATCGATAAAAATGCGTGTATTCCTTTTTCCTGAAATTGTCGCATTGCCATCCAGATCGACCTCCACCATTGGAACAGTCTTTAAAATATCTGCTGCAGTACTTCCCTCGGCCATGATGGATTTCTCCACATTATAGGTCATCATATCTGCTGCAAACTGGACCAGCGGCTTTTCGGCAGTCACCGTAACCTCATTCAAAATGGTTTGATCCGCTGCAAGTTTCAATGAGCCCAATCTTTTCTCTGCGTCTTTTTCGTCTAAGATGATCTCGTTGACAATCAATGGGGTAAAACCAATATAGCTGACCTTAATCGAATAGGAGCCGTATTTTAACGCTGTTATTTTAAAGAGGCCATCCTCATCCGTACGTAAGGTGGTTACTGGTTGCTGCGCCCCGGATACATACACGGAAATAACAGCAGCGGGTATTGGTAATGCACCTACCTGTTCGATTACTTTGCCAGAGATGACACCTTTATCCTGCGCGAACGCATGGACGCTGCAGGTCATAAAAGCAATATAGAGGATCAGGCGTCTCATTAAAACGATTCTTCGTCAGACCGCATATCTTGCTGTTCCGGCTTTTTCTTTTTGAAACTAAAGTCATTTTTCCCGAAGCGGTAAGAAAAAGTAAGGTTAGCCATAGTACCCTGCATCCTGCGCCTAAAGTCGATAACGGTATTGTTGGCGTCTGTAGTCATACTCCAGGCGCGGGAATTAAAAACATCCCTGACGTTGAGACTCAAGGACGATTTCTTATCCTTGAAATCATACTTTGCTCCTGCATCCAGTCCGTACATGGCATTTCTTGTTCCCTGCGCCATTACTTCAGGTGCACGGTAGTCACCCTTCAACTGCAAGGTGATGCTGTAGGGCAGGACAAAATTGTTGGTTAAGTTGGCATTCCAACTGAAACCTGAGTTTTCGATGATGCCGAAAGCAGGCACACCTTCTATTTTGCTTTGGTATAAGTTGACGTTGGCCGTAAAGTTCCATGCCTTGGCGACATCCACCTTACTGATCAGCTCAAAGCCACTGGATACGTTCTTGGTTAAGTTCTGTGGCGTAGTAATGGTAACCCCGTTTGCGTCTGGTTCCGTTCTTACCCGTTGAATCACATCATTGGTCTGACGTAAATACAAACTGGAAGTTAGCGTTACCTTAGACCAGAATTTACTATAGCTCAGTTCAAAGGCATGTACGTCCTCCGGTTTAAGGTTTGCATTTCCCCTGCGATAATTGAGGGGGTCTGAGACGTCCAGAAAAGGATTGGTATCCCATCCTCTGGGTCTGTTTACCCGTCTGCTATAGCTCAACTGCAGCTGCTGTTCACCTTTAAGTTTCTCTGTAAGGAAAACGCTTGGATAAAGTCTTTTATAGGCCACTTGTCCATTGCTATACGCCAATGCGCCAGCCGGGTCATATGAACCCAAACGGGTGTCCAGTTTGGCATCCTCTGCGCGAACGCCCAGCTGGTAGCCAAAGTTCCCGACCTGGTTCTGATAATTAAGATATAAGGCATGGACTTGGTCCTTGTTGTTGAAGTCATTGGTAAGGGCCAGATTCATAAAATAATCTCCCGTCAGGATATCGCGCTGATCGGAATAAGTGCTGTTTTCCGAGAAACGGATCTGGCTGCGGTAGCCAGTCTCAATCTTGCCGAGTTTCCCAATAGGAAGTGTATAATCTGCCTGTATGTTATAATTGCGGTTGAAGCCAGAGCCATCATTTCGCTGGATGCTTGGAAAAGAGTTGACCGCTGAGCCATTGATGTTGAAGACATCCGTATCGTAGATCTGGTAATTGTCATTCGTGCCTTCCGAGAAGCTGAAGTTCAATGTGAGCTCTTCTTTGGGTTTTTTGAATTTCTGGCTAAAGTCCAGGTTCAAATCATAGCTCCCGCCCGAGCCCAGGTTCGAATTGTTGCGGGTACTTAAATTTACCGGATTTTTCAGGGCATCCAGTTGATCAATGGACAAAAACTCATTCCGGTCATTGTCCCGCACATTAAAGCCTCCTGACAAGCTGATTACGGTTTTGTCGGTCACGAAATAGTCCATTCCAGCTTTCAGATTATGGCCTTTTTCAAGCGATTTGGAGTCTGTATTCTGATTGGCGTAAATGGTGGACAGGCTGGGATTTTTATAAAAAATATTACTGAAGCCGCCACCGTTGCGGTTGCCGTACCGATAGCCATAATTCCCATACAGGTTAATTTTGCTGTTTTGAAAGCTCAGGTTGGTGTTGGCGTTATAGTTATCCTGGTTGCCCGCAGTAAAAGCAATCGAACCGTTTAAGCCCAGTTTTTTGTTCTTCTTCAAAACGATATTGATTATTCCCGACTGTCCTTCTGCATCATACTTTGCCGAAGGATTGGTGATGAGTTCAACGCTCTCGATTGAACTGGCAGGTATAGACTGCAGAATCTGAGCGATGTTTCCTCCGGCGATGAGAGAAGGTTTGCCATCAATCAGAACCCGGACACCGGCAGAGCCCCTTAAACTTACGTTGCCGTCGATGTCCGTTTGCACAGAAGGTACATTCTGGAGCAGATCAGAAGCAGATCCGCCCTCACTGACCAAACTTTGGTCTACCGAAAATATCTTTTTGTCTATCCCGAGTTGTATGGTGCTTTTTTGGCCGGTAACCTTGACTTCATTGAGCACTGTACCTTTTGCAGTCTTCATTTTTATGGTGCCGAAGTCGATCGGAGCATCCGCAATGGCAACGGAATCCCGCACCATGGTCTGATAGCCTACATAACTGATCTTGAATGTAAAAACCCCTTTCGGAAGGCCGGTCAGCAGCAGATTGCCCGACACATCACTCTGTATTCCTTTTACAATGGCTTTGGTTTTACGGTTGATGAGGACTGCGGAAGCGAAAGGGATCGTTTCGTTGGTTTGGGCATCGACTATTTTAGCAGTTATTTTACCGGTTCCATTGTTTTGGGCATGAAGCGTTGTCAGATTAACGAAACATAAAGTAAAAATTAACAGCAGGAGCGTACCCGGGAATATCTTCATTTTGGTCCTTTTTTTCAGTTGTGTATTAAAGAGACAAAGAAACGGGCGCTAAGTTTAAAAAGAACAGGCGTAACTATTTTATTACACCAAATGAAAGCCGGAGATCGTAATATTTTTGTGGAGGTCTTTTAGTCTACCGTTACAGTGAGGCCTTCCTGCTGCAATATTTTACGGTAAATTTCCATTTCCGTAAAAGAACCTTCCAAAACAGCACATTTTCCTTTATTGTGCACTTCCCAGGCAATTTTCTCTGCCTGGTTTTCGGAATAATCGAGGTATTTCATCATACAATGAATGACGTGGTCAAAAGTATTTACATCATCGTTCCAGAGAATGAGGCGATGAACTGTTTTTAGGGACGTAAGAATCTCTTCTAATGTAAATGTTTCTTCTTTTGTTTCTGTAGACATCTTACAAAAATAGGCTTATTTCAAATAATGTTGCAGTTAAAGTTATTTTTGACTAATTTTTTAATTAAACTTTCAAGGAATGCAGCGTTCAAAAATTGCCGGCATAGGTTATTACGTGCCGAAAAACGTATATACCAATGATGACTTGTCCCGCTTTATGGAGACGAATGATGCATGGATTCAGGAACGAACAGGTATTAAAGAGCGGAGATTTGCCGACAGGTTAGGTGAAACCACCACCACAATGGGTGTTGAGGCTGCCAAGATTGCGATCCAAAGGGCCGGGATTACGGCACAGGACATCGATTTTATTGTGTTTGCTACACTAAGTCCGGACTACTACTTTCCCGGTTGCGGTGTGTTGCTGCAGCGTGAAATGAAAATGCGTGAAATTGGTGCGCTTGACATCCGGAATCAATGCTCGGGATTCGTATATGCTTTATCCGTTGCGGATCAGTTCATAAAAACCGGCATGTATAAAAATATTCTGGTAGTGGGTAGCGAAAAACACTCTTTTGCCATGGATTTTGAAACCCGCAGCCGTAACATCTCGGTTATTTTTGGCGATGGTGCAGGTGCTGTAGTCTTGCAGGCCGCAGATCAGGATAAGCAGGGGATACTGAGTACACATTTGCACAGCGACGGGGCAGATGCAGAAATGCTGGCAATGTACTATCCGGGTTCACATGCCAATAAATGGCTGGAAGGTAAGCCCGCTTTTCCAGATCAGGAGTTAGGTGGATTGTTCTTAACAACGGAACAACTGGAAAGTGGTGCGGCAGTTGCACATATGGATGGACCTGCTGTCTTTAAAAAGGCGATCGTAAAATTTCCTGAAGTCATCAGGGAGGCTTTAAAAGCAAATGGACTCTCTGAAAAGGACATTGACCTTTTGGTTCCACACCAGGCAAACCTGCGGATTAGTCAGTATGTGCAACAATTGCTGGGGCTGGGAGACCACCAGGTATATAACAACATTCAAAAGTATGGAAATACAACTGCTGCTTCGGTTCCAATCGCCTTGTGCGAGGCTTGGGAAGAGGGTAGGATTAAGGAAGGAGATCTGGTGTGCCTTGCTGCTTTTGGTTCTGGATTTACCTGGGCGAGTGCATTGATCCGCTGGTAAGAGATTTAACTCCCTTTCGCCGATCTTGTCATCTGTTCAAAAGCATCCCACATTTCATCGGGTATGGCTTCCAGTCCGTTAAACTGTCCGGCGCCCTGGAGCCATTCACCTCCATCAATTGTAATCACTTCTCCGTTGATATAGCCTGCGAAATCGCTGATTAGAAACGCGGCAAGATTGGCAAGCTCCTGATGATCACCTACCCGTTTTAGAGGAACCCTGTTTTTGAAATCAAACTTCTCTGCCAGGTCTCCCGGGAGCAGCCTTTCCCAGGCACCCTTTGTAGGAAACGGACCAGGGGCAATGGCGTTTGTGCGGATGCCATGTCTGCCCCATTCAACCGCAAGTGATCTGGTCATGGCCAGTACACCACCCTTGGCACAGGCAGAGGGCACTACATAGGCAGATCCTGTGAATGCATAGGTAGTCACAATATTTAAGACCGAAGCGGCTTGCTTTTGTTCAATCCAGTGCTTGCCAAAGGCAAGTGTACAATTCACCGATCCTTTCAAAACAATGTCAATGATCGTAGAAAAAGCATTGGCAGACAAACGTTCAGTCGGGGCAATAAAGTTACCCGCCGCATTGTTGATCAGGGAATCCACTTTTCCAAAGGTCCTGATGGTTTCCGCCAGGACATGTTCTACCTGGCCATATTCACGGACATCGCAGGCAACGGGCAGAACCTTGCCTCCGGTTTCTTTTTCCATGTCAAGAGCCGTTTGCTGCAATACATCTGCCTTCCGGCTGGTGATGACCAGGTTGGCACCGAGCTTCAGAAAATAAGTTCCCATGGCGCGTCCCAATCCGGTGCCGCCGCCTGTGATTACAATGGTTTTTCCCTGTAAAGCATTATCCCTTAACATTGGCTGATTATACATAGCTTATTTCTTTTGAAGGTTATCGATAATCGATTTCAGGATGCTGCGGGTTCCTTGCGACCACCATTGTTGCAGCATCAGGTCGAGTTCTTCCTGCTGGTCAGCTGCTGTTGCTGCGATCAGGTCTTTCCGGATATTGAGTTTACTTGCCGACCAGGTATTGGCTTCCATCGCCATGTACTTCCTGATCTTCCTTTCTGCCGCGGTCAGGATGCTGGCTCCATTGACAAGTTCGTCTACCAGGCCTGCCTGCAGTGCTTCGTCCGGACTAAATAATTTTCCCTCAAGCAAATTACGGGTCGCGCTGGCTTGTCCAAGCCAAAAAGAATAGAGTTTAAAGATGCTGTTGGGAACAATTATCCCAACGGGAACTTCATTCAGGCCGACAATGAACTTGCCTTCAGCCATGATGCGGTAGTCGCAAGCCAGTGCAATTACACAGCCACCAGCTGGGCTATGCCCGTTTATGGCTGCAACCATCGGTTTTCTAAAAGCTGTAATTGTGGCCACAAAATCTAGAAAAAGATGCCAGAACGATTCGGCTTCGCTTTCTGAATAATGGTAGAGTTCGAACAGGTCAAGTCCTGCGGAAAAGAACTGGTCCTTACCGGTAAGGATGACCCCACCGATATTCGGATCAGTACTGATGTTTAGAAACAGATCGTTCAGCTCCGTAATCATTTCCCTGTTTAGGGCATTGGATTTGCCTTTATCAAGTGTCACGATGGCCAGACGATCTTTTATAGTTACTCTAATGGTTTCCATATGCTGAATTATTTCACTTCATAGCTGTAAACTGCCCGGCCCAGATTACCCTCAAGATCTATTCCTTCCACCACAACCCTGTAGGTTCCCGGCTGGTCGGCATTATAATAACTGATGCTACCTTTTCCGTCGGACTTACTGGCGGTGTGCGGGTTCCAGTAAATGGTGGTTCTCAGGTCCGGCATCGTGCTGGGTGCTTCGTACTTCGGCGAATAGAACGCTCTCGGACTGTCATATCCTTTAGGAGAAAAAGTAACAATACCAGGGGTAAAACCAGATAATCCTGCGGTACCACCACCCCTTTTAGTGGTGATGACCAATACACCGCCACTACCCCTGGAGCCGTAAATGGCGGTATTGCCTACTGACTTTAGCACCTCAATGGTTTCAACGTCAAAGGGATTGATGTTGTCCAGAAAATCGGGCTCGACAGGCATACCGTCTATGACAATCTGCATAGGTGTGTTGCCGTTTCGAAGGAGATAGGCAGATCCATTTCTAATGATAAGCCCTGCAACCCTGCCCTGAAGGCATTGGGATAATGTAGGACAGGTTTGTAATTGTTCAGCCGTAATGATGGCGTCAGCATTACCTCCTCCGTTCAGATTGGACGAGTTTTTTGCCGGGTTCTTTTTCTCGACAATATTTACTTCTTTCAAAGTGATGCTTTTTTCGAGTAACCCTCTTCTGGTCAGTTCGTCAAAGAAATTGTCGCTTTGTTTGAGGTAGGAGGACAGTGCTTCGTTCACGTTGACCTCCAAGTCACCACTATTTTTGTTTTTAGTTACCACCTGCCCTGCGGTGATATCCAGTTTGATGTCCACATGCTTTCCATTTTTTGCATTCCGGGCCTGAACAACAAATTTAGTACTGTCATTAAAAATAAGTTTATCAAAAGAAAACCTACCCTGTTCATCTGAGATCGTATCGGTGGCAAAGACACCTCCTGAAGTGGAGAACAGCATGACTTTACTTTTTGGAGAGGGTTTACCGCCATAGGTCGTTACAGTCCCGCTGATCTTTAGCGATTTCTCAGGCTCAAATCTTATGTTGGGCGGACGATCGCCGATTATATTTTTCCATAAAACTCTTCTCCAGCCTTGGGTCAACATCAGGTTATCGAGGTCCTGTTGTTTCTGGGCATCGTTTTTCAAAAAATAGTAGTTGGGTTTTTCAATATAGCCCATGATGTCCGACGTGAGCAACAGTGTGGTAAAAATATTGCTTTCATTCTCCTCATCAGGAGCTACTGCCGATGCGTTCGTTACGGAAACGGAGAAAGAACCCTCCAGAGGTTTTCCTGCTACCATCGCTGTGAGGTCCAGATCGACTTTCTCTCTTTTGCTGTAACTTGTTTTCCAACTGGAAATATTCAGGTCCATTTTTCCGGCGCTGTTGTTTACAAATACCAGACGTTCACAGAGCGGTGTATTGGTGGCAGAGAAAAGTGTGAATTGTATGATTCCGGATGGGAGGTCTTTTTTAGGAATTGAGGTGGTGATGATCTGCTTTTTCGCTTCCGCTTTAGAGACAAAATAAACATTACCATTGTTTTGAGCAACCAGTTTCAGTTCTCCTGAGCCGATGAGATCTTCGCTCAGCATAATTTTGCTAAGCACATTATCGGTGTTGTTGCTGACGCTAAGTGTATAACCGCTAGGTGATGCTTTGGGCAAATTCACCGTGTTTTCCGAACCATCCTTGTACTTTATCTTTGCTGAATAGGTTTTTCCGGTTTGTGCGTTTAAAATAAAATGGCCCATTCCAAGATGCTTTGTGCTGAACTTATTTACCTCTTGTCCGAGGTTGTCCAGAATAGTCCCTTCTACATCTTCTCCGAGTCCGGAAGCGTTGACGGCTTTGATGCCGACTTTTGCGGGTAAGTTCTCGACCAGATTCCCGCTTTCCGGGAAAAACTGGACATCGACCGCATTGGAAGTTGCCTTAACAGGGATAATTTTAACAACTTTTTTCTTGTCAGGCAGGTTTAGCGTGGCAACTATTTTACCCGACTTATAAAGAGAGGGCTGGGTATTCAAAAAACTGATGTTGATCTCTCCCTGTTCATTGGTCGTTGACTTCGATTTGGCAATACTCCTGAAATTGAGTTGCACTTCATAGCTCACTTCGCTCTGCGCATAAGGCTTGCCATCTTCATCAGCGAATCTTATAACCGCATTGACCTGGTCTGACGCATTCTGTTTGGCGTAGGTGTATTGTGTTTTTACAAATACCTTATTTGCCCAGGAGTTTCCGATTTTGATGGTTTTGTCAAAGAAAAAGTCATTCCCGGCATTTCGCATCCACTGTGTATATGCCCTGATCCTATAATTGCCTTCTGTTAACGAATCCGGCAATTTGAAGTCGCCCCATGTAATCCCTGAAACCAGCGGCAACTTGAGCTGTTTTTTTACGGAGTCCTTTTCATTGATCAGCTCTACGTATAATGCACTGCTGATCGTAGAGAGTTTTGAGGTTTGGGCATTGACAACATACGCTTTAAACCAGATGTCATCCCCAATTGCATAATAAGGTTTGTCCATATGCAGGTGCACCTTTTCCTGGGGATACTTTTCATTATAAGTTTCCAGCTTTTTGAGTAATGCACTAAAAGGGTCGTCATCTACCTTATAGGCCAGGACTGTGATCGAAAGAAAAAAGACTAATAAAGGGAGGATTGACTTATTTTTCATCATGTAGAGCACTCAGGAAATAAAGTATGAATATACTAAAACTTATTCTTCCACATCATGCTCTCTACGGGTTTTGTGGTTTTGTTGTTGTATTTGGCATTGCCCTTGGCATTATACAGGGTGGCAATATCGCCTTCAACCATGAAGTATATCAATTGCCCGATAGGCATACCCGCATAGATCCGAACCGGTTGGGCACAGGAAATCTCCAATGTCCAGGTATTGCAGAAACCTACATCTCCCTTACCTGCTGTGGCATGGATGTCAATGCCTAGTCTTCCGGTACTTGATTTCCCCTCTAAAAAAGGAATGTGCGCATGGGTCTCGGTGTATTCGAGCGTCACGCCCAGGTAGAGTGTGCCGGGTTGTAGGACGAAACCATCTTTGGGAATTTCAAAATGATCTACTTTGTTGTGGCTTTTGGCATCAAGAACCCTGTCTTTATAAGTAGCCAGGTATTTGCCAAGGTGAACATCATAAGAATTGGTGCCAAGGCATTCAGAATCAAAAGGTTCGATGATGATGGTGCCTTTGTCAATCTCCTCTAATATTCGTTTGTCAGAAAGTATCATTTTGTAAGTATTTGGACGAAATTATGATTAATTTAAGATACTTTTGCATAGTATTCTAAAATAGAGATGCCCGTAGTTTTTAATAAAAAAATTGACGATGATACCATGCTTGCAGTATGGAAAATCGAAGAGACTGAAGAACAGTTGATTTCAGGATTGCAGTTAAAGCAGCATGAACTTGACATCATCTCCTCCTTAAATAATGGTAAGCGGTTGCTGCACTGGCTCAGTACCAGAGTCCTGCTCAGGACAATGCTCAATACTTCAGAATATATTGACTGCAGAATGGACGAGCATGGTAAGCCTTATCTCCCGAACCTCGGCTACCACATTTCATTGAGCCATTCTTATGACTATGCTGCGGTAATTATCGGCAAAACTAAATTGGTAGGGGTTGATATTGAGCTCATCAAGCACAAGATCAAAAGCATCAGGCATAAGTTTCTTTCGGACACAGAGCTTGCCCAAAAACAGATTGGCGACAATGTAGAGGGTTTGTATGTTTGCTGGTGTGCCAAAGAGGCCATTTATAAATGGAATGGAAGAAAAGGTCTGGAATTTAAGCAGGATATCCACATCAAACCTTTTAAACTCAAAACCAGCGGAGGGGTACTGAATGCGGTTGTTGATCTGCCTGAAGGCCAGCGGGAACTGAGTGTCGAATATTTTAAGACAGGAGGCGATTATATGCTGGGTTATGTGGTGGGTTAAAGGAGGCAGATAAGATGAACAAAGCTGTTGAATTTATAGACTGGGGATTGATTGACTATCAGCAGGGCTGGGACAAACAAGAAGCGTTTTTTGAGAAGACTGTTGTTGTAAAAACGGCGAACAGAACCAATGGGACAAACGTAGCTACGCCAAACTACCTGATTTTTTGTGAACATCCTCATGTGTATACACTTGGGAAAAGCGGGCATCCTGAAAACCTGCTTCTGGATGAACAGGGACTTAAAGATAAAAGCGCGGTATACTATAAAATTAACAGGGGTGGAGACATTACCTATCATGGCCCGGGTCAGATTGTCGGATATCCAATTCTTGACCTTGATAATTTTTTCACAGACATCCATCTTTATCTCAGAACGCTGGAAGAGGCCATTATTTTAACCCTTCAGGAATACGGCATTCAGGCGGGCAGGTATCCGGGCTTTACCGGTGTCTGGATCGATGCAGATAATGAGAGGGCCAGAAAGATCTCGGCAATGGGTGTACGTTGCAGCAGATGGGTTACGATGCATGGCTTTGCATTTAATGTAAATGCAGATCTGGATTACTTCAAAAATATTGTTCCATGCGGGATTGACGATAAGGACGTCACTTCTATGGAGCGTGAGTTGGGTCATGCATTGGATATAGAAGAAGTGAAAGGCAAATTGAAAATACACCTTGCCACTTTATTCGGTATGGAACTGACCTAAAACTGAATGCCCTTCAAATGCGTATCTGCTGATATGAAGGTTTTATCCATATTTGTCGGTTTATGCTTATTATTGGCATGTAAAAAAACTGAGTCCATGCAAAACGATAAAAGTAGTCCGGAGGTACCGGTAACTGTGCCTAAGGATACGGCTAAGAAAGCTGCAGATACGACAAAGAAGCCGGTCAATCCACCGGTTGTGAGACCGCCAGATCCAAATCAGGGCAAGCACATCAACTATCTTGCATTGGGAGATTCCTATACCATAGGGGAATCTGTCGCTTATGAACAGAATTTCCCCAACCAACTGCAAGCTCAACTGAATGTTGCCGGATTGGTTGTTAATCCGCCGACCATTATTGCAAGAACGGGCTGGACCACCAGCGAACTGATCTCCGCGATCGAAAGCAGTGGCGTGATCAATAAATTTAATTTTGTCACATTGCTTATTGGGGTCAACAACCAATACCGCGGAGAATCTCAGGAAACTTACAGAAAGGAATTCAGGCAGTTGCTACAGACCGCCATCAATTATGCCGATAAGGATAAATCCCACGTGTTCGTGATTTCCATTCCGGATTGGGGAGTGACGCCTTTCGCGAGAAATAGTGGAAAGAACCAAAAAGCAGTTGCAGAAGAGATCGATGCTTTTAATGCAATTAATAAGGAAGAAACCACTATTTTGGGCGTTAGCTATACGGATATTACGCCCGGATCGCGTCTTGCGCTTACGGACAATACGTTGACTGCGCCAGATGGCCTTCACCCATCTGCAAAAATGTATAAAAACTGGGTCAGCCTGCTTGTACCGGAAATTACCAAATCATTTAAACAGAATTAACCTGCAGGTATTTCATTTTTAATTTAAAAAATCTACATTTAGGCCAATTGTAAACTAAAAACCTGTAGACTGAATTAATTATGGATGATCAACAATCAAAAGGACAAGCGTTTGGGAATTCCCCATTGGGCAACGCTCCTGTGCCCCAACCAAAAAACTGGCTGGTCGAATCTATTCTTGTGACATTGTTTTGTTGTCTTCCTTTTGGGATAGCCGGCATTGTAAACGCAGCTAATGTCAACAGTAAATACGCTGGTGGAGATTATGCAGGTGCTCAGGCATCCGCGGCAGCTGCTGCTAAATGGACAAAAATTGGCTTTTTTGTTGGTATTGCAGGTATTGTTTTATGGGTAATATTTGTTTTTGTTCTCGGCTTTGGCGGCGCAATGATGGGCAGATAACCAATGAAATTAAAGTACATCTTGGGGTTATGCTTCGTTGCCGTATTAATTGCGGTCTATTATAGCTATAATCCTGAGGTGTACGATTTTTTCCCGGCTTGCCCGCTTCATAAATATACAGGACTTGACTGCCCTGGTTGTGGTTCCCAAAGGGCTATTCATGCACTCCTACATGGTGACGTGCAAGCAGCGCTGGATTATAACCTCTTGCTTGTAATCAGTTTGCCTTTCCTTGCAGTTCATTTTTTTCTTAAGTTACTAAGCTATCTTTTACAACGGAACCTACACTGGAAAATCTGGTATAAGCCGGTTGTGCCTAAAATTGTGTTTCTGGTCGTTATTGGCTTTTGGATTGCGAGAAATCTTCCGGTATCACCCTTTAGCTACCTTGCATCCTGACAAACTAGGTACGGGCAGTGACATGGCTGTAATCTTTGATGATTGTTTGAAGGAAGTTGACAGTGGTCATTCCTTCAGGTAATTCTACATTCAGCATGGCCTTGATCTTTTCAGCCATGGCGACGATCAATTGGTCGTTAAAATTCTTATAGTAGGCAGATAAAACCTCATGAATCAGCTCGATATCACGTTCTGTGAGCTGCTGAATGTTGGAAAAGACCGGAACATAATCTACTTCTTCAGGTTGCTGAAAAGCAATATTTCCAAAATTTGTTCTGGGTACTGTTTTAATCACTGTAGTTCCGGCCACCACATCACCTATTCTTTGCTTGTTTTCGGTAAGCGCAATACAGATTAATCCGCCCATTTGCCCGGTCAGCACAAAATCTGCGAGCCTGAACACCCAGCGGATAAAGTACTGGCCTATGCTGGCTTGACCGCCATCCAGGCTGATCACCTTGATCTTCATTAGTCGCTTTCCGATGCTCTGGCCATTCATAAAAATCTCGCAAATCAGATTATAGAAAATATAGGCAGTCAGATATAGGCCAACGGCAGCAAAAAAAACGTAAGGAGAGGTGTTGCTTAATCCCGAAAGTCCGCCAACCAGGGCCAGGATTATGACCAGGATGTACAAAACAAAAAAACACGCCAGATCAATAGATCGGGCGGCAATTCGTTCGCCGAGTCCGGCTACAGGATAATCGATAGCCACATGCTGACTGGTATTTACTTTGACGGTTTCCATAGTATCAAATATAATATTGTTTGATTTATTCTTGTGGAAATTGTTTTTGTCTTATTTTAACAAAAAATTACGCCCTAACCCTATGAGAGAGTCTTTATTTGTGAAGCAGAATTCCTCAAAATGGAAGTCTTATGAACAAATGCTGGCCGGCAGTCCCGATGAGCTGGCTGACCGTTTTGTAGATATTACCAACGACCTTGCCTATGCACGTACTTTTTATCCAAACTCAAAGACAACTGCTTACCTGAACGGTATTGCATCTGTTCTGCATCAATCCATCTATAAAAATAAAAAGGCTGACAACAAACTGTTTACAAATTTCTGGAAATACGATTTGCCCACATTATTTTATGCTTATCGAATGTCCCTGCTCTATGCCTTTATTTTCTTTACTGTCTCAACACTCATTGGTATCCTGTCGGCAAAATATGATGATTCTTTTATCAGGCTCATTCTGGGAGATCAGTATGTGAACATGACCAACGAAAATATTGCTAAAGGCGACCCTTTTGGTGTCTACAAGCAACAGGGAGAGGTTATGATGTTTATACAAATAGCAAGCAACAACACTTATGTGGCGTTGCTGATGTTCGTTAGCGGAATTTTCTTTTCCGTAGGTCCCGTCGTTTTTATTCTTAGAAACGGAATCATGCTGGGATCTTTTGAGTACTATTTTTTTAGCAAGGGATTGGGAATGGAATCGATATTGGTGATCTGGATTCACGGCACGCTGGAGATTTCTGCGATTATTATCGCGGGAGGGGCGGGACTGGTTCTTGGTCATGGCCTGTTGTTCCCAAAGACCTTTACCCGCTTTCAGGCATTTCGGAAAAGCGCCATTGATGCCACCAAAATCGCGCTCGGGATTCTGCCCATTATTTTGTTGGCAGCCGTGTTCGAAAGTTTTGTAACAAGACATACCAACATGCCGCTCTGGCTTAGTATATCGATATTGAGTACTTCCCTGTTCTTCATGATTTGGTATGTAATTATTTACCCCATACAATTGACAAACCGGAAGCAAATACCAAAAAAACAATGACAGAGAAAGTAGAATTCAGAAAAATAAGAGACTTCGGCGAAGTCATCACCGACACTTTTTTATTCATGCGGCAAAACCTGAAACCGCTGCTCAAAACCTTTGTTTTCCTTTGCGGCTTTTTCATTGTCGCCACAATGCTGTCTGCAATTGTCCAGCAAATAGGGATGCAGAAAACCATGAGGGCAGGTGGTTTTACAAAAGGCGCCTTCGACTTTACCAGCCTCGGCCAGATTTTTAACCTAAATTATTTGATCCTGGTTATATTTATGATAGCCAATTATACCGCAATTTATGTGACCGTCTTTTCTTATATAGCCATTTATGTAGAGAAGGGCAGAATAGCTCCATCTGTTGAGGAAGTCTGGGCCTATTTCAAGTACTATTTTTTCCGTTTACTGGGTAGTAGCCTTGTCATTAGTGTGTTTATGATACTCTGTTTGGTCTGCTGTATCATTCCTTTCATATACGTTTTTCCTGCTATGTCCTTATTCTACCCGGTGATGATCCTTGAAAACGGCGGGCTGTCCTATTCATTTGGGAGGTCCTTTAAATTGCTGAAAACCCAATGGTGGATAACTGCCGGTACGATATTTATCCTCTGGCTAATCACTTATGCCTGTATGTCATTTGCATCATTGCCAGCTATTGCACTGACACTTTTCAGCACCTTTACGCGGGGTCCGCTGGGAACGTCTAACCTGGTCATCATCATTTCGACAGTGATCCAGCATTTGTGCCACATATTCATGATCATTCCGGTAGCAGGCACAGCAATGATTTATTACAATTTAGCGGAGCGGCAGGAGAATGCAGGGCTGTTGGACAAGATTGACAAGTTTGGTATAGCAGATGCGAATACCAGTTCTACTCCTGAGGAATATTAGCATGCGGATATTGCTTTCGTTTTTTTTGTTTCTGGCTCCGGTTGTTTCTGCTTTCCCCGCGGACCTAAAGACAAATTTACCGGAAATCAAAGCTTTGGTTAAAACAGACACCACAAAGATTACTGTCAGAAATTTTAATCTTCAAAAAATCGGAGCGTTAAAAAGCCAGAAGAATTTTATCTATGACGATGTTGCTCCACCCAGTCAGAGTTTATGGGAAAGATTTTGGAGCTGGCTGTGGGACGTTATTGAAGGGATTTTTAACGATAAAGTATCTGGCCGCGCCGTTAAATACGGGGTATTGCTTATTCTGGCAGCAGTAGTAATTTTTATTGCCTTCAAACTGATAGGCGCCGATCTGAACTGGTTCTCGAAAAAACCTAAGTCTGTCCCAATTCCTTATACAGAAGGAGAGGAGAATATTCATGAGATTAATTTCAGCGATGAAATAGAACGTGCAGTGGACCAGGGCAACTACAGGCTGGCTGTACGCTTATTTTATCTCTCGTCGCTCAAAGCGTTGACCGACAAAAACCTGATCCACTGGCAACCTGAAAAGACGAATCATGCCTACTTGCTGGAATTGAAAGATGAAGGAAAGAGACACCTCTTTTCCGAGCTGACAAGGCAATTTGAATACGTTTGGTATGGGGAGTTTGAGCTCAGCAGCGCGCGTTTTACCGCTATTAGAACCTCCTTTGAGCAATTTAACTCCCGGCTGTCATGAAAGGATATCGGTTATACCTGATCATGGGCTCTGTATTGCTGGCAAGCTATCTGCTGGCGCAGTATTATAAGCCAGAGCCGACCAACTGGACGTCCAGCTATCTTAAAGAAGATAAAATTCCCTTTGGTACCTATATTCTTTATCAACAGGTCCAGGACCTCTTCCCCGGCTCTCCTGTCATTGTTTCCAATAAAAGAATCTATAATACTTTAAAAGACAAGCAGTTTAAAAACGCCAATTATTTGCTGCTCGCCTCGCAGGTAGACGTTGACCGTCTTGACCTCAGGGAACTCTTGAAATTTATGAGGGATGGAAACCATGTTTTTATGGCATCTTTTAAACTCGCAGATATTCTTAGGAAGAACTTAGGAGTGGAATCTGGTTCCTCATTTAGCTATACAGACTCACAGACAGAGTCTGTCAACTTTAGCAATCCCCTGTTGAAGTCGAAAAAGAATTATTTGTTTAAGAAAGGGCTTGCTAGTCAGTATTACACGCGTTTTGATACCTCATCGGCTACAGTACTGGGAAAGAATAAGGCTGGTAAGGCGAATTTCTTAAGGTATAATTTTGGCAAGGGGTCGCTTTATCTTTTGCCGAATCCTCAGTTGTTAACCAATTACAGCTTATTATCGGCAAAGGGATCGGATTATGCAGGCAAGGCCCTGTCTTACCTTCCAACCGGCCGAACCTTGATCTGGGACGAGTTTAACTCCCGGGGTAGTACGGATGACAAGTCCGTATTGAGGGTTATTTTTGGTAATGAATACCTGCGCTGGGCGTATTACCTGGCCTTAACCGGACTCGTTGTCTTTGTTCTGTTTCAGATGAAGCGCAGACAGAGAATCATTCCTGTTATCGTCCAGCCAGCCAATTCTTCTGTTGACTTCGTGAAAGTAGTGGGTAAGGTCTATTACCAACAGAGGGATAATCAGGATATTGCAGACAAAAAAAGCAGGTATTTCTTAGCGCATATTCGCAGTACCTATCAACTAAAAACGAATGAACTGGATGATGAACTACAAGAGAAACTCTGCATGCGATCTGGCGCAGATCCGGCAACCGTCAGCAAGATTTTCGGTTTGATCAATCAGATCAGCAAAGGATTTTCAGTAGATGACAAAATGCTCATCTTATTCAACCAACTCACTGAACAATTTTATAAACAAGTCCAATAGAACATGGAAACAGAAATGTTTAACGAAAGAACAGATTTAAGCCAGCTCAATACCGCAGTAGATCAAATCAGGGAAAGCCTGGGCAGGATCATCATCGGACAGAAAGATATGGTGGATTTTCTGATTGCCGGTTTGCTCGCAGATGGGCATATCCTGATTGAAGGTGTTCCGGGCGTAGCCAAGACACTAAGTGCAAAATTAGTTGCCAAAAGCATTGATGTCTCTTTTTCAAGAATTCAGTTTACCCCTGATCTGATGCCTTCTGATGTCTTGGGTACCTCGGTTTTTAATCCGCGTTCGTCAGATTTTGAATACCGCAAAGGCCCTATTTTTGGAAATATTATCCTGGTAGATGAAATTAACCGCGCACCTGCAAAAACCCAGTCCGCTTTATTTGAAGTGATGGAAGAAAGACAAGTAACCGTAGATGGGCATACTTACCTGATGGATGAGCCTTTTATGGTTTTGGCAACGCAAAACCCGATAGAACAGGAGGGAACTTATCGATTACCAGAGGCACAACTGGATAGATTTCTATTCAAAATAGAAGTTAAATATCCATCTCTTGAAGAGGAGGTTCTGATTTTACAAAATCAGCACAACCGGAAACTTAATGATGAAATTGCAGCAGTTAAAGCAGTGCTCAGTGTCGAACAGATCAAAGCCTGCAGGGTGGTAATTAAATCCCTTCACGTAGAGCCTAAACTGATCGAATACGCAGCCAGGATTGTTCATGAAACAAGGGTTAATAAGTCGCTCGACCTCGGTGCATCTCCAAGGGCATCTCTGGCACTTGTTAATAGTGCTAAGGCCGTTGCTGCCATGGCAGGGCGCGATTTTATAACGCCTGAAGATATCATTAGGGTAGCAGTTCCGGTTCTGGCCCACAGGATCATCCTAACGCCGGATAAAGAGATGGAAGGCATTACTACTGCAGATTTAGTGGCACAAATTATTCAGAAAATAGAAATTCCTAGGTAATCGCAATTGAAGCAATTTTTTAAAACTTACTATAAGGATTTGTTTCTGGGCAGGAGATTTTTTGCGGGGATCGGCCTGTGTGCAAGTCTCTTTCTTTTCACTTTTTTCCTACCCTGGCTGGGTGACTTACCTTACCTGGTTTTTGGACTGTTCGGCGTGTTGGTACTTACAGATCTGGTTCTGTTGCACCGATCGAAGAGGGGAGTTTTCGCCCGGAGAGATTTACCCGAACGACTTAGCAACGGCGATGAAAATGAGTTAAAGATTTATGTTGAAAATTTTTATCCCTTTGGCATCAGCCTGGGTGTTATAGACGAAATCCCATTCCAGTTTCAGGAGCGGAATATTTGGTTTAAAACGGAATTAAAGTCCGGGGGTCAAAAATTTATAAACTACAGTTTACGGCCTGTGAAACGTGGAGAGTACCTGTTTGGTATGCTGAGACTTTATGTTCAATCACCGCTCAGACTTGTTGTGCGACGGTTTAATTTTGGATCTGAAGTCGCTGTAGGGGTGTATCCTTCTTTTTTACAACTCCGTAAATATGAATTAATGGCGGCTTCCAGCAGACTGAGCGAGATCGGCATCAAAAAAGTCCGCCGTATTGGGCATAGTCTGGAATTTGATCAGGTCAAGAATTATGTGCAGGGCGACGACTACAGGACGCTCAATTGGAAAGCGACCGCAAGAAGAGGCGAATTAATGGTCAATTCTTTTACGGATGAAAAAGCACAGCATGTCTATTGTGTGATCGACAAGTCCAGGGCAATGAAAATGCCATTTGAAGGATTAAGCCTTTTGGATTACGCCATCAATGCGAGTCTTGTACTTTCCAATGTTGCCTTAGTCAAGCAGGACAAAGCAGGACTAATTATGATTTCTGAAAAAACAGGCAGCATTGTGAAGGCGGACCGGAAGCCACCCCAGCTCGGACAGATTATGAACATCCTCTATAAAGAGAAAAGCAGGTATCTGGAAACGAATATGGAAGCGCTTTATACCAGTATCCGCGGATTGATTACCCAACGGAGCCTCATTGTCTTCTTTACCAACTTCGAAAGCATGTCAGCCCTTCAACGGCAATTGCCCTTTTTGAAGCGAATCTCAAAATATCATTTGTTGCTCATCGTATTTTTTGAAAATACCGAGCTGAAAGCGCTCTCAGAAACACCCGCAGTTAATGTAGAAGACATTTACATACAAACCGTAGCCGCGAAATTTGCCTATGAAAAGAAATTAATGGTTAAAGAACTGGCCAGGCATGGCATCCTGAGCATCCTGACCGCCCCTGAAAAACTAACCATTAATGTGGTCAACAGGTACTTGTCGATTAAAGCGCAGCAAAAAATTTAGCATTCCGGCAAACTGATCGGGATATTCGTGGCAAGCCCTCCATCTGAGGTTTCTTTATATTTAGAGTTCATATCCAAGGCGGTTTCCCACATGGTATTTACCACAGCGTCCAGGCTCACCTTGGCTTTATCCGGATTACTCTGGAGCGCAAGCTGACTCGCAGTGATGGCCTTAATAGCGCCCATTGTATTTCGCTCTATGCATGGAATCTGAACAAGACCGCCAATCGGATCGCAAGTCAGTCCCAGGTGATGCTCCATGGCTATTTCTGCGGCCATCAGCACCTGTCTTTGCGACCCCCCCATACATTCCGTTAATGCTGCGGCAGCCATTGCTGAGGATACGCCAATCTCTGCCTGGCAGCCACCCATAGCAGCGGAAATCGTGGCGCCCTTTTTAAAGATACTTCCTATCTCAGACGCACAGGCGATAAACTGTATAATTTTCTCCTCGCTAAAGCCATCGCAAAAGGTAATGTAATATTGTAAAACGGCTGGAATTACGCCCGCGGCACCATTGGTAGGGGCGGTTACTACCCGGCCAAACGAGGCATTTTCTTCGTTTACGGCTAATGCAAAGCAACTCACCCAGTCCAGCGTATAATTAAATCCGTTTCCTCCTTTTCTGATGGCCTCTAGCCAGCTTTCATAATCGGTATAAACATGTTGTCCGATGAGCCTTTTATTGAGCGCAGCGGCCCTTCGGCCCACGTTAAGCCCTCCAGGTAGAAAACCAGAGGTATGACAGCCTCTGTAGATACAGTTTTTCATCACCGTAAAATGCTGCATGATGCCTTTTTTGGTTTCGTCTTCCCTGCGCCAGGATTGTTCATTTTCCATGACTACTTCGGATACTTTTAGTCCTGTCGTGAGGCACCAGTGCAACAAGTCTGCCGCTTTCTCTACAGGAAACGGGAGCTCTACTTGTTCTTTTTCACTGCCGCTTTCGCCCTCTTTTACTACAAAGCCACCGCCTATGGAGTAGTAGGTTTCGGAAAAAGCTTTGCCAGATGCAAGAAATGCCTGGAAAGTCACCGCATTGGGATGAAAGGGAAGACTCTCCTGAAATAAAAAAATCAGGTCATCTTCGTAGCTAAAGGAAATGTTTTTTTCTGCATGAAGGTGGAGTGTCTGGTCTTTGCGGATGTGCGCTATCGTTGTATCAATCGCATTGACATCAAAAGTAACGGGATCCCCACCGCTTAAACCAAGCAATACCGCAATGTCGGTTCCATGTCCCTTACCGGTCTTGGCCAGAGAGCCGTATAACAAGATTTTTATTTGATCTACCTGCTCCATCAGGCCTTGTTTTTTTAGCGAAGCGGTAAACTGCTGGGCTGCTCTCCAGGGCCCCAGAGTATGTGAACTGGATGGCCCTATTCCTATCTTAAAAATGTCAAAAACCGATATCTGTTCCCTTTGCATGGTGCAAATTTAAACTATAAAAACCAAAGCTGCTATGTTTGATCAGTAGAAATCATAGCACCTCAATCCGTTAAATTTGTAATAGCCAGAACTATTTGGGAAATATTTTTCATAGCCGATACTTGCCTCTGTACTTCCGTTTGTGTTGGTGTAGTTTATTTTTGAGGTCGTAGCGTCATGACTGACACCGAGCCGGAGTTTTTCACCGTTGTTCCGGTTCGTGAAAAGGTCAAATATCAGGGAAAATACCACCGCATCGGGCGTACCGGCGCCACTTGTTCTGTACCATAGTCCGGTGTTGACCGATCTGTATTTGAACTGAAAGCCTGCGCTTACCGAACTGGCCGTTGCCTGTTTGTAATAAACTACCGAAGGAATCAAAAATGCACCCTCAGCGTATTGATTGTAGATGGAGCCTTCGTTTAGCGGTATCCGGAAACTCGCATTGGCAATGAGCCGCGTCGGAAGTTTTGCCTGAATTCCTGTAAAGGATTCATCTGGCTTATTAATGTGGTGTAATGCAGACCCAATCATAAAATTGCGGTAGACGATATTGACACCTCCAGCGGCATCAAAGTAGAACCGGCCGGAAGCATCTGGAAGTTGGGCGGAAGAGGAACTCCCGGGAATGTAACCCAGGCGCATATCGATCTGGTCAGAAAAGACAAGTCTGCCCCAATCTATTTTTCTGGAGGTGAAGCCCGCCTGTATGCCGAAAGATGCCACAAGCTCGTCACCACCGACACTATAAGAGTAAGTGGCAGCCATATTGTTCTTCGTCAGATAGGCTGTTCCTTCCGTACTTCTGTTAAACAGGATTCCCACACCGCCGCCGAATTTTGGTATGTTCAGATCTGCAGAGGCACTGAGATAGGATAAATCCCCGCTTAGACCAGACCATTGGTTCCGGTAGATGAGGTTCATCCTGATGTCTCCCTGAAACTGTCCCGTCAGCGCGGGATTCAGGTAAATGGGTGAATTAAAGAACTGAGAATAAATATGATCTTGTCCAAAAACAGGCAGATTGAGACAAATCATCATTAAGATATAAAATAGTCGCTTCTTTGCAGTTTCCATCATCTGATCAAATGTATAATACCCGTTCGTTTTGGTGCTGAATTTCCATAGCTCATCCCTTTCCATTCACTTCCATTGATAAATTGTACGTCAGCCTTCCAGAAGTATACGCCCTGAGGCATGGCCGAACCTTTAAAGGTGCCGTCCCAGCCTTCTGTGGGTTTTCCGTCCTCGTCGAGTTTGGTTGTTTCCCAGATCAACTCACCCCATTTGTCAAAAACACTGAACTTCCATGATTTCAAACCAGTGCCTTTTGCTTTAAACAGGCGGAACTCTGTGAGCTCATTGCCGGGTATGAATGAATTCGGAAGCTGGAGATATCCGGGAACACCGGTGATCTTGACCGTCTTAACAATAACTGAGGCGCATCCTGTTTGATTTTTTACAGTAAGGGTAACCGTATAGGCGCCTACATCGGCATAGGTATGGTTCGGGTTTTTTTCGGTAGAAGTGGTGTTGTCCCCAAAATCCCATAACCAGCCATCCGGACTTCTGTTGCTGGCATCTGAGAACCGAAAAGTGTAGTTGGGTATTTCTGTTTCCAGACCAGGTTCCACATTAAACGCCGCAATAGGGGGCTGAAGAACGCGGATATAATTTGGCATTGTTAAAGTAGCCGGGCAGCCCAGGCTATTCGTTACGGTGAGCTTTATCGTGTACAGCGGACGCAGGCCGTTAAAGAGGTGTACCGGATTTTTCTCTGCTGAACTGGAACCGTCACCGAAATCCCACAGATAAGTAGCTCCATCGGTACTGGTACTGGTAAATTTTACCTCGAGGTCCGGGCAGCCCGATGTCTTGTCCGCTGTAAATGCCACCTGGGGCTGGGCCAGTACTTCTATGGTTTCCGTCGTGGTGTCGCTGGCACAGCCATTTGACGCGGTCAGCAATACTTTATATTTACCGGGGCGACTGAACGTATAGCTTACGACCTCCGGAGCAGACAAGGTAACCCTTGTGTTGCCGCCATCTTTGAAATCGTATTCGAAGTGATCTGCTCCTTTACTGTTGTTGTGAAAACGAACAGTGAACGGTGCACAGCCTCGTTTATCGGTACTGTTTACTACCAGTTCTGGCCTCACGGTATTTGGAGAGACTTCAATTGTGTATTTTGAGGAGTCAATACCGCATTCGCCTATGGCAATCATTTTTACGGTGTATTTCCGGATACTATCTACTGTGGTGTAGCGGTGGAAAACATTTTTCCGGTCCTGCTTCTCCTCTTTTGGTGAACCGTCGCCAAAGTCGAAAATGTATTTCATCTTGCTGGCATCCGGCGAATTATTGGTGAATGTAACGTTCATAGGTGAACAGCCAACGGTCCTGTCCGGCGAAAAGATGGAGGCTACCTTACCTCTGACCAGCACTTCTGCTTCATAGGGTTGTGAAGGGCCACAAGGTGTGGTAGCAATCAGCGTAACGTGGTAAATTTTATCGTTTCCTGTCGGATCCGGTAAAAAAGTTATCTGGCCTGGGCTCTCATTGGTGGAGGTTTGTCCATTACCAAAGTTCCAGCGGTAAGTTGTTCCGCCTGTTACGATAGAACGATTGGTAAAGGCGATAGTCAGCGGACCACAGCCTTCGGTTTTGTCCATTGTAAACAGGGCCTGGCTGCTTTTTGGCGTGGCGAATACATGACTTGTTTCTGCCTGACTGCAGCCCACACTACTGGTTACAACAAGTTTTATGGTGACCTGCTGATTGGTTGTTAAAATCGTATAACCCGGAAAACTAATTCCTGTCCCTATGCTAGTCCCATTGGCATACCAGGTGTAAAGTAAATTTCTGTCAGGATAAGGAACGGCCTTGACATTTAGATTGTTGATCACAAATGGCACACATCCAACGTCCGACAGGAAGCTGAATTCTGCTTTGGCATTTGGATTTACCTTAATTGTGATGACATTACTGATGCTTTCTAATGGTCCGGTGCAGGCTTGCGTGCCAACCAGTCTGCGGTATCTGGTCGTTACCGCCAGCGCAGGGGGACTAAAGTTGATGCTGCCGGATCCTGCGATCTCATTCCAGGTTGTCCCGTCGGTACTCATCTGCCATCTGTAACTGTAAACCCCATCTCCACCAGTAGGCGTGGTTCCGGTAAGGGCTACCGGCGTGCTGCCTTCACAAATGGTTTGTGCAGCGGCAATGGTGTTTCCTGACAATGGCGGAAATGCGTTTACCTGAACGGCGGCGCTTGTCAGACTGCAGGCATTGCTGATCACTGTCCTTCTGAAGAACAGTGTCGTAGTTAAAATGACATTTAAGTCCCGGTTGTTTTGTCCGTTGATGGTCGTCCAGGTATTGCCGTTCGGACTACTTTGCCAGATGTAGGAATAACTGTTGTTTCCTCCAGTTGGGTCACTTCCCGAGACTACAATTGTTTGTTCTGAACAGACGGTACTGTTATTCGATGAAATGGTATTCTCAAGCGGGGCGAGATTGACAATCGTTAGGATTCCGGTGCTGGGCTGACAAGGCGCGTCACCCGTAATGGTCCATTGAAACTGATAGGTTTCTCCGCTAACAACACCTGTCACCGTAGTAACATTAGAATTTGGCGTTGTGATCGTTGCGCCAGCAGGTCCTGACAACTGTGTCCACATCCCTGTATTTGGCGCAGGGTTATTTCCTGTCAGGGTAAAGGAACTTGCATTACAAAGGGTCTGCCCTGGGCCTGCATTTGCAGGTACAGTAGGAGGGGTGACGGTAATGGTGGTTATGGTTGATGTTGCTTCCGGGCATATTCCGCTTTTTACTACCGCTCTAAATTGTGTAGTAGCGGTTAAGTTGGTGTAAGCATAGCTTGTACCTGTTTCTGCAAGCGGAAGCCAGTTTAGGCCGTTGACCGAACTTTCCCAGCGGATCACATTTCCCTCGTTTCCAGTTAGACTGATTTGTCCGCCATTGTCACCTGAACAGGCAAGGACAGCACCCGAGGTAGTACCACCGTTTGTTGGTTTATTCACCGTAATCGTCACCTCGTCCTGTGAAGTGCTGCAATTGTTCACTGTCGTGATGGTCCATCTGAAAACATAACTGACACCATCCTGCAGACCACTTACTATTGTGTTGTTCTTCGTGTCATCGGCAAATGAAATCCCAGCTGCCGGGCCTGATACCAGCGTCCATTTTCCTGCGCCAACCGAAGGAGGATTTGCGCTAAATGTATAGGATGGCTGACTGCAGATGATCTCATCGGCACCTGCATTGGCAACGGTGGCCGGGGGATTCACGGTGATAACTAAGGATACCGGTGTTCCATAACAGCCATCTTCTGAGACGGGTGTAATTTCATAGGTCACCGTTTCCGGTAACATTCCGGTGTTGATCAGCATGTCATCAATCTCCGGACTGGTGGCTGGTACTATGACATTATCGATATTCCCGCTGATATTCCCGCTAGCAGTGGTGCTCCAAAGAAATCGGGAAGGAATATTCGCGTTAAGGGCAATGGCTGCGGACTGGCCGCTGCAAATGATTGTATTTGCCGGTGTCGGTGCGGCTATTGGGATGGGTGTGACCGTCGCCGTAAAATCGAAGGGCTCACCGATACATCCTTCAGCCGAAGGCGTTATTCTGTAAGTTACACTCGCGTTTGCTGTTGCACTTGAATTGCTGAGCAAATCATTGATCACATTTCCTGAGCCAGAGGCGTTAAATCCGGAAACATTTGGAGTACTATTTACAACAGTCCATGTAAATGTGCTGCCTGGAATCGTAGACAAGGGGTTGTATCCCAGTCGGGTACCTGTACAAATGCGCTTCTCTGCGTTGCTGGTCAAGGTATTCAGGGGTTTGATGAGAACACTTGTATAACCAGGAATGCTGTTACAGGGCGGGTCCAATGCCGTAATAGCAGTTAAGGTCAGATCTGCATGTCCCGCTGTCCGCTCGGCTGCTGATGGGGTATACGTGGTATTGAGGCTGTTTTTGTTCGAAAATGTGCCTCCTCCACCGGTCCATTCAAAAGAAACTACCGCTTCACTGATGGTACCCTGCAAATTAATAACGTCATTGTAGCAGATTGCAGCATAAGTGCCGGGCTGTACCTTGGGCGACTCCTTAAAGGTGATGACCTGTGTGTCGGAAACCGTACTGCAATTGTTGGTATGCGTTACCGTTATCGTATAAGTTTTGTATTCTTTAAATAAGATAATTGGATATTTACTGTTTGGCCCGGAACCTGGTGCGTAATCAAAATTTCCGCCGCTTACCGTCCAGCTATAAGTTGAAGCGAGCTCCAGTTCTGTGCCCGAAAGCAAAGTTTGTGCGGGGCCGCTTGTCTCGTTAAATATGTAAGCATCCAGGTTACAGAGCGTTATATTTGGCGAAAGTTCAGCCTTCGGCTGGGTATTGACGATGATGGTCTGCTCATCGGTGTCATAACTCCCGCAGGAAGGTGTTGTAATGCGCAGTTTAATCTTATAGGTGCCATTGGTAAGGAAATTCAATTCAGGCTCAAAACTGCTCAGACTGGTTGAATTCACCGGATTTACAACACCACCGGTAATAATCCAGAGATAGGAATTACTGCTACAGTTGTTGTCTACAATCGACGTATTGTGCGGTTTTAACACAACTGGTCCGCAGATAGTCGTACCGTTTGTTCCATTCAAAGTAAAAGAAGGCACTGGTTTAGCCTGCACACATATGGCTTTTTCAATTGGATCTGCGGGACAAGTAGCGGTAGTACTGGTTGATTCTAACCGGATAAGATGCGTTCCCGGAGTAGTGAAAATGTGGTGCAGGGCATAGGATTTTGGCTTGTCGACAGCCACAATGACCCCGTCCACAAACCAGGTGTAGACCACTGTATTCTCTATACAGCCCGGGGAGTTGGTATTTGGATTGCTTCCCGGATCAGAAGTGTTGGTAAAGGTAATGTCTGAATTGAGGCAGGATGAGGTATCGAAATCAAAATTATTAGTTGGCTTATTAACTACCCGTGCTGTAGTGGATAGTGCAGCGCCAACTCTTCCGCAGTAAGCATTTTCAGTAGAGATATTAATGCCGAACACATTATAATCAATGTTGGGGCCTGAAATGGAGACTTTTCCGCAAGAGCTCGTGGAATAATTATGAGTTACCTTGTTGCCGTTACTCCGGATATCACACAAGGTATAAATGTCTTCTGTATTGTCTCCCCAACTCACCCTGTAGGTACTTCCGGGATAATTGTTTGCGATCCCGTTCGAACCGTCTACTGTGACCGGAAGTTCCAGCGCGCCTCCTGGCAGGCAGACTCTATTCGAACCCTGTGTACTAAACGTAGTTAAGGTCTGGTTGTTAACCAATTGGTAACTCGTAGTGGCAACTGTTCCATCCGCTGCCAGTGCTTTCACAAAAATGGTATAGTGTGCTAAATCGGCCGTAAATTGTTTCGTTTGCGTATTAAAAAGCAAATCCGTAGCAGGCCCCGGCGTAAGTTCATTGATGATCCTGGCAGTCGTTGAACTGCTGGACGTCGAGGCATTGGTCAGGTTAAAAGACTGATTGGCCCGTCCGGAACAAAAACCGAATACTTCAGGATTGCTGCTGTCTAATAAGGTTGAACTCAATTTTGCTTCAGCGGCGGCGCCTGCTTTGATCTCAAAAGGTGCTGAAGCATTACTGATGATGTTGGCGGGGCTGGTCGATTTAATCCGCACCTGATATCCTGTGCCAGGGACTATAGGTGTACTGGTTGTGAGTACACCATTCACGAAGGTTCCGTAAAAACCACTGTATGTTCCGATGAGTTGCTCATCCGCAAAACTACCATTTGCATCAGAAAGCCATAAGCCAAACACATTTCCTGGCCTTATACAGGTCGTGTTTCCGGTCGTAAATAAAGCTGTTATTGTTGAGCCCACAGTATAGGGGCCAGGATCTACCGTGTTTATGGTGATTTGCTGAGAAAACACCTGCGACGATATAAAAAAAAGAAGTAAAGGAATAAATCGAAGTAAACGTTTAATCATAGATACATTTAGAGGCACATAAATGTATCATTTTTTTTACTTTTCTTAATATTCTTGGTAATAAATCGCATAAAATTGAAAAGGCCACAGATATTAAATCCATGGCCTTTTCAATTTATGCGGTTAGACTGCTGATGATTACATCATGCCGCCCATGCCACCGCCGCCCATTGGAGGCATACCTGCACCTGCAGGAGCATCTTCCGGATCGTCAGCCAACACCACCTCTGTAGTCAACAGCATGGCTGCAATAGAGGCTGCGTTTTCCAATGCTACACGACCTACTTTAGTTGGGTCAATAACACCGGCAGCAATTAAGTTTTCATATACGTCAGTACGTGCATTGTAACCAAAATCTGCAGTACCTTCTTTTACTTTTTGTACAACGATTGAACCTTCAATACCTGCATTCTGACAGATTTGACGCAATGGCTCTTCAATCGCACGACGGATAATCTGGATACCGGTAGTCTCGTCATCATTGATGCCTTTCATACCTTCCAAAGCTTCGATCGCACGGATGAAAGCAACACCACCACCTGCTACAATACCTTCTTCAACCGCTGCGCGGGTTGCATGCAATGCATCATCAACACGGTCTTTTTTCTCTTTCATCTCTACTTCAGATGCAGCACCTACATAAAGAACAGCAACACCACCAGCCAATTTAGCCAGACGTTCCTGTAATTTTTCTTTATCATAATCAGATGTAGTGGTCTCAATCTGGGCTTTGATCTGGTTTACGCGGGCTTTGATGTCTTCAGACTGGCCAGCACCATTGATGATGGTAGTGTTGTCTTTGTCAATCACAACTTTCTCAGCGGTACCTAAATAAGTCAGGTCAGCATTTTCCAGTTTATAACCTCTTTCTTCAGAAATTACAGTTCCACCAGTTAGAATAGCGATATCTTCCAGCATAGCTTTACGACGGTCGCCAAATCCAGGTGCTTTAACTGCAGCAACTTTCAGTGAGCCACGAATTTTATTTACGACCAAAGTAGCCAGTGCTTCACCATCAAGGTCTTCAGCAATGATCAATAAAGGTTTTCCTGTTTGAACTTGTTTTTCCAAAACCGGCAACAATTCTTTCATGTTGCTGATCTTTTTGTCATAGATCAAAATGTAAGGGTTTTCTAATTCCGCTTCCATTTTATCTGCGTTTGTCACAAAGTATGGAGACAAATAACCACGGTCAAATTGCATACCTTCTACTGTTTTTACTTCAGTTTCAGTACCTTTTGCTTCTTCTACAGTGATTACACCATCTTTACCTACTTTACCCATCGCTTCAGCGATCAGAGCACCGATCACTTCGTCATTGTTAGCAGAGATAGACGCTACTTGTTTGATCTTGTTGTTGTCTTCGCCAACAGTCTGAGACTGTGCTCTCAGGTTTTCAACAATTGCAGTAACAGCTTTGTCAATACCCCGTTTCAAGTCCATCGGATTTGCACCGGCAGCTACGTTTTTAATACCTGCAGTTACAATTGCCTGGGCCAATACAGTAGCAGTAGTTGTTCCGTCTCCTGCGATATCAGCAGTTTTAGAAGCAACTTCTTTTACCATTTGTGCACCCATGTTTTCAATAGGGTCTTTCAGTTCAATTTCTTTAGCTACTGTTACACCATCTTTAGTGATCGCAGGTGAACCAAATTTTTTGTCAATAATTACATTACGACCCTTAGGTCCCAATGTTACCTTTACTGCGTTAGCCAGAATGTCAACGCCTCTTTTCAGGGCATCGCGGGCTTCTACATTATATCTTACTTGTTTTGCCATTTTTGTTTTTAGTAGTAAGCACCTAGTAGTATCAAAACTTGCAGCCGATATTACTGGATACTGTGGATTTTTAAAATTTGAATTACTTTATACTGATATCCTGATGCTTTCTAAGCAATAACTGCATAGATGTCAGTTTCTCTCATAATCAGGTAATCCTTACCTTCATATGGAAACTCTGTACCACCATATTTACCGTAGATGACCACATCGCCTACCTTAACGGTTGGTTTTTTGCCTTCTGAATCTTCATCAGAAACAGATATTACGGTTCCTTTTGATGGTTTTTCTTTTGCAGTGTCCGGAATATAGATTCCTGATGCTGTCTTTTCTTCTGCCGCAGCAGGCTCAACAATAACTCTATTTGAAGTGCCTGCAATGGGTTTAAGGTTTAAAGCCATAACTTGATATTAATTTATTTTTTAAGGTTTATATTAAAATAGACAGTTGTCTGCCGCTTAGCTTTCATCAGTTTTTATGCCAAGCCTGTTTAGCTTGCCAAATTTACATCGCATTGTCAGCTAATGGTTACCGGTCAACTTATTTTGTGTCAGAGTGGCAGCGGTATCCATGAAAAAGCCCGATAAGATAGTCATCTTACCGGGCTTCGCAATATGCTATAAAGCTTTATTTTTTGGTTGTATCTGTAGCGGCAGGTGCTGCATTAGCAGGTGCCGCATTTGACGGCGCATTTAAGCCGCTTCCGATAGGGGAAGGGGTTGCCGTTTTATCCAGTTGTTCCTGAAGTTTAGAATCTACCCCGGTTGATGAACCACCGCTGGTTTTTGCCATTGTGGTAATAGATAAGGTGATCACCACGATCAGACCCAGTAACACCCATGTTCCTTTTTCAAGTACATCGCCTGTACGCTGAACACCAAACATATTACTGCCTGCTCCGCCTGTAGCTAAACCGCCTCCTTTAGGATTCTGTATCAAAACAAACAGCGCCAGCGCAACACAAATAATGATTAATATGATAACTAAAAAATACATATGGTTCTTAAATATTGTTAAATTTTCTTTTCTATCGATTGGACAAGGTCGGCAAAGTAACGGCTTTTTTCTGGAAACATCAAACTTAATTTTTCATAAGTCTCTATGGCCTTGTCGTAAAGCATTTGTTCGATGTAAATTTTTGCCAGTGTTTCAGAAACCAGGTCGCTATGGTCCTCAGCGCTCTTTCTTGCCTTATTCTCAGTATTAATCTGTTCTGCTTTCGGGGGACTGATCTGCGGCTCATTTTTTATGAAACTTTCAATGATCTCGTCTCCTTTGGAATTCCGTTTAAAGCTAGTAGGTACATACTCGTCATTTTCTTCGCCAAAAACACTCTGTATGTGAAATATATTTTCAACATACTGCTGTTGAAGTTCGCTGGAACCTCGGCCGGAATTTGGGCGCGCCGGTGGATGGTTAGCAGGCGCAGAACCTTTGGGAGAGGCATATGGCTGAAAAATTTGCTGGTGTTCTTTGCGCGTTTTTGCCAGCCACCACAAAAAAGTATAAGGCAGTCTGTCGTCATCGTATTTGCTGATCACCTGCTCTTCGGGCTCCGAAACAGGCTCCTCCATCACATCTTCAACTTTAAAGTTGTCCTGAAAAGCAAAAAAATCTGCAGAAACAATGTGCTCTAGTACGAGGTCGTCTTCCAGGCTTTCAATTCCCCTGGTTTCTTCCCCGCCGGGTCTGATGGTTTCAAATTTTTTGTCTAGTTCTTCGTGACTCAGCTGTAAAGTTCCTTCGTCTGCAGGTTCCAGGTATTCCTCGATCAGGCTTTTGTAAATATCTGTACGGTATTCGTCAATGTTGACTTCACTGATCTCATCAAATACTTCCTCCTCTGTGGCCAGTTCAGGTGTCTCATCCTGCGGTATTTCTTCAATGCCTGATTCTTCCAGCGCATCCGGTTCGCCAGCCAGAGCAGTATCATTTTTATAAGAGATGAGCTGGAACTCTTTGTGCAGCAATAGCTCCGGACTGTGCAATACATGGTGCAGCAACTGTCCGTTCGTGTACAAAGCTGCCGTAGCAAGTTCCTGTAGATTTGCGTTATTTTCAGAAAGAGCTTTCGCCTTTAACAAGTGCAAAGGCTGGAAATAAGGATATTTGGCAGTGAAATCTTTCAGCATAACAGCGTCCGAACCGCTGGTAATTCCAGGGTTTGCAATCAAGGCTGACAACTGCCGTTTCGTATCTAATTCCTGCTCCACGATGCTAAGTTAATAATGATCTGAATAATAAACTTACCATTGTGCAAAAGCAGCGTTAAAAATATCCTCTGTCAGTTGCTGTACTACATCTTTGATCAGGCCAGCTTCCTGGGTCTGCAGGCTTCCGGCGATCTTGAAGTCACGATACTTGTCGAAGCTCTTTTCAAAACTCAGTTTGGGATTCACGTTGTTGACGTATTTTACGCTGACCGTAATGGTCAGCCTGTTGGCACCTGCAGTAGCCGTCCTGTTGTCCTGGATCGCTACCGGACTAATGTTGTAGCCCGTAATGCTGCCTGAAAATACAGCTTGCGGATCATTTGGTGTAATGCTTAAACTGGTCTGGTTTCGGATCCTTGTTTTAAGTTCTTCTGTAAACTGCGAGCTGAGTGAAGCCACAACCAATTGGGCATTGTTTTCAAAAACTGTCACATTAACGGTTTTCATGGTGGGTGGGATAGACACCCCGTTCAGACTGATCTTGCAACCTCCAAGAGCTACTAAACAAATCAATAAACCTATATACTTCATACCGCTTATCATTATAAATTAAGTTCTTTGATCTTTCTGTAAAGTGTCCGTTCTGAAATTCCCAGTTCCTGGGCAGCAAACTTGCGTTTCCCCTTGTGCTTTTTGAGCGCTTTTTTGATCAGGTCAGACTCCTTGTCTACCAAAGATAAAGATTCCTCCACCTCTTCTGCCTCATGGGTGTAATTATAATCTACCGGAGCATTCTGAATTGGTTTCTTTATCGTAAAGGCAGAATCTCCATTCGCAGGTTGTTCAAGTTCCTGGTAAAGCTGGTTAATGTAATGCGGGTTATCTTCCAGTACATGTGCGGTATTTCCTCCGCTTTGAATGATCTCGGCCACCAGTTTTTTCAATTCCATCATGTCCTTTTTCATGTCAAAAAGCACCTTATAAAGAATGTCCCGCTCAGAAAAATCTTCTTTGCCTGAACTGTTGATGGTCATTGGCAGATTGGAACCTGCGCTTTCGTTGGGGATGTAGTTGAGCAAGGCCCCGCCTGAAACATTCCTGTCTTTTTCGAGCACACAGATCTGTTCCGCAATGTTTTTCAATTGCCGCACATTGCCTGGCCAACTATAATTGCTCAGGATCTGTATCGCTTCCGGCTCCAGCTGTATTCCCGGACTCCTGTATTTATCACTAAAATCTGCAGAGAACTTTCTAAACAGCAGGTAAATGTCTTCTTTGCGTTCGTGCAGAGCAGGAATGCGTAGCGGTACAGTATTCAGTCTGTAATACAAATCTTCCCTGAATTTCCCCGATTTAACCCTGTTGTATACGTCTACGTTGGTTGCCGCAATGATCCTTACATCGGTCTTTTGTACTTTAGAAGAGCCTACCCTCAGGTATTCTCCGCTTTCCAGGATTCTGAGCAGACGGGCCTGAGTTCCGACAGGAAGCTCGGCTACTTCATCCAGGAATATCGTGCCGCCATTGGCCACTTCAAAATAGCCTTTTCGTGCTTCATGAGCACCGGTAAAAGACCCTTTTTCATGCCCAAATAACTCGGAATCAATGGTTCCTTCAGGAATCGCTCCACAGTTGACTGCAATGAATGCGCCATGTTTTCTGGTGCTCATCTGGTGGATAATGTGAGAAAAGACTTCCTTTCCACTTCCACTTTCTCCTGTGATCAGCACAGACATATCTGTTGGAGCAACCTGCCTGGCAATATCTATAGCCCGGTTCAGCAGCGGAGAACCGCCAATAATGCCGAAACGATTTTTAATATCTTGTATATCCATTTAGTATCAAGTAGTTAATTAACAACTGTCCCCAATAAAGTTGCTGAGGTGCACCGGTCTATAAATACATTTACATATTGTCCTGCCTTAACACCTGGTGTTGCAGGAAAAACAACCATCGCATTCTGATCATTTCTGCCACATAAATCTTTGTCAGATTTTTTCGAGGTGCCTTCAACTAAAATTCTGACCGTTTTGCCCACAAATTGCTGCAGACGATAAAGGGAAGTCTCCTGTTGTTTTAAGAGAATTTCACTTAGTCTTCTTTTTTTAACTTCTTCCGGAATGTCGTCTGCAAGTTTCCTTGCAGCCAGCGTACCCGGTCTTTCAGAATAACTGAATGTAAACGCGAAATCGTAACCGACATAATCCATCATGCTCAATGTTTCCTGATGTTCTTCCTCGGTTTCCGTACAGAAACCCGCAATAATATCAGAAGAAATGGCGCAGTCCGGGATGATATTTCTGATCGCATCTACCCTGTTGATGTACCATTCCCGTGTGTAGGTACGGTTCATCAGTTCGAGAACACGTGTACTGCCTGACTGCACGGGCAAGTGAATGTAATTGCAGATGTTGTCGTGCTTTGCTATGGTATACAATACCTCATCGGTAATGTCTTTTGGATGTGAGGTGGAGAACCGGATCCGGAGTTCAGGGCTAATCAGGGTCACTTTTTCCAATAACTGTGCAAAATTCACTTCTATTTCGGAAACCGCTTCCAGCGCTTCATTTTCCTGTGCGGCTTTGCCTTTCCATTTATAAGAATCCACATTCTGGCCCAGCAGGGTAACTTCTTTATAACCCCTTTCGTACAAATCCTGAGCTTCAGCAAGGATCGAATGCGGGTCCCGGCTGCGTTCCCGTCCCCTGGTAAAAGGAACTACGCAGAACGAACACATGTTGTCGCATCCGCGCATAATGGAAATAAAGGCAGTAATCCCGTTTCCGTTCAGGCGCACGGGACTGATATCTGCATACGTTTCCTCACGGGATAACAATACATTGATGGCTTTGTGACCGCTTTCGACTTCGCTTAGCAAAGCAGGAAGTTCACGGTAGGCATCAGGGCCTACCACCACATCGACCAGTTTTTCCTCTTCCAGGAATTTTGATTTTAAGCGCTCGGCCATACAGCCCAGCACACCTACAATCAGTTTGGGGTTCCTGCGTTTTTCAACGCCAAACTGCGAAAGGCGGTTTCTTACCCTTTGTTCGGCATTTTCTCGTATCGAACAGGTGTTGATAAAAACAACATCAGCTTCTTTGTAATCGCCAGTGGTTTCAAATCCCTGGTCAAACAATATGGATGCTACAATCTCGCTGTCTGCAAAATTCATCTGGCAACCATAGCTTTCGATATACAGCTTACGGCCATTACGGACCCGGGGTGCGTCGACAATCAACGCCTCTCCCTGCCGTTCTTCATCATGTGTCTTATCGGTGAGCTGTAAATCAATCATATAAACTAACTAAGTATTGGGGGGTCAAAAATACAAAATTTAATTTGTAAATGACAAATTGGCAGGAAGTCAATTTGGTCAGGATATGGTAATCGTTGCCGGACAATTTATTGTGCTTCTTCTTCCACAACATATTTGGAGCATGGTTGGAACATCCTTGTAGCATCCTTGTACCATCAGGTAGATGGTCCAACCTTGTTTTACAGATGTCTCGCCCAGGCCTTACGGATGGAAAATAGAACCCCGGATAAGAAAGGGAAAATAGTGGAGATCATCTAGGACTTTTCCGGGATTTTTTTGTCCTGTATGCAGGAACCCGAATGACATATGCTGAATAGCTTACTGAATATAGATAGAAACAAAAAAAAGTATGGATGGTTTGGCGACTACCGCTCCTGGGAAAAGGTTAGCGCAGAAGCCGGGGGCTATGATGCTAAATTAATTCTCGAAAAAACCACCAATGCCCTGCTGAAAGTAAAAAGTGGCGAAGCAGTTTACGAACGCGATTCCGTCATCTTCGATAAAAAAGAACTTCCATATTCACTCATTTCTTTTTTCGGACTGAGTGCTTCACTCAAAAAAGGCCCCCTGAACGTACTGGATTTCGGTGGCTCTCTGGGGAGTACTTATTACCAGATCAGGGACTTTTTAACGGCTGAAAACTGTACGAGCTGGAATGTGGTGGAACAGGAACACTATGTAACCACTGGCAAAGCAAATTTTGAGGATGAGACACTCAAATTTTATACCTCCATTGACCAGTGCCTGGCAGATAAGAAAATAGATCTGGTACTGCTTTCCAGTTCAGTTCAGTACCTGAGTGAGCCTCATGTTTTTCTGGAGAAGCTCGCGTCCTACAATTTTGATTTTATTCTTTTTGACAGAACGGCGTTCAACAATGCGACAAATGACCGCTTAACCCTGCAAATCGTTCCGCCCGAAATATACGAGGCTTCTTACCCCGCCTGGTTCTTTCATCAGGAATTCTTCTTAAGTCATTTTGCCAGCCGTTACCGGGTTGTCGCAGAATTCCCGTCCTACGTACCAGGTGAGAGCCCGATGCGGATCGATGGGAAAGTGCACGGCACTAATAAAGGCTTTTATCTCATTAATTCATCAAAATATGCTTAAGTTCTGCACATTATTTAACACGACATACCTGTCGAGGGGCTTGGCCATGTACCACTCTCTGGAAGAGACTTGTCCGTCTTTCCATTTGTATGTGATTGCTTTTGATGACCACTGCCTGGATACCCTTTCCCGTTTGGCAATGCCCCATGCTACAGTCATTAGCCTCAAACAATTTGAGAACGAGCGCTTGCTTTCCGTAAAGCAGCAAAGAACCGCGGGCGAATATTGCTGGACCTGCGCATCTTCTACCATCAAATATTGTCTGGATACTTATGGTCTGGACCATTGTACTTATGTAGACGCAGATTTACTATTTTTTAGTGATCCTGCGGTACTCATCAATGAGATGGGTCAAAAATCCGTGCTCATCACTGAGCACCGATATTCAGGTAAATACGATCAGTCGGCCAGGAGCGGAATCTATTGTGTACAGTTTATGACTTTCAAAAACACAGACGAAGGTCTTGAAGTATTGAACTGGTGGATTGATAAATGTATAGAATGGTGCTTTAATAAATTCGAAGAAGGAAGATTTGGCGACCAGAAATATCTGGACGATTGGCATAGCAGGTTTGATACTGTTCATGTGCTGGAACATCTGGGGGGTGGCGTTGCCCCCTGGAATGTTCAGCAATACAAATTCAGACTTGGCGAAGAAGGCATTTCCGGGAAAGAAATCAGCACGGACAATTACTTCGAACTGGTATTCTTCCATTACCATGGCTTCCATTACATCCAGGAGAATTGCTACAGCTTATCGGATAACTGTTATGAGCTGCCGCGTAATCCTGTCAAACATATTTACAGGCCCTACATACAAGCCCTGGCGAGAGCGGAGCAAGCTGTAAGCAGTGTGAACAGTGCGGTATTGTCCCATGAACTGACCAACGACCTCAACTGGGTGAAAAAAATACCCGGACGGGCAGTGTTGTTTTTCCTGCGTGGTTATTATAAAAACTTATATAAAAAAAATGCACTGACTTATGGCTTCCTTAGTTAATCTGAAAACATTTACCGATGAGCGGGGAAACCTGACTGTTATTGAAAAAGTAGTGCCTTTTGACATTAAAAGAATTTTTTACATCTATGGCGTGGACGAAAGTGAACGCGGTGGTCACAGGCATTTAGAAACAATTCAGGCGGCAATCTGCATCCGTGGACATTGTGTGATTTACAACAACAACGGCAGTGACGAATCTAGCTTTGTGCTCGATTCTCCTGATAAATGCCTGATCATCCAGCCGCAGGACTGGCACACCATGCACAGTTTTAGTGAAGATGCGATATTGATGGTTCTTGCTTCAGAGTTTTTTGATGCCAAAGATTACATTCACACCCCTTACCAGATGCGTTTAAATGTTGCCGTATAAAAAATGATAGCTTACGAAGATCTATATCTGCTCAATCAGCCATTTATGGAAGGTTACCGGGAAAGTTTCTCGGATAGCCTGAATAAAGGCTGGTTTATATTGGGCGATAAGGTAAGCACTTTTGAAACAGAATTTGCCGCCTACTGTGGTGCTGGGTATTGCGCAGGTCTCGCTTCCGGACTGGATGCACTGGTGCTCGCACTCAAGTATTTTGATTTTCCGGAGGGTGCTGAGGTAATCGTTCCCTCGAATACCTATGTCGCTACCATTCTTGCCATTTACAACAATGGGCTGGTTCCTGTTCTTGTGGAACCTGATATCAATACCTATAACATTGATCCCCTGAAAATTGAAGCGGCAATTACAAACAAGACCAGGGCGATCATGGTGGTGCATTTGTATGGCAAGGCAAGTGATATGCAAGCAATTTTGAAGATAGCCGCTGCAAATGATTTGAAAGTTATCGAAGATTGTGCGCAGTCGCACGGCGCTAAATTCAAAGGTAAACAAACCGGTACCTTTGGTGATTTTGGCGCGTTTAGTTTTTATCCGACCAAAAACCTTGGTGCATTGGGTGATGGAGGAGCGCTTCTGGCCAGTGATGAAGAAATGATCAGCAAGATCAAAGCAATTAGAAATTACGGCTGTCAGGAGAAATATTACAATGAATACATCGGTGTAAACTCCAGGCTGGACGAAATACAGGCGGGTTTTCTTTCCGTAAAACTTCCTCATCTCAATGCCATCAATACGCATAAGCAGAAATTGGCAAAGCGCTATCAAATTGGTTTAAAAGAAGATTTTATCAAGCCGGTAGTCCATCCGGATTATGAGGATGTGTATCACATCTATACGGTCAGACATCCTGAAAGAGATCGGCTAAGGGCTTACCTGCTGAAAAATGACATCAAAACGGAGATCCACTATCCGGTTCCTCCGCATCAACAAAATGCATTAAAGACCAGGCTAAAAGGAGCCTATCCAATATCAGAAACCATCCATCAGACTACACTCAGTCTCCCGGTATCTTATTGCCACAGTATCGGGCAGATTGAACGGGTGATTGAGGTGATGAACGCTTTCTAACAGGCGGTGTAATAATATGTTAGAATTTAGTATTTTAGCCCCTAGTTAAAATATATAAATGATTGACCATATCACCAGGGGATTTTTGCCTTTAACGGCGTTTTTTATCTTTTGCTGCTTTGCCTGTAAAAAAAATATCATGGCAGATGAGGCAAAGATTAAACCGCCCATCAGGATATACGTTGTGACCGCCAGAATTGATAAAAAAGGGACCAATAGCAATTCTGAAGGTACAGCTGTATTGAAAGGCAGTTATAATGAAGAAACAAAAGTGCTGGGCTATACGCTTGAATATAAAGATGTAGCTCCACAGCTCATTACCCTTCGTAGCGGAGCTAAAGGGTCGCTGGGTTCTTTCGTGAAAGAGCTTTTCAGCAAAGATAAAGAAGTTCAGGACGGTAAGCCGATTGCGGGGGCAATGACCTTGAGTCCCCTACAGGAGCGAAACCTGCTGAAAGGCCAATGGTTTGTGGCGGTCAATACCCTTATTCTAAGCCCGGAAATTTCGGGTGTGTTAACACTTAAACAACAATAAGGCGCAATGGCAGAGATGGAACAGGTCCAGTTGACCCAGGAAGACAGCGCATTAATCCGCGCAATCATTGACCGCGACAGGAAGGTCTTTGAGGTGTTCTATAAAAAATATTACCGGCAGTTGTTTGCCGTGGCCCACAGGTATGTAGGTCAGACGGAAACTGCAGAAGAAATAGTACATGATGTTTTTATTACCATATGGAATAAAGCGGCACAATTAAATATACAGTATTCAATGAAAAGTTATTTGTTCAGATCAGTAGTTAACGCTGCGCTAAACGTCGTCAAGAAAGAAAAACTTGATGCTGAACAGCGTACGGCTTACCTGTCTGTACATGATACTGAACTTGGAGACCAGCTTGAGGACCATAAGGAAGGCGAGGAAGCCATGCTAAAGGGGCTGGAAGCTGCGCTGGAAATGCTTCCTGATCGCTGCCGGCAGGTGATGTACCTGAGCCGCTTTGGAAAATTGAAGCAGAAGGAGATTGCCGAACAGATGAACATTTCCATAAAAACAGTAAAAAACCACCTCACTTACGGATTTCAGAAGCTCAGGGAGCATATGGAAAATAATAAGAAGGTAATCATACAATTGTTAATTCTACTCACACTAAACGCTCGCTAAAACCATCACCATGGAAGAATTTGAAACACACGAAGAAATGGTATATGCCCTCATCATAGACGATCTGGAGCAAACCATCTCTGCTGCAGATAAAAAGATACTGGAGGAATGGAGAAGCGCGGCGGAAGTAAATGAAAAGACCTATCAGGATTTTGTTGAAGTGCAGAACAGTATCGATAAAATCTACAACAAGAACGGATTTGATACGCAGCTTTCATGGGAATCGCTGGACGCGAAAATAGCGGATACAATAGAAGTACCTCTGGAACTAAAAAGCAAAGGCAATTACAAGTTGTGGTACCAGGTCGCAGCCGCAGTGTTGGTGCTGTGTTCTGCAGGCTATTATTTCCTGACCGACAGAACCTATGTGACGGTAAGTACGGCAGGCACTAACTCCGTATCACAGCTAACCTTACCGGACGGTACTGAACTGAGCCTGAACTCTGGAACAACGGTACGCTACGACAAAGAGAATTTCAATAAGGAGCGTAAACTGATCCTTGAAAAAGGAGAGGTATTCGTACATGTTGTGCTTCACAACAGCAAACAGTTCAGTGTAGATCTGGGCGATGTGCAGGCAGAAGATATCGGTACCAGTTTTAATGTTTCCAAAACAGAAAAGCATGCTTCGGTGATTGTTGAAGAGGGTAAAGTCGCCATGAAGCAAAATGGCTCTGCTACCCAGGTATTGCTTACACCGGGTATGGTGGGTCGTTATGAGCCGGAAACCAGGCAGCTCGTCGCCGGGTCTAATAGCGACCTGAACTATAAGGCATGGATGGACAAAAAATTCACCTTCCGTGAAATGCCCCTGGATGAGGTAGCGCTGCAACTTCAGAAGGTCTATAAAACTCCTCTGATCATTAGGGGTGAGGCCCTTAAATTGAGGAAGCTAAATGCAAGGCTCCATTATCAAACTTTAGATAGTGTACTTGAAGTAATTTCTGCATCTTTACAGTGTAAAGCAATCAAGGAGCAGAATACGTATGTCTTATCGGTTAATTAACAGACAGTATCTTTTATTAGCGCTACTCCTCTCTCTTTTAATCTCCTCTGACCTGTTTGCCCAGCAAACGGGGGTACTGAAACGTGTCTTTACCTTCAATCTTCCGGCCGACTCATTAATCCGTACTTTACAAACGCTGGAACGGAGAACGGGGAATAATTTCGCCTTTGATCCGGATCAGCTGCGGCTCAGGAAAACTACGGCCCTCAGATTTGTGCAAACACCACTTGAAGAAATCCTATCCAGGGTTTTGTTCGGTACCAACCTGCATTTTTCCCTGGTGGGCAATGACATTGTCATTGCTCCCGATAAGCCCAACATCTGGACCATTCATGGTCACATCCGGGACAAGTCCAGCGGTGAAGAACTGATTGGTGCTACGGTGCAAATCCCCGGACTTGAAGTGGGTGTCATTACCAACCAATATGGGTTTTATTCCATCTCAGTTCCTGAAGGAAATTACGAACTCTTCGTTTCCCATTCCGGGTACCTCACCCTGCAGAAGCAGATCCATTTGGATAAAACCATACAGCAGGAGATCGAGCTTGCCCTGCAGCCCCATGTTCTGAAGGAGGTGGTGATCCAGCCCTCCAATGTGACACCCAATCCCATCCTTTTTAACGAACAAAACCTGACGGTAAAGCAGTTGAATAGTGCCGCTTATTATGCCGGGGAAACGGACGTGATGAAACGGCTGCAAATGCAAAACGGCATTAAATCCATTACTGAAGGAAGTTCAGCGCTGTTTGTAAGGGGGGGCAATTCCGATCAAAACCTGATCCTTCTGGATGAGGCAATTGTCTATAATCCCTCACACCTGTATGGCCTGGTCTCGGTGTTCAATTCTGATGCGGTCAATAACCTGCAGGTCTACCGCGACTATATGCCGGCCAATTTTGGCGGAAGGTTGTCCTCGGTAATCGTCAACCGTATGGCTGAAGGAAACAGCAAAGAATATCATGTCAATGGTGGCGTCAATTTAATGTCGGCCCGCATTGCTGCGGAAGGCCCCATCGTAAAAGATAAGGGCTCTTTTATTGTTGCCTACCGGCGAAGTTTACTGGATGTATTTCAAAGCAGGTTTAAGCTCTTCAATCCGAATTCAGTGTATTACGATGTGAATGCCAAGGCCAATTATAAGCTGAATAATGAAAACAGCATATTCTATTCCATCTATGTCGGGAAGGACAACCTGCTGTCTGAAAACTCGTATACCAACAATTGGGGAAACCTGACTTCCACTTTCCGCTGGAACCACATTTTTAGCTCCAGGGTATTCCTGAACATGTCGGCCATTTACAGCAATTACAGCAACCTCCTGGATCTGAATGCAGATACCTTATCTCAAAAAAGCCAATGGAGCACAGGCATTAAGGACCTGACTTTAAAGGCTGACTATACCTATTACAGAAGTCCTACCAATCAGATCAAATTTGGCATATCCGGTATCTATCACCGCTTTGTTCCCGGCGAAATGTTCAGACAGGATGATTTTGAATTCAACATCTCCAGGGACCAATCTGTAGAGGCTGCAATCTATTACACGCAACAGATCGCCCTGAGTAAATCTTTTGAACTGGACTATGGTCTGAGAATCGGACTCTTCAGGAATGCTGAAGAAAAGAAGAATATTTTTGATATAAATGGAAATCTGGTTAAGAAAAATGAGATCCGCACTTTTGTTAATCCTGAACCCAGGATCAACATCAGTTACCTGCCTGGTCCGACGCAGCGGATATTCATGACCTACAACCTAAATTTTCAATACCTGCAACTGATCCAAAACAGTACCCTGGCCTTTTCCTCGCTGGAACCCTGGATCCCGGCTTCGGCAAGTATCAAGCCGCAGCGGTCACACCATACTTCATTGGGCTACCGCTATGTGCCGGGACGGCATGCCTTTATGCTCGCCGGCTACTATAAGCGACTGGAAAACCAGCTGGATCTGATCGGACATGCCCAGATCATCAGAAATCCGGATGTCAGGAACCAGCTTAGATCAGGCAGATCGAATGCGTATGGAGTAGAGGCTGAATGGAGTAAAACCGAGGGGCGTTTTTCGGGTACCGTAGCGTATAGCTACTCCAGGGTCTTTAGAAAAATACCGGATATCAATTTTGGAAACAAATTTGTAGCGAACTATGACATTCCTCATGAGTTAAAAATTATGGGAAAATTTGAGGTAAACAGCGCATTGTCTTTTCAGTCTTTTTTCACCTATTCAACGGGCAGACCGCTTACCCTTCCGGTAGGCTATTATCAGCACGATGGACTTGATGTGCCAATCTATGAAGGTCGAAATGAGAAACGTTTCCCTGATTTCAGCAGACTGGATGTTTCGGCCCAGTACAGGCTGCAAACCCGTATCTCCGGATCCCGGAGCATGACGCATGTCTTTTCCGCTGGCGCCTATAACCTCTACAATCGCAAAAATCCGCTATATTACCACATCCGGTCTTCAGGAGAAAGTGAAGTCAAAAGTAATGTGGAGTATGGTTTTGGACTCTACCCCTGGTTGGCTTATAGTTTTAGGTTGTAATATGAAACAGTTAAGGTACCCTATAGGTGTTGTTTTATTCTTGCTTTTCCTGGGCTGTGGGAAAGATAGTTTTGACAGAGCAGATTTTAGTATGCCCCAGCGCATTTATGATATTGCCGTTGAGGGAGGAATAAACACGCTGATCTCTTCGCAATACATCAGGCTAACCAAACCCTCGCTGATCCCGGATTCTCTTCCTGCGCCGATCAGGAATGCTTCCGTAACGGTGAATGACAGTAAGACCGATATTTTGTTTAAGGAGACCAGCATTCCCGGAGTTTATATGGGTGTCAACAGAAATGATCCGAATTACAATAAGGCCTACAAGCTGACCATAAAATATGACGGAAAAACGTATACTGCCGAAGATACCTTAAGGCAGGTGGTAAATATCGTTGATGATTTTTTACCATTGTCAACCCACAATGCAGTTAATAAATCCATTATGGGCAGTATCCCCAAACATACTTTTGGGTACATCAATCCCAACAAATGGTTTATTGCCTACCTGGACATTCCATTGTGGAACCCCTCTAAATTTGACCAGACCAAATATTACAGTTATACCCATCTTTTAGGCTCTCCGAATTCACTTTATCCGCTCAACAATTTGAAAAGGGATTTTACGCTGGGTGAGGATGACTATGTGTCGATTTTTAAAATCTCTTTGTCAGAACGCTATGCCGGCTACCTGTATTCGGTATTTATGGAGACCGACTGGAGCGGTTTGTTCTCCAGCGTTCCTGTTAACGTAAAAGGAAACATCAGTGGCAATGCACAAGGATATTTTTCTGTGAACGACGTCGATATCCGTAGATACAGGGCTAAAGAGCTGTAACCCGCCATTTGTGGCCTTGATATTGCATGGCTAACTGTAAAGGAGCAACATGGTAGGGCACAAATCAGGAAAATACAAAGTATTGAAATGGGTAGGAGGTATTCTGGCTATAATCCTGCTGATCGCAGGTGGTGTGGCTTTATATTTCAATGCAAAATGGAAACCCCTGCTCACCGAAAAGATCAAAGATGGTGTTTATGAAGGTTCAGGACACTTGTACAAGCTAGAATTTCAGAACATCCGCATCAACCTCCTCACTGGTACGCTCGTGCTGGACAATGTATCCCTCAACCACGACACCGCTGTTTTTAACCAACTAAGACGCTTAAAAAAAGCGCCGGCGCATCTTTTCCAGGTTAAACTCAAACAATTGAGCCTTAGCCGGATCGGCATCCTGACTGCCTATTTTAAGAAGAAAGTAGAAATGAATGCCATCATTCTGAACCAGCCTTCGATCAACATCACCTACTATAAAGTGCCCAAAAAAGCGGATACAACCAAGGAAGAGCGCACGCTGTACCAGCAAATCTCAAAGACATTGAAGTCTGTACATGTAAAGGCGATCAAAATTGTGGACGCTGATCTGGATTACATCAACGGCAGTACGGCTAAAGTAATGAACTCCGTCAAGCACCTCCAGATCAATGTAAAAGACGTACTCCTGGACTCCCTCTCGCAATATGACAGCACCCGGTTTTATTACACCAAAGACATCGCATTTGAACTGAGCGGCTACAGATCGTTGAGCAAAGACAAGATGTATACCATGAAGATCGATACCATTAAGGGCTCGGCAACAGGGGGGACAGTTAGCGTTATTGGTTTTCAGATGATCCCAATGTATCCTGACCTCGCTTTTAGCAGGAAATATACCTATGGCAAAGACCGTTATGACCTCAAATTCGACGAGATCAGTCTCAGGGGTGTAGATTTCAGAAAACTAAATGCAGAGGGGGATTTGTATGCCCGCTCCCTGAAAATCGGTCCTGCCAAAGCTGGCATCTTTGTCAACCGGGAACTGCCGCCGCCACCCAATCTGGACAAGCGGCGCAATTTTCCACATGTCGCAATGAGCAGGATTCCAATTCCAACGATTATCGATAGCCTGATCATTACGAACGTAGACGTGGCTTATACAGAATACAACCCGATCAGTGAGAAAAAAGGGACGGTATACTTCCAGAACCTGACCGGAACTGTTCTGAACATTACAAACGATAGCAGCAGACTGGCTGAAAATCACCATGCAAAAGCAGATTTCAGCGCTTTGGTCATGAAAACGAGCAGAATCAATGTTCATTTTGATTTTAACCTGACCGATCCGCATGCCGCGTTTAGTTATAAGGGAACTGTTGGGCCAATGAACTTATTGGTGCTGAACCCCATGGTAAAAAATATGGGCCTTGTGGCAATTAAAAGCGGCAAAATGCAAAAAACAGAGTTTGATATCAAAGCCGACGACCGCGGTGCTTCGGGAACAGTTCGGTTTTATTATACAGATTTGAAAGTTGATTTGCTGAAAGAGGGGGAAGATGGTAAGGCACCTAAGAAAAAGGGCTTCCTGTCTTTTCTGGCCAATACCCTGCTCATCAAAAACAACAACCCGGACAAGGGTGAAGCACCGAGAGTAGCTGTGACTAAGTTTGTGCGAACGCCAGCGGCTTCTTTTTTTAATGAACTCTGGAAAGGCGTTTTCATTGGGATCCGCGAAACGGTTGGCCTGGGCATTGTACCAGTAAAAACACCGGAGCAGGCCATGAAAAAAGTAAAAGCCAAGCTCAAAGAAAAAGATTAGCCGAAGCGGCAAAAAATGCCGTATATTGGAATAAACAGCAAGGGCCTATGATCAAAAAAGTACGAAAGCGCTATGCTGCCCTGAAGGGGGTAATGGTCGCCCTGCTTTTTGTATTTGTTATCGCCTTGCTAGCCTCCTGGTATTTTAGCGCAAAACTAAAGCCCATTGCCCAAATGCGGTTGAAGGAGCTTGTTTTACAGGCTACGGACAGCCTTTACCGAATCGAATTTTCAGACATCAGTCTCAATCTCCTTATTGGTGGCGCCACACTCAGTGATGTTAGGATTATTCCGGACACGGTCATTTACCGGAAACTGATCGCCCGCAAAAAGGCACCCAATAATCTTTACTCTGTTACCCTGGACAAATTGAGCATCCGGCATTTCCATCCGGTCCGATTGTTGAAAGATAAAAAACTACAGGTTGAACAGCTGATCTTTGATCATCCCGATGTAGTGATGATCAATAAGCAATTTGACTTTAATGAATCCAGGCCGGTTGCAGAGACCGGTGATCCTTACCATTACATTTCCCGGTATTTGAAAGCACTGAAGGTAGAAACCATCAGCCTGAAGGACATCAGATTTAAGTATATCAACAACAACCGTCTGGTCCAGGAGACGGACTCCATTGCAAATCTCAACATCACACTCAAAGACTGGCGTATTGATGCTTTTTCAGCGGCTGACAAAAGCCGGCTTTACCTGTTGAAGGACGTGATCATCAGTCTGAATGATTATAACTATGCTACGCCAGACAGCATGTACCACATTAACCTCAACCAGCTCGATTTTAGGGCTTCATCTGGCAAACTAAACATCAAAACAATGCGGGTAGTTCCGCGCTACAGTGAAATGGAATTCGGAAAGGCTGCGGGTTATGGGCGGGACAGGTTCAATATTGGCATGAGCGATCTGAGCCTCGAAGGCATCGATTTACCGTTGTACGTGCGCAAACAGGAATTGTATGCCAAGGAAATGAACATCGCCAATGGCTTCGTGGAGGTCTTCAATAACAACACGTTACCAAGAAAAGATACGGTTAAAACAGGGCGCTACCCACACCAGTTGCTTCAGAAGGTAAAAGAGCAACTGACCATTAAACAACTGAACCTGAATAACATTGATTTCAGTTACGCCGAGTACGATAAAGAGAGCGGACAAAAAGGGAAAATCACTTTTGAGCGGACTTCCGGCACTTTTACAAACATTACCAATACTACGAAGGCCAAAAAAAAGAACCCTTATCTGTTTGCCAACCTGACTACCTACCTGATGGGCCGCGGCAAACTGGATGTAAAGTTTAGGTTCGATCTGCTGGCAAAAGATGGTTCTTTCAATTATTCAGGAATATTGGGTGCGATGGATGGCTCCGCGCTAAACAGGATCACCCGGCCCCTCGGCATGGTCGAGATCCGTAGAGGTAAAGTGAAGCGATTGGAGTTTGACATTTCGGCCAACGACCGCAGGGCTGATGGTGAAATGAATTTTGCTTTTAATGAGCTGTCGGTATCGCTTTTTAAAAGGGAACGCGAACAACTGGTCAGAAAGGGTTTTATGTCCCTCTTGGCGAATGCCATGGTTATTAATCCTGACAATCCGAACGCTGCAGGCGTATTGATCAAGGCCCCTGTGCATTATGAGCGGGTAAAAACAGCTTCCTTTTTTAACCTCATCTGGCGCAGTCTTTTCCAGGGCATCAAGTACAGTGTGGGTATAACGCCTGCAAAAGAAAAGAAGATCCGGGAGCAGATTGCCAGGTTTGAAAAGATCAAAACCGATCGTGACAAACGCAGGGCGGCGCGGCAAAAGCGCAGGGCCCTGCAGTCCGGCGGCAGGTAAAAAAATTATTCCAGTTTAAACACCCTTATATAATCCACATAGAATTTCTGCGGAAAGATGGAATCGTCAATTGCACCGCCCCATTCACCGCCTACGGCGGTATTGATGAGTAGGTATACTGGTGCGCTGAACGAACCGGGATACGCTTTTGCGGGAGCAGCCATACTGAAGTAGAGCTGGTCATCCACAAATACTTTTGCGGTGTCTCCAACGCGCTCAAAGCCATACGTATGGTATTTTTTATGCAGGTCATCCACCTTAATGCTTGCTCCTTTGTTTTTGTGGCTTTTGGAAGGATCGGTGTCTGATTCCCACCAATGAAAATTTCCATGTATGGTGCCGGCTTCCTTGCCCACAAACTCCATGATGTCATATTCAAAGCATTTGGGCCAGCCCACCTGGTTCACGTTGCTGCCCATCATCCATAAAGCCGGCCAGATTCCTTTTCCCTCCGGAATCCTGGCGCGGATCTCTATCCTGAAGTCGCCTTCAAACTGTTGTTTGCCCAGCGTATTGATGCTGGCAGAAGTATATTCCGCATTTTTATATTTTTCTTTGAGGGAAACGATCACCAGATTACCATCAGCTACGTAACAATTTTCCAGGCGCTCTTTGGTATAGTACTGGCTTTCTTTATTTCTGATGAACCCTTCTTCATAGCCCCATTTCGTAGCGTCCGGCAATCCTTTTTTGCTGAATTCGTCCTGCCAGACCAGGGTCTTCTTCAGTTTTTTGGGAGCATTGGTCTGCGCAATTACGACTGAGGGTGATAGCGCAATTGCCGACAGGATTACATAGCTAAGTATTTTCATGGTTTTACAGTTATTTCAGGAGTTCTGCCGGAACAGGTTTATTTAATAAATTCTGATAGTAAAAACGGAAACGTTCCGCCCGGTCATGCAGTGTCTTGAGCCCGCCCCAGCCATGCCTGCCTCCGGGATAGATCATCAGTTCGAAGTGCTTGTTTGCATTTTGCAGCTTATCTACCAGCTGGATGGTATTCTGCATGTGCACGTTGTCATCCATATCGCCATGCATGATGCGCAACAAGCCCTTGTAGTTGTCAACATAACTAAGCACAGATCCATTTTTATAACCCTCAGGGTTTTCCTGTGGTGTGTCCATAAAACGTTCGGCATAATTCGTATCATAAAGTTCCCAGCTCGTCACCGGCGCTCCGGCATAGCCAAAATCAAAATCATTTGCCCCTTTGGTCAGCGCCATACAGGTCATGTAACCGCCGTAACTGTGTCCTGTAATCAATAGTTTCTTTGGATCCACCCAGGATTTGGCCTTCAGCCATTTTGCAGCTGTCGTATAGTCAATCATCTCCCAGTAGCCCAGTTTGCGGTGCATGAGCGCTACGCCTTCTTTGCCGAACTGTCCGGATGCCCGGTGGTCTACCGAAATCTGTACAATGCCTTCATTGGCCCACCATTGGTTGCCCGCACCCTTCCAGGTATCGGTCACATTACCTGCATTAGGGCCGCCGTAAATGCTCATGACCACCGGATATCTTTTGGTTTGGTCAAAGTCGGTCGGATAGGTGATAAAAGCAGGAAGCTGGTATTTTCCATCCTCGCTTGGTATCGTGATCATTTCTGTTTTTCCAAAAGCATAGTCCCCGAAGTTTTCTGATTTGCTGTCGCCCAGTTCTTTGATGATTTTGCCATTTTTATCCAGCAGGGTTCTTTTGGTTGGCGTCGATACATTGGAATAAGTAGTGATGAAATAAGACCCTTTTGCAGACATCAGGATCTGATTGGTATAATTGCCAAAAGTCAGGCGTTTCAGGTTTTTGCCATCGTAACCCACCTTGTAAAAGTCGCTGCGGGTAGAGGCCTCTTTACGTGCTGTAAAGTAGATGGTTTTATTTTTCTCGTCCACATACACCAGGTTAGTTACCTGCCATTTGCCACTGGTGATCGCGTTGATCAGTTTGCCATCCAGTGTATACAGGTAAAAATGCGCCCAGCCTGTTCGGTCACTCTTCAGAATGTACTGTTTTTTATCCTCCAGGTATTCGATTCGCCCGTCATAGTCCAGGTCCACCCACGAAGCCTGCTTTTCGTCATAAATCTCCTTTTTTGCACCGCTTGCAGGGTTTACGGCGTAAAACTTCAGGTTGTCCTGGCCCCGGTTCGTCCATTGCACCATCAGGTTACTGCCATCATAGCTCCAGTAAGGCGTACCAAAATACTGGTCGTCCTGTTCGTTAAAATCAGCCCAGACTACAGTCCCGCCTTTGGCGGAAACAAAACCGACACGCACTCCCGGATTGGGATCGCCTGCTTTCGGATAACGTGTTTTTTCTGTGTAGCCATGTTGCCCGGTTGAACCGTTTATTGGAAACATGGGTACTTTGGTGTCGTCAAAACGCATAAAGGCGAGATGTTTGCTGTCGGGCGACCACCAAAAGGCTTTATAATTGGTAGCCCTGCCCAGGATTTCTTCATAATAAACCCAGGATGACCAGCCGTTATAGATCACATCGGTCGCATCGCTGGTATACCTGATTTCCTTTCCCGTAGCGAGTTCTACGGCATACAGGTCATTGTTTCGGGTAAAAGCCACATATTTGCCATCCGGGGAAAGTGTTGGGTTCTTTTCCTGATCAGCAGTACTGGTCAATCTTTTTGGTTCCGCTTTTCCATACTGGATATAGATGTCATCATCTTTGACCGTCAGTTCCACATCACTTTTAGGGGGCGGGGTATAGGCCGTTTTAGCACCTGTTTTTACATCTACCGCATAGGCCTTCCGGTCTGATGCATCCACCTCGATATAATGGTTGTCATCAGCCCATCCGGTTACCTGGTTCATGGCTTTGGTCAACGAAGGTTGTCCATTAAAGATTTGCTGTTGGGTAAGCCTTTTCTGTTGGGCGCTGAGGGCAGTTGGAATTAGTAAAATCGAAATACAGGTGATGATGCATCTATTCATACCGGAAAATTAACATTAATTAGGACGATTTCCTAAACATCCGTGCATCATTTGAATCTATAAGCCACACCGATTGAAACGGCACTGTATGTGCCTTGATAACCGCCAAGGCTACTGCTTACTTTGTAAGGACTTAAATTTCTCAGATACCCGGCCTCAAGGCTGAACTTTTTCAGCCGGAGTTTGATCCCGCCTGAAAAAGCGGCATTCACCTGGTTCACTTGAGTATTGGCCATTGCTTCGTTCAGCGGTTTTGTATGGTGCACGGTGTCGGAGTGATTGATGATCTGATCAAGTTTGCTCTCTGCGCTGCTTTGTTTTGACTGGAAGGTCAATACGGGTCCGGCCTTGATGCTTAGGTTATTAGAAAGCCGGTACTCGATTTGCAAAGGAATGTCTGTTGTGCTGATTTTTCTGGAATCAATGGTGCGCAACAGCGGTGCGTTGGGGTCATTTAGATTGTAACTGGGATGGGTATAGGAACCACTCAATGTTCTCCTGGTGTTGGCCCTGATGCCTGTACTGATGAGCAGTTTGCTGTTTAAGGCATAGCTGCTTAAGGCACCGTAGTAAATGCTTGTGCCATTTCCATTACTGACATTGATTCCTGTTTCCAGACCATAACTGAATCCCTTGCTGCCTTCGATAGCAGTTTTCGTCTTTTTTACTTTGGGGGTTTTGATCCGACCTGCTTTTGTCCTTGACTTACTTTCTCGGATCGGGTCCGGTTCGATGAACAGATGCCGTGTGGAAATATCCTGGCTGACTATATCGATCACCTGGTGTTCATTGCTCACCTCCAAAACTGCAGTTTGCAGCGGACTAGCCTGCAGTTTTTCGCTCGAATCGTCATTTGTTGTATTAGCGTCCAACTCAACGTACAATGGATTTGCAACAATTTTCGGAAGCGCGCTGCTTCCGGCTGCAAGAATATTCTTGCCGGGTATAGACTTTACCCAATCGGGAATTTGATCAGATAAACGGACTGAATCCTGATACATGACTTTAACATCGCTGTCTGCAGTTATAGAATCGTGTGTTGAGGAGTCCGGGCTCAACAATACATCTGGCCTGAGCTTCTTTTTGGAATGCTGCATTGCAGGCTCTGGTTTTTTTAGTGCAAAATAAGTCACCGCAGCAACTATAGCTGCAGCCGGTAATACATAGCCTAGTGCAGAAACTACTTTTTTTACAATCAGTTTCATCGCACTGCCGCCGCTCAGCGGAGTAGCGGCAATCGGCATGTTTTTGTCCAGCATGGTCTGCATCGCTCCCCATGACAGCCCCTCGTCTGAATTTACCGGAAGTTCATCCAGCTTTTTTTTCCAAATATCCCAGTCTGAATGTTTCATTTTCTTTGGTTTTGATTTTCAGTGGGATGATTTTTTGCTTTTGGTGGTTCAAGGATTGACCTCAGTTGTTTTTTGCCTTCCGAAAGGTGCCATCGGGACGTGCTTTCGGTGATGGCCAGTTGCTCACTTATTTCCTTGTGTGAGTAACCATCAATCACATAAAGATTGAACACCATCTGTGTGGCATCAGGTAGTTTTCTGATCAGGGATAAAAGGTCTTCGGCATATAATTTTTCCATGATTTCAGGCTCAATGGATACCTGGTCTGCGATTTCTTTTTCTGTCGTGCTGTCTGCGGCGAACTTCAGCTCCTTGCGCCGTAGGTCGATACAGGTCCTGACCATGATGGTCCTGATCCAGGCCCCGGGTTCTCCTTTGTTTGCCTGGTAGGCATTGATGTGTTGAAACACTTTTAAAAATCCCATGTTCAGTGCCTCTTTAGCCAGTTCATCAGTTTTAAGGTACCTGATGCATACACGCAACATATCGGCGTAGCACAATTTGTAAAGACTCTCCTGCGCCTGACGTTCATTGGCCATGCAGCCCTCGATGATCTTAATGGTTTGCGCTGCGGAAAGGTTCATTCAAATGGTTCGGATGTCGAATATACATAAGTTCTCTACGGTATACTACGCAGCAATAATCCGAAACGCTGGGTAAATAATAAATATATTTTTCACCCAGCGTTTCCGGGATTTCGGGCCGTAATCGTATAAATGAACCGGACATATGTTTAACGAAGAGAGCTATAAAAGACACGGACAATGGTACAACAGCCAGTTCCCTGATGAAAAATCCAAAATTGCTCAGCTGCAGACCCATCAGTTGAACAAATCAGGAAGGGACATCGGCCAATGGCTCCAGAACTTATTTTTTGGTTGCATTGATCCGCTAACTTCTGAAACAGCACAGCGCTGGCTGACCATTGGGGACGCCTACGGGTTTGACGCCCAGTATTTATTGGGAAAGGGGCAGCTGGCCACAGCAAGCGACCTAAACACCGATTTTTTAAAGCTGGCCAAAAATGAAGGAATTATTGATGATTTTAGTGCTCAGAATGCCGAACTGTTAAGTTATCCGGCCAACACGTTCGATTACTTACTTTGCAAGGAAGCCTATCACCATTTTCCGAGGCCTTATGCCGCACTGTACGAAATGATCCGGGTGGCCAAAAAAGGAATGGTGCTGATTGAACCTCAGGATCCCATTTCAAAAATGCCCTTATTGTTAATGCTCATGAACTTGCTTTCTGGTTTTAAGGATAAGTTCTCCTCAAAGATCTGGAAAAACCGGTTTTCTTATGAACCTGTAGGCAATTTTGTATACAAGATTTCTGCCAGGGAGATGGAGAAGTTTGCAGCGGGGCTGAATCTTCCACTTGTTGCCTTCAAGGGAATTAATCCCAACTACTATTTCAAAGGAGCAGAACAGCAGGAGAGTAGCTTAAAAAAACGGAGGTTCAGATGGATTTACATTAGGAAGAAATTTGCCGACCTGGGGGTGTTTTTAAAATTGATCCCAAGCCAGGTGTTGTGTGCTATCGCTTTTAAGGAGCTGCCCGAGGAGGGATTGCTGAAGGAACTAAAAAAAGCGGGCTATCAACTGGTCTATATTCCGAAAAATCCATATGCCTAAAAAAAGGCGCCTCTTTGCAGAAGCGCCCTTATAAAATTTATGCGAAGACCTATTTTACGATCCAGTTCCAGCCAAACTCATCCTCAGCCAGTCCGTAACGGATATCGTTCAGGGTTTTGGCGATACCGGCCGATATGGTGCGGCTTGCCGGATCAGCAAGGTCATACACCTTACCTTCATAACCAATCTGTCCGATAGGTGTTACCGTAGCTGCTGTTCCGGCAGCAAAAGCGTCAGTCAGACTGCCGTTTTCAATGCCTGCAATTACTTCTTTAACGCTCACACGTCGCTCTTCTACCTCAATACCTGCTTTTTTAGCAAGGGTGATGATGGTGTCACGGGTTACACCGTCCAGTACCGTACTTCTCACTGAAGGCGTAACCAGTTTGCCATCGATCACAAAGATCAGGTTGGCGGTTCCGGCTTCTTCAATAAACTCATGTGTAGCAGCATCTGTCCAGATCAACTGGTCAAAACCTTCTTTCATCGCTTCCTGAAATGGATATAAGGAGCGGGCATAGTTTCCAGCTGTCTTCGCATAACCTACACCGCCGTCATCTGCACGGGTAAATTCTGTTTCTATCTTCACTTTAAGCGCCTTGTTATAATAGTGACCGGTAGGCGTGGTCAACAAGGCAAAAGTATATTTGTCGGATGGTTTCACGCCCAAATAAGGATCGGTAGCAAACATCACCGGACGGATGTACAGTGAATAACCATCCTGAGCAGGAATCCATCTTTCGTCAATCTCGATCAGTGCTGCGATACCCTGCATAAAAATATCCTTAGGAATAGATGGCATCGACATGCGGGCTGCCGATTTGTTGAAGCGTTCAAAGTTTTTATCCGCTCTGAACACGCTGATTGAACCATCAGCCTGGCGATATGCTTTTAGTCCCTCAAAGATCGCTTGTCCGTAATGCAGGGCAGAAATCGCAGGGCTCATCGGAATAGGGCCATAAGGGACGACCTGCAGGTTCGACCATTCCTCATTATCATATTCTGCAATAAACATGTGATCGGAAAATACTTTTCCGAAAGGCAACTGTGAAAAATCGGTTACCGTTAATCTGCTTTGATCAGCTTTAGTGATCGTAATGTCCAACGTCTCGTTCATTTGAGTAAAAAATATATGGTGGTAAAAATAACAATAATTGGTGTGTATATCTGTTTTTATTTTGTAATAACCATGCGCTTAAGCCTCATTTCTAAGTGTTTTGAGTACACTAAGCACCCAGCCTTTGCCCCATTCTTCCATCTGTTCTTCCGTCCATAAAAAGGGATAAAAGATCCTTTTCTGAAAACGCGGAGGCAGGTATTTCTGCCAGTTGGTACCCCCGGTCGCAGCAATATCTACAGGATCTCTTTCCAGGTACCTTACAGCAGATTTGTAATGGGAAAGCGGCCATTCTACGTTGACATACAGGTCCAGTTTCCGCAATTCTTCAGCCAGGGCCGATACATCCTGCCCCTCAGCGGCTAGTTTATGGTAGAGTGCAGTAAAATTGCTGTCTTTACGGTCTTTTACCAGTTGCAAAAATTGCGCCGCATATTTATGGATAAACTGTTTTAAAGTTAGGGTTTGCTTGCCACTGGCCAGTTCTGTAGCCCCAAATTTCCAGTAGATGTGCTCAAACTGTTCCTCTATGGTTGCATTCGCCAGTTCCTCTCTTTTACTTTTATCGATCAGCCTGCCGAAATCGGTGGCACAGATTTCAATCATCCGGTATTGTCCGGACTGGAAGCCGCTGGCGGGCAACAATGACATCCTGAATTTCAGGAACTGTTCTTTTTCCATGCCGTTGACCATCACTTCAAAAGAAGAGACGAGTGCATTGAAATAAGCATTGATCCTTTTTACCCGGTCGGTAAAAAATTGAGCAGTCAGCGATTCCTGTTCGGCGATCTGCCTGAACTCATGCAGGGAAAGTTTGAAGTACAGCTCCGTAATCTGGTGGTACATGATAAAGATTTCCTCATCCGGAAAAGGAGTCTTCGGACTTTGGAGGCTCAGCAGCGTATCCAGGTGGATGTAATCCCAATACGTTAAGAAATCAGCATACAGTAAACCGTCGAGATAGGCGGACATATCCTGACCCATTGCGGCATACTTTTCCTGCAGCTGATCCAGCTTTTCTATGATTTTTGGCGTTAGTTCCATGCTGCAAATCTAACAGATTCCGCATAATTGTAACGCCATTCCTTAAAAACCTAAAAAAATTGTCCTGAATTCAATAGGGTGCCTAATATAGCACCCTGAATTTGATGGTATGTTCGATCTTTTTCAGCGATTTGAACAGTTGTTTGTCGTACTGCGCGTTGATGTCTGTGATCACATAGCCGATACTGGCATTGGTCATCAGAAACTGACCCACAATATTGATGTCGTGTTTGGCGAAGATCGTGTTGACTTTGGCCATGATGCCCGGTACGTTCTTGTGGATGTGGATCAAACGGTGTGAGCGCTCAATCCTCGGCAGTTGCAGGTTTGGAAAATTCGAACTGAGGTAAGTCATACCCGTATTCATAAAATCAATCATCCTTTTCGGAATGAAGGTCAGGTTATGCGGGTTGTGCTTCACGTCGTCAAATACTACTACGCCCTGTTCCGTGCAGGTTTTGATGTCGAGATGCTGTTTTGCACTACCCAGATAGCCAAGCGTCTTTAGTTTCACCGCTTTTTTTAACTGCTCCTGGTCGATTTTCTCTCCGTCGGCAAGCAGGATCATGTGCACATCTGCCACATACTTCTCTTCAAAAGTAGTTTTATGGCGGATAGAGAAGCCGTCCTTTTTAAGCATCTCGATGCTCTTCGGGTCCACTTCACCGATCACCAGACAAAGGATCCTGTTCTTAGGATAGGAGATCGACTGCGGCAGGTCATTGACATACAGGAATTCATCAAAACTAGGCGTCACATGGTCGGCCTTTTTAACAATACTCTCCCTGGATATATTTTCCGTAAAGGCATAGAACTTTTTAATCAGTCCGCTCTCGCGCAACTGAAAATCGGAGTAACCGTCGCCAATGCCGTACAGATTACCTTCCAGGTTCATCTGTTGCATCAGTTTAACTTTTCCACCTTCCTCGCTCAATGGATTGGCATGGTCATAATCGATGATTTTGCCATCTCCTGTGGTCACGAAAGTATTGGCGTAGATGTTTTCCTTTTTAATGTGATAGCGGCTCACCACTGGGGTAATGAATTCTTTAAAACCACCTGAAACGATCAGTACTTCATCATTGTGCTTTTTGAAAAACTCCGCATTGCGGGAAAAAGAAGCAGATACCTTTTTCTTCAGCCTTGTGATCAGTTGTCTCAGATGGTCTTCTGTTGCTTCCAATAATTTCACACGCTGGGCCAGACTCTCACTAAAGGACAGTTTACCCTCCATAGCCAGGTTCGTCAGGTCTTCAATCTTCTGGAAAATAGCTTCTCTGTCCGGATGTTTGGCCAATGAGATCCTCGCCAGTTCATCCAGTGCCTCCACCTGTGTAAACGTGCTGTCAAAGTCAATGATATAAAAATTCTTCTGCTGCTTCATTTGGTTTGTTTTGCTAAGCCCTGACAGACCTCAGCAATGCTTTGGTCCAGGGGCTTAAATTGTATGCCGATCGTTTGTTTTATTTTTTCGTTGCTGTATAGACTTTCATTCAGGCTGCTCTTTGCTGCGTCACTGGTCAGCGCTGCCGGCTTTCCCGTAAAAAGGGAAGCCAGTTTAGCGGCCCTCCAGGCAATGCCGAGCATCCAGGGTTTTGCTTCTTTTGAAGGGGCCTTCACCCCAAGACCTTTGGCAATTTCTGCAAAGAACTGCTGGTAATGGTAATTTTCTGAAGACAGGATATAGCGTTCTGCCGATTCCCTGCTTTCCATGAGTGCGATCATGCTTGTTGCCACGTCCTGTACGTCTACAATTCCTGTCGCCCCCTTGGTATAATAGGAAAGACCATCCTTAACCAGTTTGAAAATGGCACCACTGCCTGAGTAACCTGCTCCTGCACCAATGATGACCGAAGGATTGACAATGACTGCGTCCAGACCTTCGGCAATACCACGCCAGACTTCCATCTCACCTTCATATTTTGAAATGGCGTAATTGTGCGATTTTACGTCGTAGTCCCAGAAATGTTTTTCGGTAATCAGTTCACCCTTTTTTGAATCGCCAAGAGCGGCTACGGAACTGACATGGAGCAGTCTGATGCCTTTTTCGGCACACAGGTTGGCGACATTACTGGTACCTTCAATATTCACCAGGAGCAGTTTTGCCTTGTCTTTCGGGTCAAATGAAATGAAAGCGGCACAGTGGTAAACCTGGCTGATGTCCTCAAAGGCATCTTCAAGTGCAGAAATGTCGTTGATATCCCCAGTCACCCATTCTATCTGCCCGTTGTTTTCCAGAAGCGAAGGGATTACAGAAGATTTCCGTTTCAATGCCCTTACTTTCTTCCCCTGGCTGGTCAACTGATGTATTAATTCTGCTCCTAGAAATCCAGTAGCACCGGTAACCAATATCATTTCATTTTTTTTAGCATGGTTAATCAAAATATGCGCTCAAAAATAGATATTTGAGGCCATACATTTTAGTAAGATATGTCTTTATCAGATTTTTTTTCACCTCTGGATGTCAATAACCTCAGTCCAAAAGCCGGTTTTCTAAACAGTCAGATGGGTTTAAAGGCGGTATTTTATGAAGGAGAATTTCCGGAACTGGAAGAAAACGGGTATGATATCGCCATTGTCGGTGTTCAGGACGACCGTGCCGCTGTAAATAACGAGGGCTGCGGCTTAGGGCCTGAATACTTCCGAAATCAATTTTATAGCCTGAACGAGGGTTCCTATACCACAAAGATCGTCGACCTGGGCAATATCAAGGCCGGTGCGAGCATTTCCGACACCTATGTAGCCCTTAAAACCGTCGTTACGGAGCTTTTAAAACTCAATATCCTGCCGGTCATTATAGGAGGAGGGCAGGACCTCACTTATGCACAGTACCTGGGCTACGAAGCAATGGAACAGAAAGTTGACCTGGTGGTGGTGGACAGTAAATTCGATCTGGACGAAGACGACCAGGAAGGACTTTCAGCACGCTCAGATACCTATCTGAACAAAATCCTGTTGCACCAGCCCAATTACCTGTTCAACTTCAGCAACATTGGCTACCAGACCTATTTTGTGAATCAGGACAGTCTCCGGGTCATGAGCAAGCTTTATTTTGATGTGCACCGTCTTGGAGAGTTTTCGTCAGACATGTCTGTTTCCGAGCCCATCATCCGCAATGCCAACATGATCAGTTTTGACATTGGTGCTATCCGCTCATCTGATGCCGCGGCCAATGCCAATGCAGGCCCAAATGGCTTTTATGGCGAACAAGCCTGCCGCATTGCCCGCTATGCCGGAATGAGCGATAAACTCAGTTCCATCGGATTTTATGAATTCAACCCTGCGTTCGACAACAACGGACAGACTGCCATGCTGCTTGCACAAATGGTTTGGTATTTTATAGATGGTTTTTACAACCGGAAAAAAGATTTTCCGCTGACCCCAAAATCCCATTACCTGATTTACAGGGCCAGCCTGAGCGACGGCACCGGGGAAATGTTGTTTGTGAAGAGTAAAAAGTCCGACAGGTGGTGGATGCAGGTGCCTTATCCCACAGGAATTTCAAAAAACGAGCGTTATCACTTGGTTCCATGCCGTTACGAGGACTATACCATAGCTGTAAATGGCGAGATGCCTGATCTTTGGTGGCGCACTTATCAAAAGCTACTATAATTTTACGTAAAAAGCACCGTTATGTATGCTGATACCACTACATTTGGCTCACGTAAAAACTAACTATATTAATTAATGAAAAAATTACTCTTTACTGCTGTGGCATTGTTGCCGCTGACAGTACTTGCACAAAAGCCTTTTAGCGTAACCGGCAATATCAAAGGTTTAAAAAAAGGCGACAAAATTTACCTGGTCTATAAAGCAAACGGAAATGATGTGACCGATTCTGCTACCGTCAGCAATGGAACTTTTGCATTTAAAGGAAAGCTGAAAGATCCGGCAAGGGCGAACTTGTTTCTGAACAAAAACCCATATGTTTCCCGTCCTCTTCCTGGAGAAACACTGGATATGGCCACGCTTTATATCGAGCCGGCAGCGATCAAAGTAACCGCAGCAGATTCCTTAAAAAAAGCAACGGTTACGGGTTCCCTGGTCAACGATCAGGACAAGAAACTGAAGGTCCTAACCAAGCCGGTAACAGACCAGCTAAATGCCATCGACATGGAATACGGCAAATTGTCGGCAGAGCAGAAAAAAGACAAAGCAGTAGTGCAACCTTTGCAGGATCGCTATGAAGCTGCTTCAAAAGGTTTTGGTCCGATCTATTTGAGCTATGCCAAAGCCAATCCGAAATCTTACATCAGCTTGTCCGCTATCAGCCAGCTGGCCGCAGATCCTGAAAAAATGGCTGAGGCTGAAAAGCTTTATAAGACATTAGCCTCGTCCCTGAAAACTACTCAGGCTGGTAAAGATCTTGCACAGCGCTTTGTCGCAGCTAAAAGTACCGGTGTAGGTTCCATGGCGATGGATTTTACACAGAATGACGTCAATGACAAACCCGTTAAGCTTTCTGACTTCAAAGGAAAGTATGTGCTGCTTGATTTCTGGGCATCCTGGTGCGGACCCTGCCGCGGAGAAAATCCAAATGTGGTAAAGGCATTTAATACCTATAAAGACAAGAACTTTACAGTGCTTGGCGTTTCATTGGACAGACCGGGCAAAAAAGCCGACTGGCTTGCTGCTATTGAAAAAGACGGCCTGACCTGGACCCATGTTTCTGACCTGAAATGGTGGGATAATGCGGTGTCTAAGAAATACGGCATTCAGAGTATTCCTGCCAACTTCCTGATTGATCCAACAGGTAAAATCATTGCAAAAGACATCAGGGGCGAGGAGCTACAGAAAAAACTGGCTGAGATTTTAGGTGCTCAAACAAAGTAAACCGAACGGTTAAACCCATACTTTTATGAAAGCGAGGCTGTCTCAGATATTGAGGCAGCCTCGCTTTTTTGCGAACTCAAATATTTCGGAGAACTTACGTTAACCAAACATTTATTAACTTCCTTTCTTCTTCATTTCCCATAAGAGCTACAAAATCAGCCTTCCAAAATTTCCCTAAACACATTGTCTTTTAGATAAAAAACCCTAGATATAATTAGAATAACGAAAACAGATGACAAAACAATTGGCATGTAGGTTTCAGTATATATCCCAAATGCTGATATTAACACCATAATTGAAAGAGGAACTGTTATTGAAGTAAAATAAATTAATTTTGCAGTTGTCTGTTGTTCAACCGAAGTATAAAACACGAGCTTACCTTCTCCAACTCTCGTAAAGAGATCGGATCTTGAACTTTTCCTTTCACTGAATTCGTCATCAATAAAAATGATATAGTCCGGGCCTTTTTCCGTAATCCGGTAATGATTCTTGTTCAGGTATTTAAGTGTTTTTTCTTCAAAATCCTCTTGTTGTATTTGAATTTGTTTTGTAATGGTCTGTTTAAATTTCATTTTTATATCTTGGATGACAGTTTTATACGTTATTGCATTTCCATTTAATGATCCTCCAACAGCAACCTTCGATTGTAAATTACTGCTAAACAAAATTATACTATTGTAGAATTCAGTATACAGGTTGTAACACAAATTGCTATCTCAATCTCTTTCCTTTCCATCGCTGCCTAAATGTCATTAACTAATACTTCTTTTAGATAGTGCTTTATTGGATCAATCACATTCCACCTCGCGACAATGGGATCATAGACCCTTGCACCATAATCGAGTTGTCGAACAGTCCCAAAATTACGGTTTAAACTAGTCTAATATATTTGGATTAACTTTAGAAAAAAGCGCTCTAATAAATTCTATTTTTCGATCATCCAGCTTTTGTTCTTTGGCAATTGAAATCAATCGATTTTCCTCTTGTAATAACTTTTCTGATCTTTCAGTTCTTTCATAAACCGAGTACTCAGCTCCCAATCCCTCTACCCATCTGCCTTTCAGACAAGACATAGGATTAATTTGAAAATACCCTACAAAGTCATTTAGATGATCATCAAACAAAGTTATCGTGATACTGCTCAAGTATTCTGTCAAATCCCCATCACTGCCGGAGCAAATACTATCAAGTTTTTTCACCTCAGAAAAAGCAAATTTCTTGTCAAGTAGGCGCACTAAACTATCAATATCCTTATAAGGTGGAATGGTGCTCTGGTCCATAACATTCGCATTCGAAGACGGCATTTGTGTACTTTCATTTTTTATGGTATCCAGGCTCTTTTCTGTAGTTTGATTCCTAGATTTATTCGCGCAGCCAGATAATAGTAACTGGAAAATAAATAAGAGATGAATTATGTATTTTGAGTTTTTCATTAAATCATCTGTGGTTCTTTAAAGTTTTGACATCCTCATTTGCCTTTTCAACTCCAAATGCGGTCCAATATTTAGGCTCAAATAAAAGGTCAAATGTTTACACGAAAGCTATAACGTATTAATCTTTAACTTTTTCTCTGTAAGCCACAGGTATTTCTTCAAATAATGGTATCAATAACATCGATGGAAGCCAATTATTTAAACCATTCTGAATGTCTTCGTCACTTATTTTTCTAGTCGAAGGTTCGGACCTTAACACTTTGAACCCAATATTATTAAAATCTTGTTCAGAAAGTGATATGATGCCCCTACTAATGTTTCGCTTTAAAAGTTCAATTACAACTCTTAGGCGTAAAATGATATCACCATAAATACCTATTCCTTCTAAATGACAGACCTTTTCAAAATCTGACTTGATTGCAGAAAAAATAAAGTAATCTCCCTCCTTTACATAAAACCAATTGCCGCCTATTTCATTGTTATTACTATATTTCAAATGTGGCAAATCATCCTTATTTATGTCCCTTTTGATACTGTTAAATTTAACTATTTTATCAATACCTCTTTTTGAAAGTCCTTCTGATATTACCCGTCCAAATAGTAATTTAAACTCGTCAACCTGAGTTCCATCTAACACATCAAAGGAATCATATACGCTTAATATATTATAATCCAACCCTTTAAAAGACTTTAAAGAGAAATATGAACAAATAATATAGCTGTGATCTATATTCTCTAAAGATGGTATTTCCCTAAAAGGGATCGTGCCTAACGGCAGTTTAACATAATGTATATCCAATGTTCTAGTTCAAAATAACTCTTTCCAATTAGACGCATTATGTTCAAACCAAGCTGTGCAGAAAAAACAACAAAGATTTACGCTTCCTAAACAGCTAAGCCCTGAATTTCTGACGGGCTTAGCTATGGGCTGAATAACTTTATTCACAAACCAGTCAAAAAATGTTGTCTATTATGTAATTGTCGCCAGTTTTGCCTTTTTTTAACCTTCGTGGCTATTCCGTCTTTGAAAATTTAATTTGTTAAATCCGCTGTTTAATTTAAAGGTTTATGCATTGTCAATAATAATCGTAATTTACTATTATTCTTAAACTTAACGATGTGATCTGATAAATGCCCATTTCTGTTTAACCTGATAGTTGAATCAATTAAAAATTGATGTATGAATGTATTACTATAATTTGGTCCTTCCTATTCTATCTCATTTTTTGCATCAAAGTTTGCAAAAAAAGTTTTGTAGTAACTCCAGTATTTCCTCCCATGGACAACCAATTGTAAAATCTTATAATTTGGTGACGCAGGTGTTATATAGCAGATCGTAGTTTAAAAACTATCTCGGTCGCTACTGATGGCACCGGTATGAAAAAGGATTGAAAGCGGACTGAACCCGCCCGTTAAGTTATAACGGATCGTATTATCTTCATGTCTTCTTTGATCGGGGGATATAACAACATCGAAGTTTGATTGATGGAGAACCTTAGGAAGAGCGCTCAACGAGCGGGTTCATTCTGGCTTCATATGCCTGTCAGTGCGGGAGCACCAATAACCTTAGAGTTATGCTTCACATGATTTGCAAAACAAAAAAAAGGCTGCCTTTTTGAGACAACCTCTTCCTTATAACTAATATTTTTCTTTTGTTGTAGTACTGTTCATCTACTGTTCCCTCCGGCTGTCAGAGAGGGTTCCACAAAACCCCAACAAAGGGGTTGATGGGGTAAAGGGGCCTTGCAACCCCCTAGGGACCCCCAAGAGAGGGCTATGAAGGGGCCAAGAAGAAACAGTAGCAGATTAGTTCGGCAATACCCGTACTTTGAGGTCTTTGTAAAAGACTACGCTGCCCGGATCATGGCCCTGAAGGGCGAAAGTTCCGTCGGCGATGGCGCGGCCACCTGCGTTTTCTTTACCCACATTTTCTGGTTCAGTATATTCCACTACAGTCTTGCCATTAATTTTGATTGTGATCTTCTTACCCTGCACCATGATGTATTCTTCATACCATTCGTTGTCTTTCACATAGGTTTCTTTTACATCCTGAATGCTGTATAAACTGCCGGTCCTTCTCCAGTCGGAGTGGGAATTGTTGACCTGCACCTCGTAACCTTTGTCCGGAAAGCCTTCCTGCTGAAAGGCGGTATGGAAGTAAATACCGGAATTGGCATTTGGCTTGGTCATGACCTGGGCTTTAAATTCAAAGTTTTTGAATACATGGTTGTTCACAGGCCCATCGTAAAACAAATGGGAGATTGGTCCCGCCACCTTAATGGCACCGTCTTCGACGCTGAAAGTCTGCGGGTTCTGGTTTTTCTTCCAGCCGTCCAGGGTTTTGCCGTCAAACAGGCTGACCCACTGACCAGCTTTGGGCTGCTTCACAGAGGAGCAGGAGATAAAAATTAGTGTGCATGCACAGATGGTTGCAAGTATTCTCATGGTTATTGTAATTGGTTTTTTAAAAGAAAGTGAAGAGGCTTCCGGCAATTGCCATAACTACGGCAATAATCACGGCAGGGGTAAAGCCTTTGATGGAAAAATCAGAAAAGAGGATGTCGGCTATTTTGATCATCACAGCGGTAACGACCAGATGTACGACGAAAGACAACAGCCATAGGGTGACGAGGTTTAACGGAAAGCGGAGAAACCAGCCTAATGTGGCGTTTAAAATACCAATGACCAGGGCCACCAGGATAGCCGTTGTAAAGTTTTTAATCTTAACAGTGGGCAGGATATAAGTCATGCCCAGCAAGATGGCCGCGTTCAGCAGCAATTGCAGAATGAAATTCATAGCTGCAATTTAAACAAAAATCAGGCAACTTTTGAACTCACCATTCTGCAAAACTTCCGTCTTCCAAACGCCAGATTGGATTGGCCCATTGATGGCCGGTTTTTTGGGCTTCTAATAAGGCTTTTTCATCGACTTCAACGCCCAGTCCGGGCTTGTCAAATAAATCTATAAAGCCATTTTTGACCTCAAATATTTCCGGGTTCGATACATAGTCCAGCAGGTCGCAGCCCTGGTTGTAATGTATTCCGATACTGCTTTCCTGAATGACCGCATTGGGGCAGGCAAAATCAATGTGCAGGGCCGAAGCCAGCGACACCGGTCCCAGCGGACAGTGCGGTGCAATGCTCACATCATAGGCTTCTGCCATGCTGGCGATCCTGAATACCTCCGAAATTCCTCCGGCGTGACTCAGGTCCGGCTGGATGATATCGATATGTCCATCATGGAGCAGTGATTTAAAATCCCAGCGGGAAAACATCCTTTCGCCTGTGGCAATAGGGATACTGGTGTAAGCCGCAATCTGCTTCAGCGCTTCGTTGTTCTCACTGAGCACGGGCTCTTCTATAAACATGGGCTGATAGGGTTCCAGTTCATCAATGAGCCTTCGTACCATGCTTTTATGGACACGCCCATGAAAATCGAGGCCAATTTCCAGCTCATCTCCGAATTCTTCCCTGAGCTGACGGATGTTTTCCGATACTTTTTTGATTTCCTTTTGTGAAGCGATCCACTCCAGGGGGCCGGTGGCATTCATCTTGACGGCAGTATAGCCCGCATCTAACTTATCTTTAGCTTGTTGTATCACTACCTCCGGATTGTCGCCCCCAATCCAGCAGTACATTTTCATTTTGTCACGCACAGCCCCGCCCAGCAACTGGTACACCGGAACGCCAAGGGCCTTTCCTTTAATGTCCCAAAGCGCCTGGTCGATGCCCGAAATGGCGCTCATCAGAATAGGGCCGCCACGATAAAATCCGCCTCTGTACAGTACCTGCCAGATGTCCTGGATCCTGTGGGCCGATTGTCCGATGACATACTGTTCCATCTCTTGTACACAAGCCGCAACGGTATCTGCCTTTCCTTCCACAATGGGCTCGCCCCAGCCAATGATCCCTTCTTTGGTCGTAATTTTTAAAAAGAGCCATCTCGGTGGAACTTTAAATAGTTCAAAACGCTCTATGATCAGTTGGTTTTCCATAATACAGGTTATTGGATTTGTGCTAAAAGTTCTTTAACGGCATTTTCCAGATCAGCGGCTGCTCCTGAAGTCAGTGAACCGCCTACACCGATCCCCACTGCTCCGGCAGCCAGCCATTCGGCGGCGTTAGCTGCATTTATTCCGCCGACGGCAATAAATTTGGTGCCTCTGAAAGGGCCCAACAATGCTTTAAAATAAGCAATGCCCAGGCTGCCCGCCGGAAAGATTTTAATGAAATCTGCCCCATGCTTTATTCCTGTTGCGATTTCAGTTGGGGTCATGGCGCCCATTAAGGTTGCGATTCCTGCTTTTTTTGCAACAGCTATCACTTCCGGATCCATATTTGGGGTCACAAGAAATTGTGCACCGGCGCGGCAGGCCTCTTCAGCAAGGGCTTCGGAAAGGATGGTTCCCGCCCCGGTCAGGATCTCAGGAAATTGTTCCCTCGCCCAAGAGATGTGCTCACAAAAGTCGGGGGTATTTGAAGTGATTTCTAAAGCCTTGATTCCCGATTTGATCAGGGTTTCTATAGTAGGGCGCACATCCAGGCTGTTTTCAGACCGGATGATGGCCACCACTTTAGCGGCTTCTATTTTTTGAAGGATGGTAGCTTTCATCTGATGACATGACCGGAGGTATTGCCCTCCATGATGGATGTAATTTCTTGTTCTTTGCTGGAGTGGTGGTCGCCGTTGATGGTATGTTTTAAGGCAAATGCCGCCGCGGCAAAATCAACGGCTTGTTGTGGTGCCCAATCCTGGTGAAGCGCATGTAATAATCCTGCCGCAAATGCATCACCGGTACCGAAGCGGTCTGAAATTTCCACCGTGTAACTGCTCGATATTGCAGTCTGGCCCTGGTCAAGAAAAGCAGCCCCAAGCTGGTTTGCCGATGCGGAGAAATGGTCCCTGATGGTAAATGCAACCCTGGAAAGGCCAAACTGCCTGCTGGCGTGTTCCATTGCCTGAAGTGTAAGTTCTGTTTCGCTGCTACCCTTAAATTCCATGCCATACACATCTGATAAACTGCCGGCATTTCCCAGCAGCAGGTCTGTATTGGCCAGGATTTGGTCAAAGATTTTTCGCGCATCTGAAGGATCCTTCCAAAGCGTTCTGCGGTAATTGAAATCAAAGGCAACCTTCACCTTCAATCGCCTTGCTTCCGTTACCAGCGCTATGGCTGCCGCAGCACAATGATCAGACAATGCAGCAGTGATGCCTGATACAAATACCCACTTTTTGCCTTCAAGTAGTGCTGTCCAGTTGAATTCTCCTGGCTGCATTTCACTGAAAGCCGAATGCTGCCGGTCATAAACGACACGGGAGGGTCTGATGGAAGCCCCAAGTTCGATGAAATAAGTGCCGATGCGGTCGCCACCCCTTACGATCCGGCTGGTGTCAACACCATGGCCCCTTAGTGACTTTATTGCGCCATCTCCGATTGGGTTGTCAGGTAATTTTGTAACAAATTGTACCGCGTTGCCAAGGGTAGCCAGGGCAGTGGCGACATTGGACTCCGATCCGGCATAGTTAACGGCAAATGCAGGACTTCCATCCAGTTTGGCCGCCCTTTCTACCGGTGTCAGCCGAAGCATTATTTCTCCAAAAGTTAAGAAGCTCATATTCTGCTATTATCTGGTCAAGATAAGCGTTTTTCGCCGGGAAATGGTCTCCGGAAAACCGGAATGTTGTATTACATCAGGTCAAACCCAATGTCTTCTCTGAAATATTTACCGTCAAAATAAATCCGTGCTGCATCTGCTGTGGCCGATTGCAGGGCTTCAAACTGCCCGTCCTGCAGACTGGTGACTGCAAGTACACGTCCGCCATTTGTTTTCACAATGCCGCCTTCCAGCGAAGTGCCTGCGTGGAATACCAGCGACTGGCGCACATTGTCAATCCCGGATATGGATTTGCCTTTTTCGTATTCGCCGGGATAACCACCGGCTACAATCATTACTGTTGCCGCATTTTTGGGACTGATGCGCAATTGATAATCTTTCAGTTCTTTTCTGCTGCTGGCGAGGAACAATTCTACGAGGTCATTTTCAATTCTGGGGATGACACTCTCCGTTTCCGGATCGCCCATGCGGCAGTTGTATTCGATGATCATCGGTTTGTCGCCAACCTTGAACAAACCAAAGAAGATGAATCCGGTATAATCGATCTGATCTTTTTTCAATCCTTCAATAGTAGGAATGATGATGCTGTTTTCTACTTCTCTAAGGAACTTTTCATCCGCAAAGGGAACAGGCGAAACAGAGCCCATACCGCCGGTATTCAGTCCGGTATCGCCTTGTCCGATCTTCTTGTAATCTTTCGCTTCCGGAAGGATGACATAACTGTCGCCATCTGTTAGCACAAAGACCGACAGCTCAATTCCGGTCAGGTATTCCTCGATCACGACCAAAGAACCCGCAGTTCCAAACTTACCACCCAGCATCAGGCCCAGTTCTTCCTGTGCTTCGGCTACAGTCTGACAGATCAGGACGCCTTTACCTGCTGCAAGGCCGTCTGCTTTCAATACGATCGGCAGACTGTGGTTGTTTAAATAATCCAGCCCTTCCTGTAGGGTTTCATTGGTAAAAGAACGGGAAGCAGGAGTCGGGATGCCATGGCGGGCCATGAACTGTTTGGAAAAATCTTTACTACCTTCCAGGATGGCGCCTTCTTTTTTAGGGCCGATTACCGGGATTTTCGCCAGTTGCGCATCTGCGATAAAGAAATCGTGGATGCCATTAACCAGGGGCTCTTCCGGGCCTACCACCACCAGTTCGATGTTTTCCTTTAATACCAGGCCTTTTATCGCTTCAAAATTATTAGGGTTCAGGTTAACGTTCTTGCCATAAGCAGCAGTTCCGCCATTGCCCGGAGCAATGATCAGTTGGCTGCAGTGTTCAGACTGACTGATCTTCCATGCAAAAGCACTTTCTCTTCCTCCCGATCCTAATAACAATATATTCATGCGTATTTCTGGTTTAAGTGTTTGGTATAAGGCGGCAAATATACCGCTTAGATTTTGGTATGTAAAAGATTAAAATTAGATTTGCCCGCAACATGAGACATATTGTTACCCTATCCCTGGTCTTCTTTAGTCTTACACACCTGGCGAAAGCACAGCGTGTTGAGGGCTTAAGACTCATTACCGAAAAGTACTGCAACAAGCAGCAAAGCGGTACTGAGCAGGTCAATGTGCGCTCCAGTCAGCCCGAAGATCAGCACCATCCTTACTTCCTGTCTTCCAGTAAACTGACTTCAATCGGCGTATTTCCGGTGATCCGGGTTGCCAAATTCAGGGCATACAACCATGCCATTACCAACCTCACCATAAGGGAGCAACCTAAAAACAACAGCCCTTAATTCCTTTTCTTTCCTAAAAAGATGTTCAATTCCGGAGGCCTAAGGCTGTTCGGATTCAACGTATGCGCGACTGACAATGTGGCTTAAATGCCTATTGGCCTGGTTGTTGCAATTCACCCTATTTTAAAATAATCAATTACAAATAAATACAAGAGATGTTAGGATTTTTAACCAAGATTTTTGGAAGTAAATCAGAAAGAGATATTAAGGTTATACAGCCTGTAGTTAACCAGATCAACGAAGAGTATGCTAAGCTGTCTGCCCTGAGCAATGACGAGCTGCGCAATAAAACAGCACATTTTAAAACGGTAATCGCCGAAGGGCTGACTGCCATTGATGAAAAGATCAGCGGACTGAAAGCCGATGCAGAAAGTCCTGAACTTTCACTGGCCGAGAAAACAGCACTGTATGACCAGATCGATGCCCTGGCGAAAGACCGGGACAAGGAACTGGAAGTCATATTGAAGCAAATTTTGCCTGCTGCTTTTGCTGTCGTGAAAGAAACTTCAAGACGTTTTACAGAAAACGAATTTTTGGAAGTGACGGCCAACCAGTTTGACCGCGACTATGCAGCCCGCAGAAAGAATGTAACGATACAAGGTGATAAAGCACTTTGGGCGAATAAATGGGATGCTGCCGGAACTGAAGTACTGTGGAACATGGTACATTATGATGTGCAATTGATCGGTGGTATGGTTTTGCACGATGGTAAGATCGCCGAGATGGCCACGGGTGAGGGTAAAACACTGGTGAGTACGCTGCCGGCTTACCTGAATGCTTTAGCGGGACAAGGCGTACACATCGTAACCGTGAATGATTACCTGGCACGTCGTGACTCGGAGTGGAACGGTCCTTTGTTTGAGTTCCACGGACTGAAAGTAGATTGTATCGATAAGCATGAGCCGAACTCGCAGGAGCGCAGGGATGCTTACCTGGCCGATATTACTTATGGGACCAACAACGAATTTGGTTTCGACTACCTGCGTGATAACATGTCGCAGACCCCTGACCAATTGGTGCAGCGCAAATTGCATTTTGCCATGGTGGACGAGGTCGATTCGGTATTGATCGATGATGCCCGTACCCCTTTGATCATTTCAGGTCCGGTGCCTTTTGGCGACCAGCACGAATTTCATGAGCTGAAACCACGCATCGAGCGTCTGGTTGCTGCGCAAAAAGAATATGCAAGCAGGGCTTTAAATGAAGCCAAAAAATTGATCAATGATGGCAAAGCCGGTCCTGAAGAAGGAGAAGGTGGACTGGCCTTGTTGCGTGCACACCGTGGTTTGCCGAAAAGCAAAGCGCTGATCAAATTCCTGAGCGAAGGCAGCAACAAACAGACTTTATTGAAAACAGAGAACCATTATATGGCTGACCAGTCGAAGAACATGCCTAAGGTAGATTCTGAACTGTATTTCCATATCGATGAGAAAAATAACCAGGTAGAGCTGACTGAAAAAGGAATTGAGCTGATCACCAAATCAGGCGAAGACCACAATTTCTTCATCCTGCCGGATGTGGGTACAGAGATTGCCGAAATTGAAAAATCGGCTTTGAGCAGCGAAGAGAAAATTGCACAAAAGGATGCCCTGATGCGCGATTATTCGATCAAAGCGGAAAGGATCCACTCGGTCAACCAATTGCTAAAAGCTTATACCTTATTTGAGATCGATGTGGAATACATCATCGACGAGGGTAAGATCAAAATTGTAGATGAGCAGACGGGCCGGATCATGGATGGCCGCCGTTATTCTGACGGACTGCACCAGGCGATCGAAGCGAAAGAGAATGTGAAAGTAGAAGATGCTTCGCAGACTTATGCTACGGTTACTTTGCAGAACTTCTTCCGGATGTACCACAAACTCTGCGGTATGACGGGTACTGCAACCACGGAAGCAGGGGAGTTTTGGTCGATCTACAAACTGGACGTGGTAGAGATCCCGACCAACAGGGTGATCTCCAGAAAAGATGAACAGGATTATGTGTACCGTACGGTACGTGAAAAATACAATGCGGTAGCTGAAGAGATCGTGAAACTGACAGAGGCGGGCAGACCAGTTCTGGTAGGTACGACTTCGGTAGAGATCTCTGAATTGCTAAGCCGGATGCTGAAACTTCGCGGTATCAAACACAATGTATTGAACGCGAAGATGCACCAGAAGGAGGCAGACATCGTAGCGGAGGCAGGTCAGGCAGGTCAGGTGACGATTGCAACCAATATGGCTGGTCGTGGTACGGATATTAAGTTAGGCCCGGGCGTTAAAGACGCAGGTGGTCTGGCGATTGTCGGTACAGAACGCCATGAGTCGCGTCGTGTAGACAGACAGTTGCGCGGTCGTGCAGGTCGCCAGGGAGATCCGGGTTCATCCCAGTTCTTCGTTTCACTGGAAGACAACCTGATGCGTTTGTTTGGTTCTGAAAGGATTTCCAACATCATGGTGCGGATGGGTATTGAGGACGGAGAAGTAATCCAGCACTCGATGATCACCAAATCTATTGAGCGTGCACAGAAAAAAGTAGAGGAAAACAACTTTGGTATCCGTAAGCGTTTGCTGGAATATGATGATGTGATGAACTCACAGCGTTCGGTAATTTATGCCAAACGCCGCAATGCCTTGTTTGGCGAGCGTCTGGACGTAGACATGAGCAACATGGTATTTGACGTTGCGGAAGATATCGTAACTGAATACAAAGAAACTTCAAACTACGAAGGCTTTAAACTGGAAGTCATCAAAAACTTCTCGGCCGATACTTCTATTGACGAACATGAGTTCAGTTCAAAAGGCATACATGCCTTAACGGACAAGTTATTTGAAGAAGTGACTGCATTTTACACCCGTAAATCGGATGCCATCATCAGCCAGGCTTTGCCGGTGCTGACCCAGGTGTTTGACGAGCGCGGTGAACAAATTGAGCAGATCATTGTGCCATTTACTGACGGACTGCGTCACATACAGGTTCCGGTGGGACTGAAAAAAGCAATCGACAACGGTGGCCGTGAAGTGACCAAATCATTCGAGAAAACAATTGTGCTGGCCCTGATCGATGAGTCCTGGAAAGAGCACCTGCGTGAAATGGATGAGTTGAAACAATCGGTACAAAACGCCGTTTACGAGCAGAAAGATCCATTGATCATCTATAAAATGGAGGCCTTCAATTTGTTTAAAAACATGCTGAACGCGGTCAACAAAGAGGTGGTCAGCTTCCTGTTCAAAGGCGGGATCCCGGTACAGACCGAACCTGGCGATGTAAGAGAAGCACAGGCGCCAAGACCTGCCCCGAGCAAATTAAAAATGTCTAAGCCTGAGTTCTCGCAATCGAGCAGCACAGGTATGCCAGAAATGGAAGATACCCGCGAAGCGGTTCCCCAACAGCCTATCCGCAAGGATGTGGTGATCGGAAGAAACGACCCTTGTCCATGCGGAAGCGGCAAGAAATACAAAAACTGTCATGGTGCAGGCTTGTAATTTGTAATACACATTCAGAATGCCGACTTTTGCAAAAAAGATCGGCATTCTTTTTTTTAAGCATTGTTCATGAAAATAGCGATAACCTGTATATTCTGTCTTTTTACTACCGGGGTCTTTGCACAGACAAGAGGGGTAGTTACGGTGATCAAAGACCCGATGATTGACAGCCTGATCGCAAAACGGCTCGAACTGAACAGTAAAACTGTTACCTCAGGTGTAGCTAAGCCGGTTGTAGCAGTTTCACAACGGGGTTACAGGGTACAAGTTTTTTACGGCTCAGACCGCAGGGAATTGTTCAGGCAACAGGCCCGTTTCAAATCGCTTTATCCCACCTACAATGCCTACGTTACTTATAAAGAACCCAACTATTACTTACGTGTCGGCGATTTCAGAACAAGACTGGAGGCACAGCACCTGATGAATGAACTCAGACCTGTATTTCCTACCCTGTTTATTTTCAATGAGAAAATCAACGCACCTAACTTAGAGTCAAACAATGATCAATAAAGACCAGATAAAACAATACGCCAACGCTATTTTTGAACAGGTAGTTGGCTATCGCCAGCATATTCATGCCAATCCGGAATTGTCTTTTCACGAATATGAAACTTCTGCTTTCATCAAAAGTAAACTGACGGAATGGGGGATTCCTTTTTCTGAGTTAGCCAATACGGGTGTGGTTGGACTGATCAAAGGTGAATTGCCTTCTGAGCAGGTCATCGCGCTGCGCGCGGATATGGATGCCTTGCCTATTCTGGAGGCCAATGAAAAGCCCTATGTTTCAAAAAACAAGGGTGTCATGCACGCCTGCGGACATGACGTGCACAGTTCCTCTTTGCTGGGAACTGCCTATATTTTGAACAGTCTCAAAGCGGAATTTGGTGGAACGGTAAAACTGATCTTTCAGCCGGCAGAAGAATTGTTGCCGGGTGGCGCAAGCATCATGATCAAAGAAGGTGTATTGGAAAATCCGAAACCACATCATATTGTAGGACAGCATGTGATGCCGCTGATTGATGCCGGAAAAGTAGGCTTCAGGTCGGGGATTTATATGGCCTCTACTGATGAGCTTTATGTAACGGTACATGGTAAAGGTGGACATGGTGCGCAACCGCACCAGAACATTGATCCGGTGTTGATTGCTGCACATCTTATTGTTGCCCTGCAACAGATCGTAAGTAGAAATGCCGATCCGCGCCTGCCTTCTGTACTGTCTTTCGGCAAGGTAATTGCCAATGGGGCAACCAATATCATTCCCAATGAAGTCAAAATAGAGGGAACTTTCAGGACACTGAATGAAGAATGGCGCAAAGAAGCCAAACGGTTGATGAAGAAAATGGCGGAGGGCATTGCTGAGAGTATGGGCGGCAGTTGCGACTTTAGAATCGCAGATGGATATCCCTACCTGATCAACGAAGAAAAGCTGACGGCCAATGCCAGGGCTTTCGCGGAAGATTATTTGGGCAAAGAAAATGTAGTTGACCTGGACATCTGGATGGCTGCTGAAGATTTCGCCTATTATTCTCAGGTTACGGATGCTTGTTTTTACAGACTGGGTACGGGCAACAAAGAGAAAGATACTTGCTATTCTGTGCATACGCCGAGGTTTGATATCGATGAGGAGGCCTTGAGGGTTTCCACGGGGCTGATGACGTATATCGCCCTCAAACAACTGGGTAATTAATAATGCGTTAAACGTCATCTCGACGATAGGAGAAATCTCTTGAACGATGCCTAAACAAGAGATCTCTCGCTGCGCTCGAGATGACGGCCGGACTACAAAACTAGAATAGATGAAAAAATTGCTTGCGTTTGCTGCTTTAATTGTAGTATTCTTCCGGCTTTCCGCCCAGGAGATCGACCGTTTCAATCCGGATACCATCAAGACCATCCAGCTGGACTCTGTGATCAACATCAAAGCCCAGAAGTTTGGCGTGGAAACCTTTATCAATGCCATTATTAACGACAATAGTTTCTACCAGGCATTCAGGAACATGAAGAAGTACAGCTTTGTGGCTGAAAACAACATCTATACTTACGATAAAAAGAACAAAGTAGAGGGGCACATTTACCGCAAGATCAAGCACAGCAACGGTCCCAAGAAGATGGAATACCTGGCCAAAAAGGATGAAGGAAAACTGTACAGAAAAAATGGCAAGTACCAGTTGTATACACTGGAGATGTTCGACTATATTTTCATGAATGCCTACCAGACCGATTTCGTTGCTGATGCACCTATGATCGACGGGAAACCGGAAAATTCCAGCGAAAGCTATAAGGACAAACTGAAGACCCTGATCTTTTCACCGGGCAAGCCGATCAAAGGCCTGCCTTTCATCGGTGGTAAAACCCAGATCTTCACCGCCAATATGCGCCAGTATTATGACTATGCCTACCAAAGTGGTACTTACCTGGATTCCATACCGGTTTACTGGTTTAAAGTAACTGTAAAAAAGGACCTGGATAACTGGACAAAGGACGGGATCATGATCAAGGAACTGACCACGATATTCGACAAACGTAATTTTGAGATCCTGGGCCGTTATGTGGACATGAAATACAGCAACCTGCTGTTTGATTTTGATGTGCAGATGAATATTGAAACCAGTTATGTGGATGGGGAGAAACTACCCACCAAAATCACCTACCAGGGCAATTGGGATTACCCTTTTAAAAAGGAAGAGCGTGCCAGTTTTTTGATTGTCCACAAGGATTATCATCTTGATAAAGGGAAGTAAATTTTTAACTTCGTTGTTGAACCAATTCTAAACCCAATAATCAAAAAAAACGTATGAAAACCTTATTCAAACCATTGGCCTTAGCAGCTGCCTTTTCCATGATCCTGCTTTTTTCGGCGATGACCTTAAAACCTAAGAAGATCATCTTCTTCGGTGACTCTATCACCCAGGCCGGCGTGCAACCCGGAGGATATGTAAGTCTGATTAAAAAAGCACTGGATTCTACCAAATACGAAGTGATCGGTGCCGGTATCGGCGGCAATAAAGTGTACGATTTATACCTGCGCATGGAAGAGGATGTGCTGAACAAAAAACCAGACGTGGTCGTCATTTATATCGGTGTAAACGATGTATGGCATAAGTTGTCGAGCAGAACAGGAACAGACTACGATAAATTCATCCGGTTTTACAATGCATTGATCAAAAAGATTCAGGACAATGGTGCCAGAGTAGTTTTATGTACTCCTGCTGTAATCGGTGAAAAGAAAAACAATGCCAATGAGATGGATGCCGATCTGGATAAATATTCAGGCGCCATCCGGGAAATTGCTGCAAAAAATAGCCTGCCTTTGTGTGACCTGAGAACCATTTTTAAGACTTACGATGCGGCCAACAATCCGGAAGATAAGGACAAAGGTATCCTGACTTCAGATGGTGTGCATTTAAATGCAAAAGGCAACCAGACCTTGGCCGATCAGTTGTTGCCACTGGTCAAATAATACCGGTATTTTAAAAAATTAAAAGAAGAGGATAAGTAGCGCATGATCAATCAGGATACCATTGGCAAAATTATGGATACCGCCCGGATAGAAGAGGTGGTCGGTGATTTTGTGCCCCTAAAAAAGCGTGGTTCCAGCATGATCGGCAATTGCCCTTTTCACAATGAGAAAACACCCTCATTCCACGTTTCTGTTGCCAAAGGCATCTACAAGTGTTTTGGCTGCGGCAAAGGGGGTGATTCGGTCCATTTTATCATGGACCATGAGAAATATTCCTATCCTGAAGCGCTAAAGTACCTCGCCAATAAATACAATATTGAAGTCGAGGAAATTGCACAGTCGCCCCAGAACATTGAAGCCCAGAATGCCCGCGAAAGTCTCTATATCGTCTCTGAATATGCTGCTAATTTTTTTGCCAATGAACTTTGGACAGGGGAGGAAGGCAGGGCCATCGGTCTCAGTTATTTTAAGGAGCGCGGTTTCAGAGAGGACATCGTCAAGAAATTCCAGTTGGGCTATTCTCCCGATGTCTGGGATGCGCTGATCCAAAGCGCTGTAGCTGCGGGGCATAAGGAGGACTACCTCGAAAAAACAGGTCTTGCCATTCGGAACGATAAGGGTAAAACGTACGACCGGTTCAGGGGAAGGGTCATGTTTCCGATTCATAACTTCACGGGTCGTGTTATTGGTTTCGGGGGCCGTACCTTAAAGACGGATAAAAATGTTCCCAAATACGTCAACTCTCCGGAAAGCGACATCTACCACAAGTCCAATGTTCTTTATGGCCTTTTTCATGCCAAAAAGGCCATCAGGGATGCGGACAATTGTTACCTGGTAGAAGGCTATGCTGATGTGCTGGCTGTACACCAGGCCGGAATTGAGAATGTGGTGGCTTCTTCGGGAACATCGCTTACGACCGAGCAGATTCGCCTGATCGGCAGGTTTACACAAAATGTGACCATCCTCTATGATGGTGACGCAGCCGGGATCAAAGCGTCTTTGCGCGGACTGGACATGATCCTTGAAGAGGGGCTGAATGTCAAAGTCGTGTTGTTTCCTGACGGACATGACCCCGATTCTTACATGCACCATGTGGGTTCGGGCGAGTTCAAGAAGTACATTGAAAATAACCGGAAGGATTTCATCCTGTATAAGGCTGGGATCCTGCTGAAGGAAGCCGGTACTGACCCGATTAAAAGAGCGGGCATCATCCGGGATATCGTAGAGAGTATCGCGAAGATACCTGATGAAATCAAAGCATCGGTGTTTATCAGGGAATGCAGCAGCCTGCTCCAGATTGATGAACGGACTTTGCTGTCTGAACTGAACAAAATCAGGGCGGCAAAATTTAAAAAAGCAGGCAGTGGCACTTCAGGTGCCGGCAATCCGCAAAATAACTTTCAGCAAGGGGGTTATCAGCAAACACAGGGCGGCTATCAGTCGAGCCCCTATGGCGATGCCCCGCCGGATAATTTATTTGAAAACCCGGACCCGCTTGCCGGTCTTAATGAGGAGCCTGCGGCCGACAACGACCAGATCCAGGAACGGGAGATTGTGCGTTTATTGCTTGGTTTCGGACATGAGCTGGTGAACTGGGACAAGATCGACAACATGTATATCGGTTCCTTCATCATGCAGAATCTGTCTGACGTTACTTTTGAGGATGCGCTCTGTAAACGCATCATTGATACGTACCGGGACGAGATTGAAAACGGGCATTTGCCGGTGGCCAATCAGTTTATCAAAAGTGATGACCGTGAAATTCAGGACCTGGCCATTACGCTGTCTACCTCACCTTACAGCCTGAGTGAAAACTGGTACAACAAACACCAGATTTATGTACGGGATGAAACGGTGAACCTTAAGGCAACCATTTTGGGCGGGATTTATCACCTGAAAAAACGGAAGGTGGACCGCATGCTGCTCAATTTGCTGCAGGAGATCAAGACAGAAGAGGATGTGACCAACCAGGAAATCCTGATGCAACGTTACTCCTTTATCAAAGGTGTAGAAAAAGAGATCTCCAAATTCCTGGGCTCTGTAATCTTAAAATAAATGGCAAGTCACAATGATCTGGGCAGGCGCGGTGAAGAGATCGCAAAGGATTACCTGGAGAACCTGGGTTACCACATCTTAAAGATGAACTGGAAACACGGGCGGGCAGAGGTGGATGTGATCGCCAATCAGAATGGCGTCATCATTTTTGTAGAAGTGAAGACCCGGAGCTCCATCGATTACGGCATGCCTGAAGACTTTGTGAGCCGCAAAAAAGAACAGCAACTGGAATACGCCTCTTCGGCCTGGATTGACATACACGAACATCAGGGTGAAATCCGTTTTGACGTTATTGCAATTGTATTTGAAAATAGAGACATTTATAAAATTAACCACATAGAAGATGCATTCTGGCCCAGTTAAAAAAAACCTCAGATTAATACCCGTACTCTGCCTTGCGGTAGGCTTGCTGTTCGTTACTTCCTGTAAGGACAAACCTGTTGTAAATGCGATCGGCTTTAAGCTTCCCGAGCAGGGGCAGTCCTTCGGACTCGGTGAAGAGATCAAAGTGCAACTGGATCTGCCGGAAGGAGAGAAAATCAACTCTGCAACTTACCTGATCGATGGCAAACCGGCCGGGAGCAGTACGGATACGAAAGCGGTCAGCCTGAAAACCTCGGGACTGGCGGTAGGTTACCGGATCATCACTGCAATTGTAGACCGGGACGGGCAAAAAGATACGGCCACGATTAATGTGGTGATGCATTCCGGTGTTAAACCAGCGCAATACACGTATAAGGTCATCAAAACCTATCCACATGATACGACTTCTTATACAGAGGGGCTTGCCTATCATGACGGCCGGTTTCTGGAGAGTACAGGAGAAGAGGGCGAATCTACGTTGAGGTGGGTTGAGCTTGCTACGGGCAAGGCCATCAAACGCCTGGACCTCGACAAAAAGTATTATGGGGAAGGCTCGGCATTGGTTGGCGATAAAGTGGTCATGCTGACTTATAAGACCAACCTGGGCTTCGTATACGACGCGAAAACATTCAAGCAACTGGATTCATTCAATTACCAGACGAGCAGGGAAGGCTGGGGCCTGGTGTTTGACGGGCAACATCTGATCACTTCCGACGGCTCAAACCGGCTTTATTTTATGAATAAGGACACGTATAAAGACGAAAAAGTCATCGATGTATTTGACGATAAAGGCCCGGTGGATATGATCAATGAACTCGAATACATTGATGGAAAACTCTATGCGAACTTATTTACTAAGAACGATGTGATCGTCATTGACCCAGCTTCAGGTATTGTAGAAAAGAGGATTGATTTGTCTGGCTTATTGCCTGCTGGTTATTTCAAAACTGACTATGCGATCGGCAACAATGTACTGAATGGCATCGCCTATGATCAAGTTGGGAAACGTCTGTTTGTGACGGGTAAAAGATGGCCGAAGTTGTTCCAGATCGAACTGGTGCCAAGGAAGTAACTCAAGAGATCTCTCCTATCGTCGAGATGACGAAAACAAAAAAGGGTCTGGGTCACAATGACCCAGACCCTTTTTTATAATGTTTATTCAGCTGTTTATTTGCTCAGTTCTTCTTTCTTGGAAGGCTCAGCGATATAGCCATTGAAGGTGATAGACTGTCTGTAATTGCTGACCACACTTAAAGAAGCATAACCATTTTGTCCTACTGTCAGGATCATGGTCTGCACGTCCTTGTTGTCTTTTGGTTTAATGGTGATCACATAACTGCCTTTTTTCTTTTTCTCTGTCACATAAGTGAAGTCTTTAGACTTAAACTTGATGCCTGACTCGTTCGGGTCACGGTTGGTCGTGTACGCACGCCCGTAATAAGGCAGGTAAGCTTCCACCGCATCTTTATCGATGTTCAACTGGTACTGTGATCCGTTCAACTGAATGGCCCCGCCACTCTGTCCGCCCGGCATTTTACTCAAAACAGCACTGATGTCAGCGCTCGCCAAAGGAAAAGCAGTAGTAGCGTTGAACACTAAATTCTTGGCTTCCACTAATTTTATCGTGGTTTCTTTATCAGTCTGTGCTGATACCTGTACCGTTGCAAATACTGCAGCAGCAATCAATAAGCTCTTAAGATTGTTCATAATACATGGATTTGATAAATACAATATACGAAATATTATTAGTAGTACATTGTATAAGAACAAATTAGCTGCCAATCCTACCTCCAGGCTTTATACTGATTGATTAAGCCATTGGTAGAACCATCATGTGAAGCCACTGCTTTGTCATCGGCCAGTTCTGGAAGGATGCTTTTGGCCAGTTGCTTGCCCAGTTCCACACCCCATTGGTCGAAACTAAAGATGTTCCAGATGATGCCCTGTACGAAGATTTTATGCTCATAAAACGCAAGCAGGCTACCCAGGCTAAAAGGTGTTACCTTTTTCAATAAAATCGAATTTGTTGGCCTGTTGCCCTCAAAAACTTTAAAAGGAGCCAGTTCAGCAATCTCTGCCTCAGATTTGCCGTCTTTTTGCAACTCAGCCACGACCTGCTCTTTGGTCTTGCCATTCATCAGGGCTTCTGTCTGCGCAAAGAAGTTGGACAATAAAATAGGATGGTGGTCACCAATCGGGTTCAGGCTTTGTGCAGGGGCGATAAAATCACAAGGAACCAAACGTGTTCCCTGGTGGATCAGCTGATAAAAAGCATGTTGTCCGTTCGTACCCGGCTCTCCCCAAATGATCGGGCCTGTTTCATAACTGACCTCTTTCCCGTTGCGGTCCACATGCTTGCCGTTGCTCTCCATATCCCCTTGTTGGAAATAGGCCGCGAAGCGGTGCATATACTGATCATAAGGCAGGATTGCCTGTGTTTCTGCATCAAAGAAATTGATGTACCAAACACCGATCAATGCCAGGATGACCGGAATGTTGATCTCAAACTCTGAAGTCTCAAAATGCTGATCGGCCGCGTGTGCGCCTGCCAGCAACTGTTTGAAATTGTCAAAACCAATGCTCAGTGCAATTGGTAAACCGATGGCGCTCCACAGGGAGTAACGTCCGCCTACCCAGTCCCAAAACTCAAACATGTTGGCGGTATCAATCCCAAAAGCAGATACGTCTTTGGCATTGGTCGACAAAGCCGCGAAATGTTTGGCAATGTCTTCTTTAGTTGCACCATTTTCGAGGAACCAGTCACGCGCCGTATTGGCATTGGTCATGGTTTCCTGTGTGGTAAAGGTCTTCGAAGCGATCAGGAACAAAGTCGTCTCCGGATCTACTGTTTTTAATGTTTCGGCAATGTGCGTGCCGTCGATATTCGATACAAAATGCAGGTTCAGGTGATTTTTATAAGCTTTAAGTGCTTCTGTGACCATGACAGGGCCCAGATCAGAACCACCGATACCGATGTTGACCACATCAGTGATCGCTTTGCCGGTATAACCTTTCCATTCTCCGGAGATGATGGAATTGCTGAACTTCTCCATTTTGTCCAGCACCTCATGCACATCTTTCACCACATTTTTGCCATCTACCAGGATTTCGCCATTGGCAGGCTCGCGAAGCGCCACATGCAGCACCTGTCTGCCTTCTGTCTGGTTGATTTTATCTCCGCCAAACATGGCTTTAATGGCTTCATCCAGTTTACATTCCCGGGCCAGCTGGATCAGCAAAGCAAGGGTCGTATCATCAATTCTGTTTTTAGAATAGTCGACCAGGATGTCCTCAAAGATCAGGGAAAACTTTTCAAAGCGGCCCTCGTCTTCGGCAAACAGCTGTTTAAGGTTTTTTTCATTGATGCTGATGAAGTGGTCAGCCAGATATTTATAAGCGTCGGTTTCTGTGAAGTTTACTGTAGGAAGCATAATAGTTGTGTTTCTGTAAATGTACTGGTTTATTTTATTTGGCAAAGTTTGAATAATGATATTTTGCCTTCGCAAAGATTCTCGTTCGATTATAATATATTTAACAAGAAAAAGGAGGCCCCTTGAGAAAACTTTACTTTATCCTGTTTTTGCTAAGTACATCGGGTGTATTTGCACAGAAAAATCCCTTGCGCACTGAAGTTTCCAAAAAGGCGCTCAGCATTGAACAAAAAGTGATTGCCTGGCGGCGCGATTTTCACGAACATCCGGAGTTGGGCAATAATGAAATCCGTACAGCAGGGATCATTGCCAAGCACTTGCAATCCCTTGGCATTGAAGTGAAGACCGGAGTTGCTAAAACCGGCGTGGTCGGTATACTGAAAGGCGGCAAGCCAGGCCCTGTAGTAGCCCTCAGGGCAGATATGGACGGCCTTCCGGTCACGGAGCGGGTAAACCTCCCTTTTGCCTCTAAAGTAAAGACGACCTATAACGGTCAGGAAGTAGGCGTAATGCATGCCTGCGGACACGATACGCACGTGGCCATCCTCATGGGCGTGGCAGAGGTTCTGGCCTCCATGAAAAAAGACATTCCGGGAACGGTGAAATTCATTTTCCAGCCAGCAGAAGAAGGCGCTCCGGTAGGTGAGGAAGGCGGGGCCGAACTGATGGTAAAAGAAGGTGTCCTGGAAAATCCGAAGGTAAATGCAGTATTTGGTTTACACATCAATTCCCAGACGCCTGTGGGCGACATTACGTATAGACCGGGAGGTACGATGGCGGCTGTTAATGATATGAAGATTACGGTGACTGGCCGCCAGGCACATGGTGCCTATCCCTGGAGCAGCATTGATCCGGTAGTGATCTCTGCCCAGATCATCAACAACCTGCAGACTATTGTGAGCCGCAACCTGAATGTCACTGAAAATCCGGGGGTGGTGACCATCGGTTCCATCAACGGTGGGGTACGCTCCAATATCATCCCTGAAAAAGTGGAGATGCTGGGCACGATCCGCAATTTCAGCAAGGAAGACGAAGCGATGTTTATCGACAGGGTCAAAACCATTGTCACCAAAACAGCAGAAGCAGGAGGGGGAAAGGCGGAGGTCAAAATTCCTTACAGTGTGCATTACCCGGTTACGTTTAACGATGTGGCATTGACGGAGAAAATGCTGCCAAGCCTGCAGGCCAGCGCTGGTGCGGATCATGTGAAATTAAAGCCGCCTGTTACCGGTGCAGAAGATTTTTCTTTTTACCAGGAAAAAGTGCCAGGCCTGTTTATTTTTCTTGGCGGCATGCCAAAGAATGGCGACCCGCTCAAGGCGCCTTCACACCATACGCCTGATTTTTTCATTGATGAAAGTGGCTTTGTGCTCGGTGTCAATGCGCTGTGCAACCTGGCCCTGGATTATATGCAGCTAAAAAAGTAAACGCTGCTGCATTAGTCAGTTTGACGAAGAAGGTCATTTGTTTTTGGGAAAGTAACGGTTGTAAAACGCAAAATGCTGTAAAGTCTTCAGGAACTCCGTCAGGTACAAAAAGCACAAAAGCGGAAGGACGATAAAGGACAGCATGTTGTAATTCGCCGCTGCTGAAAAGTCGAAATGGATCATGTGCATACAGGCCCGCGCCATGCCGCAGCCATAGCACGCTTCTCCTGTAAGCATGGTAAACAGACAGATGCTATGACCTGTGTCAAAATAAGTTGCGGGAAGGATCAAAAGTACAATAGGGAAAAAAGCCAAAGCGACTGCCTTAGCTTTAAAAAAAAGATCAGATTTAAAAAAATTAGATCGTTTCATCATAAGGTCCTTTTGAGGCAAATAAAGTAAAATATTCGCAATGTCCCACTATTGAAATGGAGATTTATGCGGTTAGCCCGAGATCTGTTATATTTGCAAGTATGACAAGAGAACAAATACAGGATTTAAGGGACAGAGTAGCGTCGCTGAGGAGGTATCTTTGACGTCGAAAACCGTTTAGAAGATATTCGTATTGAGCAGGAACTGACCCTGCAGCCCAATTTCTGGGACGATCCAAAAAAAGCAGAAAAACACATCGCGGAGATAAACGCCAAAAAGATCTGGACCGACGGTTGGCAGCGGGCCAACAGTGTACTTGAAGATACCCAGGTGCTGTTTGACTTCTGGCAGGCGGGTGATGCCACGGAAGAAGAAATGCGGGAGCAGTTCGAACTCGGCGTTCAGGAGATCGAAGCCCTGGAACTGAAAAACATGCTAAAGACCAAGGAGGACCAGTTGCCCGCCGTGATGCAGATCACTGCCGGAGCAGGTGGTACCGAAAGTTGCGACTGGGCATACATGCTGATGCGCATGTACCTGATGTGGGCCGAGAAGAACGGCTACAAGGTGGCCGAACAGGATTACCAGGAAGGTGAGGTGGCCGGAATCAAAACCGTCACGATAGAAATCTCCGGTGAATTTGCCTACGGTTACCTGAAGGGGGAAAATGGGGTGCACAGGCTCGTCCGCATTTCTCCGTTTGATTCAAACGCAAGGCGACATACCTCTTTTGCGTCAGTATACGTGTATCCTTTGGTCGATGATACGATAGAAATTGAAGTCAACCCATCAGAAATCGAATTTGAAACCTTCCGTTCCGGAGGTGCAGGGGGACAAAATGTGAACAAGGTAGAAACCGCAGTTCGCCTGTACCACAAACCGTCTGGCATCATCATCAAAAACCAGGAATCCCGGTCGCAGTTGCAGAACAAAGAAAACGCGATCCGTTTGCTGAAATCACAGCTTTATGAAGCAGAGATGCGCAAGCGCATGGAGGCAACGGCACTGGTAGAGGGCAATAAAAAGAAAATTGAATGGGGTTCGCAGATCAGGAGTTACGTGCTGGACGACAGACGGGTGAAAGACCACCGCACCAATTTCCAGACTTCCAATCCGCAGGCCGTACTAGATGGCGATATCAATGATTTTTTAAAGGCTTATCTGATGGAATTTTAAAAAATTAATTGAATCTTTAGTGCTCAACCAGATATCAACCAGTAAATAACACTGTTATGAAATACTTAGCCGCAATGTGTATGGTCCTTTTTTCCGCAAACCTAATGGCACAGCAAGTGATTCCGCTGTATGAAGGAAAGATCCCCGGATCGAAAACTACGCCAGCAGATTATAAAGAAGAATCGCCGCAAGCTGCGGACGGCATCACCCGTACGGCTAAGGTTTCTGTTCCTACACTGATCGCTTACCTGCCTGCCAAAGAAAAAGCAACGGGTGCGGCGGTGATCATTTGTCCGGGTGGCGGCTATGGCATCCTGGCCATCGACCATGAAGGATACAATGTGGCCAAAAGATTCAATGAATTTGGCGTCGCAGCGTTTGTGTTGAAATACAGATTGCCGAGTGATGCGATTATGGAGGACAAAGCTTTCGGTCCGCTGATGGATGCGCAACAGGCCATTTACCTGGTGCGGAAAGATGCTGCTAAATATGGTGTCAGTCCGAATAAGATCGGTATCATGGGCTTCTCTGCAGGGGGGCACCTGGCCTCAACATTAACCGTCCACTACGACGATGTGAAAATTGTGGATCAAGAGAAAATCAGTTTGCGACCCGATTTCTCGATCCTGATCTATCCGGTCATTTCTTTCGGTGCTTTTGCCCACCAGGGCTCTGCGGTCAACCTGATCGGTAAGACCGCAACGGAGGCGCAGCGCGAGTATTTCTCCAGCGAAAAACACGTGAATGCGAATACGCCACCAACTTTTTTAGTGCATGCCAATGACGATGGCGGTGTACCTGTACAAAACAGTGTGCTGTTCAATGAGGCACTGGTCAAAAACAAAGTAAAATCAGAAATGCATCTTTACCAGGGTGGGGGTCATGGATTCGGACTCAACAACAAGACGACCTCAGACGATTGGTTTGAGCGCCTGAAGAACTGGATGGCTTCCAATAAATGGTTGTAAATCTCTGCACTGTCAGATATCCGGATTCGTCAGGATGTCCTGCAGTTCTTTTAACTCTTCCACTTTCTCAGTAGAGCCCAGATTCTCGTAAGCAGAGATCAGGTTTCTGATCACCCTTCTGATGATCTCTACATTGCTGCATGGCGCATAAAATCCCGGCAGCGGATCGAGATTGAGCTGCCGCAGGAACTGGTCGACATCGTGCTTACCAAAAATAGCGCCTTTATTGAAGGCGTTAATGTAAAAAAGCACACCGAATTCCTGCTCCTCCCGTTTGCTTTCGTCGATATAGCCGAGTATAAAATGCTGCGGGAGGTTTACGCCATATACTGGAATATCAAGTTTCTGCGCGAGGGTAGAATAAAGAATGGCCAGAGAAATCTGGTTGCCTTTTTTGCTTTCGATGACCTGGCTCAGGTAGGAGTTTTGAGGATCATGGTGGTTTTTGGTATTGCCGCCAAAACCGTAAACATTGTAGAAGACATGGTTGATCAGTTTGATCTTTTCGATCGAACTCATTTCATATTGCAGGCCGATCCAGATCTCCCTTTTGATCTCCTCAATCTGCAGTTTTACCTTCTCTTCATCCAGATCCGGATACTGGTAGCGGTTGATGACCAAAGCACCCTGCAGCAGGTCAAAAGCCCCGCTTTGGTACCATAAATTGAGGTCTTCCTTTACGTTGCTGAACTGGATTTTGTGTACGATGTTTTCGATGCGCTCCTGCAGCAATGCGTCAAGAGAATGCTCCCAGGCATTTTCCAGGAAGTCGATCACCTCATTGCCGTATTCCAGCAGGCGCCCTTCCACATGCTGGTAGATCTCCTGATCCGGATCATCCAGCAGTTTTACCAATGCACTGATTTCTTTACTGTTTTCCATTAAACATACAAATTTGAATGCCTATTTTTGCGATATGGTTTTCAACTTTATCAGTGACTATCTGAAGCATCGCTTCACTTCTAAAAGCAGGCATGGTACCCATTCGCCTTTCGTATATCAGCTTACGGATGAAGTAATTTACGATTTTAAGAATAAAAACGACTACAAAAGCATTGAAGGGCAAAGAAAAAAACTTTTGAATGACGATTCAGAGGTTGTTGTGACCGATCTGGGTGCTGGTTCGCACCTAAATCGCAACCGCAAGAAGAAAGTCAGACAGATCGCGAAGAATGCCTTGAAGGCACCGCGACTGGCGCAGCTGATTTACCGCCTGGCCAAACATTCCAGACCACAACATATCGTAGAACTGGGTACTTGCCTGGGCATCACCACTGCTTATCTTTCCAAAGCTTGTCCCGAAGCGGATATCGTGACCATAGAAGGCTGTCCCCAAACCGCCAAAGTGGCTTACCGCAATTTTCGGGACCTTGACCTGCCCAATGTCGAATTGCAGGTCGGCAATTTTGATAACCTGTTGCCCAATGTGATTGCTGATGCCACACAACTCGATTTTGTATATATCGACGGCAACCACCGTAAAGATGCGACGCTGAACTATTTCAACTGGTGCCTGCCAAAAGTCCATGAACATTCCCTGCTCATCTTTGACGACATTTACTGGAGCAAAGGCATGAAGGAAGCCTGGGAAGAGATCAAATCACATCCTGAAGTCACCGTTACCGTTGATCTTTTCTGGATTGGACTGGTTTATTTTAGAACAGGCCAGGTCAAAGAACATTTCAAGATTAAATTTTAAGCAACCGTGTAGTTCTCGCGCATCTTCGGCGGTTTGCCGATCAGTGGCATGAAATTCCGTATCGGGCACTGGCCTTGAAAGACTGGATGGGTATTCCACTCGAAATTAATTGAATTGATTTACAGTTACTTACCTTAAAATTGCTGCCTTTTGTATCCTTTAACTGAAAAAACAGTTGTAAAACTGAACTATAAGTTATAGCTTTATGTTATGGAAGAATTAACCAAAGCAGAAGAGCGGATCATGCAGATCATCTGGAAGCTTCACAAAGCATTTGTCAAAGACATCATTGAAGAAATGGAGGAGGACCCTAAACCGCCTTACAATACCATCTCCTCTATCGTTCGTCTTTTGGAAAAAAAAGGCTACCTCAGCTACAAAGCCTATGGCAAGACCTACGAGTACTTTCCGGCGATCAGTAAGGAAGACTATACCAAAACTACTTTCAGCAAACTCTTTTCTGGGTATTTCGACAATTCCCCGGCCAGTTTGCTCTCTTTTATGGTCAAAGAGCAGTCGCTCAGTCAGGCCGATATCGAAGAACTACAATCGCTCATCAACCAAAACAAAAAATAAGATGGAATGGCTCAATTACCTGCTTAAAGTAACTGCTTGTACGGCCTTGTTTTACGCCTTTTATCATTTTTACCTGCAGCGGCTCACCTTTTTTAGCGTCAACAGGGCTTACCTGCTTGGTACGCTTGTCCTCAGTTTTGTGATTCCGGCATTGCAGCTAGAGGTAGCAAGTTCTGCTGTGCGCAGTTCTTCTCCGGAGACCCTGAGGACCTACACCAGTTCCTTTACACCGGCTGTAAATCCTGGGCCTGTTGCGCAATATTCACCGGTGCAGGCAGATGAAGAAGCGCTGGCGGTCGACTGGCAGCAGGTGTTGTGGGTTTCCTATTGGCTCATTGCTGCGGTTATGCTTTCTCTATTTGCCTACCGGGCTTTGCAATTGCTCAGACACACCAGAAACGTAAACCAGAAAATTGGCCGCCTCAGGGTTGTGTATAAAGAGGAGGGTTTTACCAACTGTTCATTTTTGAATTATGTATTCCTAAACCGTCAGGAACTGAGCGACGAAGAAATGGCCGTGATCCTGCACCATGAAAATGTGCACATTTCACGTTATCATTCTGTCGATAAATTAATCGTCGCCACCTGCAAGGCACTGCTTTGGTTCAATCCGATGCTTTATCTCTACGATAAGGCCCTGACCCAGGTCCATGAATATGAGGCCGATCAAGAAACCTCAACCGCTGTCGGCAGCACGTCCTACGCCAGTTTATTATTGGCCATAGCGGTAAGAAACAACAATCCCGCCCTGGCACACAGTTTTGTTCAGAACCCACTGAAAGGGAGGATCAAAATGCTGTTCACCAATCCATCAAAAAACACAAGAAAGTTCATGTACTTGGCAGCCTTGCCTATCGGGCTGGGACTGGTGTGGACCTTTGCAGTGCAGGTGGTCTATGCGAGTCTTCCTGTTGCGACGCAAAAGCAAACAGAAAGCCGTACGTCGGCACCAAAGCAAACGCCTCCAGAACGCACAGAAACAGCGCTTAAACCGGTCGGTACCGAAAAAGCAAATTTGCCCGCAGCTGTGCCTTTTAAGGAATTGGAGGTTAAAAAACCAGTCGAGTTGACGGACACGCTATGGATGCTTGATTACCGCAAGATCAATAGAAATGCGGAAGTGTATATCGACGGTAAATTGTACGATATCGACATCCTGACCAAGATTAGCCCCAGTTGCATGGTATCTTCCAGCTATGACGGTAAGTATAAGATCACCACAAAAGACAATAAAATTGAATACGCTACTAAAACTGACCGGGAAAATGCGCTAACCCGCGATAAAGCACGTGCCTCAGCTAAACCATATATCCGGTACACACAGAAAGGTCAGAGTGGCAAGCGCTATGATTACATCGAAATAACTACGAAAGGTGGGTCAGGAGGTGGCGTAAGTGTCGACCGTGGTAAAAAGCTTTTACTGATCTACGAAGGCAAACAATATTCAGAAAGGCAATTTAAAGCCTTAACAAATGATCAACTTATCGATAGGAGCATGAGTTTCGGCAGTTTTAACGAAGCGGATGCAGAACTCACAGCCAAATATGGCAAGGGATACGGCGCTAAAATCGAGATCTCCAAGCCTGAGGATGTCACTCCCGCAGATACGACTTCAATCATTAAATAATATGGAATGGTTCATTTACCTGCTCAAAGTAAGCACCTGTATGGGCTTGTTTTACGCACTTTATCACTTGTTGCTGCAAAAGCTTACCTTTTTTAGCTTCAACAGGTTTTACCTGCTGACCACCCTGTTGCTGAGCTTTTTGATCCCGGTATTGCAGCTGCAACTGAGGTCGGACAGCCCGGAGCCTGTGCAAGCAGGACAACAGGCCGCAGTTCCTGTGATGGTCGCCCCGCAACAAAGTCCGATAACTTTCCAAACCCATACAGAAACTTTCCCGTCTGCCAGTACGGTTCAAAGTACAGACTGGGCAGCTGTCCTGGGTGCATTTTACTGGGCCATCACCTGCATCGTCTTTATTTTCCTGCTGGTACAGATCGCTACACTGCTCTGGCACAGCAAAAAGGTGATCCGTGTAGTGGGCAAACTCAGAGTTGTGCAGAAAGCAGGCGGCTTTACCAACTGTTCTTTTTTGAATTACGTCTTTATAGACCAACAAAAGCTGGATACAGCAGCCTTTGCTGCCGTGATGCATCATGAAGGGGTGCACGCCGCCTATTACCATTCTTTAGATAAAATGTTTATCGGCATTTGCAGGTCCCTGCTGTGGTTCAGTCCGCCGGTATATTTTTACGCAAAGGCACTGGAACAGGTACACGAATACGAAGCAGACCGGGAAACATCTTCCGTGATCGGCAGCACTGTATATGCCAACCTGCTATTGAGCCTGGCGGTCAGCAGTCAGGGCAGCAGCACGCCGCTGGTGCATAGTTTCGTAAAGAATCCTGTAAAAGAGCGCATCAAAATGTTGTTTACTAACCCATCGAAAAATATGAAAAAATTAACTTATCTCACCCTCGTACCGGCCGGTCTGGCACTGGTAGGGCTCTTTGGCGTACAGGTTGTGTATGCCGAAAGTAAAATCAATTTGATAAAACCTTTTAAGTACCAGCAGCAGACCGAAGAACCTGCGCTACATCCGGGCCCTGCAAAAATGGCTGGGGAAAAAGCGCCGCCTGGCGAAAAACAAGCGCTACCGGAAATCAAAGAAAAACCTGAGGCCCCGTTAAGATTGATAGACAATGTCGACCTGGGTGAAAATCCGCTGGTGGTCATCGATGGAAAGGAATATCCGGCAGAGATACTCACCCGGATCAGTCCTGCCTGTATGAGTTCTGGGACGTTTTCCAATGGAAAAGCTGAAATTAAGACCTGGAAAAACCAAATCACGTACGCCAGTGATGCAGAAATAGAAACCGCAAAAATCAGAAGAAAAACAAAAGCGATCGGTCGTTTTTATAACAGATACCCGGTAACGATCGGTGGCCATAAACGGGATGAGATCCTGGTTCGATTTGGCACTACTTTCACTGAAGCTGCGTTTCCTGTGGGCTATAAAATTGCTTTATTGATAGACGGAAAAATCATTTCCGAAAAAGAAGCCTTGAAAATGAACGGCAACCCAGGCTATCATGCGAGCGGGGTGGATTATAAGTACGCCAAAGATGAGCCGGAACTGTTCAGTAAATACGGCGGTCAATACGATCTGATCCTGCAATTTGGGAATGAAGATGCCAGTGCAAACAAGGCAGAGCCGGAGCTGACACGTGGTGCTGCTACAGTCATTACAGAAAGCATGTTTGAGAAATTTGAGTATAGCGCAACGGACTCCACGTCATACAGTGCAGATAAACGCTACCTCACGCTATTTGGGAATGCCCACATCATTAATGGTAAGCGGAGTACGCTGAAAGGAGACAAAATCGGGTTTGATGCAAAAACACGTACAGCGATCGTACAAAATGCCAGGGTTACTTTCCAGGGGAAAGAGAAAACTGTTGAAGGTGCTTTACTGAAAGTGGATATTGACCACGGAACCTACGAGGTGCTTAAGGGAACGCCGGATTTCTAGACGAACACATACATGCCATTCTAAAACGCCTCCGCCAGACTGATGTAAAATCCGGTCTGGCGTTTTTCATTTGGTCTTTTTTCGCCAATACCATAGTCGACCCGCACACTCAGGCCTTTTTCAGGATCGAAGAAATACCGTCCCCCCGCACCGTACGAAGGCTTGAAGCTTTTGAGACCGAAATCTCCGTTGTCAAATACCTGCCCTGTACCGGCAAATGCCGCCAGTCCAAAACGGTTGTTGTAGCGGTAGCGCAGTTCCGCCTGTCCGGCCAGTAAATTCCGGTCGCGGTAACGCCCTGTGTAATAACCCCGCATCATTTCGTCATTACCCATTTGCGGAAGCAGGTAAAACGGGGTATTGCGTCCCTGAACGCTATGAAAAAGGGCATTTAGTCCCAATACAAATTTTTTGCTGAGCGGGAAGAAGTGACGTACGTTTGCCTTAATCAGGCTGCCGTTGAAATTTTCACCACCAAAGAAATCCGGGGCGTACTGATAAGAAACCCTCCCCATAAAGCCTTTTGTCGTGTAGTTGTTGGAGTTCCGGGTGTCAAAACTGGCAGAAAACCCGCCGTAGACCACCGAGCCACCGATCCGGTGGACCAGATCCGGGGAAGTAGTATAGATTCCGCCAACTACTTTATCGGTAAAATGATAGTTTTCAAAGCCGACCGAAAGACCGGAATAGAAATGAGGCAATAATTTTTTTTCAGCCTCCAGTACAATTTTTACCGATCCCTGTACCAGGCGGTCCTCATCAGCCTCAAGCGTGTTGTTGCCCAGTCCGTAAAAGTCAAACGGCATCCGTTTGAACCTGACCTCAGCAACATAGCGGTGGGTATTGTTTTTGGTCCATATGTCACCTTTCAACGAGATATTGTATTGTCCTTTAGTAGATCCCGATAAGACTGCCGAGAAATTTGAGCTTCGGTTAGCCAGATCTTTGCGGTCCAGATAAGTAGAATACAGCGCACCCAGACCAATTTCAATCCCCATTTCCTGACTGTAGCGGAATACCGGGACAGGCATAAAACTGGCCCTTCTGGACGAATCAGTTTTGTCGGATAAATAACGTTCAATAAATTTTTTTTGCCCTAATGCATTTGCAGCGATCATGATCAATACTGTGCAAAGCGAAATTCTCTTCATTTGCCTAAAATAGGATAAAGTTTTTATTATAGAAATCCGGGTAGCAAGTTTGAGGCCATTTATTGAAGTCAGGTTTAGGGCTGCCTCTAGTCAGACAGTAAAATACGTTTAGTTGAACAAGATACCAACAGGGTACTAACAGGGTCTTAACAGGGTGATAACAGGGTCATAGATATAATTATTATCTTATAACGACACTATTGTCTTCTTGATTTTGTAAAAGGATACCTTGGGAATGGTTTAACGATTATGCAGGAATAACTATTTATAAATTTATGCTATTTTTGCGGCAACAAAAAATTTAGATCAAAATGAGTACAACACGAGGACCTATATCTCAGTTCATGGAGCGCAATTACCTCCATTTTAACGCAGCAGCGATGATGGATGCGGCAAAGGGATACGAAACACATTTGGATGAAGGTGGTAAAATGATGATCACACTGGCCGGAGCAATGAGTACTGCAGAGCTGGGTATTTCTCTTGCAGAGATGATCAGACAAGATAAAGTGTCCATCATATCCTGTACAGGGGCCAACCTGGAAGAGGACATCATGAACCTTGTGGCACATTCACACTATAAAAGGGTTCCCAACTACAGAGATCTGAGTCCGCAGGACGAATGGGATTTGCTGGAAAACCACTATAACCGGGTTACAGATACCTGCATTCCGGAAGAAGAAGCTTTCCGGAGACTGCAAAAGCACATCCATAAAATCTGGAAAGATGCGGATACGGCTGGTGAGCGTTATTTTCCGCATGAGTTCATGTACAAGATGTTGCTGAGCGGTGATCTGGAGCAATACTATGAAATTGACCCAAAAAATTCATGGATGCTGGCTGCGGCAGAAAAAAACCTTCCGATCGTTGTACCGGGATGGGAAGACTCTACCATGGGCAATATTTTTGCGTCCTATGTGATGAAATCTGAAATTAAGGCGACCACGATGAAAAGCGGGATAGAATATATGGGATGGCTTGCCAACTGGTATATCGACAACAGCGCGGGCAAAGGTATCGGGTTTTTTCAAATTGGTGGCGGTATTGCAGGTGATTTTCCGATCTGTGTAGTACCGATGCTTTACCAGGATATGGAGATGGAAAACATCCCTTTCTGGAGCTACTTTTGTCAGATCTCAGACTCTACAACTTCCTATGGATCATACTCAGGTGCAGTGCCAAACGAGAAGATTACCTGGGGTAAACTGGACATCGATACGCCAAAATTCATTGTTGAATCGGATGCAACAATCGTGGCACCACTGATGTTTGCCTGGATCCTAAAAATGTAATTTACTTTAACAAGTGCCGGCTTAAAGTTGGCAGTAAACGGGAATCAGTAATTTGTTGAAAATTGCTGATTTTCGTCGTTTAAAGTGGATTAAACGAACTATTTAGATTGATTATAAATTGTATTTACTGTCATTTCTTTGTCATTGGTACGTTAATAAATTTTACTTTTGTGGACGTTTTGGTGGAGGACCTGAGTTTAAACATCAATAGCGTTTATTAAGTTTTTTAAAAAATAGTATAAAATACTCATTATGAGGGATATCTCATTGATCGTTAGAAGAGTTTGGAAGTCGGCACTTATGTTTACGGCTCTATCTGTTTTAATCGTTTCTTCAACACAGGCACAAGATGTAGTGGAGGGTCGTAAATTATTCAAGGATAATTGTAACTCCTGTCACCAATTGGACCGTCCTAGTACCGGTCCTGCATTAACCGCTAAACTAAATGAACTGGATGAAGCTTTCGCCATTAAATGGATCAGAAACTGGAAAGCTTTGGTTGACGCTGGTGACAAACAAGCTATAGAGGCTTCGAAATTCTCTCCGGCAGAGATGACTGCATTTCCGCGTTTAACGGATGACCAGATCAAAAACATCATCGCTTATGCAAAAGCAGGCGAGCCTAAGAAAGCAGACGCTCCCGGCGAAACAGGCGGTGGTTCTTCTGCTTCAGAAGGTGTATCTGATTTTTCAATCGCCGGTGTGGTTGCCATCATCATCCTGTCCATCGTGGTATTGGTGGTCCTGGGCCGCGCAATCAAAATACTGGAGCGCCTGATTCTTCAAAAACAAGGAGTTGTCCTTGTGGAGGAAGAGGAAGTATCTTTTGGTACAGGGATCAAACGCTTGTTCAAAAACAAGAAATTTGTTTTCTTCTTTATCCTCTGCTTGATTACAGTGCTTGGATCTTTTGGCTGGATGGGCATGTGGGAAACTGGTGTACATACTGGCTACCAGCCGGTGCAACCGATCAAATTCTCGCATGAGCTGCATGCCGGAACGAACAAGATCGATTGTCAGTATTGCCACACTGGTGCGTTCAAGTCTAAAAACTCAACCATTCCTTCTGCGAATGTTTGTATGAACTGTCACAAAGCGGTTCAGGCGACTGAGAAATATGACGGTGCGATCTCTCCTGAGATTCAGAAAATATACACCGCCCTGGGTTACGATCCGGAGTCTATGACTTACGATAAAACGAAAGAAAAACCAATCGAATGGGTTCGTGTACACAACCTTCCTGATTTTGCTTATTTCAACCACTCACAACACGTAGTAGTTGGTGAAGCGGCCATCAGAAAAGAAAAAGGTTTGAAACCAAATGAGCCGGTTTGTTTCGCTTGTCACGGTCCTGTGGATACGATGGAAGAGATTTACCAATATTCACCGTTAACGATGAAATGGTGTATCAACTGTCACAAAGACACCCAGCTGGAAGTGAAAGGAAATGCATTCTATGACAAGATCATTGAAGCGCATGAGAAGATCAAAAAAGGGGAGAAAATGACACCTGCTGCCCTGGGTGGTTTAGAGTGTGGTAAATGCCACTATTAATAGAGTTTAATAAAAAGAACGTTCGATAAACAGTAATATAGCTTAAATGGAAAGCAATAAAAAATACTGGAAAGGCTTAGAAGAGTATAAAAACACTCCGGATTTTGTTGAAAAAAACAAAAACGAATTTGCTGAGTCACTTCCAATTGAAGATGTTTTAAATGAAGCAGGGTTAAGTACCGTAACTCCACGCCGCGACTTTTTAAAGGCTTTGGGCTTTGGGTTGGGTGCGGTTACGCTGGCAGCTTGTCAGACAGCTCCTGTTCATAAATCAATTCCTTACCTGATTAAACCTGAAGATGTAGTTCCTGGTATTCCAAACTATTATGTATCGAGTTTTAACGGTCAGAGTATTTTGGTAAAGACAAGAGAGGGCAGGCCAATTAAGATTGAACCAAATCCGAATGCAGGTGAATTTAACTGTGGTACGGATGCGCAGGCTCAGGCTTCAGTTTTGGATCTGTACGATGTTTCTAAACTAAAATCTCCTGTAGTAAAAGGTGCGGAGACTACCTGGGCTAAAGTAGATGAGTTCCTGACAACGGAACTGGCTAAAGTTTCAGGTAAAAAGATCCGTATCGTTTCTTCTTCGGTGAACAGCCCTTCAACAAAAGCAGTTATTGCTGATTTTACTACTGCTTTCCCTACTACCAAACACGTTCAGTATGATGCGGTTTCTTATACCGGTATCATCAAGGCAAATGAGAACAGCTTTGGTAAAGCAGTTGTTCCAAAATACAATTTTGACAAAGCTGACCTGGTTGTGAGCTTTGGTGCTGACTTCCTGGGTGCCTGGATCAGCGGTGAAGAATTTACTTCACAGTATATTGCCAACAGAAACTACAAATCTTTGGCTAAAGGTAAAATGTCACGTCACTTCCAGTTTGAGGCTGGAATGAGTCTGACTGGTACCAATGCAGATACACGTGTGCCGATCAAACTTTCTGAAGAAGGTCCGTCGCTGATTACCTTATACAATGCGATCACCGGCGCGAATCTGGCAGGTGGTACTTTGGGTAACAATGTAACTGCTGATAAAGCATTAAAATTAGTTGCAAAAGAATTACTTCAGAATAAAGGGAAGTCACTGGTTGTTTGCGGTTCAAATGATGTGTCTACACAAATTTTGGTCAATGCGATCAACTCGGCTATCGGCAGTTATGGTACGACGATAGACCTGGACAATCCGAACAAACGTTATGCAGGTAACGATGCTGAATTTGCTGAGTTCATCAATGAGATGAGCAGAGGTGAAGTTGGTGCTGTTTTCTTCCTGGATAGCAATCCTGCTTATGATGTTGCAAATACAAAAGCTTTTGCAGATGCACTGGCTAAAGTAGCTTTGAAAGTTTCTTTTTCTGACAGGAAGGATGAAACCTCATCCCTTTGTGATGTGATCGCAATCACGCCAAACTACCTGGAGTCATGGGGAGATGCCAACGCTTATGAAGGCTATTATTCCATCGTTCAGCCGACCATCAATCCGGTATTCAGTTCACGTCAGCCTGAAGAAAGCTTGCTGACCTGGTCTAATGCTCCTGTTAAAGAATACTACCAATATGTACGCAATTACTGGGAAGCAAGTGTATTGCCTGTTTTCGGTAAGAGCTGGGCAGATGTTCTGCAGACTGGTGTTTTCGCCGCTGCTGCTAAACCGGCCGGTGCCTATACCTTCAGTCTTTCTCTTGCTGCGGTGATTCCTACAATCATCAGCAACAGTAAATCGCTTGCTAAAGATATCGAGTTACAGGTTTATGAAAGCTTGCCGATGCGTAATGGTAAACATGCCAATAACGCATTCCTGCAGGAACTTCCTGATCCGGTTTCTAAAGTGACCTGGGACAATTACATCGCCCTCGGACCTAAGTTTGCCGAAAGCAAAGGATTAAAAGAATTTGATATTGTAACGGTAAAAGATGCCAAAGGATATAGCATAGACCTGCCGGTCTTGTTCCAGCCGGGACAAGCTTCTGGTACTGCTTCCATCGCTTTAGGCTATGGCCGTACCATGGTTGGTAAGGCAGGTAACGATGTGGGTAAGAATGCTTATCCTTTTGTAAGCTTCACCAATGGTACTTCTAAATACGCGACTACAGTAACCATTGCGGCTACTGGTGGCAGAGAGGAACTGGCGCAAACACAGACACACCACTCTTTCGAGGGTAGAAATGTGATTCGTGAAGCGAGTTTTGATGCGTTTAAAAAGAACCCTGCTGCAGGATCTGGTAACGAGCACGGAAAACATAAAGATTACGATCTTTGGGATAAATACGAAAAACCAGGTAACAACTGGGTAATGGCGATCGATTTGAACGCTTGTACCGGTTGTGGTTCTTGTATCGTGGCCTGTAACGTAGAGAATAACATTCCTGTTGTAGGTAAAGACGAAGTACGCAGACGCAGAGAAATGCACTGGATCCGGATTGACCGTTATTACAGCTATAATGTGGAAGAAGGTCATGGTGAGGAAGCACATGGCGAACACGGTCATGGTACCGGAATCAATGCGGTAACTAAAGAAAAGGAAATCGCACATTTGGAGGCGGCTCAGATGGAAAATGTTTCTGTTGTTCACCAGCCAATGCTTTGTCAGCACTGTGACCACGCTCCTTGCGAGACGGTATGTCCGGTGCTGGCGACAGTACACTCATCAGACGGTCTGAACCACATGGCTTATAACCGTTGCGTAGGTACCCGCTATTGTGCGAACAACTGTCCGTATAAAGTGCGCCGTTTCAACTGGTTCAACTACTGGAACGATTCACGTTTCGACAACTACCTGAACAATGAGTTTACACAACTGGTGCTGAACCCAGATGTAACTACCCGTTCGAGAGGAGTAATGGAGAAATGTTCGATGTGTATCCAACGGATCCAGGCTGGTAAACTGCAAGCTAAAATCGAGAAACGTCCATTGAAAGATGGCGATATCAAAATGGCCTGCCAGGAAGCTTGTTCTGCAAACGCAATCATCTTCGGTGATGGCAACGACCCTAATTCGGAAGTATCTAAAGCATTGCGTAGTGAGCGGATCTACTACGTACTGGAAGAAATCAACGTAAAACCGGGTATAGGTTATATGACAAAAATTAGAAACACAGATACAACAGTACACGCGTAAGCAGATAGCTGATATTAAAAGAAAATAAATTATGTCAGGACATAAGGAATCAATATTAAGAGAACCACTAATTACCGGCCAGAACATTACGTATTCAAAAATTACGAATGACATTCTGTTACCGGTAGAAAACAAGCCGAACAGGGCATGGTGGATTGGATTTATCATCGCGCTTTGCGGTGCTACACTTTGGGTAGTTGCTGTAAGTTATACCTTCTGGTTCGGTATCGGATCATGGGGACTGAACAAGACAGTAGGATGGGCATGGGACATCACCGGTTTCGTATGGTGGGTTGGTATCGGTCACGCCGGAACGCTGATCTCTGCAGTACTTCTGCTCTTCCGTCAAAACTGGAGGAACTCAATTAACAGGTCAGCAGAGGCCATGACGATCTTCGCTGTAATCTGTGCCGCTACTTATGTAGTATCTCACATGGGCCGTCCATGGCTGGCTTACTGGGTATTGCCTTTGCCAAACCAGTTCGGTTCGCTATGGGTAAACTTTAACTCGCCACTGGTATGGGATATGTTTGCGATCTCTACTTATTTCTCGGTATCGTTGTTGTTCTGGTACACAGGTTTATTGCCTGATATCGCGACCATCCGTGACCGTGCAACCGGAGTAAGACGTAAAATTTATTCAATCTTCTCTTTTGGCTGGTCTGGTAATGTAAAAACCTGGCAGCGTTTTGAGGCGGTGTCGCTGATCCTTGCCGGTATTTCTACACCACTGGTACTTTCGGTACACACGATTGTATCCATGGACTTTGCAACCTCGGTTATTCCGGGATGGCATACCACGATCTTCCCGCCGTACTTTGTGGCTGGAGCGATCTTCTCTGGATTTGCGATGGTACTAACACTATTGCTGGTTGCCCGTAAAGTATTGGGTCTTGAAAATTACATCACCATGTTCCACATTGAATCGATGAACAAAATCATCATTCTGACGGGATCGATCGTTGGTGTGGCTTATTTAACTGAGTTTTTCATCGCCTGGTATTCAGGTTCTGAATATGAGCAGTATGCATTTATCAACCGCTCGACCGGTCCTTACTGGTGGGCATACTGGATGATGATGACCTGTAACGTAATCTCTCCGCAATTGCTGTGGTTCAAAAAGATCCGTACCAACATCCCGGCTACCTGGATCCTGTCTATCGTAGTAAACATCGGTATGTGGTTCGAGCGTTTTGTGATCATCGTCACTTCATTGCACCGTGATTATATCCCTTCGAGCTGGGCAATGTTCTATCCAACATGGGTAGACGTAAGCGTGTTCGTTGGTTCGATCGGCGTATTCTTCACCTTATTCCTGCTGTTCCTGAGGGTATTGCCTTCTATAGCGATTGCAGAGGTGAAACTGCTGTTGAAGAGTGCAAGTGAGCAGGCTAAAATGGAGCAAATTAAAGAAGGTCATCTGGATAAAGAACAAGTAGCAGAATACATTGAGTCTTTAGACAAGTTTGATAGTGTTAAACAAGAAGAATACGCAAAAATATAACAATGAGTGATATCAAATATATTTTAGGCAGTTTTGGTGATCCGGACGAAATGATGCACGGCATCGATAAGTTGCAGGAAAATAACATTAAGATACATGATGTTTATACACCAATGCCTATCCACGGCATCGAAGCTAAATTAGGAGTTAAAAGGTCCAGGTTAGATATTCTCGCATTCTTTTGCGGGATTACCGGAACGGCCTCCGCATTCGCACTGATCTATCTGACATCTGTGGTAGACTGGAAACACAACATTGGTGGTAAGCCTGCTCTCGCACTTCCGGATTTTATTCCGATTATGTTTGAGCTTACCGTTTTGTTCTGTGCATTCAGTCTGGTTGGTGCTTATTATGCATCTACACATTTGTTTCCGGGAAGGGCACCTAGGGTTATGGACCTGAGGGCTACTGACGACAGGTTCATCATTGCAATCGATGCTAAAGAGAATGCTGAACACAGCGTAATTGATGGTTTATTAAAAGATGCCGGTGCTTTGGAAGTGAAGTACAATGAAAGGAAGTATGTTAGCTATGAATAAGAATAAAGTAGTTTTAGCCTCGTTTTGTATTCTGGCTAGTGCTGTGGTTTTTTCAGCATGCCGGGATAAACAAAGTACAGGTTTAGAATATGCAAGAAATATGTATGATCCGCTTGCTCCTAATCCGGACCAGCCGATTTCTACAACCAATGCGCTGTTGAAAAGTTTTAACGGTCATACTGCACAAGTTCCGCCTGCACATACTGCTCCGGTTGGCTTTGTAGAGCAGGATGTATATCCAAATAACAAAGATGGTTACGAGGCAGCAGGTGTAAGCCTGGTGAATCCAGTACAGCTGACAGAAGAGAACTTATTAAAAGGCCAGCACCTGTACAAAGTAATGTGCAGTCCTTGCCATGGCGATCAGGGTGACGGACAAGGTCACCTGGTTAAAATAGAAAAATTTAGTGGCGTACCTTCATTCCACGATCCGGAGAAAGCATCTTCAAGAGGCGGATTGATGAAAGACCTGACTGCAGGAAAGATCTACCACACGATTAAATATGGTGTTAACATGATGGGCTCTTATGCTTCTCAGTTGTCGCCAGAAGAGAGATGGAAAGTAGTGTTGTACGTACAGGAATTACAAAAAGCAAAATAGTAAAGAAGAAATAAATGGGAACTCATAATTATAATTTAACTGAGCAGTTTGAGTTTACAGGTAAAGCAAAAACTTTAAGCATTATCGGTATTGTGATCGGTATTGCAGCGATAGTTTTTGGTTTTTCTAAAGAGACGCTTCACGAGCGTACTTTTGCAAACCTGTTACTAATGGCTTATTACTTCGCTTGTGTATGTATGTCCGGCGCTTTCTTTTTGGCCGTACAATTTGTAGCACAGGCAGGATGGTCTGCTTCAATACTTCGTGTACCACAGGCTATGGCTAAGGTATTGCCAATAGCAGTAATCATTCTATTGGTCGTGATCGGACTGGGTTTATACACACACAACTTATATCACCACTGGCATGCTGAAGGTCTTACAGATCCGAACAGCGAAAACTATGATAAATTAATTGACGGAAAGTCTGCGTTTTTGAATGTGCCTTTCTTCCTGGGCAGACAGGTTGTTTTCCTTTCTGCTTACAGTTTGTTCGCCTATTTTCTGGCCAAATGGTCTAACAATGAGGATTTGGAAGGTGGGTTAAATTCTTACAGAAAGAGCTTTAAATATTCTTGTATATTTTTAGTTATCTACGGATTCACCACACCAATCTTTGCTTTTGATACAGTGATGTCACTGGAAGCACACTGGTTCTCTACCATGTTTGGCTGGTACAACTTTGCAGCCATGTGGGTCAGCAGTCTGGCTACGATCGCCATCATCATTATCCTTCTGAAAAAATCGGGCTACATGAGCTGGGTGAACAACAGTCACCTGCACAATCTGGGACAATTCATCTTCGGGTTCTCTATTTTCTGGACTTACGTATGGTTCGCTCAGTTTATGCTGATCTACTATGCAAACATTCCGGAAGAGACCGTATACTTCTACAACAGATGGGAAAATTATGAATTCTGGTGGTATTTGAACCTGGTTCTTAACTTCTTATCTCCGGTATTGCTGTTGATGGACAGGGACAACAAAAGACAGGAAAATGTACTGTTAACCGTTTCTATCATCGTATTGTGCGGTCACTGGGTAGATTACTACCAGATGATTATGCCGGGAACAGTAGCAGAACATCATGGTTTTGGATTTATTGAGATCGGAATTGCTGTGGGTTTTGTAGGTTTGTTTACCTTTGCCGTATTGAATTCACTGAGCAAGAAACCGCTGATTGCGAAAAATCATCCTTTCCTGCAGGAAAGTTTAAACCACCATTTGTAATTGGCGAGCTGAAGAGCATATAATAAATAATAGTATAATAGAAGTACAGTGTTACTACTTTTAAGGAAATGAGTTTAAGAAAATTTATAAGTAATAAAACAATAGCGGCACTAGCAGTGGTTTTGACTGCATTTGCAAATACCGGTGCATTTGCCCAGGCTGCTGAAGCTGCTGCTGAGAAGCCAGTTGATATGGGGCCGATCTATAAATCGGCAACGTTTTATGTCCTGGCGTTTTTGGTACTTTGCTTGTTCGTAGCAATAGTTGGAAAGGCATTGAAGGTATATGAACTGACCAGACAGGCTCAGGACAAACCTAAAGGCATCAACTGGGATGCTATAAACGGCGGACTTTTCGCCTTGTTCCTGGTTGTAGGAATTTACGGTGTCTACTGGGAATATACGGTACATGGCAACATGTTGCTTCCTGAAGCAGCATCTGAGCATGGAAAGCGGATTGATCAGATGTTCAACATCACCCTGATCATCACGACTATCGTGTTTATTGCAACGCATATTGTTTTGTTCGGATTTGCTTATTTCTACAAGAATACCGGTAAACGCAAAGCTTATTATTACCCGCACAACAACACCCTTGAGAAAATCTGGACCGTTATCCCGGCCATCGTTTTGACGGTGTTGGTATTAATGGGATTCCTGACCTGGAGATCAATTTTTTACAAAGTAGAAGATCCGAACAATAAGCCGATCAGCATTGAGATCACTTCATCACAGTTTGCATGGGCCATTCGTTATCCCGGAGCTGATGGTGTGGTTGGTGTCAAAAATTATAAGCTGATCAATTCGGCAAATACACTCGGTATCGATTTTAATGATAAAAAATCCCTCGATGATCAGGTAGCTGATGTTTTGGTCATCCCGGTAAACAAGCCGGTGCGCCTGATCCTGACCAGTAAAGATGTGTTGCACAGTTTTTACATGCCGCATTTCAGGGTTCAGTTGAATACTGTTCCTGGTATGACTTCTTACTTCGAATTCACTCCGACCATTACAACAGAGGAGATGAAAAAGAAAACCAACGATCCTAAATTCAAATACCTTTTCCTGTGTGCCAAGATCTGTGGTCAGGGCCACTACAATATGCAGCGTGAGGTAAGGGTGGTTTCAATGGAAGAATATACTGCCTGGGTTGCTGAACAAGCTCCCTATTTAACTGACGATTTGAGAAAACAATTTAACATGCCTGTTACTGCAACTGAAGAAGCGCCTGCCGCCCCTGTTGCAGATTCATCAGCTGTTAATACAAATCAAGTAGCTTTAAAAAAATAATAATACTGGAATAGCACATTATGTCAACTATATCATTACACGATACACATAACCACGATAGCCATGATGATCATGGGCATCACAAAGAGACTTTTTTAACGAAGTACATCTTTAGTCAGGATCACAAGATGATCGCCAAGCAGTTTTTGATAACTGGTATTATTATGGCTGTAATCGCAATGTGTTTATCCATATTGTTCAGGTTACAATTGGCCTGGCCAGACAAATCATTTCCTATTCTGGAAACTTTCCTTGGAAAATGGGCTGAAGGCGGCAGGATCAAGCCGGATTTCTACCTGGCGCTGGTTACGATACATGGTACCATCATGGTATTCTTTGTATTGACCGCTGGTTTGAGCGGTACGTTCAGTAACTTGTTGATTCCACTTCAGATCGGTGCAAGGGATATGGCTTCACCTTTCCTGAACATGCTTTCTTACTGGTTCTTCTTTTCAGCCTGTGTGATTATGATGAGTTCGTTCTTCATCCAGACAGGACCTGCCAGTGCGGGATGGACGATTTACCCACCTTTATCTGCATTGCCAACTGCGATCAGCGGATCCGGCTTAGGTATGACACTTTGGTTGGTAAGTATGGTGTTGTTTGTTGCTTCATCTTTAATGGGTGGTATTAACTATGTCAGTACAGTATTGAACATGCGTACCAAAGGAATGGATCTGTGGAGGATGCCATTGACCATCTGGGCTTTCTTCCTGACAGCTATTTTGGGTATCCTTTCGTTCCCGGTACTTGTTGCAGGTGTGGTACTCTTGATTTTTGACCGTAGTTTCGGTACAAGTTTCTACCTTTCTGATATCGTAATGGGTACACAGGTATTGCCGAATGAAGGTGGTTCACCAATTCTATGGCAACATTTATTCTGGTTCCTTGGTCACCCTGAGGTATATATTGTAATCATGCCGGCTTTGGGTATTTCATCAGAGATCATCTCGGTGAATTCAAGAAAACCAATTTTCGGTTACCATGCCATGATTTATTCACTGATTGGTATCACGATCCTGTCGTTTATCGTTTGGGGTCACCATATGTTCGTGACGGGTATGAACCCGCTGCTTGGTGGTGTGTTTATGATCACGACACTGATTATTGCGGTTCCATCTGCTGTTAAGACCTTCAACTACCTCGCTACCTTATGGCGTGGAAATATCAAGTTCACCCCGGCCATGCTTTTTGCAATCGGTTTGGTATCCTTCTTTATCTCTGGTGGTTTAACAGGTATTTTCCTGGGTAACGCAGCATTGGACATCAACTTGCACGATACATATTTTGTTGTTGCCCACTTTCACCTGGTAATGGGTTCTGCAGCAATCTTCGGTATGCTTGCTGGGGTTTATCATTGGTATCCTAGAATGTTTGGTAGAATGATGAGCAGTAAATTAGGTTACCTGCATTTTTGGTTAACCTTCATTGCAGCTTACCTGGTGTTCTTCCCCTTGCACTTCTTAGGTCTGGATGGTGTACCACGTCGTTATTATGCCTTCACTGAGTTTGAGTTTATGCAGAAATGGCTTACGGTTAACGTATTTGTGACCTGGGCTGCAATTATAGGTGCTTTAGCACAGGTTGCTTTCTTGTGGAACTTCTTCTATTCGATCTTTAAAGGAAAAAGAGCTCCTCAGAATCCTTGGGGTGCGAATACCCTGGAGTGGACAGCTCCTGTAGAACATCTGCACGGAAACTGGCCTGGAGAAATCCCAACTGTCTACCGTTGGCCATATGACTATAGCAAACCTGGCGCTGAAGAAGATTTTATTCCTCAAACTGTACCTTTCTCACAAACTATGAGTTCGAATATGCCGCATGACTTTGAAGGTGATGCTGAGGCAGAACGCATACAACGTGAATGGGAAGAGCAGACTGCCGCTGCAGCGAAAACAAAATTAGACTAGTATTATAGTTTATCATATATGGGGTATCTGCAGTAGGTAAATACTTACAACAGATACCTCATTTTTTTTAATCATTTGCACATGGTTCCTAAATCTGAACAGAGATTTATCAGGCTAAACCTTATTACAATTGTGGTGACCCTTTTGCTGATTCTGGCAGGTGGGATCGTACGCAGTACGGGTTCTGGTATGGGCTGTCCGGATTGGCCAAAGTGTTTTGATCAATACGTTCCGCCTACTTCGGCATCAGAACTTCCGGAAGGATATCAACAAAAGTATGTTGCCCGCCGCGTGGCCAAGAACGAGCGTTTTGCAAAGACGCTGGAGCGCATGGGTAAGGTTCATCTTGCCGATAGCATCAGACATGATGTATCGATCCTTCAACCTGAAACCTTCAATGCGGCCAAAACATGGACGGAGTATATCAACCGGTTGATGGGTGCATTAACAGGATTTTTATTGCTGGGTCTGGTTGTACTTTCTTTTCAATACCGTAAAACGGCTAAAAGGATTGTCCTACTGAGTGTGGCAAATCTGATTGTTGTGGGATTTCAGGCCTGGTTGGGCTCTATCGTCGTATCAACGAACTTACTGGCCTGGATTGTAACAGTCCATATGCTGCTGGCCCTCGTGATCCTGGCGATACTGGTCTACACTTACCATTACGCAACGCAGCTGCAACAGCAACTGACGACCGTAATGGCAAAGGTTATCTGGTTAAAAGTATTGATTTTTTTAGCCATTGCGCTGAGCATTGTGCAGATCGTTTTGGGTACAGAAGTACGTGAAATGGTTGATGCCGTCTCCAAAAGCCTGATGTACACCGATAGAGAAAGTTGGCTGGGCAGGGTTGGTGCTGTTTTCTCTTACCACAGGGATCTTGCTATTGCAATTCTGGTCGTCAATATTATTATTTATAAAGGGATCAATGACCGGTTTAGTGGTAAAACAATGGCACTCATGATTGCGAATGCAATTGGTATTACACTGACTGTTCAAATTGCAACCGGACTGTTGTTGTCCAACCTGGCTTTGCCACCTTATGCGCAGGCGCTGCACATCTTGTTCAGTACACTTTTGTTCAGTCTTCAATATTATCTTTATTTATTGGTCTATGCGACCGCCACTTACAAACAGCCCATTAATTAACTATATAATTTGAAACAGTTTTTCGCAGACTTCTCTAAACTCATAAAATTCAGGCTGACATTTCTGGTCGTGTTTTCTGCGTCTATCACATTTTTGATCGGATCGAAAGTTGCTGTGAACGGTGGGAGTGCGCCAGGTATCGATTGGTTGAACTGGTTGATTTTAATTGCCGGAGGTTTTTTGGTGACTTCAGCCGCAAATTGTTTCAACGAAGTCATTGAAGTAGACCTGGATAAGCTCATGACCCGGACGAAGGACCGTCCGATGCCTGCTGGCCACATGACGACCGGGCAGGGGCTGGTATCAGGCCTGGTGATGGGAATGCTCGGTACCTGGTTGCTGGGCAGACTAAACATAGAAACTGGTCTGCTTTCAGTTTTCTCAATATTTTTATATGCGTTTGCGTATACGCCTTTAAAGCGCAAATCTCCAATTGCCGTGTTTGTAGGGGCGATCCCAGGTGCATTGCCGCCACTGATCGGTTATGTGGCAGCGCATGGGAGGATTGATAAAATAGCTGTTATTTTGTTTCTGGTGCAGTTTGTATGGCAGTTTCCCCATTTCTGGTCGATCGCATGGGTACTGGACGACGATTATAAAAAAGCTGGATTTCGGCTGCTCCCGACTACCAGAAGAGATAAAGCCAGCGCCTTCATTACTTTTTTAAGTACGCTTATATTAATTCCGGTGAGTTTACTGCCGACATTTTACGGTTTCGGAGGTTATTATATCGCCGGTGTGTCGGTTGTTTCAGGATTGGTGTTTGCATGGCTGGCTTTCAAAATGTGGATGACTATGGATCTGGCCAGCGCCAGAAAGGTCATGTTTTGTTCGTTTTTTTACCTGCCATTGGTGCAGTTGGTTTTACTCTTCGATTTTATTACAAAATAGTTTAATATGATACATACATTAAATAAACAAGATTTAGATATGGAAGCTCCGGTAGATATGAAACCTAAAAAGTTCATTATGTGGTTGTTTGTGGTGTCGTCCCTGATCATGTTTGGTGGCTGGACCAGTTATTACATCGTGTTTTCGGCCTCTAAAGGCAAGGGACATGGGTTGGTGCTCCCGGACCTGTTTATTTACAGCACGATTGTGCTGCTTGCCAGCAGTGCCTGTCTGTTTTTCGCAGCGAGGGCTTCCAAATCAGGACAAACCGGAACTCAGCGCGGTCTATTGTGGATCACCCTAGTACTAGGCGTTACTTTTGGCTATCTGCAACTTTCTGCATGGTCTACGATGGTAGGCACAGGTGCTTTTTTCTCGAATAACAACGCGGCGATTTCGATGATCTATGTGGTTTCGGGTTTTCACTTACTGCACATTTTTGCAGGTGTGTGTTTCCTTCTGAATGCGATCGTTGGTACTTATCAGAATATTTCGCCGGAAAGGCGCAAGTTCCGGATGGAAATTGCCTCAATTTTCTGGCATTTTATAGATATATTGTGGATATATCTGTATGTTTTTTTACTTTTGAACAGTTAGATTTTTTAACAAACTATTACTATTTACAAAATGAGTTCATTATCACAATTAGATCATGTAAAAACTACGCCATGGAGCGGAGGCCGCTCGCCGTGGTCGGTAGAGTACGGCAAAATTATGATGTGGTTTTTCCTGGTTTCTGATGCATTCACATTTTCTTCGTTGCTGATCTATTATGGAGCGCAACGTTTTAGCAAGTTTACCTGGCCCGCTCCGGATAAAGTATTTCAGTCCATTCCCGGTATTGCTGAACACGGTGCACCCCTGGTGTTTGTGGGTATCATGACCTTTATTTTGATCATGAGTTCGGTAACCATGGTGCTTGCTGTAGAGGCAGGACACAGACGTTCTAAAAAAGAAGTGATCTGGTGGATGGTTGCTACCATTATAGGCGGTTTTATGTTTTTGGGTTGCCAGGCTATTGAGTGGACGCACTTGCACCACGATGGTTTCTGGTGGGGAACAATTCCTTCAGCTGAAGAATTGAAGCATTTCTTTAACGGCCCTGTATCACTGGTGGCTGCGCAACAATTTGCCAATTTGTTCTTTACGATCACAGGCTTTCACGGATTTCACGTATTCAGTGGGGTAATCATCAACATCATCATTTTGTGTATGACCATCAATGGTACATTCGAAAGAAGAGGCCATTATTTAATGGTAGAAAAAGTTGGTTTATACTGGCACTTTGTGGATTTGGTTTGGGTATTCGTATTTACCTTCTTCTATCTGGTTTAATTATCAATTTTAAAAATACTATCATGTCAGAACATCACTCAAATACAGAAGGAGAACACGGTCACGACGATCACGCAGGCTTATCAAAAGGTAAGATCTGGCAAGTGTTTGCCATTTTATTAATGATTACTGTTGTCGAATTTATCATTGCATTATGGGCCATACCAAACGGGTATATGACGCAGAAATTTGGTAACTACGTATACATCGCGCTTACTTTACTGAAGGCATTCTATATCGTAGCTTACTTTATGCACTTAAAATTTGAAAAGCGTGGTCTGCAGCTTGCACTTTCGCTGTCTTTCATTTTCATCACCTACTTCATTGTGCTGATGCTGATCGAAGGCGGATACCTTAACGTGCATATGCCTGTCGTTTAATGAAATCAGCTTCCATAAAAAAAATTCTGATCCTGGTCACCATATTAGCGGTACCAGGATTTTTATATTATTTACTTCAGGATAAAGGCAAAAACAGGTATAAGCCACTTGGTTACTTTGGTCCGAAGCAGGTAGGTGACACCTTTCACACGGTAAGGGGCGAGAAGATTCCGGATACGTTGTATCACAATGTAAAAGGACTGGAGTGGGTTAACCAAAAGGGAGACACCGTTAAATGGGACGATTACAAAAACAAAATCGTCATATTTGGATTGTTTTATTCCCTCGGTAAAACAGAAGGGGTTAAAGTAGCCAATAAAGCCATGCAAGCTTTTGACGCCACCTACGTACACAATAAAATGGTGAATTTTGTGAGTATCAGTATCGATCCTGCCTATGATCAGCCTGCAGTTTTGGCGAAGTATGCGGATACGCTTTCTGCAAAGCCCGGCAAATGGGACCTGCTTACAGGCGATAGTACTGGCATTTTTAAATTTGTTAATGACGAACTGCTCATTGATGCCCATCAGGCTTTTCAAACGAAGCGGAAAATATATTCATACAGCAATATGTTTGTACTGGTCGACCCACAGCACAGGATCAGAGGATTTTATGAAGCCACCAATCAGGAGGCATTGTCCAAACTGGATGATGAAATCAAGGTACTGATCGCTGAAGTGCTCAGAAACACTGAAGACGGGAGGTAATGCCTTCACAACAACTACATTATGACAATTAATGATAAATTTTTTTTAAGACTGATCTGGATCGTTACTGCCGTTGTTTTACTGGTGGTCATTGCATTGAAATTGGTCCCTCCACCTCAGCCAAGACCTGATTTCATTTATTTGCTGCCCCACATTATCGGCGGTATCAATGCGACCTGTTCTGTTCTGCTTGTAATCTCCCTGATCTTCATCAAACGGAAGAATATCCAGGCCCATAAAATAACGAATGTAATTACGTTCGTGCTTTCTGCGCTGTTCCTTGTATTTTACATCCTTTTCCATTTGTATGAGAAGGATACTAAATTTGGGGATCTTGATCACGACGGTTTAACTTCTGTCGCTGAAATCGCGGCGGTAGGTGCAACCAGATACATCTATTGGTTTATTTTGGCAACCCACATCATACTCGCAATCCTAGTTTTGCCCTTGATCCTGATCAGTTTTCTGCGTGGCTTTAGCATGCAGGTGGAGCGGCATAAAAAGATCGTACGCTGGGCTTATCCAGTATGGCTGTATGTGGCAGTAACCGGCGTTGTCGTTTATCTGATGATCTCTCCCTACTATAATTTTTAGGTCGGCCTACTATTACGTATATTTGCAGCATGAAAAAGATAGCATTTGTTTTTATACTTACAATGCTGCTTGCAGGCTCGTTTACCTTGCCTGTCAAGGCGCAATGTGCGATGTGTACCATCAGCGCTGAGCAAGGCGTTAAGAATGGAAATACGCAGGGTAAGGGACTGAACTCCGGCATTATTTACCTCCTGGTCATTCCCTATTTGATGATATCTGGCATTGGTGTATTGTGGTACTTAAAGTATCGTAAAAAATCCACAGGATATGCCGGACAAAACTTCTAAGCTTTATGCGCTTGTTCATGGCAAATGTCCCCATTGCAGAAGGGGAGATATTTTCAGGGGCAGTCTTTACGGATTTAATGTGCAGCACACAAATACCGTTTGCGGGCATTGTGGCCAGCGCTTCGAAATAGAACCCGGATATTTTTATGCGGCTATGTACGTCAGTTATGCCATGAATTGTTCAGAAATGATTGCTTTGGGTATAGCCACCTATGTTTTTTCTGGAGGTAATCTTGAATTTGAATCGCTTTGGCTGTATCTCACCGTTATTTTTACAGGCTGTTTGCTTTTGGCACCGTTCAACTACCGGTATTCAAGAGTGATTTTGCTGCATTGGCTGTCTCCAAAGATAAAGTATGATCCCCATTACGATAAACCATGATTAAACCAGAAACCCTCGATTTCATTAAAGACGTTGCTGAGAACAACAACAGGGACTGGTTTGCGGCCAACAAGTCAAGATACGAAGCTTCAAAAGCAGATGTACTGACCTTTGTAGACCTTCTCATCCCGGAACTCTCTGCGGTTGATCCCTCTTTTCCTGCCGATTTGCCTGCAAAAAAATGTCTGATGCGGATTTACAGGGATGTCAGGTTCAGCAAAAACAAAGATCCGTATAAGAACAATTTTGGAATTTCTTTCCGTGTAAAAACAGGCGTCCCTGAACCGGAATATTACCTGCACATACAGCCCGGTAATTCTTTTCTGGCAGCGGGTTTTTGGATGCCTGAGGCAGATATACTTAAAAAAATCAGAGAAGAGATTGATTACAATGCCTCAGATTTTTTAAACATCATCGAATCAGATGCCTTCAGGAATACGTTTAAGTTGAGCGAAGAAGACAAACTTAAAAAAGCACCTAAAGGATACGAATCCGATCACGCTCAGATTGAACTTTTGAAATTGAAAAGCTATATTGCGATTCATCCGTTAAAAGATGCCGTGTTTCAAAAAAGCACCATTGTCAGCCAGTTAAAAACTGCCTTTCAAACTGTGTACCCCTTTGTGGTCTTTTTAAGAAACGCCGTAGCACAATAATTAGCGGTTTTATTGGTTCATTAACAAAGCCTTAAGTACGAATGAAAAAAATCATTTTATTTTTATTTGTTGGAGTTTTTGCAAGCGCATTCAGCTCCTGTGTGATTTTGTCACCCAAGAAATATAAGTCCCTGCTGTCCACACAAGATTCCCTGAGCAAAGGCTGGGCACAGTCGCAGCAGATGAACGAAAGTCTGGAAGGGCTGATCGCCAGGCTGAGAAAAGATACAACGGGACTGAACGGGGCATTGAATGACCTGAAAAATCAGTATGCGCAAATGGACAGCAATTATGTAAAATTGCGGAGCAACAGTTCTTCTGAGATCAATAAACTGAGCAGTGACCTGAAAAAAAGAGAACAGCGCCTTAAGGAAGTAGAAGAAATCCTTAAAAAACGCGATGAAGCCACCAACCAGTTGAAAGAAAAACTACAGCAGGCGCTGTTGGGCTTTACCAAAAACGGCTTGACTGTGGAAATAAAAAACGGCAAAGTATATGTGTCACTGACCGACAAATTGCTGTTCTCGTCGGGAAGCATCATCATCGATGAGAAAGGTAAACAGGCGCTGAGCCAGTTGGCCGATGTTTTAAAACAGCAGCCTGAAATCAACATCGCTGTAGAAGGGCATACCGATTCACAGAAAATCAATAACCTGGGCCAGATTAAGGACAACTGGGACTTGAGTGTACTCCGCTCAACGTCTGTAGTCCGGTACCTTACAGAAGTCAGTAAAGTAGAAAGTGTGCGCATGACCGCTACAGGGAAAGGAGAATTTCAGCCCCTGGACTCCAATAGCAGTCCGGAGGGAAGAAGCAAGAACCGCAGGATTGAAATTGTACTCTCTCCAAAACTGGACGAACTCTATGACCTGATCAAACAATAGCTGTCAGGCGATATATTCCATTAAAGTTCTGAACGAAAGCACTTTTTCTTTGAATTTCAGCTGGACTTCGGCCTGAAGTTCAGGGGCGTATAGCTGTTGGTATGCTTCGTATTCGGCCAGGCTCTCTGAGACGTATTGTGCACAGTAGGTTACACCCTCATTAGGAGAATCTAACACCTTCAGCAGACGATAAGATACAAATTTTCCGGTGTCCATTACTTTTGGAATGTGTGTGTCAAGCATCCATTTTAGCCAGGTTTCGGCTTCAGTGTCTTCTATGATCGAAGTAACATTATATAATAGCATGCCACAAAGATAGAAAACTATGTGCCAATATTATCGCCACGAAGCTTTCTAAACCTTTTGCGTGCTTCGGTACTGAACATACTGCCCGGATGCTCGTTGATGAGTTGCTGGTATAATGCTTTTGCCTGTTCCAGATCTTTCAGATCCTTTTCATAAAGGTCGGCCAGTGTAAATAAGGCGTCGTCCATCCAGATGCTGCTGCGCTGCTGTTCTGTGAGTTCTTTCAACACTTTTACGGCATTGGGGATGTCGTTGCTTTTGATGTAGATCCGGGACTTGGCCATGAGGATATCGTCCGCAAGACTGTTGTTGGGAAAAGCAATACCGATGCTATCGAGCTTTGCCAATGCTGCAGGGGCGCGGTTTCTGAACTGGAGCATTTCCGCATCAGCATACATTTTAAGCGCATTGCTGTCGATGGGCGACTGCAGATTATCAGAGATGAGCAAACTCAGGTTGAGCGCGTCATTCGCGATCAGCTGGGAAGTAGATGCCTTCAACACATCTGCCTGAGATTTTGCATAAGCAAAGTTCCCCTGGTAGAACGAAAGTCTGGCCGAGCGATAGTGCGCCTCATTGCCGATAGACTGACCTTCAAATTGTTTAGCCACCTGTTCGTAGATGAGAAAGGCTTCCCAGGGCTGCAGGGTAAGGATGTAAATATCACCGAGATCGAGTTTAGTTTGTCCCAGCTCAGCAGCAGATACGCCGGAGATGGTCAATACACTTTCCAGTGCTTTTTCCGCCTTATCGAGGTCGCCGATATAGTATGCTTGTAAGTTCGCCCATTTTTTTAAGGCAAAAACGGTTTGTGCATTTTTGCCATATTCCTGAAGAATGGCCTCATATTCAGCGGCAAGTTCTGAAAACTTTTTTTTGTCAAACTGTCCGGCCAGGACCAGTTGGTATTTGGTATCGATCATTTCCACTTTAGCGGGGAGGAAATACGGACTTTCAGCACCTTTGCTGATCAGGTATTCATAAGCCTTGATTGCCGTAGCATACGCTTTATTGCTGAGGAAGGTATTGGCTGCGTTAAATAAAATGGAGCCATCATCTTTGATCCTCTTATCTTGCGCGATCAATTGTCTCAAGGCCATTTCGTACTGCTGTTGCTGCAGGTATTGCCAGATGAGTAGCCGTGTATAGACTTCAGTCTGCGGGTCCTTCTGGATCTTCTTTAGCAATGCGGTCTGCAAAATCTGGTAATCCGCATTGTCTTCAAAAACTGTGCTCAGGACGTTTTCCGCTTGTGGCAGCAGATCAGGCATGGTGGGCAGGGCATTCAGGTATTCCTGAACCAACATGTTCTTGTCCTTTTTCAGACGGTATACCGTGATCAGTTCATAACTGAACAACTGCTCATTGCTCATGATTTTCCGGCCCTGGAGAAAAGTGGTGACTGCCAGATCGTAGGCCTGGATACCATAAAACAAGTTGGCAAGTTCCCGGATCTTAAACTCATCAGGAGGAACACTGCCGATGGTGGCCATGTACATTTTGTTGGCCGCTTCTGCCTGTCCCTTTTCCTGGTAAATGCGGGCAAGCGCCAGAGTATAATGGAAATTCTTTGGGTTTTGCTTGCTGAGCTTTTTGGCCAGGCCCTCTCCTTCGTCAAACTTTTTAAGTTTTAACAAGGAATTGGAATAGAAATCGAAATAAGTGTCGTTTTTGTTCCTGTCAAACAACTTGCCAAACAGGGCTGCCGCTTCTTCAAACTTACCTTGCTGGTAATACTGAAATGCAAGCGCATCATCTGTGTCAAACTGGGCAAAGCAGATGAAGTGTGTAGTTAGCAACAGGAAGCTGAGGATTAATTTTTTCATCGGCACTTATTTCATTGGCGCTCTAAAAATAAGGAATTGGATTGTAATGTGTTAGCTATTGGCATAACTTATATTAAGTCCCCGTATTTTAAATGTTACTCAAATTATGTGTTTGTTTACCCTTAAAATCTCTAATTTAAGCAGGACCGGCAGGCAAAGGCAGGATGCGTAACAATGTTAGTGAAAAATGTATATACATAGCCACGATGTGTAGCTTTGCAAACCAGAAGACGATATGAGATTAGCTAACAGGTACTTATTATTCTTTTTATTGTGCTTTGCTTTGGCCTGCAAGCAACAGGATAAAGTGAGGGTATTGCCTGTGGATGCTTTTTTCAGATCGCAGGAAAAGATTGCTTACCGCATTTCGCCCGATGGTACAAATCTTTCCTATCTCAAACTGGAGGACAAGAATCAGAATCTCTATATAGAAAATATCGCGACTGGCATGGACCAGCGCATTACAGAAGTAAAGGACAAGAATATTGTGTTTTATTTTTGGGTGAGCGCCAATGAACTGATTTATTTTAAAGAATTTGACCCGGAGAAACGCAGGTCCGACCTTTTTATCATTAACAAGGATGGCAGCAACGAAAGACAGCTGACCAACAATGAAAAAAGCAGGATCAAGGTGCTGGAAGACCAATTGATCGATGACAAGTATCTCCTGGTTTCTTCTAACAAACGGGACTCCACCGTATTTGATGTATACCGCCTCAATGTGAGAAACGGCAACATGGAGATGGCTGCAAAAAATCCGGGCAATATTACGGACTGGATTACCGATCCTGATGGTAAACTGAGATTAGCCACCAGCAGTGATGGCGTAAACCAAACGCTGTTATACCGCGAGAATGAATTGCAGTCTTTCCGACCTATACTGACAAATAATTTCAAGACCACGTTTAGGCCCATTGCTTTTTCACACGAACAACCCAATATTGTCTATGCCATTTCCAGCATCAACAGGGATAAAAATGCTTTTGTGGAGGTCGACTGTAACACCGGAAAGGAGATTAACGTGCTGTTCGGTAACGACACGCTGAACATCACCGATGCCCAATATTCGAAGCGCAAGAAAAGGATGTCTTTTGTGGTGTATGAAACCTGGAAGAAGGAAAAGTACTTCCTTGACGATTCTGTAAAACTGCTTTACCACCATTTGGACAGCCTGCTGCCAAAGACAGAAACCCGCATCATTGAGCGGGACAGGGCTGAGGATGTTTTTATTGTAAGGACTTTTACCGACCGCAATCCGGGCTCTTATTATCTTTATTTCGCTGAAAAGAAACAGCTCAGAAAACTCAGCGATTTTAATTCGGCGATACGAGAGGAACAGATGTGTGAAATGAAACCCATTAGTTTCCGGGCTAGTGACGGGCTCAACATAAATGGATACCTGACTTTGCCACTGTATAAAAAAGCGGAAGGTCTTCCGGTTGTGGTGATGCTGCACGACGGGCCCGGAGGAAGGGATTTGTGGGGCTATAATCCCGAGGTGCAATTTCTGGCCAACAGGGGATATGCTGTTTTTCAGGTCAACTACAGAGGTTCATCGGGCTACGGACAGGAGTTTTCAGTTTCGGGCTTTAAACAATGGGGATGCAAAGTACAGCATGACATTGAAGACGGTGTCAAATGGTTGATTGCAAAAAAGATAGCTGATCCGAAGCGAATAGCTGTATACGGAACCGGCTTTGGCGGAAATATAGCCCTTAACGGGATTGTCTCAGGCAAAGGCGGCTATTGCTGTGGCGCTTCAAATTCCGGGGTGATCAATTTATTTACTTATCTTAAATCTGTACCACCCTTCCTGAAGCCTAAATTGCAAATGTTTTATGAGATTGTGGGCAACCCGCTCACAGATGTAGACCACATGAAACAATCTTCGCCTTTGTTCCAGACCGACAAAATAAACATCCCTTTGTTTGTTGCACAGGATGTCAAGGACCCTAATGTCAATACAGGGGAGACCATTCAATTTGTGAAAAACCTTCAGAAAAGAAATGTCAGCGTGACCTACCTTGAAAATGAAGGTCATCCTTTTTTCGGGAAAAGCGACGAAAACAGGCAAAAGTTTTATTCCGCGCTTGAGCAATTTTTTGAAGTTAACTTAAAAAAGAAGTAAATTAGGTATCCATGTCTTCAGACAAAAAAAGCGGTTACCGTAAAAACTTTTCATTGATCATTACTTTCATTATCCTGATGTCAGTACTGTTCATTCTATCACTTGGACTGGCCTATCGGTTTAGTACTAAGTTTATAGAAAATGAATTTGTATCTGAAAAGGTCAATGTACTGGAGCAGACCATCAAACCTTACAACGACTTCTTTCAAAAGAAACTGCCCGAGGTGTCCTATTACAATGGCTATCTGGACTCCACAACGGCTTCTAATTTTGTTGATACCGTATTGCTGGAATATCCTTTCGTCTCGAAAGTCATCTTTTATGATTCAGAGGTGCGCAATACTCCGGTAAGCGACGGACTGAATACGGGACGGTTTTCGTTCGGACCGAAAAGTATTTACCAGTTTGGAAGCCTGGTGCCCCGTGATTCTGTGGCACTTTTTTCAAGAGAGAACACGCGGAACTTTATCGCAGGAGATGATTTCAATGCACTGGCTTTGAAGCTGGTCACCTTTATAGAAAGCCTGGATACCGCAAGGACACCCAGTCAAGACGAGCTGTTCAGCAATTTTAGTAATGTGCGGTCCAACAAGATCACCTATCTGAATATTCCAAGGGCGGAAGACTTGAAAATGTACAGGACCATGATGCGGAAGGAGCTAAAATCGCTGCCAGTCTACCAGCAGGACATGATGTCATTTCATCTGGATCCCTACAAACTAAGGCTCGTCAACTCCCGGCCGCTGCTCTACCAATACATCAAGATAGAGCCCCTCACTTACGATCCGCTGGATACTTCTTCAGAATACCTGACCACTGAGATTACCCTGCCCGGGCCTTTTTCAGATTATAAGCTCTATTTCATCTCCTCGAAATCCTTTATTGACAAAGAGATCCTGAGTTATTTTTTACCCGTAGCGATTGGGATCCTAATATTTTATGCCATAGTGGTATTGGTGGCTTTTTTGATCTACCGGAACCTGAACATCAACCAGAAGATGTTTAAGCTCCAGTATGATTTTATGAATAACCTGACACACGAATTCAAGACTCCTGTGAGTGTGATTAAGATAGCGGGAAATAACATCAGAAGTGCGACGGCACTGTCCCAAAAAGAGCTGAACCTGTATGGCAAAATACTGGACGAAGAGGCGGATAAACTCAATGGACTGATGAACAAGTTGCTGGCTTTTACACAAATTGAGAATAAGGCGATTGAGTTGAACCGGGATCAGGTGAATATTGAAGATTTTATAGCCAGTACGGTAGAATCACATACACTGAAACACCCCGATTTTAACTTTACCTATGAGATATCCGGTTTCAAAAGCCTGATTACCGACCCCGTACTTCTGGGAAGTCTTTTTGACAACCTGGCTGAGAATGCCTATAAATATTCTCCAGTCAACCGGAAGCGGCTACACATCGTGGCACAATTGATAAAAGGTAAAGTCGTATTTAGATTTATAGACGAAGGGATTGGGATACCTGCGTCGGAAATTAATAATATATTTAAGAAGTTTTTCCGCATCCAGAACCAGTACAATCAGAATGGCAGTGTCGGTCTTGGCTTGGCTTTCTGTAAAGAACTCGTTAACTTTATGGATGGTGAGATTACGGTTAAGAGTAAAGTTGATAAAGGAACAGAATTTAAAATTGTACTGCCGTTTATCGAGTAGCACCCGAATCAGTTTAGGATCGGGGGGAGGAAAAAAAGAATATTAATCAAAGAAGAACATGTCTAAAGGAATTAAAATACTGATCGTAGAAGACGATGAAAATTTGCGGTTTTTGGTTGTGCACCGCCTGAAAGCAGAAGGGTACGATGTTTTGGAAGTGGGTGATGGAGAAAGTGCCGAAAAGACCATCATCGCTGAAAAGCCGGATATTGTATTGCTGGACTGGATGCTGCCTGGCAAGCAGGGCGCTGAAGTTTGCGAAGAAGTCCGTAAGCAGGGCTTTGAAAACCTCATCATTATGATGACTGCCAAAGCACAGGATGTAGATAAAATTGATGCTTATAACTTTGGGGTTTCCGATTATGTGACCAAGCCATTTAACATGGATGTACTGGTTGCGATGCTGGATAACAAGGTGAAGTTTCTGCAGAACAGCGACCGTTCCGAAGTGCACCGCTTTGGCAATATGGAGCACCATCCAAATATCCATACCCTGTTCAGAAGCGGCAAAAAGATTGAACTGACCATTCTGGAAAACCGGATACTTTTGTACTTCCTGAGAAATCCCAATAAGGTGATCAACCGGGATGAACTGATGCTGGTGGTATGGGGCTATAATTCTGATGTAAATACCCGTACACTGGATATGCACATTGTGCGTTTACGTAAAAAAATTGAATTGAACCCGGACAACCCGCAATTGCTGCAGACTGTAAGAGGTATCGGGTATAAATTCAATCCATCCTGATGTTCTTAGATCACTGTGCTTAAGTAAGCAAAAAGAGCCATCAGGCAATACTGTAGCAGCATGGTACCATCGAGGTAAAGAAAATAGTAGTATTCATTTTTCCTGATGCCGGATTTAAAGATCAGCCAGCCAGTTAGGACCAGGGTGAGCCCGAGGGCAAGTATATCGGTTGAGGTAGCCTGGTTGAACAACAGCAGCAGTAGAAGGTAAAGCAGCAGCAAAAACTGGCAAAAGAGGTATGCTTTGCGCTCGCCCAGCATCACCGGGATTGTTTTGAGTGCATATAACTTATCCTGAAATAAATCCCTGATGTCAAACGGGATCGTGATGGCCGCTATAAAAAGAAACCGTTTGGCCACGAGCAGCAAAGTTTCAGCCGGAGAGATCCCTGCCTGAAAATGCGGTGGGAGTTCCACAATAGGCAAGAGTACACAGCTTATGGACCAAACCAGTGCGATCAGGAAAAGTTTGATGCCCGGAATATTTCTTAGTCCTATTTTTTGCTGGTTGAGCGTTAAGAAAGGTACGTTGTAACCAACGGCCAGCAGCCCGGTGAAGGCCATCAGTAGCTTGGATTCAATGCTCAGGTACCATAAGCCCAGCGGGATGAGGCACAGCAATGAAATGAGTGTGATCGAGATGATCATCCTGTGATGCGAGAAGATCCAGCGGACCCTTTTGTAGGGAGAATTTCCAGGGTCCTTAGGTTTGGCCAGCAGCATGCTGAAATTGTAAAGGCCAATTGTAGAGAAAAACAGAAAGGCCAGTACATAGTGGTCAGGAGGTATCTTCAGCAAGTGATAAGTTACCATTCCCTGTGCCACAGCACAAACTGCGATAAACAGGTTGCTGAATAGTAAAAAATCAAGAACAGCAAAAAAGATCTTTTTAAGCATGTGTTGGAGACAGCAAGAAGTTTTATCCCCGTCTCAATTCAAATATCGTGATTTCCGGTAATATTCCAACCCTGCCGGGATAACCCAGGAAACCGTAGCCCACATTGACATACAACTGCTGTTGCCCCTCGCGGTAAAAACCTGCCCATTCCTTGTAAATATATTGTACGGGGCTCCATTGGAAGCTTTCTGTTTTAACGCCAAACTGCATCCCGTGGGTATGCCCGCTGAACATTGCATCAATTTGAGGATACTTTTCCAGTACCTCGCCCCGCCAGTGTGAAGGATCGTGCGAGAGCAGTAACTTGACCGGCAGGTCATCTGTGTCCTTTACAGCCTGCTCCATTTTCCCATATCTGGGGAAGCGGCCCATGCCCCAGTTTTCAATACCCAATATGCCAATCTCCTCACCATCCACCTTCAGGCGACGGTGTTCATTCATCAGCAGGTCCCAGCCCATCAGTTCATGCGTTTTGATCACATGCTGTAAATTCCTTGCCTTTGCAGGAGAAGATTCCTTTCCGAAGTGGTAATCGCCATAATCGTGATTGCCCAATGAAGAATAGACTCCAAGCGGTGCTTTTACCTTTGTGAAGATATCCTGGTAATCCCGCATTTCAGAAGCCAGGTCATTTACCAGATCGCCGGTAAAGAAAACGAGATCCGGCTTTTCGGCCAGTAGCAAGTCCACACCGCCTTTTACCGCTTTTGGATTGTAGAAGCTCCCGGAGTGGATGTCCGACAGTTGCGCCATTTTGATCCCGTCAAATGCTTTAGGCAGGTTGGGCAGGAGCAATGTCCTGCGTTTGACCTGGTAATCGTAAGCACCTGAGGCGATGCCCCAGGTCAGCGAAGTAAGCGGTACGGCAGCAGTAACAAGACCGGCTTTGATGATGAAGGCAGAACGGCTGATCGCTTCTCCTGTGGGAGCCAGGTCTGTGTTGGACAGGACAGGCCTTTTACTTGTCAGTCTTTTTTTCAACCATATCAATAACCTTCTGAGGTCGTCAACCAATAAAAAAGGAAGGAAGAACAGTTTGCAGGCAAGTGTCAGAAAAAAAGCGACCAGGACCACAGAGCGCAGGCCCAGATAGGCGCTGGGCACGGTGATGAAAATCGAGATAAACACACCTATGATCAGGATGGAGGAGTACGACCACCAGACAATGGCAAATATTTTCTTTGTAAAAGCAGTCCAGTTTTTAAAGACACCCAGGACCGCCTTGTAGCAATAGAGGTCAAACGCAAGCAACAGAACTGACAGAAATATCAATGCGGGTAATCGGCCCATTGAGAAATTGGTTTAAAATTATCTAAAATCTATATCGTCATCATCTTCCAGGTCTCCGGCGTTGAACAAGCTGTCGAACATGTCAGAAAAACCAAAGCCGCCATCCAGGTAGTTTTTGTTGAGCTGAGAATGCTCCGCCAGTCCATGCAATACAAATTCCATCAATAACAAAGTTTGGTTTTCACTCAGTTTCGGGTGGAATTTCTTCACCAGGTCGTATAAACCAGAAACCTCCATGAGGCTCTTTTTATATTTAGGTAAGGTGAGATTGTCCGCAATGTCCAGAGAATTGCCTTCGGTAAACCATTCCGTAACTGCTGTGTAAGGATTGGCAGATTTACTTTTCTTAGCCTTTTCAGGATCCGGGAAAAAGCGGACAAATAAAGTTTTTATGGCCTTTCCCATGAGGGTATTGGCTACTTTGGCAGGCCCTTCCAGTTCCCCTTCGTAAACAAGTTCGATCTTTCCGGTGATCGCTGGTATAATACCGACCAGGTCTGCCATGCGTACAAACGTGCTTTTTTCTCCGTTGATCAGCATTCTGCGTTCAGCAGAACTGATCAGGTTTTCATAGGCAGAGATGGTGAGGCGGGCGGATACGCCGGACTTCTGGTCAATAAATTCACTTTTTCTTGCTTCAAAAGCCACCTGCTCTACCAGGTCCTTCAACAAGCCATCTGCCTCAATTGATTTTTGATCCTCTGTCAGTTTGGCTTCCTGGAAAGTAATTTTTCTGGAAATGTCGATGCTCTTCGGATAATGCGTCAGGATCTGACTTTCGATACGGTCTTTTAATGGCGTTACAATCGAACCCCTGTTGGTATAATCTTCAGGGTTGGCCGTAAAGACAAATTGAACATCCAGCGGCAACCTTAGTTTGAAGCCCCTGATCTGTATGTCTTTTTCTTGTAGCATGTTGAAAAGCGCCACCTGGATCCTGGCTTGCAGATCGGGGAGCTCATTGATGACAAATATGCTCCGGTGCGCCCTTGGGATCAGTCCGAAATGGATGACCCGCTCGTCATTATAGGTCAGTTTTAAGGTGGCTGCTTTGATGGGGTCTACATCACCGATGAGGTCAGCTACCGTTACATCCGGCGTAGCCAGTTTCTCAGTATAACGTTCTGACCGGTGCAGCCAGCTCACTGGCGTATTGTCGCCATGAATATGAAGCTCATGCTTACCAAACCAGGAAATCGGGTTTAACGGATCGTCAAAGATTTCGCTACCGGTTATATAAGGCACATATTCGTCCAGCAGGTTCACCATCAAACGTGCAATACGCGTTTTGGCCTGTCCCCGCAGACCGAGCAGTAAAATGTTGTGGCGCGATAGAATTGCGGTCTGCAATTCTGGGATTACGGTCTCGTCATAGCCTAAAATACCCTCAAAACCTTCTTCTTTTTTTTGGAGCTGGGTAATTAGATTTTTGCGGAGTTCATCTTTTACGGTACTGGATTGATAGCCTGCTGCTTTTAGCTCGCCAAGTGTTTTTATGTTTTTGTAGTCCATTTAGTATTTTAGTTTTGAACATTCCATTATAGCGATCGTGATGCCGGCAAAGGCTGCTATTTCCGAAATTACCTCACTGTTTTTCTTCTGTTCTTAATGTAGTCTTCAAATATGTACTCACCCAGTCCGGTCAGCGAGCTGTAAAAAGCCCTCCCGCCATTAATTTGGGTAAACTCACGTACAAACTGCTGCAGATAAGGATCCTGGGCAATCATGAAAGTTGTGATCGGGATGTTTAACCGTTTGCACTGGGCCGCCACATTCAATGTTTTGCTGATTACCTTTCTGTCCAGGCCCATGCTGTTCTTGTAATAGCGTCCGTTTTCTTTCAGACAAGTGGGCTTGCCATCGGTAATCATAAAGATCTGCTTGTTGTGTGTCTTTCTGCGCCTGAGCAAGTCCGTTGCCAGCTCCAGTCCGGCGGCGGTATTGGTGTGGTAAGGGCCAACCTGCAGGTAAGGCAAGTCTTTTACCGTGATCGGCCAGGCATCGTTGCCAAATACCACTATATCCAGTGTATCTTTGGGGTATTTGGTACTGATCAGTTCCGCCAGCGCCATTGCAGTCTTTTTGGCCGGAGTGATGCGGTCCTCCCCATACAAGATCATAGAATGTGAAATATCGATCATCAGCACAGTAGAAGTAAGGGTCTTGTAATCCTTTTCCTCTACCTCAAGGTCGCGCTCTGTCAGGGTGAAATTACCAATTCCATGATTAATCTGGGCGTTTTGTATGGACGCCGTCATGTCGATCTGGTCCAGGCTGTCCCCGAAGGAAAATTCCCTTCTATCGGCATTTTTCTCTTCTCCGATACCAGAAATATTGGTATTGTGATTGCCTTTCCCAGCCTTTTTAAGTTTACCAAAAATCTCTTCGAGTGCTGCTTTGCGGATGGTCTGCTCCGTTTTGGCCGTGATCTTGGGGTTGCCTGTGCCATCCCCTTTGATATAGCCTTTTTCTTTCAGCTCATCAACGAAGTCGCCCATGCCATATTCATTGTTGGTGAGCTTATATTTCTTATCCAGCTCGCTCATCCAGACCAAAGCCTCTGTCGGATCACCAGCAGTATAATTGAGCAGTTGTGTAAAAAGCTTTAGCAGTTCATCAAATCCGCCTTTTGGCAGATCATCAGGCTTAAAATCAGAAAAATGGAAACCTCTCATAACTACCCTTTATAAACGTGATACCGAAGGTAAAAGTTTGCAAACGGACTAATGTTATCCACTTGTCAAAATCCCCGCTATTTAGGTTCACCCGCAGCCAGGGCACGTTCAGCCCTTTTTATAGCCAGGCGTTCCCTCCATTTTGCGTAAGGGGCTTTAAATGCCATTTTCAGAACGCTGTCAACCCCACCTTTGAGGGCCAGGTTGAATACGCTTTGTGCCTTTCTGGTAATAGAAGCATCCCAAGCACGCAAGCTCAAAGAGAACGAGCCGTCCAGGTATTTCATCCAGTGCCACATTCCGGTTGGCATAAACAACGTGTCACCATGTTCCAGAAAAACTTCATAACCTTCTATTCCCTTTAATGCCGGAAATTTCTCGAAATCAGGATTGGCTACATCGTAATCTTCCAGCGCATACGTTGCGTTTGGAATACAATACAGGCGTTTTTTCCATTTATTGTCAAACAGGATGATGTGTTTCCTGCCGCCAAAGTGCGTATGAAACAAGTGTGGAAGGTCAATGTCATAATGGAGGAAAGTCACGGAGTTGGAGCCTCCGAAAAACATGGCAGGCATGCTTTCAATGAAGCCGCCCATGAGGTCTTTAGGAATCACAATGTCATCTACCAGGCTCGGGACGTGTTTGAACAGGTTAAAGAAAAAAATCCTGAGTTCAGTAGGTTTTGATTTGATGAGGTCAAGGTAATCGCCAAAACGCATGTTGGCTACTGAAGCATTGATGGGTTTGGAGGGGTCAGCTTTGGAATTGTCCATGAGGCTTACATTCACATCGCCTGCTATTTCTTTCAGGTAGTCTGTCGTCCATTTTTCCCTGGCAGGCCAGGATTTGGTCAGGCCCTTAATGATCAGCGGACGTCTGGCATCCAGATAGTTCTTTTTAAAATCAGCCGGGCTGATACTCTCCACGGTGTCTACCGGCTTTAAGATAAAGCTCATAATTATAAAAATAAGATACCTGTGAACCGCTAAATGCCAGCCTACCGATCTTATGTTAAGACAAACATATAAAATTTCCACCTCACCATAACCTCAATGTTAATTTTTAACACAAATTGTTGCGATGGGACCTGTGTTATCATTGATGTCGGATGGATAAAAGTCCTGACAATTTGCGCTGCCCCAACAATTCAAAAAAACGATTTTTGTTGTGTTTACAGATGCGTTAATTTTACAATTGATAATTTGACGGTGTACAGAAGGCACCTCAATCTGCCTTAAACAAAGGGAAAAAATGAAAGCAGGAATTGGAAAATTTAGGTTGACTGAGCAGGTGTCAGTCTTCCCATATACAGGATTGAGGAACTGTTTTTTTTATCAGGACAAGGTAGATCACCTGGAAAGGTATGCTGCGTTAAGTCATCTGATAATAGAATCGGGGATAACTGCGGGAGAACGGGATGTATTTATTTTTGCCGTCACCGGGGGTCAGTATGTGAAATTGATGGCCGTTGATCAATGTGTGATTACCCTGGTAGGAGACAAGGCCACTGAGGTACTGGCATTTTTCGAATAACTTAATCAGATGTCCCATTAATCTTTTTTGGATTTCAGTTGTCATAAGTAAACAAAACACCTGACTACCATGAAGGCATC
>JAZKCT010000027.1:0-58546 GCA_040387995.1 Bacteroidota bacterium | reverse complement strand
TGAAGTGGACACTTTGGTCTGAAAAGGACTGAACACTATCTCTGAAATCTCCAGTCTTTAAAGCAGATTTCAAGTGCATCGTTCAATTCTGCATTTTTCAGGTTCAGGCTTACGCGTTTGGCGGCATTCATCACTTTGTCGCTGTAGACAAAGTCATAGCCGGTTTGTTTGCGTATCTCGTCCAGCACGGTGGTCAGGCGTGCATTGTTTTGTATTAAGGTTACTTTCTGCGCATACCCTGCTGCGCTTACTTGTAGGATTGCTGTGGTCAACAGTACTATAATTAGTCTCATCACCAACAAAATTTTCGCCATAGCCGGTCGGCGCCGGAATAGGCTTTTAGTGTAAAAAAACATACATTTACGTTGTTTAGGTTTTACTTAGTTGTTCTATCTCAATTTTACAATAGGGTAACCTGAACATATAGCCGGTAGTGTTGCAAGCGCTATCGGCTTTGTTCGTTCATAGGATGTTGATTATGCGCTGTTCTGGTAAATTTTCTTCATGTCTGGTTGGTTTGGTTTTAGTTGGTTATATAAATTTTCTTTCCTTCTATTTTAAACTTCAATGCCTGGGTAGTTTGCAAAGCCTTGATCACTTGTGAGATGTTACGTTTTCTGCTTACTTTACCTCCAAAGGTTTGGTTCTGGTCCACATCAGCGCCATAGATGACATCTACATCATACCAGCGGCTCACTTTGCGCATGATACTTGCCAACGATTCCTCCTCAAAAACGAAGTCCCCGTTCTTCCAGTCTATATCGTCTTCCGCGCTGCCCCTGAGCAACATCACTCCTTTTATGGTGTTGATACCCCGCTCTCCTGGCTTCAATATTCTTGCCCCTCCTTTACCTGTCACTTTTACGGAACCTTCCAGCAAACTGGTCACTGTACTCGAAAGCGCATCATCATAGGTATTCAGGTTAAAATGCGTACCCAGTACCTCTACCTGCTGATCTTTGCTTTCTACTATAAAAGGTACCCGCTCTGGCCTTCGGCCATCTCTCCCAGGGGGAGAGAGACGAGTAAGCTTAGCTACTTCAAAATAGGCCTCACCATTTAACAATATTTTGCGTTCTCGTCCAACAAATTGATTAGGAAAACTAATCTTTGAATCCGCGTTCAGCCATACGTGTGTTCCGTCAGGCAATGTAAATTCATACGTCTGGCCTTTTGTCGTACTCGCTGTCAGCATCATGCCCCTCTCTCCCCTTGAGGGAGAGATGTCGCTCCGCGACAGAGAGGGGTCTGTAGATCCGTCCCCCCTCTTTGGGCTTCGCCCATCTCTCCCTCCAGGGGAGAGAGCCGACCCATCGTCATAAACTAGCGTACCATTTCCTATAATCACCCCTTTCTTGTCCCCGCTCAATGCGATCACTTTACCACTAGCCAGGGTAATCGTCGCTCCATTCTTACCAGGGGCAATGTCGTTCACCAAGAGATCTCTCGTCGCTGCGCTTCCCTCGAGATGACGTGCTGTATAAAACCACACCCCAAACACAACCGCTACTACCGCAGCTGCTGCAACAGCAATCCTCGGCCACAATTGCATCCGCTTAGCAGGCTGAACCGGCAGTTGCGCTTTTAAATAGTAAAAGCTATCGTCCAGCGCCTTGCCAGAAAGCTGATGATTGCTCTGCGCCGCCTGCTGGATATACCAAGTCTCCAACAGCGCCTTTTCCTCTGCACTGATGGTACCCGCTTCATATTTCTTCAACAACGCAACCGCTCTTTTTGTATTCATATTCATCAATAAAAGGTAAGGCCCTTTTAAATAGGACAGCTGAACATGGGCAAAGTCATAGGCGGTGTTAAAATAAATTTAAATTATTGTGAATTTATATCTTAAGATGGCGTGTTTTACATCGTTTAATGGCGGGAATTATCGCTTCTAGCTCAAGGTGAATTCAAATTCCGCACCATGCCGCCGTACGAAAATGGACACTGGATGTCCATATACGCACAATTAAAAATGGAGAACAAGTAGTTTCTCGGTGTTGTCGGCCTATTTTTGTTCATTGGCATGGCGATTGGCCATCGCCTAAAAAAAAGCAGCTATGTTCAAACATCACTTATTATTGGCTTTTAGAAATTTCAAGAGGTATAAAGTTTCATTTTTTATCAACCTGTTTGGCCTTTCCACGGGACTGGCCTGCGCCCTGCTGATCTATTTCTGGGTAAATGATGAGTTGAATATGGATAAGTTTCATGCTGGTAGTGATCGCTTATACCAGGTCATGATTTCGCACAATGAGGACAACGGCATCAATGTCAGCGACATCACGCCGGGTCCATTGGGAAAAGCCTTGAGCGACCAGATCCCAGGCGTTGAAGCAGCAGCCAGCACCTTTAGATTTTTATCCGACACCAAAATGAATGTCGCGGGTAATGCTATAATTAAGGCAGACGGAAAGGCCGCCGGAGAACATTTTTTCAAGATTTTTAGCTATCCGCTGGTTTCAGGAACAAAAGCTAATGTGCTAAGGGATAAAAACACCATAGCCGTATCTAAAAACCTGGCTTTAAAACTATTCGGATCAACAAATGTACTGGGCAGGCAACTGAACTGGAAACACGGCAGTATGAGCACCGAGCGTCATGCGCTGATCTCCGGTGTATTTCAGGATATTCCCGGCAATTCCTCAGACCGTTTTGATTATGTAATACCTCTGGAAACACTGACCGAGGCCAACCCTGACAGCCAGGGCTGGGGCACTTATGCCCACACCACTTATCTGCTGCTGAAAAAAGGGGCAGATCACAAGGCGGTTGAAAGCCAGATCCGCGATTTTCTGGTAGCTAAAGGAGAAAAAAAGAACAAACTCTTTATCCGCAGCTATGCCGATGGCTACCTGTACGGAGATTATAAAGATGGCAAAGCCTCAGGCGGGCGGATAGAATATGTACAGTTGTTTTCGCTGATCGCGGTATTTATCCTCGTTATCGCCTGTATCAATTTTATGAACCTTTCTACCGCACAGGCTTCAAGAAGGTTAAAGGAAGTCGGGATTAAGAAGGTCATTGGCGCAAACCGAGGTACGTTATTTATCCAGTACATGGCAGAATCCATCATCCTGACTTTATGTTCGCTGGCTATTGCCATGTTGTTGGTTGAATTGATCCTTCCCCAGTTCAACCAGATCACCGGCAAACAGCTTACCCGGCACGTTGACCAGCAACTGCTCTGGGGTATCTTTTTGATTACCTCTGTTACGGGTCTTGTTTCGGGAAGTTATCCGGCATTATACCTTTCAGGGCTAAATCCAACTGCAGCACTCAAAGGAAGGTTAAATAGCAGTTTAGGTGAACTCTGGACCAGGCGCAGCCTGGTGATTTTCCAGTTTGCGATCTCTGTGATTCTCATCGTTTCTGTTGTTGTGATCTACAAACAGATTGATTACGTTCAAAAGAGTAATGTAGGCTTTAAAAAGGATAACCTCGTTCACTTCGAAGCGGAAGGACGTTTGAAAGGCAATACCAATCTTTTCATTGAAGCAGCAAAGCAGATTCCCGGTGTTATCAACGCGGCCGGCTTCAGGGGTTCTTTTATCGGTTCTGGTTTCACCAGTGCCTGGCAGGGGCATAACCCGGAACGTGAAGTGGGTTTCAGGGTTGCCGGGATCAGTATCGGTGCCATAGAAACCTTAGGCATGGAAATGGTTAAAGGAAGAAGCTTTTCCAGCCAGTTTGGCCCGGATAGCAACAAGGTCATCCTGAATGAAGCCGGGGCGAAAGCTTTGGGCTTTAAAAACCCTATAGGCAAAACCTTCAGCATGTGGGACAGGAACTGCCAGATCATCGGCGTGGTCAAAGATTTCAATTTTGAGTCGATGCACCAGGCTGTAAGACCCATGTTTTTCTGGCTGGAAAGCCTGAACAATAGCCGGGTACTGATCCGGATTAAAGCGGGCGCAGAACGGGAAACCATCAGTGAACTGACTGCAATGTACCAGAAGTTTAATCCGGGCCTGAAGCTGGAGTATAAATTTATGGATGAGGATTACCAGTCACAATATATTGCAGAAAACAGGGTTTCTGTACTGTCTAAGTATTTTGCCGGACTGGCCATTGTCATTTCCTGTTTGGGCCTGTTTGGACTTGCCGCTTTTACAGCTGAGCGGAGGCTTAAAGAAATAGGCATCCGTAAAATCCTGGGAGCAAGTGAAATGAGCGTCATCGTTTTCCTTTCAAAGGACTTTTTAAAACCCGTCCTGATCTCTGTTTTCATTGCCCTGCCGGTGAGTTACCTTTTAGCGAGCCGCTGGCTTGATTCTTTTGCCTACCGGATGGAGCTGAACCTGTGGTATTTTGCAGTTGCAGGTATGTTGTCAATTCTGATATCCTGGCTGACGGTCAGCATGCAGGCATTTAAAGCAGCAAGGTTAAACCCTATCCAGTGCATCAAAACGAATTAATACCCCAATACAAAATGAACTCATAATTGCCGCCATTAAACGAAGTAAAAACCCGCCATCAATGGCCTACATAAGAAACATATACTTCCAATTAAGATTAAATTTTGGGCATAAAAAAACCGCCAGGATGAGGCGGTTTTAAATATTAGTTAAAGGCGTTTGTTATTGGGTCATGCGACTCTTTGGTACACCAGCTTTATTAATAAACTCCTTTGCTTGTTCAACTTTTTTAAGCACATACGCATCATTAGCATGACTTCTCTTATCAACTACTCCAGTTGCATTACGACCATGACTGTTTGCAGTTGTTCTTTTGGTTGTAGGCATAATAACTCCTTTCTTATTAGTATGATTCAAATATACAGTATTACTTTCTCTTCACCAAGAAAGCTTCATAGTTGACGCTTCGTTGAAAATCATGCCAATCACCATCTTTATATCCCCATAGTTCGAAATCATTTTGAATCTCATCAAGGAGTCCAGCTATACCCATTTGATAAAGTCGGGTTCTGGCAGGTGTACTTCCAATGGCAAAAACATAATGATTGCCATGATGATCACTAAAATCATTAATGGTATTAGCTACAGTTGCCAAAACTATATCTCTGTCTTTATTATTGCTATTGACTTTATCATTAATTTCACCAGTTTCAGAATCAACATCTCCGAAAGCTAGATTGTACATAGGTGGTTCGTTGCGTACCATAGAGAAAACTACCAATTTTTTAATTTTACCTCTTGGGCCATTGCTAAAAAAGGAATATTCCTGAGAGTCCTCTTCATTTTGATACTCGTAATGTTCTAAATTCATTTGAGAAGGCAAGTCTATAAATGGTTTTGCAAATTTACTCAAAACTCGGCGTAATATAACCAAAGCTAATTGTCATCATAGACGACCTATGATTTTGCTAAAGTAGTCCTTGATGCATTATAGAATCATTTTGCCAATTAAATAGTTAAAAAATGGCCATAGACATCATAACAACAGCCATTCCCGAAATTTAAATTTACCCCATCCCCACAAGCACCAGCATCACTGTCAACTTCGACTTCAGGATCTTCGTGGCATTATATACCTGCTGTTTTGCCGTTTGGTCGGATATGCCGAGTTTCTCGCCAATCTCCTTATAACTGAGTTCTTCTCTCTTGTGCATCAAAAATACCTCACGCATCTTGGGCGGCAGTGCATTGATCTCTTTTTCAATGACCGCCACAAATTCTTTCTCCCGCAAAGCATCGTCTGCCAGTGAAAATCCGTTTTCCATAAAATGCATGATGGAGTCTGCATATTTGGCTACATGCTTCAGGTGTGCCATCCGGTTAAAAATCCGGTTGCGCACGGCCGTGTACAGATAAGAGGATACTGCAGTTTTAAATTCCAGCTCCTCCCGCTTCTGCCACAGTACCAGCCAGACGTCCTGCACCACATCATTGGCTTCATCCTGATCGCCCAGCAGCCGGTAAGCGTGTGCAACCAGCAAACGCGTATAGCGGTCAAAAATCTCTGTATAGGCATCTGCATCCCCGCCTTTTAACAAAGCAGCGAGTTCCTGGTCCGTATGTTTGCCGTAAGCAGCCATTATATTCGATTATCCCTTGAACTAAATTAACGAAATTTCAGGACAATAGTAATCATTTCGGCAGTATTGTGAATAGGAAGGATTTATTTTTCTGCCCTTTAAATTCGTTTTGCAGTGATACATGCCTAAAGCCACGCTTTAATTTCCACCGTCCTTCCAATATCATTGTTGCGGCATTGGAGCGGGGTTGGTATATCCCCTGGCCGCTTTAACGCCGCCACGACCACGCTTACACCTCACCGAAAATTTAAAACAATTACCAGCCGGTTATTGTTGCAGCCTTTATTCATTAAAAAAAACTAAGATATGGGAACAGCTAACAGTGGCTCTTTTATAGGCTTTAGGGGCAAGGTAGGCGGACTGGTGTGCTACACGCTAAAAGGAAAAACAGTATTGCGCTCGGTGGGTTACTCTTCTAAACCGCCCAGCCAAAAACAGCTGGCGCAATATCAGCAAATGCGGGTGCTTAACGCTTTTCTAAAACCCATGCTGGGTTTCATCAATATAGGCTTTGCGACAGCAGTGGCCGGTACGGACCGAAATGCCTATAATGAGGCATTCTCTATCAACAAACGCCATGCCTTGCAGGGCGAATATCCGGATGTCAGTGTCGATCACAGTAAGGCTGTAGTGAGTATGGGCGATTTGCCGGTGCCCACCGATTTATCTGTAACCACTGCTGCCAGTGGCGAGCGCGTGGATTTCAGCTGGTCTATGGCAGCGGATATGGAGTGGGTCAACCGCAACGACCGGGCGATGCTGCTGCTGTATTTTCCATCGGTCAATGGCGCCGAAGAAAACGGAGAAAGCCTGTTTGTCCTGAGTGGTGCCAGGCGCGCAGATGGGCAGGATTACATGGAGCTTCCGCTCTCCTACCGGAACCGGCCCATGGTGGCCTGGCTGGCGTTTATCGCCGACAACCGGAACGCTGTCAGCAACAGCGTTTTTTCTGAAGTGACTTAAATGAAACATCTGAACGTCATATTCGTTAAAAACGAGAATAACTATAGATTAATAAATTTTGCCAACAAATTAACGACTTTAATTCATCATATTTGACTGCCTTCTAAATCAAGGTTCTCATGTCAGATTATCAGGTTAACCTTACTAATTGTGACACCGAACCGATTCACATACCCGGAGGGATACAGTCACACGGGTTTCTGCTGGTGGTCAACCAGCAGTTTACCATCACCCATTACAGCGACAACATATTCGGGTACATCTCAGGATTAAATGAGCAACTATTGGGTGAAACCATCGGGTATTTCGAAAGCTTTACTGATACCTCCTTTCAGCCCGGGTTCCTTACCACCCTATTAAAATCAGTAAGCAGCGCTGAAGATTTTGAACGTTCAAACCCGGTACCGATAGAAATATCCGGATTGCCTTTTTACCTGATCATCGCTGTGTCAGCAGATCAATTCCTGATGGAATTTGAGCCTGCGGAATCTGATTTTAGGCTCGACGTGCATAAAACCATGGGCCGGTCGATAGCCGCGATACTGAAACACAAGCAAACCAGTCAGCTGCTAGACCTTTCGGCCATACAGGTTCAAAAAATTATTCAATTTGACCGGGTGATGGTCTACCAGTTTATGGAAGACGGGCATGGTGTGGTTGTGGCAGAGAAAAAACTGGACGCCCTTGAGCCCTGGCTTGGACTGCATTACCCCGCTTCTGATATCCCAAAACAGGCAAGAGAATTGTACAAACTGAACCTGACGCGGCTGATTGCGGATGTAGGATCTGTTACCTCAAAAATAACCACCTCCACTAGCCAGCGCAATCCTTTGGATCTGACCAATTCCCAACTGCGCGCAGTATCCCCCATTCATATCCAATACTTAAAAAACATGGGGGTCGCCTCCAGTTTCAGCATCTCTATAATTTGTCATGGAGAACTATGGGGACTGATTGCCTGCCACAATTATTCGCCCAGGTTTATAGATTACCGTTCCAGGGAATACGCCAAGCTTATAGGAGAGGTCCTCTCTTCAGCATTAGAGTTCAGGCAAGAGGAAGTGAGTCAGCACATCAGCCTCTCGTTAAGGGATATTTTGGACAAACAGACAAAGGCTTTGCAAAAGAGTGAAACCATTAAAGAGGCCCTGTTGAAAGATCCATTGGGCCTGATGGCAATTGCAGAAGCTAGTGGACTCGCTCTAATTTTCGATCAGAACGTGATGCCCTTTGGCACTACACCTTCAAAAGATGCTTTAAAAAAGCTTATAAAATGGATCAGTGAAAATATCAAAGTACCTGTTTATCACACCACCCAGCTGAGCAAAGTATATCCCGCTGCGGCGGATTTCCAGGAGTTCGCCAGCGGAATGCTGCTTTACCTATTGTCAGAAGAACCCAAAAAGTACATCATCTGGTTTAAACCTGAACAAATACACGCGGTAAGCTGGGCCGGAAATCCAGATAAGCACAGGGGTCCTCCTGAAACGAATTTACAAACCATCTCTCCAAGACATTCCTTTGAAGTCTGGTCACAAACCGTGTACGGTACGTCCGAAAAATGGAGCAACGAATCGATTAATGCCGTTAGACTACTAAAGGAGGAAATTGACCATACCGTCAATTTGAAGGCTGGTGCCTTGCGCCTGATGAACGAAAAACTGCATGAAGCGTACCAGGAACTGGAAACCTTCAGCTATTCCATATCGCATGACTTAAAAAACCCCATCGCCTCTATAAAAGTTTACGCTCAGCTGCTGATCCGGGACAAATCACTTGCCGAACGGGGGAAGTTGATGCTGAAACGCATCGCAGCACAAGCCGACCAGATGCACCTGATGATCAATGGCGTGCTGGACTATTCCAAGATCGGAAAATCAAAACCCAACCGGGAGCCGGTTGAAATGCGAGGGCTTATTGGCGGGATCGTCAGCGATCTGGAAAGCATCCATCAAAAAAGACAACTGCAAATCTCTATTGGCGACACGCCGAATCTTTTGGGAGATCTGGTCATGATATACCAGATTTTTTCCAATTTAATCAGCAATGCTGTAAAATATACCGAGGGTGCCACACCAGCAATCATCAGGATTTCTGCTGAAACCACACTCACTGAAATCATTTATACCATAGCGGATAATGGCCTCGGCATCGCAGAAAGCAATATCCCAAAAATCTTTGAGCTTTTCAACCGCATGGAAAATGTCAGCCATATTGAGGGCTCTGGTGTAGGCCTTGCCATTGTGAAAAGAATTGTTGAAAAGCACCAGGGACGTATCTGGGTGGAAAGTGAATTGTACGTCGGATCAAAATTCTTTGTCGCCTTCCAGGCTGCAGAATAAAATCGCATTTCTATTTCCTACTACTTCCTCCCAACCAATGGAAACTGGGCTATCCGCAGCGTCGTACAACCATAAGGAACCAACACAACCTCTTCTTCTTCTCTTGCAGATTCCAAGCCATAAATGTGGCTGTAAGGAATTGGGCCGGCCATTTCATTGTACAAATTCCAGGAAGGAATACGCTTTGCTTTGGTCCTGATCTGGATCGGCGCATTTTCCAGGTTCCATGGATAGCTGCTGCTCTTTCCGGTCAGTTCTATTTTAAAATTCTCCTTTAACTTGTCCTCGTTCATGTCAAATAAGCCATAATTCCAGGGCGTCAGCGGACGTACTTCCGTATACGTTTCCCCATATTCTTTATGGTCTTTTGTATTGACAACTTTCTTCACATTCTCTGCAATCTTCAAAGCGTAAGTGATCGGCCCCCGCTCTACAGACATCGAATTCTCATACCATTTGTTTTTGAAAATGTGCATCGGCAACGATAGCTCGACCACATCACCGCTTTTCCAGGTCCGGTTAATTTTTAGGATCTGGTTGCCTTCTGCTTCCTGCAACAACACACCGTTCACTTTAACTGTCGCTTTTTTACACCAGGCCGGAATCCGGAGATGAAAAGGGAAAGCAACTGCTTTTTTGGTCTGCAGGGTAAATTTTACTGTTTCATCAAATGGGTAATTCGTCTCCTCCTTGAAACTGACTTCTGTGCCTCCGCCAACTTTTGCTTTCACTTCACTTGCCGAGTAAATCAGTGCTGCAATCCCTTTGTCGGCCGTGGTATACCATAAGTTTTGTGCAAACTTAGGCCAGCCCTGGTGCATGTTTGACGCACAGCAGGGATAACCGGTCAGCAAACCGTAACAAATATCCGTGCCACCATGGTTGTCTCCAAAGTTGTGCATCTGCCGGGTCAGCATCACCTGGTTGGCCTGCTGAAAGTACTGGTGGGTCTGGAAATCGTCTGAGATCTGGGTAGGCAAGGCATTGAAGGCAATCTTCTCCAGTTTGTCGGCATAGCCTACGTCCCCGGTAATTTCCAGCGAACTTTCCAGTGTAAACATCATCTCCACCGCGGTACAGAGCTCTGAACCCTGGGTGGGGTTGTTGCCATGCAAAGCCTCATCGCCTCCATACAGACCGTGGGCCATGCCATTGTATTTCCGGATGTCCTCAAAGCCCTTTTTGGTCGCATCGAGGTATTTTTGTTCGGGATGGTGCTGGTAATAGACCAGGGGCTCTTTCATGCCCTGTGCCAGATTCACCGTATGGATGCTGCCCATTTTATGCAGCATATCAGTATTTAGAAAGGCGTCTGTAAAATCGAAGCTCTGCTTGTGCAGCAGATCGCCCAAGTCCAGCAGGAATTTATCGCCGGTGATGTTGTACAACCAATAAACCACTGCCAGGTTATCTCCCGCGCGGTATTTCGCCCAATAGGTCCAGTGATCTAAGGGTTTTGCAGGCAGTTCTTTCAACTGGTATTTAAAATAATTGGTCATCAGCGCAATGACCCTTTTATCTCCCGTGGCGCTATAATATTGCTTGAGGATCTTGAGCATCACCATTTTCGGCCACCAGTCGCGGGCATTGTCCCGCTGTACCCCGGCTTCGCCGGGATAATCTTTGGAAGGGCCGAAATAACCATCTGCAGTTTGGCTTTTGATCGACCATTCGATCCATGGTTTGACTTTGGCGATCAAATCTTTGTCCTGCAGGATATATGCCAAAGGCAAGAGCCCATCTATCCAATACGGCCCACGCTCCCACTGGTCGCCGTCGCCGCCCAGCCAGCCATTGCGGCTGCCCATCACCAGGGGATACTGCTTGTCCATGCTACCTGTCGTACCGTCTTTCTGGCGAACAAGCATTTCCCGCAACCAGCCCTGCGGCTTGATCGCACCAAGCGGTAATTCCTGGTAAGGTGTTTCAATCAGACCCGGTTTGGAGCCCGAATATTGTGCACTGGCAGCTGAACTCAGCAATAGAATGAAAAATAAAAGCTTGATTTTTGTGTTCATGGTGTGTGTATACAGGGAAATCATTTGGTTGTTTGGCTATCGTAACTTTTGAGCAGATCAGGAAATATGGTGAGTCTCAATTCTGTTGTACCTAAAGGCACCAGGGTTAACCGTTCTACTTTCCCCCTATCAATGATGCTGGGTAACTGGGGCGTATAGGTTTCCCTGTACAGAGACCAGTTCTTTACGGTAACGGCATCCAGCGCTAATTTCACAGGTGTGGTTTCCGGGTTCCAGGGGTCAGAAAAATCGTTCGTACTGAGGATTTCTACCGCCTTGTTTTCCAATGGCGCGAAATTCCAGCTCGACTCCGGTGTTTTGAAAGTTGAACTGAACACCACACCTCCGTCAGTTTTGCTGCCTTTTATTACGGTCTTTGCATCGATAGAGAGCGCATAAACCAATGGCCCGCGTTCATAGGCTATCCCGTTTTCAGGAAGGTATACCGGCTTGACGGTCATGGGCAGCAACAAATCTATCACATCACCATTACTGAACAAACGCTCTAGTTTGACAAACGTTCCCGCAACACATTTTATCGAGGAAGGTTTGCCGTTTACCAGCACCTCAGCGCTGTCGCACCAGGCAGGAATCCTGAAACTGAACGAAAAGTTTGCCTTTTTTCGAAGGCCCACACGAAAGCGCACATTTTGATCAAAGGGATAATTGGTTTCCTCATTAATGGTCACCTCAGTTTTTGTTCCGGCAAGTTTGGCGCGGAATACCGAAGGTGAATAGAGCGCTGCAACGATGCCGTCATTGCCGTTTTTCATCCACATTCTGGAACAAAAAACGGGTAGCATCCGGTTCACATTTCCGCCGCAGCAGGAAGGGCGGTGGTTGGTTTTAAATGCCGACCTGTCGCGACTGCTCATGTACCAGGGCTCATGGTCGTTCCAGTGACTGGACATACCATCGGCGATGACCTGATTGGGACCGGAATAATACTGGTAGGACTTGAAATCTTTGGTTACTGAGCCCATACCGGCATTGAAACAGATCTTTTCAATCAGATCGCCCCATTGCGCATCACCGGTGGCCTGCAGCAAGTAACCCAGTGCCCATTGCATGTCACTGACCGTGCAGGTTTCATGAACTTCATTGCTGAAATTGCCGTCGTGCAACTCGTTTCCGGAAGTCAGCCCATCGACCATGCCGTGGTATTTATATACTTTATGCACCCCTTTCAGCGCAGCATCCAGGTATTCCTTTTTGCCGGTGCTGATGTAAAGAATGATGGGTATTTTAAGGTTTTCACTATAACTTACCGCATGGGAGCGCGGAACTTCCTCAGAATTTAAGGCCTGCATGGAGTATTGACCTCCGGAAACATTGAATGCCTGGTAGGCCTCCTCAGATTTCTGAAGAAAGAATTTTTCACCCGTCTGCTGATAAATCCAGCACAGCATCTCAATATGCAGAATTAAACGGTCTTTGAAAAAGGCATCTTGTCCGGGCGCACCACTTAAACTGACATATTTCGGGGAATGGTAATTGCGTTTCAGCGCATTGATGATCTTTTGATCACCAGTGGCTTCATATTCAGCCATTACGGCACGAAAGAACACCACTTCAGGCCATAAAAAACTGATGTCTTTAGGGCCTATAAATCCGGTACTGTCCGGATTGCTGATCTGAAAACGGATCCATTCCTTTACTTTGTCCTGCAGCGCTTTGTCGCCAATCAGGTAACCGCAACGAAGCGCCCCGTCTGCCCAATAACCAGTCTGCTCATATTGCGCCCAATCGTCCATTTTCTTTTTTTCAGCGTATCCCCAGCCTTCCTTATCAAAGGGGTCACCGGCGACCAGCATGTGGCCTGTTAAGCCGTCACGCTGTCTTTCCAGCATGTTTTTCATCCAGCCCTGGGGCACGGACGCATTTACGGCCGTCTCCCGGAATACCGAAAAGTTATTTTGTGCAAGCGCACCTGTATATCCCAACAACAGGGACAACATTATTTTGATTATTTTTTGCATATGTCTATCCAATTATAAGGCAGGTTTTAGTCCTTCATATTTCACAATCCAGGAGCCATCCTTTGGAAAACCCGGTGTGGATCCTTTCGAACCGTCCCAACCGGCCGCCATCATCGCTACCGCGTAAAGCAGTCCGCCATTACTCGGGAAATAAGGGTATGGCGATACACCCCCTCCTGAAAGACCATGCTCGTCCCAGGTAAAGCTTGGGTAGTTGAGCAGGTAATCCACAGCTTTCTCAGGATGTCCCAAACGTGCAGCACTCATCGCCAGCATTGGAAAATCCCATCCCCAGGTATGCTCAAACTTCCATGTTTTTTCAACCATGGTGAGCGTTCTGTCCATAGTTGGCACGTCTACGCCATCACCGGGAAGCATGCCATAAGCACCAATTAGTCCCGGATGTTCAAAATTGTATACCGTCCACATTTTATGGATGTTTTCCCAGGATTCATATTTTCCATCTTTTTGCGGTAACTCAGACAACTTAGCCAGCACGTCTTTGTATTTTTCGTTTTCTGCGAGTCCACTGCGCTTCCTCCAGTCCTGCGCGAGGCGAAGTCCTGTTCTCCAATAACTTAACTCAAAGACTGGATTGATGGTAGAACGCTGGTCTGCATTTTCCGAAACGACTTGCAATGGATAACCCAGGATATACCGGTTTTCCCGTCGGTTATAAACCGGATAAGAGGCCATAAAATCTGCAGATTTCGCAACAATGTCTTTCCATTTGTCGATAGTTGCCTGCGTTGGATTACTGCGGTATTCCAGTTCTGCAAAGAAAATCGGGTGTGGCTGTTGCCAGATGAGCAACGGATTGGTCTCATTTGGCCATTCCCAGCGTTCGCGGTCGCCCAGCGTTTTAGGCCACCTGATACCGTCATACCCCTGCGCCTTGGTTTGCGGAATGTAATAGTTGAGATCAGTACGGTAAATACTGGTCAGTCCGTCCATTTTCGACATTCGTCCCCACAGCGCGTAGTGCGCGGCATGCCACCACAGCATTTCCATATGATATTTACCATACCATCCATTATTGACCAAACCACTTTCCTGAGGTGGCAATTGCCCGGCTTCGTTAACTTCCATCAGGTATTGGGAAAGCACTACGCGGCGCTCCAGTTCTTTCCAGCGCGGATCTTTACTTTGCGAAAGATCAATCGCGCCACCGGTACTCCAGAATGTTTTCCATTTTTGGGTACTGGCCTGTCTCGTTGCCGTGAATGTTGGCAGTTGCAAAGCGCTACCCTGATCACGAAAGCCCAGCGCCAGTTCCATGGATGATCCGCCTGTTGGGGAAAGAATGTAGGTGTGCAGGTCTTTGCTTTCCAGTTTTCCTCCGCCTTTCCATTCCAACAATACATCGAAACGTGTGGAATCAAGTTTACGCTCAAAAACAGCTTTATCGTTTCCAATAGTTGCCGTAGTGTTGTGCTTATTTGGATAACGCCAATCACCTGCATTGCTAAATTCGGCGTTAGAGGCATAAGGAAATTCCAATTGCAGTTTGATGAGCCCATCATTTAATTTCGGGGCATCGATTTTAACGGTGATCACATCTTTTTCAGGATGGCAAATGGTGGTTACTACTACCTTTTTTCCGGCAATTTCGAAGTTGCTCACAGCGATACCTGTCCACAGGTCAAGATCCTGTACAGGAGATTGGATATCCTTTAATGTTAGCGCCTTTCCGTCACTCCCTTTAAAGATGAATTTCAACCTGCCCAAATTAAGCCGTTGTGGATTGGCCCGCATCCAATAATACAGGTCACGTTCTTTCTCATTGTGTACATCGTATCGAATCGTTCTGTCCTGGGTATTCCATTCACTACCTTTGTATTTGTAGGGATCTTTCCCACCCGGTACAGGAAATTTGTGCCAGCCCCAGTCTGACAAGGTATTCGCATCATTGTTGAACGTCTGGAGGCCTGTTGCATCGAAACCAAAGGCAAAATGTCCATTTCCTACTTGTGTAGGACCTCTTAAATCTTTTTTGGTAATGTGGAGGTTGTGACGGCTTACAACTGATTTACGATCTATTTTTTGTGCGGAAGCGGGCTTTGCCATAATCAGCAGGGCGGCCAACATCAGGCTGCATCGCATGAAATCCAGACATTTTTTGCCCATGACCAACCGGCCACTTTTTAAAAAAATATTTATTTCCATTTGTGTGTGTATGTCATTGTTTTAATCCTATACGGTATGCTCATAAAAATGCCAGCAGGGAACCACCCCGCTGGCAAACCAAATTTACTTTCGAATCAAAGCAAGCCAAATAGCAAGACCCGTATATAAGGCAAATGTACCTTCACCGCTGCTTTTCGGGTTATAAATAATCATTGATTCTTTGTATCTTTTGATATTTCCATCATTGCCTAACCCTTAAAAACCATAGGCGCTTAACTCTCCCAGTGTCATATACTGAGCGTTGCCCGCAGCAGGTGTAAGACCGACAAACCTAAAATATCTTCCTCTAGGCAGATTTGGAATCTGGATAGTTTGCTCCCCGTTCATCTCATTATTAAAAGGATAACTTCCGGCATCAGTCCAGTTAACATTATCTGTGCTGACTAAGAACTGAATTCTGGTTGGTGCCCTGTTATCCCCTGCTACTGACGCGTACGTGGTTCGCCAAACGCCAAATTTCACAATAGACCTTTCTATTCCCATATCAACAGTTACCCAATGCGGGTATGCCGAACCATTGGTATGCCAGCGGTCCCCATCTGTACCCGTTATTACGTTTGCAGCAGCATTATCACCCGGCCCATATTGATCAGAAAAAGCGACTACTTTCCAGTCCTTCTTATCAAAGTTGTAGAAGCCGCCATCTGTATATCCTGTGTAAAAATTATCAATCCCCAACGAATCCGGCTTGAATAGTGTTCTAAACTGGTAATTGGAGTTTGCTTTCATATCCGTAATTACAGCGGTAGGGGATTTGGCAGAGAAGGTTGCTGTCTTTATCGCACCATCAACTGCGGTGTACCTAACTTCAGAAGCGGTTGCTCCATTAGAAATGTCCGCACTTCCCCACTCTATTGTAACCTTGCCCTGTGCGTCCAGGAGCGCTGAGTTGATGGGTCTTGTCAGTAATTGTGATTGGTATTTTTCTCCATAAACGGCGCCAAAAACTTCTACCGGTATAGATGCGTGCCCTTTTACATCAAATGTTTTGATGACAAATGAGTAGCTCTTTTCAACAAGGTTGCCAATAACCACGCTAATGGTATCCTGAACTTCCGGGATTGGGACTGCTACCGAATCTGCATAATTATTCCAGTAAACTGTCGCCCTGACTATGCTTGGATCCGCCCCCCGTAACCAGGCTACTTTCACCCGGTTTAAGCCTGGATAGACCTTCGGGGAAGTAGGTTTTCCTGCATAGGTTAACCCGCCTGGCACGACATATTCGTCGTATACACTTTCCATTTTGGTACAGGCCGAAAGGATACCAATTAAAAGGAAGAAATATGTTTTGTATTGTGCTTGTTTTTTCATTCTACTTTAATTTAATAATCCCTTAATTTATTCTATGATCTGTCCCCAAAATGACAACTCTTTAATAACAACTTGTCCTGGACTGCTATAGGTTTCAAGCGATTTAAGACGTAGATAACGCACCGGAGGCGGATCTCCGTCAAAATTGTAGTCAGCACCCAGTACAGTTGCATAATTAATATCTTCCGCAGTGCTTTGACCCAGAGGTAAGCCAGATGGTTTCAGCGTATTAAAAGTTCCCAGTAAAACCCATTGTGTCCAGCCACCATTAGGATCAGGGTTGTTAGACCCCCAAAGTTCGAAGGTTTTTAAACCGGATCCGTTATAACAGTGACTGCCGGGATCCATAAATTGCTTAAATCTGCTTAGGAGCACTTTTTTACCTAAATCAAAAGTAATCCACTGGGGAAGTGATGAGGCATTTGACGAGGCATAGATACTGCTGATGCCATCCCAAAGATTTGACATTACAAAACCTGCGCTGGCAAGTTCCGTTTGATCTGTTGGCAAAACCAAAGCCTTAAAGGTATTCTTAGGAATTTCAATTTCAAATTTTGGGATAAGGGTTTGGATCAATGTATCCGATTTATTGTTCCATCGGTCTCTGATATACATTGCAAACTTCTGCGATTTTGATTCCAGTCCGCGGGAAGCAAAGTTGCCGCTAACCGCACCAGTATAGAACGTGGCTATAGTAGCCCAGGTATTGTTACCGGTAGTATCACGCATAACCACGATTGCAAGGTCTGCCTTTCCGGGATTCGCAAAAACAACATTCACACCACCGAAAGTAGCCGTCAATGCAGACGATTCGAAAACCGTTTTTACGGGCGGCGTATTGGGAGTTACATTTATCAATGCGGCTTCTGAGCTCTTTTCGTTCCTACCTACACTATAGATTTTTACCTCGTGCGACAGTGTGTCTCCAAAGCCCACCAACTTAAGTGTATCGGTATACCGTGAAGACTTTGCCTCTCTAAATACACCTGGCTGAATTTCGTAGACCGCTTTAACATAAGACAAGTTTTCATCAACCGGAAGTTTATAAGTTAGTACTGCCCCACCGGCAGTGGGCGCGACGCGAATAGCGGTAACCTGGGCCGGCGCAGGCAAATTTTCATCAATGAAATCACGCCGCCCTTCTTTTTTACATCCATAAGCACAGACGATTGCAAAAATCGCTGCTATTAAATATCTATTTTTCATATGTTCTCTAATTTTAAAGTGTATGCCTACCAGCCAAGGTTCTGAACCAAATTCCTATTGGTTGTAATGTTGTTATCTGCGATAGGCCAGAAATAATCTTTACTGCCGAAACTTTGGTTGTAAACTACGGTTGTTCTATAGAATGAAGCATTTGTGGTCTGGGAAAGATCCCAGCCCTTAATGGGATTATTTAGTTCCGTTTCTGCATCCTTCCAGCGACGCAGGTCCCATAAGCGCTGTGACTCAAATGAAAGTTCAATCAATCGCTCCTGTTTGATAATGGCCCGCATGCCATCCTGGCTATTCACCTTTCCTGGATTAGTTGAATATTTTGTCCATGAAGTTACTACCCCTTCAAGTCCCGCACGGTTCCTGATCAGATCTAAATGTTTATACACTTCAGCACTTGGCCCTTCAGCTTCGTTAAGCGCTTCGGCATAGAGCAGATATAAATCAGACAAGCGCAGCAAAGGATAAGGATAGTCGACTACGGAATAATCGTCTGATGAGTTGACCACATTCTGGAAATGGATCAATTTTTTCAGGTAATACCCTGTTACGGAATTGAACCCATACTTGCCCTTTCCATTTTTTTGTTTGAATTTACCCTCGAGGTAAAACAAGTCCTTATCGGCTTTGTCATCGTACCGACCCTGTCCATAAAAAATCCCACCGTCAAAACCCAAGTCAGCATAAAATCTCGGCTCTCTGTTAAAATGCAGCTTGGCTGTCTCATATCCATTACGGATGTACAGTTTATCGGCATTGCCTGCCGTCCTCAAGCCATACCTTCCAGCGTAATCCCAAGATTTATCCTCATTTATTGGCACACCATTTTCCGAATAAAACAGCTCAGCGATTTTTAACGGAGGTGAAAGCTCACCTTTTGTTATGGTACCATCCAGATAACGCGGGTCCCACCAGGTAGAAGTCAATTGCTGCAGTCCTACTGTAGTGGACTGGGTGTTGGCCCAGATGATTTCACTGTTCCACTTTTCGGTAACGGCATTACGGATACTCAATTGAGTCAGAATGGTGTCTGTAAGCGCATACTGTTGAAAAGCGGGATTGTAGGAATATAATTTAATGCCCAGCGTACTGCATAAATCAATTGCCTCTTTACATGCCTTTGCAGCGACCGTCCATTTGTCCAGTGAGAAAGTAGGGTTAAAAAGTGGTGTACCATCAGGGTTTTTCAGACCGGCCTGGTCCATATTGCCATTAAACAGTGGGCTTGCAGCAGTAACGAGTATCTTAGCTTTTAAGGCCATGGCGATGGGTTGCGTAATCCGTCCTGCCTCCGTAGACCCACTTATGATGGTAGGAGGCAATGAAGGCGTTGCTTCATCCAGCAACTGGGTAATATAATTGAAACAAGAATCTACGGGATTACGGGCAACCTTAACCTGGTTGACATCGGCCGATACCGGCAAATTGGTCTTGATCAACGGGATTGGCCCATACATCCTCACCAGGCTGAAATGATAAAATGCCTTCAGAAACTTTACTTCTGCAACCCATCTTGAGCGCTCCTCTTCTTTCATGTCCGGAACATTCCCTATGTTTTCAAGAAAAATGTTACAATCCCTGATACCCTGGTACATGGGCGTCCAGCGATCACCCAATGGTGAAAGTTTAGTTTGAAAGCCCATGGCCATATCCAAAAATGCACCACGCTCTGGAATAAGCCAAAGCTCATCTCCACCGGCCAATGCTGGGTCGTCTGCCAATGTGCCGCTCTTAGGCATAAAGGAATAGCAGGTAATTAAGAATTTTTGTGCCTGGGTACGCATCGTAAATGCGTTGTCTATCGTAGCCACGTTGTCTGGGACCACATCTAGATACTTTTTACAGGAACTGACAACGATTAACACAAGTGCTGTACAGATTCCGATTGTGATATATCTTTTCATATTACTTCATTGATATGTTTAATCCAATATTAAATACGCGCTGTACCGGGTATCCAAGTCCACTACCGCCCATTTCGACGTCCCATAAATCAAACTTACTGATGTTAAACAGGTTGCTGGCGTTGACATATACCCTGAAAGCAGATGTTCTCAGTCTCTTCTGGATACTTTTTGGAAGTTTGTAGCCAAATTCGACTTGTTTGAGCCGGAGGAAGGATCCGTCACGCATGAACCAGGTGCTCAACTGGTTGTTGTTGTTGTTCAGATTTGGGCTTAGTCTTGGCCAGAGTGCGTAAACGTCCCTGGAGTCTTCTGACCAGTGACTATCCGCATAAGCTTTTAACAATTGCGTTTGATTATTGAACGGCGAGGTAGCAGCCGGATCAATCCAGAACGACTCATTCCCCAAGCCCTGGAAGAAGGCAGAAAAATCAAAGTTTTTATAACCTGTTGAGAATCCAAATCCATAAACTGTTTCAGGAACTGTGGGATTACCGATTGGAACCATATCTGCCGGCGTAATCTGCCCATCCCGGTTGACATCGGTGTACTTGATGTCACCACCGCCATACACGCCAAAGTTTTGTCTTGGGGAGTTCAATGCTTCCGCATCATCCACAAAAAGCCTTTCTGCAATGTATCCGTATTGCTGAGAAAGCGACCTCCCAACCCTGGTACGGTAAGCTTCGTCATAAATGGGTTCTTCGAATACTTTAAACTTGCTTTTCGCGTAGGTATAGTTCGCAGTCGCCTGTATCCAGAGATCCTGACCAATGTTTTTCTGGTATCCGAGTGAAACATCCATTCCTTTACTGGAAGCCTCGCCGACGTTTGATCTGACATCAGCCGTTAGACCCATGGTGACAGGAATTGAGGCCCTGCTCATCAATATATTCTTACGCTGCTCTGAATAGAAATCTGCAGTCAGTGTGAATTGGTTCAGCAAACCCAGTTCAAGTGCAAGGTTCGTTTTGGCCGATCGTTCCCAGGTAATGGCATCATTAGCATACCTGGATATATTTACACCATTTGATGAAAACGCATTTCCCTGTCCATTTCCGAAAGTAGCGTACCTCGAAGTAGCATTCATGTCAACGTTTGACAAATAAAAGAACCTGTCGGCCGCCGATCCTATTGCATCATTTCCGACCAGACCATAGGTAGCCCTTAACCTCAGGTTGTTCACTACCGGCTTCAAATTCTGGAAAAACTTTTCGTTGGATACACTCCAGGCCAGACCGAAGGACGGGAAGAATCCAAAGCGGTTTTGCTCTGCAAACCTTTCCGATCCGTTGTACCCAAAGGTAAATTCAGCATAGTAACGGCTATCATAGTTGTAGGTCCCGCGTCCTGAGAAACCAACATTGCGGAACGGGAGTGATTGTTGCAGGTCCCCTGCATTGGCATTGAGGTTGTTTTGCATCATGTAAACCAGCAAACCACTCAAACCATGTTTACCAATATTGGTGTTGTAAGTTAGATTGGACTCTACGTAAAATGTCGTATTCAATACTTTTGGACCTTCTGTGTAACCCAGGTATTCTGTTGCTGTATTTTCGTTGATATTGGTGATGTTGTAAGTGTCATTTGACGGATCATAACCGCTCAAAGTATAATAATATGGGTTGTATGACCTGCTTACATCAAAATAGGAAGTACGGTTGGTATTCATCATTACCCTAAAATTCAATCCTTTAGCGAGCGCGTTTAAGTTTTGTTTCAACTCCAGCTGTGCCAGCATTAATGACCTGGAAGAATCTTTATACCCACTGGTTAACTCTGCGTAAGGGTTGATGTAGCCACCATTTTCAAAGTTTCCATACATGATGTGTTTTACAAAAGCATGTTGTGCATCAACAGGATAGTACTGTGGAAAAAGGACCGGATTGGAGCGCATCACTTTCTGGTACATATCCGCCCCTCCGCTAACAGGACCAGTATAATCGTCAAAATTACCACTTAGCCTGACCATCATCTCGGTCGATTTGGTGAGGTTGATGGTGACGTTGGAACGCAGGGAGTAGCTATTCAGTCTGATGTTGCTGTTGAAGTTGTTTCTTTCATCTACTTTCATCATTCCATTGTCCTGGTTCAACGATCCTGAGACAAAATATTTGGCAATTTCGCCGCCGCCCGTCACATTAAGATTGTAGCGTTGGTTCATCGTATAATCCTTAAACACAAGGTCCCTCCAGTCATTGGCCGGATAAACAATAGGATTTACACCAGCGGCAGTATTGGCAATCTTTTCTTCACTATACAGAATAGTACCTAAGGGGTTACGTGTCAAAATAGCTTCATTCGATTGCTTCATATAGGTAATCGGATCAGCAAGTTCTACGTTTCTGACAGCACCTGATACTGAATTTTCAGCACGGAAACTGATTTCTGCTTTTCCGGCAGCACCTTGTTTAGTGGTTACCAGGATAATACCATTTGCTGCCCGTGCACCATATACTGAGGTTGAAGTGGCATCTTTCAGGATGGAGAAACTTGAAATATCATCGGGTTGTAAGCGCGCCAGATCTGTCGTGGTCAGTTCAATGCCATCTATGAGGATCAAAGGTGAATTCTTATACCCAAATGTGGTTACCCCGCGGATAAAAAAGTCAGCATTATCCATACCTGGTTCTCCGCTCCGCTGAAAACCGATGATACCAGCTGCCCTTCCTGCCAGCGCAGTGGTGAGGTTACTTGATGGAATCTTAAGATCAGAAACCTTTATGGACGTGACTGCACCAACCAGGTCTGTTTTCTTTTGGGTTCCAAAAGCGACAACAGCTACTTCCTCCAGGGCATTGTTATCGGGAACCAGATTCACATCGAGAACCTTGCGGTCGCCTATCACAATTTTCTGGGCCGTATACCCTATAAATGAAAACACCAGTACCTCGGTGTCACTGTTGACTGATATACTGTATTTTCCCTGCGTATTACTTGTTGCACCACGCTTGGGCACAGAGCCTTCCACACTGATGGTCGCACTTGGTATGGGCAATCCCGTTTCATCCAGGATGACCCCTGTAATCACACGCGGATCGAATTTTTTATTGGATAACTCTATTGTTCCGGATTTAAGTGCGAAGGCAAAATCGCAAGTAAACAACAGACATAAGAGGACAAGTATTTTCTTCATACTTTTCGTTTTTAGTTTTTAATATTCTTAGGTGGTTAGTTGAAAAAATGTTTTTTAGATAAAACTCTAGATCATATCTACCGTCCTTTCGTAAAATTTTGGCAATAGAAATTCCATCCGGTGAAATTCACCGGCTTTTAAAGCACGTATTTTCATTTGTTACTGGGTTTGGTTATTCCGTTGGTTTAGTTAAACAAATATAGCTGGGGCAGAGAAGGTTGATTTTAAATTATTGCCCGATTGTTTGTAATTTTTGGTATTTATTCAAGCGTATCCCGGTATTCTGTTGGGGAAAAACCTGTTTTATTCTTGAATACTTTTGAAAAGTAAGACACCGATTCAAAACCTGTCTGAAATCCGATCTCGCTAACGTTCAGCAAGGTGTTTTCCAGCAATTGCTTTGCCCTTTCCACACGAATGTTAATGTGGTACTGATTGGGCGAAACTCCTTCCAACTTTTTAAAGGTTTTTCTAAAAGAGGAATAGCCCATAGGCAGCTGACTTGCCACATATTCCATATCCAGGTTTTCATCGTTCGATTCCTGAATGATGAATTTAGCCTTATTGATCAGTTTCTGCTGCAGGTCATTGTCACCGGACATCAGGTTCCTGGAGATGTTGTTGATCACCCCTAAAACCTGTAAGGTGATGCCCGCCAGTTGCTGCGGGTACCCGACATGCGCCTGTTTGACAATGTCAATTAAACCAGCAAAAAGCCGGCGTACGTCTGTGCTGAACCCAATTTTTATCAGGGAGGAATCCCGGGCAAAAATGCCGCTATTCATGAGTTCTCTTGCATATTTACCATTAAAGCCAACCCAGTATTCTTCCCAGCCCGATTTCAGATCCGGCTTATAGCGGTGCCAAACACCCGGGTAAAGGAAAAAACAGGAGCCTTCGATTACTTGCGTGGAGGGGATTGACGAGGAACCGTACTGCCCTTTGCCCTTTGAAATGTAAACGACATAGAAATCATCCAGTATGCGCCCCCTGTTCCAGGTCAAACTGTGCGTCTGGGGGTGGCTGGTATTCGGATAATCCTGACTTGGCTCGACTTTGGAATACCCCAGGCTCGTTACATACATTCCCCAGGATTCTTCAAAATCGCTGATGTTTAAATATTTACAATAATCCTCCATATCCTCTAATTTAAAAACCCGGGTTTTGCTGCAAGCTTCCGCCGCTTGACTGTACTTCCCGAAAGGTAAGCGGGATGAGGTACAACCGGTCATCCCAGACCTTTCTCAATAAATCCATTCTGTTGTATGAAAATGAGCCGTCTGCATTCTTGATTACCTGTACACCTTGTATGGGCTTTATTTCAGTAAGGGGAGCAATCTTCCAACGTCTTACATCATAAAACCGATGTCCCTCCATGGCCAGTTCGACCTGTCTTTCATGTACTATACGGTCAAACAGCTCCGCTCCCGTTTCTTTAATTGCGGGCATGTTGACTCCCTGGCGGAACCTCACTTTGTTGACATATGCCCTCGCCTCAGTTTCATTTCCCAAACGATACTGAGCTTCTGCATAAGTAAGATAGATCTCGGCCAAACGAAAGAAATGCCAGGGAGCGGTATAGGCGAACTTATCTGAGACGACCTGCGCAGCATCTAAAAATTTATAATTGAAATAGCCGGTCGGAGAAGCATCCTGACTGTTGCCATCTGTACCCCCTGAATAAGGCTGAATTGTCCGGCCTTTATACACGGACCCGTTATACATCACACTGGCATAAAATCTTGGATCTCGGTTAGCATAAGGATTTTCCGGATCATAAACCCCTATTTTCATTTCATAAGCGTCTACAAGGTTCTGTGAGGGCGCACCGAATGAATTGCCACCGGAGCCTACTGGTGCAAACAGCTTGCCGATGATATTTGCATTATCAGTAGAAAAGTACCTGGAAAAAATGGCTTCGTTGTTGGCATCGCCAATAAACAAACCATGGTAATCAGTGTGAAGACTGTAACGCTGGCTGTTGATTAATTCAAAAGCTGCATCTGCTACCGACTGCCACCTGGTCTGGTCATTTGCAGTATTGTTTTGTAAACTGGCATTGTACAACAACACCCGGCTTTTCAATGCCCGCGCTGCATCTGCAGAGGCCCTTCCCGCATTATCCCCGGTTTGCCTGGCTGGCAACACGAGGATGGCGTCGTTAAGATCTTTCAGGATATAAGCCACGCAGACATCGTAGCCCGCCCGTTTAATTCCTCTCAGGTTATCGTTCAGGGCAAACACATTGTCAATAATCGAGACGCCACCATAGTTCCAGATCAGTTTGGAATAAATAAAAGCCCTGATAAATTTTGCCTCGGCAGCCATAAGGGCTTTCGTGGTAGCATCCATGGGGGTCTTTTCGATTTTTGAGAAGAAAATATTGAGGTTCCGGATACCGGCATAACCGGTTTTCCAATAGTTATAATGGGTCGATAACTGTTCGACATTACTCGAATTGATCTGGTTGAGCCCTAAAATTTGATACCCTCCCTCGTCATACTGGTTATACGCTTCGTCTCCGAAATAGGTAATGTCATTATTCATTCCATGTTGCAATGCATTGTATTGGGCATTGATGAACAACTGCGGTAGCTTAGCGTCGAGCCAGATGGCATCTTCTGCCAGCCGGTCAGTTGGAGCAATGTCCATGATATTTTTCTTGCAGGCATTGCAGATCAACAGCATGGCAAGGATGACAAATGTCTTTTTCATGTCTCGTGGTTAAAAGGTAATGCTTGCGCCCATGTTAATTAATCTGTTTTGTGCGTAACCCCAACCGGCATTGATCTGTTCCGGATCAATATTGACTTGGCGGAAGTGGTCTTTCAAAAAAAATAGGTTTGAGCCGCTGACATAAATGCGGGAACGTTTTACGCCTGCTTTCGCGAGTAGCTTAGCAGGCAAATTGTAAGAAAATTCGGCGGTTTTCAACTTCAAAAAAGATGCATTCTCCCAGTTATAAGTCGTTTCGCTGGCTGAAAGTGCGCTGGTCAGTCCAGGTTTCGGTTTGCTGCCATTTGGATTTTCCGGACTCCAAACATCCTGTGACAAATAAGTCGGAAAATTACCCCAACCGACAGGATCATAGGGATAAGGATTAAAACGCTGTGCGATGGCATTTCCCTGTCCCTGAAAACCCAGAAAAAGTTCGAAGGCACGGTAGCTAAACCGAAAGTTCAAGCCATAGGTAATTTCAGGGAATACCCCGTATTGCTGGCGTACCATGTCCAGTGAATTGATAATGCCATCGTTATTGACATCGCGGACCATCAGGTCGCCAGGACCTGCACCATCCCGGTGAGGCCTGGATGCGACGTCAGCCGCGTCGTTGAAAACACCGGTCACTTCGTACAATACGGGACTGCCAAGCGGTTTGCCCTCCGCCTTTTGCCAGGCAACAATACCCGGAACTTCATCCTGGAACAATACTGCATTCCTCGCATAAATAAAGTTACCCGACACCACGTATTTGAAATTAGTCCCAATGTGGTAAGCATGCGAAAGACTCGCTTCAATCCCCTTATTTTGAACCCGACCTATGTTTTCATTGGGTAAGGTCAAACCCGTGTAATCTGGTACAGATGCATTCCTGATTGCCAGGATGTTGCTTCTTGTGGTCTTAAACACATCGATTTCAGCATTCAGCAAACCCTTCATCAGGCCAAACTCAAGCCCGATATCGGTCGTTTTGGCGACCTCCCAGGTGATATTTGGATTGGCAACTCCTGTTTGCAGCAGCCCTTGGCTGGTCGTACCATTAAATACATAATTGGCACCATAACTATAGGAAGTGAGGTACTGGTAGGCCCCGACCTTGTCATTTCCGAGCTCACCATAAGAGGCCCGCAGTTTTAGATAATCTACTTTGCCAAATTGGTGCATGAATCCCTCTTTACCAATATTCCAGTTGGCCGAAACACCAGGAAAAAAACCATACCTTTTGCCAGGGGGGAAATTTTGTGAACCATCATACCTGAACTGAAACTGAATGTTGTACCGGTCATCATACCCGTACTGCAACCTGCCGAAATAGTTCTCACGCCCGGTTTGCGCCGAGGAACCATCATTGTACTGATAGCGTTTATCCGTACTGCCTGCGTACAATTCTTCCAGCGTCCCGTTGACGTACATGCTGCGCCCGGCAGAAAGATTATAGCCCTGCGTTGAGTTTTGCTCATACCCCAGAAATGCATCAACAACGTGCTTCTCAGCAATTCTGGCTTCATACGACAGTCGTAAATTAGCGGTTGTGGAATTCATCTGCGGTGCATCTACGTCCAGACTTGGCGAAGCAGTAACGGTATTCTGTTTCCTTTCATATTCCCCAGTATCGTGGTTCAATAAATAATAATAGGTAAGGCCAGACCAATTTTTGATATAACTGTTGTCGTTATCATAGGCATAACTACCCTGGACGCTGAGCCCTGTTAAAAAAGAGATTTTATAATCGGCAACCACGGTCCCAAGCAAGGTGTTGTTTTGGGTATTGGTATAACCATAATTCCGGTCTCTTGCCATCAGCACCGCATTGTTGCCGCCCCTTCCCGGACCAATGAGTCCGTTCGGATAAATCGCGTTTTGTAACGGGATACCCAGGTAAATGTGCGCCCAGTCAAAATGACTGTTTTCGACATTCCGCTTGCGCCCTGCAAGGTCGAGCGAAAGTTTCAGGTTTTTCGTCACATTGAAATCCAGGTTTGAGCGAACAGAATATTGTTTATTATAAGTGAATCCTTCAATAAATGGGGAACCGGCTCCCAAATAACCCCCTGAAACGAAATAACGGCTGTCTTTTCCACCACCGGAAACAGACAGATCTGCGCGGTCCTGAGAAGACCAGTTTTTAAAGATGAGGTCGGCCCAGTCGGTATTTGGATGGTTGAGCGGATCGCTGCCGGTCCGGTAATACGCAAGGTCCTGCGTGCTATAGGGCTCCGGCAGCCCCTTGATTCTTTGCTGCAGGTTGACCATCGAGGCATAGGTAAAAGCATCTGCAGATTCGGGAATCCGCATCTGTTGGGACAGGCCGCGGTCATAATCAAAGGTGATCGCTGGCTTACCTGCAGCACCGCGTTTGGTGCTGATCAAAATGACGCCATTGGCTGCCCTCGAACCATATATAGCAGCGGAGGCATCTTTCAAAATAGACACAGATTCGATTTCGTTCGGATTGAGGTAGCTGAAGCCGGAATAGTCACGTACAATGCCATCAATTACATACAGGGGATTGCTGTCACCCGTGGTGCTTTTACCCCTTATGTATATGTCAACCAACTCCATTCCGGGCTCGCCACCGCGGGAATTGATGGACACACCCGACATCCGGCCGGCCAGTCCGCCACCTAAATGTGCAGCGGGACTTACACTCAGCTCTTTTGCAGAAATGCTGGTAATCGCATTAGATATACTGGATTTGGATTGGCTGCCATAGCCTATAATCACCACCTCGTCCAGGATATTTCCCGCGAGCCCGTTAAGGGTGTCCTGTACTGATTTTCCATCCACCGCTATTCCCTGAGCCTGGTTCGTGCCACTGGCCCGATCTGCAATAATGATCGTTTTGTTGTCTATCTTATAAGTTAGCGGCTGGTTTTCAAACAATTGATCAAGCACCTCGAAAATATCACGCTGAGAAACCTTCAGCGTTACCGATTTGGCCTTTTCGATTTGATCATCGGTAATCACGAAGTTATACCCGGTCTGCTTACGCACATCTTTCAATATACTAATTAGACTGGAACTGGTCCTGTTTACACTGATCTTTTGCGCAAATGTGCTTGTCGCTGTGGATAACAAAGTGACAAGCAGTATAACAATGGCTAGTCCCCTGATCATTTGGCTACATATATCTTTCGTCCCTCAACTTTAAAATGCGCTTTGCCGGTGGATTCCAGTATTTTCAATACAGCTGAGATATTTTCAAACTTGGAGATTGCACCGTTAAACCTGACATCAGGAACCTGGGCACCATATACCACGTCAACATCATACCATCTTGCCAGGCGCTTCATGAGCTGACGAATTGGTTCACTCTCAAACATAAACTGATCATTTTTCCAGGCAAGGGCCAGATCGACATCAGCCTCTTCAACTTTAAGTTGCTGATCTCCTTGACTGGTAACCTGCTGAACCGGACGGATAATGGCTGCTGATTTCCTCGTAGTCGCTTTAACGCTTCCCTCTAAAAGGGTTGTTTTGCTTCCGCCATTATCGTGATAGGCGTTCACATTAAAACGTGTCCCGAGTACATGTATCGCCTGGTCATCCGTTTGTACAATAAATGAACGTGAAGGGTCTTTTGCTACTTCAAAATAGGCTTCTCCTGTCAATTCAATCCTTCGTTCCAGCAGATTTTTGAAGTTGACGGAATATTTGACAGAGGATGCTGCATTTAGCCATACCTTTGTCCCGTCCGGAAGGTTTACCCGGTACTGTCCACCGTTGGGCGTCTGCAAGATATTTACCCCCTGGGTAGCGCCTGGATTCTCGTTCAGTGACTCATAGGCAATCTGACCGTCTGATAGTTTATTGATCTGGTCACCGGCCTCAATGGCGATGATGCCATTCGGAGCATTTGCCAGTGAAATCTTTTGCCCGCTGGATAAGGTTAAAAAAGCCTTGTTCCCTCCGGGTTTTACGTCAGCTTCAGGAATCGTGCTGGATACCAAAACAGGGTCAGGTTGCTTGTTTACAAAAAACAGCAGGGCTGAACAGGCCACTAAAGTGATACAAGCCGCCACGGTAATTTTTTGCCATTTCCAGCGTCTCGCTTTTTGTTCCAGCAAAATTTCCTCCCGTAAATTCAACAAAATACGTTCATATCTTTTGCTTTGATCAGCCATTTCCGGTGCAATAGCCTGTTCCTCAGCTAATTTCTGATGTATTAGAGCCTCTAAAACAGCGTTTTCCTCGGTTCCAAACAATTCAATTAGCCTGCGCAACTCGCCGGGATCGCTTTTCCCTAGTAAAAACCGTTCGTATAGTTCGTGTATATGATTATCTGCAGCCAATTTGTCCCCTTTTTTTGAGGATTACGAATGAAAACAGTAAAAGGTCTGCTCTGCTGTTCTTTTTTTTCAAAAAAAATTACCTGAAGGTTTCTGAAATCAGCGTCGCTATAATGATGACCGCGCCTTTATGCTGACTGGCAAAATAAAGCTTCAATGCTTTGGTACCTTTGACCACGTGGTCGCGTACGGTCGAAGTGGATATGCCGAGCAATGCATTGACCTCTTCATAGGATTTACCTTCCAGCTTCACAAGTGTCATCACTCTTTTTCTTTGGGATGGCAACGTATCAATAGCTTCAAGGAGTAACTGGCGGCTCCCCTCCTCTTCGTAGTAAGCATCAATGGGATCATGCAGCTCTGTTAATGAACTGAGGAGGTGCTCCTGCAATTTTTTATCCAGTGCAAAACGCCGGTACATATCCCTGGCCAGATTCTGTGCAATGCTATAAATAAAAGCCCTTAAAGGTTTTTCCGGATCAATGGTCCTTCGCTTCTCCCATATTTTCACAAAAACGTCCTGCGTCAGTTCCTCTGCCAGGTCAGCAGATTTTACCAGATAAAGCAGCTTGCGATAAATCGAATCAACATAATGCTTATAAAGCACCTCAAATGCTTGCTGATCGTCATCTCGCAGCCTTTGCAACAGTTCGTTTTCATTAATCAGCGCGACATAAGCCATCCACTTGGTAATTGGTTTATACTAAAGTAGTAAAATTTGTACGTTTATTTTACAGCCATACGGGCCGTACAGACGCAAAGTAAGGAAGAAACCTTTTATAATTCCCAAAAAGAACAAAAAAACAGCAGATCGTTACAAATGATTGGTCACCTTAAAACCTATTTTTGAGTCCGACAAAACCACACAGATTAAACCTAGAATATGAGGATGTTCAAACTTTCACCTGGTATGGCCAGTTTCGGCCTGTTGCTATCTACCTGCCTTTTGTATTGTCAGGATGCATCGGCGCAAAAACTGGACTACAAGCCAGTTTCTGGCACAAAAATCGGTCCTGCGGTACCGCTTTCGCCAGATCCATTGGTCAGCATGAGGTGGCCTTCACCGAAAGCGACCGATGATCTGCAATATTATCATTTGAGCCCGGTTTCCTTCAGTACGGCGTCCCCGGCAAGTTTTGATACCAGGAACTTCAGGAAGAAAAATGAAATCGTTGTCAACGGCAAAGGGGATATCAGGTTTGATTTCGGCAAGGTCAGCGCAGGCTGGCTGGAATTCGAATCGGATGACCTGACAGATTCCGTACTCCTAAGCATCAGCGAGTACAACGAACCCGCTGTTGTCAATATCGGAACTGCCCATCCCTTCAAAACTGCCGCGGTGATAAAGGATGGGAGTACCTACCGCATTCAACTGAATGACCTTTGGTATGAAGGCGTCCGCTTTGGCTGGGTCCACGTCAAAACACACCAGAAACAATGGCACATCAAAAACTTCAGACTGGTCTGCCAGATCAAACCCACCAATTATAACGGCAGCTTTGACTGCAGCGATCCGGAACTGACGAAAATATGGTATACGGGGGCCTATACCGTCAAACTCAACCTGATGAAAGATTATTTTGGCGCCATTCTCATGGACCGGAGCGACCGTCACTCCTGGACCGGAGATGCCTTTCCTGCACAGGCTGCATCCATGGTCGCTTTTGGCAATTACGACTTCGTCAGAAAAAACCTGAACAATACCGCAAACCTGAGCAATGACATCGCCAGTTACGCACTGTACTGGGTCTTGAGCCTGGTCGATTATGTCAACTATACCGGTGATACCGAACTCGCCAGTCAATACCTGGAAAACGCGGGTAAAAAGCTTGACCTGGCCTACGCACAATTTGGCAAATCGCCCAGGATCAATTTTTATGGCTGGGATGAACGGCTTGGAGGAGGTTTCGAAAACCCTAATGCTGAAGCGCAAAATGCCTATTCGATGTTATCGATACGCGCATGGTCTGAGTACAGCAAAATGATGCGGACCATGGGCAATGCTGCTGCAGCAGATAAATACCAGGGCTATGCTATGGAAAAAATAGCGTCTATCCGAAAAGAAAACACCTGGCTCAGCAGCTATGGATTGCATGCAGCAGCTGATGCCATCAACACGGATCTGACCACTAAGGAGGAAAACGCCCTGTTTTTTAACAAAAACTTCAATGACCGGGTCAACCGCCTTTCTTACTCTTCATTCAACCAATGGTTTGTCATTTCGGCTATGGCCAAATCACAGCGGTTTGATGAGGCAATCAGCTCCATTAAAGACAGTTGGGGTGGACAATTGCGTTATGGCGGAACAACCTTCTTTGAGGTATTCCGTCCGCAATGGAACGACATCCTGAACCAGAATGATGCGCCGCCCAACAATCAGGCCGGCTACACCAGCTTTACCCATCCCTGGAGTGCAGGAATTGTAAAATGGCTTTCCGAAGAAATTCTTGGTATCAAACCAGTTAGTCCTGGATTCAAAGAATTTTCAATCATGCCACATATAGGCAGTTCACTGACCATGGTGAAAGGAAGTACCCCAACCGGCTTCGGACTCATTTCAGCTAGTTTCGATACCCGTTCCGGTAAATCACGGATCAGCATTCCTGTAGGAACCCTGGCCAAAAAAATTGCCTTGCCTTTAGGTAAAAATGTACCTGCTTCGCTGAAGATCAACGGAAAATCAGTGAACCTGGGTACCGTCGAAACCGGAAGCGAAGACTTTTTAATCGTCAATGATCTGGGTCCCGGAGAATATCTGTTCGAATTAAAATACAAAAAGACAGTGAAACCGGTTGCGCTTAAAGAAAGCACATGGAATTACACGATCAGCTCCATCAATCAGGATAGCCTAACCGGCAGTAAATGGAAAGGCATTTATGGCGGAGATGGCTCCATTTTGTTCAACCCAGTCAAAAAAGGAGAACACCTGCAAACTCTGCCCGCTTACCTCGGAAATGTGAAACTCAACCGATACGCCGATGTGCACCGTGAAAACTTCGGGTCAATTACTACCAAAGATTACAGGGTCTGTGAACAGTCGATGACAATCGATCTGCCGGTCACTGACAATAGCCGCCACAGGATCACGGTATACTTTCTCGATGAGGACAACCAGGGAAGGCGCTCGGTCATTGAAGTTTTTGATAAAAACAGCCTCAACCTGATCGGTCCGCTGATCTATGTAAAAAATTACAATAACAAAGGCAAATATGTAAGTTTTGACTATCAGGGTCCCATACGACTAAGAATCAACCAGGTAAGAGGGATCAACGTTTCGGTCAGCGGATTATTTTTTGACAAATCGAAATGAGATACCTAATAACCATTCTGCTCCCATTACTGGCCAATTTAGGCGCTTTTGGCCAGAGCCTGCACATCGGACACAGTTATTGCGAATACCGCATAGATCCCCAAGGCATCGACGTTACCTCCCCAAGATTTTCATGGGTAATGACCTCTAGTTTAAAAGGCGACAAACAAACTGCTTTTCAAATTCAAGTGGCCTCTTCTGCTGACGCGTTAAAAACCAATAAAGCCAATATCTGGGATAGCGGCAAGCGAACCTCAACAGAAAACACCTTTGTATACGGAGGCCCAAGACTGCTTTCCGGTAAAGCTTATTACTGGAAAGTAAGGGCATGGGACAGCAAAAACAGAGTTACCTCATGGAGCGCCACATCAAACTGGAGTATGGGATTACTAGCAAAAAATGACTGGAAGGCTGTCTGGATCACTGATCCAACGCTTGCTGATCCGAATAATTTTCCGCAAACACCAATAAACTGTTACAGAAGTCAGACCACAGAAAACCAAAACCAGGTCAAATGGGTGACATTGGATCTGGGGAGCATGCGGCATGTCAACGCACTCAACATTGTACCTGCACGGGGTGCTAAACAAAACATGGACTTCATCAGCTGCATGTACCCGCTACGCTACAAAATAGAAATCGCATCCGGTAAAGACTTTAAGAATGCCACTACCATAGTCGATCATACTGCAGCAGATGTCCAGAATCCGCGGGAAGCAAAAAATGTGATCGCATTCCCAAGCATACAGACGCGGTACATCCGGGTCGTAGTGACCAGGCTGGGCAGATGGGACGTGAACCTTTACGGCCTGGCCCTGGGCGGACTTCAAGCCATTTACAACAATAAAGTAATTGATAATAACGTCACAGCGGATTGTTCAGATAGCATGGAATCTGATTACTGGTCTAAGCAATTCCTCCTCCAAAAAGAGAACAAGATCACCAATGCAGCAGATCCGGCTATTCTTGCAGTAAACGTCAGGGAGCTGAACGATGTGGCTCCGGTCAACAAAGTGTCGCGCGTACCGACGCTGCGGAGGGAGTTCAAATTAGCTGCTACAGTCAAACGTGCGATCTTATATGTTACTGCCCGCGGTTTTTATGAATTTCACATCAATGGCAAAAAAGTTAGCGACCTGGTTCTCAGTCCGGGGGTGACCGATTTCAACAAGAGAATCACCTACCAAAGACATGATGTCACCAAAATGCTCAACATGGGTGGGAATGCCATAGGCGCCATGCTGGGCTATGGATGGTACGCCGGACACATGAACTTATTTGAGAACCGGAACATCTATGGGCATTATCCCCTGCTCATGGCCCAACTGGAAATCGAATTAAATAACGGAAAACACCTCAGTATCTCCACAGATAAAAATTGGAAGAGCACTTTAAAAGGAGAACTGCTTTGGTCGGACTTACTTGATGGCGAAGCGATTGACCAGCGGCAAGCCCTTACAGGATGGAATAAAATCAATTACGACGATAGCAGTTGGTCCAATGTCCAAACTAAGCAGCCTGACGACACCAAATTGGTTGGACAGCGTTCGCAGCCTGTAAAAGAGATACGGGAACTGAAGCCCGTTAAGGTTAAAAAAATCAGTGCCGGAGTGTATGTATTTGACTTTGGTCAGGAAATCGCCGGCTGGTGCCGTTTGACCATAGCAGGGAAGAAAGGGATCCATATCCGGGTTAGGCATGCGGAAATTCTAAACCTTGCCGGTGATATTGATATGGGTAACCTCTGGGGCATAGGCCAGCAAGACGACTATATTTTGAACGGCGACCAGGTACAAACCCTGGAACCACATTTCACCTACCATGGTTTCCGTTACGTACAGGTGACCGGACTGGAGCAAGAACCTGAGCCTGCGACAATCACGGCCATCAGTATGCACAACAATGTTCCCGAAACTGGTGTATTCAAATCATCCAACCCACTCTACAATAAACTGATGGAAACCGCCATCTGGACCCAGAGAAACCTCATGTTCGACATGCCAAACGGTTGTGCAGCAAGATCGGAAAGACTGGGCTGGACAGGTGATCTGCGCCCCTGCGTGCAATCGCTCATTTACAATATGGATGCCGCTGCCTTCCTGGAGAAATACGCGCAGGATATGCGTGACGATCAAACACCAGATGGACGATTTACTGATATCGCTCCACAGTTTCACCTTGAAAATACTGACATCTGCGTCGGGTCACCAGGCTGGGCCGATGCCGGTGTGTCAATGCCATGGCAAGTCTATGTCAACTACGGAAACAAAAGAATACTGGAGGAACATTACCCCGCAGCGCGAAGATGGGTAGAGTTTATCAGTTCAAAAAATCCAAATTTCCTTTGGGAAAAAAATCGTGGAATGGACTGGGGAGATTGGCTCGGCATAGGCCAGGCCACACCAAAGCTGATCGGATCAACGGCTTTTTATGCACACGATGCAGACCAGTTGTCCAAAATGGCTGGGGTATTGGGCAAAAAAGCAGATGAAATTAAATACCGCCAGTTGTTCAACCAGATTAAAAAGGCATTTATGGATCGATTTGTGAGCATAGACGGCTACATTACTGAGGACCATGGAAAGCCAGATGCCCAGGGCAGCTATGCTCTTGCTTTATATTTTAATTTACTGGATGAGCCTGTACGCGCAAAAGCTGCTGCACGGCTTGCCCAGATGACCGGTGATAGCAAAGGACACCTAACGACTGGTTTCTGGTCTAGTATTGAGGCTTTGCTGGCTTTGTCTGAAAACGGTAAGCACCAGGCAGCTGTACAGGTAGCGAATACAGAAACCCAGCCATCCTGGGGTTACATGCTTAAGGCAGGTGGAACGACCTATTGGGAATCTTTTGATGCAGACCGGCGAAACCTTTCCCTCAACCACTGGACATATAGCTCTATCGGCGAATGGCTCTGGAGGAATGTTGCGGGACTTCAACCCGACGAACACAATCCGGGCTACAAGCATTTTACGGTAAAACCTAATGCCTCATCTGAAAACGAATCCTGCGATGCAGAATTTCAGTCCGTAAACGGCCCAATTAAAATTAGCTGGAAGCAAACTGTACATCAATTTACAATTGACCTAACCATACCTCCAGGCTCTTCCGCAACACTGGACATTCCAGCAAAAAATGCCAATATCAGCGAATCCGGTGCACCGGTCAAAGATGCGAAAGGCTTGGTTCTGATTGGACTGCTTGGCAAAAGAGCGACCCTTAAACTTCAGTCAGGCTACTATCGCATCGCGTCTGAACTATAAACATTTGTAGTTTGTCACCCCGAAATTGCTTTGGACTCCCAAATTTGTCTGGCTTGGCGTCTGTCACGCAGGTTTGGACTCCAGGGAATAGCAGATGCCTTATTTTCCAACAAAGAAGCCATCCATAAAAAATTGCAACGCGCAAAAGCCAGACTGCGGGCCGACTGAATGACCATCGAAATGCCTGTGGCAGACGAGTTGACCCGTGGGCTGGACGGTGTTCAATGAGCAGGTGGTATGCAGAGAACTGTGTGTGGAAGCTTTAAACCTAAATGCCCTGATTTCTCTGATGTGCTTTCATGCCTCAAGACTTGATGCCCGTCAAACAGAAAATGGGGAACTGATTTGACGAATTGGTAAAACGAAATCTAGCCTGTTAGCTACATTTAATGAAGGCAACCAAGCCTAACACAAAAGAAGAAACTAAGGGCCGGAGCAAGACGAAATCAAGGTATAGGAAACGATTAATAAGCTTGAATGAGTACCTCTGCTGGAATGTGAAGAACGTCAGTCAGTTTACGGATCATAGATAAACTCAATTTTCTTCAATAGGGTTAGGATAGGCAACAGGATAATATTACAATAGAACTTACTTGACCTGATCCAAGGTATGGATATCGATTAGTTGTTACTTAAGTTCAATTTACAACTCAGTACTCCAGGGTCGGATGTACAAATGGTCGCAATAAACTCCTATATTTAGCAGAGAAACTTTTATTGTCAGTACTTCAAAAATAATGAGCTCTTCCGTTAAACTTCTTGTAATTCTCTCTTGCCTGGTGATCCATCATTTTTCTGCTTTTTCGGCTGAGACCACCGATAGTCTGATGGTCATTTTTAAAAAGGAATTGTTGTTAAAAAAACAATATGACCTGCAAAAAGAAGCCCGGATCAACAATATCAAAAAGAAGATAGCATCCTGTCCGGAAAGCAATCTTGAGGCGCTTTATCAGTTAAATTTCTCCGTTTGGGACGAATACAATGCTTACCAGCGTGATTCCGCTTTAACTTACAGTCACCGCCTCCTTCGTATTGCCCTTAAGATCAATGACCCTTCAAAGATCAATGATGCAAGAATTAGATTTGGACAAGTGCTTATTCCCGCGGGCATGTTTAAGGAAGCCGCCGACTGCCTGAAAATGGTAGATATACGTTTGGAGAACAGGAAAATGAAGCGGGATTATTACGGCATCATGTCCTGGATGTACGAATCTATGGCAAATTTTAATGGCGACAAGATTTATAGCCCCTCCTATCTTCAAAAATATAAGGAATATGCTGATTCTGCACGTATGCATATTGGACCTGGTTCATTTGAACTGGAGCTTGTAGGTCGTCCCTCTGACACGACGAAAGTCAACCGGCTAAAAAATTACAGGTACTATGTCTCTTATTTACTGAAGTTTAGCAAAGACCCGCATAAATTTGCCAGAATAGCTTTTGAGCTGAGCAATCTTTACAGTGGCCAGCAAAAATTAGATTTTCTGATCATATCCGCCATTAACGACATCCGGTCTTCTACCAAGCAGACGCTTGCTTCAACTAAACTTGGAGAAGGGTTTTACAAAACGGGTGACATAAATAACGCCTATGTTGCTTTGCAGCAGGCAACGGAAGAAGCAGCTTTTTACGGATCCCGCTCGCTTAAAGCAGAAATATCGTCAACACTGCCCTACGTTACCGCCAAAAAAATGCTGCAGACAGAGCATTATATCATTGCCGTAGTGTTGCTGTCGCTAACCCTGTTCTTTATCATAGTTGCGATATGGTATAGCCGAAAACGGCTAAAATCATTCAACAGGAAAATTCAAACTCAGAATTTTGATATGCAAAAGACACTTTCTGCACTGCAACAAAGTCAGGAAGAAAATACCCGGATGATGAAGATCGTGGCGCATGATCTGAGAAGCCCTGTGGCGGCTACAGTTAGCATCACAGAGCTCCTGCTGGAAAATGACTACCTCCTCTCAAAAGACAAGGAGATGCTAACCCTGATGAAGACTTCAAGTCTTCAATCGCTGGAAATGATCAATGATCTGTTAAATGTAAATGTCACCGCTGAAGGATTGAAAAAAGAACCTGTAGAAATGCACACTTTGTTGCGTTACTGCGTTGACCTTTTAAAATATAAAGCAGCTGAAAAGGAGCAAAGGATCCTGTTGACTGCAGAAGATATCCTGGTGCATGTAAACCGCGAAAAGATCTGGAGAGTGGTAAGTAATTTAATTGTTAACGCCATAAAATTCAGTGCTAAAGGATCCAATATTGAACTGGAATTACTCGATCTGGGTGATTCCGTTCAAATCAAAGTAACAGATTATGGTATAGGGATCCCTGAAGCGGTTAAGGACAAAATTTTCGATATGTATACAGATGCCAGGAGACAAGGTACTTCAGGGGAGCATTCTTTTGGGTTAGGGCTGGCCATTTCTCGTCAGATCGTCGAAGCGCATGGTGGTAAAATCTGGTTCCACAGCCTTCCAGGTGAGGGCACAACATTTTTTGTGGAACTTCCGAAAAACTGATGATTGCTATCTGTTCCATTCCTGTAGTAAATTAGATATAGAACTGCTTAAGTCTTATTATTCGTTAATAGTAGTATAGCGCCGGATTTTGCACTTAGCTCCAGAAACCCAGGAGCTCCAGGCCGTACGACAAAGCCGTTATTGCCCGAGATCTCATAATCTTTGAAAGGAAGTTTTAGAATGGTACTACCCCCTTTTTCAGCAATGAGTTTCACAGACTTGAGCTCACCTGCTTCCTTGCTTGCACTGATCAAAAATGCGCCCTCAGCCCTAAGATCATTGAAGGCTATGTTTTTCCATTCCTGAGGTACTGCTGGCATGACCTCAATAAAACCAGCATGGCTTTGGAGCAGCATTTCCTGAATTCCCGCAGCAAATGCAAAATTGCCCTCCAAAGTAAATGGACGGTAGGTAAACTGAGAAAGCCCTGATTTTGTCTGATCACCATTTAAATGAAAACTATTGCTTGAACAGAAAGCTTCCGCAAAAATCTTTAGTGCCTTTGCCGCACCTGCCCCATCCTTAGCTCTTGCTTTTAAATTTCCCAACCAGGAATAAGAATAGCCACACCAATAATCCGGTCCTACGCTATCCAGCATTTTTATACTATTACGTATAATCGACTGTGCCCTGTCTCCATCTTCCCATTTGATCAGTCCTAGCGGATGAATAGCCATCATATTCGAAAAATGCCTGTGGGACTGATTGTAATCCATGGAAGGTGCAAATTTTAATTGATTATTATCGGTAAGCGCGTAATCACCGAATTCGTTTAGTACCTGTTGCCAATGTGAAGACTCTTTGGTTAAACCCAGTTTCGTTGACAGTTCAGCCGCTTTACTAAACGTGAATTTCATCAATGCCAGATCGTAATTCGTGTTTTCCGGGAACCAGGCTTCCAGGCTGTTGTCATTGATCTCAGGACTAGCGCTGATTTCCAACTTACGGAAGCCGCTGGCATCTTTATGTGTTAAATTTTCCAGTAAAACAGCTGTCTGTTTGATCCATGGATAAGCCTTATTTTTTAGAAAGTCCCTGTCCATAGAATACCGCCACTGAAGATAATAATGCTGAGCAAGCCATGCGGATACTGTTGGTGAAAGAGAATATTGAATCCATCCGCCCATTTCTGTACCGTCCAGTGTTGTAACCCCTGGAACGGCCAATCCATCAAAACCGAAATACGTTTGGGTATATCTGAGGTAATTGTCTTTATTCCTTTCCAGGTGGTTTATATAACCCATCGCCTCTTGCAAGTGATTAGAACTATAAGCGAGCCAATAACTCAGCTGGGTATTTAAGTCGTGGTGAAAATCACCCTTCCATGGTGGTATGCGACCATTATCTGCCGTCCATATGGCCTGAAGTGAAATGGGAGGCGCATCACTTCGCGCTACTGAGCCAAACTTATACTGCTCCAAATACCATTGTTTTTCCAGCACCTTATCCGGAAGCTGGATTGACGATTTTTCCCAAAAGTTCTTCCACCAGCCTGCATGGCTTTTTAAATCAGCAGCAAACGATAACTTGAGCGCGTTGTCGGTAATGCTCCGAGCAGTCGGAGATACGGGACTGTCTTTATGCTGAGCGGAAATACTCCATACCCCTTCAACAACACTGGCTCCTATCCTTTTCCAGCTCATAGACACCGTATAACTGAATCCCCCCCATCCTTCCTGTCTGTAAGTCATGCTGTTTCCCTGCCGTTTAACAATCCCCTGTTTATAGCCAAGCCGGGCCAGGTCATCGCCTCCAACAGGATTTCCTGAGGAAATAATTGCCCCCTCGTATCGTGGCGCAATGAGTTGCGGTTCAAAATCGGCAGGGATGTTTTCAAACCGAAACCAGCCATATGGCTTTGATGCGCTGACAAAAGTAGTCATTCTGGTGCCGCCCGACCACCGGACCTCACAGCGCGCATTACCTAAGGAAAGCCTGCTTTCCAGCACCGTTCCCCATCCTTTGCTGTTGAATTCCAATGCAGCACCAGGAATCTTTGTAGGACCAGGTTCCGTGTCGTAGGGTACGTCAAAATATTGTTGGACGGGCTGATAATCCCGCTTTTTTACTTGTTGTACGACCCATTGGAAACTGAACTCTTTTCGGTGGAGGCCTTTCATAGGACGCATATCCCAAAGATCCGCCCTATCTAAAGAAATTCTTAGACGGTCCTCTTTTTGCCAAACCAACGCACCGAGCCATCCGTTTCCCAGCGGAATCGCCTCATCCCACTGTTTAGGAAGTGATTTAAAGGCCAAATCATGCGTTGGCTTAGGCTGCGCATTTACCCCTAGTACGAACATACAAAGTATGATAACTAGCTTGTGGAAAGAAGTGAATTTCATAATCTCTGGTCTACCAATACAACAGACTTACTTGTCTGTCAAAGTCCTTTAGTAGTGTAATCTACCTATTTTATAAGGAATAAATCCTGATCAAAATAACTTCTGTAGTAAGGCCTCTTTTCTTTGGGTGGATACTTCTACTTCCGAGCCATCAGAGAGCTCCAAAGTTCCACCGTCTCCTTTGCGATACTTGACCACATAAGTTAAATTGATAATCACCGAACGGCTGATCCGGGTAAAAAACTCATCATCTAATGTGCTTTCAAATTCCTTTAAGGTTTTGGAAACCACAATTTTTTTGCTGCCGGCCAATATAAACACACTGTAATTGCTCATGGCTTCAACCCTGATAATCTGGGTTTTATCTACAACATATATGCCTTCGGCAGTGGTTAGCGCCAACCGGTTGCTATTGATCTTTTCTTTCTTTAAGGATTTGTAGTTAGATTTTTCTGCCACACGTTTTCTTAACCTGGTAATGGCAGTTTTCAGTTCTTCCTCATCAACTGGTTTCAGTAAGTAATCTACCGCACTTAAACGGAGCGCCTCAAGGGTATAGCTATCGTATGCGGTAGTAAAGATGACTTCGAAATCAAAGCTGCCCAAGCGCTCTAAAAACTGAAAGCCGTTGATCTCCGGCATTTCCACGTCTAAAAAAAGTACGTCTGGCTTAAGCTCAGCAATAGCACTTAAAGCTTTGGCCGGCTGATTGAAAATGCCAACAACCTGTAGCTCATCTTCAAAAAATCCGAGCTTTTGGCTGAGCAGCTTGCTCCCCTTGACCTCATCATCTAATATTGCTGCTTTTAGCATGGTTTTTTTATTAAATTTCGATTATTAATTGGTGGTAAACAAAAAAATCTTGAGCCCTCAAGCTGGTACACGCATAGATTTTTAATTCCCCTGGTCTAAAATTCCGTAAGTAACACCACCATCTTTATAAATATTCATCACAAGTAACTGGTTACCGTACTGCACAAAAAGATTACGGGCATACAACGATTTTATCCCCGCTAGTCTGTAACCAGCCATACTGCCCACCAGCGTATACTCGTTAAAAGCCATGCCCTTGGTGTTTTCATCGGACATACCGAACTTATTGGCAATAAACTGATAGTTGCTGCGCAAGACCGTAGTTGCATTTTGTCTATACAAAATGCCTGTGTAGCGATTGCCTTTTAACTTGTTGTCAGCAACCTTCCGCTCTAGTCTGGCAAAGGTCCGGCTATTTTTCGGGGTTACAGTTTCTCCATTTATTTGATAGTTTTCTTCTCCACCTGCGAAGGCCAGCTTTAAGTTTCCTCCGGCAATTGTGTATTTGCCCTGATGTAATTTTCCATCAACCTCAAGCTTATTGAATGTATTATTTGCTCCAAAATCAATAATAAAAGGTGTTTTGAAAGTGGCCGTGGCCGAGCTGGCATAATAGCCAACCATGCAATAATCCGCCAGATCCCGTTCTTCACTTTTTGCTCTGGACGAAGCCAGTAAAATCATCAAAACCAAAACGCTTGATTTTAGATAAATGATCAATTTTTTCATGATATTGAAATATTAAGATGAATAATTAGAAAGTATATTTAATGCCAATACCACCATTTTCTGCTGAGAACCCACTGCTCGGACTGATCATATACCCGGGTTGCCAGTCGGCACTGACCGCCAATGGAAGTGTTGCAATTTTATACTCTAAACCTACAACACCTGCTACACCGTAACTTGTTACGCCATCTATATCCTGATCTTTCCATCTGAAATAATTTACATGACCACCGCCACCAACGTACCATTGCAAACCATCTACACCTTTAATTGGCGCATGATATTCGTACAAGCCGCTGAAAGCAATGTTGCTGCCTAAACCACCGGCGCCGTTATATTTCAAGATACCTTCGAGCGCAGAATTTTTGCTAATGAAAACTTTACCAGTTAAGGCTACGCCGTAAATGAACTTTAAGCCTATTGCAGCTTTGTAGCTGGTTGTATTTCCTGTATTTTTAGTTTGCTGCGCAGATTGAACCCCGGTTTTCTCCGCTGTCTCAACAGGCTTGGTTGTCGTTGTTTTGGTGGTCGCCTTAGTTTTAGACTGTATTGTAGTTTTTTTAACCGGCTTTTTTGTTTGCGCCTTTGCAATAAAGCCAATGCTTAAAAAGCATAAAATGATCACTAGTAAATTTTTCATAATTGATTGTCTTTGAGTTTAATTACATTGTTTTTTATAGGATTTAAGCGTTTATTGGCAAATGCGTTTTGAGGTGTTTTTGATCGAATTGACATCGGTGACAGCGATCTCTTTACCTGCGGCAGCTAAACCGCTGTAGAAGCCATCCTGTGTCATACTGAGTTGATTGTTAGCCCCAGGATTGTTATTGAAACCCCACCACCAGGCGATATAACCAAATTCATTTTCCTGACAGAGTTTCATTAACAGCTTATAATTGATGGTATATGGAACCTCCACATCATGTCCATTTATATTGGCAGTTTGGATGTCGGCCCAGGCCAGTTCGCCAAATACAATGGGTAAACCTGACTGTTTAAGCGCTGTGAAATCTGCTGTAATTTTAGCGTCGCTATAATCCCCGAATTTTCCTTTTGTTGGCCAGTAAGCATGTACGCTGAACAGTAAATTGTGTAAAGGATCTGCATCCATTAAGGCTTGCCCCTTGTATAAGAAAAACACATGGTCTTTGCCCCAGTTGGCGGCATCAATCATTATCGGACAAGTGTAGCCGGCGTTCCTAAGTGTTTTAACAGCAGTACTATTTACCTCTGCATAAGAAGCGTCGGAAGCCGAACCATTATCTGGCTCGTTTGCAATATTTAAGATGATTGATTTCTGGTATTTAAGGAGCATTGCCTTTATTTCAGTGCTGGTCCACCATTGTGTAGCTTGTGATAAATCGGCAGCTACGTTTGCACTTCCAGTGAAGTCATGCAGCTCTAAAACAGGTATCATCCCTTTGGCTAAACAAGTGGTAATAAGGGGTTCGATTTTAGCAGCTGTTAGAGCGGTAACCGTACCTCCATTTGCCCAATCTTTATAGTTTCTTTCTAAAACAATACGTACGCTGTTCGCGCCAGTTTTTTCTATTTCATCGAACTCTTTTATACCAAAGTTTACTGCGTAAACACTACCCATATTTACCCCACGCAGGATTACTTTATTGCCACATTTATCGGCCAGATATTTACCGTCTTGTACGTGTAAACCTGTTGTAATATCGCCATCTGGCTGATTATCTTTCTTTTTGCAGCCAAATAATAGCGACAGCAAAAGAATTGGAAGATATATTTTGAGATTTTTCATGGTTTTGAAGATTTTAAGATCTTTGATTCTAATTGATTTCACTTTGCCGGTTACCAATTACCGTTTTGTAAAAGTGCCGGTCACCCTGGTACTGGTATTGCCACGATAAGTGCTTCTGTAGCCCTCCAATTTCCCATCCGATAACAGCCAGAGGGTATAAATGCTGTTGGTCACGTCTTCTTTGTACGCCGCTATATTTTTAAATAACTCGTAGGTCTTATTCGGCACAGGCAAATTAATAGAGGCTTCACTGTAATGGGTATCTGTAAATTTTAGACTGGCAACAACAGTCACCAAGCTTCCTTCAGATTTCCATCCGCCAGCGTAAGTATTGCCATTTAAAGGATTATCTGTAGGTTTTTTAATTAGTTGGTATGATCTTCCTGCTACATTTTCTGTTGCGGAGGTGATCCTATTATTTTCAATCTTCAATTCATTCTTAAGTCCCGGACCATAATATAATTTTAAAACACCATTCTCATAGCCATAGGTAAAACCATCATCCGGAATAAGCCCAAGCTCAGTAAATAGGATGCACTTACCCTGAGCTTCGAAAGTCCTCAATTGAATTCTGGTTACCCAGCCATTACTGTTTGTTTCTTTTGTTACAAGAACATATTGCTTAATGTCAAAAGGCTCTTCCGCTGGTTCTGGTGCAACATTGTTTTTTTTGCATGCCATAAAGCTGACAAGCAACATTAGCAGTGCTGTTATTTTTAATCTTTTTTTCATAGGGATTTGATTAAGATGATTTTTTGTTGCTTACACTGCTATTACAGTTGTAAACGCTCAATCAAACTTATTCACCTTATTCTTAGAATTTTAAGACAATGATTGAAATAGGTATCTCAACGAGCGAAGGGTATAATAAGTTGAGCGAAGCGGAAAGCCAGCGGCATTCTTACTACAGTATTTCAAAGGTTGAGTGAACGAGTGGTTTAAATGAGGGAAAGCGTAAGTCGAACGATCAGAGCCTGCTGTCATTTCTTATATTTATATGTTACTTTGAGATTATAGAAGTAGATCCACAAAAACAATGTGAAAAGTATATGAAGTTCAAATTAATTTCTTTCAATATATCTCTCATTTTACTGACCATATTCGTTCTGATTGGAACCGGCAATAGCTATGCACAGACCAGACAAATTGATTCTCTTCATACGCTACTAAAAGTCCGTACCAGTGGAGGTGATGCAAGGGGATCAGTTTTATATGATTTGGCCGTGCTGAAGATGCGGACTGATATCGGTAAATCCTTTGAACATGTTGAGGAAATTATCTCATTTCAGGATAAAATCAATAAAAAAGTAATCGTGGCAAATGCTTATAGAGTCAAAGCTATATTACAATATTTTACTTCTAAATTTCCTGAAGCACTGACATCATTAAATAATGCGTTGAGCATAGATAACGCACTTAAAAACAGTACCGGAATCGGAAAGGATTTATCCACCATTGGTTTAATCTATATGGCACAATCTAAATTTCCAGAGGCATTAAGGTCTTACTTAGCAGCGTTAACAAAATTTGACCCTAAAAAAGATGAGCTTGATATAGCAGCCACCAATTCAAATATTGGAACTATATATAACGAAATGGGCAACTTAACGCGAGCGATGGACAACTATCAAAAATCTTATTTAATACATAAAAAACACAAAAACTATATTAACCAGGTTAATACACTCACCAATATCGCCACTGTTCATTTTAAGAAGAATGATTTAAACGAGGCAATTCGATACAGTAGACTTTCTTTAAAATTAGCGGATTCAATAGCAGACTTAGGAGCCATTGCCAGAGAAAGCGGTAATTTATCAGGATACTATGCTAGCCAAATGCAACCAAATTTATCCCTGACTTACGGCTTAAAGGCTATTGAACTAAACAAAAAATTAAAAAATGAAAGAAGTCTTGGTTTTAACTATATCAATGTATCATCAGCGTATGCTAAAAGTGGCAATTATCAACAGGCTAAACTTTATGGCCTTTATGCTTTTGACATTGGTGAAAAGCTAGCTATAAATGAAATCAGGAGAGATGCGAGTTTAGGTTTAAGCGAAGTATATGAATCCTTAAAAGCTCCGGATAGCTCATTATTTTACCATAAACAGTTCTTTAAGTTTGCAGACAGCATTGGTAACAACAAACAGAAAACTGAGATTACCCGGATGGGAATACAGTATGAATTTGACAAAAAGGAACTGTCTTACCAGCAAAAACAATTGTTGGCCGACGAGCAATTGAAACAACAAAAATTGCAATTGGCATTAAACACCGCCGAAATTCAAAAAGGACTACAGTTTAGAGATTTACAGGCTGTACAATTGCAGAATGAAAAATTGAGATTTGAAGAAAAAGAAAGACAATTGCTAATCGCCAGGAACAAAGAGAAGTTGCAGGCCAATACAGTAAATGCACTTTCGCAGCAACAAAAGTTAAACAAGTTAGAATTAAAACAATTGTGGTTGTACGGGATTCTCGCACTTGTTGTTTTGTTGTCCGTGTTGATATACCTTTTAAACCTATACCGGATCAGACGATTGAAGTTCAGGAACGAACTTCAAGAGCACCAATACCAGCTTTCTGAAAGTGAACTGAAGGCCATCAGGTCACAAATGAACCCACATTTTATCTTCAATGTCCTCAATTCAATTGAAGCCTATGTAATGGATAATGAGAAAAGAAAGGCTTCACGCCTGATACAAAAATTTGCCTCATTGAGCAGATTGATCCTTGAAAATTCCACAAAAAGTTTAGTAAGCGCAGACAAAGAGTGGAAAGCATTAATGTTATATACGGAACTGGAAGCCATGCGTTATGATGATACCTTCACTTACACATTTAAGGTAGCGGATGATATTCTGCTAAAAACCTTATATCTCCCACCCATGTTAATCCAGCCATTAATTGAAAATGCCGTTTTACACGGATTGATTGTAGACCCAAAAGCAGATGCGCATCTTGCTATAACAATTAAAAAAAAGGATGGTAAAATTTGTATTGCGGTGGAAGATAATGGTGTGGGAATTGGGAGTAACCCAAACAAAAAAGCTATAGGAGGAATTAAGGAGCTGTCTATCGGCCTAACTTCCATCCAGGAAAGGATTGATATGATCAACAAACTGCAACCGGACAACCAGGCTAGCTTTACCATTGGGCCCGGCAAAAATCAGAGAGGAACCATTGCCATTATCTGTTTGCCTTTTTTTCTAAAAACCTGACTGTCGTCATCTGTTCCATCTGCGTGAAAACAACCCGCCGCAAATTTTGTTGATGTAGCAAATTAAATATAAAAGACATGGCAGACGATAAAACAAAACAAGACGGTCGGGATGACGCTAAAATCGACATCAATGATGCATCAGAACTTGAGTACGCATCAAAATCATTGGGAGTTACGCCTAACAGGGTTCGTGAAGCCGTCGAGGCAGTGGGACCTAACCGGGAAAAAGTCAAGCAATTCCTGGCTGGAAAATAATTAGGAGCCCTTCGTCAATGAAGGGCTTTTTTTTGCTATAAACGGCCATTTACTGCCCCCTTTTGCTGAGGCGCTAACCGGTCATTTTAGATCACGCTAATTTTATCCCTTATCATTTGGGTCAAATTCCACTATCCATTCAATTCCGTACTTGTCTCTGAACATTCCGGCATATGTACCCCAGGGCGTGTCACCGATAGGACCTTCGACATCACCTCCGGCCGATAGTCCGCTGAAAACCTTATCCGCCTCCTCAGGGCTTTCTGCATTTATAGCTATTTTAGACCGGTTCTCGTTTTCGTTCGTTCTTCCCATTATTTCAGGAACGTCATTAGCGATCAATACATTATTTCTCCCAATTGGCAGGGAAATATACATGATTTTGTCTGCTTCATGTTCAGACACTGGAAATTCATCACTCGCTAAATCTTTGAAACGAATGACCTTTGCGAATTCTCCGCCAAAAACTGATTTGTAGAAATGGAAAGCTTCTTCTGCGTTTCCATTAAAGTTGATCCAGGGATTAATTGCTTTCATGATTGTATTTAGATTAAGCTGGTTATTTATTGTAAAGATGCCTTTTTTCAGGGAAATACGCAGGGGTCATTTGCGACAAAAACAAGGCATATTTGTGACGGTTGTGCCTAGCCGTAGATGCTGAGCAGGACCAGCCAGGTCACAAATCCCACCGGAGCCAGCACCGCAGCACTCACCAGCAGGGATTTTCCCCAGTCACGCCTGCCCGCGACCAAAAAGACGATCCCTGCTACTACGTTCATCATAACCTGGATGAATATACAGACACCCATGCCAACGGCAATGGTAAAGCCCAGGTCCTTTGTTGATGTGTTTGAAATAATGAGCAAGCCGTATACTACGAACACCAATAAATTTATCCCTATAAATTTTAACATCATTTTGTAAAAAATTATTTTTTCACTACCACTATCTTTCTAATCAGTGCATCACTTGTGCCATCAGTAAGAGAAACAGCATTACCATTTTTCCAATAGGTGGCTAACGACCCGTTCGATGTTTGGCTATAACCAGCCACATAGAGATCTTGATCTAAACCGGCTGCGTATACATCTGCCGTCGACGTCTCAACCGGCTGTGGCAGAGGGTTATCGTTACCTTTCTTTTTGCAAGATGCAAAAGCAGTGAAAAATATCAGTAAAGCAACATTATATTTAAGTAAGTTCTTCGTATTCATGTATCCTAAATCGGTAGTTAATGGATTTTACACAACAAGACATTATAACGGTAATTTGTTTTAGTTTTAAATTTTTTAGCTTCTGGCATAAAAACCAATGGCTTCCATACAAACAACAGTCCGGCAATAAAACCTTCGCTTAACAAGATTGTTGTATGAACATGCCGGTCCAGCACACATTAATTTTACGAACTGCAACAATATGTTCGCAGCCCAAATGAATAAACGCGCTCATGGCGAAAGAAATTAAAGCGATCAAGTGTCCTCAATGCGGTAGCACTACCAAAACTGAAATCAAGCCCGAAGTTTACCGTTGCTTAAGCTGCCAAACGGAGTATTACCTGGACGATGATGACATCACTGTAAATTATAACCATAATTACAGCTACGCAAACTCCAATCCCGCTTCAGGCGCTCAAAAAACGAAGCTTTTCATTGCCATAGCCGCAATTGTGTTTGTTATCCTAACAATTTCCATTTTGGCTGGCCTGCTATCCAGATCCGAGCCGATAGTCAACAATTCCCTGCCTAGCGGAAATACAGAGCCGCAAAAAGAACATTTATCCAGCCGAACGAAAACTTTTTTACCTGCACAGCTCGACGTTGAACACCCGATAGCCATCAAACTGGTAAACCGAACCTACGTATCGGAAAAAGACAAACCAAAAGATGGTTATTACCTCGAATTCTATGACGTAGCATCCAAAAAGCAACGCTCAGCACAAAGTCTCGTCGCTTCCGGATACAATGGTTCTCAAATAGATATCAAAGTATTTTCAGACCATAATAGCTACCTGATTATGGATGCTGAACTGTATAAAGTGAACCCAGCAAAAGATGGGCTTGAAAACGTGACCAAAAGCTTTTTCGATGGCTACAGGGAACTGCAAACAGGTATTGCCACCCTATCTTTTGTATATGATGACTTTGGTGATGGATTGATTATCATGACCAATGATGGCAGAAAATTCTATCTCTATCCTTTAGTAAAGAAAATCTATAAAGAGGATGATTTTTACGACGCACAAGCTGGCTTTAATACATTGTTGCCAAATGCAAAAGAAAATACCCTGTACCTTTTTACCGTCAAGAGCAACGATTACCCCGATGAAAAACAGCAGCTGCTAAAAGTGCGGTACAAAGACAACGGCGCTGCACCCAAAGACTTACTGGATAATGTGTCCTGGGGAAACGACTATGGAGGTTCTGGAATTTTTACAGAGAGAGATCCTTTTGAAAAAGTACTCGTCAGTAATTTCCAGATCAAAAAAAGCAGGGTGCTAAATTGGAAGGACATTACACCGGGCAGGTATTACTTCAACCCTGAGATGCTGTATGGAGATGGTGACGAATTACTCATCCAGTTCAAGGCCGATGCCAATCCCAAAAGCAGTTACCGCGTGCAAAAAATTGATACACGGACAGGGCAACCGATGTGGACAACACCAATTGATGGACAAATCATTAAGGAAGTTTCGCGCTTTAGAAACGGCTATGTGGCATTATCCAGAACCGATAGCGTATTTGTGATAGATTTTAAAGGCAATATTGCGAAATAATGGGATACCATGAAAATCGGGTTTTACTAATTGTGGCGACAACCATAACCGCCTTATTCCTTTCATGTCGCCCGGACAACAATAAACACCCCGGCAATGTTCAAACCGACAGTGAAATTAGCGAAATCAAGAAAGATGCATATATCAGCGGAAGTATAGGAACCTTAGAACTGGTCTCTCCTCTAACTAACAAGCCGATTCTGATAAAAATTGAATGGAGAAAATATGAGGACGAAAAAGTAGGCGCCAGCACGGAAACGAAATATCTTGTCTTTTACGATCCCCTAGAAAATACAGTAGTTAAGGAAATCAAATTAGGAGCCAATAAGGGTTTTACCCAAACTACAATGCTTCGTACATTTTCAAATCATCGCAGCTACCTCATCTCCTCTCAAGAAATTTATGAACTGGATACAGAGGCGCTCGAAGTCAGAATGGTAAATAAAGAAATGTTTGCAGGTATAGCAAAAGCCCAAAACGGCTTGCAGTCGCTCAAATTTACCGAAGATGGCGATGGGTTAGAACTGGTAACCAGCGAAGAGGAAATAATCTATTACTTCCCAATTATCAATAAGACCTACACCGCTGACAAATATGAAAGGGCTTCCCATGGGTTTAATACACTATTACCAGGTGCCAAACAGCTTACCTATCACCACTTCACGCAAGACAAAAACGAGTATTCGGGTTATAAGCTCCAGTTGCTGAAAATCAAGTACCTCGACAACGGCGCCGGCCCGAAGACTTTTCAGAAATTTTTTCACTGGACCAAAAGTTATGTAATGGGCCAGGGTTATGTGATTTGTATGGTGATTCCAGATCTCAAAGAATACAGACGCATCACCAGCTTTAAAGACCTTACCCCAGGCAGAAACTATTATGAACCAATAGTGGTTTATGAAGATGGAGAAGTCCTCCTGATCAGGTTTAAAGCAAACGCAACCAATGATGCTCCATATAAACTGCAGAGGTTGAACATCAATACGGGCGAGGTAATCTGGACCGCAGCACTTGCCCATGGGGAAAACATTGAAAAACTATATCGATACAAGAATGGATATTATGCGTTTACAGATAATGGCATCAATTTATTCGACCTCGACGGAACGAGCATTGATCATTTTAAAAACCAATAAACGTATGTCTAGTAAGATATTCTCGTATAATTGAGGACTTAGAACGAAAAAAATTCATTTACTAAAGTGTCAAAAGTCAAGGTGATTTTCGTTTAGATCACCTTGACCAGATTACAGGGCATTAGTATCCATAATACACTCCTCATTAGAAACATCACCTATAACCAAAACCTTTGATCACTAAGACTGAATAAATTCTAAAATGTCTTTGTTAATTGTTGCAGCTTCCGTAGTTGGCATGCCGTGAGGGAAACCTGGGTAGGTGATCAGTTTTCCATTTTTCAACAATTTGGCTGATTTTACCCCTGCATTTTGATAAGGAACGATTTGATCATCTTCGCCGTGAAGAACCAGAACCGGAATATCAACAGCTTTCAAATCTTCATTGAAATCAGTTTCGGAAAATGCCTTGATGCCTTCATAATGAGCAACAATTCCGCCCATCATTCCTTGCCTCCACCAGTTTCTCTGCACACCCTCTTTAACATCAGCACCTGCTCTGTTATATCCATAAAAAGGAACAGTCAAATCGATATAAAACTGCTGTCTGTTGTTCAATGTTTGGTCCCTGATACCATCAAAAACGGACATTGGTACGCCATCAGGATTGCTGTCACTTTGAACCATTATTGGCGGAACAGCGCTGATTAAAACCGCCTTTTTCGCTCTGCCATTAGCATATTTGTTAACATAGCGAATTACTTCACCACCTCCTGTAGAATGGCCAATATGGACAACATCTTTCAAATCCAGAAATTCAACCAGTTCCGCAGCATCAGCAGCATAAGTTTCAATGTTGTGGCCGTAAATATCTTGGCTAGAACGACCGTGACCCCTTCTGTCGTGTGTTACAACTCTGTAACCTTTCTGTAAGAAAAAGATTACTTGTGCATCCCAATCGTCTGATGACAGCGGCCATCCGTGGTGAAACATTAAAGCTGGTCCTTCGCCCTGAACTTTATAAAAAATCTCTGTTCCGTCTTTTAATTTTAGCGTGCTCATAGTTTTTAGTTTTTTGTATTTATGATCAATTATTTTATTTAATGTATTTTTTTGGCTCTATTCTTTAGCAAATGTAATCTGATGAAATTCAATCCATCTTGACATATGATATCATTTGTTCGTTTTCATTTTATTCAGGAAGTTTTTCAGTCTTTATTTCGCTTTGATCTAATTATTCTTCATTTGTACTCAGCAATTGAAATAAATCTTCAGCACCACCGTCGAATTTTTTACCATTTACATAGAATGAGGGCGTACCGTTTACGCCACTGACGATTCCACTTTCGAAATCAGCATCTACTTTCTTTGCTAATCCTGAATTTTCGATATCTCTTTTAAACTTTGGAATATTCAAGTTTAATTTTTCTCCTAGGTGCAGTAGCAAACTTTCATTTAGATAGTGCTGGTTTTCATAAATAGCATCGTGCATCTCCCAGAATTTTCCTTGCAAACTAGCAGCTTCTGCGGCAAGTGCTGAAGGACGTGCATATTGGTGCATTTCAGATAAGGGAAAATTCCTAAAAACGAACTTAATTTGGCTTCCAAATTGGCTCATCAACTCTTTAAGAACAGGATAAGCAGCTCCACAATATGGACATTGATAATCTCCATATTCTACGATCACAAGATCAGCATTTAAATTGCCTTGTGCATGGTCAGTATTACTGACGGCTGGTTTTAATGACATAATTATTTTGTTTTAAGGGTTTCTAAAGCTTCTAAAATTCCATCCGCACCGGGATTGATCGCCGTTGGTGACAAATAACTCCATTCAATAATTCCATCTCGGTTGATGACAAACAACGCTCTTTTACATTCACCTTCTTCCTCATTGTAAACACCATATTTTTTGGCTATTTCTCCTTTGGATTCAAAATCTGCCAACAAAGGAAAATGTAAATTTCTTGATTGAGAAAAGGCAAGATGACACCATTTGCTGTCTACAGAAATCCCAAAAATCTCTGCATCATAATTTTTAAAAAATTTTAGCATCTCGTTGTACAAAGCCATTTGGTCGCTACAAACTGGACTCCAATCGGCAGGATAAAAAGCCAGGATAATATTCTTTCCTTTAAATTCTGATAAGGTTATTTTCTGGTCGGGCGTTGCGAACAATGTAAAATCAGGCGCAACTTCATTTCTTTGCAGCATCATTTGTAGTTTTTAATAGGTTAAAATTTAAGATTGATTACTGTTGTAAATCTATTGCAGAACCAGAACGTTTTAATTTAAGATTCGGTGAATCGGCAAAACCAATCGTTGGCATACGGGATAGTTAGAGCCAGAACTGCGCTAAAACAAAAAATCACCGCAATTGAGCGGTGATTTTCAAAGACAACTATCAAATAAATTGACCCTAGGTATTAAAATTTACTCTTTGAACAGCCACTTTTTAATTAGCTTGGTATAATTTGGCATCACCACATAAACCTGTTTGTTTACCATCTAAGATATGGTGGGTGATCACAACAGATGCACCTGGATTTTCCATATGGAAATTTTATTTGTGTTTTATAGTTCTTGTAGAAATACCTTAGCTTCGGCAACTGCCGATGTTAAACTACTTGTTAATTTGTCCAGAACCAGCTGTATAGCTGTATGCTGTTCCGTAGCTAGTTCGAGCATATCCAATTTTTCTTCTAATGAGTCTAGTAACCCTAACATGGCGATACTCGTTCTAAAATCGTGGGCTCTCATTTTTACAGTTGGAAAGTCGTTTTTTTGATATGCTGCTGTCAACTGTTGCAAATGGTTTGGTACGTTATCAATAAACTGCTGGGTAACAGTCTTTTCAAAAGCGACATTACCACCACTAATAGAACGCATATAAGTAAGGTCTATGAACTTAAAGTTTGAAGTAGTTTCCGCAACTATTACTTTTGTTTGATCCGACTTATGCAATCCAAAATTAGAAATCAATTTAAAAAGTTCTTCTTCGTTGATGGGTTTGGAGATGTATTCGTTCATCCCCCTACTCAGGCACTTTTCTCTTTCGCCCGCCATTGCATGTGCCGTCATGGCAATGATTGGAATGTCCAATTTCAACACATCACGTATCTGCTGAGTGGCTGTATAACCATCCATTTTTGGCATTTGTATATCCATCAGAACCAAATCGTAAGTTTGATTGACAAGCCGTTCAACTGCATCTAAACCGTTAGATACAATATCAAAATCGATGTTCCATTGTAATAATAAATGCTCCATTAAACTTTGATTGATTGCATTATCGTCAACTACCAAAACACGCAAAGGTGCATTTGACTTGTCTTTAAAATAATCTGTATCAGGAGCAGTTATTGGACTAATTTGTTGTTGAGAAATGACATAAGGAATGTAAAAATGAAAAGTAGTTCCTTTGCCCTGTTCACTGCTTACTTCAATATTTCCATTTTGCAACACGATTAGATTTTTCACAATTGACAAGCCCAGACCGGTACCACCGTAGTTTCTGGTTATCGAATCTTCGCCTTGATTAAATCGTTCAAAAACCTCACTTAATTTTTCTTTATCAATACCAATTCCTGTATCTGAAACTTTGAAGCCAACAGTTACCTTGTTTCCTAGTTTTTCTTTTTGATAAACTTCAATGTTAATTGTTCCCTGCTGAGAGAATTTGATGGCATTACCAATCAGGTTAACCAGAATCTGCGTGAGTCTTGTGGCGTCGCCAGTTAAAGTATCCGGAATTGAAGCGTCCACCCTACTGGTTAGGGTTAAGCCTTTTTCGTCTACCTGTGCTATAAAAAGAGTTTCCACAGAATTCATTAATCCATTGATACTGAAAATCGCTGGAGTTATGCGCATCATTCCAGCTTCAATCTTTGAAAGGTCCAGTATATCGTTAATAATATCCATCAGATTCTCCCCAGAGCGCTGAATAGAAGAAACAAATCCGGCAGAAGTGGCATCTAAAGGTCTTTTTTGCAGAAGATTAGTAAAACCCAGAATACCACTTAAAGGTGTTCGGATTTCGTGGCTCATGTTGGCAAGGAAATTTTCTTTAGTTTGCGCGGCAACTGATGCTTTTTTCTCAGCAACATCCAAGTTCTTTATCAATAAATGTTGCCTGCGAAACTGCCGTATGATATGAAAACCTATAAATGCACCACTCACAACAAGTAAAACCAACAAATAAATGTCGTATAGCCGCGACTTTTTCCCCATCTCTTCACTTTTCTTACCGAGCTCAATCATGCGCAATTGACGGCTTAGATAGATTTTTGCAGTAATAGATGTAATTTCGTTTGAAATCGTTCTGGCACGTGGATTGGCAATAGAACTTTGATCGTCCATATTTCCCAGCGCATTATAGCGGTGCAAAAGTTGTTCCTTAACAATTTTTTTATCCAGTGCGAGAACACTAAGCCGATGTATTAATTTTTCTTCGTTAACATCAGCATTATCTTTGGAAAGCGAATCTAGAAAATTTTCTATCTGATTGATCTTCTGATCAATGCCTTCAAGGTGCGAAGTATCGTTTGTAGCGATAGACGCCCTTATCCTACTTTCAACACCCAAGATATCACGATCGATTTCTCTCAAATGATTACTGGAGCGCAATTCGTGTAAAAGCGTATTGTTATTCTTGATCAGTTCTTTGGTATTGTTGGCCGAATTGATCTGCAGCGCAATCAACAGTATAGAATCAGCAATGAATGTAAGCACAATCAAGTAAGCAAAACGTTTATTGCCCATCAATGTAGTAATGTTGATCATAAATTAGGTTCTGTATTGACAGGTGAATTTCACTTACTCAAAAGACATTCATTCTGGTATTGAGCGCTTTTCTGTAGGCATCAGCCACAGGAATAAATTTACCATTGATGATGATTCCGCCATCCTGCAGCGTATCGATTTTACCAACTGCCACAATATATGAGCGGTGAATTCTGATAAAATTATCCTTTAACAACCGTTCTTCAGCAGCTTTCATCGTTCCATGAATGGCAAACATCTTCTCTTTAGTATAAAACTTTACGTAATCACCCATAGCTTCGGCATAAAAAATATCATCCAGCTTCAAACGCCTGGTAATGTTCGCATCCCTGACAAATAGAAATTCATCCTTATCATACTGAACAGTTTGATTTTTACTATCAAATATAGCCTGTGCTTTACTCACCGCCTGTAAAAACCTGGCTGGTGTAAAAGGTTTAAGGATGTAATCTGCAATATTCAGTTCAAAGGCTTCCAATGCATATTCTTTTTTGGAAGAGGTAAAAATGATAATGATATCCTTCCCTACAAGATTTTTTGTCAGTTCAATTCCTGTCATCTCCGGCATTTCAATATCCAGGAATATCAAATCAATGTGATTTGTTTGTAAATGATGATAAGCTTCTATTGCATTTGCGTATTCATTTATGATGACAAGATTAGGATTTTTTTTTGCCAAATGTGCTAAAGTAGTTCTGGCGATATCATTGTCGTCAACGATTAAAGCTTTCATAGAGATAGTTATTTATGATTTACATCAAATATAATTACTCTACTTTATTTTGAAGCTACAGGATATAAATTACCTAAAATATGAACGGATCATCCAGGCCATTTCTTCATGAGTTTCCATCAGACCAGTAATAAAATCGCTGGAACCATAGTCGTTGTATTTTTCTGCAAAAGGGACAATATTTCCACGTAAAAACGCAATAATACTTTCGTGGTCAGCTAAAAGGTCTTTCATAAAACCTAAACCATCATTTGTTCTTTCGCTGTATTCAGCAAGATGAGTAAGTTCCAGATAGCTTTTCATTGTTGCAGGTGCATAATGGCCAATTTTTCGCATGCGCTCAGCAACACTGTCAATTAGTTCATCCAGCTGTTTGTATTGAGCCTCAAAAAAAATATGGTTGGCATGGAAGTTATCACCAGTTACATTCCAATGTGCATTTCTTGTTTTGGTATAAAGTATAAACTCGTCGGCCAGTAATTTTGCCAGTTCCACAGCAACTGCATCTGTGTTTTTTTCGGTAATTCCAATATTGGTTTTCATCTTTTAATATATCTAATTTTAAGCTGTATTGCTCTTAATTCATATCTAAAGGTCAATAAGAATCTGATAAAGATCACCGAAATTTCGTTGAGCAGGCAAAATCAGTCGTTGAAGAGGGGATTGAAAATGATAGTGCTGTGGTGAAACTATCAATAAGGCTATATGCAATCACAGAAGTTGATCTCCAAAATAGAACAAATCACGCTAAAGAATAGCTATGAAAAATTATTTCTAAACTAAAATTTTCTATAAAAAAACCGGACTTTGAAGAGTTCAAAGTCCGGTGAAGTACCCGAGAGCAGATTCGAACTGCCACGCCGTTGCCAGCACCAGCCCCTCAAGC
>JAZKCT010000026.1:0-90090 GCA_040387995.1 Bacteroidota bacterium | reverse complement strand
GTTGAAGTGGACACTTTGGTCTGAAAAGGACTGAACACTATCTCTGAAATCTCCAACATGGAAGGGGTTAGAGTTATATTCAATATTTACTGATTATAATTTTATTAAGTATATTTGAATATGGCAGTTAATTTAGATATCGGTAATCATTTAAATGAGCAACAAGTCTTAATGCTTCGTTTGTTAAAGAACCCCCTTCCCGAAAAGGACTTCTTGCAAATGCGTAAGCTTGCGGTGAAGCTTCTATCTAAAAAGCTGGATGAGACAATTGAAGATTGGGAGCAAGAAAAAGGGATTAAACCCGAAGATTATGAGAAACTGAGTAAAGGGCATTTCCGCTCCAAATCATCATAATTCCAGTTCATGAAAATTGTTCTTGACTCTAATGTTCTAGTTTCCTCATTAGGGAAAAAGAGTGCACTTAGGCAAATCTGGGATTCATTTATTGAGGGATATTATCAGATTGTTATTTCCGAGGACATACTGAAAGAGTATGAAGAGATCCTACAAGAGCATTCTGCTCCGGGGATTGCAGAAATTGTAATGGAGATCTTTCTTGAATCTCCCGATGTGGTTACGCAAAAAATATATTACAACTGGAATGTTATATCATCCGATCCAGACGACAATAAGTTTTTTGATATTGCCGTGGCTGCCGATGTAGATTTTCTGGTTACCAACGACAGGCACTTCGATATTGTTAAAACTATCTCTTTTCCTAAAGTGGCAATCATAACAGCTGAGGAATTTCTAAATATTCTTGTCCAGGGCTAATTCACAAAAATGTGACCAGCTTAAATGTCCAAACACTGTCTGGACATTTGGGTATTCTATATTGAATCTTCTCATATTAAAAATATTAGACCTGAAAAACTCTCGTCCTAGTTCACTAATCAATTTTTTGGAAAGATTAACAATGATCTGTCGCGTAGTTTAATAATTGTATCTTTAACTTGAAATAGGATTAATCGCCATGATAAAAAAATTAACACTCAACCTCATTTGCTTGCTCAGCTTTGTATTGCTGCTATCCTGCAAACCTGCTATGGATACAGCAATAGGTACGCCTAAAATAAAAGCCGGTACAGCAAAGCTTACAGGCAAAATAATAAGCCCGAAAGAAAAACCTGAGGATCAAAGTTTTGTGGAGATTTTTGTGCCGCATCCAATTTCGGGAGAACTCTCTAAATATAAAACAGCTATTGATCAATCAGGTAGCTTCTCTATTGACGTGGATGTGGAAACAGACGTTTCGCTGATCGGCTTATACACTAGTCTAAAACCCTATCATTCTCTTCTTGTCAAAGTAAGAAGCGGCGGTACAACCAATATCGACATCACTTACAACCAGAACCTTGAGATTGAAAAAGTACAGACCAAGCCTGAAATGAATGAATATGAGATGATGCGGAGCTTACCGATCATCAATCAAATGCTGGGCGTTTACGATTCGAAACCTGAACCGCAGATGCCATTAGATGACACGAGCCCTGCAGCATTTATGAAACATATCAAAAACCGTGTCTCTGAAAAACTGAAAACTATAGATCAGGATGCTTTATTATCGAAAGAATGGAAAGAAGTTCTGTCCAGAGATTTTAGAATCTGGTATTACAGAGTGGGCGCCTTTGATTACGAAAAATCAATGAAAATGGCTTTTAGGAACGCCCATAGGGATACGGCCCTAATTCCCGGGATTCAAAAAATCGACAAGTCCTACTTTGGTTTTTTAAAAGATTTGAACCTGAATAATCCTCAGTATTTGATTTGTTCAAGCTTCCCTGATTTTCAGAAAAAAATTCTTGAAAATGACCTTTTGGCGCTTCCTAAAATAGAAGAAAGTAATATTCCTTCCTGGATTGCTGGTGTAAAGGCTACCCTGTCCGGATTAGTAGAACTTAAGGATGGTCAGTACTACGATATTTTAGCGGCCAACGCCTATGGCAGACAGCTAAATGAAGAGAAAAAACCACTTACCGAAAAGCAAAAGAAGAATATAGCAGATTACTGGAAAGACGGAGAAATTGCAAAAATACTATTGCGAAAAAACCAACAGGCGCGGCCCCATTAAAGCCACTGAAGCATTTCTAGTCAAGGACTTTTTTAGAAGTTCTTCTATTCTACGTTTAATCATTTTTATGCAAATTTAACATTACATGTCAAATTTGCATAAAAAATCTTTCTTAAACAACTCTTCAACAAGATTCAAAAATAAGATAGCTTACAGTCCAAAGATTTCGCTCAACACTACAACATGCCTTCCGCTACCAAAAATCTTCGGCGATTTGGCAAGCTTCTCTGCAAGCACCTCCGTTGGCAAAGGCTTAAACTTCTTAACCAGTCCGATACCGTTCAAAAAGTTCAGCACACCTGCCGATATGCGCTCAACTACCCTGTCTGTATTTTTCCTGACCAGCAGCCCCGGCTTGAAGATAATGTACTTTGTAAATCCCAACTTTCCGATTTCATCTTCCAGCATACCCTTGATCCGGGAATAAAATACCCTGCTGTCAGCAGTTGCACCATAAGCGGACAACAAAACCATTCCCGAAACTCCATTACGCTTCGCGATTTCCGCAAACTGCAAAGGAATCTCATAATCGATATGCTGTTGTTTTTCTTTGGAACCGGCAGCCTTCAGTGTAGTTCCAAGACAGGAAAACAAGACAGCTCCATTGATATGATCAGACACAGATTCCAATTGATCAAAATCGGTGATGACCTCTGACAATTTAAGAACAGTTATTCCGCTGGGGCGCCGTACAAAGGTCACTACTTCTGTATATTCAGGATCCTGCAACAAAACATTTACCAGGTCTTTGCCGGTAGCCCCGGTCGCTCCAATGATCAGCGCTTTCATAACTTTTTGTTTTAAAGCTACCTAAATTTTTTGTCTAAAATCCAGCCGCATTTCTCTTAAAAAATGGAAATTGCTGACTTTCTACATGTTCTCTGGAAAGGATGTTTCGCATGGAAGCGATCAGTTCGGGATGAAGCTGGGAAAGATCATTTTTTTCACCAGGATCAGCATCAAGATCATATAATTGAATGGTAGCCAGCGGATTCTTAAACGCCCCTTCCCGAATTCCCTTCCATTTCCCCATTCGCACAGCCTGTCTTCCGCCATCCTCATGAAATTCCCAGTATAGAAAATCATGTACCTGTTGCTTCCCACGGCCCGACAGCATCGGCAGGATCGAAATCCCATCAGTTTTAACAGCAAGCTTCCTTCCCGACAAGTCCGCAAAAGTGGGCAGGAAATCATAAAATGCTCCTGTGTAGGAAGAAATTTGCCCAGCCCTGATTTTGCCAGGCCAACTGCAGATCACAGGTACCCGGATCCCGCCTTCGGTCAACTGTCTCTTGATCCCCCTGAACCCTGCACTGCTGTTAAAAAATCCCGGATCATTTCCCCCTTCAGCATGAGGCCCGTTATCACTGGCAAAAACAATCATCGTATTTTTCGCCAGGCCCAAACGGTCCAGCAATTGTACAACCTCACCAACATAGGTATCAAGTTTAGCTACCATCGCCGCATAAGCCGCATGGGGATAAGGCTGCGGCTGATAATCGCCTGCGTTCCAGTTCGCGTTTACCACTCTTGGCTGTTCGTTGAATTTTTTCTTATAATATTCAAAAACAGGATCTCCCGCAGGAAGCTGCAGCGCCGCATGGGGGAGCGTATAAGCCAGGTACATAAAAAAAGGATTGCTCCTGTTTCTTTCCAGAAAGGCCAGCGCCTTTTTTTGAATCAGCGCGGGCGCATAATCAACCTGGTTGGTATGTGGTTTATTCCCAAGTTCTACCCGTTTGGTATTTTCCCAAAGATGGTCAGGGAAAAAGTTGTGCGACTGTCGCTGGCAATTGTAACCATAAAATTCATCTACACCCTGATGCACCGGATCTCCCTCCGAACCGGGATAACCCATTCCCCATTTGCCGAATACCCCGGTCTTATAGCCTGCAGTCCTGAGCATTTCCGGCATGGTGAAGGCCGAGTCGGGTAATGGATACTGGCCTTCAGGTTTAATCTCAAAATTACCACGGATCGGGGTATGGCCCGTATGCAGGCCGGTCATCAGCGAGGCGCGCGAAGGCGCGCAGACGCTGGTCCCCGCATAAAACTGCGTGAACCTTATTCCCCTTTTGGCCAGCCGGTCTATATTTGGTGTCTCGATTTTGGTTTGTCCATAACAGCCCAGGTCCCCATAGCCCAGGTCATCAGCCAGGATAAAGATCACATTGGGTTTTTGCTGCGCAGAGGCAGAAAAACAAAGAACTACAGCCAAAAAGAGCAGCGATATAGATTTGAGGGAAATAAGGTTCATTTGCAGCATGATTCAAAAATTTATTGTTTTAGAAGCTGGACACCGTCAAGGCTACACCATTTACCAGCAGCAGCGGTTTTAGAATACAAAACTACCTTGCAGCTGTTATTCACGACTGCAATATTAGCAATCTGAATTTGTTTCCAACTGCTCGCTGCCGGAATATTTGCCGTTTTTTGTATTCCTGCTCCGGCATATTCCTTTGCGATCAGCTGACAGGTATCCTGTCCACCACTGCTGAGTACGCGTGCCCTGAGCGTATAGTTACCATTAGGAATTCCGCTGGCCACCTGGTAGCTTTTCACAGTATAGGCCACGTTTTTCCAATGGGTCAACCGGTAACTGCCATTATATCCTCCGGTTTCGGTGTAGGCTCCATTTGTGTTCGCCGTCCCGTTGGTACAGTACCAGGACCCTGGATTGTGCGTTGCCCCGTTCTCCTCAAAATCAGGATTCAATACGTAGTTCATGTTTACTGAATCGCGGAAGGCTTCAACGGCAAGTGTAGGTCTCCCCTGCGGATTCATCATGCCCCTGTTGTAACCGGTCCAGGGCGCATAAGATTCCGGTGCCCAATAAAAAACACCCAGCCCGCGGCCATTGGGAATGTGCCTGGTTTTGTTAATGATGTCGGCAACATACGCTCGTGTCTGTACAGAATCCTGCCAGAAAAGACCAATCTCGCTCAGCATAATATCTTTGTTATAGGTACTCACCAGTGTCTTCATATTTGCAAAGCATTGGTTATTGGCACTTTGCCAACCGGCAGTAGAAGGATATAAAGACAGTCCCATTACGTCATACTTTCCACCATTACTCTGGAGACCTCCAAAAATAAACTGGGATTTGCCATAATTGTCTCCTCCGGAAACATGAATAACTACTTTACTTGACGGACTTACAGCCTTCACCGCATCATAACCCTTGTTGACGAGCGCGGCGTAATTACTCATGCTCACCGATGCCTTACCGGAATCCCAGAGCATACCATTGTCGGTCTCGTTTCCAACCTGCACCCATTCCGGGTAAATGCCGTTGTCTTTCAGGGAGTCCATCACACTGTAGGTGTGGTTGTACACTGCATCCTTGAGTTGTGCGAGCGTATAAGCGGCCCAGGCCACAGGTTTCGACTGGTTAAGCGGATCTGCCCAGGTGTCGCTGTAATGAAAATCGATCATGATCTTCATCCCCAGGCTATGTGCTACAATCGCCTCGTTAACAACACTGGCCTGGTTGCTGTAGCCTTTGGTATGGTTCACCCAGACCCTTAGTCTCACCGAATTTGCCCCAAGGCTTTTAAAGAGGGTATTGCATTCAGTCGGAGTACCGTTTCTATCATAATACACTGCGCCCTTTGCGACATCCTTGGCTACAGAACTCAGGTCTACACCGACAGCAAAATCAGGGTCCGGGAAATTATTGATCAGCGCAGATCCGGCGGTCATCACAGACCTGGCATCTTCAACTGTGCGGACAGTAGCCGCCGGATCAACAGGTTTCTTGCAGCTGATGGCGAGCAGGCATAGCGCTGCCACAGCAGGAAATTTGTAATTTTTCATACTTATATTATATTTGGTTAATAAGCAAAAAATCGCCTTGCCAGCAGCGTATTGGAGGTTAGTTGATCAACAAGCGCTTTTCCTGCTTCCTGACCCCGGCGAAAATGAATGCCGCAGTCACAAGGATCAATGTCCCGACACCAATCACAATCTGCGAGAATGAGTTGGCCAGTATGCCCAGGATGATAATTCCCGTTCCAACAACAGCCATGGAAATGGCAATCACTTTAATGCCAAACACGTTCTGCTGCTGTGCTGCCCGGCTATCGGCTCCGGAGCTAAGCTGATCAACAGCTTTCGCTACCATAAAATCCGGGCCGGTTCTTTTTGTCGAGATGCAGTAAAGTTCATACGCGGTGAGCAGCAGCACTGGCAAACCGACGCCCAGAATGGTCTCCAGGGTGCGGCTCAGTTTTAGTTCAAACATAACCGGGGTAATGACCTTAAAAAATAATCCGCAGAGCAATGAAAACACAGAAATGGAAACCATAGATAAAGAGGTTTGCCTTTTGCTGAAAAGAGACCAGATGATCGGACCGAATAGCGCACCGCCCGCAATAGATGCAGTACTGAGTACCACTTCGACGACACCGCCTGCTCTCGGGATCAAGATCGCGACGACAATCGTAGCCGCCCCAAAAAACAGGGTAAACAGGCGGGCCATCAGGATCATTTCTTTTTCTGAAGCTTTTGGCCGCAGAATGGCTTTATAAATATCATTCGCAAAAACGGTAGCGACCAGGTTAATCGTCGTATTGGCTTTACTTGAGGTGGCAGAGATCATTCCCGCCAGTACAATCCCGATCAGACCTGCCGGTAATACTTTTTGACACAACATCATATATGCCCCTTCCGGCTCCAGACCCTGAAGATTTGGATTGATGATGCGGTAAATCATAGGCGGGATCATCCAGATTACCGGGCTCACCAGGTATAGAATGGCAAACAGGTAGGCTACCTTTTTTGATTCCTTTACTGTGGAAACACTGGTGTAGCGCTGGACATAGGACCAGTTGCCGCCAATGTAAAAAAGCTGGTAGACAATAAAAGCCAGCATGAACTCAAAGGTATAATCGGCATTAAAGGGCTGAAAAAAATGTTCCGGTGCTTTGGCAAATAACTGTGCAGGGCCGCCAATTTCAGAAAAAGCAATCGGGATCACAATCAGTACAGAAGCAGTGAGGATGACAAACTGGACGACATCGGTAACCAGCACGGCCCATAGGCCGCCCGCAGCAGTATACAACACAATGATCAGCCCGATCACGATGATACAGGCATTGAGCGAAAATGGCGTGGCAACATGCACCATTTTACCCACCGGATACAAGACTGCGGCAGTGGCAAACAAGCTTAGGAGCAATACCAGGTAAGTGTAAAACTGCTGGGTACGCAGGCCAAACCTGGTTCCCAGGTAATCTGCTGCAGTCATAGCACCTGTTTGTTTCCATTTGGCGGCAATAAACCGGGCGACCAGTAAGCCGCTGATCGCCATGGTGAGCTGGATCACATTTGCCACCAGTCCGCTTTTGTAAGCGATAGATCCCCAGACCACAAAGGTTCCGGCGGAAAAATAACTGATGAACAAAGAGAGCCCATTGATCCACCACGGGGTTGCACCCCCGGCTTCGAAAAATGCCTGCCCGCTCTTGCTGCCCACCCGTGTAAAGGTGAGGCCGATCGCAAATATCAATAAGGCGAAAATCGCCATCACATAAAAATCAAGTTCTAACATAATTGTCTTTTTTATCTAACTGTAGCACCTGATTGCAAACAATGCCGCGGGAACCAGTTCCGATGGATGTTCAAGGTGTATAAGCAGTTCATCAGTATAAACCGGTGTTGTAAATTTAATGGAATTCCGGGTCTGATAGTTACCCGATTTCTCAAACAGGGTATTACCCGAGGCGTCGGCGATGCGGTAATTGCGCACACAAAAAGGCATCACCGATTCGGGATGCGTCATCAATACCGACTCCATAGGATGGTCATAGTCACAGTCAAATACCAGCTCTATCCTGGAAATTGACTGCGGTCCGTTCCATTTCAGCTTCAGAACTGGATTTTTATCTCCAAAATCTGCTACCCAGGCATTTGGCGACAAAACAGGTCTGTCTATCCCATTGATGACATTTCTGGCCTGGAAGCTGTCCAGTGCTGGCTCAAATTCCAGCGCCAGATTTAGTCCTTCCGGCCTTCGCTGAGGGCACCAAAATTCAAATTCATCGACCCCGATATCTTCAGTTGGGGTCTGCTTTCCATAATTGGAAACGGCTTTGTTTATCAAGTTGAACACAGACAGCATTCCGGTAATGCGCTGGCTGGTAAAGCCGAGTTTAATTGCAGGATTTTTATCGAAACACAGAAACAGGTAACTGTCTGCTATCTCCAGAGGCTGAAAAGTCAGTTCCGGATGGTTCTTGCCCTTTTGAAGCGGTACCTTAATCTCCTGCAGGATCAGGTCGGGGGTAAAATTACCGGGCTTACTGCTTCCGCGAAGCGTTACCCTAAGCGCACAGTCTGATATCGCTTCTGCGGTAAAACGGACGGATGGCAACTGTCCGCCATGCAGCGGGATCAGCTGGGCAGAAGAAATGTCCAGTGGCCTGAGTTGCATGTCCTGATCCATCTTAGATAGCTTAAGCGCAGTTGAGGCTGTAATTGTCGCTTTCGAAGCGAGATCCTCCGAATCTTGTAATGCGAGTCCGGGAATGTACTGTCCCGACTTTTGAAGACCGGTTTGCAGTTCAGAAATCAATTCTGAACCTGCCAAAGCTTTAGGCAGAACCTCGTGCTGCAGGCAGAGTGCGGCAGCCATGCCGACCGCCTGGGCAGCATAGGCGCTGGTTGCCATCACCCGGCTGGAGGCAAATGCGACATGGCTTGCACTGATGATCCTGCCCCCAAGGAAAAGATTAGGGATATTTTTACTGTATAAGCAGCGGTACGGGATCTGGTATATTCCTTTTCCATGCCACTGGTTGCAGCCGGGTTTCTCACTGAACACCCCATCGGCAGGGTGCAGGTCAATGGACCAGCCGCCAAAGGCCACCGCGTCAGGGTGACTGCGCTGCTCAATGATGTCCTGCTGGGTCAGCATATAATCTCCTTCGAACCTGCGGCTCTCGCGTTTACCCGGGATGGTACCCACCCATTCCAATGTGAGGTTCTCCGCTTCAGGAAAATTACCGGAATTTTTAATGTAGTTCCAGGTGCCGTAAACGACTTTCCAGAGTTCCCATTTGATGTCTTCGGTATCGTAAACTGTATCCAGGCGTCCTCCATATTCCAGCCACCACAGCTTGCAGCCAAACTCCTGGGCATTAAAGCTTCTGAACCTTGGGATTTTAGTAATGTCATCCAGGGCAAAATCAGGCGCGATGTATTTAACAGGTTTGCCGGTGTCTTTGGAATAGAAATAAAGGGAATGCCCTAACAGCTCGCCGTATTCTTTACTTGGTGCAAATTTTTCACCAAATTCATCTTTTGATTCAGCGCCCATTCTAAAAGCCGCTCCCGAAAGAAAACCCAGGATACCGTCTCCCGAGCAGTCGCAAAACAGCTTGCCTTTTAGGGTATACCAGGTGGAATTCTGGCTGCAAAAGCCGCTGACACTTTTAATCTGGCCTGCGTTATCTTTATCTAATTCAAAAATGGAGGTATTGAGCAGCAGGCGGATATTTTTTTCGGCCCGTACCAGGTCCAGCAGGATCACATCAAAGATCAGCGGGTTGCCTTCAGGGTTTCTATAAGTGTTTTCTACCAGCAGCTCATCAATCACACCGCCTTCTCTCGCCCAGCGGTTATTATTGCCCATGTGCGAGGTCGCTCCCAGTATCCATAACCTGACCTCACTGGAGGCATTGCCCCCGAGTACAGGCCGGTCCTGGACCAGCACAACCGATACTCCTGCGCGGGCGGCAGTGACCGCAGCGCAGACACCGGACAGACCACCTCCAACGATGACCAGTTCAGCATCAATCTCATTTACCTTTAAGTTTCTTTTCTCTTCTGAATTTGCAAGCAGCATATATAATTATTTAAGTGGGATCAAAGTTGTCGCAGCCAGGAAGCCTGTGGGCTTGAATATCTGGATGGTCAGGTGCTCAGGCTTTGTGTTTAAAACCAAAGTCAGTTGCAGGGATTCTCCTGGATTTATAGTTTTAAGGGGCATTTTCTGATCGTTATATTTCAGGATATAATCCTGTAGGACATAGGATGGAAAATCTGCTCTGGAGCGAATCTCAATGATCAGTTTTCCGGTTTCCGGGGTATAGCTTTTCTTAGTGATCAGCACCGGCGAAAGTTCGGCTTGCTGACGAAGATAGGCGCCCCTTGGCTTCAAATGGTAATCCACCAGTCCCCAGGGTCGCTGTCCATCGGCATTACTGCCGGCATAACGACTGTAGTAATCATTTACCGACCACCACGAAGAACCTATTACATGGCTACTTTTCCTGAACACCTCCATTGCCTTTTCCAGGTATACCGCCCGCTCCTCCTCAGTCTTTACCTGGTCGGCACGTTTTCCCCATTCGCTGATCAGAATCGGCTTCGCCGGATAAAGATTTTGAATCTTGTTAATGGTTTTCTCTATTCCGGCGATATTGTCATAGATGTTCGCGCAAACGAAATCGGCATAATAACTGGCTTCATTTTCTGCTTTACCAAAGTCATGGTTCAGTTTATTGCTGACCAGTGTCTTCAGCCGGGAACTGTCAATAGTTTGGATGAAGGCAAACATATCCCGGGTCCAGTCCACCCCATCAGGGATATGAGAATCATATTCATTGCCCACACTATAGGCGATGACCGAGGGGTGGTTCCAATTGGAAATGATCATCTCCTTCAGTTGCTTTTTATACACTTTTCTGAGTTCAGGATTGCTCAGTTCAGGCTGCTGATATCCCCAGTTTCCCGCTTCTGTAATGATCAACATGCCGTTTTTGTCCGCCCAGTCCAGTATCTGCCGTGGAAGCGGATAATGAGTGAGCCGCTGAAATTCCATACCCCCATCTTTCATGATGCGCATATATTTGTCAGCGATGCTGTCGTTCACAACAGATCCGAATCTGGGATAGTCCAAAACAAGGTTTCCTCCGCCATACTTCACACTTTTCCCGTTGACATACAATTTGGCATCCTTAACCTCCACTTTTCTGATGCCGAAGTTTACATACTGGGTATCGGTTCCGAATACAATTTCTGCCTTGTAAAGTGCAGGATGGTCCACACTCCATAAAGCCGTATTTTTCTTATCCAGTGAGATGGTCGTCACCGCGGCAGCACTATTCTTGCTGCCTATATTTACTTTGATTTGTTTAAACTTTGCGGCAACCGGTTTATCATCCTTGAACAGTTTTATGCTGGCTCCAGCCACTGTATCCCTATTCTTTTTATTCACCAATAGGGCTTTAATATTCACTAACGAAGTTCCTTTCGCCAGATCCGGAATTGCATCAATCTTTACATTTTCAATATAGGTTTCTGGCTTAACCAATAGCGAAACCTCCCTCGTGATACCGCCATAGTTTACCCAGCCTACATTGCCGTTATTGGCGGGGTTACTGCCAATGGTTGGGATGGTGAGGGAGTCCAGGCGATTGTTGGCGCTTACTGTAATCACATTTTTTCCTTCACGGATATACCCGGTGACATCGAATTCAAAGGGTGTATAGCCTCCTTCATGGGAGCCTAGGGCATGACCATTCAGCCATACCTGTGAGCGGTTGTAGACTGCTTCAAAATGCAGAATTACAATTTTTCCTGGCTCCGGTTTATAGTCAAACGTCTTCCTGTACCAGCCTGTCCCTTCAAAAAACAAATATCTCCCGTCTGCAGAAAAACTGTGCGGCACCCGGACCTTGTCCCAGCTGCCCTCATATTTATAGGCATCACTCTGCCATCCCCTGCTTAAGGCCGTGTTGTCAAAATCAAGCGAAAACCGCCATTCGCCATTTAGGGAGAGCTCTCCTTTGTTTGGCTGCGCCTGGACCATTAAGGCCTGAAAAAACAAGGCAAAATAGAGGAGGAATTTCATGTTGTATTTCATGTGTGTGTGTTTGAAATAGTGTTTTACCAGCCCGTATTTTGCCCTAAACCGGCATTCAGTGTTCCCTCTGCATAAGGTACAGGCCAGATGTAATGCTTTTCGGGATTAAATGCCCGGGTATCCAGTATCGATAATTTGGCAATAAAAGCCGCATATGAAGGAATGTCGTTTTCATCCAGGGTTGGTGTTCCCGGAAAAGGGTAATCATTTTTGTTTATCGGTACACCCACAATTTTTCCGGCCATCACTACTTCTGCCAGTTTCCAGCGGATCAGGTCCAGATACCTGCGGCCTTCCAGTACCAGTTCCACCCTCCGCTCCCGCCTCACAGTTCTTCTCAGGTAAACCTGGTCTGTACTGGTAACTGCCGGATAAGCTGCCGTTTGCGAACTGGATACACCATAAGCCCTTGCCCTGACTGCATTAATCGCATCAATAACCGATTGATCAATCTGGTTGAGTTCTATTTTCGCTTCTGCATAGATCAGCAGGATTTCAGCATAGCGCAAAACAATCTGGTCCAGATCAACTTTGTTATATTGGGCAATCTGTGATTCGTCAATACCCTTTTTCCATAAATAGCCGGTATAACTGGCAAAAGGAAAAGCAGCATTTTTAGCATCCTTGTTGGTTACTTTCTTATTGTCTTTGGTACTGAATACCAAAGTGCTGTCAGGATGGTTCTCATAGGTATAACCCAGCCAGTTTTCTCCAGGGGTGACTATAGTAGCCTTTAACCGTGGGTCACGGTTTTCAAACGGCTTTTTAAAATTGTAAAGCGGTGATTTGTCAATGGTTTTTCCGTCCGTACACTCATAACTGTCGATCAGCTCCAGTGTTGGAATATTTGATGCGTAACCACCTGCGTTTCTGCTAATGGTGTATTGTATATCGTAGAATTGTCCAAAGGCTGCTGAACGGGGAAAGGACATAATGACCTCGGAACTGTGCTGGCCTACTCTCAAAAACAAATTCCTGTATGAAGAATAAAGGTTATAAGATTTAAGGTCCATCACTTTTTTAGCCGCATCGGCTGCCGTTGCCCAGTCGTTCAACGAAATGGCAATACGAGCCTTAATTCCAAGCGCAGTCCCCCGTGTCCAGTAAGATAGACCAGCATCGTATTTTACCGGCAGGATGGCTGCCACCTGATCCAGTTCTTCATAGACAAATTGCCTGACCTCCGCTTTAGCTGTCCTGGTCATTGTTTTGGATTGTTCCAGGGTCTGTGTAGTCTTGATCAGCGGTACATCGCCAAAATGGACGATCAGGTTACCATAGGCATACGCCCTGGCGAATCTGGCCTGTGCAGCTACCTGTGCGCGATAGGCATCGGTCAAGTCAGTAGCCTTATTGATGTTATCCAGAATGCCGTTTGCTCTTGCAATCGCCTTGTAAGAAGCGAGCCATGCAGAAGAAAACGAGCCGGTCTGGATTGTAGTAGTTCCGTGGATAAAATCATTGCCGTTACCTGTCCTTTGCCAATAGTTATCACCCCACTCTTCTGCATCCTGCGGATAAAGTCCGCTGTTGTACAGGGCATTCACCGCCAGTTCAAGTTCGGTCTTATTGGAATAAAATGTTTCAGTACTGGGCTTGTCCAGCGGAAATCTGTCCAGCTTCTTGCAGCCTGATGCAATCAGCACAAGTAAGGTCAAACCATATATATATTTAAAGTTCATGATCAATCAAATTAAAAAGTTACACTTAAACCGCCATAATAGGTCGTGACAATCGGGTTGTCAGTCTGCCCCCCTTCGGGATCCCAGCCTTTTGGATACTCACTTACCGAGAACAGGTCCGTTGCGCTCAGGAAAATCCTGGCATTTTTAATACCGGCCCGCTTGAGCAGCCCAGGGGAAATGGTGTAACCCAGGGTCACATCTTTCAGCCTGAAGTAACGGGAGTTGAACAGGTAAAAATCAGATCCTGCAAAATTGCCTCCCCTGTTGTTATAGGTCAGTCTCGGATAAGAGGCTTCTGTCCTTTCCGGCGTCCAGGTATTGTCAACCATATAAGCCGGAACATTTCCAAAATTATCCGTAAAGGGCTGGTACATCAGGCTCTGGGGTTTGCCCAGTTGCTTGCCGATCCCCTGAAAGGAAAAGCCAAAATCGATACTCCTGAATTTCACACTGGCATTACCACCGTACAAATATCTGGGAAGCGAGTTCCCGAGGATCACCCGGTCGCCATCGGCAGATATTTTTCCGTCACCATTCACATCCCGGAATTTGATATCCCCCGGTTTTTCAGCACCGGTTAATTTTGGAGAGGAAGCCACATCGGCTGCGTCCTTAAAATAACCGAGATTTTGGTAACCGTACCAGGCATTGTAAGGAGAACCTTCCAAAATGGCCTGGTCTCCCAGGGTCGAAGTTCCCTTAAGATCAACAATACGGTTGGTAAAATCAGATAAGTTCGCTGAGACCGAATAGCTCCAGTCCTGGCCAATTTTATCGTTCCAGCCCAGCTGCACTTCCCAGCCTTTATTGATCAGCTTCCCAGCATTCTGGGAAGTCGCGTTCAGGCCTGTATTTAGCGGGATGGGCAAGTTCAGCAGGATATCGTAGGTATTCTTGTAGAAATAATCTGCGGTTAGCGACAAACGGCTGTTCAGGAAAGACGCATCCAGACCCAGGTCATAGTCTTCTTTTGTCTCCCAGGTCTTATCGCGGACGGCAAAGTCTTCCTGGTTCCCTGTGCTTGCAGGGACGATCTGTCCCGCAGCATTGTAAAACAATGCGGATCCAAGCGCTACCAAAGCCTGGTAGCTATAATTACCGATCTGCTGGTTTCCGTTTCGTCCCCAGGAGGCACGCAGCTTCAGGAAAGAAAACGGAGTTTTGTCTTTGAAAAAGGATTCTTCAGTAAGTACCCAACCGGCCGAGACCGAGGGAAAGAATCCCCAGCGGTTTTCCGGGGAAAACCTGGAAGAACCATCGTACCTAAAGTTGGTCTGAAGCAGGTATTTGTTTTTAAAATTATAAGTCAAACGCCCGAAAAACGACCGCAGCGCACTTTCGTTTGCATTTCCGCCATTGGTCCAGTTCAGCTTGGCCCCGGCATCAATCACCTGGTAATCCGTCAGCAGATATCCGTCACGGAACTGGCTGTTGGTCTCATTGCGAAATGTATTGCTCTCGAAACCGAGTAAAGCTGTGAAGCTATGGTCATCAGAGACCTTAAACTGATAATTGGCCAGAACCTGGGCGTTGATTGCCTGGTTGTAATCTTCGGTCTGCTCCAGGGAGTTGGCAGTCCCAAACGTGTTGATGATCACCGATGGATCATTCAACGCGGTATAAGGAACCATTTTTTTGAAAGTGTTGTATTTGGTAAAACCTACTTGCGGTGCATAGATCCCGGAGAATTTAAGGCCCTGAACCGGCTCAAAATTCAATTGCAAACGCCCTGTAAACTGGTTATTTCTGCTGTCGTAGTTACCGGCCAGGAAATTATTGGCAAGTGGGTTTACCCCATCCTTCCCGGGAGCATACCTGCCATCCGAGTAGAAATCATCATAAATTGGGGGCAACTGTTTAACCGCATACAGGTCATTACTGGCAGCGGTTAAGGCTACCGCACGATAGTAGGCAAAGTCGACGTTTGCACTCAGCTTGCTGGTGATGGTTAAATCATTATTTGTCCTGAAAGTATACCGGTTGAAAGAGCGGTTGGGATCCATCCCCGGCTGGTCCATATAACCGAAGTTTACTTTGGATTTGACATTCTGGCTTCCCAGAGCAATGTCCAGGTTATGCCGCTGCTGAAAAGCATACTCTTTGAAATAGGTTTTCTGCCAGTCTGTATTTGGATATTTGTCAGGATCCTGCGCATTCAGTGTAGCATAATCGCTGATCAGGCTGGCCGCATATACAGGGGTCAGGCCGTCGTTGGTTTTCATTTCATTGTTGAGTCTCATCCAGGTAGCAGCATCAGCAAATGCAGGTAAGGAAGTGATTTTTTCCATGCCAAAATCAGCATTATAGGTGATGCTGGACTGTCCGTTTTTCGCCCTTTTGGTGCTGATGAGGATGACACCGGCAGCTGCCCTTGATCCGTAAATTGCAGATGATGCCGCATCTTTTAGTACAGACAGGCTTTCTATATCATCCGGATTCACGTTGTCCATATTTCCGGGTACGCCATCAATAATAACCAGCGGATCATTGACACCCAGCGTAGTAATGCCCCTGATCCGTATCGTACTTCCCGCAGCGGGCCCGCCTGAGGAACGCGTCACCGATACCCCTGGAATGGCACCCTGAAGCGCCTGGCTCACTCTTGTAGTTTTACGGTCATTCAGCAGGTCGCCGCTCAGAGTGGCAACGGCACCGGTCAGGTCTTTTTTGGTTGCGGACCCGTATCCGACAACGACCACCTCGTTCATTTGATTGGGAAGTTTTTCCAGTGCCACCACCGGGTTTTGAAGAACGGATGACAGTAAAAGTTCTTTAACCGCGTAGCCCACAAAAGAAATCTGTAATTTGTTGGCCGGATTTCCTGATAAAATACTGAAGTTTCCATCCGCATCGGTAGCCGCGTTTTTCTTTTCAAGAGTGAGTGAAACCGTGGCGCCAACAAGCGGCTGCCCCGTTTCATCTTTGACCTGCCCCTTCAGCAGTTGGGAGACCTGCGCTGAGGTAATGCTTGCGCACAACACCAGCAAGGCCATAAGGGTAAATTTTATTTTCATTTGGTTATTTGGTTAGCTCGTTTATATAACAAATCTATTTCTATTTATTTCTCATGATGTCCTGGGCGACTACATTTTATCTTTGGGAATGTTCCCAATTTTGGGAGCATTCCCAAAATACTTATATTGCTTTCATGAAAAAGCACCAGACCACAATTGTTGACATAGCCAGGCAACTGGGGATCTCTAAATCAACGGTTTCCAGGGCACTTACCGGCCACGCCAATGTTCACCAGCATACAAGGGAGAAAATATTGAAACTGGCTGAAGAAATGGAATATGAACGCAATATGTTCTCTATTGGTCTGATTAAAAAATCCAGTCAGACCCTGGGCATTATTGTTCCGGAATTTTCCCGCTCCTTTTTCCCACAGGTGATCATCGGAGCACAGCAAAAGGCAAAAGAGTACGGTTACAACCTGATCATCAGCCAGTCCGATGAAAATTATGAAACAGAAGTTGCCAATTCCAAAGTAATGCTGGTACACCAGGTCGACGGACTGATGGTTTCGATAACCAAGGACACCAAAAATTTTGACCACCTTAAAGTATTTCAGCGTAAAGGAATTCCCATTGTATTCTTTAACAGGGTCTGTGATGAGATGCTCGTCCCAAAGGTGATCGCCGAGGATGTTGAAGGTGCTTTTTCTGCAGTGGAGCACCTCATTAAACGGGGAAAGAAAAGAATCGCCCATCTCTCAGGACCGATATCACTATCCATCAGCAAAAAGCGCCAGGAAGGCTATAAAAATGCTTTACTCAAATATGGCCTGCCTTATGATGAAAGTCTTGTGGTAAATTATGATCTCAAAATAGCCAACGTGGAGGAACACATCAACTATTTTTTGTCTTTGGACCCCATGCCTGATGCGATATTTGCCATTCACGATCCCGCAGGAATTGAAGCGATCAGGATTCTTAAACACCGTGGTATCCGGATACCGGAAGATATTGCGGTGGTCGGGTTCAGCAACGATGTGATTTCTTCATTTATCGAGCCCACCTTAACAACAGTGGAGCAGCCCATACAGGAATTGGGAAGCGTAGCCGCCAAACTGCTCATAGACCAGATCAACCGGAACGTGGAGGATTGGAAGGCTCAAACTGTTCTTTTAAAAACCAAATTAATCGTCAGAAATTCCAGTTAAGTAAACCTTCAAACAACTTGCTATCCATCATACCCCCTCTCTCCCCTTGAGGGAGAGATGTCCGAAGGACAGAGAGGGGATTAAATCCCAAAACCACATTTACTGGCACAGTTGATGCACTCCAATTCATCTATACAATTATGAAACAATTTGAAGAGATAAAAATGCTGCTCGGCGAGTCAGGAACCTACTACCTGATCTCAGTAGATATGCAATCAAACTATAGTTATCTGAATAAGCATTACGGAGAAATTTTCCAGCCCATTCACGGGGACCTTGTGGGCAAGCATTATGCGGTAACTATCCATCCCGATGACCAAAACACCTGCAAAATCGTTTCCCAAATGGCATTCATGTATCCTAAGTCGGTCTTTCCGGCAACACTTCGAAAACATAATGGTAGTGGTGGATATATTGTGACCAGGTGGGAATACAAGGCCATGTTCAATGACGATGGTATCCCTTCCGGGATATTCTGTATCGGACATGACATCACCGAATTGTTAAAAATGAGCGGTGAGCTCGAGAAAGTCAAAGTGGAAAATTCCCATGCGGTAAGATTACATGTGGCCAACATCCTGGGTCTTGGAAGAATCATGCAAGATTCAACGGATGTTACTGACTTGCGCGATGCAGCAAAAATGATCGTTCAAAGCGCTTCGGATCTCGATGCTGTGATCAGAACCTTATATAAAAACGACACCTAGAGGGTTGGAAAAATCCTTTAAACCTATATTTTAACAATTTCACAAGCATAATAAACAGGTCGGGCTTGTTGCTATCATTTATTTGATACATTTGCCCAATTATTTCCAAGATCATGGGTCATCATAAAAACCTCCAGAAACTAAGCGCCGCAGGCCTGTTAATCAGTTTAGGTATTATTTATGGTGACATCGGAACCTCGCCCCTCTATGTTTTTAAGGCAATCGTCGGTGAGCGGCTTATTACCACGGACCTGATCCTCGGCGGATTGTCCTGTATTTTCTGGACACTGACCCTGCAGACCACCCTTAAGTACGTGGTGATTACCCTGCAGGCGGACAATAAGGGTGAAGGCGGTATCTTCTCGCTATTCTCTTTAGTCAAACGCAAGGCAAAATGGCTGATCATTCCGGCCATGGTCGGAGGTGCAGCTTTACTGGCCGATGGGATCATGACTCCCGCAGTGACCGTTTCTGCCGCGATTGAAGGTCTGGACCTGGTTTACAAGGGGCTTCCGACAGTGCCGATAGTCATCGCAATCATTACGCTTTTGTTTATCCTCCAGCAATACGGGACTTCCTTGGTCGGCAAAGCATTCGGCCCGGTCATGTGGCTGTGGTTTACCATGATCGCGGTACTGGGCGCTTCTTATGTCATCCAGTTACCGGAGATATTAAAGGCTGTCAATCCTTATTATGCTTACCATATCCTGACCACAAACCCGGAAGCTTTCCTGATCATTGGTGCGGTATTCTTATGTACCACCGGAGCGGAAGCCTTATATTCTGATCTTGGCCATTGCGGACGTCCGAACATCAGGATCAGTTGGATTTATGTAAAGATCTGTCTGGTTTTAAATTATATGGGCCAGGGTGTATGGCTTTGGAAACTTCAGGGAACGCATCTTAAGGACATCAATCCTTTTTATCATTTGATGCCCGATTGGTTTTTGATCTATGGAATAGCCATTGCTACCGTTGCGGCAGTAATCGCCAGTCAGGCCCTAATTTCAGGTTCATTTACTTTAATTGCAGAGGCCGTCAGACTAAACCTCTGGCCTAAAGTAAAAATCAATTATCCCAGCGAGCAAAAAGGTCAGTTGTATGTGCCCTCGATGAACTGGATCTTATGGGCGGGCTGCCTGATCGTCGTATTGATCTTTCAAAAATCAGTCAACATGGAAGCGGCTTACGGACTCTCCATTACCGTGGCCATGCTGATGACGACCATCCTGGTCTCCATATTTTTAATGCGCAAAAGGGTACCGATGTACCTGGTTGTGATATTTCTTGTCATCTATGGCCTGATTGAGCTAACCTTTCTTGCCGGAAACGCAGCCAAAATTGTACACGGCGGCTGGTTCACGCTGATTCTGGGCATGATCCTCTTTTCTGTGATGTGGGCATGGCACAATGGCCGCAGGATCCGCAACAGGTATATGAAATTCGTAGACATTGAAGAGTTTTTTCCGCTGATTAAAAGCATCAGTGCGGACGAAAGCATCGCCAAGTATGCGTCAAACCTGGTTTATCTGACCAGTGCAAATTTCAATACGGAAATAGAATCCTCGGTGATTTATTCTATTGTTCAAAAGCAGCCCAAAAGAGCGGATGTGTACTGGATTCTGCACGTGGACGTGACCGACGAACCTTATACCATGGAATATGAAGTAGACCTTATGATTCCTGGCAAACTGATCCGTATTGATTTCAGGCTGGGCTTCCGGGTTGAGCAGCGCATCAACCTATTGTTTAGAAAAGTGGTGGAAGAACTGGTAGAAAGCGGTGAGATCGACATTACCAGTAAATACAAATCACTGCAGGAAAGAAAAATACCCGGAGATTTCCGTTTTGTAGTGATCGAGAAGATCCTTTCCAATTCCAGCAGCCTGCCTTTTAGAGAAAGGGTCACCATCTCTTACCACCGGGTACTTAAATTCATGGGTATCTCTGAAAGAAGGGGTTTTGGACTGGATTCCAGTTTTGTCAGCGTCGAACAGGTTCCATTGATCGTAGATATTCCCGACCCGATCCAAATGAAAAGAATTAAATAGAGGTGACCACCTCCGATATGATAAAAACCCTTCCAAAATGGAAGGGTTTTTTCATTTAAAGATCTTCTGCCCCGCCAATTACACCTTCAAAACTACTGATTTACAATGGATTGAAAGATCGTCTGTAAATGTGGCACCGCTATTGGCTAGCGTGATTGTAAAACTAAAACATCATGTTAACAATCGTATTATTTCTGACCCTGCTGATCCTCTGCGGGGTGGTCTACAAATCAATCGACTGGTTCGAAAAAATCTAAAAATTATGATCGCATTATTCCTAATCGCCATCGCCGTCTTCATTTACATGATCTACGTGCTGATCAAACCCGAAAAATTTTAATAACACACGCATGAACACTGAATTATTTGGAATCATAGCCACCTACCTGCTCACGCTGGTGATCGCTATCCCACTGGGCAAGTACCTGGCTAAGGTATTTGCCGGAGAAAAAGTCTGGACTGACTTTCTAAAACCTATTGAATCTGGCATCTATAAACTGTCCGGCATCAAACCCAAAGAAGAGATGAACTGGAAACAGCACATGAAAGCGCTGCTGACCATCAACCTGGTTTGGTTGGTTTATGGATTCTTCGTGCTGATTTACCAGGACAAATTGCCGCTAAACCCGGACGGTAATCCAGGCATGACGGCTGACTTGTCCTTTAATACCATTATTAGTTTTGTCGTGAACTGCGACTTGCAGCACTATTCGGGCGAAAGTGGTGTTACTTACTTAACCCAGCACATCGTGATGATGTTTCTGATGTTTGTCAGTTGCGCTACGGGTATTGCTGCAGCGGTGGTTTTCTTTAAAGCCTTCAGGGACAAAACCAGTGTTAAACTGGGCAACTTCTGGGAGTTTTTTGTGAAATCAATCACCAGGCTCTTATTGCCTTTGTCATTGATTGTAGCCCTGATCCTTGCCTTCAATGGTACTCCTACCAGTTACGAAGCGAAAGACCACTTCATTTCACTTCAGGGCGATACCGTTAATGTTTCCAGAGGTCCTGCTGCCGGTATGATCGCCATCAAGCATTTGGGTACCAACGGTGGCGGCTGGTTTGGTGCCAACTCAGCACACCCGCTGGAAAACCCGAATTACCTGACCAACATGACAGAGCTGATTGCCCAGGTGATCATTCCTATTGCCATGGTAATTGCCTTTGGTATCTTCATCAGGCGCAGAAAACTGGGCTGGATCATCTTCGGGGTAATGACCATCGGGATGTTCCTGTTGCTGATCCCAACAATTAATTCAGAACTTGGCGGTAATCCTGCCCTTGCCAAAATGGGCATCTCTCAGGCTACAGGGGCTATGGAAGGCAAGGAAGTTCGTTTCGGCCCTGCCATATCGGGCTACTGGAGCACAGTAACGACCATCATTTCCACAGGTTCGGTCAACAACATGCACGATAGCTCCATGCCGCTAACCGGGGTATGGCAATTGCTGGGTATGATGATCAACTCCTTCTACGGAGGTTGCGGTGTCGGTGTTTTAAACTACTTCATTTACCTGATCATTGCAGTATTTATATCCGGCCTGATGGTGGGAAGAACACCAGAGTTCCTCGGACATAAAGTAGAAGCGAGAGAAGTGAAAATTGCTGCACTGATTACATTGCTGAGTCCATTCCTGATTTTAGCCGGAACCGCAATTGCCAGTTACGTATTTACCGCGCATGGCAGCGCTGATTGGGCAGTACAACCTAAAAACTGGCTCAACAATCCAGGCTTTCACGGCTTCTCAGAGATGCTTTATGAGGTCACTTCATCCAATGCGAACAACGGCTCCGGTTTCGAGGGCTTGGGTGACAACAACATCCTGTGGAACGTGCTGACCGGATTCGTGCTTTTGATTGGCCGTTTCCTGCCGATCATTGGCCCGGTTGCCATTGCAGGTCTTTTGGGATCAAAAAAATACATTCCTGAATCGGCAGGCACACTAAAAACAGACACGCTGACTTTTGGCCTGATGACCTTTGCGGTGATCCTGGTGCTCAACGCACTTTCTTACTTCCCTGCCCTGACCCTGGGTCCGTTGGCAGAATATTTTACCATGATTATTAAATAGAGTTGTCTCATGAAAACCAGTAATAAATTATTTGAACCTGCTTTAGTGCAAACCGCAATGAAACAGTCCTTCATCAAGCTTGATCCCAGGGTGATGATCAAAAACCCGGTCATGTTTACCGTAGAGATCGGTACGGTCATTATGGCTTATGTTACCGTATACTCGATCGGAAATAACGGTCAGGGTTCGCCAGCTTACAATTTTTTGATCTTTTTAATTTTACTCTTAACCGTGCTGTTTGCCAATTTCGCTGAAGCAATTGCAGAGGCACGGGGAAAAGCGCAGGCCGATTCTTTAAGAAAAACAAGGGAAGAAACACCTGCCAAGGTAGTTTTGGCCAATGGAACAACAGAGACCCGTTCTTCTTCATTACTTAAAAAAGGTGATGTATTTGTTTGCGAGGCTGGCGATACGATCCCTACAGATGGTGAGATCATTGAAGGCATCGCAACCATTGACGAGTCGGCCATCACGGGAGAGTCCGCACCGGTGATCCGGGAATCGGGTGGTGATAAATCATCCGTCACCGGTGGTACTAAAGTCCTTTCGGACCAGATCAAAGTACAGGTCAATACCCAGCCAGGTGAAAGTTTCCTGGACAAAATGATTGCTTTGGTAGAAGGGGCATCCCGTCAGAAAACACCCAACGAGATTGCGCTGACCATTTTGCTGGCCAGTTTCACCCTGGTATTTATTATCGTGTGTGTAACCTTGAAACCATTTGCAGATTACGCGAATACCCCAATCACGATTGCTTCGTTGATCTCACTTTTTGTGTGTTTAATCCCAACTACGATCGGTGGCCTGCTCTCGGCCATCGGTATTGCGGGTATGGACAGGGCATTAAGGGCAAACGTGATTACCAAATCAGGTAAAGCGGTGGAAACCGCAGGTGACATTGATGTCTTATTGCTGGACAAAACAGGAACCATCACTATTGGTAACCGTAAAGCCACCAGCTTTTACCCAGCACCCGGAGTTGAAATGAATGCCTTTATTGAGGCCTGCGTAATGAGCTCTCTTGCAGATGAAACCCCGGAAGGCAAATCAATTCTGGAACTGGCGGTCGTTCAGGGTCACAAAATACAAACCGCTCCTGCGGGATCGACTTTCATCAAATTCACGGCTGAGACCAGATCTAGCGGGCTGGACACTACCGATGGTAAAAGAACCCGTAAAGGTGCATTTGATTCCATTAGAAATATGGTATTAAAAGCCGGAAATCCTTTTCCTATCGAAACAGAGGACCAGGTCAAAGCCATCTCCAACAACGGCGGTACACCACTGGTGGTAGCGGTTAATGAAAAAACCATGGGTGTGATTGAATTACAGGACATCATCAAACCAGGCATCAGCGAAAGGTTTGAGCGTCTGCGTAAAATGGGTGTAAAAACGGTAATGGTAACCGGTGACAACCCTTTAACAGCCAAATTTATTGCAGAAAAAGCCGGCGTGGACGACTTCATCGCAGAGGCAAAACCTGAAGATAAAATGAATTACATCAAAGATGAACAGGCATTGGGTAAGCTTGTTGCCATGATGGGCGACGGCACCAACGACGCTCCCGCCCTTGCCCAGGCTGATGTAGGTGTAGCCATGAACAGTGGTACACAGGCTGCTAAAGAAGCGGGGAACATGGTGGATCTGGACAATGACCCGACCAAACTGATCGAAATCGTTGAGATCGGCAAGCAGCTTTTAATTACCCGTGGCACCCTGACCACCTTCTCTATTGCGAACGATGTGGCCAAATACTTCGCCATTGTTCCGGCTTTGTTCATCGCTTCCATCCCGGCTTTGCAAAGCTTAAACATCATGGGACTGCACAGTCCTGAAAGTGCCATCCTTTCAGCTGTGATCTTCAATGCGATCATCATCCCGATCCTGATCCCATTGGCATTGAAAGGTGTGGAATACAAGCCAATCGGGGCAAGCGCCTTATTGCGCAGGAACCTCCTGATCTATGGTCTGGGTGGTGTAATCGCACCTTTTATAGGGATCAAACTAATCGATTTATTGGTAGGCTTATTTGTATAAAGCATTTTAAAAATATAGAAATCATGAAAAAGTACATCTTACAATCCATACGCCTAACCGCAGTTTTAATGGTACTGCTATGTGTTATTTATCCACTTATTGTTGCTTTTGCCGGAGGTTTTTCTAAAGGCAATGGCGGCGGCGAAAAAATCACGAGGAACGGCAAAGTGGTAGGCTATGCCCTGCTTGGCCAATCTTTCACCAAACCGGAATATTTCTGGGGCAGGCCATCTGCTGTGGGATACAATGCAGCGGGATCAGCGGGTTCAAACAAAGGGCCCTCTAATCCGGATTATTTGCAGCAGGTATCTGACCGGATCGACACCTTGCTAAAATATAATCCGACGCTTAAAAAAGCGGACATCCCTGCGGATATGGTCACTGCTTCCGGTAGTGGGCTTGACCCGAACATCTCTGAACAGGGTGCGATCATCCAGATCAAAAGGATTGCTGTACTGCGCAATCTGGATGAACGGAAAGTAGCCGAACTGGTAGTCAAAAACACGCAGGGACCATTACTGGGTCTGTTTGGTCCAACATCAGTAAATGTATTGAAACTGAACCTTGCCTTAGATGAATTAAAAAAATAATCTGACGGCTGTTATTTTAGAATGGTAGATTGAACTTTATTATGGAGCAAGACGATAAAGCAGGATCTGTAAGAAAATTCCTCGACCTGGTCAAAAAGTCCAGACGTGGAAAATTCAAAGTATACATCGGCATGAGTGCAGGCGTGGGGAAGACTTACCGCATGCTGCAGGAAGCCCATGCGCTGCTGAAAAATGGCATCGACTTGCAGATCGGCTATATTGAAACGCATAACCGCGCGGAAACCCATGCGCTGTTAGACGGGATTCCAGGCATTCCACGCAGGAAGATCTTTTACAAGGGAAAGGAACTCGAAGAAATGGACGTTCAGGCCATCATCAATCTGCACCCTGAAGTGGTGATCGTGGATGAGTTGGCGCACAGCAATGTGGAAGGCAGTAAAAACGGAAAACGCTGGCAGGACGTAACGGACATCCTCGATGCGGGTATCAGTGTGATCTCCGCGGTAAACATCCAGCACCTGGAGAGTATGAATCAGGAGATCGAAACCATCACCGGTATTCCGATCACGGAGCGCATACCAGACAAGATCCTGGAAGCGGCCGATGAAATCGTCAACATAGACCTGACTGCTGATGAACTGATAGACCGTCTTAAAGCGGGAAAAATCTACGACCAGACTAAGATCAAACGCGCGCTGGATAATTTTTTTCAACCAGAACGGATTCTTCAGCTACGTGAGTTGGCACTAAAAGAAGTGGCACACCACCTGGAAAGAAAAATCAGTGTGGAAGTACCCAAACAGATCAAGCTCCGCCCTGAAAAATTCCTGGCCTGTATCTCCACCAATCATGAGACCGCAAAGGTCATCATCCGAAAAACCGCCCGTTTGGCCTCTTACTACCGCTCGCCATGGATCGTACTGTATGTGCAGCGCAGTCATGAGGGCGGCGACCGGATCAGGCTCGATCTGCAGCGTCACCTGATCAATAACTTCAAATTGGCTACCGAACTTGGGGCTGAAGTATTGAAAGTAAAAAGCGAAGATGTAACCGGCACAATTACCGGCATTGCTACTAAAAAAGAGGTGACTACGATTTGTATCGGCAAACCGCACCTGAGCCTGTTCCAGGTGATTATGCGTACTGCTATATTTAATAAATTATTAAAGAAGATATCTGAAACAGAAACGGATCTTGTGATCCTTTCCTAAAACAATGCATACCATGAAGATAAAAACTAAACTTCGCCTCGGATTCGGATTCTTATTCGTAGTGGTCATCTTTTTCGGAGCAGTGTCTTTGCACTATATGGATAAGATTTCTGTCAGCTCTAAAGTTATTCTGAAAGACAATTATGAGAGCCTGAGGTATACGCGTGAAATGCGGGCTATACTGGACGACAGCGAGTTGCCGCTTTCCAAAACAGCCAGCGATAAATTGGCAGATCAGTTGATGAAGGAAAATAGCAATGTCACAGAGAAAGGAGAAGGCGATGCTGTTGAGGGACTTACAGAAGCATTCCAGCAATTGACTGCAACCGGTACCTCGCCAGTTGCCCAACGACTGGCGCTGAAGAAAATGAATTTGCAGCTCAGAATTATTGACGACCTCAATATGAAAGCCATCGTCAGAAAGAACGATGCCGCGCAACAGAGCGTAGAAAATGCCGCGACCTATCTGATGTTCGCCGCTTCATTGTGTTTCATCGTCCTGTTCTCTTTCAGTGTGAATTTCCCCGGGTTTGTGGCCAATCCTTTAAGGGAGTTTTCTGAGGCCATCAAGGCCATCAGCCGGAAAAATTACAAGCAGCGGCTCGAGTTCAAAGGCAATGACGAATTTTCTGAACTTGCTCAGGAGTTCAATGCCATGACGGCCCAGCTCAACAAATGGGAGAACAGTAACCTGGCCAAATTACAGTCCGAAAAACTAAGGATAGAGGCGATTATCGGCCAGATGCAGGACGGAATTATCGGTTTAAATGAAAAAAACGAAATCCTGTTTTTAAACCAGGTGGCGGGCCAACTGCTGAATATGCATGAAAAAGATGTGATCGGCGCGGATGCCCTGCAGCTGATGAAAAAGAATGACCTGCTGGATCGTGTGATCCAGTCAGGCGGTAATGCCAAGCCGATGAAAATCTACGCGGATGGTAAGGAATCTTACTTTAAGCTGGAACGCCGGGAGATCATCGTTCCTGTTTTTGAAGACCAGCAGGACAAGGTGATTAAAGCATCAGGAAGAACAGCAGGCGAAGTTTATGTCCTTAAAAACATCACCGAATATAAGGAACTGGATGAGGCTAAAACCAATTTTATCGCAACGGTCTCCCATGAACTCAAAACGCCGATCGCTTCCATCAAAATGAGTGTGAAATTGCTGGACGATGAACGGGTGGGAAATATGAACCCGGAACAAAGGGAACTCGTTCAGCACATTAAGGAAGATTGTGGGCGGTTATTAAAGATCACCAGCGAGCTGCTGGACCTGTCCCAGGTAGAAACGGGTAACCTGCAATTGAATTTTGTCAAATCTGATCCGCGCAAAGTTGCCATTTATGCGATGGATACCGTGCGTTTCCAGGCAGAACAGAAAAACATTGAGCTGGAACTGATCTCCAGAAACGACCTGCCTAAAGTAAACGTAGATACAGAAAAAACAGCCTGGGTGCTGGTCAATTTTTTATCCAACGCATTGCGCTACAGTTCCCCAAAATCCAGGGTGGTTATCCAGATTATAGAATCGGGGAATAACATGGAGTTCTCGGTGCGTGATTTCGGAAAGGGCATCGATCCCCAATATCAAAAGCGCCTGTTCGACCGGTATTTTCAGGTGCCAACTGACGGCAACAACAAGTCGGGATCGGGACTGGGACTGGCCATTTCCAAAGATTTCATTGAAGCTGAAGGCGGCAAGATCTGGGTAGAAAGTGAAATTGGTGAAGGAAGCAGGTTTTGTTTCCTGCTTCCTATAGCAGAATAAAAATCCGGCCGTTTACTTTGCAGTCTTGTTCTTTCGCCTGTTGAACCGTTTAAGCTGTCCCATGTGTTCGGTCGGAACATTATCGCCCAGTAATTTGCCCCAGGGTTTCAACCCATCGATCCGGTCAAATATGATTTTCAGTACGGCAATAAAAGGGATGGACAAGAACATGCCCGGTACGCCCCAGAGCGCCGCGCCCAGTAAGACAATGACGATGGAGATCAGCGCATTGATCTGTACTTTAGAAGAAACAATGCGGGGAACAAAGATATTGTTGTCCAGAAACTGGATCACCGCATAGGCAGCTAAGATCAGCAATTGCGTGGTGTAACCATCCTGGGTAACTGTGGCCATCAGTACCGGCAACGCAATCGCCACCAGCCCACCGATATAGGGCAAGAGGTTCAGGATCGCCCCGATTACACCGATCAGGATTGCATTTTGTACACCAAGCAACAGCAGCGCAGCGGAATTGAGCACTGCTACAATGCCTGTCTCAATCAGCAGTCCTACAATATAACTCTGGATGGCACCCTTGGTCTCTGTCAGGATTTCCGCCACTTTGGTCTGGTTCTCTTCTGAAAAAACCTCGTACAGAAAATTCAGGATCAATGTTTTATAAAGCATCAATAGAAATACATAGACCGGGATCAGGAAAACCACGCTTAAGATGCCTAGTACACCGCTCAGCGTTTGTCCAATCATGCCTTTACTGTTGTTGGCGGCTTCGTTGATCATTTGGGTCTGCTTGCGGGCAGAAAAGCCAAAAGCCTGTTGTACCCATCCTTGCAGATCATGCAGCAATTCGTTGAGCCTGGTTTTGATCGACTCCAGGTCATCAAAAAAATGCGCGACCTGGGAAGAGAGAAAATACATCAATCCTGCTAAAGCAAGAAAAGCAATGGTCATCGACAAAAGTATGGCCACAACCTTGGGCAACTTCCGTTCTATTCTGTTGCACAGGGGGTTCAGCAGGATCGCTATGAGTGCAGCAAATGCCAGGGGAACCAGAATGTCACGGAGAATCCATAAAATAAAAACGGAGATGACGAGTCCCAGTAAAATCACCGGCACTTTGATGTAAAACGGGTATTCTTTTAACATATGTGTTGATTTAAAATGCTTCTCCAAGATTCAGCAGTATGGCGCTGTATCCCTTACTAACCCCATAATCAATACCGATATTGGTATTGGTAAGTTTATTGAACTTAACACGGAGACCGGTGCCTGCTGCCGGTTTCCAGGAAGTAAATAGCGAACCCGATCCGCTGACGGTATTCACATTGGCAAATACCACAAAGCCGAGCAGTCCATTTGCGGTAATGTCACGCCGGTATTCACTTTCTGCGTAAAACAGCGTCCTGCCGCGGTACCGGTTTTGGTCTATGCCCCTGGCGGACCTGTTATAAGGGTCCCAGCCCGTACTTGGCAAGTCCAGGTATGGTGTTTTATTGTTCAGCACCGTCCAGAAATAAGACCACAGTGCAAGCATATTTTGCTGACTCCGTTTTTCCGGATTCAAGGGGATATATTTACGCACATCCAGGTACACTGAGCTCCAACTGTTGTTGCTGCCTAAAAAGGCCGGATTCACCCGGTAAACTAAATTCCCATACATTCCCGGTAATGGGTTGACGGAATTGTTACTCCGGGTATCATAAACCACGTTGAAGCTTATTCCCGAGGAAAAAGAGTTTTTTCCTGTTCCATACTGATAACCTGAATATTGCTCCAAATTCGGAGTGGTGTCATCGGTATTGATGTTGAAACGGTAGTCCAGGTTATAACCAAGACCGGCATACAAATAGGGCTTGATTTTTTTGAGGGCATTCTGATAAAACCTGATGTATTTATAACTGAGCAACGTTTTCTCCTCCTCTGCTTTAGAATCGCCCAGCCCCCAGGTATACTGCGGATAAACCAAAAACCGGGTGTCTCCCTGGATCAGCCAGGAATTGTCCCGCAGCCAAATGTTGGTTCTGATGGGCAATCCAAAACGGCTACCCAGGTTCCAGTAGGGCGTAAAGGTCGCTGTTGAAAGTTTTGTCGTCTTTTTAGGACCAAGATACATCGATGCTGAAGTACTGGTAATCAGGGCATTTCCGGTACCCCCTGGAGCTGTACCGCCAATAGGAAGAAAAGAGAAATAGAGCTTCTTGTCCTTTTCTTCACGGATCTGACCCGGACGGATTCGAAACAGGGCTTTAGCAATATCAATCAGGTCTGTCTGCCTGGCGGTATCCAGACTTTTTTTAGTTTGAATGATCGCGTCACCCGCATTTTGCGCGAAGGAAAAGAGACGACAACACACCAATACAAGAACCAGGCAAAAACTCACTATTTTCTTCGGTTGCATAACAGCAGATTAGGGTCTGTAAATGGCAATAAGCCTGCCAGAAACGGGGTCAGTTGCGCAATGCTTTTGAAAACCTGCTTTTGAATTCACCTGCATTCATACCCGTAACTTTCTTAAATGTCCTGGAAAAATGAGAAAGACTTTCAAACCCGGTCTGTTCAGCAATGTCTGTGTATTTAGCGCTGCTGGTCATGATCAAATATTGGGCGCGCTCTATTCGCTTCTCGGTGATGTAGGCCAATGGGCGGGAGCCAGTATACTGCTGAAAGAGGCGGGAAAAATACTCAGAATTCTGATGCACCCGACTGGCAAGTGATTTCACCGAGAGCGGGAGATGGAGGCTTACCACAATATAGCTGATGGTGTCCAGGATCTTTACAGGAATGTGGGGCCGCTCTTTTTGAGAAATAATTTCAGGTTGTGCAAATCTTGCGATCAGTTGCAGCAAGATACCCTGAGTCTCCAGAAACTGACCGATATTCTGCTGGTGGTTGAGGTCCTCATATTCCTTATAATAAATGTCTTTTTCATAAATCTTTGGATCGTCAGACCGGTTAATACCGCGACCGGGGTTGACTAAGATAAGCCGCTTGAAGTTGAGCACATCGATTTCCCGGGCCGGGACTTTGAATATCGACCTGTTTTCAGCAAATAATGAAATACCGTCTGAAGTCTCTTCGAAGAACTGTACAAAATACTGGTCCAAAAAACCCTGACAGACCAGGTTACATAGGGTAAAACTTGGTATAAAATAGAGGTAGCCGCCTTCTAGTGTGAGTCTCTTTTCGAAATGCGAAATCTCCCCGCCTCCATCCGCTATATAATATATCCGGTGATAAGGACTCACGACATTCCTGTAATTCCAGCGGGAATCAAGTTTCACGGCATCTGCATTCAACAGTGAAAAATTATGTGTTAAGATGCGCTTGATCATAAGCTAATGTAACAAATTTCCATAAATCTGTTTTGGAAAAAAAATAGTCTGTTTTTGTCTACTATAATCAATATTAACCCTTGTATTTTTGAGTTTGCAGTAATTTACCTGCTGCAAATCAAAACCAATATAAACAAAAACAATCGATTGTCCATCACAAACACACAAGATGAAACGGAGAACACTGATTAAAGGCGGAATCGCAGGACTTGCAAGTTTATATGCAAGCCGGTCCCATAGCGCTACTTTTATGGGAGATGCATTAAGAAACAAGACAAACGGGCCATTTCAGCCCAACTGGGACTCACTGGCACAGTACCAGGTTCCTGACTGGTACAGAGATGCTAAATTTGGGATTTGGGCGCACTGGGGTCCTCAATGCCAGCCGGAACGGGGCGATTGGTACGCCCGGGGAATGTACGAGGAAGGCAGCGATCAGTATAAATACCATTGTGAGAAATATGGACATCCCTCAAAATTCGGGTTCAAAGATGTCATTAATGAATGGAAAGCTGAAAAATGGGATTCGGAGGCGCTTCTTGCCTTGTATAAAAAAGCTGGCGCCCAATATTTTGTAGCATTGGCCAATCACCACGATAATCTTGATCTTTTCGACAGCAAACACCAGCGCTGGAACGCTACTAATGTCGGTCCTAAAAAGGACCTCATGGCAGGTTGGGCTAAAGCTGCTAAAAAACAAGGCCTGCCGCTTGGTGTTAGTGTTCACTCGGCACATGCCTGGAGGTGGTATGAAACAGCGCAACGCGCTGACAGATCCGGACCTCTGGCTGGAATACCGTACGACGGAAAACTAACTGCCGCTGATGGAACGGGTAAGTGGTGGCAGGGTTATGATCCTCAGGAGCTGTATGCACAGCACCACCCCCTCAGTCAGAACAGTCTGGATGGCGGATCCATTCATGGACAGTGGAACTGGGGAAATGGTGTTTATCCGCCAAGCAAAGCGTATTGCGAAAATTTTTACGACCGGACCATTGACCTGATCGAGAAATACAACCCCGACCTGATTTATTTTGACGACACCGCGCTTCCCCTTTGGCCGGTCAATGATGCAGGCCTTCGGATAGCCGCACATCTGTATAACAAAAGTCTAAAAAAGCACGGAAAAGTTAAAGCAGTCATCAACGGCAAGATCTTGGATGAACAGCAGCGCAAATGCATGGTTTGGGACATAGAGCGCGGACAAAGCAATGCGATTGAACCGCTTCCCTGGCAGACCGACACCTGCATCGGGCAGTGGCACTACGACCGCAGGATTTACGACAACAACCATTACAAGTCAGCTAAAACTGTGATTCACACACTAATTGACGTAGTCAGCAAAAATGGCAACCTCCTGCTCAATGTGCCGCTTCGGGGCGATGGTTCGATGGATGACAAGGAACGCGCTGTAGTAGAGGGAATAGCCGACTGGATGCAACTGAACAGTGAGAGCATTTACGGTACGCGCCCATGGAAAATATTTGGTGAAGGCCCCGCGCAGCAATCTTCCGCAGCACTCAGTGCCCAGGGTTTCAATGAAGGCAAGGGAAAGCCCTTCGGAGCTTCAGACATCCGGTTTGTAAGGAAAGGATCAATACTCTATGCTACTTTACTGGGATGGCCTGAAGACCGGAAGGCCCTTATCAAGACGCTTAACTCAGCCTCTGGAAAAGTGGAAAAGATAACCTTGCTTGGTCATAAGGGTACTGTTCCGTTCCGACAGAGCGCTGATGGATTAACAGTAGAACTGCCTGAACAGGCCCCTGGAAAAATTGCCTTTGTACTAAAAATAAAAGGAAATGTGGCTTCCTGAGGTCATTTTTGGTACCAGCGGACTGGGTAACCTGTATGTTTCTTTGGATGAAAAGGTTAAACTCGCTATTGTCAGCGAATGCCTGAAATACGCAGCTGCACCGGCTGTGTTTGATTCCGCCGGGAAATACGGGGCCGGACTTGCTTTGGAATCGCTCGGCAAATGCCTGAGCATACTGAACGTAAGTCCGGACGACGTTCTGATCAGCAATAAATTGGGCTGGCTGCGGACCGAACTGAAAACAACAGAGCCTACATTTGAACCTGGTATATGGAAGAACCTGAGCCATGATGCCGTTCAAAAAATAGATTACGATGGTATACTGGAATGTTACGCGCAGGGAAATGAACTACTCGGAAAATATGCTGCAAAGATGGTTTCAGTTCACGATCCGGACGAATACCTTGCCGGGGCATCAACGGCAGCAGATCGGGAAAAGCGATACCACGATATCATGGCCGCTTATGCGGCATTGAAAGAATTGAAATCCAATGGATTCGTTGAGGCCATTGGCGTTGGCGCAAAAGACTGGAGAATTATTGAAAAAATCAGTAAGGACGTGCAGCTCGACTGGGTGATGTTCGCCAATAGCATGACGATCCATAGTCACCCTCAGGCACTGTTAGAATTGATGAAAAAGCTGCAAAAACAAGGAGTAACCATCATTAATTCCGCTATTTTTAATGCTGGATTCCTAACCGGATCGGATTGCTACAATTATGAGCCGGTTAGCCGGCTGGGCAGGCCGGACCTGTATGAATGGAGGGACAGCTTCTATGGGCTGTGTGATAAATATGAGCTTGAGCCAGCGGCAGTCTGCACTTCCTTTGCTTTTCATGCACCGGGTGTGCAGAGCATCGCTTTGAATACCACCAACCCGGATCGTGTCAGCATAAATATGAAATTAAAAGATGTTCAAATTCCTGATGGTTTTTGGGAAGAAATGCGGTCAAAAAAATTGATAAATTACAATGAGCGAAAATAAAATATTGATATGCAAACAGCCGGGAGAACTGGCCTACACCGCTGAGCCGCTTATGCCAACTAAAGCAGATCATACCCTGCTGAAAATTAAGCGAATCGGCATTTGCGGCACCGATCTCCATGCATTCGGCGGCAGTCAACCCTATTTCAGTTACCCGCGCGTACTGGGTCATGAACTTGCTGCTGAAGTAGTGAGCAGCAGTGATCCGGAAAAGTTCCGGCACGCGGAGACTGTAACGATCATGCCCTATCTCAACTGCGGGGATTGCCTCGCCTGCCGCACAGGCAAAACCAACTGTTGCTCAGCGATGCAGGTTTTCGGTGTCCATCGCGATGGGGGTATGGCAAATTATCTGCAGGTACCTACGCGTCTGCTTGTCAAAGGCGAAGGATTAAGCCTGGATGAACTAGCCCTGATTGAACCGCTGGCGATCGGTGCGCATGGCATTCGACGGGCAGGTATATTACCCGGTGAATACGTGCTGGTGATTGGTGCCGGCCCTATCGGTTTGGGTGCGATGGCGTTTGCCAAAATAGCGGGCGGCCATGTGATTGCCATGGATACCAATGCACAGCGACTTGATTTTTGCCGGCAGGAGCTCGGAGTTGAACATCTGATCAACGCCCAACACGATGATGTAAATAAATTACTGATGGAAATCACCGGAGGAGACATGCCTTCTGCAGTGATAGATGCAACGGGAAATCTAAACGCCATTAACGGTGCCTTCCAATACATGGCCCATGGCGGCAGGTTTGTTTTAATCGGCCTGCAAAAAGGTGACATCAATTTTAGTCATCCTGAATTTCATAAACGGGAAGCCACTTTGATGAGCAGCCGGAATGCCACTGCTGAAGATTTCCTCCAGGTGATTTCGGCAATAAAAAATAAAAGCATCAATCCCATCCGTTTTATTACCCACCGCAGCAGCTTTGAAAGCGCCGCTGTAGATTTTAAAACCTGGCTGGACCCGGAAAAAGGAGTGATCAAAGCGATGATTTCATTTTAAGAATAGACAATGATACCATTGGAAAAAATAAAAATTCAGTTGCTGGCCCTTTGCATGGTCTTGCTTTCCATTTCGGCCGACGGACTTGCCCAGCAGGCTAAGAAAGACGAATTGGGGCTAAAAGACTATTATAAAAGCTTTTTCCCGATCGGCGTTGCAGTGACACCCCGTCAGTTAGCAGATTCTGCGCAACGCGCATTGATTCTGAAGCATTTTAACAGCCTGACTGCAGAAAATGCCATGAAGATGGGGCCAATTCACCCGGAGGAAAACCGGTACGATTGGGCAGGTGCTGACGCCATCGTGAATTTTGCCACTGCAAATGGCCTTAAGGTCCGGGGCCACAACCTCTGCTGGCATACCCAGGCGCCAAAGTGGATGTTCGTTGACAGTATTGGCAACCAGGTGACTAAAGAAGTTTTACTTAAGCGGCTAAAAGAACATATCCATGCGGTCGTCGGTCGCTATAAGGGAAAAATCTATGCCTGGGATGTAGTCAACGAAGCGATTTCTGATAATCCCAAAGAGTTGTTGCGCAATTCCCTATGGTACAAAATCTGCGGAGAGGACTTTATCGCAAAAGCTTTTGAATATGCCCATGAGGCAGACCCAAAAGCAGTTTTATTTTACAATGACTACAATACGGAATATCCGGAGAAAAGACAACGGATCTATACTTTACTGAAAAAACTTAGAGATGCAGGTGTGCCTGTACATGCGGTGGGCCTACAGGGTCACTGGTCTATAAAAGACCCTTCGGAGGCAATGCTCAAACAGGCCATCGATCAATATGCCGCGCTTGGCATTAAAGTTCAGGTGACAGAACTGGACGTTTCTGTTTATACAGATGGCAATATTCCTGAGCAGGCCGGGGCGGCAGGCGCTACAGGGTTTAGTGTTGCACTGCAACAGCAACAGGCAGAACAATACGGTAAATTCTTCCACACCTTCCGGCAATACAAGGGAACTTTAACCGGGGTTACGTTCTGGAACCTGTCCGACCGGTACAGCTGGCTGGATAATTTTCCAGTTCGCGGGCGTAAAAATTATCCGCTGTTGTTTGACAAAGACCTGCAACCGAAAGCTGCCTACTGGAATGTAATCCGGTTTTAAATGAATTGTACAATTAGGAAATAAGCTATGAAAATAAAAGTATTAATAATCCTTTGCCTGGCGTTTTCACTTCAGGGATTCGCCCGCCAGAATAAAGGCCGGCAGCAATTGTGGTATGATAAACCGGCAAAAAATTGGAATGAGGCATTGCCGATAGGAAATGGTTTCATTGGAGGGATGATCTTTGGCGGTTTAGAGCGTGAGCGCATCCAACTCAATGAAGCCACCATATGGGCGGGAGGCCCGAATAACAACATTGATCCGCAGGCTGGCAATAGCATAGCTGAAGTTCGGGCTCTGCTGGCACAAAAAAAGTATGTTGAAGCGCAGGAGTTGGCAAACCGTAAACTTGGCCCGAAAGGAAACAGCGGGATGCCGTATCAACTGGCCGGCAATCTATTTATTGACTTTCCCGGACATGAACAGGCTCAGGACTACCGTCGTGACCTCGATATCGCTAACGCAACTGCCTCAACAACTTATAAAATCAACGGCGTTACCTATAAAAGGGAGTACTATACTTCTTTCACTACTCAGGTAATGATGGTAAGGCTCACAGCAGACCGCCCTAATAGGATTAGTTGTAAGGTCAGCCTGCAGAGTCCGCTTGCTACCAGCATTTCTGCGAAAGGAAATGAGCTCATCCTGCAGGGAAAAGGCAGCGATCATGAAAATCAAAAAGGGCTCATTAAGTTTAATGTGATCAGCCGTGTTAAAACCCTTGGTGGTTCTCAGCAAGCTGACACCGCTGGAATTGTTATTAAAAACGCGGACACGGCAATTATTTATCTTTCAATCGCCACCAACTTCGTCAGCTACAAAGACATTTCTGCAAATCCCCTGCTTAAGGCACAAAAGATTTTAGACGGAGCTGATCAAACCAGTTTTAATCAGCTGCTCGCTGCTCATCGCTTATTTTACAGGCAATACTACGACCGTGTCGCTCTTGATTTGGGCATTTCTGAAGCAGCCCGCCAGCCAACCGATGTTCGCATTAGAAATTTTGCCGATGGTAAGGATCCGCAACTGGCTGAACTCTATTTCCAGTTTGGCCGTTACCTGCTCATTTGCGCTTCTCAACCCGGCTCTCAGCCGGCCAACCTTCAAGGCATCTGGAATGGGGAGCTTAAGGGCCCATGGGACAGCAAGTATACGGTCAATATCAATACAGAAATGAACTACTGGCCCAGCGAAGTTACCCAGCTATCTGAACTCAGCACACCGTTGTTCAACATGATTACCGATCTGTCGGTAACCGGACAGGAAAGTGCAAAACAAATGTACGGTGCCAGGGGCTGGATGCTGCACCACAATACGGACATCTGGCGGACTACTGGAATCGTAGACGGTGCTTTCTGGGGCCTCTGGCCCATGGGCAGCGCCTGGCTTACGCAACATCTTTGGGAGCATTACCTATATACGGGTGACCTCGATTTTCTGAAAAAATATTATCCGGTAATGAAATCAGCGGCCTGGTATTATATGGATGTCCTGCAAACCGAGCCGGATCACAATTACCTGGTTATTTCCCCTTCCATCTCTCCGGAGAATCAATACCTGGGCGGGAAGACCCCAGTTTCTGTCGCCGCGGGAACAACCATGGACAATCAATTGGTTTATGGCTTGTTCAGCAACTTAATTCGGGCGGCCGCGGTGTTAAAAACGGATAAAGTCTTTGCAGATAGCCTTTCTCTGTTGCGCGACCGGCTGCCGCCAATGCAAATCGGTAAACACGGACAATTGCAGGAGTGGCTGGAAGATTTTGACAACCCGGACGACAAGCACAGGCATGTGTCCCATCTCTACGGACTGTTCCCGGGAAATCAGATCAGCCCTTTCAAACATCCGAAGTTATTTGCGGCAGCCAGGAATTCTTTGATCTATCGCGGCGATGTTTCCACAGGCTGGTCTATGGCCTGGAAAATTAACCTTTGGGCAAGATTGCTGGATGGGAACCATGCCTACAAACTGATCACCGATCAGATCAAGCCCGTTGGCGGAGGATCCGGGGGAACTTATCCAAACCTGTTTGATGCGCACCCGCCCTTCCAGATCGACGGAAATTATGGCTGCAGCTCAGGAATAGCGGAAATGCTGCTGCAGAGCCACGATGATGCGATACACCTGCTCCCCGCCTTACCGGATGCATGGCCAAATGGATCCGTAAAAGGACTGATGGCCAGAGGGGGTTTCAAAGTTGACGTATCCTGGGCAGATCATAAAATTACCAGACTGGTCATTTACGCCTCAAGAAACGGAGTATGCCGTTTGCGTCTTCCTCAGTCGGCCACAAACAAGCTGCTAAAAAAATCTGCAGGGCCGGCGACGGAAATATTCAATATTTCTGCTGAGATCAGGCAGCCGCTGATCAAAGACAACGGAAAAGACCTGAGCGTCGTATTACCGCAAAGCTGGTTGTATGATTTTGCAGCCGCAGCAGGAAAAAAATATATTATAATTGGGAAGTAAAATACCATTTATGCCCACGGAACGCACAAAAACCCCGCAGGCTTGCCAAAACAAGCGCTGCGGGGTGGCAACCGCTACGTTACAGTTCTTTATCCTTTAACAGATTTGCGTCGCGGGTATTCTTTTGTACAGCAATGGCCGCAAACATGCTTAAGCAGAAAGCCATGGCGTAAAAACCTTTTTCACTCAACGTGAGGTCCGCATTCCACAGGCCAATCGTCAATAAGATCATGGCAGCAATGGTGGCAAACCAACTGAGGCTATAGTAAAGATCCGATACGGCGAGTCCCTCAGCACGGTCTCTAACGCTTTTTTGCACGGAGATTACTGCGAATAAGCCAAATAGTAAAATGGTGAAATAATAGCCTTTTTCATTTAATTCCATGCTTGCATTCCACAAGCCGATGCAATAACCTACTGCTCCGGTTAATAAAGCAAACCAGGAGGCACCGATAAATGCGGCAGTTGGTTTGAAGGGGTTTCTAACATTTTCGCCATGTCTAACGATGGATGAATTTTCTTCTGTTCTTTGTTGTAGCGGTTCCATATTTATTTTGTTTTTGATTAATGGTTAAGCAAATATGGAATGTAAATCAGCGTTAAAAAAAGCAGAATTTTTAAAATACTGACGATATAATCTGGCGATTATTGTAGATTTACAACTACCAAACCAGCCATATGGACTCAATTCTGGAGTTGACGAACTTACTCAACAGCACTGAAAAAAAGCTTTTCAGGCAGTTTTTGCAGCACAAAAACAAAAGAACTGATGTGAAAAATCTGCATTTACTGGATTTGATCGAAACTGACGATATAAAAGGCTTAAAGAAAATTTATAAATCAGAGAATTATAAGGATGCATACCATGCTTTGCGCAAAAGGCTGCAAGATAATTTGCTGCTTTTCTTGTCGCAAAAGACCTTTGAGAGCACCCATTCTGATACTTACGACGCGCTGCGCCTGCTCGTGGTGGGACGTTTTTTGTTAGAAAATGATGTGGTCAGGATTGCGTTCAAGTGTCTGGATAAAGCCGAACGCCTGGCCGATCATTTGGAGCAGTTTAACTTGTTGAACGAACTTTTACTGTTGAAGTTTCAATATGCCCATCTGCCTGAAGCAGAAGACCTGGAAGCTTTGACAGCGCGTTTTCTGCGGAACCAGTCTGACATGCAACGCGAGGCCAAACTCAATATGGCCTATGCCTTTTTACGGTTGGAGCTACAGGAGATCCACCTCAAAGGAAAGATTGTTAACCTGACAACCCTGATCTTAACGACCATCCGGAAATATAAAATTTCCGTGCAGGACCTCATGACCTATAAGTCGATTTACCAAATCCTTTTTATTGCAAATGAATATGCTGCTATACAGCAGAATTATGGATTGATCGAGCGTTATGTGAACCGAACGAATCAATTTATGCAAGGCCAGACATTTAAAAAACAGGCTTATCTTTTTTACCACATATCCATCTTGTATTTTTTGGCGAACTTTCATTTACGTCGAAAGGATTTCGAACGAAGCGCATCCTATCTGAGTGACATGAAGGATTTAATGGTGACGGATAGTCGCTATGATGCGCTGTTTTATTTGCGTTATCAACTGCTCTCTGCACTCAAACTGTTCTTTACAGGCTTTTCTGAAAATGCTATCGTGCTGTTACAGGAATCGCTCGCTAATAAAAAGCATACCTCTAAACAGGAAGAGATTGAGGATGTGCGAATCTGTCTGACCATGTTTTTAGCCCTGTGCAATGACCGCAGAAGTTTGAAACAGCTGACCTTACTGACGCGCAGCGATGCCTGGTATGAAAAAAAAATGGGCATGTTGTGGACCATTCGAAAAAACCTGATGGAAATTTTGGTCTATGCACAATTCTCCAACGTTGAATTGGCTTTGTCCCGGCTAAACAGTTTCCGGAGGCGATACAAGAAGTACCTGTTGAAAACTTCAGAGGAACGTGTGCTGGTGTATGTTAAGCTCGTTGAAAAATACCTGCTAAAACCTGATGTGGCTTTTGATACAGCCTACAGAAAGGCTGTCTCAAATCAATTGAATGAACTGGAAAACAACGACATCTTCACTTTGAGCTTCATCGCCTGGCTAATCGCACGCTGGGAGAAAAAAACAGCTTATCAGGTCGCCCTGGCAATCATCCGGAATGACAGCAATGATCTTCATCCAATCTTCATAAAAGAATGACAGCTTTGTAATAAGCGTTAATTAAAAAATTAGCTATTACTACTTTTTGGTACACAATGTCCCTAAACCGGATGGTTTAAGGACATTGTCATTTTACTAAAAATATTAGTTTTTATTTGGAATTATAGATCAAAGTACCCTAGCTTTGTAAGCACCTAAATTTTATCATTATGAGAGAAGTTGAGCCGTTCAAAAGGGGAACTGCACAGACGCTAACACCCTGGAATTTGGAATACAGGGACACGGTGAGACTGTTGCAGGAAAAGCTGTGGTTGTTTGCCCGGGTAAATCCCAAACTTAGGGACAACATCCGTGACATCAACCGTTTCGTAACCAATACGGCAGATGCAATAGAAATTGACCTGTCAGAGTTTTCGGAAAACTACCAGCAGAAATTCATACAGCCGGACCTGGATCAGTTTTGTTTGCGTTTCATCGACTTGCTTGCTCCTGTGCTGGCGTTTTTTGTAAATGAAGTGGGTTATGGCGCACACGGCTTTAAATTTTGTTTCCGTTACAACCAACAATTCTTAACGCTAAACAAAACGGTCTTTGCAGCCAATCCCCTTCGTTAAACAAGTGCGGTGATGTAGGATCGGCACGATCTTAAATATTTTTTTGCAAATTGCAATTTTTACAGCCTCTTACATGACAACTGATCTCAACAACGGGTTGGCCACCAAGCCGCATTACCCTATATTAGATGGCCTTCGTGGTGTCGCAGCCATAATCGTCGTCACTTTTCACCTTGCAGAGCCCTTAGCAACCGGTAAATTAGATATCCTCGTTAATCACGGTTACCTTGCGGTCGACTTTTTCTTTTTATTATCAGGCTTTGTGATGGGCTACGCTTATGACGACCGCTGGAATAAAATGACTTCCGGAAATTTCTTCAAACGACGCATCATACGTCTCCAGCCAATGGTGGTTTTGGGGATGACCCTTGGCGCTATCGGATTTTATTTCACAGATTCAACAATCTGGCCGCTCATTCACACGATTCCCGTCTGGAAGATGCTGTTGGTGATGCTGATCGGCTATACCATCCTGCCGATACCATTATCGCTTGATATTCGTGGCTGGGAAGAAATGCATCCACTGAATAGTGTGGGCTGGTCATTGTTCTTTGAATACATTGCCAACATCCTTTACGCGGTTTGGATCAGGAAATTCTCCAAAACTGCATTAACCGTTTTGGTAGCCATTGCTGCTATTGCGCTCGCACACCTGGCCATCACACGCGGGGATGTTAGTGGTGGCTGGACATTGAATGTAGAACAGGTACGTATTGGTTTTACCCGCACCATGTACCCTTTCTTTGCCGGCCTGTTGCTCTCACGAATAGCGAAACCAACACGAATCAAAAACGCATTTTTATGGTGCAGCCTCCTGGTAGCCATCGTACTGTATATGCCGCGCCTAGGTGGTGCTGAATACCTTTGGATGAATGGCATTTATGAATCTGTTTGCATTATCGTCGTTTTCCCGCTTATCGTTTATATTGGCGCCAGTGGTGTGATAAAAACGCAGAGAGAAAACAGGATCTGCAAATTCTTAGGTGACATCTCCTATCCGCTTTACCTGGTGCATTACCCACTGGTCTATTTTTACGTCGCCTGGATCAGCAATAATAAAGGCATAACAATTGTAGCGGCCTGGCCATACGCTTTACTCATCCTGATAGGTGGAATAATTCTGGCCTACCTCACATTGAAGTGGTATGACGAACCTGTTCGCAAATGGCTGCGGAAAAAGCTAGCATAGGCTAAGACATACCCTTCCGCGCTATTCCTGCGCTCCTTCCGCATACCTTCTGCGCTAAAAGGTACTTTTTAGCGCAGAAGGTATGCGGAAGGTATTTAGAAGGTATGCATCGGCCCATAACAAAGTTCATGTCAAAGCAAAACAATGGTGAACAAAATCTGCCGCGAAACCTGACAGTCTCAACAAAATTAATTGACCTTCTGAACAAAACGCGTCCTTGTCCATCTGCCTAAATTTGTTCCAGATCATTTAATAAAAAACAAAATGGAAAAGAACAATTATCAAGGTGCGTTACAACATCCGGCAGGATCAGGATTTAATGCCAAATCAACTGCAACTGAGGTGCTCAAAGGAATAGACCTGACTGGCAAAATCGCGATCGTAACAGGCGGCAACACAGGCATCGGTCTGGAGACGACCAAAGTACTCGCAGCAGCAGGTGCCACTGTGATTGTACCGGCCAGGGACATTGAAAAGGCAAGGAAAAACCTCGGGCATATTCCAAACGTAGAAATCGGGGCAATGGATTTATCTGAGCCTGATACCATCGATGCATTTGCCAGAAATTTTATAGCCTCAGGGAGACCGCTTCATTTACTCATTAACAATGCAGGGATCATGTGGGTGCCACTACAAAGAGATGGTCGTGGAATCGAATCACAATTGGCAACGAACTATCTGGGCCAGTACCAGCTTGTAGCGAGACTGTGGCCCGCGCTAAAAAAAGCCAATGGCGCAAGAGTGCTGAATGTGTCTTCATCAGGGCACCAGATGGCACCCTTCAATTTTGAAGACCCTAATTTTGAGAACAGGGAATACCAAACGCTTATAGGCTATGGACAGTCAAAAACGGCCAGTAATCTGTTTGCACTAGAACTTGATCATCGTGCAAAAGCTTTTAAAGTAAGGGCCTATTCGCTCCATCCTGGCTCAATTGCCGGTACGGAACTGGCCAGAGTGGCGGATATAGAATTCTTTAAGCAGCTGGGGTATTTTGATACGAATGGAAACATACGTCCGGAAATCCTTGCAGGTTTGAAAACCATTCCACAAGGGGCCGCTACGACAGTATGGTGTGCAACTAGTCCACTGCTGAATGATATTGGCGGTGTGTATTGCGAGGATGTTGAGATAGCAGATTTGGCGACCAGCGCTTTAGACCAGGAGAATGGCCTGGATACAAAAGGTGTACAGCTGTATTCATTAGACGAAAGCAATGCCAGGAGACTTTGGGACCTTAGCGAAGAATTGACCGGCATTCCCTTCGAGGTTATTTGACAACTGGTTAACCTTTTCCTAAAAACCAATCCAAAATAAATAACTTTATAAAAATGGAACATATATCCCGATACTTAACTAAAGAAATCAAGCTTTCCTCTTACGAGGACAAGCTTTTCAAGTCGGACTTAATGTTTGAAGACCACATGCTGGTTTGGTTCATATCTGGCGAAACAAAGATCATTCAATGGGACAGGAGTTTTAATTTTAAGACAGGAGATATTTTTCTTATTCCCAGAAACCAATTGGCGACGATCATTAATTATCCAAAAAATGGACTGCCCCATAAAACAGTGGTCATGCATTTATCGGTTGAGCGGCTAAGAAAATTCTACGAAAAGATAGCTGTGAAAAAGAGGTCCGAACCCGAACAGAAAATATATAAGTACAGCAATCATCCATTACTGGAAAGCTGCATGGCATCGCTTGTGCCATACTTCGATGTGGAAGGAGAATTTCCGGAAGATCTGGCTTCTTTAAAAATAGCTGAAGCCATCAATATCCTGCGGATGATCGATCCGGGTATTGATGATGTGCTGGGCAATTTCGACGCACCAGGCAAAATTGACCTGGTCAATTTTATGCAGCGAAATTTTATGTTCAATATGTCCCTGGAAAGATTGGGTTACTTAACAGGTCGCAGTTTGTCTACCTTCAACAGGGACTTCAAAAAGCTTTTTAATACTACTCCACAAAAATGGCTAACAGATAAAAGACTCGAACTTGCTCATTATCATTTAGCTGAAAAAAAGAAAAAGCCTACAGAGGTCTACCTGGAAGTTGGATTTGAAGACCTCTCCCATTTCTCTTTTATTTTCAAAAAGAAATATGGTGTGTCACCAAATCAGTTGACAGGAAATTTGGTCTGAATGCATTCATAATTCTTTAAAATAAGATAAAGTGGCTGTTTTTGACCTTTCCGCGTAGCGTAGTCAGGGCTTTATTCATGTGATTTTCCACAGTACTTGTAGATACATCCATTTTTTCCGCAATCTCCTTTACAGAAAGATGCTCTTCCCGGCTGTATTTAAAAACCAACCGGCATTTTTCAGGCAATTTCTCCACTTCCTCTGCAACCATCTCCAACAGTCTTCTGTAATGTACCCGCTCCTCGAGGTCCTCTTGATCCATGATCAGTTCTGCATGGTCCATCGCATGTTCCTCCCGTGAGAATTTTTTAGACCTTTTCATCAGATGAAAGATCATGTACTTAGTAGCAGTCGCCAGATAAGCGCTTAAACTTTCCACTACAGCCGTCTCCCTGTTGTGCCATAAACTGACCAGTACATCATGAACCACATCTTCCGAACTCTGTATATTTCGCAAACGGTTGTGAGCAATGGCGTAAAGGGTTTTCCAATACCGGTTGTAGACTTCAGTAAACGCAACCTGATCTCCCTGCTTTAATAAAGCAGTCAATTCCTGGTCAGTATAAGCACTGTAACCCGTCATTTTTTCAATTGGACCTTATTCTAAGTTATGAATTTTAATACAAGTTTATGTTAAATCAGCGACTAAGCGTGAACACTAAAAAAAGAAATGTACCAGGCTTTTAGTAAACTGCGAAAAAACGCAGTCAGAAAACTTGATTTTTGGATTAACAATCGTACGATATATGCATCTAACTGATATATTTATGACTATGAAAAATATTTACACGCTTTTAGCTGCCGGTATTGCAGCGATATCATTCAGCTCTTGCGACAGGGCACAATCTAATGTACAAACCTTATACACCAATAATTGTGGCGTATCCTGGCAATTGATTAAAGCCGGTGAAACCTTACCTAAAGGAATAGGAATGTGTTCCTATAAAGTTACTGTGCCTGACTATCCTATGCAGGGCGAGAGTATTTTTAAATCGGCTTTTAAGAACCGTGTAATGGCCAAGATTGAAGTTACCTATGATTATTCGATTTTGGATGCCATCAAATACGTGGGCGAAGCGAAGTATCTGGGCAAGATCAATTCTGATAGCGATGATGAAGTAAATTCATCAAAAGCGTATGAGACGGCTGAAAATTCCGTGATAGACAAGCGCATTAAAGAGGTTGCACGTGATTTGCTGATCACTGAAGATATTGTAGATTTTTCCCAGGCAGAATTTGAAACGAAATTATTAGAATCTGTAAATGGTCTTCTGCAATCAAAAGGTGTAAAGATTAATTTCCTTTCCTTCGTTCCTATTCCGGAAGAACAAACCAGGCAAGCCATTGATGTCGTAACTGCAATGAAAATTTACGAATCAAAAGGTTTGACTGAAGTAGGAAAATCCGTAACATCTGCCCGCGCCGGCGCAACCAAAGTAGAGGTAACAGTGCAAAAAGACGACACGCCAAAAGAAGAGAATTAGCACTTACTGGAAATCTAATTGTTCGATGGTGTAATATGTTTTTCTTCCTGCATTTTTATCGACAATGATCTCGTGACCAGTCGGACTTTCTTTCAATTTGGGGTTATGGATCTTCAAAAAATCCCGTACCTCAGCATTGAAACTATCCGGAATAGCTTTGGTTAGATTCATAATCTCCTTACGCAACACTTCTTCTATGGCTTGATATAATTCCTTAACCTTTGCTTCTGGAATTGCCTTGGCTACAGAAAATGGCGATACTCGGGCTTGCCAAAGTATTTCATCTGCGTAGGTATTGCCGATGCCACGTACGATTTTTTGGTCCATCAGAATTTTTTTGATCTGAACACTCTTTTTGGCCAGCACCTGTTTGAAATAGCTGAGGCTAAATTCCTTTGATAAGGCATCAGGTACAGTAACTGGTTCCGGGTTTAGTGTCGGCGTCGCTTGTTTTTGAAAATCAGTCAATGCAAAACTGTTGTCTCCTCTGAAATGGAATTCAATGATCTTGAATTTTACGGCATCGTCGTGTTCGATCAACTGAATTTCTCCATGCAACATGAGGTGCAGGCCCAGCACATTCCCTCCGCCAAAATGTAACTGCAGCGTCTTACCTTCCCGCAGCACGGACTGGAGCTGGTGACCCTCCAGCGCTTCCTTCAATTTTTTTTCAGGCACATTCAATTTTTTGGAAACAGCCACATCGAGCTTTTCCAGTGTTTTATTTTTAAACCGCTTTTCGAGGTTTGCAGCGAAGACTTCTAAATCAGGTAGTTCTGGCATGGGCTATTTTTATTAGTAACAACAAATTCATTGAGCTTGTTTAGTTCAGCTCTGGAATTATGTAATTTTTTCAAAGAATCATGTAAGGCCTGGCGCATATCTCCAGTCTATATTTGAACATGAATAAAATATTTTTATTATTTGCTATTGTAGCAACGATAAGTGTGCAGACTGGCTTTGGTCAAAATCAATATCCTGCCAACAATACTTTAGATTTGCTACCCAACTATTACAACCTCAAAGATGCCCTTGTAGCGGGCAATACTACACTTGCCGCCACTAAAGCTGCAGAACTGGTTGAAGCGGTATCTGGTGCTGATGAGAAGACAGTTGATAAAACTGTAAAAGAATCCCTCATAAAACATGCGGGTTTGATTGCAGCAAGCAAAGCGCTGAAAACCCAGCGGGAAAATTTTGCTATACTTTCTGATGAGCTGATTTCCCTTGCCAAAAAAGTAAAGCTTTCGGATGTGCCAGTATACCAAATGTACTGTCCGATGAAAAAAAGCAACTGGCTGAGCAGCGAAAAAACAGTGAAGAATCCCTACTATGGCAGCGCCATGCTGACTTGCGGAAAAGTAACAGAGACCTTTTAGTAGTGAGAAAATTAATCCTATCCGTTCTATTGATGGCTGTATACAGTTTGGCAGGTGCTCAGCAAACTGTGCGCTATGACCTGTATGTAGCTGATACTACTGTCACGTTTGGAAAAAAATCAAAGCGGGCGATTGCAGTGAACGGTCAAATTCCGATGCCAACACTGACTTTTACTGAAGGTGATACTGCTGAGATCCACGTGCACAATAAGATGAATGAGGAAACTTCATTACACTGGCATGGCCTGTTTTTACCTAATAAAATGGATGGCGTTCCTTTTTTAACACAGATGCCAATCAAGCCTCATTCCACCTACATCTATAAATTTCCAATCGTGCAGCATGGGACACATTGGTACCATAGCCATAGTGGATTACAGGAGCAGACCGGTATGTACGGTGCCTTCATCATCAACAAAAGAAAGGAATGGGACATTCCTACCCTGCCTGTTGTAATCAGCGAGTGGATGGATAAGAAACCTGAAGAAATACACCGCAGCCTTCATCATGCAACTGACTGGTTTGCCATCCAAAAAGGCGCGACCCAGAGTTACCTGGAAGCCACTAAAACAGGTCATTTCAAAACTAAGGTAACCAATGAATGGAAGCGCATGAATGCGATGGATGTGAGCGATGTCTATTACGATACCTTTCTGATCAACGGCAAAAACCAAAATGAGCAGCCTCAGTTTAAAGGCGGAGAAAAGGTCAGGCTCAGGATAGTAAACGCTGGTGCATCTGATTATTTCTGGTTAAAATATGCTGGTGGTAAGATTACAGTCGTAGCCACTGACGGAAATGACGTGGAGCCAGTTGAAGTGGACAGGCTGATCATTGCTGTTTCTGAGACCTATGATGTTGTGGTCACTGTTCCAGACCATAAAAGCTACGAGTTTCTCGTCACACCGGAAGACCGCAGCAAATCTGCCTCTCTGTGGCTGGGCAAGGGTGAAAAAATACCTGCCGGTAAAATGCCGAAGCTGGATTATTTTGCCGGCATGAAAATGATGAACGGGATGATGGACATGCAGGGCAACATGATTGAAATGGAGGGTATGAAAATGCAGAATCAGCTCATGGATATGAATACGGTCATGTATCCGGAAATTACTGAAGCAGAAAAACCTGACATCGTGACCCTGAATTACGACATGCTTCGTGACCCCAATAAAACCACCCTTCCTAAAGGCCCGTGGAGGGAGCTCAAATTTGAGCTGACGGGAAACATGAACCGTTATGTCTGGACGCTGGACAACAAGACTGTCTCTGAAAGTGACAAGATTTTGATCAAAAAAGGTGAAAACCTACGCATTATCCTGTATAACAACAGCATGATGCGACATCCCATGCACCTGCACGGCCACGACTTCAGGGTACTGAACGGTCAGGGAGAAAACGCACCGATGAAAAATGTACTCGACATTATGCCCATGGAACGGGACACGATCGAATTTGCAGCCACTGAAGCGGGTGGTGACTGGTTTTTCCATTGTCACATCCTTTACCATATGATGAGTGGCATGGGCAGGGTGTTCAGTTATGAAAACTCAGCAGCAAACCCTGAAATTCCAGATCCGTCGTTAGCCAGAAGAAAACTGAATGCTGATGACCGGATGTTCCATCCAATGGCGACGATCGGCCTGGAAAGTAACGGCAGTGACGGAGAATTTATACTGGCAAACACCCGGTACCGTTTATCAACCGAATGGCGGCTTGGACTGAAATCCCACCATGGTAACGAAAGCGAAACTTATTTCGGAAGATATATTGGCAGAATGCAATGGTTGTTTCCTTTTGTCGGTTTTGACTACCATTACAACAACATGAGCAATGAAATGGAAAACAACCTTTTTGGACAACTGAGCAACCAGAAGAACAGGAAGGCTGCGGTAATCGGGGTCCAATACACCTTGCCGATGCTCATTACAGCTGAGGCCAGACTGGACAGCAGGGGCAAAATACGTTTCCAGCTGATGCGGGAGGATGTACCCCTAACCAGCAGGCTCCGGCTAAACGTGATGGGAAATACAGATAAAGAATATATGGCAGGATTGCGCTATATCCTGACCAGATCCTTTTCTCTATCTACGCATTATGACAGCGATATGGGCTATGGGGCAGGAATCACAATTACATATTAAACATCTGCAATCAACAGATTCTTAATGGCCAACACCAACGGCCACCTCAGTATTATTGTTCACGATTTTATCTACGATAATTTGTCCATTTCGGAAGACCCTTAATCTGAGTTTTTCTTTATGACGCTCCAGTTGGATATCAATAGTCGTATTAAATGCGCGAATGTTCTTCATTGATAAATGGTCCCACTTTTCCGGCAAGTTGGGCCGCAACTGGAAACTATTAAAGCTTGTAGGTTCAAGGCCTAACACGCCTTCTGTAAAAATCCGGCAGTACAATGCACTTTCGGCCGACAAATGCGCCATACCGTTCTCCGGCCAGGCTTCTACTACATAAGGGGCACGGAAACCGGTCAGACGGGTAGTTGAGTAGGATGCTAGGCGCTCAAGCGCTCTATCGGCAGCACCTGCCTTGAAAGCACCTCTGAACGCATATAACGTGCCCCTATCCCAAAACACTTTTTCGCCGTTCTGGTCCTTCTTTAATTCGGTCAGTACACCATTATCTGACCACAGCTTGCCGAATAAGGCATCCAGTGTTCCGTTTTTCCGCACATTCAACCCAACCACAAGCGGCAGACAGATCCAACTTCTTAATGTTGTATTCTCCTTATAATACTTGTAGGTGTCCAGCCCTTCCATTTTTGCACCAAAGTATTTTTCTATGGCTTCTGACAATTTCTTCGCCCGCAGGGTATAGTCGGCACTTAAAGCGGCCGGTTTGCCCATCGCCTTGGCCAGTCGCGCGGCCTGGACCAAAGCACCATAATATAACGAAGATGTCGATAAATTAGCTGCCCCAGTCGGAAACCGGCCTTCCAGTTCATCACTTTCAGAGGCAACAATGCCATCAGCGGTTACCCTCTTGTGGGTATACTGCAGACACCAGTCAATCAATGGCCAAATCTCTTCTGCCCTGGTCTTGTCGCCTGAAGCCAGTAAAAAATGTGTTGCTCCGTAAGCGATCATGGCAGCATCACCCCGGTCATGCGCCCCGAAGGGAAAGGTGACATCCAGTTCAAATGAAGCCCACATCTTACCGCCATCTTTGGGAATGTTTTTTTGAAATATGCGATAAGCATTCATCGCGGCCTGCATACCGGTCTGATAACCAAGGTAGGAAAAAAAAGGGCCGCTATACTCCGCCTGGTCATTTGCCCAGATTCCAACATAATAATTCCCACCCCCGGGAGAATGCACTAGTCCCAACCGGGACTGAAAAATACTCTCAGCTGCCCGGATTTTTGAAAAATAAAATAACGTATTAATTACCTTATCCGGAGAATTTAGAACAAGCTGATGTGAAATACTGTCCAGGAACAAATCCCGTTGATGTTCTATTTCAGAAAACGATTTTTTCGGCTCTGCCTCAGCATTCATAGTTGCCGTGAAATAAATTCCAAATTCATAGCTATGACCGGGCTCCAGGCTTACATCGGCCTTCGCGTCTGTGCTGACCCTCCTGTGGTATTGTCCATGCCAGCCAGCTTCCTCCTGATTCAGTTCTGTAGCACCAATTTTGAGGCGTTGTGTTGTTGATCCCGTATTCTTCAATGTCCATTTTTCTACAAAACAGCGTTTGTCCATAGACGGGAAAAAAGAACGAACAATCTGAATATCGTCCTTTTGCCTAAAATGAAAACTGATCTTGCCATTGATCGTTACTGAATCCAGTATCCCCGCTTCAAGTTTCTTGTCAGCCAGGGTAATCACAGGCAAAATGTTGTCACTGTATTCCTCACGCAGGTAGGCCCTGTACATCGACTCACTGGATTTGCTGTATTTGCGAAGCTGCGGAAAAATAACATCCCTGAAGATCTGCACCTGTTTCGACTGATCAACTTTATAGCGGACAATTCCCGAGACCAATGAGCCGGACAGTTCGATATTGTCTTCATGCGGCAACCGCTTTTCCTCCCTGATATCCCAGGTGATCCCCTGGCTGGTATTGGTATGCCAAAAGAGTTCGTTCTGTTGGGCCAAATCCTGGCTTTTAGCAACACCAGCTGATCCAAGCCAAAAAGCAGTCAACAATAACGCAGGTATTTTATTTAAAGTGGAATTCAAAAATCTGAATTCAAAATGGAATAATTTCATTCTTAGTGGGGCATTTCTGGATCAACTAAGATAGCTAAAAATCATTGCTTATATTTACATCTGCAGGAGAAGCTGAAAATCAAAACAATAAATGATGAAGAACTTAAGTCAACAAAACCCGGTATCTATCCGGCCATTTATCGGTAGCAAAAACTTTGAAAGATCCAGAAATTTTTATAAGGATATGGGCTTCAGTGAAGTTGTTTTAGATGCCGGACTCTCGGTCTTCAGATGGGGAAAATTGAGTTTTTATTTGCAGGATGCTTATGTGAAAGACTGGATTGACAATACCATGTTATTTATGGAGGTTGAAAACGTGAAGGATATCTGGGAAGCATTGATTGAGATGGACTTAACCAGCAAATATGCGGAAGTCAGAATTGGGCCAATCCGTGTGGAAAGCTGGGGCCAGGAATGTTTTCTTCACGATCCATCAGGAGTACTCTGGCATTTCGGAGAATTTTCTTAACGGCATGTCTTGTGAAGCTTGCTAGAACTCATGGTTGCAGTTGAAGCAATGATGGACTTTTTTTGTCTGAAAGGGATATAGCAGCATTAGAAACAAAGCAGAAAGTAACGTCAAAATTCCAGGTTTGTTTTTTACCGACTGTACAAAGCCAACGTGATTTGAACCACATTGCGGACAAATTTCGGCACTTTGCTCCAGGCTTTCTACAGATAACTCAATATCTTTATCTTCCAAAATACTCCTTACCAAATCTATATCCTTTTCAAAAATATGCAATTTGACCCCACCCAATGCCTGGTTGTACAGGGGATTTACTGTAATCATGTTTTCGTCTGATAAAAAACACTGCACGCCACTGTCGATCAACCTGGTTTTGACGATATTCGCTTCAATTGGATTGTAATAACTGTTAAATACAATGATCTTGTCCATAAGAATGATTTTTGATTAAAGTTACTTAATAGAGATGAATATTCACTTGTAGAAAAATATTTAAAGCTGATGTATTATTCTGTAATTTTATCCCAAGGTGCCAAATGCATTTGAATTATGAGCATATCAATTAACTTTTCTCAAAGGCTTATTGCCAGCGTATTGCTTTTTATCAATACCACCGCTGTTCAGGCGCAAACTGACCCGGGCTTTCCCAAGTTAGACAGCGCCATTCAATCTAAAATGATCCAATTCCACATTCCGGCAGTATCTATCGCCATTGTGAAGAATGAAAAATTGGTTTACGTGCAATCCTATGGGTATGCTGACCGGGAAAAAGGAGAGAAAGCGACCACTGACAATCTCTACCGGCTGGCAAGCATCTCCAAGCCGATCACCCATCTGGCAATTTTTATGATGATGCAGGAAGGTAAACTTAGAGCCGATCAGCGGGTATTTGGTCCGGGATCGATATTTGGCAATGATTATGGTCCGGTTCCGCCAGGTTCTCAAAAAGATCTGATCACCGTACAGCACCTTCTTGACCATAAATCCGGCTGGATAAACAACCCGACAGACCCTATGTTTACAGATGGAAGTCTGAGTCAGCGTGAGCTGATTGTAGATCTGCTTGCCAACAGGCCGCTATCCAATAAACCCGGTATGAACAACTCTTATTCTAATTTCGGCTTCATGCTACTCGGCAGGATCATTGAGAAGATCAGCGGAATGAGTTATGAGGCTTACGTAAAAAAGGAGATTCTAAAACCTTGTGGCATTACCGATATGACCATCGGAGGCAACACGCTCGCCGACCGCCTGCCTAAGGAGGTTAAATATTATCAAATGGAGTACAATCCATACGGCATGAACATCAGCAGGATGGATGCGAATGGTGGTTGGGTAGCGACAGCTACTGACCTGGCCCGGCTAATTGTGCGGATAGATGGTATGAAAAAGGTGGCGGACCTGATTCGTCCCGAACTGCTGCGCACCTCCTACTTTGGGTATCAAAACTGGTTGTTTAATGGATCCCTGCCCGGCACCTCTACTACCCTGAGCAGAGTAGATGATGAGTATAGCCTGGTGATGCTGGCCAATACACGTACCGAACAAAATCCTCAATTGATCCTCAACAGCCTTTATACTGCCATGAAACAGCAGATCATGATCAGAGAGGTATGGCCCAGCAAAAACTTGTTTAAGAACTAGAAAAACCGGGCCTTTAAAAAGTTGCTATTGTACTACCGGGATAGAAAGGAAGTCAATCAAACAATTCCTCAATTTTTCTAACTCAGTCAGGATGTTTGCTCCTGAGATTTCACTAAAATATATTTTATCAGGATCCACAGTGATGGTAAGAGCAATGCCATCATAGATGATTGGGATTCGAACTACTATTTTTTTCTTAACTATCTCAAATTGGGTATTTACCGCATCTTTCCAATATATTTTCATGTGGTTTATAAAACCCACCTGAAGTATTGCCAATAAATCTTCAATATTTATTTTTCCACTGTTATCAATATCTACGTTCATGGAACAAAAGTACGGTATTGCCGTCATGTATAGCGGCAACACCGGATTTTTTAAATCTGCAAACAAGGCAGGAGCTTCGGTGTTTTAAACTAAAAATTCAGGATGCTGGATACTGCAATCAGCGATGGTCCGGAATCCTTTAAACCAGCGTCAGAAATGGTAGTCGGGGCCCGGACAGTATTGGTTTTAAGAACTGAGTTTTAATGGTATTGGAAATGGATGTAAAAAGAAAAAATATAGGCCTGAGTTTTTATCAGCACAACTGGCAGTTGCGCGTTTGGGCACCAGAGGCCCGGCAAATGCAATTGAAACTGGAAGACAGTGGTGCCGTATTTAACCTCAATCAAAAAGAGCTTGGCTATTGGGAACTGAATACTCAGGAAATTTCCGACGGTGACCATTACTGGCTGTTAGCAGATGGCAAACAATTACCGGATCCGGCCTCAGTATTCCAGCCGGATGGCATACATGGCCCCTCACAGGCAGTGGTCCTGAATTTTGATCGGGCTGAATCTGATTGGAAGAATATTCCCCTGGAGGATTACATCTTTTATGAGTTGCATACGGGTACCTTTTCAGAAAGTGGTGATTTTGAAGGTATAGCTAAAAAACTTGATTACCTGGTAGCACTCGGAATTACGGCCATTGAGATTATGCCGGTTGCCGCTTTCCCTGGGATGCGAAACTGGGGTTATGATGGTGTATTTCCTTTTGCGGTACAAAACTCCTACGGAGGCCCTGTTGGTCTAAAGAAACTGATCCGCTTATGTCACAAAAAAGGACTGGCAGTAGTACTCGATGTGGTATATAACCATCTTGGTCCAGAGGGAAATTATCTCTCAGCGTTCGGCCCCTACTTTACTGATAAATACCAAACGCCATGGGGCAACGCAGTCAATTTTGACGACAAAAATGCATACGGCGTGCGGGAATACTTTATAGAAAACGCCCTGATGTGGTTCAGGGATTTTCATGTAGATGCACTCCGTTTGGACGCCGTACATGCCATTAAAGACTTCAGCTCGGTACATATTCTTGAGGAAATCAGAAAATACACGGATGCATTGACTGCGCATACTGGCATGAAGTATTACCTGATCGCAGAATGCGATCTGAACGACCCCAGATATATTACAGGCATCGAGCATAATGGACTTGGCATGCACGGGCAATGGATCGACGAATTCCATCATGCGCTGCGGGTCTCATCGGGGGAAGCGAAACGAGGCTATTACAGCGATTTTGATGGCGTAGCTCATTTGGCAAAGTCTTACCGGGACGCTTATGTATACACCGGTATGTACTCAGAGGAACGCCGCAACTACTTTGGTCGAAGTGCCCAGGGACATCCCGGGTCACAATTCGTGGTTTTTTCTCAAAATCATGACCAGGTCGGTAACCGGTTGCTCGGGGAGCGCAGCAGTGTACTGGTCAGTTTTGAAATGCAGAAGTTAATGGCTGCTGCGGTTATTTGCGCTCCTTTTTTACCGATGCTGTTTATGGGCGAAGAATGGGGTGAAACAAATCCGTTCCTCTATTTTATTGACCATACTGATCCCGACTTGGTAGAATCGGTGCGCAAGGGGAGAAAAGACGAGTTTGCAGCCATGCATGCATCGGGCCTGGCACCTGACCCGAAAGATGAACATACCTTCCTCAGCTCAAAACTGAACTGGAGTCTTTCCGGAAAGCAAAAACATGCCCGCCTGCTGGAATTCTACAAAAAACTAATCTCCCAGAGAAAGGCGCACCCGGCCTTGCGGTCCGGCGATCTTGCGCTGGTCAGCGCACATCCGAGTCCGGAGCAGAATTGTTTACTGATTGAGCGCAGCACCAAGAATAATAAGGAGTTGCTGCTTTGTGCTATGAATTTCTCCAGTTCCGTTCAAATGGTAAGACTCCCTTCCGGGTTGTTTATCGACACAAAAATAATTGACTCTAATGATTTACAATGGTCAGGCACCGGATTATTGACGGAAACAACTGAACAAGCAGTAAAGGATGACCCGACCGAAATAACCATTCAACCTGAATCTTTTTTAGCCTATTCCGCTTTTTATGTTTAATCCCATTTCCACTTACCGCATCCAGTTTAATAAGGAGTTCACATTCAAAAATTTCCGGTCTGTTATTCCATACCTGCACAATTTGGGTATAAAAACGATCTATGCCTCTCCCATTTACCGTGCAGTTCCGGGTAGTACACATGGGTATGATGTGACAGACCCAAATACGCTCAATCCGGAAATCGGCACCATGGAAGAATTGCGCGAGCTTTCTTCCACATTAAAATCTTACGGTATGTTTTGGATACAGGACATTGTGCCCAATCATATGGGTTTTCACCAGGATAATCCCTGGCTAATGGATGTGTTGAAAAATGGAGAAGCGTCACCGTACCGGCAGTACTTTGACTTGCAGACATCTGATTTAGCTAAAGAGCCGCTCATGGTTCCTTTTTTGGGGGAAGATCTGAATGTCGTCATTGCAAATGCGGAATTGGAAGTTTCGAACCTAAATGGCGAGAAACACCTTAAATATTTTGACAGTTACTGGCCGATAAATGCAGCGACAAATGGCATCAAAACTACAATAACTGAATTGGCCGCCAGCCAGTATTACCGGTTGTGCAGTTACCAGGAAACCAACTGCAAGATCAATTACAGGAGGTTCTTTACGGTCAACAGTCTGATCTGCCTGAATATGCAACATCAGCAAGTATTCGATGATTACCACCGCCTGACCAAGTCATTAGTAGACGAAGGCATATTTCATGGACTAAGGATCGATCACGTGGATGGACTTTCAGATCCTGGTGCTTATTTGCGTCAGCTGCGAGCGCTTTGCGGCGAAGAAGCTTATATCGTAGTTGAAAAAATATTAGAGCCCAATGAACAGCTGCCACAAGCCTGGCCAGTGCAGGGCACGACAGGCTACGACTACCTGGGTATGGTCAACCAGCTGTTTACTAACGGGAAGGCTGAGCGGAAATTTGACGCATTTTATAAAGACCTCAGTAAATTCCGTAGGCCTGTACATGAACAGATCATCCAAAGAAAACGTTCATTCCTAAATCAATTTATGCAGGGAGAACTGGACAACCTGTACGAATTGATGCAAAAGCTGGAGTTACAAGTTATTCCGGTGTTCAGGCAGCTCATTGCTGAACTTTTGGTACGGCTACCTGTCTACCGGTTTTACAACAGTCAATATCCCTTGTCAGAAGAAGAGGTTCAGGTGCTTGACGCCATTTTTGACGAGATCGGGATAAATGATGACTATAAAGAAGCACTACCGGCTTTCAGAAGTCTGCTGTTGGGGCGTAATGCAAGTACCCTCAAAGATGATCCTGCCATTGTATTTTTTAAGAGATTGATGCAGTTTACAGGGCCTCTGATGGCAAAGGGAGTTGAAGATACGCTCATGTATACCTATAATAGGTTTTTAGGCAATAATGAGGTTGGCGATTCTCCGGAACTGTTCGGCATCACTACTGATGAATTTCATGATCAGATCTCCAAGCGGTCTTTAAACTGGCCGTTTGCAATGAATGCCACTGCCACTCATGATACAAAGCGTGGTGAAGATGCACGTAACAGGCTTGCTGTACTTACCGACCTGCGTTCGGAATGGCTTAGGAAGGTAAGTGACTGGACGGAGCTCAACAAGAACCTTAAATCCGCAGGCGTGCCAGATGCCAATGATGAATATTTTATTTATCAAACCTTGATCGCTACCTGCCCGGACCAGGGCATAGCTGATGAAAATTACGAGCAGCGCCTCCTGGAATATATAGAGAAAGCCCTTCGTGAATCTAAGCGCAATTCCGCCTGGGATGAACCTGACCAGGAATATGAAGGTCGGACCAAGGATTTTATTCAATTGCTGCTTGATCCTTCGCGTGAATTCTGGCAACAGTTTAGCGTCCTGCTGAGCAAGGTATCTGAATTTGGAAAGTTAGCATCTATGTCTGCTTTGGTACTCAAGCACACCCTTCCAGGTATACCTGACACCTACCAGGGCACTGAACTCTGGGACTTGAGCATGGTAGATCCGGATAACCGCAGGGCGGTTGATTATCAGAGGAGAAGCAAGCTTTTGAATCGCGCTCCGGATCTGGTTGCAAAGCCTGGAGAAAAGTTGAGTACCGGTCAGTATGAACCCGATGTAAAAATTCGGATGCTTCAACTCCTGCTCCAGCTCCGGAATGAGCATGTTGAACTTTTCTCCATAGGAAAATACACACCACTTAAGGTTGAGGGCAAGTATGGCACTCATGTGATTGCATACGCCCGGCAATACCGCGGGGAATGGCTGCTGGTTGCGGCAGCAATAAATTTAGCAAGCCTGGTTTCCTCTACCGCATCCTGGGAGGAGCTGGATTGGGCGGATACGCAGCTAGTGCTACCGGAGCAACTTGCCGGTGCGCTAACGGAGTATAAAAATCCCGTTACCGGCGATTCTTTAACATCCCGGGCAATTGATCCTGAAGGAACTGGATTAGTCCATATTTCCAGTCTTTTTACCGCCTTACCAATGGCAGTGCTAACAGTTTCACTGCCACAAAGAAGGCGGGGGGCTGGATTGCTGATGCATGTATCCTCATTACCTTCAAGCTATGGAATTGGCGATTTTGGCTCTTCGGCAGAGCGGTTTTTGTCCTTTTTGAGTGATAGCGGACTAAAACACTGGCAAGTGCTGCCCATGAATCCGCTTTCCGCAGACCAGGCTTATTCGCCCTATAGTGCGACTTCTGTAATGGCAGGTAACACACTGCTGATTAGTCCGGAAAAACTTGCTGAGTCAGGCTTAATCTCCCAGTTTGAGCTGGCAAAATATGAGCAAAAAATCCGTCGCCAAATTAATTATCCGAAGCTGACAGCACTTAAGGTTCAGCTACTGGATCAGGCCTTTGGCAATTGGAAGTCGGGAGAATCAACGATTTCAACCTCAGAATTTGAGCGGTTTTGCGAGGTTGAATCGAACTGGCTGGATGATTATGCTTTATTTATGCTCATCAGTAGTGTGCAAGAGAACAGACCCTGGTTTCAGTGGCCTGAAAAGCTCAGGAAAAGGAACAAGGAAGCTTTGGAGACGATCCGTTATAAGTATGCCATGCAGTTTGAAAATATCTGTTGGCAACAATTTATGTTTTTCAGGCAATGGAATGCCGTAAAACGGCAGGCAAAAATTCTAGGTATAACGATCATTGGAGATTTGCCTTTTTATACCGCTCACAATTCGGCGGATGTCTGGACGCAACCAGAGTTGTTTGCCTTGAGCAAAGATGGACAAGTTAAAGCTATAGCGGGGGTTCCACCGGACTACTTCAATGCAGATGGCCAGCTTTGGGGCATGCCTATTTATAACTGGAAAACAATGGCCCGCAGCAATTATAAATGGTGGACTTCGCGCATTGCGATGAATCTCAAAATTTATGATGAGATCAGACTGGACCACTTCCGCGCGTTTTCTGAATACTGGGAAATTCCAGGGGACAGCGATACTGCAAAATCGGGCAAATGGAAACCGGGTCCCGGCGCTGCATTTTTCAGAACGCTGCAATCCTCATTGGGTAAACTACCTTTCATCGCCGAAGATTTGGGCGAAATTACCGGGGATGTGTATCGGCTGAGGGATGAGTTTGGCCTGCCGGGCATGAAAGTCCTGCAATTTGCCTTTGGTGAAGACATCGCCAGCTCAATTCATGCACCGCACAATTTTAGAGACACGAATTGCATTGTATATACCGGCACCCACGACAACAACACGACCAGGGGCTGGTATGCGGATGAGGCCAGTGATGAGACCAGAGCCCGAATTGAAAACTACTTAGGTGTTAAAATCAACAGACATAATGTGGCCCTGCAAATGGTCCGTTTGGCACTTGCTTCAACAGCAGACGTCGCGATCATACCTGTACAGGATTTACTAAATAAACCCGCTAGAGGGCGGATGAACACGCCAGCTTCTGTAGATGGAAACTGGACCTGGAGGCTGAAACCGGATGAATTAGCACCTGCCTTCAAAAACATCATACGGGATTGGCTGCAACTATACGGAAGGTAATGCTGCGTTTGAACGTCGAATTCAAAACAACACCGGCAATATTCAAAACAACAGTTACAACCAAAGTCCAAAAACACTTACTTTGGTTTATGATGAAAATTAAGTTCCTACTCGCTTTGCTACTCATCTGCAGCGTGGCGAAATCACAGACCCTTAAATTAAAGCCCGGACAAAAATTTAGTTATGAGGGAATAAATAGTACAGATTGGAAAAGCGGGGACCAATCTTCGTCAAGCTACGTCTACTGGCGTACAAAATTCGAAGTGCTCGGTCACAAAAATCGCTTGTACACGCTAAAAGCGTCTCCAGAACTGTTCCTTAGGAAATGGGGGGATAACGTTATCCTCGATTCTAAAGCAGCGCTTTCCGAGCAGCCAAATGAGTTTATGGCAGTCCTGAACAAAATTATGACCAGTTCTTCATACGAACTTATCCTCGATGAAAATGGCAATATCAAGGCCATAAATGGTCTGGCAGAAATCAAAGCTGCGGTACTGGCCAAGACTAAAGAAATGCGCGTTCCCGAAACTTACCAAAAGCATGGGGAACTGGCCAATTCCCTGGTTGGTGAAGAACGTTTGAAATTACTTTCGTCCTTCTTTAAACGTGCAGCTAAGAAATTGGATACCGCTTATGCCAGCAAGAATACCGATCAGGTTACGCAGTACAAATTAAAAAAACTAGACATATCCGGCAATCCAAGTGGACTGATTCCTTCCTCAAGTGTAGATTCTTCGGAAATCACTAAATCTGCAACAGGACTCACAACTGCCAGTTCGCGCACAATACGAAAGTTTAACTTAATCATTCCTGGCAGTAAAATTAAGCCTGAACATGCACCCTTATTTGCAGAGGCCAAAAGTCTGCTGCAGTATGACGATTATTACACGCCAATTAAAAAAGCCACACGCAGTATAAATGAACTTGCCGTACTTTTCCGTGAGGAGAAAGGCAGTCAGACGATCGAGCAGTTCATCATGAATAAACTGGATTCTCTTGACAAAGGCTTCGCAAAGGATGACTACCAATATATGGGCGCAAAGCTAGGCGTTTTAACCTTTATCGGAAATGGCTATTGGGAAACCTTAAGTAAAGTGCCTTATGAATTTTTACCCCACAGTAATGATGTAGAAAACAAATTAACTAGAGAGCTTGAGAAAGGTAATTTCAGCAACGTTAAAAAGGCAGTGGAGCTTTGTTTTACGAAATTTAGAGGTGATGATTACTATCTCAGAAATATGGAAAACACCAGTAATACGATACATGATTATTTTGGAGGGTTGATTTATAGGCTGGAGGACCGTGACTCACTGCAAAAAGCATTGGGTATCATTAACCAGATTGAGGCGCTTAAAATTCCTATAGCCACAGAATTGTTTGCCGGCATGAAGACCTACGTTAGGGCAAAACTGGCTACTCATCCAGACGAACTGGCTGTCATCGCAAATACACAGTTCAGTTCTGTATTTGACAAGGCCGGCCGCTATAGACTTCTGATCTATGACCAACTGGTAAAAAAACAAGTGCCTGACTCTATAAAGCTGGCGTATATCGACTATACTATTGATTTGGACAGAAAAAAAATAGACCTCCTCAACTCTGGCTCCATCGAAAACGTTTCCCAGTTCACCTTTACATATTTTATCTTACCCAACAAGGTAGTTTATAAGAAAAATCTTGCAGATGCTTATTACAGAAAAAGTCAACTCAGCAAAAGTTCAGAAACGGATTATCTTCAAATGGCTGCTGATTACCTGCCCAGTCAGCAAGACCGGATCGACAACGACAACGCCTTAAAAGTGGATTACCGGTTTATTCCTTATGTTTCCTATACCGACCTCTACCTCACTTCAGGAGGAACAACCGGCATGAACGAAGAATCCCGGCTGAAGAAATATGTGGACATGGTAATTTTAGAACCCGAACGATACACAAAATTGAAGGAAGACTACCTAAAGGCGTATCCGAATGGCAATTTTAAAGCCTTCTTCACCGCAGCATTAAAAGCAAAACTTCCGGCTGTCCCACAGTTTTCGCTGGCGGATCGCTCCGGCCCTATTGTAGCCAATAAAGATCAGGCCAGCAAGTTTGTCTTTGTTGACTTTTGGGGCACGTGGTGCGGAGCATGTGTTGCCGAAATTGATAAAATAGATGCCATCCATCTTAAAAATCCCAGCCCTGAAAAACTACTGGTCACTACAATTGCCTGTTTCGATAAGAAGAAAAACGTAGATGATTTTATGGCCAAAACAAAATACAGTTATCAGGTACTCCTATCTGACGGGAAAGTAGAAAACGATTTTAAGATCAGATCATACCCCACCAAATTGTTGTTTTTGCCTAATGGCGTTTATTTGACAATTCCTTTTCAGTCGGATTATCAGGATATTTTGAACAGGTATTTGAAGTGGGAGATATAATTTACCTGCAGCACTGAAATTAGCTTAAAAAAGAGGCTGTATCATTTGTCGATGATGCAGCCTCTTTGTGTTATTTAAGGATTAAATTACTAAATTTACAATCCTGCCCTTGACAACAATGACTTTTTTGGGTGTCTTACCTTCAAGGTACTTTTGCACATCTTCGTTAGACAGTACAGCCTGTTCAATAGCTGATGGTTCCAGTGCAAGACTGAGGCTCAGGTTTAAACGGGTTTTGCCATTGACAGAAATTGGATAACTGAACTCGTCTTCCACCATGTACTCCGGTTTAAATTCCGGGTAGCTGACAAAGGAGAGGCTTCCGGCCTTGTGACCCAGCAAAGACCATAGTTCTTCGCAAATGTGCGGGGCATATGAAGACAACACCACAACCAGGTCTTCCAGCACCTGCCTGTTTTTGCATTTTAACTCTGTGAGCTCATTTACGGCAATCATAAAACTGGAAACAGAGGTGTTGAACGAAAAGCGCTCAATATCGTCCTGCACCTTTTTAATGATTTTATGCAGCGCTTTCAATTCTGCTTTGGAAGGCACACCATCCTCTACGTGAAACACCCAGGCTTCATTATGAAATAAGCGCCAGAATTTCCGTAAGAACTTAAAAACGCCTTCTATGCCATTGGTGTTCCATGGTTTGCTTTGCTCTATCGGACCGAGAAACATTTCATACATGCGTAAGGTATCTGCTCCATAATTTTCAATCAATATGTCAGGATTGACGACGTTGAACTTGGACTTGGACATTTTCTCTACCTCTACACCGCAAATGTATTTTCCATTCTCCAGTATAAATTCTGCCTGCTCAAATTCGGGGCGGAACAGTTTAAACTTCTCTATATTCAGGATCTCGTTTTCCACGATGTTTACATCCACATGCAGTGCCGAGGTTTTATATTCCTTCCTTAATCCATAAGACACCAAGGTGTTGGTTCCTTTTCCATCTGCATCAACCACACGGTATACAAAATTACTCCTCCCCTGGATCATACCCTGATTGATGAGCTTCTTAAACGGCTCTTCCTCCTGCACATATCCCAAATCTTTCAGGAATTTGTTCCAGAAACGGCTATAAAGCAGGTGACCAGTAGCATGTTCAGCCCCACCGATGTAGAGATCGACATCCTTCCAGTACTGGATGGCTTCTTTAGAAGCGAACGCTGTTCCGTTATTGGCATCCATATAGCGGTACCAGTACCAACTGGAACCCGCCCAGCCTGGCATGGTACTCAATTCATAGTCGTATTGATCTTCATAACTCCAATCTTCTGCCCTACCCAATGGCGGCTCACCCGTTTCAGTTGGCAAGTATTTGTCAATTTCTGGCAGCAATAAAGGCAATTCCTCTTCTTTGATCAGATAAGGGAGTCCATCTTTAAAATAGACAGGTATCGGTTCGCCCCAGTAACGCTGGCGGCCAAAGATCGCATCGCGCATGCGGTAATTAATTTTTGCCTTGCCTGCACCCCGTTCTTCCAGCCAGGTATTTAAAGTTTGGGTTGCCTCAGCATATCTCAGTCCGTTGATGAAACCGGAATTCAGGTATTTGCCCTCTTTTGTGGCATCTGCCTGCAATTCAATGTCTTTTTGTGCGTCTAGAATTTGTACAACCGGAAGATCAAAATGCCTCGCAAAAAGCCAGTCGCGCTGGTCGCCGCTTGGCACACCCATTACTGCACCAGTACCATAGCCGGCCAGTACATAATCGGCAATCCAAAGTTGTACACACTCACCGTTTACGGGATTGATCACATAGCTACCTGTAAAAGCACCTGATACGGTCTTGGTATCCGCCATACGGTCCAATTCGGATTTCTTTTTTGTCTGGGTGATGTAATTGTTAATTGCGACTTCCTGTCCAGGTGTAGTCAAGGCCGCAACGAGCTCGTGCTCGGGGGCAAGAACAAGATAGGAAACCCCAAATATGGTGTCTACCCTTGTTGTAAAAACTTCGATATAGTCTGTGCCAAGCACCGCAGCATCGGCACCTTCAATTTTGAACCTGACACTGGCACCGACACTCTTGCCAATCCAGTTGCGCTGCATCTCTTTAACAGGCTCCGGCCAGTCGATCGTATTCAGACCTTGCAGCAAACGTTCTGCATAGGCAGAGATCCGCATGCTCCACTGCATCATTTTCTTCTGTTCAACAGGATGTCCGCCCCGCTCCGAATAACCGTCCTTGACCTCATCGTTGGCCAAGACCGTACCCAAGGCCGGACACCAGTTTACGGTACTTTCCCGAAGATAGGTCAGGCGGTATTTCAACAGCTCTTCCTGCTTTTGCTCAGCCGACATCACTGCCCAGTCACTCGGCAAAAATGAGGCAACCTCTTCATCACACACAGCTTTAACATCTGCACTGCCTGCGGCATTAAATTTTTCTATTAAACTGGTAATGTCTTCTGCCCTGTCTGTTTCGAGGTTGTACCAGGAATTGAACAATTGCATGAAGACCCACTGCGTCCATTTGTAATATGCAGGATCACTGGTCCGGACTTCACGGTTCCAGTCAAATGAGAAGCCGATCTGATCGAGTTGTTTCCTGTAGGTATTGATATTGGTCTCGGTAGTCAGTGCCGGATGCTGGCCGGTCTGGATTGCATACTGTTCAGCTGGTAATCCGAACGAATCGTATCCCATCGGGTGCAATACATTAAAACCCTTTAACCTTTTGTATCTCGAAAATACATCTGAGGCGATATAGCCAAGAGGATGACCAACATGCAAACCCGCTCCTGAAGGGTAAGGAAACATGTCCAGCACATAGAATTTAGGCTTTGAAGAATCCTGTTCTGCTTTGAAAGTTTGGTTCTGAGCCCAGTGTTTTTGCCACTTTTGCTCTATTTCTTTAAATTGGTAATCCATTACTGCTGTTTATTGATTGACGCTTTAGGTCGTATTTAACGAATTTGAAAGGCGAAATTAAGTAATTAAAGACTGGTATGGAAGGGATTAGTGAAATACGCCTCTTCAGCAACATGGTTAGCCAAACAAAAAGTGTTTTGGAGATTTGTTTTCAGGAACGTTATAGATGCTGTGCTTCCCGGAAATAAAGTAGGCGACCATACAGGAAACCATAACGAAAATGGCGGATGGGAGTCCAAAAAGTTCCATTGCCATCACCATACAGGCCAGTGGGGTTTTGGCCGCACCGGCAAATACAGCAACAAAGCCCATTCCTGCCAGCAGACCTACAGGCAGGGGTAAAATCAGGGAAAGCGCACTACCCAGAGTTGCACCGATAAAGAACAAGGGCGTAACTTCACCGCCCTTAAATCCCGATCCGAGTGTTATAGCTGTGAGTAATATCTTCCAGGCGAAATCCTGCGGAGCTGAGGCTGACTCAAAGGCACCTGTTATAAGGGGAATTCCAAGTCCGACATACCGGTAAGCATCCAGGGTCAACACAAAAAATATCACCATGATTCCTCCTGTAAAAGGCCGGAGTGGTGCAAAGGCTATCCGTTTGAATGTATTGGAAAAAAGATGTGTGATTCGGACAAAGCCCACCGCTGCAATGGCAAAGGCCATGCCTGCCAGAATGCAATACACCAGTCCTTTTAGCGACAGCGCTGGAACAAGGTTTATGTGATAATGTGTATGTGTTACCCCCCACAACTCGGTAATCCAGGCTCCTAAAAATGCGGCAGCAAAAGCTGGAACAATGGCTTTCGGCGGAAACTTGCGGATCAGCAGTACCTCAATTCCGAAAATGGCCCCGGCAAGTGGCGTACCGAAAACAGACGCAAAACCGGCGCTCAAGGCAGAAATCAACAAAATAACCCGTTCTTCGGCAGTAAGACGGAAGGGTTCGTGCAGCTGGTCAGCAGCTGCTGCTGACATCTGCAGGGCAGTGCCCTCCCTACCGGCAGAACCGCCAAACAGGTGCGTAACTACCGTGCCAACAAGCACCAGGGGTGCCATTTTGAATGGTATGACATCTCCCGGATTATGAATGGTGTCAAATATGAGATTATTGCCACGTTCGGCACCATTACCCAGATAATGGTACAATAATCCTACAGCCAGGCCAGCGAGCGGCAGAAAATAAAGCAACCATGGATGTAGATCTCTAAAGACTGTAGCCGAATTTAGCGCAATCAAAAATATTGCTGACAATGTACCCGCAAAAAAGCTGGTCAACAGCACGAGCAGGGTCCACCTCAACAGGATTTGGATAAATGCGGCAACGTCTTGCTTTACGGACATGGATGCCGTAAATATAAAATAATTTCAGGCTATTTTTTTAAGTATACTTTTTCTGTAGTACTGCCTTGAGTAAGGGTAAATTCAAGTTTATTGGCTTCTATCAAGGTGATTTTTCCAGTAGAGAGTTTGTCTTCGATAGTAATGAACAAATCATTGCTGGTGGTAACGACATAGGTACCAATTTGAGTCTGTCCATTCCTCTTTACCTGGATGACGTCATCCTTACTCTCTTTGAAGTCATAGTAGTCGCCCGCAATAACAGACACTGCCGGGGTGGCGTCAATCTTGACGATCTCCCATTTTCCGATAACTTTGTAGTTCAGTTTACTGGTTTCGTCCTTTTTGCATGCAGCAGCGGTGGTTAGCATCAATAAAAATAACGATGAACGGAATAAAATTTTCTTCATTTTTTTGTTTGTTTACAGGTTGGCATCAAAAATCATGCATTTCCTAATTTTTAAAAGGATTTTTTTGTTAAAACGAAAAAGCCGCTGTTTTCGTACGCCAAGGCATGAATCTTAAACTAATGCCGATAGATTTACGTTATTAGGTTTTATATTTTTATTTTCGCAGAAACAACAGACACACACATGGAAGAATTCGAAGTGAGCGATGCTTCTAAGAAGACAAAAACCATTTATATTTCTACAATTTTTAGTATCGCGCTGGTACTGCTGATGTTGGGTATGCTGGGTTTGATACTGGTGCACGCCAAAAACCTTTCCACGTATGTGAAAGAAAACATCGTGCTGAATATTATTGTTGACGAGGGCGCCAAGGAAACGGATGTACTACAATTCCAAAAAGACCTGAACGCCAATCCTGCTGTTAAAAATACGCAGTATGTGAATAAAGAAATGGCCGCCAGAAATCTCACCAATGATCTTGGAGAAGACTTTGTCAACTTTCTGGGCTATAACCCTTTGTTGTCCACAGTGGATGTTTACCTGAAAGCAGATTATGCCAACACCAAAAGTATTGAAGCTTTGAAAACAGGTATCGCCAAGAATCCTGTAGTAAAAGAAGTGATTTACCAAAGCTCGCTAATTGACATGGTCAATAAGAACATCAATACGATCGGCTTGATTATTTTGGGCTTTGCTGCTATTTTGCTGGTCATTTCGGTAGCCTTGATCAACAACACCATACGCCTTGCTATTTATTCCCAGCGTTTCCTGATCAAAAGCATGCAATTGGTAGGGGCCACCAAAAATTTCATCCGAAAGCCATTTGTACTGCTGGCGGCACTTCATGGACTGATAGCCGCTTTTATAGCAGTACTGATCCTGCTCGGATTACTATATTATGCGCAGCGTGAAATTCCGGAGATTGTAATTTTGAGAAATTATACCGAATTTGGCATTGTGTTGCTTTCACTGGTCGGCATAGGGATCTTTATTACCGCAATCAGTACATCAGTAGCCGTGAGCAAATATCTTCGTTTAAAAATTTACGATCTTTATAGATAAAAAATGATAGAAAAAAAAGCAACCCCAGCAAACCAGGGTAACCAACAGGAACTTGTATTTACCAGGAAAAATTACCAATTGCTGCTGATCAGCATCGCAATTGTGGTACTTGGCTTCGTCCTCATGGTAGGAACTACGGACATCTATGATTTCAGAAAAACTTTGCTGGCACCTATGGTTGTTCTTGCAGGATTTGGCTTTGGGGTATATGCCATTTTAAAGAAATAATCACAGCAGATATGGATTATTTACAGGCGCTCATCCTGGCAGTGATAGAGGGTTTAACTGAGTTTTTACCTGTTTCATCTACCGGGCACATGATTATCGCCAGTTCTTTTATGGGCATTGCTTCTGACCCTTTTGTCAAACTGTTCACCATCATCATTCAGCTGGGAGCCATACTTTCTGTTATCGTCTTGTATTTTAAACGTTTTTTTCAAAGCTTCAATTTTTACCTCAAGCTGATCGTTGCCTTTATACCAGCAGCTGTTTTCGGCTATTTATTGAGTGACAAAATTGACGCAATGCTGGAAAGCCCGCTTACAGTCGCCATTTCTCTGGTAGTCGGTGGGGTAATCCTGCTTTTTGTCGACAAATGGTTCAACAATCCTACTATTCACGAAGAGCAGGAAATATCCTATTTGACTGCGTTAAAAATCGGACTTTTTCAATGCCTGGCCATGATTCCCGGCACTTCAAGATCTGGGGCAAGTATTGTAGGCGGCATGTCCTTAAAATTGAGCAGAAAAGTAGCAGCAGAATTCTCGTTCTTTTTGGCCGTACCGACCATGTTTGCGGCAACTGCCAAAAAGTTATTGGACTTTTATCAGGAAGGACATACCATCACTACGCAGCAAATACAAATATTGGCTGTAGGAAACATAGTTGCCTTTATCGTGGCACTTCTTGCTATTAAAAGTTTCATTGGATACCTGAATAAGAACGGGTTCAAAATGTTTGGGTGGTATAGGATTGTGGCAGGGTTAATTATTATTGCGTTATTGCAGAGCGGTCATGACCTGCAAATCATATAAGGACATAACATTTTGAATTTAGAAGAGATACAGGAAAGGGAATTCAATTTTGCCGAAGGAGAATTGTTGCTGATCAACAAGCCGTACAAATGGACAAGTTTTGATGTAGTCGGTAAGATCAGGAACTCATTAAAGCCACTGAAACTAAAGGTAGGACATGCAGGGACACTGGACCCGCTGGCAACGGGGCTTTTAATCATCTGTACCGGGAAACTGACCAAACAAATCGATACTTTTCAGGCTGAAGAAAAAGAATACACCGGCACCATGATACTGGGTGCCACCACCCCTTCCTTTGACATGGAGACTGCTGTTGACCGGGAGTTCTCACTGGATGGCATCACCGAAGAAATGGTCTATGAGGCCACTACTCCTTTTAAAGGGGAAATCCAGCAATATCCACCTGCCCATTCGGCGGTGAAAGTCAACGGAGAGCGACTGTACGTGAAAGCCAGAAGGGGCGAAGAAACGGAACTGCGCCTACGGAATGTAACGGTGTCTGCCTTTGAGATCACCAGGATTGCATTGCCGGAAATCGATTTTAAAATCATTTGCAGCAAAGGCACGTATATCCGTTCTCTGGTATCTGATTTTGGCGCACGACTGGACAACGGCGCTTATCTGTCAAAACTTACCCGGACACGAAGCGGACAGTTTTTATTGTCCGATGCATTTGAAGTAGCCGATCTGGTTAATTATCTTAGAAACAAAAAAGAATAAAGATGACCAGCCAGATCAAATCCAGAAAACTAAATGTTCTAAAAAATCTGTTTCTGATCTTTTGTGGAATCGTCTCGGCCTGCTTCGGACTGAAGAGTTTCCTGTTGCCGAATAACTTTATTGACGGTGGGGTTACTGGGATATCACTGCTAATCAGCAGGCTGACAGGACTAAAGTTATCTTACCTGATTGTTGTGATCAACATCCCATTTATCATTTTAGGATTTAAACAGATCGGTAAAGGATTTGCCATAAAAACTGCTGTTGCCATTACCATCCTGGCCGGAATGCTCCTGGTTATTCCATTCGAGCCGGTAACCAGTGATAAATTACTGATTGCAGTGTTTGGAGGCTTATTTTTGGGAGCCGGTATCGGTCTGGCGATGCGCGGCGGCTGTGTCATTGATGGTACGGAAGTGCTTGCCTTGTACATCAGTAGAAATAGTATTCTTACCGTTGGAAATATCATATTGATCCTGAATATCCTCATTTTTGGAGTCGTAGCCTATTTCATCAACATGGTCACCGCCATGTATTCAATACTTACTTATCTTTCCGCATCAAAAACCGTCGATTATATCGTAAATGGTATTGAACAATATACCGGGGTAACTGTGATTTCTGAAAAAAATGAGCACATCAAAAAATACATCATTAACCAAATGAAACGGGGTGTGACTATTTATAAAGGTGAAGGGGGATATGCGGAGAAAAAAGACCTCGACATCTTATATACTGTAGTCACCAAACTGGAAATGAGCAAACTGCAGACTGCGATCCGGCAAATCGATCCGGATGCATTTGTGATACAGCAGCAGATTGCAGATATCAAGGGTGGCGTTGTCAAACGTCAATCATTACACTAATTCATACTTGTTTTGAAGATTTACAATCATTTTTCTGAATTTAAAAAACTAGACAAGGCCGCTGTCACCATTGGCACATTTGATGGTGTACATTATGGTCATCAGAAAATTATTAAACGCTTGTGTGAACTGGCGAGGTCATCGGGTGGTGAAAGTGTAATCCTGACTTTCTTTCCTCATCCCCGCCTAATCATTGATCCTGAGAATCAGGACCTGAAAATGATCAATACGATCAGCGAAAAAGCAAAAATCCTAAGCGACCTTGGCGTAGATCACCTGATCATCACCCCTTTTACAAGGGATTTTTCAAACTTAGGTCCAGATGAATACATTAAGAATATCCTTGTCGACACCATCGGAGTGAAGAACCTGATTGTAGGATATGACCACCGCTTTGGAAAGGACAGGAAAGGCGGGATGAAAGAACTCCTGGAATTCTCTGAACTTTTTGATTTTAATATCGAAGAAATTCAGGAACAGGACATCAATGATGTCGCGGTAAGTTCTACAAAAATCCGGAAAGCACTGCTTAATGGCGAGGTTGCACTTGCAGCAAGCTATCTTGGCTATCATTTTTCGTTGTCCGGACAGGTAGTAAAGGGAGACAAGATCGGCAGAACAATCGGCTATCCAACGGCAAACATATTTATTGAAGAAACCTATAAATTAATTCCTTCTGATGGCATTTATGCGGTAACAGTAGAGATGAACCATGAAGTGTTTAAAGGGATGGCTTATATCGGCCAAAGACCTACCATTAATGGAATGACCAGAAATATTGAGGTTAATATTTTTGATTTTAACCGTGAAATTTACGGACAGGATATCAAGATGAATTTCCTCGAATTTCTGAGATATGATGTTAAATTTACGGGCCTGGAAGCCTTGAAAGATCAGCTGCATAAAGACAAGGAAGCAACCTTAGCTTACTTCAATAAATTGTCATAAGCAAACATTGGTGGCCTGGAATGCCAAAAAAACGCCTTTTTTTTGTATATTACGGCAAACCAATTTGTTTAGCCTATGCATTTACCAGATCTGATCGCCGATTTAGGACTTATTTTAGCCGCTGCCGGAATTACCACGTTAATCTTCAAAAAAATAAAACAACCCCTTGTACTGGGCTATATACTGGCCGGACTTCTGGTTGGTCCGCATCTGGAGTACCTACCGACGGTTAGTGATACTAAAAGCATTAATATATGGGGAGAGATTGGTGTCATCTTCCTGCTGTTTAGCCTTGGACTTGAATTCAGTTTCAAAAAATTGGTTAAGGTAGGCGGTTCTGCATCGATTACGGCGATAGTTAAGGTCGGTTTTCTAATCCTGGGAGGTTATGTGATCGGCAAAATGATGGGTTGGTCTGATATGGACGGACTCTTTCTGGGCGGAATTGTATCAATTTCTTCGACCATGATTACCATTAAGGCATTTGAAGAACTGGGCATAAAGCATAAAAAATTTGCAGGCCTTGTGTTTGGGGTCCTAATTGTTGAAGATTTGGTAGCGATTTTACTCCTGGTACTCTTTTCCACCCTTGCAGTAAGCCAGCAATCTGCGGGTTCTGAAATGTTATTCTCCATTCTAAAACTCGGGTTCTTTCTCACATTGTGGTTTCTCGGCGGCATCTTTCTGATCCCGACATTCCTGAAATCTACCAAGAAACTGATGAATGACGAAACCATGCTTGTCGTTTCCCTGGCGCTTTGCCTGGTGATGGTTTTGCTGGCTGTAGAGGTTGGCTTCTCCCCCGCTCTTGGTGCTTTTATTATGGGTTCAATTTTAGCGGAGACCACCCAGGCGGAAAGAATTGAGCATTTGACCAAATCGGTAAAAGACTTGTTCTCTGCGGTCTTCTTTGTTTCTGTAGGCATGTTGATCGATCCGGCTATGTTAGTGAAATACGCAATGCCGATTGTACTCGTTACCCTGGTGATTATCATAGGTAAGATCATCTTTACTGTCTTAGGTGCATTACTGGCCGGACAACCGTTAAAAACATCTGTACAAGCAGGAATGAGTCTTGCACAAATTGGTGAGTTTTCGTTTATTATCGCGACTCTGGGTGTAACCTTAAAAGTGACCAGTGATTTTCTCTATCCCATTGCAGTCGCGGCTGCTGCAATCACCACTTTTACGACGCCATATCTGATTAAGCTGGCTGAACCTTTTTACAACCTGCTTTTAAAAATACTACCGCAAAAATGGCTTGACGCCATTGGCAGATACAGTTCGGGCACGGAAGGTATAACTACGCTGAGCGACTGGAAGGTTCTTTTACGTGCTTATATTTTCAATACGGTTATCCACTCTGTGATCATTATTGCGATAATTTTTCTCGCATACCGCTATGTCCAACCTTTTATTTCGGAACACATTGCTTCGGGAGCGAATGGCACAATCATTAGCGTGGTGGTATCCTTTATCATCATGTCTCCTTTCTTATGGGCTTTGTCGCTAAGAAGAATACAAAAAACCGCTTACTCACATTTATGGCTTAACAAAAAATATACACGGGGACCATTGATCTCTATTGAATTTTTCAGAATTGCGCTGGGTATATTCTTCGTTGGTTTCTTAATGTACGAATTTTTCGATACGGTAATTGCCGCTTCAATTGCGTTGGCGCTAATTGTTGTAGGGATGGTTATCTTTTCCAGGAAATTACAGGCATTCTATGACCAGCTGGAAAAGCGGTTTTTATTGAATCTGAATGCCAGAGAGGCTCAAAATGCACAACCTGAAATACTTCCCTGGGACACCCACCTTGCAGAATTGCTTGTTGCACCAGAGTCTGCCCTCGTTGGCCAAACGCTGGTAGATCTATCAGTGAGAGAAAAATTTGGGGTTAACATTGCCTTGATCGAACGAGGGAAGATCATGATTCCAACGCCGGGAAGAAACGAACGGTTATATCCGGGTGACAAAGTATTGATCATTGGTACCGATGATCAACTGGCCTCTGTTAAGGAATTGTTTGAAGGAGGAATGAACCACAATCAGGAATCCAGCTTCCCCAAGGAAGACATGACACTGCAAAAAGTAGTGATCAACAGCAACTCTCCTGTATTTGGACAAAGCATTCGTAATTCGGGGATAAGGGAATCTACACAGGGACTGGTAGTGGGTATAGAACGGGCAGGTCAGCGCATATTAAATCCAGAATCCGATCTTATCTTTGAAAACGGAGATATTGTGTGGATTGTGGGAAACAATAAAAAAATACCAACGCTGTTTACTTGATGAAATGGATGTAAACCACTTTACAAACATGGTAACCTGAAAGGATAAAGAATAGGATGGCAATGCTTTTGCTAACGAGGTAGCTGCTGAGCGCGAACTTTTCTTGTATGTATTGCGCAAACCTTGCAAACCCGTATAGGGCAAGTGCGGCTCCTATTCCGGACCCAATACTGAATATGCTCAGTGACAGATAGCCGGTATGAATCCATTCGTGAGATATCAGGTAGGTGCCAACGAACAACCAATAAGGAATCTGCATCGGATTGAGTACACCAAGCAGCATTCCATATCTGATGCTGTCTTTCTCGGAATAATCTGCTTTCGGCATTTCCTTGCGGGAGCGCCAGGTGATGACACCAAGAATGCCAAACATAAGGATCATTACCACATCGATGATGTCTCCGAGTTTGATCTCGCTTGAAAGCCATTGCACAAAGCGCATTACGCCAAATGTAAATAACACCTCAACCGCTGAAAAGGCACAAAGAAAATACAATGCCTGTCGAATACCTCTGGTGATTGTAATCTGGACAACGGTAAGGTTGACATTTCCCGGAGGAATATAACCGACCATATTTAAGATAACGCCCAGGAAGAATGTCAGAAAAAGCATTTGCGAAGATACAATTATTATAAATGTGCTTTTAGGAACTTGGCAGTATAAGATGATTTACAATACACCAAATCTTCGGGTGTTCCTTCGAAGACTAAATTCCCTCCCTGATCACCCCCCTCAGGGCCAATATCAATAACCCAGTCTGCAGACTTAATCATATCCATGTTGTGCTCAATCACAAGGACAGTGTTGCCTTGCTCAATCAGGGTATTCAACGCGATGAGCAACTTCCTGATGTCATGAAAGTGGAGTCCTGTTGTGGGCTCATCAAAAATAAAGAAGGTCTTATTGGCGTTGTTGCCTTTGATCAGAAACGAGGCCAGCTTTATTCGCTGTGCTTCGCCTCCGGATAAGGTATTGGAAGATTGCCCAAGGTGTACATATCCCAGCCCCACGTCTACCAGTGGCTGCAGTTTATGCAGTATTTTTGGTTCATTCTTAAAAAAGTCTACCGCCTCATCTATAGTGAGATCCAAGATATCTGCAACGTTTTTGTCCTGGTAAGTAATGTCCAAAACCTGTTGTTTAAATCTTCTGCCGCCGCAGGTTTCACAAGGAAGGTAGATGTCTGCCATGAATTGCATTTCTATCTTAACTTCGCCTTCACCCTGACATACGTCGCAGCGGCCGCCTTCAACATTAAAGGAGAAAGCCGCAGGTTTTAAACCACCAGCCTTGGCAGCCGGTAAAGCTGAAAACAATGCCCTTACATCATCCCAGGCCTTAACATAGGTGACAGGATTTGATCTGGACGACCTGCCAATTGGATTTTGATCTACCATCTCTACCTGGCTCACCAAATCATAATTTCCAAAAATACCATTATGTGCACCAGTCAGCTCGCCTGCGTAGTTGCCAATAGCTTTCTGAAGGGCCGGATACAGGATATTTTTTATAAGACTTGTTTTACCTGAACCAGATACCCCGCTCACCACAGTAAATACGCCTAAAGGAAACTTAACATCTATATTTTTAAGGTTATTTTCTCTCGCTCCAGTAAGGAATATATGGTCTTTCCATTTCCGTCTTTTCTCCGGGATGGCAATTTTTTCCGATCCGGACAGATATTTCCCTGTCAGACTTTTTTTGTCCTTAATAATCTGATCGTAGGTGCCGCTAAATACCAGGTTACCTCCATGCGTACCTGCTTCTGGACCAATATCAATAATATAGTCGGCAGCCCGCATCATTTCCTCTTCATGTTCTACTACCAATACGGTATTGCCCACGTTTCTCAGGGACAATAGCACTTCGATCAGCTTATTTGTATCTCTGGGATGCAAACCAATGCTAGGCTCGTCTAGTACATATATAGAACCAACCAGACTGCTGCCTAAAGAAGTAGCGAGATTGATGCGCTGCGATTCTCCGCCGGACAATGTATTGGAAAGCCGGTTTAAGGTAAGATAGCCTAAGCCAACGTTATTCAGGTAAAGCACTCTGTTATTAATCTCTGCCAGAAGACGTTTTGCTATTTTTTCCTCTGTTGGCGTCAATTCCAAAGCTTCAAAAAAATTAAGAATGGTTGACAGGGGCATTAGCACGATGTCTATAATCGACTTTTCGCCGATCTTAACGTAAGAAGCATCCTTCCTTAAACGAGAACCTTTACAGTCCGGGCAGGACGTTTTTCCGCGGTAGCGGGACAACATGACCCTGTACTGGATTTTATAAGTTTGCTCTTCCAACTCTTTGAAAAATTCATCCAGTCCGCTAAAATGTTTGTTCCCGGTCCAGATCAGCTGTTGCTCTTTTTCCGTTAGTTCATTGTATGGCCTGTGAATTGGAAAATCAAATTTCGAGGCACTCTTGATCAACCGGTTCAACCATTCGCGCATTTTTTCTCCGCGCCAGGGAGCGATGGCGTTGTCAAAAACGCTCTTACTTTTATCCGGTATAACCAAATCCCCGTCTATTCCAATTACGTTGCCATAGCCTTCGCATCTTTTGCAGGCCCCATATGGATTGTTAAAACTGAAAAAATTAGGCGTAGGCTCCTCAAAGCGCATTTCATCCAATTCAAACCGGTCGCAAAAATGCGTCGTAATGCCATCGTTTTCTACATAACAATCTCCTTTGCCTTCAAAAAAGGCAGTCTGTACAGAATCGGCAATACGGCTAAGTGTCTCCTCTTCAGAATTGACAGCAATGCGGTCAATCAGGATTCTGACCGTATGCGCGTCAGTCAGCTCAAAATCTTTGAAAGATTCATCTTCAAGTATGCCTTCTATCTTCTCAATACGATCCTGATAGAAAATTCTTAAAAATCCCTTCTGAAGTAATACAGCCAACTCTTCCTTAAGTGACCTGTTGTTGTGCGGAAACAGTGGACAAAAGATCGTTACTGTACTGTTATCTCCTATTCGGGCCACAAAATCTACCACAGTGGTGACCGTATCTTTTTTCACAACCTGTCCGGATACAGGCGAGTAAGTTCTCCCTATCCTCGAAAAAAGAAGTTTGAGGTAATCATATATTTCGGTCGAAGTTCCGACCGTTGAGCGTGGATTGGAAGTAATCACCTTCTGCTCAATAGCAATAGCGGGCGCAATCCCCTTGATATAATCTACCTCAGGTTTATTCATACGCCCCATGAACTGACGCGCGTAGGAAGACAGGCTTTCTACATACCTGCGCTGCCCCTCAGCGTAAAGTGTATCAAACGCCAGAGAAGACTTGCCCGATCCGGACATCCCGGTGATGACTACAAGTTTATTTTTAGGTATAGCAACGTCTATATTTTTAAGGTTATGAACTCTGGCACCTTTTATGATTATATGTTTATGTGGATCTTTGTCTAATTCCTTATTCATTGACTCTTGGATAGAAGATTGCAAATATACCTCAAAAAACACAATTTGTGATTTTTTGGATAAACGTAAAATGGAGCATTAAAACCTGTTTTAAGATTTTTTAACACTTTTTGTATTGGATTGTAATAAAAAAATGCTTCTTTTGAAATAATAAAACAGTTTACACACAACCAACATCTTAAACCCAATAGGAGAAAAAAGTATCGAAACAAACCTCTACTAAATATTTTTTAGAAAGACAGCAAGGGATTAGTACAGATACTCCTATGAAATTACAAGAATATAACGACCAAGATTTAATAAAGTTGTACCTGACAGGTAATGAATCTGTTTTGGAGGAACTGCTAAGAAGACACAAGTCTAAAATTTACACTTCAATATACCTGTTGGTAAAAGACCAGTATCTCGCAGAAGATATATTCCAGGATGCCTTTATCAAAGTAATCAATACACTGCGATCAGGACGCTACAACGAAGAAGGCAAATTTCTACCATGGGTAATGCGTATTGCACATAACCTGGTTATAGACTATTTCAGACGCGAGAAAAGAGCACCTGTAATTACCAGCGCAGACGGAACTGACGTGCTGAATATGCTTCAGTTTTATGAAGAAAGTGCTGAAGACAAAATGCTGAGGGAACAGACGCATACAGACCTGAGGGCACTGATTCAACTTCTTCCTGATGATCAGAAAGAGGTGTTGATTATGAGGCACTATGCGGATCTGAGCTTCAAAGAAATTGCGGAACTAACTGACGTTAGTATCAATACCGCATTAGGCAGAATGCGATATGCGCTGAGTAATCTGAGAAAAATGATGAAGGTGAAAGAGATATCCTGACAAAGGAAAAAATAAATTATAACAATTGTTGTTACGGTTAAAATAAATTAGCAGTAATGCCGTTTATTAGTTAAACTAATATATAGCGATTGCTTATGATGGAAACCTTTACTTCAGTTAACAAATTAAATTACGAACACACTAAACAGCAGGATATGCTTGTTGAAGATCTTGAAGCCCATGATATCATGTTTTATGATAGTCTTAAAATGCAGCTTGACGGGTTAAATAGAAATCCGTCTGATGAAACAGTGAGCCGGATACTGGCCTATTCCAGATCCAAGTAATTTAAAACGATCTAAAGCCGTCGCCATCCGACGGCTTTTTTTATTTCATCTTGTTTGGTTATGTTTGCTCATGCTCAAAAAAGAAAGATATAGGCATTTTGTGTCTCACTTTTCCATCCGGCAGCCCGATGCTGAAACCGAATTACATTATCACAATCCTTTTCAATTACTAATCGCTGTGATTTTATCCGCACAGTGTACGGATAAACGGATTAACCAGGTGACCCCTGCACTCTTTCAGCGCTTCCCCACGCCTGCAAGCTTGGCCGAAACTACTCCTGATGTAGTTTTTGATTATATCAGAAGCGTTAGTTATCCAAACAACAAGGCAAAACATCTGGTCGGTATGGCAAAAATGCTGAATGAAGAATTTGGAGACGAAGTTCCTTCAGACATCAATCAGCTGCAAAAGATGCCAGGTGTAGGCAGAAAAACGGCAAATGTAATTGCTTCAGTAATTTATAATGCGCCCGCAATGGCAGTTGATACGCATGTATTCAGGGTTGCGAACAGGATCGGGCTTACTACGGGAAAAACCCCTCTGGCAGTTGAGAAAGACTTGGTCAAATACCTGCCTCAGGAAGTAATACACGTTGCCCATCACTGGCTCATCTTACATGGACGGTATGTTTGCGTGGCAAGATCACCCAAATGCAGTATTTGCGAGATAACAAGTTTTTGTAAATACTTTCAAAGAAATGAGAATACGGCTAATATTTTTAGTGAAAAACCTTAATAAAAAAATATATTTAAATTTAGTTTGTTATTTAGAATTTAATATCTATACATTTGCTAACATAATTAGTACAAATACAGGTATAACAATATGAGCACAAGCGCAGACAAATTAAAGGCATTGCAACTTACATTGGACAAGTTGGAAAAATCATACGGTAAGGGAACTGTTATGAAACTTGGTGACAATGCCGTTGAACCTATTGAATCTATTTCTACCGGATCCATCAGCTTAGATATTGCTTTAGGAATTGGCGGCGTTCCAAAAGGGCGGATCATTGAAATCTATGGCCCGGAATCTTCCGGTAAAACGACGCTGGCAACACACATTATCGCTGAAGCTCAGAAAAAAGGCGGGATAGCCGCCTTTATTGATGCAGAACATGCCTTTGATAAAGGATATGCGAAAAAACTTGGTGTTGATGTCGATAATCTATTGATATCACAGCCTGACAACGGCGAGCAGGCCCTTGAAATTGCAGACAATCTAATCAGATCCGGTGCGATAGACGTTATTGTAATTGACTCTGTGGCTGCGCTGGTTCCTAAGGCTGAGATTGAGGGAGAAATGGGTGACTCCAAAATGGGTCTCCATGCACGCCTAATGTCTCAGGCTTTGCGTAAACTAACAGGGACAATATCCAAAACCGGTTGCTGCTGTATCTTCATCAACCAATTAAGAGAAAAGATAGGGGTCATGTTTGGTAACCCTGAAACCACTACAGGTGGTAACGCACTAAAATTCTATGCTTCCGTGCGCCTGGATATCCGCAGAACTTCACAGATTAAGGACTCAGACGAAGTTTCAGGAAACAGGGTAAAAGTTAAGATCGTAAAAAACAAAGTAGCACCCCCATTCCGGTTGGCAGAATTTGACATCATGTTTGGTGAAGGTATTTCGAAAACAGGGGAGATCATTGATCTTGGCGTTGATTTTAATATTATCAAAAAAGCGGGTTCCTGGTTTTCTTACGGTGACACCAAACTTGGTCAGGGAAGAGATGCGGTGAAGCAATTGCTGATGGACAATCCTGAATTGTCTGAAGAAATCGAAGCTAAAATAAGAGCTGAGGTAACTGGAGAAAAATTAGAAGAAAAACCATAGCGATTATAAGGCAGTGTATAGATACACTGCCTTATCTACTATTTGTAACTTGGGGTTTGGCTTTTATTTGTGAGCCCATTTCTAGCTTCCATAAAATTGGAATCATATTTAACAATCGTGAAGATAGCCAGGGCTGTCATCAATACCAACACAATTAATCCCAAATAATTTATCTTTTTGTCTTTCCTGATTAACCAGATCAAAAATACGATCAGGGGTATAAGCATTAACCCGAAAAACACGAAACTCATTGTAGTCATCTTTTTATTCTATTTTATTAAAATTCCATTCTGGACAAAGGTGCAACTTCCTGCCCAACAAAGTCACCATCCAAATATTTATAATATGCTGCTATGGCAATCATAGCAGCATTGTCTGTGCAATACTCAAAAGCAGGAATGTAAATATTCCAACCTTGTTCTGTTGCCAGAGTTCCAAGTGATTCTCTTAGTCCGCTGTTAGCCGAAACTCCCCCAGCAATGGCCACCTCATTAATTCCAAATTGCTTTGCTGCCTTTTTCAATTTAGCCAGTAAGATGTCTACGATACTTCGCTGTACAGACGCACATATATCATTCAGGTGATCATTGATGAAATTGGAATTGATCTTTTCCTGAGCTCTGATAAAATAAAGGATCGAGGTCTTCAATCCACTAAAACTGTAATTCAAATCTTTGATCTGAGGTTCTCCAAACTTGAACGCATAAGGATTTCCAAGTTTTGCATGTTTATCTATCAGAGGACCTCCCGGATAGGGCAAATTAAGAATTTTAGCGGTTTTATCAAAGGCCTCACCTGCAGCATCATCTAGTGTCTCTCCGACAATACTCATATCGTTGTGACTCTTTACGAGCACAATCTGTGTATGGCCCCCAGAAACTGTCAGGCAAAGAAAAGGAAATGAGGGTTTGGGACTGTCAATAAAATGAGCCAAGATGTGCGCATGCATGTGATTTACGGAAATTAATGGCAGACCTAAACCTAATGCCAGCGACTTAGCAAATGAAACACCTACTAATAATGCACCAAGTAATCCGGGGCCTTGTGTAAAAGCAATCGCATTCAATTCATTTTTGTTAACTTTAGCAATGCTAAGTGCTTCATGAATCACCGGTATAATATTTTGCTGGTGGACTCTCGATGCCAATTCAGGTATTACACCTCCATAATTTTGATGAATTGTTTGGTTTGCAATAACATTGGCTGTAATTTTGCCGTTATTACAAACAGCAACTGAGGTTTCATCACAAGAAGATTCTATAGCAAGTAGTACAGACACGTTCATTTTTATTAAGCTACAAAATTATTAAAAAACTATTAAAAATACTTCTTTGGATAATTGCATCGGTATTATTACTGTTCGCTGTCATTTTGTTCGCTCTTCAATTTAAGCCGGTACAAACTTATATAGCGAAAAAGGCTGCTTCTTATCTATCTAAAGAGCTGAATACCACAGTGTCATTGACAGGAATATACATTAAGCCTTTCAAATCTGTTGTAATAGAAAATCTGCTCGTTTTGGATCTTCAAAAAGACACGTTATTAAATACACCAGCATTTCTGGTTGACCTTAATAGCTTGTCCCTTAAACAACGTGTGATCGATATTAATACGGTACAGATCAATAGGGGCAAATTTTTCCTGAAATCCTACAAAGACAGATCGACCAATCTTGATTTTATAATTGATTATTTTGATTCAGGAGCTCCTGTGGCTAAAAAGAAAAAGCCTTATAAATTATCTTTTGACAGGATTATATTCAATGACTTTGATTTTAGATACAAAAACTTCAAAGCCGACAAGATAGTTAAGGGGGTAAACTTTGACGATATCCATCTAACCCAGTTTAATGGCATTTTTGAACAGCTAAACACTGCTGACCACATTCTGCAGGCGGATGTAAAAAGACTAACATTTAAAGACAAAAGCGGTTTCTATCTAAAAGAACTTACTGCTTTTGCAACCATTGATTCTAACAATATTGAGCTTAAAAAAATGACGCTCAATACCAATAAAAGCCGGCTATCTGATTACTTCAATATGCGGTTCTCGAAATTTAGTGATTTTAGAGACTATATTAATAAGGTGCGGATGAAAGCAGTCTTCAAAAATAGCTTTCTTTCCTCGCGGGATGTTGCCTTTTTTGTCTCCGATTTAAACGGAATTAACGTTGATGTCGATGTCGATGGACAAGTGACGGGTCTTGTCAACAACCTAAAAGCAAAAAAGCTTCTGGTAAAAACTGGAAAGGCCACTTACATCAAAGGAGATTTTATCTTAAAAGGGCTACCCAATTTAAAAGAAACCTTTATGGATTTGAAAATCGAAATGGCTGGAAGTAATAAAGCCGATCTCGATGAAATTTTAAGTGGTATACCTGGAACAAAACCTAAAATAATACCGGAAGTGCTGTCTAAGTTTGGGAATATAAACTTTAATGGTTCATTTACTGGCTTTACAAATGACTTTATAGCTTATGGCGAGTTTAAAACAAAACTTGGAAGAGTGGTATCAGATGTAAATATGAAAATTGATAAGCAGGGCATACCTTCTTATACCGGAAATATAAAGACACATGACTTCAGTTTAGGGCAATTGCTGAATGAAAAAATGCTCGGTAAAATTTCCGCTTTTCTATTTATAAAGGGCCGGGGAACAGAAATAAAACATCTCACCGAAAAGCTTAACGGAGATATAGATTACATAGACTTCAATAATTACAGATACAGGAATGTTCAAATTGACGGTGTCTTTGATAAGAAATATTTTGATGGAAGGTTAAAAATAAATGACAAAAATATAAAACTGGTTTTTGATGGTGGCGTTAATCTTAATCCGAAACTCCCGGTGTTCAATTTCGAGGCAACTATTACCAATGCAAAATTAAAGGCACTCAAGCTTTTTAAAGATTCGTTGATGATAGATGCCAAATTCAAAACCAACTTTTCCGGAAATAACTTAAATAACATCCAGGGTAATCTGCTTATACAAAAGGTAAGGTTAGATAATGTAAAGGGTGTTTATAATATTGATTCTGTAAAACTGCAGGCAAATGGTACAGGTAAGGAAAGAAGTTTGGTTATTACCTCTGATGTGTTGGATGCAAGCATAACCGGTCAGTATGATTTAAATACAATCCCCTCTTATTACAAAGCACTCGCAAGAAGGTATATTCCATCCCTTCAAACAGACAGCAAGACTTTTCGTGATCAAATTTTTAAGTTCGATCTCAAAATCAAGCATTTTGAGCCAGTTGCCCAACTTGTAGCTCCGGGTCTTGAAATAGACGATCAGGCGGTCTTAGTCGGGGACTTTGATTCTCCTAACAATGTAGCGACAGTAAATGGCTTCATTAAAAAATTAAAGTACAAGGGAGTAACCATCAATAACATCATCATCGACGAAAATACATCAGCTAATCAATTACAAGCTATTATTACTTCTGACCGGGTAGATCTTAACGATAGTCTATACATAAAAAACGTCAACATTTCCAACATTCTCAGGAACGACAGCCTTTCTCTGAATATAAAACTTGCTGATGCAAATGATGCAAACCAATTGGATCTAAACGGTTTGGTCGAATTCGCTGCGGATACCACGGCAAGCATCAGTGTGCTTCCTTCTATTTTGAAGATTAACAATGAAGACTGGAAGATCCAGGAAAAAGTAAGCATCAAATTTCAGGATGGAAAAACCAAGATCGATAATTTTGATTTAAGCAAGGACAATCAGTTAATTACGGTTGACGGTGTACTTTCATCGGACCCAAAAGATTTCCTGCTGCTCGGTTTCAAAAACTTTAATCTGAACAGTGTCAATCCATTTGTAAGGACCTTGGGCATAAAGCTTTCTGGTAGCGTAAATGGTGAAACAAAACTCTCCAGTATTCTTAAATCCCCAAGGATAACAGATAACATCAAAATAGATTCCCTAACATTCAACAAGACTTACATTGGTAACCTGACCGATACCTCTGCTTATGATCGATTGAATAATATGGCAAATATTTACACCAATATTATTTCAGGAGATAAGGAAACGCTTCGGATCATTGGAAATCTTGATCTTACCAAAAAAGAAATTGATCTCAGTGTGAAACTTGACGACAGTGAACTTGCAGTTTTGGAACCCTTCGTTAAAAATCTGGTTTCCGATTTAAAAGGTCGAATTTCTGCAGATTTATCAGTTAAAGGTTCTTTCGAAAAGCCGGATATAAATGGAGAGATATCTTTTGACAAAGGTACGATGACGGTAAATTACTTAAAAACAACCTATACATTGAATGATCAGGTAGTTGTCGACAACAGCGTGATCAGACTCAGTGACTTGAAGTTGCAAGATGCTGACAATAATGAAGCGCTGGCGAACGGTTCAGTTGATTTAAACAACATCAACACACCCACTCTTGACATCAGTATCAATGCCAGAAATTTTATGGCATTAAATACTACAGAGAAAGATAACGGAATTTATTTCGGTAAAGCATATGGCACAGGAACGTTTAAATTTAAGGGACCAACAAATAAACTTTTTATAGATATTAATGCGAAAACAGAAAAAGGGACCGTTTTCAACCTTCCATTGAACAACTCGGAGACAATATCTACTAAAGATTTTATCACTTTTGTAAGTAAGGACACCACCAAGATCGTAAAACGTCAAACAAGTTTTGATGGGATTACCATGAGTCTTAAATTAAACGTTGATGCTAACAGCACTGCAAATATTTTTACAACATTAGGTAACTTAAGTGGGAAAGGCTATTCAAAAAATCTTGAACTGAACATTAATAGTCTTGGCGATTTTGAAATGTCCGGAGATTACATCATCGAATCCGGTAATTTCGATTTTACGGCCAGGGAAATTATCAATAAAAAGTTTAGCATCAGACAGGGAGGAACGATCAGGTGGACTGGAAATCCAACCACTGCTCAAATCAATTTGAAGGCCATTTATTCTCTGAGAGCTGGTCTTGCGGATCTATACATTGCAGCAAACAGGGAATCAAGTAAGCAAACAGACCGCGTTCTTACGGAAGTGGAAATGAGCCTCACTGGATCGCTTTTGAAGCCAGATCCTAAACTAGATATATTTTTCCCTTCCAACCCATCCATCAAGGAGGAAATGCAATCCTATTTTAATGACGAAAATAACAGAAATTTACAGGCACTCAGTTTAATACTTCGGAGAAGTTTCGCCCCGGGTACCGGTAAAGAGGCACTCGGTAAACAATTGACATCTGGAGTCGCAGCTACTGCCACTGAGCTGTTATTCAATCAGTTTAACAATGTTTTATCTTCTTTAAACCTGAATTTTGTTGATGTAAATATCCGGTCACTGAGTGAAGCAAACGCTTCATTCAGACTCTTTAATAACCGGGTGATATTGAATGCTGGAATTGTAGACAAGAAAAGTACAAACGACCTGTCGCCGATTGGTTTTACCAGCAACAATGTTGGTGGCGAAGTGGAACTCCTGACCTTGATAAAAAAAGATGGCACATTGGTGGGCAAACTAGCTAATAAGCCTCCTACGCAACAGTACAATTTTATCAATAGCGTAAATCAAGATAATAATGTAACCTCATTGGGATTAATATACACGCAGCAGTTTGATAGTTTCAGTGAGTTCCTGCAAAGGATAACCGGTCAGTATCAAAAGAATCTCAAGAAAAAAGCAGACGCAAAAAAAACAGCTCCTGTTGATCAAAAAAGTCCTAACAAAGAAGCTGTTATTGTAGATAAGAAAAACAAGAAGAAATAATTACTTCATAATCTGGTGTCCCATTTTATCGCGTTTTGTTCTAAGATATTGCTCATTATGAACATTACTCTCAATCTCAATAGGTACATTTTCAATGATTTCAAGACCATACCCGATCAAGCCAGCTCTTTTAGTAGGATTGTTGGACATTAACTTCATTTTAGTGACGCCCTGAGACCGTAAGATTTGAGCGCCTACACCATAGTCACGCTCATCTCCTTTAAATCCAAGCTTAATGTTTGCTTCAACGGTATCAAAACCTGCATCCTGAAGATTATAGGAACGAAGCTTATTAATCAGTCCTATACCCCTTCCCTCCTGGTTCATATACACGATTACTCCTTTTCCCTCTGTATTGATCATTTCCATAGCCTTATGCAACTGAGGACCACAATCACACCTGCAGGAACCGAAAATATCACCGGTTACACAAGAGCTATGTACCCGGGTTAAGACAGGCTCTTCCTCCAGCCATTCTCCTTTACTTATCGCCAAATGAGTGGCGCCAGTATCAAGCTGTGTATAGGCAGTCATTTTAAAATCACCCCACTGCGTAGGAAGATTGACGGTAACTTCTTGTTTAATGAGGCTTTCTTTGCTAAGCCTATACGCAATCAAATCTTTAATAGAGATGATTTTAAGCTGGTGTTGATCTGCTATTTTTATTAGATCTGGCAATCTTGCCATTTCTCCATCATCTTTCATTATCTCCACCAAAACTCCCGCCGGCTCCATACCGGCCAATCTGGCGAGATCAACAGCTGCTTCAGTATGTCCAGATCTTCTTAGTACGCCGCCATCTTTCGATCGCAAAGGAAAGATATGTCCCGGTTTACCAAGTTCTGCAGGATCAATATCGCGATTAATTAAAGCAAGAATAGTTTTAGACCGGTCAGATGCTGAGATACCTGTTGTACAGCCATGACCAAGCAAATCGACAGAGACTGTGAAATTTGTCTCGTAAGCAGCCGTATTTTTACCTACCATAGGCTCTAATCCCAATTCATCACATCGTTCCTCTGTTAAAGGAGCACATATTAAGCCTCTGCCATAAGTTGCCATGAAGTTTATAACTTCTGGAGTTGCATTGCCGGCCGCAGTCAAAAAATCACCTTCGTTTTCACGATCTTCATCATCCACTACAATAATGACTTTGCCCGCTTGTATATCAGCAATAGCATCTTCTATCGCATTCAATTTTATTTCCATTCTTTATGAATCTATAGCTACTAAATGCCTCACTTTAACATATAACGAACCATTAAGCAGGGCACAAAGTTACGATGTTATAACTCAACATTATTCAATTAAATATCATAAATACACAATCAAAGAGAGTATTTCTCCGCTATTTTTCAAAACCGAGATCAGTTCTTTTTTTGAACAAGTTGACAAAAACCTGTCTAAAATAACCTATATCAAACAAAGCTGAATCAACTGTAGCTTTATAGGTTAAAAAAGCCCCTAATGGGGATAAAATAAATATTGCCAACCACATTCCGAAGAAAGGTCTTAAGGAACCCGTTGTAGCGGACTTCTCTGAAACTGTAGCAATGATATGGTATAAAAGAAAAAATACAATAGCCATTACTACTGGCAGCCCAAGCCCTCCTTTTCGGATAATTGCACCTAACGGAGCCCCTATAAAAAAAAGCAATAGACAGGAAGCTGCAAGTGTAAATTTCCTTTGATATTCCAATTCAACCTTAGTAATCGCTTTTAATTTATCCTCATAATCAGTTATTCTCCCAGCATTAGTTTGTTTTACCGTTGTTGCAGCGTCGAGTGCCGCTTGCAAAACAGATACCCGTTGACTTTTAGCCATGATTTTTGTAATATCACCGGTAACATTAACACGAGGGTATTTCACTTTCGTGAAGCCTTTTGTAAAATTATTTTGTTTGAAATAGCTACTCAGGTTGCTTTCCGCATATCTATTGATACTGTCCAAGTCTTTAACTAAGGAATCTTGCTTTTTTTTCAATCCTTTTAAATTGAGCATGGCAGTATTATTTCTGAAATCCTGTTCATCAGTCCTTGCCATTTTAAAACTTGAGATATCAAATTTCTGATCGGTTTCTTCAAAACGCATTCGCGTTAGCTCCTGACGGGGATTGTTAAATGAATTTCTGCCGCTGGATTCTTCATATCTAATCCCGTTTTTCAATTTAAGTGACAAGAACTTATCATTACTTGACATCGTACCTTCCTTAGCGATTATAATCTTAGCAATCCCATTATTGCCTGTATGATCATAAATCATGACATCATATAAAGATCTTCCATCATCTCCTTTTCTATTGACCCGAATTGAATAACCTGGAATACTATTGTTAAAAACCCCCGGCTTAATCAGAAACGATAGCTTCTTATTTGTAATATCCCATAACAACGATCCAAATTTCAAATTAGCCTTTGGCAGAATGTAATCAGAAAACATAAACGAACTGACAGCTATACCCATAATCAGTATCAGCAATGGCGTCATTGCTTTCTGGAGAGAAACACCGGCCGATTTAATCGCAACCAATTCATAGTTCTCTCCCAACGTTCCAAAAGTCATAATGGACGAAAGCAGAATAGATAAAGGTAATGCCATCGAAACGTTGGCCGCAGAAGCATAGTACATTAATTCCAAAATCACATACCATTCAAAGCCTTTTCCAATTAGGTCATCTACATACTTAAATAGAAATAACATCAACAATATAAACATCACAATAAAAAATGTGACGAAGAACGGCCTGATGAATGCTTTGAGTAGAAGTAAATGAATCTTTTTCAATACACAAATTTACACAAAGCTATTGAAAAACTATGCCCCTATTACGCTGTGCAAATAGTTTATTTGATTGTCCCAAATCAAAGTTCTTTCGGCAAGCGTTTCTTCTGTTGCAAAATCGGTTACAGATAGCGCAACGTCATTGGTCAGTTCATCTTGCACAATTTCCATTTCGAAGTAGCAATGTGGTTCATCATCAACCCATTTGAATTTAACCGATTTGTTTTCTTTAACGCTCAATAGTTTTGCCCGCTGAGTCTCATCATCCCATGTGAAAGTGTATACCTGATCTCTGAAAATCACATCATCGGCAAACCATTGAGACAAACCATTAGGCTCACTTATAAAGCTAAACAAAATACGCGGAGACGATCTCAATTCATATTCCAATGTAAACTTTTTCTTTTCTGACATCGTAAGGCCCTTATGTGCTGGATTAATTAGACAATTTTTTACTATTTATTTCTAAAGAAAAGTAATTTATTCTATATTTGCAACTCTTTAAAAATTAAGATGCCCGGCGGGGTAGCTCAGATGGTTAGAGCGCAGGATTCATAACCCTGAGGTCGGCAGT
>JAZKCT010000025.1:0-199909 GCA_040387995.1 Bacteroidota bacterium | reverse complement strand
AGCCAGCATTCTATGTGATCAATTTCGATGACATCATGCACCGCTGCAATCCTTTGGAGCCAAAAGGGATGACGGACATCACTGATGCGACAGAATCTGCACGTACCGTTATGCTGGGACTGAACCGGGAGTGGCTGAAAAAACAGGGTGATTTCTTTGTGGAGTCTGCCATCAGTTTTGTGACGGCACTGATCTGGTTCCTGAAGAAATATGACAACGGCAGGTATTGTACGCTCCCACATGCGATAGAGCTGATGATGGTAGATTACAAAAGGCTGTTTACAGTGCTGACGATGGAAGAAGAGATTCAGGCCTTATTGAATCCTTTTGTTTCTGCTTGGGAGAAAGAAGAATGGGGCCAGCTGGAGGGGCAGATCGGTAGTGCCAAGATCAGTATGGCCAGGCTGGTCTCTCCTAAATTGTATTATGTGTTGAGCGGGAATGATTTTACCCTCGACATCAACAATCCTGAGGAGCCTAAAATAGTGTGTTTGGGTAACAACCCGCAGAAGCTGCAAACCTATGGGGCGGTATTGTCGCTGTATGTGACCAGGATCTTAAAGCTGGCCAATCAGAAAGGTAAAGTCAAATGCAGTCTGATATTTGATGAGTACCCGACGTTGGTAGCTGATTTGGTGCCAACGATTACGACAGCCAGAAGTAATTTGGTGAGCTGTACCATTGGTATCCAGTCGGTGGAACAATTGAAAAAGGAATATGGGGCGGAGCAGGCGAACATCATTTCGGGGATTTCGGGAAACATCATCAGTGGTCAGGTCAGTGGGGATGGTGCGGAGAAGTTATCGAAGACGTTTGGGAAGATCGTGCAGGATCGGGAAAGTCTGAGTATTAACAGCAGTGATACCTCGCTCAGCAAATCTACCCAAATGGATTCGGCGATTCCGGCCAGTAAGATTGCTTCGCTTTCGTCGGGGCAGTTCGTGGGGATTGTGGCAGATAATCCGGATCAAAAGATTGAATTAAAGATGTTTCATGCAGAGATTATCAATGATCATGCGGCGATTAAAGCAGAGGAAGAACAATACGTGTCACTTCCTAAATTACGGGAGGTGTCGCAGGAAGATATAGAGGAAAACTATAAGAAAATCAAAACCGATATCCAGGAATTGATCACCACGGAAATGGAGAAACTGACGCCTGTTATTGAAAGTGAAGAGCCGCCCGCTAAAGCTGTAACCGAAGAAACGCAGAAATCTGGTTCAACCAATAACCCGAAGATTTCCAATGCCTTAAAAAAATCAAAGAAACCGCAAAAGAAGAGTTTGTCTTTGTAAATACCATTATACCCAAGTCACCACTTGTTGATATTTCGCATAAATTCCTTAACATTGACCTTTATTTTTCGTAAATTGGTACGAGGGAAAAGGGGAAAATGCAAGATTTCAGCAAACATACCGACCAGGAATTAACCGCTTTGTTAAAGGGCGGTAATCACGGAGCGTTTACTGAAATCTATGAGCGCTATTGGACGGTGCTCTACCTGCATGCAAGGAAGATGCTCCGCAATGACCAGGAAGCAGAAGATATCGTTCAGGAACTTTTTACCCAGCTCTGGAAAAAGTCGGCTGAAATCGATTTCAATGTGAAGCTTTCTTCCTATCTGTACCGTGCGGTGAGAAACCGGATCCTAGACCATGTGACCCATCAGAAAGTTGTACATGATTACCAGCTTTCCTTAGTGGAGTTTATTGGTAGCGGGTCTTCCAATCCCGATGAGCTGCTGGTAGAAAAAGAATTGGCAATGATCATCGAACACGAAATCCAGGCCCTTCCAGAAAAGATGCGCGAGGTCTTTGTGATGAGCCGTAAACAGTACCTTTCCTACAAGGAGATTGGTGAACAACTGGGCATCTCCGAACATACGGTGCGTAACCAGGTGAGCAACGCCCTTGGTATCTTGCGTACCAAACTGGGTGTTTCTTCTGTGGTGATCTTTATGCTATTGAGCAAATAAGCGCCGATTTAACAATTTCTTAAATTTATTTTAATTTCATCTAGTACTCTGCTTTGAGTTAACCGTCCTATCATCAAATCTACAATCCTGATTTGATGAAAAACGATATACAACTCAAGGAGCTTTACGATAAATATAAAGCTGGCACGGCCTCCAAAGAGGAACGGTTGCTGCTGGAAAACTGGTATAATTCGGTTGGTGCCGGGAAGTCGGAGCCGATTAGCGAGGAAAAGCTGATGGCGGTTAAGGAAAAGATGTGGATTGGGATGCAGTCGGATATTGACCCTGTAATCATTAGGCCTTCCCGAAAGCTGTGGTATAGACTGACAGCTGCGGCAGTTGCATTGATCATTGCTTCTATTGGCATTTGGTTCCTTATTAATTCTGAAACCGGCACGGTCAAAGAATCTGTTTATGCACAAGAAGTATTGCCAGGTAAGCAAAGGGCTACGCTGACTTTGGCCAATGGTAAGAAAATCCGTTTGACTGATGCAGTGAATGGTGAGCTGGCAAAAGAGGCTGGGGTAGTCATTACCAAAGCTGAAAATGGGCAATTGGTGTATGAGCTGAAAGAAAGTGCCGGTGCTGCAAATAAAATGAATACGCTGTCTACTGCCAATGGGGAAACCTACCAGCTTCGTTTGCCTGATGGCTCTTTGGTGATATTAAACGCTGCTTCGAGTTTGACTTATGCGGCTAATTTGAATGAAGGTGGTAAGAGAAGGGTAAAGCTTACTGGTGAAGGATATTTTCAAGTAGCTAAAGATAAAGTGCATCCTTTTGTGGTGGAAAGCAAAGGTCAACTAGTAGAAGTACTGGGTACGCATTTTAACATCAATAGTTATTCGGATGAGCCTGGGGTAGCGACCACTTTGGTGGAAGGTTCTGTTAAGGTAACTGCTGGTGAGAAATCGGTGGTGATCAAGCCGGGCGAGCAGGCATTGAATAAAGGTGCTGCTATTTCTGTTAACCCGGTGAATATTGATAACGTGACGGACTGGAAGGAAGGTGATTTTTATCTCAACCGGGTTCCGTTCAAGGAAGCAATGCGGAAAATCGCCCGCTGGTATGATGTGCAGGTGGTGTTCGGGGAGGATGTGCCGGCAGATATTGAATCGGGTGGCTGGTTGTCAAGAGATACCAAATTGTCAGTAGTGCTAAAGGCTATTGAGAAATCCGGGCAGGTTCACTTTAAAGTTGAAAAAGGAAAAATTTACGTGTTTAAATAATATAATCCCTATGCATGTATTAACAGATTTATTTACTGATAAACGGAGGACGATGAAGAGAAACTAACGAAAGTATTGTTTCAAATGAAAACTTAGCGTAGCGATCTCTTGAGTACCATAGAAATCAATATAAGCTAACGAAAAAAACCAGAAGTGCTTCTAACACTCCTGGCTGTAGTTTGGAGCAAATTAATTAAAAAATCAACTGTTTAACCGCAATATGCCTGAACCGTCGAAAGCTATGGCATGCTGCTCAACCAAACCAAACACTAATGTATAGAATTTACACGAAGAAATTCGGTATACCTGAAAGGCTATACCATAAATTATTGCTGATTATGCGTTTAACCACCGTAATACTTATAGCATCCCTCCTCCAGGTCAGTGCAGCGACATTTGGCCAGCGTATTACCATAAACCAGAAGAATGCTCCATTGGAGTCTGTTTTGAAAGAGATCAGGAAACAGAGTGGCTTTGGGGTCTATTATGACAGCAAGGTGGTCACTGCTAAGCAGAAGATTGATATTGCGGTAAAGGATGCTAGCCTGGAGGATGCGCTGACCTCTGCTTTGCAGGGACTAGAGCTGAGCTTTGAGATTGAAGATAATGTGATTGTGATTAAGAAAGCGAAGGAGCCTTCCTTTTTGGACAGGCTTGCTAGTCGTTTTGCTAATATTGATGTGCGCGGTCGTGTGGTCGATAGCACGGGAAATGCTTTGGCCGGGGCGACGGTGAAAATTAAGGGGACAAATAGAGTTGTTATTACAAATAATGATGGGGTGTTTTCTTTGACTGATGTGGATGAAAAGGCGATGCTGGTGATTTCTTATACTGGATATGAGAATAAGGAAATAGTTGTTTCGGAGAATCTGGGCAATATTGGTTTAACAAGTAGTACAGGAATTTTGGAAGAAGTTGCTGTAGTTTCTACTGGTTACCAAACTTTACCCAAAGAGAGAGCTACAGGTTCTTTTACTACAATTAACGAAAAGACACTAAATAGAAGTGTCGGAATAAACATTTTAGATCGGCTGGATGGTGTAGCCAGTGGCTTAATTTTAAACAGAAACCTTAGGGGTAATAATAACTCCAAAATTTCAATCCATGGTAGAAGTACTTTATTCGCAGGAGCAGAGCCTTTGATAGTTTTGGATGGTTTTCCTTATGACGGTACAATTGATCAAATCAATCCCGCTGATATTACATCAATTAACCTTTTGAAAGATGCGGCTGCTTCTTCAATTTGGGGTGCGCGGTCAGGCAATGGAGTAATAGTAATCACTACAAAAAGAGGATCGAAAAATCAGGATTTATCCATTGGTTTAGTTTCGACATTAACAGTTGGACAAAAACCTGATTTGTTTTATACCCCGCAAATGTCTTCTTCGGAATACATCGAGTTAGAACAATTTTTGTTCAATAAAGGCTTTTATAACAGTCGTTTTAATAATCCATATAACATTGTTTCGCCAGCTGTGGAGATATTTAATCAGCGAAAAAATAAAATCATTACCTCTGCAGATTCTGCACAACGTATTAATGAGCTTAAATCTTATGATGTAAGAAATGAACAAGAAAAATATTTTTACAGGCCCAAGGTTTATCAGCAATATCAACTTAATCTTAATGGAGGTAATGGAAAGCATAGCTATTACATGTCCGGTGGTTACGACAAGAATTTGGAGAATTTAGTTAGCGACAGTTATGACAGATTAACGTTGACTGCAAATAATACCTTCAATCTTTTTCAAGATAAATTGGAAATTTCAGCTGACGTGAATTTTATTTCCAGCAATACTAAAACAAACAACGCTTATGTCCCCTATACACCTTATGATCGTCTAAAAGATGAAAACGAAAATTCCTTAGCGGTGGTTAGAGACTTCCGAATGTCTTACGTTGACACTGCTGGTAGAGGCAATTTACTAGACTGGCATTATCGGCCATTGGATGAACTTGATCCTAATTCAGTTTTAAAGCTTAATCAATACCGGATTAAAACGGGTATCAACTATAAGATTTTAGACGGATTAAATATCAGTGCTAATTACCAGTATTTAAATGAAAATCGTAATAGGGCTCTTCTTGAAGATCAAAACAGGTATAACACAAGGAACTCGATAAACAGATATTCCTCCATTTCAGGAAATACTGTTAATAGAGTTATCCCATTAGGCAGTTACTTTAATCAATCGAAAGGCGATTTAGTTTCCAAAATATTTCGTGCTCAATTAAACTTTAATAGAGTTTTCAATGATCATGAAATAAACGCAATTGGCGGATATGAAGGCGCGGACAGACGGTCATCGCTTAGTGGACAAGACCTGTATGGCTATGATCCAGAAACTATGACCCATGCAAATGCTACAATAAATCCAACAAATTTTTATAAATATTACTACAGTTTTGGATCATCAAACATTTCTACGGCTCCTGTTTTGTCTGGTATAACAGAAATTAATCAGAGTTATTTTGTAAATACTTCCTACGCTTATAAAAAGCGGTATATTTTATCTGGAAGTGCTAGAAGGGACGAATCAAATCTTTTTGGCGTTAAAACAAACCAGAAAGGCGTACCGTTGTGGTCGGTGGGGTTAGCATGGAATGTTGACAACGAGGATTTTTATAATGTCAATTGGCTGCCAAAACTAAAAGTTCGAGCAACGTACGGATACAACGGTAATTTGGATAGAACAACAACAGCCTATTTAGCTTCTATTGATCTAGGATTAGTCAATGAGTGGGGCAGCAGATATTCTCAAATTACGAGCCCGTCAAATCCATCCTTGCGATGGGAGAAAATCAAAACGTTAAATTTGGGAATCGATTTCGGTTCTGTCAACGATAGAATCACTGGCAGCATTGATCTTTATGAAAAAAATGCTGAGGATCTAATCAGTAACTCTCCCGTCGCTTTTCAAACAGGAGTTGGTGAATTCAGAGGTAATACGGCTGACCTCCATACAAAAGGATTCGATTTTGTTTTAAACACTAGAAATTTAATTGACAGGTTCATTTGGAATACCTCACTACTTCTAAATTTTAATCGAGATAAAGTTACTAGTTACAAAGTAAAGCAAAGCTCAAATCTAGCTTTAGTGATAAATAATTTTGCGAATCCTTTAGAAGGCTACCCCTACCATGCTTTATTTAGTTTCCCCTCTGCTGGGCTTGATGCGATTGGTAAACCTTTAGGGTATTTTAATGGAGAGCTAACTAATAATTTGTCGAAAATTATGAACACGTTTGACTTAAACCAGGTAAAATATCACGGATCAGCAAGTCCCAGCATGTTTGGGAGTTTGATGAATACTATCGAATTTGAGCGATTCGAATTGTCATTTAACGTTACTTATAAGTTTGATTACTTCTTCAGACGTCTCAATGTGTTTTCTGGAAGTAACTTTGGAACCTCAGCAGCGTCCGTTTATCGGCTTGGGGACTTTGATAAAAGATGGAAACAGCCAGGGGATGAATTTATTACTAATATACCAGCGTTATTATATCCATCAACCGCTGCTCAAAATGATTTCTTTCTAAATTCAAGTGAGCTTGTTGAAAGAGCTGATAATATTCGATTAAGAGATGTAAGACTTTCATATAGTATTCAACCGCAATTGCTTGAAAAAATAGCTATAAAGAAAGCGACATTCTTCGTGTACGGGCAGAACTGTGGACTACTTTGGACTGCCAATAAACTGGGTCTCGATCCAGATTTCGGTACGACTTTAATCCCGCTTGCTTTTAATCTTTCATTAGGTATTAACATTAGTTTATAACAGAATATTATGAAAAAGATACTTATATTTTTATTCTTTGCAATTTCATTTGGGTGTAAAAAGGAGTTAAATTTAAAACCCAATACGAGTATAGTTTTACCAAAAACAGCACAAGAGTTAGAATCATTACTAGAAAATTCGGATGAGTTAAATACAACGACAGGGTTTGGTCAAGTATCCGCAGACGAATATTTTATACCAAGTTTAATAGATTGGCAATCAGCCTATTCGGCAACCGTGAGAAATGCCTCTATTTGGCAACGAGAAATTTACGCGGGGGATAGAAGTATCCAAGACTGGCTAGTACCCTATACAACGATATTTTATGCGAACAGTGTTTTAGATATTTTAAAGACACAAGACATCAAATCTGATACAGAGAAAAGCCGGATAAAGGGGCGAGCACTTTTTATGCGGGCGTATGCTTTTTATGCGTTGGTCAGTATATTTTCAAAGGGATACGATCCTTTAACCGCTCCAGCAGATTTAGGCATTCCTTTAAAGCTAAATGGCAATGTTGATGAAATCGTTCAGCGTAGCTCCGTCGAACAAACGTACGATCAAATAATAAAAGATGGTATTGAGGCTGCTGAATCTCTGAATCAAGATATTGTTATTAATAAAAGAAATCAACCATCAAAAGTAGCTGCATATGCATTTTTGGCGCGGGTGCTTTTGAGCATGCGCAACTATACACAGGCAGAGGTATACGCAGATAAATCCTTAGCGCTTTATTCCAAACTGACAAACTTCAATACGTTGAGTAAAACTGCTTCCTCAGCATTCACAGCAAATAGTGAAGAAATTATTTATTATAGCAGAGCAGGTTCTCAACTGGGATCATTTTTTATAGATTCTTACGGAACATACGGTGTTGATCCTGAGCTAATTTCATTATATCTGTTAAATGATTTGCGGCTTAATATTTACTACAGAATAGATATGTTTAACAACTACAGAGTGAAACCTATAAATGATGCTCTAGGATATGCCTTCACGGGTTTAGCTACTGACGAAATATATCTAATAAAAGCAGAATGCCTGGCGAGAAGGGGCGAAATTATTTCATCAATGGACTTTCTAAATCGCTTGAATATAACAAGATGGGACGCTAACGCCACCACACCGTCTCACCCCTATCAGAATATCACAGCAAATAGTACTGCGGATGCTCTAAATAAAGTGTTAATAGAGCGAAGAAAGGCGCTTGTATGGCGAGGAATTAGATGGACAGATTTAAAAAGATTGAATCTCGAAGGAAGAAATATAACGCTGACACGGAATTTAAGTGGTACGATCTACACATTGAAACCCAATAGCCCGTTATATGTACTACCAATTCCGGACGATGAAATAGCGTTGAGTGGAATTCAACAAAATAATCGCTAAAGACGTGTCAGGCTGAATAGCTTTGATGAAGCATTCATCCTTATTTCCAAATTTTAACAATATTAAAATGAAAACAAAAATTCTAGTTTTTGCAACATTATTTTATGCAACGATGACCTTTTCGCAAAGTAAAGATATTCACCTGAACGGTAAGGTTGATACTGCGATAATGAACAGATTTGATACGAAAGAATTGATCATAAAGGTGCATAACTCTGCTAAAGAGCTTCTCAATGAAGAGGAATTAATCCATGCTTCACTCGGGGCAAAAGGTGAGTTTAGCGCTACAGTTGAAAATCAATCTGACTTGATCTATCTGTCTTTCTGGACTTGTAATGAAAATCCCTTGAATTTAGTTGGAGAAGGGAACATGGTGCCTATTCATTTCCCGGAAAGAAATGAAGTTGGGTCAGAAGAAGTTTATCTTTTTACTAAGGGTGATAAAATAAGTGTCACAATCAATAGTAACGGATTTATCTTCTTTGGTGGTAAAACATCAAACAAGCTAAATTGTCAATACCAAATACATAATCTATTCAGGCATGACCCTTCAAGCTTAAATCTGAGACGTACCAACCTGATCAATAAGTCTAAGATGAATACTTTTTTGTCGCTTCAGGATGCTATGTTGGATCTGAACAAGCAAAGCAGACTAAAATTGCTCGAGTCTTATAGAGATGAATTAAGTGATACTGTCTATAAAATCTTATATGTAAACACAATTTCCTACTCAGAATACCAGAAATTAATGTCACTTTATACACTACGGTTTTACCCAGAGACCAAATCCGACGTTGAAAATTATTATACGAATTACGTTAAACAGCCTGAGTTTGTTGGAATTGATTCATTTGCGAATGTCAATTCATATTTCTATCCAAAGTATTTGTTCTTTAAACAGTGGAACAAAGAAAGGTTGTATGGGACTAACTTAGTTAGTGGTGATTCCTCAGTGCCGGTATTTAAGAACATTACTTCCAATTACCAAGGTCGACTTAAAGAACTAGTGTTGCTCATTGCCTTAAAACAGCTGAATAAGTATTTTGCCCCTGAAGTTAGAACGAATGTTGAAGAATTAATTACAATTCTTAAGGATCCTGTTTACACTAATGCGGCGGTCAATTGGAAAAATAAACAATTAGCAGCCTATCCATTTGCCCTGCAAGACGCAGAAGGGAAGGTTCATAAGATGGCTGACTACAAAGGCAAAGTAGTAGTGATGGATTTTTGGTTCACTGGGTGTACATGGTGTAAATACGTCAACGTTGCTATGCAAAGTATTATAAAAAAATATGAAGGCAATAAAAACATAGTCTTTATTACAGTCTCCATAGATAAAAATTTGGAGCGTTGGAAAATGAGCTTAAAGTCTCAGGAATATACTTCTGAGGGCACTATCAACCTATATACAAATGGACAGGGTAGTCAGCATCCCATTATGGACTACTATAATTTTATCGGTGCCCCAAATCAGCTTATAATAGGTAGGAATGGCGAAATGATTAACAGCTCTCCTCCTAGGCCAGACGGAGATCAGCATGCTTATTACGCTCAAGGTCATACTAAGTTGGTAGCTAATCATCAGGCTACATTATCATATAAAGGTGCAATTGATTTTATCAAAATTTTGGATGATGCACTAGCAATAAAATAATTTTCAAAAAATATAAAAGAATTAAAATGAAAAAAGCAATATTCGTGATGAGCCTGCTTGTGTTAGGCTTCATCGCATGTAAAAAGAACAAAGAAGTATTTAAGACATCGAGTTCCATAAACGTAATCAATGCGGTAGTTGGTTTGCCGTCTGTGAAAATAAATCCTGGAGTCAATCCATTTTTCTACAGCAAAACTTCCGATGTGGTAAATTATAGCGCAAACAGGTTTTACTTTGTTGAATTAGGACAACGCACGATAGAAGCGGTTTCAAATGCTGACACCACAAAAGCGCTTTTTAATCTTAACTATAATATGCAGTCTGGATTTTATACCATGTACCTTGCTGGGCAGTTCCCGAATGTGGATACATTATTTAGGAAAGAAGTAAATTTTCCGTTTATAAAAACTGATGTAACCACACCGCTGTTGGAAGACAATGTAACCACGGTACGTTTCGTTAATCTTTCGCCAAATAGTCCGACAGTACAAATTAATATTAGAAACAGTACAACAAATGAAGTGATAAATCTCAGCTATAAAAGTATCAGCGACTGGAAAAGATATGTTAATAAAGCTACAGGAACAACTAATTATGTTTTTGAATTACGTAATGAAGCAACAAATGCCATCTTACTCACTTACACTTTTGGCGCTACAGCTACTAACAAGTATAAAAACGTCGCTTTAGTTATTAAAGGTCTGGTTGGGGGAACTGGCGTAAATGCTTTTGGAATCTTTCCCGTTAATTATTTTTGATGATGAGTAAGATTAGAAATATTTTATGTTCTATGGCTGTAGTCATGTGTATATCCATGACTGCATGGAAGCTAATTCCGAAAACTGATTTTTCTGGCAAATGGAAGATCAATCTAGACAAGAGCGATAAAGATGTTGGATACTATGCAATTGAAGTTGCCCAGACGACGGATTATATTTCCATTGAACGAATCTTAAAGAATCGGAATGGTAAAGATTCTTCAACCACAGAGAAGATCATGCTTGATGGAAAGATTTCCTACATCAAATTGGCAGATTCGAGTAAGGCGGTGATGAAAAGGTATACAAATTTTAAGGCCTTTAATGACAATGGTTCTATGACAATAGCATTAAGGTTTATAGATGTGAATAAAAGTAAATCACTTTCGGAACTCAAAGGATTCGAAGAATGGAGACTCGGAGAAAATGGAAATCAGCTGATCATAAACAGAACTTTCAATTACTCTGATAAGACCCAGGTTTTAAAATGGGTATATGATAGGGTGAAATAGGAGATAATAATGCATGCAATCATGAATTTGACGGGACAGGTGATTGATCACTTAATAGTTATCAACGGCCTTTATAGGAAAGATTTAGCAAAAGTTTTAAACATCAATAGTGGTACGCGGACCAAAGTTCTGCGAGATGAAAAGAGTATAGCTTCTTGATGGCTGTGGGAATGCTTGAATATTTTGGGCTGTCTATTGATGAGTTCTTTAGTATGCTCTGTAAAGAGGAGATTGGTAGACGGGAACTGTCTAAACTTAAATACCTCAGGAAGAAGGAAATAAATACAGGTTTATTAATAATAGTAATGAGGGCAAATGGCGGGATTGGATGGTCTTGCCTTTCCTTTTTTTTTGGTTGATTTTAGCCGGTATATTTTTGTATTCTTTTTTCTGAGAAAGTATGCTCGGATCGGTAATTTTTTGTCTTAAAAATCGTTTGCTTTACGGATGTAATCCATTGAAAAACAGAAAATTATACTCAAAATGAAAATAGTTTAAAATAGTGTTCCCAACTCACCACTAAGTCATATTTCTGTACATAGTTTTGCCTTACTAACTTAATATAAACGCTATGAAAATAGACTTTGAAAAAGCAAGTTTTAAGGACTTTGAAAATCCTGTTGGTATGGATGCTTATGAGCGGGCGACCTACTTTAATGAGTTCCTGGATTTCCTTAAGGAACGTGGACATTTGAATTATAGATTGGAAGGACTGACGGGTTGCGGGCCGACTGTTGATCTGGACATTCCAGGCTATGGCGGAAGACGGTCATATGTGGGATTGATATCCAACGATTATTTAGGATTTACCCAACACCCCCTGGTTAAGAAAGCGGCAATTTACGGGATCACCAATTTTGGTACAGGAGCAGGAGCATCGCCTGCTATCGGGGGACACTTTAGCTTTCACCAGGAAATTGAGGATGCTATCGTGCGGTTCTTTAAGCGCAAAACGGGCATTATCTACACCACAGGTTATACGAGTAACAGCGCATCGCTGCTGGCGATGCTGCAAATGGAAGATGTTGCCATCCTGGATATGGGTGTGCATACCAGTGTCGGTGAAGGATGCCGGGGAACAAACGTGAAGACTTTCCTGCACAACAATATGGATGCGCTTGAAAGGGCCTTAAAGCAGAGTAAAGATAAGTATCGGACAAAGTTCGTGGTGGTAGACGGGGTTTATTCCCAGGACGGTGACCTGGCGCCATTGGATCAGATTCTTTCATTGGTTCGCCAATACGGTGCTTACCTGATGGTGGATGATGCACATGGCACAGGGGTAATCGGGAAGACCGGGCGCGGGGTGATTGAGCAGTATGATTTGTTTGACAAGGTGGATGTTATATCGGGTACATTTAGTAAGACTTTTGCCCATGTGGGTGGCTACTTGATTGCTGATCCCGACTTGATCCGGTTTTTAAAGTTCCAGTCCAGGCAGCATCTGTTCTCAGCAACTGCAAGTCCTGCTTCTTTATCTATTGTCAAGGCGATACAGTTGGTTGATGAGGAACCAGAGTGGATGGACTTGCTGTGGGAGAACGTGGATTATTTTACAGAAGGGTTGCGCAGCCTGGGTCTTGATATCGGTACGACAGCTTCAGCAATTGTTCCGGTGAAAATCAGGGATGCGGCTAAGACTGGAGAGGTCAGCAAGCTGCTGCTGGAAGCGGGCGTGTATGCGAACCCTATTATTTACCCGGCGGTATCTAAGAAAGATTCCCGGATCAGGATGAGCCTGATGGCGACACATACGCGGGCGCAGCTGGATCAGGTACTGAATGCGTTCGATCACATTTCCTCGAAGTTGGGTTTGGCTGTTCGGCAGGTTTAGCTATTTAATATTTACCATTTACCAGATGACGAAATCAACAGGGCGATATAAGCCAAGAGATAAAGAAGAAACCCGGCAGATGCTGATTACAGCAGTAGGCGACATTATCCGGGAATCTGGCTATAAGGGTTTAGGCGTGAACAAGGTGGCGATCCGGGCAGGTGTGCATAAGAAGAATATCTATAACATCTTTGGAACCTACAATAACTTACTCAGGACTTATATCCGCAGCAAGGATTTCTGGACTCCGGTATTTGAGAAGTTTCATTTGTCTGATTCCCCGGTTGGCAATGATGTCCAGGAATATATCCGAAACATCTTCCAAGAGCAGTTCAAATACTTCTTTTCAGAGAAAGAGATGCAGTCCTTCATTCACTGGCAGGTTTCTGAACCAAATAGTCTGCTCCGACAAATCTCTGAAGAGCGGGAAGCGCAGGGCGCTGAGATCGCTGCTTTCACCACTGACCATTTTAAAGGTACGGGGGTGAGTATGCGCTCGGTACTTGCGCTGATCCTGGGCGGCATTTATTATGTAGTCTGGCATGCAGATAAAAATAAGAGTGTGGTTTGCGGACTGGATATCAATGATGAAAAGCAGCGGGAAGAATTGATCGAGACGATTGGTATGGTGATCGACTGGACCTGGGAAGCCGCTGCCCGGAAAAAGTCGGAAAAGAATGGAGCTTAATAATATAATTTTACTATGAAATACATACTGATTGAACTGGACAATTTAATTTTAGATTACTTGGAAGAGAAGGATGTGGTGTTGAAAGACGAGATAGCCGGTGCGATAGTCAAGGAATGCAGTTTGCTGAAGATTGCCTTGTATAACCAAGTACTGAGCGTAGATAATGAGACAGCATTAAGCTCTTTTTATAACCTGCACATGCAGCGGCTAGTGGAGTTATCAGACCTGGCTTATGAGGCGGGGAGTAATTCGGCGACTGTGCAGTCTGCTTTGTTGGGACTGATGGATGGCTTAAAGAAAGCACTCCCTACTTATATTAATAGGGACATTGCCTTGCCCAAAGCTTTCAGAGCGGAGCAGTTTGTGAAATTATCTTCTGTACTGGATAGCTTACTTGCCGGGAACTGTGCTTTGGTTTCCAATGAGCTGATATCTGTACTAACGATGCCGCTGGAAGCTTTTGGGGATTTGACCAGGAAACTGAGCTGGTTTCATTTCATCTGGTTAAAGCGGTTTTTACATTCGCTTTCCGGGATGTTGAAGTTGGAGGATTGCCAAGCTTCTGTGATCAGGTTAATGATTGCTATGGATTTTAATGGGGAAGCGTTCGGTGAATTCTGTCAGCAGGTTTACCTGGAGAAGGTGCGGGAATGCGAAGATCAGGATTCGCTGGACTATGTGCTAAACCTGGAGCTTAAAGCGCTGATCCAATTGCCGGAACTATCCAGGGAATCTTTCTTTCCTGATTCGCAGCCAATACGGGATAGCCTACAGGTCTGGCTGAACCAGGAGATTAGTTTTCATGCGGAGTTTGATGGAACGTTAATGCAGGATACGGATAAGCCGATGCGGTTGAACCGATTAAAATTGCGTTACAATCTTACTGTAGATCAGCTGGCCTTCTGGCAAAAGCTTCAGTATGACAGTGGCTTATTTGATGAACCGGATTTGGGAATTCTGTCAGAAAAGATGGCGTATAATTTTTCAAGCGCAAACCAGCAGGAGATTTCTGCCAGTAGTATTAAGTCAAAGTTTTATCCGAAGGATTATAGGGTAATTTCTCCCTTGCATTTAAAGACAAAAAGTATGATAGAAAATTTGCAGGCGCTTTTGGTGATCCTGGAAAAGATGATTGCGGACATGGAGCCGTTTTTAAGATAGCCGTGGTTTGGTGCGTTGGCCGGTGCTGCGAAAGTAGCCCGGCTTTTTTATGTGTTATCCAACCTGTTTTTAGTAAGGAATTCCCGATATTCTTCGATCAACTTAAAAGTAAAATCGGGTAAATTAATGATTTGTTGCGGTGTGAGTGCAAGTAAATCGCCGACTTTCTGGAAGCCAAGCTTAGCGGTAGTTGCCACGAATTGTTGAGTAAAATTGACCTCTGTTATTGGTAAGTTTTCAGCTTCTATTCTAGTCATATCGTGTTGCTAAATTGTTTATGCAAAGATAAGTAATTATATAAAAAAAGACACTAATTAGATGTTTTATATTGGCGGTGGCTAATGAAAGGGACATTCCTTTATTTTACCTCATGCCAAAGAAGAATGAAACGGTTCGTAAGTCTGTTGTGTTAGATGAGAAGGAATATCTTCAAAAACTTGGTACACGAGTCAAATCTCTTCGGTTAGCCGCAGGATACACAAATTATGATTTTTTTGCCTATGATCACAATATCTCCCGCACCCAATGGGGTAGATATGAAAATGGACAGGATTTAAGATATACCAGCCTGCTTAAAGTGGTCGGTGCTTTTGGAATGACGCTGGAAGAATTCTTTAGCGAGGGCTTCGAAGATTAAATTTGGTTTATGGCTGAATCCGAATATGTAGCACTTTCTGTAAATGATGTGGTGCGGATTGAAATGGATTTATATCCAAAGGCGAAGCGGACTTTACTGTGGATGTCTGCTGCATTTATAGGATTGAGTTTTCTGTTGCCTTTTGTACCAGGCCGAAGGAGTAAGCCGCTGGTGGATTCGGTTAGCTATCCTCTTGCTTTTTTGTTTTTCTTTCTGGTTTTTGCCTGCTTTGTTTTTTATGTGTACCGAATTTCTGTGAGCGGACTTGCTGCTGATTTAAGGGATGGACAGAAATGTGTTTTTAAGACCCGAGTTTCCAGGAAGGTTTGGAAGGGGACTGAGCAGTTTGAGCTGCAACTGGAGGAACTGCCGAAGACGCTTTCGCGGAAAAAGTTTGTTTACCCATCGGTGGAATCGCACTGTTTTCAGGAGGGCGATGTGGTGGTGCTGGAGTATTTAGAGCGGTCGGCTGTGCTGCTTAAGGTGTACGCTGAAGTTTAGCTTGATCTTTTTTTGTAGGCTGCCTACTTTTACTACTTTTATTGCTCAATGATAATGTTTATGGAATCTAAATACTGGCCTGTGATAAGGAAAGCCTACGATGGATTTAATGCGAGGGATATTGATGGCGTATTTTCGGTGATAGATGCCAATGTCCATTGGCCAAAGGCTTTTGAGGGTGGCCATGTTGTCGGTAAAGACCAGGTGAGGGCTTACTGGCTTCGCCAGTGGTCGGAGATCAATCCGATGGTCAATCCAGTATCGGTTGTTGAAAGGGTTGATGGAAAGGTGGAAGTGCTGGTGGATCAACTGGTGAAGGATCTGGATGGAACAGTACTTTTTGATGGGCCAACTAAGCATGTATATACTTTTATTGACGGGGTTATCCACCGCATGGATATTGAAAGTTAACTTCTAAATTCGAGCGATGGGTTATTTACTGATTACGCTAAAATTCGATTTTTAATTTATCTAACATTTAGGACTTATGGGATAGGTTTCCATTTCGTCAAGAATCATTTCCAGGTATCCGAGCTCTGTAGAACTGTATGATGATGGTCGACCTCTTATGATTTCTAAAGGTGGTATTTTAGCGTCTATCAAGGCGTGTTGACTCCGGTTTCGAAGAAATACCCGATTCGAAGCTGACTGTAAGAGTTGCTTGGATATTGACGAGGTGATCTCGAATTTTTTGGTCAAAGAAGTGCACAGGCCTTCATCTGTGTTGTCTTTCACTGGAAGAACGATATTATAAAGATCTTTCAGCTGTTTGCCTGGCTTTAATTTGATGTTCGTGGAAGCGTATATAATGCCGTCGATGACACCAACGTTTCGCACCCATTGCAATAATAATTGAGGAATTATGTATTCGGGTTTGAAACTGTCTCCCGGATTAGATACCCTTATCGAACAACCAGCGATTAGAGGCCAAATCATCAGATATCTGTAAGCTGCTATCTGCAATGGATCGTGTCCCCAATCTGGTCTCGTAAGATCTAAGCAACTGATCGGTTTAATGGCTTCTAACCGCACAGCTTGAAATCGGTCTAGACTGGGGCGTTTTAGTTCTTCCCAAGCAACATAAATCGTCTTTCCTAGATACAATGATGGGAAGCCTGGAATGCTGAAGCGTTGTGTTGTTACTCTTCCCCTGTACTGAAACGGGATGTGAAACATTTCTGAAGCTCCCAGGGGGTAATTTTCTTCTTTAATCCTGATCCGGTAGAAATTCTCTCCCGGTAAAAAGCGACGTATATTTTGCAAGGTTTTAAATGATTCCAGTCTTTCATTCATAGTAGTGTTAAAAATTTCATAGGCCTGGGCTGGCTGGCCATCAAAATATGTGTCGATTGCATCTAGAAATCCATTGGTAAATCTCCTCTGTCGATTGATCATGGAACTAATTGAAATCTGAAGCCTCATACCTCTTATGCGAATGGATTCACTCTCTACGCTCTCGAATAGGGCTAAATATGATTCAAACAAACTTCCAATGAATTCCCGATACGTTTTACCCTGAGGAATGTTTTTTGGCAGGGTCAGTGTGCGGTGTTTAAAGATATCTGAAAATTCCATGTGTATGTTTATTTGGTTTCTGCAAAATCGCTAAAATTTTTTTAATGTTAATCAATTGTTCTGTAAGAAGGGTCTTTCGTGAACTCCATATAGGTGTATAACTTACAGAGACCAGTCCGGGTTCCCAACTCACCGCTTGGTATCCACGGGAGATACACTTGACGCGTATTAAATATTCCGGGTTATTTGGTGCTTTACCAAATGTGATTCTATGGATAAAATTCTACGTGTTTCCGCCTGATGTAGTTCCGGGTTTTGGTTAGCCAGGCATCAGCGGATTTAATTAATCTATCTACTTATGTTTAATAAATTTTATGATGCCTTGTATGTGCAGCTTACTGATTCGCTGGCTGCTGTTAACGCTGGTTTTACTGATCCGGTCAAGCGCTTCGCTGCGGCGATGCAGGAGATCCAAGGGGTGTTGACCACGCTCCGGGAGAAGGTGCTTTCGGTTCCCTTTCCAACTGAGGAAATTGAGATTGGCTTTTTTAAGGAAGTGAAGCCCAGGTTTTTGGCACTCAAGATTTTTTATTTTGAGCTGTACGGTTTGGATATGAACCGGCCTAAGGGTGTGAAGGAAGAACTGATTGATTGGTACCAGGATGAGCTTGGGGTGTTGAAGCGGTTTTTTTCGCTGCATGCTGGATTGTATGAATACTTCCGCACGGGAAGAATGGAAATGGACCGCTGGTATTTCCTGCGCGGTCAGCAAGTTCCATGTGCATGGATCGAGGTGCCGACTGCTGATCCGTTATACGCTAGCCAGATGGATTACCTCTGGGGGAAGTTCATCGCTTATGAACTGTTAGCCGAGGAAATTCTTAGACGGATTGGTCTGCTTGACGGGTCGCTGGTGGTTCCAGCTGCTGAGCCAGTTGCTCCTTTAGGGATCAAATGGACGGGAAAGATTGTAAACCTGGGTGAGCTGATTTATGGCTTGTATTATACCGGGCAGCTGAATCACGGGAATGCCCAGCTTTCTGAAATTGTGGCTTTGTTTGAGCGGATGTTTTTAGTGAAGATCAGGGATGTGCATCATACGTTTGGGGAGATCAGGGAGCGCAAGGTAACAAGTCCTTCTAAGTTCCTGGATTCCATGGCTGCTGCAATCCGCGACCGGGTAGACGAGGATTTAAAATATAAGCCTGGCTAATTTTTCTCTGGGGTTTCCGGTGGGCTTTCTCTCCCCTTATGCTCCCAGCATGGGATCGGAGCAAGCCTGCCCGGGCAACCTTTGTCTGCCTTCAGCAATGGAGCTGATCGTTAAATCTAAGGCTTATGTTATCAAATTTTAGTTGGCAGGATTATGGAACTTTTATCGGGGTTTCCCTGCTCTTGTATTATCTGGTGATCCTGGTGGTCTATTACCGGGAAGAAATGAAGGGGCTGTTTTCGGGGATGAGTTTACCTTCTGGCGGGAGACCGGGTATTGCTGCCGGGATATCCGCTGAGCGGGTAGTTGAGGATTCGGATTTGCTGGGAAAAGCGGCGGTTGAAGAGGGAATGACTAGCGTAAGTATGGACGAGCTGGATTTTGGCGACAACGACCAGTTATTGCAGGGAGAGCTGGCGGACTGCATGCAGGAACTCGGTGATACGTTTTCTTTGGCGCTGGAAAAGAGCTGGGATAAAAAGAAGCTATTTACTTCGCTCTCTGAAATAGCGGAATCCTATGCTTCTGTTTTTGCTTCTCCCTTGCGGGCCCAGGTGCTGGAGTACATTTCTTTAGAAGTGGATGTTCGGCTCGGGATCGGCTTTTCCGCTGCGGAATTAGAAGCTGCGCTTTCTGCGCGTGTGCCGGGCTGGGGAAAGGTAGTAGCGGGTGGCGCTGCATTATTTGCATTTGGAGTGCAGGTTGCTTTGGCACAGGACGGGAACCAGGGGATCGCCGAGGCGACTAACAAGGTGGCGGGTTATTTTGATACCGGAACGGACCTGATGTATGCCATCGGTGCGATCATGGGACTGGTCGGTGCTGTAAAAGTGTATTCCAAGTGGAATGCGGGAGAACCGGATACCGCTAAAGTGGCTACGGCCTGGTTTGGCAGTTGTATTTTTCTGGTGGTAGTAGCCACTGTCCTTAAATCTTTCTTTGGGATATGAGCAGCATTTATCAGATCAATAAAGGCGTTGGAAGGCCGATGGAGTTTCGCGGGCTGAAAGCGCAGTATATTGGTTTCCTGGCAGCTGGTCTGGTGGCATTGCTGCTGCTCTTTGCTGCTTTGTATATCGCTGGCGTGAACCTGTATTTGTTGATCGGTCTGGTGGGCGGTTTGGGGTTTCTGCTGTTCACCGTGGTGTTTCGGATGAGCGCTAAGTATGGCCAGCACGGGCTATTGAAGAAACTGGCTAGACGCAGTATTCCTTCGGCTCTAATCAGCCGGAGCCGACAATTATTTACTTGTTTAAATGTTTCTGTATGGCAAAAGAGATAGAATTTAGCTCGGTTTTTCCGATTTATAAGATCGAGCACGGTGCCATTGTTTCTATGCAGGGAGATCTGACCGTGGCGTTTAGGGTGGATCATGTGGGGCTGTTTACCTTGGGTTCGGCGGAATACGAGGCGGCGCATCATGTCTGGATTAAGGCGATTAAGAGTTTGCCTTTTAATACGGTGCTGCACAAGCAGGATAGGTTTTTTAGGAAATCTCACGTGGCTAATGTTTCTTCGGACCAGACTTTTCTTACCCGTTCGGGTGAGGCAGAGTTTGACGGGCGGCCTTATCTTTCCCACAGCTGCACGTTGATGCTGACTAAAAAGGCGGAGGACCGCCGGACAGCGACCAGCGGCTACTCCGGGCTGATGCGCAAAAGCATTGTTCCTCAGCAGGGGTTGGGCCGATTGCTGTTTGCGGAATTCATGGAAAAGGTAGGCGCTTTTGAGCGGATACTTACTGATAGCGGTCTGTTTTCTCTTACGATGCTGGGTGATGATGAACTGGCGGGAACTACGGGTTCTGCTGGAATTATTGAAAGCTATTGCTATTTGCTTGGAGATGGTGATTTACCAGTACTCAAGGATGTTGGTCTTTCTGATGGGATTAAGGTAGGAAGTGACCATGTGCAGCTGTTTACGTTGGCGGATGCGGAGCATTTGCCAACGCTAGTAGGAAGCCGGGTGAATTATGACCGCTACAGCACTGATAAAAGTAGGTTCAGTTTGGGCTTTGCTTCGGCCTTGGGCTTACTATTGGATTGTAACCATATCTATAACCAGTATTTATTCATTGCTGATCCGCAGAAAACTATCAAAGAGCTGGAAGCGAAGAAACGGCGTCTGCATTCTTTGTCGGCTTATTCGCGGGAGAATGCAGTATCGCGGGATGCGGTGAATGATTTCCTGCATGAGGCGGTAGCGGATGGCAGGCTGCCCATAAAGGCGCATTTTAATGTGATGACCTGGACAGAGGATAAAGCTGAATTGCAGGAAATCCGCAATAAGGTGTCTTCTGCGATGGCGGCGATGGATGCCGTGGCCAAGCAGGAAACGGACGGGGCGGCGCAGATCTGGTGGGCAGGGATTCCGGGTAATGCTGGAGATTTTCCCCTCAATGATACTTTTGATACTTTCCTGGAACAGGCGACCTGTTTTTTGAATATGGAAAGTTCAGCGGTGTCCGATCCTACGGGGATCAGGTTTGGTGAGCGCCATTCCGGCAGACCGGTGTATCTGGATTTGTTTGATGCGCCGATGAAAAGCGGTCTAGTGACCAATAGGAACATGTTCATTTGCGGGGGCAGTGGGGCAGGGAAATCTCTAGCCATGAACCATATGCTGCGCACGCTGTATGACCAGGGCACGCATTGCGTGACCATTGACATTGGCGGCAGTTATAAGGGTTTATGCGACCTGTTAGGCGGCTATTATTTTACCTACTCAGAAGATGATCCGATCAGTTTCAATCCTTTTTATATCGGTGATGGAGACGTGCTGGATATTGAAAAGAAAGAAAGCCTGAAAACTTTGCTTTTGGCATTGTGGAAACGGGAAGGCGAGAACTTTTCTCGCTCGGAGTATGTAGCGATTTCCGGTGCGATCACTTTGTATTACCAGCATTTGGAGGCTAATCCTGATTTGTTCCCCTGCTTCAATTCCTTTTATGATTTCCTGATGCAGGAGTATCTGGTTTTGATGGAAAATGGGAAGGTGAAGGAGAAGGACTTTGATATCCAGAACCTGCTGTATGTGCTGAACCCTTACTACAAGGGCGGGGAGTTTGATTTCCTGCTAAATGCCACCGAGAACCTGGATCTTTTGAATGAGCGCTTTATTGTTTTTGAGCTGGATAATTTGAAAGGGCACGAGGTGCTGTTTTCAGCGGTCACGATCATCATTATGGAAATGTTCATTTCCAAAATGCGTAAACTGAAAGGCCAGCGGAAACTGCTGGCTATTGATGAAGCCTGGATTGCGATTGCTAAAGCCGGGATGAGTTCCTTCATTAAATACCTCTATAAAACGGTACGTAAGTTCAACGGAATAGCGGCACTGATTACTCAGGAAGTGGATGACCTGATCTCTTCTCCCATTATCAAAGAAACGGTGATCAATTTATCAGATACCAAGATCCTGCTGGATATGCGCAAGTTCATGAACAAGTTTGACGGACTGCAGGCTACACTTGGACTGTCGGATAAAGCCAAGGCGATGCTGCTTTCGGTCAATAGATCGAACGCTCCGGGAGAGAATTACCGGGAGGTTTTCATTGACCAGGGCGGGCAAAAGCTGAGTGTGTACCGCAACCAGCTCTCGCTGGAGGAATACCTGGCTTATACGACCGAGGAAACAGAGAAACTGCGGGTGATGGAATATGCTGAAAAGTACGGCAGCATGGAAAAAGGAATTACTGTACTGGCTATGGAGCTTCGCCAGAAGAAAGCGCTATGATTTTAAATATTTTGATGATGAAAACGATAAAAGAAAAGAGCTGTGAAGAGATGATTGGCTTTGACGCTGTTGGGGTTTTGATGCTCTGGTGTTTAGCCCTGGTGCTGATGCTGGGTTCCTGCGGGCGTGGTGCCGGAGTTTCAGTTGCTGGCACGTATGTGAGCCATGAGACCGGGGAATACAGCATCTCTAAAGATACGCTGCTGATTTTGGCTGCGGGTGGCGAGGACAATTTCCAGCTGGTCCGAAGGTCAGGTTTCCAGCGCATTCGTGAGGGGAAATTGCAAGCCGAAGAGATTAAGGTGCAGGAATTTTCCGGCCAGTTTGACCCCGAATCCCTGGTGATGCGGCTGGACGGGGAAGATAAGCAGATCCGGTTTTTTGCCGGTGGCAAAAGTTTGCTATTGGCTAAGCGGGAATACGGTAAAGTGATTCAACCATAACAGGCTAGCGTATGAGAGAGACGATAAGAAAAGGTAGCGCGCGGCTACGGGAAAGCTTGCCGGGCAGGAGATCGGGGATCATCTGGCATGGGGTAAAAACGGCGAAAGTCTATATGGTGGTGATGCCGCTGAGCCTGGTGGTGCTGCTGGTTTCGCTTCCGACCAAGGAAGTTACAGCGCAGATTGCCATTGCCGAAGTGATCAAGGCTGGGGTGAAAAAGGTGATAAAGGCGTTAGACTTGCGTGTGCAGCGCTTGCAGAACGAAACGATCTGGCTGCAAAATGCGCAAAAGGTGTTGGAAAATACCTTGTCCAAGTTGAAGCTGACTGAAATTGCGGATTGGACCAGCCGCCAGAAGGAATTGTACGGGAAGTACTTTGATGAGCTGGTAAGGGTGAAGGCGGCCATCACTTATTACCAGCGGATCAGGGACATTACCCAGCGCCAGGTGGATATTGTTTCAGAGTATCAGCGGGCAAAGAGTTTATTTGCCCGGGATAAGCACTTTAGTGCGTCGGAGCTGGGTTTAATGGAAGAGGTCTACGGCGGAATCCTGGATGCCAGCTTGAAAAACATTGACCAGCTGCTGCTGGCGGTGAATTCCTTTAAGGTGCAGATGACTGATGCCAAACGGCTGGAAATCATCAATTCGGTGGCTATTCGCATGGAAGAAAATTACCAGGACTTAAAGCGGTACAATGCCAGCCAGGTTTCGGTTAGCCTTTCCAGAGCAAAGCAGGCAGGGGACGTCAATATAGTAAGGAGGTTATATGGGATCGAGTAAAAAAAGTTTTGTGACTGCGCTGATTTTAGCGCTGATGTTTACTTCAGGGGTTTCCTATGGACAGACCTGGGGAGAAATTTTCAGGCAGAAGAAAACTCAAAAAGAATACCTGCTGAAACAGATTGCCGCTTTGCAGATATACATTGGTTATGCTAAAAAAGGCTATGACATAGTGGGTGATGGTGTGCATTTAGTAAAAGATATTACTGGTGGTGAGTTCAGTTTGCACAAGGCTTTTTTTGCTTCCCTTAGACTGGTGAATCCTTCCATTTCCGGTAGTCCCGCTGTAGCTGATATCCTGGATAGAGGCCTGTCAGTTGTCGGAATAATGAAAAGCTGGAAGTCTTCGGGGTTGAATGCCAATGACTGGGCTTTTGTTTCGCTGGTCAAGGCCAACTTATTGGCAGAATGTACTTCGGAGCTGGAAGATATGCTGATGGTGATCACTTCAGGGAAGCTGGAGATGAAGGATGATGAGCGCTTGCTGCGATTGGAACGTCTGCGCTTATCGATGGAAGATAAATACGGTTTCGCGCTGTCTTTTTCCGGTGACCTTGACCGCCTAGTGCGGCAGCGGGAAAGGGAACAGCATGGTATAGATCAGATCAGGAGGTGGCATGAGATTGAGTAGGCTATTTGTTTCCGCTTTTATTGGGCTGGTGCTCGTGTTTGGTGCTATTTCCCGGGTATCCGCGCAGTCGCAGGAAGTTCAGCAGTTGTTGCTCAACGTAGAAAAGCTTTCGCAGTTTAAAAATATCCTGCGGGATATGAAAGCCGGTTATGAGATCATCTCTACGGGCTACAATGCGGTGCGGGATATATCTAAAGGTAATTTTTCATTGCACGAGACTTTCCTTGACGGCTTGCTGGCTGTTTCGCCTGAGGTGCGCAAATACCATAAGATTGTGGGTATTGTGTCGGCACAAGGTAGAATTCTCTCGGAATACAAAGCGGCTTTTTCTTCCTTTCGTTCTTCTGATAAATTTAGTGTAAATGAGATTGATTACCTGGGCTCAGTGTACGAGAACCTGAATAAGCAAAGCCTTAAAAATCTGGAAGCGCTATTGATGGTGATTACTGCGGGGGAGATGCGGATGTCAGATGATGAACGGCTGGCGGCCATTGACGCAATTTATGCAGACATGCAGGAAAAGCTGGTGTTTTTGCGGCATTTCAATACCCAGGGAATCGGGATAATTCGGCAGCGGAAGCTGGAGCAGCGGGAGGTTGATGTGATGAAGGATTTGTATACTATTCACCCTTGATTTTATGATTATGAACAGATTTTTTAAATTTTTAGTGTCTGCCCTTGGGTTGATGTTTCTGGTTTGTGCGCCGGTGTTTTCTTTTGCGCAAGGGGGACTAGCGGGAGAGATGAAAAGTATGCATCTAGTATTGGATCAGGTGTACCAGGAAATGCTGCCGCTTTGCAGTAAGCTGATCGGGGTTGGCCGGGGATTGGCAGGTCTTGCGGCGCTGCTGTATATTGCTTCCCGGGTGTGGAAGAACATCGCCCAGGCGGAGCCTGTGGATTTTTACCCACTGATGCGTCCTTTTGCTTTAGGGCTGGCAATCCTGCTGTTTCCTTCGCTGATTGCACTGATGAATGGCGTTTTAAAGCCGACTGTTACCGCCACTTCTGCAATGGTGACCGATTCTGATAAGGCGATTGCTGTGTTACTCAAGCAGAAGGAGGATGCTATTAAAAAGACAGATATGTACCAAATGTATATCGGAGCGGATGGTACAGGGGATCCAGACCGCTTTTATAAATACACACACCCGGAAGATCCGAACCGGGAAGATGAAGGAATGCTGGACAAGCTGTCAAACGGGATCGATTTTGCAATGGCAAAAGCTTACTACAATTTCCGCAATTCTATCAAGCAATGGTTGTCGGAAGTCTTGCAAATCGTATATGCGGCCGCTTCGCTGTGCATCAATACGATCAGGACTTTTTACCTGATCATCCTGGCCATTCTTGGTCCCCTGGTTTTAGCCTTTGCGGTTTTTGATGGCTTTGAGCATACGCTCACGGTTTGGATCGCCAGGTATGTGAATATTTTCCTTTGGCTGCCGATAGCAAACATTTTCGGGAGTATTATCGGGAAAGTGCAAGAGAATATGCTGCGTTATGACATATCCGAGTTGAACCAGCAGGGTGAAACGTTCTTTAACGCAACCGATACAGCATATTTGTGTTTTTTGATCATTGGAATAATCGGCTATTTCTCGGTGCCGACAGTGGCTAATTATGTGGTGCATGCGGGCGGCGGGAACTCGATTGTATCCAAGGTGAATTCACTGGTCATTAGCGGCGGAAGTGTCGCTACGCAGAAAACCCACGAAGGAAACAACATGCAAAAGGATGCTGCGGGAGATATGTACCGCAAGGTTTCCGGTGCCTTGTCTTCTGCCTCGGGGAGTGACTATTTCAAGAATAAACTTAAAAGTGACGACTAATTTTTCAGCCTATGTTTACACAACTTAGAAATATAGATACCGCCTTCCGGCACATTAAGCTGTTCAGTTACCTGCTGATCTTTGCCAATGTATTTTGCATTTGCTTCGGGATTTTTTACTGGTGCAAACTGGTGTCGGAAAAAGATGAGCGGGTTTACATCCTGTATAACGGGAAGGTCTTGCAGGCGATTTCCTCTGACCGCAAAAGCAATTTGCCGGTGCAGTTGCGTGACCATGTGAAGACTTTTCACGAATACTTTTTTAACCTATCTCCGGAGGATAAAGCCATTAAGGCTTCAGTGTCTAAATCGCTGCTGCTTTCAGACCTGTCTGCCAAAAAGCAATATGACAACCTGGTGGAAAGCGGATATTACAACAATTTGATTTCGGCCAGTATTTCCCAGGAAATAGAGGTAGACAGTACGGTACTGGACATTGATAGTTATCCCTACAGATTCACCACTTATGCTACACAGCGGCTGATCCGGGCGAGCAGTACCGCTGTTCGTAAACTGGTGACAAGGGGGGAGATCAGGGATTTGAAAACCCAGACTGATGACAACCCGCACGGGTTTTTGATCCAGCGCTGGGAGATTCTGGAAAACAGGGACGTACCTAATACCTATGATCATGCGGCTGTTCAGTAGAAAGCAGGGACATCAGCCCTTAACGGGCGGGCTTGCGGGTAAATTAGCTGGGTTGTGGTCGGTTTTTCAGGCGCGGGTTGCTGGCTGGTTGAACGCTAAGACAACCGGCTACTCTTCTCACAGGTGGCTGCTGCTACTGGTTTGCTTCTGCCTGCTGGCAGGCGGCGGCTGCATTTATTTAATTATTTCATCCATTTATTAACTACAAAAACTTTAAGCTTATGAATACAACACGAGATCATGCTTTTTTAAAGCGACGTAAATTTTTGATGGTGATGCCGCTCTTGGTATTGCCCTTTTTGACCATGGCCTTTTGGGCTCTGGGTGGCGGCTCTAGGCCGCTGGTTACTGAAGTTAAAGTGAGTGCAGGGTTAAACACGGTCTTGCCTGATGCCCAGCTGAAAGGTAAAAATGACCAGGACAAAATGAGCCTGTATGAGCAGGCGCAAAAGCTGCTCAAAGATTCTGCTGATGCGGGTACTACGCTGCTGGCTGCTGATGTAGCGGGAAGCCTACCTGGCGGTAGTGGAGCTGGTAAAGCGGATGCGGCCGAAGTGGCGATCAATGCGAAACTGGCGCAAATCAATGCGCAGGTCAATGCTCCTGCGCCTTTGCCTGTAAGGTCGATTGGCGCTGCTAAGCCTGTTGTTAGTACCGATCCTGCTTTGAGTTCTGATGTAGCCAGACTGGAGAAATTGATGCAGACGATGAAGGAATCCGGCGGTGGGGAAGACCCGGAGATGCAGCAATTGAATTCGATGATGGAAAAAATCATGGCCATTCAAAATCCTGGTTCGGTGAAGCCTTCTATTTCTGCTCCTTCTGTGCCGGACAGTTTATTTCGGGCAATTCCTGCAGTTATTGCCGGAACGGTGAAAGCTACGCAGGGAAGTGTAATAGAACTGCGGTTACTGGATTCAGTGACTATTAATGGCCAATTCCTTCGGGCTGGACATTCGGTCTTTGGAGTGGCTGAGTTTAGTAACCAGCGGATTGGTCTGGAAATTAAGAATATCCGTCTGGGGACTTCGATTATCCCGGTTTCGCTGTCAACTTATGACAAGCGGGATGGGATGCGCGGGATCAATGCGCCGGAGGCATTGCTTTCTGAGGCTGTTGGCAATGGCTCAGTGGATGCGATGAGCAGTATTGGTCTGATGGGTTTTGATCAGAACCTGGGAACACAGATTGCCGGTGCCGGGCTTGGTGCGGCTAAAGGGCTGCTCTCGCGGAAAATTAAACGGGTAAAGCAGAAGCTGGATTCGGGTTACCCGGTATTGCTTCGGGACAATACCCGCAAGGTGAAAAAGTAATCGATTATTCATTTAAATAGTAGAGTTATGAACGAGAACAATTTAGAGTTTTTAAAAAACACGCTGGAACGTATGGATTTTCCAACGGAGGTTGGAAACAAGCTGGCGAAGGAAGTGGAAACCCAAAAGCCGGAGATCAAATTAGGGCATGAGGTGAACCGTGGCAATGAGACGGTACAATTTGACTTGAATTTCCGTAAGTCGGATACTTCGGATATGTATTTCTTTAACAGTTACCAGGCGACCCTGAAAACCGGGAATGAGGCGCACGACAAAACGCAAGAATTCCGTGTCCGTAACGGCAACAATATGGGGATGGATGAGGCTTTCAATTTGGTTGCTGGCCGGGCGGTTCAGAAGTCAATGGTGAATGGTGACGGTGATGCCTACAAGGCTTGGTTGAAGGTGGACTTTTCCCAAAAAGATACTTATGGGAATCATAAGGTAGACCAGTTTTCGGAGCGGTATGGGTATAACTTGGAGAAGGCGTTGGACAAGTTTCCAATTGCGGAGTTGGGTCGTCCTGAGGAGAGAAAGGATTTGCTGGAGTCACTGAAGGCGGGTAATTCCACTGCGGTTAGTTTTACTAAGGACGGAAAGGAGGCTTTGCTTTTTGTGGAGGCCAATCCTAGGTTGCGCACCATTAACATCAAGGATGAAAAGGGTGTGTCTGTTCGCCGTGACCAGCTGGAAATAAAGGATCAAAGTAAATCTGCGAAGATTGCGGAGAACAAAGATCAGAGTCAAAAGAGCAACAAAAAGCAGGGTTTGTCGGTCTAATAGGGGTTTGATATCTTTGGGCCGCTTTGAAAAGAATATTAATAATTCATTATAACTTAGATTACATGGAAAAATTTGAAAAAGTGAAAGAACTGATCGCAAGCATTGAGGCTGATGCGACAAAATTTTATGATGGTGGTAATGGTGCTGCCGGTACCAGGGTTCGTAAAGCGATGCTGGATCTTAAGGCGCTTGCTACGGATATCCGCAAGGAGGTAACCGAGAAAAAAAACAGTAAATAACATTTAATAATTGAGTGTTTTGGGAATGAAGCCCTGTCCTTTGGGCAGGGCTTTATAATTATTATGAGCAGCGGGTTTGCAGTGTAGAGATATATTACATTGTATCCATCCTGAAACAGATCTGCTAAAAAATCAAGTTATGGTGTGTAATGAACGCCATAACTTATTGATGATATTTAATTTTCATCAAGTAGTTTTAGAATTCCTTCATTTTCAATAATGGTCATTCCTTGCCGGTCCATGGTAACTCCAGTTGTCAGTTTATAGGTGTACTTGGGGATCAGGCCATTCATTATGGTGGGCAAATAGGCAAAACTGACATGTTCCGCTTCTTGTCTTAAAGCCTCCGCTACCTCGATAATGTGAGTTGATATGATGTAAAAACAGTGATGATATTTTGCAAATACAGCCGTTACTGAAAGGGTGCCGTCGTAAGCATCCGTTACATTTGTGCCTTTAAACAATTCGTCGAATAACACGACCAAACTTTTACCTTTCGCGACCTCTACGGCCACATTTTTTACCCTTAGCACTTCTGCATAAAAATGACTATATCCCTGGGTAAGATCGTCCGAAACATTTATTAATGGATTCTCCTTCCAATTGCAAAAGCAGCGATTTTGGTTAGTCTACGCTTTCCCCAAATTCAGACAATGTTATCCCTTCAAATCGGTCAAATCACTACAATCGATCACCAGCTGCTGCCCGCACCGCCACCACCTGATGAACCACCACTGCTTGACGAAGAAGAACTGGATGAAGAGGAAGATGATGAGCTGCTGCTTGAAGAGGTGGAAATCCGGGGGATAGAGAATTCCTCCTTAAAATGAAAGTCACAGTTTTTACAAACTGAGAGCTTATAGCCACTACCTTCACTCGATGTGGTCGCGCTTTCCACAATCACTTTCTTCTGATACAGAAGCGTCTTGTGATTGCATTTTGTACATAGTGTCGCTTTCGACAGTATATTGCTGTAATCGAGTATTACTTTTTCTTTACAATCGCTACATTCCCAAACATCATAGTCAATGGAATCGATCTGCTCTTCTGTGCGCTGACCCTGCGAAAGATATTGGTCATCCTGTTCTTCACTGAACCGAAGCATGTCTCTTTTGCATGTGGAACAGGAGGGAGGTGTGTCCCTCAACACATTTAGGCGCTTTTGATAACCTGACCAGTACCACCTGAATAGGGGAAATATTGAGGCGGCCCATTCCATCCTTGCGTGGGTATTGTACCACTTCAAGTACTGTTGATGATGAGTGGATCCTGCCAGCGAACTGGAAAGTTTTCCGCTCAATATCCAGTAGTATACTTGCAAGAACACGGTCAGAAAAACATACAACGTCAATACCTGGCGGATTTCGATCCATGAAACCGGCAAGTATAGGTCAAGTACTATGATGCTGCAAACGGGCACCAGCAACAACACCCAAAGGATTGGATTTGCTAGTTTTATCTGGCCCTCTTCGTTCATGTTGCCAGAAATAATAAAAGCTGCAATAACATAGAGGATCAGGATTACCAGGCTAGGCCATCCGCCGAGTGAATTTGAAGACGGCAATGGAGAATTTAAAGCCTGGTCATAATCAGATACCGGTGCTTCGATGAGCGGAGCCACGATTTCCGGCGAAGAGGTGTTCTGAGTGGAATCCATCGTTTCCTCAACCGTATCGCCAGCAATCTTTCGGGGTGATGATGCATAGCTATCCTTTTCCAGTACGCTTATCACTGCGTCAACCGCCTTCTTAATGGCCATATCATAATCACCTTGCCTTGCATATGGAACGATGTGTTCCTGCTGTATCCGGTAGCAAATTGCGTCCGGCAGTGGCCCTTCCAGACCATAGCCAGTTTCAAACTCAACCCTTCTCTGGTCTTTCACCATCAGGATCAGCAAACCATTGTTCTTTTTCGGATCACCAATTTTCCATTTTCGGAAAAGCGCATGCGCAAGCTCTTTAGGTACCCGATCACCGATGCCGGAGACAAACACCACATCAATGTGGGCAATGCCTGCCTGGTCCAGCGGCGCCAATTTGCCATTCAGTTCGGCAACGGTTGCCTCAGAAAGAAGATGGTCTGGATTACTTACATAGCTTTCATTCAATGTTTTTGGATCTGGAATGGAAACAAGAGGATCCTGCTCAGCAGATTCAGGCTGTTTACACCTAAAAAGTGAGCAACAAATAACCAGCAAGAGGATAAACTTAGGAAAGCGCATATCAGGTAAACATTAAAAGATCATTGGTTGTTTACTTTGAAGTTATGGTGTTAAAACCTCACTTTATTGAACAAAGCAAAAATCAATTTGGCAGCAAGTTAGTCATTGATCAGTATGATTCAGGTTTTATGTTTCAGCAACCGCTACTGATCAGAACAAACTACACTTTCATCGATATAATCTCCAGGAATCTATCCATCATTGAGGCCCTTAATTATGACAAGAGACAATATTTTACAAAACAGCATTTGGACCGAAGCCAAGTTAAACGTGTACTCTAGCTTTTTCCAAAAGGAAGTGAAACTGCAACTATTCACATCGGATTTTAATCTGGAAAATACGCAGTCCATCATTTCTGAACGTTTCGTGGAGACTGTGAATGACTTTATCTCCTTATCTGAAAAAGACAAACCCTTGATGAAAAGCCTCCTTTACCGGCACTGTCTGGCTTGCAGTGAACAAATTTCTTATGGCTTTGAGCTGCTTGATGGGGAAACCGAACAACAAGCTAATTTAAGAGAATTTGGCGTAAGCGATGAAGAAAGCGTATTCGAGAAAGCAAATCTGGATCACGTCGCGATACAAGAGGATGAATTCTTCGCTCATCGTTTCGTGAGGATTATCTTTTATCCGGAGTGGGACAGTCATGGCTGTGAATTGATCTTAAAAAATGGAAATCTGCTGGATTATTATGGCGAAGGAGATACCTACTTTGGCCAGTTTGACGATTGACGTAGGTTAAAACTCATTTGCACTAGATGACCAATACAGAAGTAAGTTTACTGGTAAATGTCAGAATAGTTCGATGGTAAAAAGCAACCGCGACTATCTTCGAAGCTCACATCTTTGAATGGCTCCAAATTAAATTGCTTAAATACTTTCTCAATCTGCAGGCATGCGATAAAATCGGCTTCGGTAACCTGGTAGAGGTTTCCGTCAGCAGTACCCGAAACAGAAAAATTGATGGCGGTACTTTCAATCCTAACGTATACCTGTTGACCGGCAACACTTACTACACCGGGTTGCTCCATATCAGGATAACTGTAAACAGGCACCTTAAAATTGGCCAGTTCATCCCCACGATAGGACTGGCCTGGAATAAGCTGTGGGTCATTCGGACCAATAATCCCTGGCGCTATCCCGAGTTTTTCCAGTTTATATTCCAGATCCGATTTGTTATCGTATAGAATTCCTGCCTGAAAGGTATCGTCGTCATTGGCGTGACCTCCCAATGCCCTTAGAAAGTAAAAGAATTGCAGCTGCTGCATCCAGGCTGTTAAGGTTTGTCTGGTATGCTGGCTGAACATATATGAATCAGGAAGTCTTTGCATGTTTTAAGTCTTAAAATTAATGTATTGCTTTTTACCAAACAAAAGCGAGGTCGTATTGATTGAATTTATTAAATGGGCTGATGCACCCCATTACAGTTTACTTTTTTTGAACGTGATTGATTTTATGAAAAAACTTGGCTTTATAGCTTTTTGGACACATGTTTTCAAAATGGGTGATGATGAGCAAACAGACATCATGATGCGAAGACCTTGTAGCATATCTCAAACTTTGTTACTTTCGGTATGTTGAAGATGCGCTGATTTTGCTAGTTTCCGCTGTTGTCTATCTGGTGTAATATCATCCATGAGGTGCCAAATTGATCCCGTAACATTGCAAAGCGGTTTGCGAAGGCTGTTTGTTCTATTTTCATGAATACTTCTCCGCCAATGCAAAGGATTTGGTAGATTTCTTCGGCTTCTTCGGCAGTTTTGAAGTTGAGCGTCAGATAGGAACTGCGCATGGGTTCAGCACCTGGTATATCTGCTCCTCTTACCGTGGTACCTCCGATCTCAATGATCGCGTGAAGAATTGGGTTCTTCCATTCTTTTGGAAAGCCTTGCTGTTGGTGGGGCATCATCATCTGTATTTGCCCACCTAAATGCTGCTCATAAAAGCGAAAGGCTTGTTCACAATGGCCGGGGTAATTGAGATAGATGTCCAGTTTGGTTGATGGCTGAGTGTTCATGTTGCCTGGTGTTTAAAGAGTGAAGGGTAAAGGTGAGGATTGCCGAGGACTTCTGTAAGGGGAATTCACGACAAAAAGGGGGTTAATTGCAGCATCCGTAGTTAGCTGGTAAGAAGGGGGACGTATTATGGTATGTTTGAGATCAGGACACTTGGTATAATTAATTGTCGAGTAAGCGGCGATGGTAGTTGATCTGCCCTAAGTGGTAGGCTAAGTGCATGGCCAGGTGAACCAGAAAATGATGTGTCGTAGACTCTTTGAGTGGTGTTTCGCCGGGATATATGTCATTTAGCTGCTCGTCTGAGATCTGATCGAAAGTTTCGCTGATCATTGTGATTGTGCTTTCTAGCTGAGCAATCAGTTCTTTCCTCGGAGTGTTTTTCAGGCTGAATTCGGCTTCCCTGTTTCTGATATAGAGGGTCTTTCCAAGCTGGTCGCCGATATAGGTGTTGAGGTTTCCAATCAAATGGAGACAGAGATTGCCAGCGGAATTCAAGATGCTGTTTTCAATGTGCCATAGGTTTTCCTCGTTTTGATAAGCTAATATTTCCTGCTTTAATTTTCGAGGTCACGGGTGAATAGAGCTTTGAATGTTTCACTTAACATTTTTACGGATTTGTCATTTGTTCAAGGCAGTAAGTCCCGTTTTTATTGACCTGTTTTATCCTGGTCAGGATGCAGCAACTCCTGCGCTTTTTCTTTCAGTTCTTCCAGCACCTTGTTGGTCTCGGCTGTTTTCTTTTTAAGTTCGGCGGATTGCTGGAGCAATTCTTTGGTGATCTCAGCTTGATCCGGCTTTTCCTGGTTGTTATCTTGTTCTGACATAATTTTACTGTATGCAAAAGGTACGAAAATCCAAGGAAAGTGTTATAATCGATAGCTAGGCAGAATATTTGTATATTGGTTTCTATGGCAAATCTTCTACATGTTCAGTATTCTTTAATCATAGAAAGCAGGCAGGTCGTTTTCCAGTTTTTACAAGAACAAGTTAAAGAACAACTGAATACGCCGCTGGAAACTTTCAATGGAAAAACCATTGGCTATTTATACCTGCACATTGCCAATACTTACATCGCATGGGCCGCTAACTTTGCCTTGGGAGATGATATAAAGTATTTTGATCAGCAGGCAAAAGTAAGCCTTATTCAGCTCCGAAATATTTTTGAATCTATTGATGAACTGATGTATCGTTTTTCGGATTCCTTCGTAGGTCGGCCAGAGACACCCGTGAAGGGTTTTAAATGGCCGGAGAAGTATATTGAAACCAATGCCTTCGGTATATTTACTCACGTGATCAGTCATGAATTTCATCACAAAGGTCAGGCGATGACTATGGCCAGGCTCCTTGGCCACATACCACCTGATACTGACATCATGCGTTTTTAAAGTTATTCAGTTTCTTGACAAGAAGTTTAGTCAAGGAAATACTGTAAACATGGTTGTCGTGACCAGTCTTATAGCTGAACTGAATTTTTGACATTTTGACCCTGAAAATTTTTCATTTTTTCTGCAAAATTTTCAGCGGATTATAGGGAAAAATGGCTTGGCATTTAATTGGAGATAGCCTTCACGAACACGAAGTTCAACGTTTAATTAATTGTAAGTTTTAATCATTAAAAAATCAATTTAAGGAGGAAAGACCTATGACACTGGTTAAATTTAATCCAAATGGAAATGTGGAAAAAAATGGCTTAATGCCAGGTTTGGATGTTTTCGATTCTATTTTCAATGACACTTTCTTTTCAGACCGCATGATGAGCCGGGTACCGGCGGTGAACATCAGTGAGAGTAAAGACCATTACCATGTGGAGCTTGCTGCTCCGGGGCTTAATAAAGAAGACTTCAAGCTTTCTTTGGAAAGGGATGTATTGAGTATCTCGGTTGAGCAGCAGGCACAGAACGATTCGCAGGAGCGCAATTACAACAAACGTGAATTCAGCTACAGCTCTTTTGTGCGTTCGTTTACCTTGCCGGATGCGGCTGATGCAAATGGCATTGAAGCAAAGTATGTTGATGGCGTTTTGTGCATCAATATTGCCAAAAGAGAAGAGGCTAAAGTGCAGAGCCGCCAGATTGAAATCAAATAATGCGTTTTTGATTTATACCAATGATTGAGCCGCCTCCGGGTGGCTCTTTTAGTTATTTTGCTTTTACAGGTTATGGAATCAGGATTTGAAATTTCATTAAATATGAAAACCTTGCGGGGTGTGGAAACTTATGGCTGTTTCTCGCTGGGGAATGATGAGCAGTTTGCTGCTGCACTCTATCATTCTTTATTAGGAGATGAAGCGGTTTTGCCCGATTCGGTCATCACCATTGATCTGGTTAAACGAGAAAACGGCTTTCTTTTTCCGCTTGGGCTTCGCCATTGCAATTATGAGCAGCTGGCTGATAACGTAAAAATCATCACCAAAGAACTGTTTAAGCATCTTAACCTCCAGGGGTAGCGATTGATTTTTGATCGTGATCGTTAAGCGAGGTTTGATCTGTCCGTGCCTGGCACAAGTGTATGACTTTTTCAGCGAGTTTAGTCGGGTTGAGTATATCGGAAGGATGATCATGGTCGATGATGGATGCGGGCATTCCGGTAACTTGTGCTGTGCGCAGATTTTGCACCATCACTTTACCGCCAGACTCTGCAAGTTGGAGTGCGCCTTCCAGGCCATCGCTGCCGCCCCCTGAAAGGATGATGCCGATGGCTCTTTCCTTGAACTGGGTTGCCAGTGATTTAAAGAAGATGTCCACGGAGGAATTGATGATCTTCTCATCGCGGGCAGAAACTTTCAGCCAGTCATTTTCAATGGTCAGCGCGGTATTTTCGGTGAGTACGTAGATGTTTCCCGATTCGATCTTAACATCTTTGTCAACCCGGGCAATCGGTAAGGGTGTATGGGCGGAAAGCAGGTCACTGAGGATGCTGTTTTTTTTCCCTGTTCAGGTGGGTCACCACGATAATAGCCGCTGACATGTCGGCTGGTATGTGGTCAAAAAATTCTTTCAGGGCAACCAGTCCACCTGCGGAGGCCCCAATTCCTACGATGTAAAATTCTTTTTCCATAGGCAACATTAAGTGCTGAAACTAACAAGCGCTGTGTTTATTTGGTTTAGATTTTATGTGATTTATTGTGGTGGGATACCTGCGTAGCAGGATATTTAACTCTAGTTAGCTAGCTGTGCGCTGTTTAAAACTTATTTCGTTTTCTAGGGTTTTATTTCAAAATACCTATGAATTATGGAAAATAACAATGAAGTGGTCAGTGACCTGAAAGGACTGATCAACATCCTGAATGATGGAAAAGAGGGTTATGCTTCTGCCAGCGAAACCACAGAGAGTTCAGAATTGAAAGGTGTATTCCAAACCTATTCTGCTCAGCGTGCTGCATTCGCTGAAGAGTTGAAGTCTCACCTGCATGCGCACGGTGGAGATTCGGAAAATGAAAGTGGAGGGGTGCTGGGTGCATTGCACCGTACTTGGATCGACATCAAGCAGGCCTTGAGCAGTAAAGAAGATGTTTCTATCCTGGGGGCAATTGAGACCGGAGAAAAGGCAGCTATCGAAAAGTTTGATGCGGTACTCGATGACCCCGCTACGCATGCGGATCATGTAGAATTGCTGCAGAAACAAAGAACCGGTATCCGTGAGGCGCTAACTGAAATTGAGACGTATCGTCACCGTTTGGAAAATTTAAATGATCAGTAATGAAAACAGGTGTTGTGAAATTTTTTAATGCAGAGAAAGGGTTTGGTTTCATCATTGGTGATGATGGCCAGGAGATTTTTGTGCATGTATCGGGTTTAAAGGATGAGATCCGGGAGAATGACCGGGTGAGTTATGAAGAGCAGGAAGGTAAAAAAGGTTTGAATGCAGTCAAGGTGAAGCTTGCCTGATCATACACTACTGCTTACCTTTTAATAGTTGCAAGCCATTTTCTATGGCATCCAGGGCAGCCGCTTTCAGGCGGCTGTCCCCTTTGGTCATGGCTTTGATCAGTTGCATGCTTTCTTTCAGGTAGACTGGTGCAAAATCTGTATCCTGGTGGATAATTTCCAGGCTGTTGTCCAGGATGTCTGCATATTTGATCGTTTGCGCATCGGCGCTGACTTTGCTCATGCGCTCGTTTTCTTTCTGTTTTCTTTCCCTGCGGTTCAGTCGTGGGTACGCGCTTTTAATATAGATGTCGGTGAGTTCAATGACCAGTTTGATAATTCTCCCGGCTGCCTGTCTTCCAAAAAGTGGTGCCAGGAATTCCAGGATGTGATCCGCTGTAGTGGGCGTGTCTTCCAATACGTCGTGCAATAATGCGCTGGCAAGTATGATCGGGTCGTTTGTGATTTGTTGTAAGCGTTCCATTACCCGGATTGGGTGTACGATGTAACGTTCAGGGGTATATTTCCTCAACTGATCACCGTGCGCCTGGTCAGCAAAATTACGGACTTGTGCTAGTATCCTTTCCATGTGTCCGTTATTGGTTGAGCAGGGTTTTTAGAATTTTTGAATTGGCCGTTTTGATTTTTGGGTTGTGCAGATCTTTCCAGAGCTCTCCTTTGCTTTCAAGTCTGGCTGGCATGTTGCCGATGTTGAAGTCCGTTGGTTTTAGCTTCAGGTCTAACTCTTCCCATTCAATGGGTGTAGATACTGTTGGTTGTTTCGCTGGTCTTACTGAATAAGCGGAGGCCAGTGTATCGGCTTCATCGTTCAGAGAAAAATCGACAAAAAGTTTGTTGCCTCTTTTATCTACGGATACTTCCAGGGTCGTGAACATGGGAACACGCTTGTGGATCTCATTGCAGATGCCTTCGGCCAGTTTTCTGGCCTGGGGAAAGCTGAATCCTTTGCAGGGGATAAAAATGTGGATGCCGGTTTTGCCGGAGGTCTTGATAAAGGTGGTTAGCTTTTGTTCATCAAAGTAGTCTTTCGCAGCGAGGGCTGTTTTGACCACTTTTTTAAAATCATCATCGGAAGGGTCAAGGTCAATGGCGATATAGTCCGGCTCTCCGGGGTTTTGGGTAGTTGAGTTCCAGGGGTTCAGGTCAATGTTACCCAGGTTGATCAGCCAGAGCAGGGCAGGCAGGTTGTTGCAAACCGCATAATCGATATGTTCTGCTTTCCCTTTGACTTTGTGTTTTCGTTTAGTGGTATGGATGTCCAGGAAATCCGGTTGCAGACCTTCCATGTCCTTGATGTAAAAGCCCGGGGCATTGGCGTTCAGGTTCTTGATGTGCAGGGACAGCGGACGGTTTTTCAGGTGCGGTAGAATATATTCCGAAATGCTGTTGTAATAAGCAATGAGGTTGGCTTTATTGGTATGCTTCCAGAGCTTCTTTTCGATGTTGGTGAGGTGGATGATGTCGTTATCGATGGGTATGGAGCCTTCGGACTTGATCTTTTCCTCAAAGATTTTGTTCCAGTTGCTTTCGGTTGAAACTTTGGATCTGGTGCTTCTTTTGTTATTTGCCTTGGGGAACAGAGCTCCCACTGTTGTGTGTTTGACTGGGGATGCTGCTTGCTCTTTTTCGTCTTCCAATGTGGTTTCGTCCAGCACTTCCGGGCCTGCGAGTTCTGCTTCCAGTTCTGCTGCTTCTTTGTTGGTGTTGGAATTTTCTGCTGCCGGTTCTGTCCGGTTACTCTGCCAGATTTTGGAATGGCTGTCCATGGCCATCTCCAGGATGGTATATCCCGAGATCACCGACCGGTCTTTTTTAGTGATATCGGTGTCCAGCGCCTCTTCATCTTTCGCTTTGGTGAGTAACCAGGCGTTTTCTGCTTTGCCGTAGGTTTTGATCAGGTTGAATTTTCCTTTGAGCTTTTGCCCATGCAGGATGATGCTGAGTTTGTTTTTATGGTAATTGGCCAATAGCCATTTTTCCTGTTCCTTTTTGCCTTTAATTAGTTCGGCCGGTTCATAGGTGCCATTGTCCCAAACTAAGACTGTTCCGCCGCCGTATTGTCCTTCGGGAATGATGCCTTCAAAATCTTTATAGTCATAGGGATGGTCTTCTACTTCCATGGCCAGCCGGTGATCTTTGGGATTCATAGAAGGACCGTTGGGTACTGCCCAGGATTTAAGGACGCCGCGGATTTCTAGCCGGAAATCGTAGTGTAGGTGCGAGGCGTTGTGCTTCTGGATGACAAAAGTCAGCTTTTCGCTGTGAGCTTTGCCGCCTTGCGGCTCAGGTGTCTGATCAAAAGATCGCTTTTGCCGGTACTTTTCGAGCTCGGCTTTTTGGGTTGGGGCATCTTTGTCCACAGGATCATCATGCCCAGTTTTGTTTCCGGTTTCAGCTTGATCATCGTGCTGTGATTTGATTTCTTCTTCAATAACTTTTTCGACAGCTTTAGTTTCTTTGGGCACCTCACGAACGACATCCTTCGGGTCTTTATCTTTACGAAAGCCGAGGAAGGTCGCGGGCTTCCTGATCCTGCCGGATTTTGTCCAGGTCGCAAATTCGAAATTGGCAACCAGTTTGGGTTTGACGAAATGTGTTTTTGCGCCTTTGGTATCCAGGATCTTATTGGCAAAGGGTGATTTGTCGGTTTCAATTTCCTGAAGCTGTTTTAAGATGCCGGGCATCTCGGCTTGTTTGTAGCCACCACCTGATCTGCCGATCCATTGGAGTTTGCCGTTTTCATAAGCGCCGAAGAGCAGGGATTTGAATGACCGGGATTTATCGGATTCCGCCCAACCGCCGATGATAAATTCCTGACGTTTACGGGTAGGGATTTTTAGCCAGTCATAACTGCGAGCGCCTGGAACATAGGTGCTGTCTTTCTTTTTGGCAACGATGCCCTCCAGGTTGTCTTCCAGTACTTTTTCATAAAGGGCTTTTCCGTCATCGAAGCTTTCGCTGAAAAGGAAAATGTCGTTGTCCCTGGTGATGGTTTCCAGCAGCTCTTTTCGCTGAATAAGCGGGAGTTGCTTAAGATCATTCCCGTCCAGATATAGCAGGTCAAATACGCAATATTTGATCGGAGTACGCTTTACGTTGTATAACTGCAGGGTGTCAAAATCTGGTTTGCCTTCTTCGTTCAGCACCACCACTTCACCGTCAATCATCAGCTCATATCCAAGGCTTTGCAAGGCTTCTGCAATCAATGGGTATTTGGAGGTGTAATCCAGCCCGCTTCGTGAATTCATGCGGGTTGTTTTCCGTTCTACTTTGCTAATGATCCGGTAACCGTCCCATTTGAGCTCATATAGGTATTGCTCACTTTCTATAGGATCTTTGACCAGCGTGCAAAGCATCGGCTCAACATGCTCAGGCATGTTGCCGGGAGTAGTTTTTGTTTCGCGCTTTGCCATAGTTCTGAGATTCATTAGGATAACAGTTTCCAGGCATTGAAGGTTTTTCTCCTGTTATTTTGGGAGAAATACGTGTCCGACAATTTGAAAGAACCTTCTGGCTGCAGCGTTGTTTAATATTAAACTAAAATTTTGAGTGATGACAGATCCAAATGACAAACCTGTAAAAGAGCAGGAAGAAGTAAGTAAGGTTAAAGTTCCGTCTTCCTGAGTTGGTTCAACTGGGAAGAAAACCAGCGCATCGATGAGGAAGGCAATGAATTAGATCCAGGCGACATTAAATAATTGATCATCTACCTATGAAGAAAATATTAATGATCCTGACCTCGCACAGTGCGATGGAGGATACTGATAGCAAAACCGGTGTTTGGCTAGGTGAGTTTACTGATCCTTATTATGAATTCATTGACCAGGGATATGAAGTTACTTTGGCCAGTCCAATGGGCGGTCAGCCTCCTGTTGACCTAATGAGTGAGCTGACGGAAAATATCACGGCTTCTAACCGTCGTTTTAAAGATGACCCTGCTGCGCAGAATGCTTTTAATGGTACGCACCGATTGACGGATCTGAATGCCGAGGACTTTGATGCCTTGTTTTATCCGGGTGGCCATGGGCCGATCTGGGATTTGGCTAACAGTCAGCTGAGCGGACAATTGATCCTGGATTTCCTGAATAAGGGAAAACCTGTCGGCGCGGTATGTCATGGACCCGCTGCCCTGATCGCATCAGCAGAACTGCGTCCCGGATTTCTACAGGGTAAGGTGATTTCCGCCTTCAGTAATGCGGAGGAAGTAATGACCGGACGCAGTGGAAATGTGCCTTATCAGTTACAAAGTAAACTGGAAGAACTGGGTGCCGAGGTTAAAACAGCGCTCATTCCTTTTACCTCCCATGTGGAACGACAGTATCCTGGTGACCGGTCAAAACCCGCTTTCTGCCGGACCAACGGCAAAAGCGCTGATCGAAGTGCTGGAATCGCTGAGAGAACCACAATTGTAAACCAATTGTTTATTAAGTTGTTATACCTGAACATTCACCTAAATTGAAATAATATGCCTAGAGGAACAAAAGTGGAAAGGAATTCGGTATCGAATCAGCCACACGAGATCAAGTACGAAGCTGACAAACTGGATGTGAAATCAGCTGACATTAAGGACGCTAAAAAGAGCGGCTCTAACCAGCGTAAAGACATTGAGAAAAAGGTTAAAACCTAGCCTATTAGCTGGTGTGTCTCAAAAGTATTCAGGAGACATGGATGAGCAGACGGGAAAGGACTTAGTTCTTTCCCGTTTTTTTTGAGAACTGCTTGAACCGGTCTGCTCGAAAAACATTCTTCGTACAGGTGTGTTCAGCTAAAGAGTAAAATTGTTAGACATCATTCAATCGATATGAAACGCAAAATCATCAGTCCGAAACAGCATGCAATCATTGACTATGCACTTACAGGTGCTTTATTGCTGTTACCGACATTATTGAAAATGAACAAAAAAGTGAAGCTGACCTATGCTGCCGAAGCGGCGATTCTGCTTCCATATATTGCGCTGACCCGGCAACCTGCAGCCCTGAAAGGGCTCATCCCCTTTAAAACGCATGGCAAGATTGATCCGTTTAACATTGCGCAATTTGCGTTGCAAAGTCTTGTGCCGGCATTCCGCAGGAACCGTAAAGAACTGATCTTTAACCTGGCGTTTACGGCCATTGCGGGAGCTACGGTATTATTGACCGATTGGAAAGGAAAGACCAGCTAGTCAGATCCTGATGAAGATCGCTTCCTCCAACATCAACGGTGTCAATGGGCGCCTGCAAAATCTTTTGCGCTGGCTGGGTGAGGCGCAGCCTGATGTGGTGTGTTTGCAGGAATTGAAATGCGAAACTCCACGTTTCCCGGAAAAGGCACTGGCAGAGGCTGGTTATCATGCGATCTGGAAAGGGGAGAAGAGCTGGAACGGGGTTGCGATCCTCTCGAAGGAGGAAATTCGTGAACTTCGTACAGACCTGCCCGGCGGAGATGAGTCTTTTACCCATAGCAGGTATATTGAAGGTTTCACCTTTGGAATGGTGATCGGCTGCCTGTACCTGCCCAATGGGAATCCGTACCCTGGTCCAAAGTTTGATTACAAGCTGCGCTGGTTTAACCGGCTGGCAGCACATGGGCAAACTTTGCTGGATGCCGGGCTACCGGTGATGCTGATCGGTGATTACAATGTGATGCCGACCGAGCTGGATACCTATAAACCTGAAAAATATAAAGACAATGCGTTGTTCCGAACCGAGATCAGGGAGGCTTATGCGGAACTGGTCGCTCAGGGCTGGACAGATGCGATCCGGGAATTATACCCGGGCGAGCGTATTTATACGTTTTGGGATTACCTGCGAAAGGCTTATGAGCGGGATGCTGGCCTGCGGCTGGATCACTTTCTGTTAAATCCTATTCTTTCCGAACGGTTGAGATCAGGAGGAGTAGATAAGCACGTTCGCGGCTGGGAGAAGTCGAGCGACCATGCCCCGGTTTGGATTGAACTGGCGGAAGCAGGTGAAGCTGAGCAGGATCACGATGAAATTAAGAAAGAGAAAGGTAAAGCTGCAAAGAAGACTGCTCATCCAAAACGGGGTTCTGGAAAGAACGGTGGAGTGGAGGTGACGGATTCGTTGCCAGACGAAGTTCAGTCTTTGCTGGATGCTGCACCAGCTGCGAAACTGCCCAGGAGCATCAAGGCCATGAAGGCTACGCAGGTAGATCAGCCTTTTCACGATCCGGGCTGGGTCTATGAAATTAAATGGGACGGTTATCGTGCGCTGGCATTTGTGGAAAATGGTGTTGCTGACCTTGTGTCCAGGAACAACCTGGTCTATGATCATTTCTCGCCGATCAATGAGCTGCTGGCCAGCTGGGCGATGGACATCGTTTTGGATGGGGAGATCGTGGTGCTGGACGAAATTGGGTCTCCGAATTTCGGGGCATTGCAAAACTGGCGGAGTGAAAAAGATTTAAATCTGGTATTCTATGTATTTGATGTGTTATGGTATAACGGTAAGTTGTTGACTGATTATACGTTATTGGAAAGACGTTCTATTTTAGAATCGGTGTTGCCTAAAGCTGACGGCCTCATCCGGATCAGTCATCAATTTGCTGCGGACGGGGTGGCTTTCTATGAGACGGCTAAGCGAATGAAACTCGAAGGGATCATTACCAAACGAGCAGAAAGTGTGTATACCGGGGATGCCCGGTCAAGGGAATGGCTGAAAGTAAAAGCAAAACTCCGTCAGGAAGTGGTGATCGCAGGTTATACCCGGAACGAAGATTCCGGCAAGTTCTTTTCTGCCCTGGCAGTGGGGGTGTATGATGAATCGGGTGTGCTGCGCTACATCGGTAAGGTGGGGACTGGTTTCAATGATGCGATGCAAAGGGATTTGCTGAAACGGTTTAAACCTTTGGAAACTTCGGTTTGTCCCTTTGACGTAGAACCGGATGTGGATGAACCTTCCAGGTTTCGCCCACGTAGGCTTGGCGCCAAACCCACCTGGCTGTTGCCAGAGCTGGTTTGCGAAGTGGAGTTTGCCGAGATCAGCCGGGATGGAAAACTCAGGCAGGCTTCGTTTAAAGGTTTGCGGGAAGACAAAGATCCTACAGATGTGGTTTTGGAAATTGCCAGTAAAACCAATGAAATTGTTGAGGAATTTGCTGATGAGATTCAACAGGAGGCGGATGAAGGGATTGTTGGTGATTCTGGAGCGAAAGCGCTGAAAAAGCGGGGTAAGGCTAAGGGGTCGAGGATTGTTGGGTTGAAACACAAGATGGCTGCTAAACCTTTATTGGAAGGTAAGAGCGAAATTCAGGAGGAAAAGATCGACGGACATGTGATCAAGTTCACGAATTTGAATAAGCTGTACTGGCCGGAGGATGGGGTGTCCAAGCGGGATATGTTCAATTATTATGATCAGGTTGCGCCCTATATGGTTCCGTATTTACTGGACAGACCCATGTCGCTGAACCGCTTTCCCGGCGGAATTCATTCGCAGAGTTTTTATCAGAAGAATGTGGCGGAAACGGCGCCTTCCTGGGCACACACGATGCCGCATACCAATGAGAAGGGGGAAGAAAAAGAATATTTGCTGGGGCATGACCGGGCGACTTTATTGTGGATGGCGACTTTGGGTTGTATTGAAATGAACCCCTGGTTCAGCCGAGTGCAGTCTCCGGATAATCCGGATTATTGCGTGATTGATTTAGACCCGGATAAAAATACGTTTGAGCAGGTGATCGAAGCGGCTCAAATGACCAAGACGGTGCTGGACGGGATGGGTGTGCCGTCATTTGTGAAGACTTCGGGTTCAACGGGGATTCACATTTATGTTCCGCTTGGTGCGCAATATACTTATGATCAGTCGCAGCTCTTTGCGCAAGTGGTGGTGAAGCTGGTGCACAGAGAGCTGCCTTCCTATACGACTTTGGAAAGAATGATTGCCAATCGGGGCGGGAAGATGTACCTGGATTTTATGCAGAATCGGCCGGGCGCCACTATTGCGGGGGTGTATTCTTTGCAGCCGAAACCCGGGGCAACGGTGTCCATGCCGTTGCATTGGGATGAGGTGAAGCCAGGTTTGACGATGAGGGATTTTACGATCCATAATGCGCCGGATCGATTGAAGGAAACAGGTGATCTGTTTACCGGGGTGTTGGGTGAGGGCATTGATATGATGGCAGCGATCAATAAGGCTAAGGAAGTCTTTAGCTAGATAGTAATCAAAATTTTTATACTTTTTTGCAGATTTATTCGCATCTGAAGCATTTCATGGAGACAGCGGCGCGATGAAACAAATGGGTGGGATTATTGTTTAATTATATGTTGCGCGAAGTAAGCGTTTATATACAGCAATTTTACCCCTTATTGCTGAAGTGCATTGCGGATTGCAATTAACCTTCATCTCTGAAATTTAATTATCTGCACATGACACATTATACAAGCATCGCAATCGATTTCCAGTCACAGACATATGAGTATTGAACATTCGGCTTCTCAAAATTTGCCTTTCCTGAACGGTGCTGGAGAGATGGCGGGAATGACCCGGAATTTCAACTGGGCCGAAACCGAACTCGGTGTGCCGGAGAACTGGCCTCGTAGTCTGCAAACCATGGTTGGGGTCATACTGCGCGCCAGGATGCCCATGTTTCTATGGTGGGGTGATGGGTTGATCCAGTTTTATAATGATGCCTATAGGCCTAGCCTTGGAACCAGCGGCAAGCATCCAAAAGCACTGGGTCAGCACGGAGCAGATTGCTGGCAAGAAATCTGGCCTGTGATTAAGCCGCTGATCGATCAGGTAAGGTCTGGAGGTGAAGCCACCTGGCAGGAAGATGCCTTAATTCCGATTTATAGGAACCAAAAAATGGAAGATGTATACTGGACGTTTAGTTATAGTCCTGTACTCGATGACAATGGTGAGATGGGTGGTGTTTTGGTGATCTGTACGGAGACCACTCCAAAGGTGAAATTATTCAATGCGTTGCAGGATTCAGCGCAGGAACTTTTAAGAACCAGGAATGCCGCTGAAAAACAACGGGATCGGATGGAACGGTTTCTGCTGGAGGCTCCGGCAGGGATCTGTGTTCTGGATGGGCCGGACTTTGTATATGGATTTATCAATCCCATCTATCAGCGCATCTTTCCCGGTCGCTTGTTGATGGGTAAAACACTCATTAATGCTGTCCCGGAACTTCGGGGACAACCCATCATAGATGTGCTCAAGAATGTGTATACCAGCGGGCAAACTTATGAAGGGCATGCCTTACTGATCCCGCTTCCTGATATTACCGGAGTAATGGAAGATCATTTCTTTAACTTCATTTACCAGCCTAAGTTCGATTTAGCCGGAGAGGTGGACGGCATCATGGTATTTGCTTTTGACGTGACCGAAATGGTCAGGACTGACAAAGATCTGGAAAAAACTAAAGAAACCCTGGACGCTGCCATTCAGGCTGCGGAACTCGGAATCTTTGGCTACGACATCGCTTCCAACGTCATGGAAGTAAATGATAAATGCCGCTCTATTTTTGGTCTTCCCCCGGAGACCGAAGTTGATTTCAAACGGGATTTCCTTGCATTAATTCATCCTGAGGACATGCAACGCACCCTGAGCCTCGCAGAGAGATGGGAATCGCCGGATGACAACGATGAAGCATATGATGTAGAATTCAGGATTAAAGCTAAAGATGAGCAGCAGGTTAGATGGATCAGGGCCAGGGGCCGGGTTTATTTTAACCAGGACCACCAGCCGATTCGGTTTACCGGTGCTTTATTGGATGTTACTGAGCAGAAAAATAACGAAATTCGCAAGAATGATTTTATCGGGATCGTTTCTCATGAACTTAAAACGCCGCTAACTTCACTTAACGCTTATATTCAGTTACTTTCCAGAACTGGCATCCCAGAAGATTCTTTTGCGAGCGGACTGCTTGGAAAGATGACTGTTCAGTTGAAAAAAATGACGACGTTGATCAATGGCTTTTTGAATGTTTCCCGATATGAAGCCGGTAAGATTGATTTGGTCAAAACTCATTTTATTACGAAGGATCTTTTGGACGAAATTGTTCAGGAATTGGCAATGACTACTTCCATCCATGAAATTACCGTGGAATGTTCCGGGGTAGTTGAAACTCTTGCCGATCGTGACAAAATCGCTTCTGTGGTTTCTAACCTTTTAAGCAATGCCATTAAATATTCGCCCGAAGGGAAAGTTATCCAAATCAGCTGTGTACAGACTGATAATGGACAGCTATTCTCTGTAAAGGATCAGGGGATGGGCATCCGGGCGGGAGACCTGCCGAAGCTCTTTGACAGATTTTTCCGTATTGAGACAGATCACACACAGAATATATCAGGCTTCGGCATTGGTTTGTACCTGTGCGCTGAAATCATTCGTTTACACGGAGGAAAGATCTGGGCAGAAAGTGAGATCGGTGTGGGTTCTGGCTTTTATTTTTCGTTACCCCTACCCTAACATGATTGTAAACTATACAGAATCCGGCTGGCAGATCATAACTCAACGGTCTCATGGACTACTGGCTGCTCAGATATGCGCACACTGGAAGCGCGACAATCAGCCCGGCCGTTGGGTGGACACACTAATCGCTACCGCGGAGCATGATGACGTATACAATGAACTGGAAAATGAGGATATACTGAACAAAAATGGGGGGCCGGTCAATTTTAAGCAAACGGCGTTCAATCACACCCATGCCCAGCGGTTGATGGATTTGGCTGAAACCAAGAGTTCATATATAGCCCTTCTCACTGCGCGACACATCCAGTTCGTACATGGTGAGGACGTGAAGGCGAAAAGCTTTATCAGCAAGCTAAAGAAACAGGAAAAAAACTGGATTCAAGTATCCGGCAGCAGCAGTGAGGAGGTTGGCCGTGGATACGAGCTGTTGGAATTTTGTGACGCATTTTCTTTGCTAATCTGCCAGGGACTCATTCAACCTGAACACCGGAAAATTGAGATTAGCGAAGGACCGGATGGAAAGGCTTACGAAATGCATGCTTCCGGTGAAGGGATCGTTGTCCATCCCTGGCCTTTTGATGAAGATTCCTTTCTGGTGAGCTGGGAATCCAGGACGATTTCGAAGTTAAGCTTTGCAAACGTTGCGGAATTCAGAGCGGCATTTTCCGGTACGTCTGCAGTATCTCATCAGCTTAAACTAATCCGCAAAGGATAAGTTAATGATCAGGCGTAGTGCCCGTCAATTGCTGCGCCAATACCGTCTATCTGTTGCTGTTCCAATTCCCCGTCCACCAAATGCCAGCAATGGTGTTCATCTGGCTGGAGCGTCCCAAGCGTTTTTATCCCGGCTCACTTTGAAAGCCAGTATATGTTCCGGTGTTGCGGTGTCATTGTAGGCAAATGATGGTAAAAGTTAAAGGTTCAAGCCCCTGAGTGATATTTACCGCAATTTCAAATGTTTCTTCTTCTTCCTGCATGGCTATAAGGTGATGCCGATTTCATTATTGCCTGCGCCAGGGAAAGAGGAAATTATAGCCGCTCCATGTACGCCATCATGTACAAATGATTGTCCCAGGAAGTTACGCAGGGATTCTTTAAATTCCTATTCCATTCCAGGCAGGATTTTGCGGGTTATTGCAACGTGTATCGCTATATTGCTGGATTGCTCCTATTTAAAGAAATACGGATGCTTTGCAAAGTTATATTGTCGTAAACCTAAGTGCTGGGTTCTTGTTATAGTGATATGGAATCATTTGAGATGCAATTATTAAAAGATCGCTTTACAATTGAGCCCCTAGAAAACGGTCTCTACCGGATCATGGAAGGGGTAAACAAAGTGGGTGTGATCTTCCCGGAACCTGATGGTGACCAGGTGAAGTGGGCAACACAGGATAAGCTGGAAGATGGATTCGTGCAGCAGGTGGGTGAACTGATTACCGAACACAATATGTAATGAAAGCTTTTTATGATGACATAGAGCCCTACCAGATCCACGCATCGGGAATGCAGTTGACGGTATTGCCGATGGAGGATGGTGTATACCGGGTGTGTCATGATGAAAAGGTTTTGGCTGACCTGCTTCCCGAGATCACCGCTACCGGGATCTACTGGAATGGTTTTGGACAGATCCCTTTGCGCTTTGCCGAAGAAATCGGGGAGCAGATTTATGCTTGTGAAATTTAAATTTTGATGATGGAACCTACCTCTGAAATTATTAATCTGACTGATGACGGGGTCATTCCCAACAGCAAATACCCGGTGATTGTGTACCATCATGCTTTTTATATGGAAGGTATGCCAGCTGCTGATTTCCTTGAAACCCGTTTTGCAGAGAATGGCTGGAGCAATTCGTTCCGGTGGCGGGTGTATGACTTTCACCATTACCATACCAATACGCATGAAGTGTTAGGTGTATTTTCAGGAAATGCGCTGTTGCAACTTGGTGGGCCTGAGGGAGAAAAGTTTCATGTCCGTCCGGGTGACGTCATGGTGCTACCTGCAGGAACGGGACATATTTCATTAAGCCATAGTGATGATTTTGCGGTTGTTGGTGCTTATCCGAATGGTTTAGAGCCTGACCTGATTAAACTGGAAGACATTCGACCGGATCAGGTTGCTGAGAAAGTCGATGCGATCCCCGTTCCTGGGAAAGACCCCTTCCATGGGCTTTCGGGCAGTGGACTGATCAGTTCCTGGAATGAGGTGGTGACTAGGATTGATTAAATGATTGTCAACTGATCTGAGCTGTGGCTTTTCCTTTGTGATCCCAGTGGTCTTTTAAGATGGTGCCGTCTGTATTCTCCAGTAATCTCCTGGCATAACGCTCCCCTGTGATCTTGCCGTTATCGTCCTTTTCCCCAATGAACAACAGGATTGGCCTGCCCTTTTCGTCGGTTTTAAAAGCCAGGTCGTAGCGTTTGAATTTTACTTCAACCATGGTGTCCGGCTGATAAATTTTATGGAGGATTTTTCAGGATCGGTTCTTTTAACATGATCATGCTTTGCTGGCGATAAACAATGCGCTAATGGAAATGTTCTCATGTGAAATACTTAAATGACATCACAAAAGCAAGAACCGGGGTATTATGCCCCGGTTCTTGTCATCATCCCTTAAACCGCGCACCAATCTCTGTCTCTTTCCCTTCAAATCCATCTCATCTCTCTTGCGGTTCTGTTTAATTAACGTTTAAAATAATTAAACAGATTCAGGCTATAATTGGATTTACGTTATAATGACGAATCAAGCGTCTTAATTTTAGTTTAACGGTTTGTACACCACCTGCTGAATGGCGAATTTTTTGACCGGTACAGAGTTGCTGTCCACCAATTGGTTGAACTGAGCATTCATTACCCAGATGTCCTTCCCATTTTGGGTTGCTGTTGCAGGATAAGTAAACCTGTCAGTTACCAATGTGGATGCGGTGACTTTAGCTGATTGCCAGTTGTCGCTGCTGCTCAGTTGGAAAATCTTGTCTGTTCCGCCATTAACCACCAGCGTCAAAGTATTGTTGTCGTTGAGCAGCAATCCGTCAGCGCCCATGAAGTATTGGTCAATGGCAACACGGGTTACTTTTTTAGGATCCTTCAGATCTATTTTGAAGAGTTGTCCTTTAGAGCTGTTGTCAACGATCAGGTATCCTGAAGGGTGGTAAACGATGCCGTTCAGTCCTACACCTTCGGTTTTAAACTGTTCATCTTTGGCAAAGATGCTGGCCTTTCCGCTTGGATCAACTTTATAGACTGCACCGGCAAAGCTATCAGTGACATAAGCGTTGCCCTGAGGATCAAAGCTGAGGTCATTGGCAAAATGCTTACCTGGAATCAGCAGCGATAAGTCAACATCTGAAAGTCTTTTGCCTGTTTTTAAATCTACACTGATGAGCCTGGCCATTTTCATGCGCGTGGCCGGATTGGTGAACTTGCTGTAATTGGCATCTGACACGCAGGCAAAAAGGCGTTTACCGTCTGGATGTATTTTTAACCCATAGGAAGATTTCAATGTGCTGTCCGCGTGCAGTACGGAATAAGCTCCCTGCGGGGTTACTTTGCCGATGTGTCCAAGTCTTGCAGAGGACACATAATACTGATTAGCTACTTTGTCAAAGGCAATGCCTTCCGGATAAGCTTCTAATGCGTCAAATTCAATTCTCGGTGTGGGTTCGGGTTTTGTTGCGGCGATAGCAGTAACGGCTAAAGCACCTACCGCAAGGTATGTAAGTAATTTCATCTTAATTGTTTTTTTTAACTGCGTAAATGTTTCCTCCGGCATCGTCTGAAATGTAGATCGTGCCGTTTTTAGTCACTGTGATTCCTGCCGGTCTTCCAAAGCGGGATTCTCCCTGGAGAAAACCGGTCAGAAAATCTTCCGCTTTTACGGCTTTTCCGTTTTCAAAATGGATGCGCTGTACTTTAAACCCTACCGGTTTTTCGGCGTTCCATGAGCCATGCCAGGCGACAAGTCCATCACCTGCCCATTCTTGGGGAATGTTTGCAGCACCTCTGAAGAAGGTAAATCCGATGGGTGCCATGTGCGCGGTCAGTTCCAGTATGGATGGCTTCGTATTTTTAACCACTGCCTCCTTGGTATTTCCGGCCGGATCTTCACGGCTTTTGTCTACTTCCTGCTTGCCGTAGGCATACGGGAATCCAAAGTCTCCGCCTTTAACGATCTGGTTGACTTCTTCGGGTGGCCATTCACTTCCTTTGGCATCACCCCCGCTATCTATTCCCCAAAGTTCTTTGGTCTGCGGATGCCAGTCAAATCCGAAGGTATTGCGGAGTCCGCTGGCGTAGATGCTGCGTGACCAATCCTTAGGGTCAACTTGTAGCATAGCCGCAGTTTCTTTATCACTCTCTTTGCAATCATTGCACAGGGAACCTACGCTGATGTATAACATCCCGTCAGGACCAAAGTCCATGGTGCGGTTGGGGTGCTCCCTCCGTCAGGAAGATCTTTGATCAGGGTTTCTCCTGCCATTGCATCCAGGGTTCCATCCGGTTTCACCGGGTACCTGCGGACTTCATTGCTATTGCACAGGTACATCCAGTTGTCTTTCATGGTAATGCCATGAACACCTTTGAAATTGGAAACTACTGTGACCAGGTTTTCAAATTTGCTGTCCCCGTCTATATCCTGTAACAGCAGGACATCACCCCCATCCCGTCGGGTGACATAGACATTGCCCTGAGGGCTGGTGTATAACATTCTGGGTTTACCCAGACCGGAGGCCGCAAGGCTGACCTGCCAGCCTGCCGGAAGTTTAAGTAATTTCAGCATCTCAGGCTTGAAATCCATCACCTGGGCATACTTGGTTACCGATAAGGATTTGGTGACATCTTTTGGTGGGATGCCACGCTGGGCAGTTGCATATGGCCCGCTCAGGCACAGCGCCAGCATTGCCGGATAGAGTAATTTATTGTTTTTCATAAGCATAATAGGTATTTGTTTTTTAACACACCTGGGCAGGATATGGTTTTCTAAAATGGCTGATGCATTCCCAATTGCTCTTAATTTTTCTAAACCGATATCGAATCGTTGTGTTTATTTAATACCTATTAACATTTACCTATGAAAAACATCATTTTTGTACATGGAATGTTCCAGAATCCCAAAAGCTGGGAGAAATGGACAGCCTTTTTTTCTGAAAGAGGCTATAGCTGTATTGCGCCAGCATGGCCTAAACATGAAGGTGAGCCTTCGGATTTAAGAAATAATCCTCCCGAAGGACTGGGTGAGCTCAGTTTGGATGAGGTCACTACGGCTATTGAGATTTTAGCATTGAAGCAGGATAAGCCGATTGTGATCGGGCACTCGGTCGGCGGGCTGATCGCCCAGCTGCTGGTGAACAGGGATGTCGCCTCCATTGGTGTAGCCATCAATTCAGTAGCACCTAATATGATGCTGGACTTCGACTGGGGTTTCCTTAAAAACAGCGCGATCATTGCTAATCCGCTGAAAGGCGATGAACCGATTTATACCGACCCGGAAATGTTCCATGGATCATTTGCCAATACGTTATCTGAGCAGAAATCTCTTGCGGCTTTTGAAGCAACTGCAACGCACGATAGCAGGAATGTATTAAGGGATTGCATGGGCAGCGCAGGTCACCTGAACCTGGATGCCCCGCATGCACCTTTGTTGCTGATCGCAGGTGAAAAAGATGAAATCATTCCCAATTCACTGGTGGAAAAGAATTACAAGGCTTATACAGATGAGCAAAGTGTTACTGACTTTGTTGAATTTGAGAACAGGAGCCATTACATCTGTAATGAGCCCGGCTGGGAAGAGGTTGCAAATTATGTGTATGGCTGGTTGCAGCAACAGGAAGAGCGAATCGAACGATCAACTGCTCAGACACATATTTTGTAAGTATATCTATTTATCCCCGGGTGTACCGGGGATAACCATTAAAATTTATTTCACGATTTGTCCCGCACCGGTATTTACAGGGATAGCGATTACCGGAAATGATACGCTCGAACTTTTAGCGGCAATCACTGCTCCGGCATCTGCTAGTTTTACTCCACCTTTTTTTCCAGATTTTTTTTGATTTGCCATGATCCTGTCCGTTTATGTTTTGGTATAGTTATAACCATTGCAGGAATGATCTTGTTTTCTAAATTTTTAGGGCTGGGTTGAGTTTTATCCCTTGGAGATGGCACTTAAAATGAGAAAACATTTTTGGTAAAGGGCTGTTGGTCTATAAGCTAACAATAAAAATATGGATCCAAAAACTTGGTAGAGAACTTCACGAAGCCATTAAAACCACTAACGTGCAGAACCGGAGAAGTATAACCACCTGGTGCGTGCGTAAAAACAAATCGTACTGAAGTGGTGAGGATGTGCATTATCTTTCCTGCAATCAGTTGTCGATAAAACGGCGGTGATAGTTAATTTGACCTAAGTGATAAGCTAAGTGCATGGCCAGATGAACGAAAGAATAATGAGTAGTTACCTCATTAAAAGGTGTTTCGCCTGGATATATTTCATTCAGTTGCTGATCGGAAATCATATCGAAAGTTTGACCGATCATGAGGATCGTTTGCTCTACCTTCTCCACCAGTTGTTCCCTCGGAATATTCTCCATGGTGAATTCCTCTTCGCGGTTCCTCAGATAACCGGTACTGCCTAGTTGGGCACCGATATAGGTATTGAGGTTACCAATTAAGTGCAAACAAAGATTGCCGGCAGAATTTGATATACCCCTATCACTTGACCATAGTTTTTCCTCATTTTGGTAGGCTAGTATTTCCTGCTTCAATTTTTCAAGGTCACGGATCATTAATCCTTTGAGTAAATCTCTTAACATCACTATCAACTTTAATTGTTCTTGAAATTATTTCTTTTTATTGATTTTTTTAAAAAAAGACCTCAAGAATAAAAAAATGTCCGGTTGGATAAGTAGTTCATGGTTTGTTGATTAAATTATTGAAGTTGCCCAATGGCACCCAAATGGGTAAACTTAAAACCGGTAGTGAATTTAAGGCCATAGCCCATTACACGATCTAAACTGCTGTGGCCCAACAGTACAAGGCCTGCCAATTCTATACGGCAACTGAAGCAGCATCCCGGTTCCTGCAATAACGACGGCCACCAGTTGGTGATGTAACAGGTTGTAGGAGAAAGCGCCCACCTTATTATTGATCAGGTAGCCACGCATACTCAGGTCCGGCGCTAAAAAGATAGGTATCCAGATCCACCACGCAAAATGTACGGGTAACCGGTTGATGAGTAGAACGGAGATTAAAAATGGAACGATGGCTTCTGCCTGAATGAGTTTTTTCATTGTCTTTTGATTGATAATCGAATTTCAGCAATCGCAAGCCACAGAAACGTTAACAAAAGATAATAAAAACTCCGTACTATTTTTTACCGCTGATCCAGGGGAAGCGAGCGGAAACTGCCGCTCCAGAAGTTCCAGAAACAGGTTGCTCATGCGGCCTGCAGAATTAAGGGTTCGGATACTTTTTTCAGCAGGTTTAATCTTAAGGCCTTCATGAATCAGTATGCGCACATAACTCCTTAGAAGGTCGTATTTATTTTCATAACCTTTTTAATTCTCCAATCATCTGTTCAAATATATTTCAAAAGATTTAGCGAGGCCTTTTCGGGAAATAATACGTGTCTGCCGCCAACACTAAAGAGCGGGGACTGGGTAAGGCCGCCCGTCTTCAGATCGTTATTAAGGAAAGCTTCGGTGAAAAGACAAAAGAAGCCTTCCTCGTTCTTTGCCTCTGGTTCCCAGGAATAAGGAATCATCGGATTGGAGAAGGTCAGAATGGGTTTAGAGACCATATAAGCCTGATCCGCATAGGCAAGTATACCTGAACCCTTAGTGAGCAAAGAAATCTTATAGAAATCTCTGCGGTAATGCGGCAGTGGAGTTGTTTTTTCAAACTCCTCGATCAGGAAAATATTGAATTTCCCGGGATCGGAGGCAGTGTTCGAGGTAAAGCGGCTGTAAAATTCACCTGCAGTTTCTATTGATCTCATGGTTTACTTATAGAAACCAATATCAACATTCAGGTCGGAATAAAACAGATCTACTTGCTGTATGATAACAGGCGTAGCTGGACTAACCAATACGTCCTAACGTTTTAAAAGCTCTGTTCAGACTTCTTATGTTAATACCTAAGTATGCAGCCATTTCCTCTTTAGAAATTTTGATTTCATGTTTTGATTGCATTTCCAACAATTTTGCTAGGGTATATTCAGTTGTATATAATTGCTGATACGATGCGCGCCTTGCTGTATTAACGATACGTTCGGTAAAGACGTCTAATAACAAATTATTTAAATCTAGGTCCTTTTTGATTAAAGATTTGAAGCATGTAATGGATATGACATAGACCTCAATATCTGTTATAGCTTCAATACTACATAGACAGGGAATGTTGCGAATCAATTCAATTTCTCCCACAATCTCACCTTTTCCCAGAAACTCGACGATGTATTCTTTGTCATTCTCTTCTGTAAAAAAACATTTCGTTATCCCTGATTTGATCAATATTACCTTTGAAGCTTTTTCATCTTGAACTAACAGCTTTTTTCCTTTGCCGAGCGACTTCATAAAAATGTCTTCCTTATGTTGCTGAATTAAATAAAGGTGCTCTACATAACTCAAAAATGACAGGTTTGTTCGTAACATATTCTATTTAGGACAAATGTCCTTTTATGATTAAAATTATAGTATGACTTTTGCCATCTAAAATTACAAAAGGTAAATGAATAATATGATAACAACCATCGCTTTTGACGCAGATGATACTTTATGGGACAATGAGTCTTATTTTCAGGAAATAGAGAAAGCGTTTTGCATGTTACTTAGCGACTACTTGCCGCAACATTCTGTTTCTCAGGAACTGTTTAAAACAGAAATGCAAAATTTGAGCCTGTATGGTTACGGTATAAAAGGCTTTATGCTCTGTATGATCGAAACTGTAAGCAGGATCTCCGATAATAATGCTTCATTGCAATTGGTAAATGAGACAATAAAACTTGGACAGGAACTTTTACAAAAGCCCGTTGAGCTTTTAGAGGGGGTGACTTCAACATTAGAAAATCTAAAGGGTAACTTCAGATTGGTAGTTGCTACAAAGGGGGATCTGTTAGACCAGGAGCGAAAGCTTAAAAAATCGGGTCTGCTGGATAACTTTCACCACATTGAAGTTATGAGTGACAAACGGGTATGCGATTATAATAAGCTACTAAAGCACCTAGATTGCAAACCGGAAAATTTCCTGATGGTGGGCAATTCCATTAAATCAGATATCCTGCCAGTGCTAGAAATCGGTGGGTTCGCAGCCCATGTTCCCTATCACATTACCTGGCAACATGAGCAGCAGGATCATAAAGTGAATCACAATCATTTCGTTGGACTGAAAAGCATCAATGAAGTTTTAGCATATTTATCACAGTAGATTATAAGCTACCCAAAGCCAGGAATGCTTTTTGAATATCAGCATTGGTGACTCAAAGCAACATGTTAATCAGGCCTTCAGGTTGCTAATTGCTGCTGTGTTATTTTCTAGTTCTTAGTTATTTGTTAATAACCGCGTATGAACTGGTGATGTTTATATGAATATCAAATACCAACGAAATAGAATCAGAACACTACTAAAGACGGTTGGGAATTGGGCTTTATATTGCATCAGAAATTGCCAAAACGCAAAATGGCAGCTTGATTGCGGAAAACCTGGAGGGGCAGATTTGATTTACTTTTCAGATGAAAAGTCCTTAGTTATTGATCCCGGATTTAATTTCCGCAAACTACTATTTCTTTTTCACTAGATTTGATATCTTAGTATTCCTAACTATCTTATGATGTATAAGAACAAAACCACTCAAACTTCTGAAAGCGTCAGCTCTTTTATCGAATCGGTTGCAGATCCGGCAAAAAAAGCAGACTGTTATTCCATCCTGGAAATGATGGAGAGAAAGACAGGGTCTACCGCTAAAATGTGGGGTACAGCGGTTGTTGGTTTTGGAAGTTACCATTATACTTATCCTTCCGGGCATCAGGGCAATGCCCCTTTAGCGGGCTTTTCTCCCAGAAGCGCAGCGATTGTGCTTTATCTGGCTTCTGATTTTCCGGAAAAAGAGTCTTTATTGAAACAACTTGGAAAACATAAAACCGGTGTAGGATGCCTGTATATCAAAAAATTGGAGCAGGTCAGTAAAGAGATTTTAGAGCAACTGATTGTCGCTTCGGTCAGCCATTTGAAAAGAGTTTACCCTGAATACCAGGCTTAAAGTATTTAACCCGCGTATATGAGCGTGAGAAGAAAAAAACAGTTTGCAATCTTCCAGCTTGCGGCAAAAACAAGGTTTGAGATCGGGCTGAGTTTAAAAGGAAAGCCCGCGGAGGGAAAATTGCAGGCCATTACCGCTGCAAATGCTATGTTTTCCCACATACTCCACCTAAGTGCAAGTATGCTTTAATGCTAACCGCCGGTTAAACCTTCAAGTAGTTCCTCTAATGCTTTATAACTTTTAATGTATTGTCTTCATCGATCAGTTCTTTTTCGACGATTTCGCAGGACTTTTCTAGGGCTTTGGGATTGTCTTTAAGAAGTTTGGCGATGTCCCTACCGAGCATGCGTGCGCAGGAGGTAATGGTGTCCCAGTCATCGCTTTCAACGATGTCTTGGTAGTCGTCATATAAGACATCATATTTTAGTTCTATGTAGTTGGAAAGGATAAAGCCCTGATCTTTGCCGTCCTTATCGTCTTTATGCTTTCTGTCGTTCCAGGCTAGGATTTTCATGAAGTAGATGGCATGGATGGGGCTGCATTTATGCTGATTTCTTCGCCTTCAACTTGGAAGGTGATGCATTGGTCTTTGATTTCCATGAATCCGGTAACGTTCATGGATTGGATGAAGTCTGGTGGCCAGGTGTATTCCCCATTTTCGTCTTGTATTTCTCCAAAAGGGACGATATCGACTTCGCAGTTATTGTCGAAAATGAGATTATACATGACCCTGGTGGCTGAGAATCTGCCGGAAGCCAATAAGGTGTTGATCAGTTCTGCATAGCTGTCTCATTCTGGTACATATAAGGCGAAGTCTACATCTAAGGTTACCCTGCCAGCGCCCAGGTTATACTGCCCGTCCAGGATCAGGTCTCTGGCGGTTGCGCCAATCAGGATGAAATCGTAAGCCTTTTCATCAAGTATTTCCTGGATCGCGATAACGACCTGCCTGAGGTTATCCGGTATTTTGTCAGTCGGTAAATTGAATGTACTCATCAAATATTCGTTGGGCGGTGTCTATATTTCTGCTGTCATTTGAAGTAATCAGTTCCGCATAAGCAAGGATTAGCGGTACGGCGTGTGGTAACTTTATATTGGATGCAAATATAGGATGATTCTTATCCCAGAAGAATTTAAGCACCTCTATTTCTCCTTTCGCGTCTGAGCGGATCAGCTTAAGCGCTGACATCCATTTCTTGTTTTCGCCGGTGACGAAAAGCGAAAGCTTTCCTGGGCTTAGGTAATTTGTATACAGATTGGCTGCAGCTTCTCCGCTCCATTGGACATTGATTTCTGTCACATCAATTTTTTTAAAATTGCGCAGCAGTTCGAGTGATTTAGAGGTATAATATCCTATAAGTATTTTAGGCTTGAGCTGCTCCTTGTAAGCCTGTACCCATCGGCTTAGTAGTTCTTTTTTTGAGTTGATTATCTTACGTTTGTTTTGACCTTCATGCAGGTAATTGCTTTGCCGCATTTCGCTCATGATAATGGAGATGGAAGCGGCGGAAATATTTACCGCTGCGGCCATGTCCCGGTAGGTGAGGTTGATAAATTCGGGATTGTTTAGTACGCCAAACAACATTTTCAGGCCTGCTTCTGAAAATAACCTGCTTTTGCTTTTTTCGGGTTTGTTTGCCTTTGGTTTTGTTCCTGATCGTAGAACGTAGATATCACCCTCATTAAGATAGATGTTTCCCGCTATATCCAGGAAGTTAATGTCCTGTTCTATTAATTCCAACGCAATTTTAGGATAGACAATTGGGGCAAGCACTAACACTTTCCTTTGATTGTTGGATCGCATGGCGATTTGCATTGTTTTTAGAAACGACAGCATGCCGTAATCTAACTTTGGTATTTTAATCACACTGTATTCAACGGCCTTATTCCTGAACCGCAAAATAATAATACCGGTGCTCTTGTCGGCATTCAATACCATTCTGGGCTTACCAAATTCCTCTTTGAGAACTTTGGGCAAAGCATTGATCCCTTGTTCCCACAATTGATGTACAGTCATATTGTTTATCTTTTAGCATTGTTTACTGAAAGTAAACAATCAAATATAGTAAACAAAAATGATTTAGAAGAATATTTTTGATTTTGCCGGTACAGATTTTGATTGGATTGCAGGTAGTTAGGGATATACAATGAGTATTGCAGCTATTTTTTTGTCAAATATCCGGTGAGTAGCTCGATGAGTCAAGAATTAAAACACGATGCAAATATCAGTTTAAAAGGCCATGAAGGCTGGGTTCAAAGTTCCGTTCGCAGTTAGGTCAGCGAACTATTATAATTGAACAGACAGAGAACTTTAGATTGTAATTTTTACCATTGTTTTCAAGTATTAAACCATGCCTTTAATTCGCTTCAGGAATCTTTCACCAGTGACCCAGTCGGAGATGCTTTTAAGGTCGATACCGATGTCAAAGGCAATCTGGTTGATCGGCACTCCTCTCTCGTGATTTGCCTATCAATTCATGCAATGTCCCTACGCTTGCCAGAGAAGTACAAAAGTCTCCGTGCCAACTGTGATTTTGAAATCCCGGGCATGGTCTTTCCGAACAGGTCCTCTGTTCTTTTAACCAGAGTGGGAATTTGGTTTAAATGAAAATGGCCGCTTCTTTTGCGGCCATCTTTCAGACTTGCGGAAGCTTGCCTGCTTTAAGATCTGAAGTTACGTCCTTGGCTTTTTCCAGCCATTCCGGCGCCTGCGCTTTGATTTCATCAAATTTTGAGACACCCAACGCATCTTTTTTAGTCAGGTATTTAATGGCCTCATATATCGCGATGCCCACAATAGCGTTTTTTATAAATCCCATAGTAGTATTGTTTTTTCTTTCTTAACAGCTTAGCGGTCAGTTTGTTTTAAGGCATCTGGCGAGGGGTCTTTGCGATAGGCTTGGCAGGGAAATTATCTGGCTATGGGATTTCCCTTGTTTTGCTGGTTGGGCGTACCTTTATTGTAGCCTTTGATAATTTGCACCAGGTATACAGCAAGCACGATCAGTGCGACCAGTAGCACTATTTTCAGAATTGTTTTTTTCATGCCGGGGACGGGTGTGTTTCATAGATAACAGCAAGTCATACAGAAAGTTTCGATATCTATTGAATGCTCGGATAACCATGTGCGGTCTCTTTAACTCTCTGTACAAAATAAGTAGAACCATTTTAGCTGGGTGCTGTTAATCAGATACATCGACTACCTAAATTGAAAAACAATGGAAAAAAAAGGAGCAAAAGTGGGGCGGGATCAGGTGAATTCCTCCCAACCTTATGAAGTAAAATATCTGGCTGATAAATTAGGAGTAAGCAGCCTGGCGATTAACGGGGCCAAGCGTGCCACCGGTTCCAGCGATCGTATGGAGATAGAGACTTACATCAAGCAAAAAGTAAAGTAATATAGGGTTTTAGGGTCGTGGGCAACACCGGGAGGCAATAAGGAATGGCGCGGTTATTTTTATTCGCCTGTGGTTAGATTTAATTTCGTAGTTAGGTATGAATGAAACAGATGTGCGCCGGGCAGAATTGTTCCGGCCAGGAAGGATATGGATCCTTGAAGATGATGCAGATATCGGCTTTGTGCTGGAATACTTTTTAAATGAGGAGGGCTTTGAAACAAAGTTGTTCCCATCAGCGGTAGGCTTTCGCCAAGCCGTAGGCCTGGGTCTGCCCGATTTGTTCCTGATGGATGTGATGCTGCCTGACGGAAATGGTGTAGACCTGTGTTCAGAACTCAAGCAGGACTAGCGCTGCCGGAACATCCCGGTACTAATGATGTCGGCACATGCTGGGCATGTAATGGTGAAGCAGTGCCAGCCTGATGGATTTATCGCCAAGCCTTTTGATCTGGGGCACGTATTGGACTGCGTTCAGACGCAGCTAGCGGGGCAGCAGGGTTAATATAGATTTGTTGCTTTCCGCCCTTTTTTTGAATGGAAGACACAAAAGACGAAAAAAACCGGATAATGCTGCGATCAACCAGGAGATCCAGTAATCTGCAGAACTAAAGACAGGCATGGAAACCAAGAAAAACTGGCAGACCTGAAGCGAAAGGCTCAGGAGCTATTGCATCCAGATCAGAGTGAATAAATAAAGTACCCCTGCCGATAAGCAGGTTCAATGAGGCTGGTAAACGCTAAGCTGTTCATTTAGTATTCCGCGTGCCATGTGTATCCTGAATTTGATCGTTCCAATAGGAATGGTTAGCATGGCGGAAATTTCATGGTACTTAGAGCCCTTTAAAAAATAACTTATTACCAGGCCATATTCCGGGTTCAACTCAGCTATCGAACGCTGAATATCCGCCATAACGAAATTTCGCTCTCCGTCATTTTTTGAGGCACTATAAAACAGCTTGGGCTAGCTTAGCGTTTTTTCACAATCGATTAAGGTGTCACTGAACTTCTTCCGGCGAAAGGTGTTTATCCTTGTATTTTTTAATATCGCAAAAGCCATACGCGAAGACTAATGACTGTATTGAATTTTTCCCGGTAACGCATGGCCTTGTAAATGGTTTCCTGCACCAGATCATTGGCCTCTTCTGTATCGGGTTCTAAGAGCGTGCATAAATTTGCAGGTCTTTATAATAGCTGCACAGGTCATTAAGAAAAGCGCGGTCAGGCATAGTTTTCTATAAGTTGTGGTGAAAAGAAAGTTTGCAATGGTTCTGGTAAGTCAGGTAAAAACAATTGCCGGACAATATGGTTTACTAAAGAAAATTGACCAGGTCTTTCTAAGCACTCCAAAAGCTCGCCGTCCACCGGGGTTGCTTTTAGGGCTGCTGGGATGAGTGATTAGTAACATAAAAATAGTAATGATGGAAAAACAGACACCTGCGGATTTCAGTGCGCTTTGGAACGATATCAGGGAATATTTTCGCATTCGGTTAGAACTGCTTAAGCTAAGTGCGATGGAAAAGGGCTCGAAACTAGCGGCAGACCTGATCACCAATACAATTGTACTGGTATTCCTGCTTATGGCTTTTCTGGCCCTGGCTGTTACCCTCGCTTTTTTTCTTTCCGGGCTACTAAATAGTTATACTAAAGGGTTTGGTTGCGCCACATTATTTTTCACGCTGTTAGCCTGCCTGATGCTGTGGAAAAAGGCAGCGATTGAAAAAATTATAGCTGGAATTGCCATCAGGAGATATTTTGAAAAACATTGTGAATCTCTGGTGGAAAATGAAATTACGGTTCCCAAAACTAAGACCACAGCTGCCGATATTACGCATTAACCGCTAAAAAGGTCAGGTACAAATCGAAGTAGAAACGGGAATACTCCAACAGGATAAGGAGTCCTCAAATGAACAGTCATCATAAAGAACTATCATGAGTAAAATCAAGATCATAAAACAGCAACAGCTTTAAGGACAGGATTTCATACAGGTGCATTAGCCTTGCTTTTGTGAGGGTTAAAGGTGGGGAATGTTGAGAAGGATAGTCAGTGTAAATAGCATAACTTGATTTCTCTCTATTACCCAGTCAAAGGAAGCAACACCGCTGATACCTTAGCTATCAACACTATATGAATATTATTGATAGGATGCTGCCGGCAGAGGTAATGATGAAGTGATGGATGCAGGTGCGGCTAAGAGCAGACGCTACCTGGCTTGCAGGCGACGCATTCTTCCTTAACTCTTTTTACAATTCATTAATGCAATTTTCAAAAGCTCCCGCTTAATTTCAGAAACACTTTATAGCATTAAGTTGTTATCGGATTACAATAAGCGAAGGCTATGCAAGGGGATCAGCAACTACAAGATTTTAAAGAAAAGTTTAAAGAATGTAATGATAAGTTCGAGACGGTGTTCAAGTTGACCAGTGCAGCAAGTAAGATCATCAATTCGGATTTAATTATAGTTAAAGTCAATAAAGCGCTTACCGAGCTTTTAGGCTATAGCGCCGAAGAGATTGAGGGGACTAAGATACTGGATTATGCATGCGAGTCTGATAAGGCGCACTGGCACAATATGCAGGATGAGCTTTGGACCAGGCAGGTTCCGTTTTTCAAGCTGCAGGCTTGTCTTTATAAGAAAGACAGGTCCGTCGTATGGGTTGATGTCACCACAGTTCTTTATAAGGACGAAGGGAAAAGTTTTGGTTTTACCGTCCTGGATGATGTGACCGGTCTTAAACAATTTGAAGCAAGTCAAAAACGGCTGAATTTTGCGCTCAGGTATTCCGGAACTGCGGTATGGGAGCTTAATCTAAAAAGTAACCAGGTAGTACGCTCCGAGGGCCACGACCAGATTTTTGGTATTGCCGTGCAGGTCGGGGAATGGAAATTGGAAGACTATTATGCCTATATCCGGGAAGAAGACCTGCCAGATTTTAAGTCTGCCATGCGTAGTATATCTGCCGGAGGAAGTTTGGATATCAAGGTGAGACTCGTCACGAACGATTCCTCTTTAAAATGGCTGAATTTTAAAGGCAAAGCGGAAGCCGGTGAACAGGGCGATCCAGTGAAGATTCTCGGTCTGATCAGTGATATTACCAGGGACAAGATCATTGAACGTTATAAAGATGATTTCATCAGCATTGCTAGTCATGAACTAAAAACGCCTGTCACCAGCCTTAAAGGTGCCCTGCAAATGCTTGACAAGATGAAGGAGGAGGTACCGGAGCGTTTAAAAATGATGATCCTGCAATCCAATAAAAGTGTTGACAGGATATCTTCACTGATTGATGACCTGTTAAACGCCAGCAGAGTCTACCGGGAGCAGTTAGAGCTAAACATCGATAAAGTAAATTTATACCAGTTAGCTGAACGGTGCCGCCTGCAGACCGGAAATTTTGATTCCCGGCGTATTGTCCTTTCAGGCGACAGCGATCTGGAGATCTGTGCCGATGAGGAACGGGTTGAACGGGTGCTTATAAACCTGCTTAACAATGCGGTCAAATATGCTCCTGAGTCACAAGAAATCAGGATTACTTTTGAGGACCAGGGAAATGCCGTTAAGATTTGCGTTATTGACCAGGGACCAGGGATTGCTTCTGAAAAGTTACCGCTGCTTTTCGACCAGTATTATCAGGATACAGGTAGCGGAGCTAAGTATTCGGGACTCGGCCTGGGATTGTTTGTCAGTGCAGAGATTATAAAAAAGCATGGCGGCAAGATTGGTGTTTTGAGTGAAGCAGGTTTAGGAAGCAGCTTTTGGTTTACCCTTCCCAAAATTGAACCGGGATAATAATATTAGGGTCGCTGGAAATCACCGAATTCTTCTAAAATTAATTATCTTTATAGGCGCTAGGTTCAATCCCTTATAAGTGCGCAATAATCTGAATGGAAGGAATTGTGCTAGTTCAGGAACATGACAAATCAATACTCGATGTACTTAGTACGGCGCTTGAAATTGAAAATTTTGCAGTGGTCACCGTACTAAGTTGCGGAGACCGCATCTTGGAATTGATTGACCGGCACCGGCCACATGTGGTCATGCTGGATATCAAACTTAAAGCAAGGGATTGCATAGAGGTTTGTCATCAGATCAAAGAAACATACCCGCACTTGCCGGTAATTGCCCTCAGTTGTAATGAGAACATCGAAGCAGAATCAGCCAAAGAAGGTTTCGACAGCTACCTTAAAAAGCCCTTTGATATAGAGGTTTTATATCAACTCCTACGAAAATATTTGCCTGAAAGCTCCTTAAATTAAAATTCTGAGTGGTCATTGGGGAATTCCCTGCGCGGGGCAGGATTGCTGCTTTCAGGAACAAAACTGCCGTGCCCGTTAAAGTAGCTACCAACTCAATTGCACTAACCGTTTAAACTGAATGAGAGTAGATTACGTGAAAACCGAAGGAATTGCTTACCTATGTTCTATGAAAACTTATCTATTCGCCTGTTTTTTAGCGGTATTGACCTGCCCGGGCTGCAACGGCCAGATGTCTGTACCGGCAGATACCGGACATCTAGCGACCTATCAGAATATCACCGATTCCGCCAAAGCCTATGCGCTGCAGCAGGATACAGGCAAAGCGCTTGCCTACCATAAAAAGGCCCTGGCACATGCGCGGAGGCACTGCCTGCATGAGCATGAAGCACGCACACTGGTACACATCGCCATGCTGCTGAAAGGGCAGCAGTCCGATCAGAGTCTCTCTTATTTAAACAGTGCTTTGCAGACTGCAGAACGGCTCGACAAACAGGAGCTTCGCGCGGATATCCTGAAGGCGATCAGCGGCGTTTATAAGCAACAGCAGAATTATAGAGAATCCCTGGCTGCCCTGGAGGCGCATCAAAAGCTGTTGCAGGAGGTTTTTGAAAAAAGCAGGAAACGCGAGGAAGGCCAGCTGCGCGGAGAGGCCGAGCGGGCGCGCGAACGTATGGTCTGGCTTACTATTCTTATCGCCCTGGGATTACTGACCGCGGTCTTTGCCTTTTATTACCGCAGGACCCGTAAACTGAACAAGGCCTTATTCAAGTCCAACCAAATCAAGGACACACTGTTCTCGATCATCGGTCACGATCTGCGCGGCCCGGCGGGTGGAATCATGCAGGCCCTGGAGATGGTCGATGCGGGCCTGCTTGACCAGCAGGAGGAGAAGGAAGTCATTGGTCTGCTGAAACAGCAAAGCCGCTCGTTCAATGAAACCCTGAATACGCTGCTGAACTGGGCAAGCGCCCAGCTGAAGGGCGCGCAGCCGCATATTGCCTCGGTCAATACCATGGATGCGATCCAGCGTTCGCTAGACCTGCTCAGGACGCAGGCGGCTGCAAAAGAGATCGAGATCCATCAGCCCGCGGCCGAAAGCCTGTCGGTACTGGCGGACAGCGATCAGTTCGATTTCGTTATGCGCAACCTGATCAGCAACGCCATTAAGTTTTCTTATCCCGGTGGAAAGATCGACATCACGGCAGAGAAGCAAGAAAACGCGGCAGTGATCGCCGTCCAGGATCATGGCAAAGGCATCCCGGCGGATAAGCAAAGCGAGCTTTTTGCCGAGGGCCGGTTAGCCAGCACCTACGGCACCAATGGCGAAAAAGGGACTGGACTTGGCCTCATGCTTTCCTGGGACTTCATCCGTGCCAATGGCGGCAAGATCTGGTGCAAAAGTAAAGAGGGCGCGGGCACAACCTTTTATATCAGTTTACCGCTGGGGGCCTGATTGTTAATATGTCCGCAGAAGCTCGGGGGCACACTTTTTTCGAGATGTTAAACCATTAAAAAAAATGGCCTGTTCCTTGCTTATTATAGGTATATTTAAACAAAACGCTATGAAAAATCCATTTAAAAAAGAAGACCACACCGGACTCATGGTCGGCATCTCAGTGGGCATTGCCGCAGGCATAGCGCTCGGCTGGCTTTATTTTACCGATACAGGCACGCAATATCGCCGCCAGATTACCAGTAAAGTGAAAGCGGGCATTAGCGACACGGCTGCAGAGGTCATTGATCAAAAAACCATTGTACCTAAAAAAGCGGCCAAGGTAGCTACCGATGCCGTGATCAAGGGCTAAAGCCATGAAAAAGGAGAAAGTCATATCCGCAATAGCCGCCGCCGTAGGGGTTGTGGCTGTGGCCTATGCGCTCTGGCGAAAAAGAAACGTGCCGGCCGGCGCGATCGTCGATCCGTTCGATAAGGATAAATATCTGGGAAAATGGAACGAGGTAGCCCGGCTGCCCAACATCATCGAAAAAGACTTACGGAACCTCACTGAAGAATATACGCCGAACGAGGATGGCACGATCCACGTTGTAACGCGTGCATTCAACCCTGTCAAGAACAAGGTAGTCGAAGCCACCGGTACAATCAGATTCAGGGGGCGTCAAACGCGGGGCCAGCTAAAGGTAGCGTATTATCTCCCGATCTACCTGGATTACAATGTCCTGGATATTGACGACGCTTACCAATACGCTCTTGTCTCTGGTAAAAGCATGGGGTACCTCTGGCTGCTGTCGCGCGAAAGTAGTATGCCGGAAGAAATGAAGCAGCGCTTCCTTGTAAAGGCAGCCGGTCTGGGATTTGAGATCAGCAAGCTGGAATGGATGGATTATTAAAGCTCAGGCTGCCAGTTGCTGCTCGAGCTTTTCCAGGTGGTCAATCGAAGGGCCTGACAATACAATCGTCGGCTGCGCCTTCCCTGATGATGGGATTGTGTCAGGTCAAGTGAAGCGGAAATCACAGAATGACCGGCAATGCATTCGTTTGCTATAATTAATTTTATTTACGGCTATCCTGATAAACCAGCAGTCTTAATCCATTGAAAACGACAATTAACGTAGATCCTTCGTGACCGATAACGGCCGGGCCTATACTGGAAATACCCATGATTGTTATCGGTATCAAAACAGCTACCATGCGGAAACTGATCACCAGATTTTGTTTAATGATCCGCCGTGACTGTCGGCTTAATCCGATGGTAAAAGGAAGGTTATCCAGCCTGTCTGCCATTAAAATACCAACAGCCGCATAGCGGTCGGTTTGACTTTTTTGTTCAGTAATTTTTTTTCCAGTTTTTCATCATTTATTCCTTATCGGCGAATCGCCCAACATTCTTTCCCCGGTGTGACCCTTCTTCTGATAACGTATTGGCAAGAGATACAGGGAACATTTTCGTTGTAAATCGGTTCCATGAAAAGGATCGCGATTAGGCACTGGTATAAGATCTGCTTTAATTGCTGCGTCAGCTGACCACTCATCGCCCAGCACTCTTCGTGTGTAGGTTTTTGTTAATGACGAGAATCTTGAAAGTGTAGCTCCAGCTCTTTTTAGCGGACCTGGCTAGCAAAATCCGCCGCGGGCTTGCCTTCGAGGTAAACATATAAGACACGATTATCGGGATTTTCAGTTATTTTAATATTCGAAACAGACTTGTCATATCTCGAAACATTACCGGTCATTGACATGAACGTCAAATCGCTGTGATGATATGTTTCGTAAGTATAACTATGTACACTATTTTATGCCATTAAGAGAAATCGAGCGGCTGCAGGCCGTCAACCGCTTTTTAAAGCTGGAGATCAGTAAGGAAAATGAGCTACAAGCTATTGTAGAGCTGGCTGCAAAGATATGCGGTACTCCCGTCGCACTGATTACCATGATAGATGATGAAACTCAGTTTATCAAATTCAAGATAGGCACAGATTTGGAAACGACCGCCCGGGAGCAAGCTTTTTGTAATGAGGTCATCAAACATCAGGAGATTATGGTGATTCCCGATGCACTGCTGGATAAACGGTTTTGCAACAACCCACATGTAGCTGGCGACTGTGGTGTACGTTTTTATGCCGGGGCTCCATTAACTACCAAGGATGGATTTAACCTGGGCAGTTTATGCGTAGTTGACGGCTCTCCAAAAGAACTAACCGAACTCCAGCAGGAAATGCTGGTCGCCCTTTCGCGCCAGGTAATCCAGCTCCTGGAATTTGACATCAGTGTTACGATCCTGAAAGAACAGTTTGTTGAAGCCAAACGCTCAGAAATCGAGCTGCGCTCGTTTTTTGAAAGTTCCATCGACTGTCATCTGCTACTGGGAAGAAATTCCGAGGTCCTGACCTTTAATAAAGCACTGGAGCGATTAGTCAAGAGAACTTATGGGCATACGCTTAAACGGGGTGATCTGATGAGCGCTTTTTTAAGCCCAGAGATACGGAATACCTTCTACCTCCATTATCAAAATGCGCTCAAAGGAAAAGCTACTAATGAGGAAAGAAAAGTGGATTATCAGGATGGGCGGATCTGGTGGGTCATTAAATATGAACCGGCCTATGGCCCGGATGGCGAGATCATCGGTGTCTCTGTCAATTCCTCGGATATAACTTCCAGGGTAATTCATCAAGAAAAAGTTAGCGCTCAGAATGCCTCGCTCAATGAGATTGCCTTCATTCAGTCGCATGAACTGCGTCGGCCGGTTGCCTCCATCCTGGGATTGTTAAACCTGCTGGAAATTGATGAACGTGCAACCGCTATCGAAGAATTCTATCTGATGAAAAAGGCGGTAGAAGAACTCGATGAAAAAATACGTCTGGTAGTGGGCTACACAGCAGCTGAAAAAGCGGAGGCATAATTTACGATCGTAATTTTGATACTTAATTTATCAGTCAATGTGACGGTTAAAATATTTGTTCTCATTCCGGTATGCTTCGAGTTATCGGGACTGTCAAATTATGGCTAGCCAACGCCTTCATCATTAGATTTCCTAAATCATTTTCTAAGCGAAGTCACCTCCGTTCTGATTCTGGTCTTTAGCGTATCCAATGACACGTTTAGTTTTTGTGTTACTTCTGTACTGGTATATCCGTTAAAATAGATCGAATCAAGAATTGTTGTTTCAGGTTCGGCGGATGTTTCGACCAGTTGCATGCCCTCGATAATTTTAGGATTTTGGTTCTGGTGGCTAAAGTTTGATTCGTTGCCTAATTCATTTAAATCCTGTACAGTTTGATTTTGGGCTCCCATGCGAAGCAAATCAATCGCAGTATTTCTGGCTATTGCTGCCATCCAGGTGAATATCCTACCTTTCTGCCCATCGTATTTACTGATAGATGCGGATATTTCTATGAAAGTTCGCTTTAGTGCTTCTTCAGCTAGTTCATCATCCTTAAGAATTCTTGTAACGATCCCCATAAGTGCGGGAGCATACATATCATACAATGTTATAATGGGAATTTGTTGCTCGAAATACATACACTTGAAAGCTTTTGGTTCGTTTTGGAAAGCTCCGTTTCTATAGTAGAAAGGGCAATAATAGGAACAGGTAAGACCGAAACGGTCGTCTTAGGACGTCACACATTTAATAACGCACAATTAACATACCATAAAAGCATATCTAACATGATGAGTGCCTTATGTCCTGCTACTTTACGCCGATCAGGATGAAAATGAACCACAGTTTATAACCTAGCCTGCGCTTTCGCTGCCTGCATGGCTACAACGAATGGCGGGAGCATACCCTGCCTATTGCGAGGCGGCTCGGGTGAAGAAGACATCCTGTATGCCCTGTTAGAACTCCGGCATTTCCCAAGATTAAAAGAGCTCACTTAGTTTTTACCGGCATACAATGGATCTGGGAAAGCGATTTCAGTCATCACGATTGATCTGGCTAAACGGGAAAATGGCCTGCTTTTCCTTTGGGTATGCGCCACTGTAAATATCAGCAACTGGCTGAAAATGTGAAAATCATCACCAGGGAACTGTTTAAAAAACTGAACCTGGAAGGCTTATCTCGAATGATGCTTTGGTCTACTGTTATCGATGGTGAGCAATTTTAGGGCTTATCAGCAAGATGTTCGTCTTTTTAGAGTGGATTATCTAGCGCGTTCATTGATCAGGGGTTTAAAATGGTTTTCAGGATCTTGGAATTCCCGGTTTTTATTTTGCTATTGTGCAGGTCTTTCCAGAGGTCACCTTTCTCCAAAATTCGTGCAGGAATGTGGTTGAGGGTAAAGTCAGTTGGCTTGAGTTTCATGTCAAGCTCATCCCAGTCAATTGGTGTGGACACGCTGGGTTGTTTAGCTGGCCTCACCGAATAGGCAGATGCGAGCGTATCGGCCTATTCGTTTTGGGAGAAATCGACAAAAAGTTTGTTGCCTCTTTTAGCAACTGTTACTTCCAGGGTGTTGAACATAGGTACCCGTTTGTGGATTTCCCCGCAGATGTGTTCGGTCAGTTTCCTGGATTCGGTGAAACTAAAGCCTTTACAAGGGATAAAGATATGGATTCCGGTTTTGCCGGAGGTCTTAATGAAGGTTGTCAATTGCTGTTCTTCGAAATAGTTTTTAGCGGAGAGGGCTGTTTTGACCACTTTTTTAAAATCATCATCTGAGGGATCAAGATCAATGGCGATATAGTCCGGCTCTCCCGGGGTTTTGGTCTTGGAGTTCCAGGGGTTCAGGTCAATGAATCCGGCTTTCTATATTGAACTGTGGTACTAATCGTTGAGATTTCCCAGGCGATGGTGATAGGTTTCAATTTCGCTTAAGGCCTCGCGGATGCCGGTACGTTGTTTTTGCAGTAAGGTAATGTGATCGGCATGGGTTGATGGATCTTCCAGTGCTTTATCAAACTTTTCAAGGGCTGCTTTTTCTCCTGTCTCTATGGCGCCAAGGATCGCTGCATCTTCTTTGCTGGTAAAAGCCTGCTTAATGTCAATCCAGGTGCGGTGTAGTGCGCCTAACACGCCGCCGCTCTCATTTTCCGATTCTCCGCCATGCTGGGCGATATGTGCTTTCAACTCGTTGGCGTAACCAGCACGCTGCACAGAGAGATTGAGGAATAGGCTTTTTAGTTCGCTACTTTCTGTCGTTTCAGCGGCAGATTCATAGCCTTCTTTTCCGTCGTTCAGAATATTGACCAATCTGTTCAGGTCGTTGATGATTGCATTGTTGTTTTCCATGGTATTGTTGTTTTGAAAGGTAGTATTAAAGGAACTCTCCATCTTGTCTGTTTCAGTTTTCATTGTCAATTTTCTTTCTACACACTGTTGGGATGTTTCTCACTATGGCAAGAAAATTTTGCAAATGCGGTACGGAATACCTGAATTTCCTGTTGAATACATCAGCAAGAAGAAATTTTGTAAAGATGTAAAAAGAACATTCAGCAATACTAGTTCTGCTCAAATCGACTACCTTTTTAATCTTGCAGTCACTGTTACCAAACAAGCTAAAGGAGCTTTGCTTATTATTTCTAATGTGGCGGAGAACGAAGCGAAAAGATTAGGTAATCAGTGTTTTCCTTTGCAGCCTGAAAAACTATCACCAGAGTTGTGCTGAAATTAACCGCCATTGATGGGGGTGTTCTTGTTGATCCTTTTGGATCAGTTTATGCTTACGGTGTTATTCTAGACGGCATTGTAGGTGCTCATGGTGATTCGTCCAGAGGATCAAGGTATAATAGTGCAATTACTTATCATGAAAGTAAGGCTGATGAACATCAATTGATGATTGTCATTGTTTCAGAAGATTCTACCGTTGACATCATTCCGAATTTAAGAGATCAGATAAAGCGTTCCGAGATTCAGCGCTCAATTCAGTTGTTTGAGGATTTAAGTATTGAGTCTGACAATATTGGCAACTTTAACCATTTAATGCAGTGGTTTAAAACTAAGCGGTTTTATCTGACGGCATCTGAGTGTGAAAAAATTAATGAACTTAGAAGGAATTTTGAATCGCAATTGAAGGGCCGAACAGTGTCCATAATTTTTCAAGATTTGGTTCCTGATCCCCAGATGAACGATAGTTATTACGAAGAGGAGGCCTAATGGCTTGTTCATGAAAGTTGATTGTTCAAGATACATGAACTTTGATTTTATGTGAACATTTAATCGGTTTATTTATAAAATATTAATAATGTTCATTATATTTGATTGTTCATGTTACATGAACAGAATTAATATTTGAACATGAGAGAAGAACAGATCCTGCTTCCAGCTCTAACAAGGTTTACCGAGATTACAGGTATTGAAGCGAAAATCTTAAGAACATCAGAAGGGAAAAGAGCTTCGTTTGATGCGGTACTTGAAATATCAAGAGGCCAGCAAAACTATATACTGGAAGTAGATGTAAAAAGCGAAATTAGAACAGCGGCACTCTCCAACATTCTTAGCAAGCAAAAAGCAAAAGATGGGAAACTGCTCATGGTTTCCAGGTATATTCCGGCTCCTATGAAGGATGAGCTAAAAGCCCATAAGATAAGCTACATAGAAGGCTCTGGGAATTGCTATATAGAAACACGTGGGATATATGTTTATGTAAATGATCAAAAGACTCCTCCTCTAAAAGTAGTTGAAGAAACAAAACTTTGGGCTCCCTCTGGAATGAAATTTCTCTTCGCTGTTTTAATGGATCAAGAGTTGTTAAATTCTTCTTACAGAAATATTGCTTACAAGGCGGGTGTGGCATTAGGGAATATAGGAAGTTTTATAAATGAGATGAAAAGAGAAGGTTTTGTGGTTTTGGGAACAAGGCAAAAACAGGAAACCTTATTGCTGGAGAACCGGAATATGCTGATTGAAAAATGGGCGGATATGTACCGAGCTATTCTCAGACCTAAACAACTGGTAGGGAAATTTCGCTTTAACAATTCCGAAGAAAGATTAAATTGGCATAACCATGTCGGGGCAGACATTGGAATATATTGGGGTGCAGAAACAGCCGGGGCAATACTCACTAAATATTTATCTCCGCAGATCTATACCATATATTCCAACCAGGATCGCTTCGAGTTAATGAGGAAACTTAAAATAGTGCCTGATCAGAGTGGTGAAGTAGAATTGTTGAGGCCATTTTGGAACGAGGAGGTGTTCCAGGCTGATGGTGACACAGTACCGCCATTGCTCGCCTATGCAGAACTGATCAGCAGTTTTGATAGCAGAAACCGCGAAACCGCCATGCGTATAAAAGAGAAATATGTCAAATAATCTAATACTTGCGCCTGCAATAGCGGAAATGCTGGCAGACTTAGAAACGGTGTTTTCCAGATTCGGTATAGATTTTTATCTGGTTGGGGCTGTAGCAAGGGACATACATCTTTCGGCCAACGAACAATTGACATCTGCCCGAGGAACAAAGGATGTGGATTTGGCCATAACGATCAGTGACGAAGGTCAATATAACCAGGTCAAGGCGGCGCTGGTCGAAACGGGACTGTTTGAAGCGCACAAGACAGAAGCGATCAAGCTAATGTATAAAAATAGTATTGAGGTTGATCTGCTGCCCTTTGGAGATATTGAGCAGTCAAACAGAAATGTTAGGCTAACCGATCCGACTTTTGTACTAAACATGCCTGGTTTTACCGAAATATATCCATTTGTCAAAGATTTCAAGCTGGACAATGGGCAAATCATCAAGGTATGCACGATGGAAGGAATCGTTTTGCTGAAGCTTATTGCAAATAACGACCGCCCGCAGAGAACCAAGGACATTACAGATATCGAACACATTATACAAAGCTACTTTGAGCTGTATGATGACGACATTTATATGGTGCATTACGAGATACTGGAATTATACGATACCAATGATACCGATTATATCCAGCTGGTCTGTGCCAGGCTGATCGGTAGGAAAATGAAAGCGATGCTTGAAGGTTCGACTGAACTGGCAAAGCGGATTAATGCAATTCTATCCAAAAGGGAAACGGCCAGATGGCAAGCTATGTTGGAAGGGATGCAGGATGAATAGGTATAAGTGAAATAGGGAAAGGGATTCGTTTTTTGTATAATTGATTAACCAAATAACCACAAGGTATGACCACTGACAAATTGCTTTCTTTGCCCACATCCTTTCAGGCAAATTCCTGGAGTGGCATATCTGACCTGGTTCAGGTTGGCCGGAACCTGGATATGATTAAAAATGGTACATACAGCACGCTGGTTGGCAGGCTCCGTGAATATCTGGATAAAGGGGACAGGGATACCTATGATCAGGAAAAACGACGGCTTCCTGCTGTTACCTTCTCTGCGAGTTTTAAACAGAAAAGAAACAGGGCTTCCATATCTCACTATAATAAGCTTTTGGTACTGGATATTGATAAACTGGATACAGAAAAGATGTCCGCACTTAAAGTTCATTTTTCAAATGATCCCTACATATTTGCCTTCTGGGAATCTCCTTCAAAAGCAGGGATCAAAGGCCTTGTGCATTTTGATTTTGGAAGTGATTTTCCCGTCGAAGATGTTAATTTTCGGCACACCTATGGATTCAGAAAGGTTTACGCCTACATTCTCGCCGCATATGGGATTGAGATAGATACAAGTGGAAGCGATGTTACCAGGTTATGCTTTTTCTCTCATGATCCATTATTACAAGTCAGCGACGAATTCGAATCTTTCCTGGTAAACTACACAGAATCTGAAGGTGCGATAATCAGGGAAGCGGTTCGCTCGGAAAGATATAGTTATGCTGCAGAACCGAACGAGAACCAGAAATTTAATCCTGCAGGAAAAAATAAGCAGTCTGACCGAACCGCTATGCAGGCAATCATTCGACATCTCAACAAACGGGGGCTTTCTATTACCAGTAGTTTTACCAGCTGGTACCAGATTGGTTATGCGATTGCGAATACCTTTACATATGAGTTAGGCGTGAAATATTTCTTTGCCCTGTCTAAGATGGATGTTAAAAAGTTCAACGATCAGGAATGCAGGGACATGATAAACTATTGCTTTGCGAACTCGATGGGAAAGTTTAGATTTGCCACCGTAGTTTATTTTGCAAAAAAGGTAGGCTATAAGGAAAAGAGAGAGGTACCTAAGGTGGAAGTGATCCCATGAAAATGGGATATCAGTCGCAAGTATTAACTGCCATTCTGTGCACGACAAGGTTTGGAGGCGCTCTAATAGTTCAGTATTCTTTATTCAGGGACCTTGATCTTTTTCTTTATGCTGGCGTTTAAGGACTTTTCTACACATAGGGATATTCTGGAAATCCTTTGTAAAATGAGGGTTAAGCTGGCCCACCGTCGAAACAAGGATCACCTGATCCACCTGCATACGTTAAACCCTAAAAAGAATTATCACAGAAGCGGGCCCACCAAAAGCGAAGAACTTCTTTGCAGCCTTTTCCCATCCCGGAAGAAATGGAAGACTGTTATTCAGCATAAGCGTATAAAAGATGGGGCAGCAAGAAGTACAAGTGAAAAGACCCTGCTGTCGTTACATGCAACGATTAAATATTTTGAGAAGACAGATCCAAATGTGGATTTTTTAATACGGCTAAATAGCTTTATCAAAGAGATACAGGCTGCACTGCATGAACCTGGTTACAAAATTGATTCGCCTAAAATCATTCCCAAGCTTAAAGAGGACAAGCCAAGCCTCCCTGAGAAAAATGTCTGCAGGCCAATTGCTTCCTTTGGATTGAAGGACAAGATCATATTGAGCATTACCAACAGGTACCTTACTGCAATATTCGACCCTCTTTTTATTGAACGATCCTTTGCCTTTAGGTATAAAAGGATGATTAAAGGTAAGGAAATGTGCCCGACCCATCACGAACCTGTGGAAGAAATATTGGCGTACAGGGAAAAGCACGATGGAGAGAACCTGTTTGTTGCAGAATGCGACATGAAAAAGTTCTTCGATACGGTGAACCATAGCGTAATCAAAAAAGTTTTCAGGCAGTTCTTTGAGCGCAAACAAATACGGGCATATCCAACATCGGATATTGATAACGCCAGACGTATTTTATATGATTATCTTGATGTCTACACTTTTAACAACAGTGTTCTTCCACTTAATGACGATCAGCGAAACTTTAAAAAATTTCATATTCCCAATGGCAATTATGGCTGGGTAAAAAGCGAATTGATCTCGAATGGTTATTATAAGCGTATCGCCGGTGCAAAAATAGGAATACCCCAGGGGGGTGCATTGTCAGGGCTGATTGCAAACGTTGTATTGCACGGGGTAGACAAAAGTGTGATTCGCAAGAATGATAAGAAACTGCTATATGTCAGGTTTTGTGACGATATGTTGATCATACATCCCGATGAAGAAGAATGTGCAGCTGCTTTTGATAGGTACCTTTTGGGCATCAGGTCAAAAAAATTGGTTGTTCATAAGCCCGTTAGCACACCATATATCGATCATCGCGATTTTTGGTCTGAGAAGTCGAAGAACTGCTACATTTGGGGAAGCGAAAGGGGAGTTGGTTCACCGTGGATTGGTTTTGTCGGTTACGAAATTCATTATCAGGGATATTTGAGGGTGAGAAAGAGCTCGCTGATAAAGGAGATGAAAAAGCAGTTCAAGGTTGTCGGTGACCTTAAGCTCATCCTTAAAGATCCACATTGCAGAAGCAGTGAAAATACGATCTATGAATCGGTTGTCAACCGTTTGATCGGAATGTCCGTGGGCAGGGTAAACCTTTGGAATTATCAGCATCTAAAAAATGAGATGTGCTGGTCAAGTGGTTATCGATTATTGACCGACAATAAATATACACGCATCCAGCTCAAACGGCTGGACTCTTGTAGAAACCGATTGTTAATGAAACTACGAAACAAGATTGCTAAAATGAAAAAAGGTGATAAATCAGGGGAAGCGGACGAGGAGGAAAATAGCAAATCTGTCGAACAAATCTATTATGGCAGCCCTTTCAGTTATTATTATCAAACATTGAAAAACAAAGAGTAAATTGGGTGTGAATCATTTCGATTTTGAGAACAGTTAATTAGTAATGACCGCTTTTAAAGGAAAGTCTTTTAATACAATACGATCTCCTTCTTCCCGCCATCCCCGATCAAAGCACAAATACCAGAGCCCTCGCTGGGTTTCAATGGTACCTGTAAAGAAATTTTTGTTAAACAATTTAGGAACAGAATCAATCTTGTAACTCTGTTGATTATTTGAGCTGATTTCATATGGGCAGAGCATTTTTAGCATTTCATAATTCCTTCTGATGATCGTAAATATGCGCTTCTCATCAGCATGTCGCGGAATCCTCTTAACCTTTTCCTTTTATTTATTGTAAGTATTACGGCAGGTGTCATTACAGTAGACTTGGTCTGACCTTCCGTAGAGCTGCTTTTCGCATTGCCTGCAATACCTGATATCTGTTGGTTCACCCATACTTTAAACTATAAATTTATTGATTATTAACACTTTATCCGGATAAAAGTTTGAAGATCGGGTAAGGGTTTTTAGGGATCGGATAAGTGGAAATTAGGATCAGGTAAGTTTAAATAATACCGGATGTTGGGGTTGGCAGGTCTGAGCTTTGGTTTGAATTTAAACATTAAGCCATGAAAAATAACAACATTTTAGCTTCAGAGAATTTCTCCTGCGGGAGCAAACATTACTTTTTAGATTTCAAGACTGCCAGGAACCACAGTAATTATTTGTGTATTACCAGGAGCGATTCCCAGCCTGATGGGTCGTATAAGCGGAACAGCGTGACAGTATTTGAGGAAGATTTTCATATGATGATCGGTTGTATGTCTGCTTTGTTCAGGACGGTTGCGTATTACGATGAGCAGGATTATAGTGTGAAGGATTTGTATCGCCAGAATCAGGAGAAGCGGGTTAAGGGGATTAAGAGCTGGGAGCCTGAGTTGCGTCCACGTGAGAAGATGCTGGAGAAGGGGCGGGAGGTGATGAGTGATGCGGAGTTACTGGCGATGCTGATCGGTTCAGGTACGCCGCGTGAAACGGCGGTTGATCTTGCTGGACGTATTCTGGATCAGCTGGGTGGTGATTTATTGAAGTTGTCAGAGTTGGGTTTGGAAGAGTTGTGTGCTTTTGCGGGTATGGGGGCGGCCAAGTCCTGTTCAATTATTGCGGCTATGGAATTGGGTAGGCGTATCTATCCCATGCTGAATGTGGTACCTGTTAAGAAAATGCGGGTGGCCAGTGGTGCCGGGATGCGTCCTGCGGTAGGTGGTTGAGGTCTTTTTTGGAAAGCAGATGCTGTAGCGCTATGTTCCTGTAGTCCCGCTTTGCAATCGGGTTTAGTTGAATCAATTTGAGTTTTATCGGCTGCAGCAGTTGCCTTTTAGCCGAGGAACGATAAATCTGGGCTCTATGATTACCCTAATTTTTGGGCTGGTTGGGCACCTGATTCAGGGTAATGATCTCCAAATTTTTATTGTACCTGGTGATCTTTCAAAAGAAGGAGGATTGGCCTTGCAACCTATGCCGGTTCATCCATTAGCGGCGCTGCGCTTGCGACATTCCTTCACCCGCATGCTGCGCTCCGCAAAAGCATGTGCATGCCTTTGCGTTTTTCCCACACAATAAATAAAGGATCGGGGATATCTATGGTGCAGGCTGGGAGATGAGGAGAAGCTTTTTAAGAAAAAGGGCAAAAAAGGAAAGCGAAACTATTGGCTGCCTTCATACCTGCGCGCAAGAATGGCTGCGCCACCCTTCGGGACTTGCTTGCGCTCCGGTATGGTCAGCCATGTTTCTGGTGCTTTCTTTTTTGTCCTTTTTTCTTTGGAAAAAAGCTCTGTGGAGGATCGGACAGGAGGAAGAGGTAACAGATTTTTCAACCCTTAAAACCGGTTTGGTGCAGCCGTTCAAGTGCATTATTTATTATGAAACATGACTTTCATCAGCGTAAGCAAAACCGCATTGAGTATGCGGAAAATCAGGTGGCGAAAAACGAGGCTGAATCTGATCAGCTGTATTTGAGGACTAAGGAGATGGCGAGCGTGATCCCAATGGGGCAGCCGATTTTGGTGGGGCATCATTCGGAGCGGCGGGACCGCAATTACAGGGCGAAGATCGATAATACGATGGGACGCTCTGTGGCTGCGGGTAAGAAGGCCGAATATTATGCAGAGCGGGCGCAAATCATTAAGGAAAATGATTCGATTTTTTCGGATGATCCGGAGGCGCTTTTAAAATTGGAACAGAGACTGGCGGTTTTGAAGGGGACGCAGGTTTTTATGAAGGCGGCCAACAGGATGGTGAAGAAAAATGATTTGGAGGGCTTTTTAAAGTTAAAGTTTGAGAAAGTGGAGATGTGGGAAGAGCTGATCACGCCGGAATGGTGGGGTGTGGGTTTCCCCCCCCTTTAGATTGACCAATAACAATGCGAATATCAAACGGATTGAAAAGCGGATCTCAGGTTTGAAATCCATAGCGTATACCATTGCGGTGCATGAGACAATCAATGGGGTGCGGATTTTTGAGAACAGGGAGGCCAACCGCTTGCAGCTGTTTTTTGAGGGTAAGCCAGCCGCAGAGGTCATTAAAAAGTTAAAGCAGCATGGTTTCCGTTGGTGCCGTTCGGAAGTGGCTTGGCAAAGGCACATTTCAATCAATGCTCTATTCTGGGGAAGGCAGATTGCCAATAGCTTAACTGTCCAATCGAAATCCTAAACCTGATGAGTATGTGTCTATGTGCAGAAAAAACAGAGAAAAAGGCGCTGTTCGAATTGGCCAAAGCGTTAAAGCATTTCATCAATCTGGACGATTCGAAAATGCATCCCGGTGACCGCCACACGGCAGAAGTAGCGGAGAAGCTGGTGCGGGGCATCATTGAGGACAACGGCTATACCGCCAGTTACCTGAAAAGTCGGGGTACCCGTTTGTTGCGGTTCCGCAGATAAATAAACATTGCTTACGGGGGAGCGATCCCCCATTACCTAAAACATAAAATCATGAAAACAAATCAAATAACAGGCGTAGATTTGTGCGCCTTAGACGCTTTCGGCGTCCCATTATACATCAGTGAAGGAGAAAATGAAATGTCTGTGTTCAACCTTGCCTGTGAGTTTTGCCGCCTGCACAGCTATAACGGCTGGCGGGAGCATACCCATGGCTTATACTTGCTGCGGGGAGGTATTGATCGCAGTGAGGATTTAATCTTCGGTTTGTTGGAAGTGCCGGAACTGCCTACCTCATTGGCCAAAATTACTGGCCTTTTACTGGCTTACAACCGATCGGGTGAAGGCGTTTTTGCTGTGTGTCACCAGTATGGCGAGCACTACCGTGACTTTGTTTTGAGAAGTCTGGACAATGATTGCGCAGCATTGGTAGAGACAAACGATAATCAATACATCAGCGGGCGCGGGCAAAGTCATGTTTGGATAGCGGAGCGGCTCAGTGGCAAAAGGGTCATGATCATACATTTTTAACCCACTGGTCATGAACCCATACATCAGGGATATAGAAGGCGCACTGATCGAGGTGACTGACCTCAGTCAGGCCATCGCCCATACTGCCAAGTACATCGGGAAACTGTACGAGCAGCAGCCTGCGGAAATGCAGGCCTTCGTAAAGCGACGCCAACGCTACTGGAAAGACATTTTTCAAAAACTGGGTAATCTCAAAGCCGAGAAAGAGGCCGATCAATTAACAGAATCACAGACACTTTAAATAAAGGATTATGAAATCAATCACGCAGTTAGACAATACGGCAAAGGCTAAACTTTTGCACGAATTATTTCCCGAAGAGGCAGGCTTATTTTTAGCGCACCTAAAACAGGTCTGTTTGGATTTCGAGCAGCACCAGAAGGATTACAGGCAAAGCTGGGATTTCGGTTTTTTCAGCTTTGACGAGTGGCTGAGCCTGTCACGTCAGACTTTGGAAAGGATAGAGAAGTTTGAGTCCAATATGATTGAAAGCAGCAAGATATTTTCTGATCAGCTTTGCTTTAACCTGCAGGCACTTTTTGTCAATGACCGGATCATCAAGTTTGCTGACAAGATCAGCACTAGTGAAAAGTTTAAGCTGATGGTACAGGTGCTTTATTATTGAACGGGGGAAATCACCCCGGTCGCCACCCGCTGCGCAGCCGGTGGCGTTTTGACCCATGAACAGACAATAACATAAGAACATTAGTTGAGGAGTTATTCTATTAATCCGGCACTAAGGTCGGCCGGCACTTTCGGAGCGCAAAAATTGGTCGGAATGAACGCACGGCGGCGTTCCGCGCCTGGCTATTAAAATCCGCTGCATTTTTTGCTTGCTCAGCCCCGTCCGGGAGACGCGCACAATTAATCAAATTTTTCAACTAAATTTAAGACGATGAAAGCGCAAATCCAAAGTTCCCTGTTCATGGTATCGGAAATTAAAGTAAGTTATCAGCCAAAATTCAAAGCTTCAGAAAAACCGAAGATCAACCAGTCCAAAGATGCTTACAACATCTTATTCAATAACTGGGATATGGGAAGAATAGAAATGAATGAGCAGTTTTATATCCTGCTATTGAACAGGGCGAACCATGTGATCGGCATGACTGAAATATCGAGCGGTGGCTTTTCCGGGACATTGGTAGATCCTAAGCTAGTATTTGGCATTGCTTTAAAAAGCTGCGCCAGCGGGATCATTCTTTGCCACAACCATCCTAGTTGCAACCTTAAGCCAAGCCAATCAGATCTAACACTTACCCGGAGACTGGTTGAAGCTGGTAAACTATTGGACTTGCTGATCCTGGATCACATCATCATAACCAAACGTGGTTATTTCTCCTTTGGAGATGAAGGGCTCATGTAGCCCTTTTAAACAATTTACTATACGTCGATAAGCGCGTCCGTCAGGACATCAGGTTGAGTTGTGGCGTGATATAACTTTTTATAATGCGCCATAAGTACACCGAATAATTAAACATTGATAAGGTTGGCGGTCTTTACCTGTCTCCTCTGGGGAGACTTTGATTGGCGAGCGCACGGAATGGGCCGGAAAAAGGGAGAGTGCCGGGGAGACTTTTATGGATTTGTATTGCCACTGTAGATATAGTGCACTGGGTTTAAACCTGCTTTGTACTTGTTTCGTTTGCCCTTCGCTGTTTGCGCCTGCGAAGCCTTGGGGTTTCGCTCTTGGTGATTATGGAATAAGCAATATGGCCTGGAAAAGGAAGGGTATTCTCAGTAAGTTCGATAAGCATTCCATCAGATGATTTTAGGGTGTGTATAAGCCGTTCCTGCCCTGTTCTGTATCTTAGATAATTTAGTGTTTGTTTGTCTAATATATTTTTGATTCGACTCCCCGAAATGTTTCCTGATAAAATAATTGTAAATTGCAGGTAATTAGGGTAGCATAATGCGGGATTATCATAAATATGCAGATCAGGAACTGACGGTACTATTGAGTGAAGGGGACCATGCTGCTTTTACGGAAATCTACAAACGGTATTGGGTGTTTTTGTTCAGGCATGCAAGAAGAATGCTGCATGATGACGATGAGGCTGGTGATGTCGTACAGGAGATATTTACCCAGGTTTGGAGAAAATCTACAGAAATCCAGTTCAATATTTCCTTACGCTCCTATTTGTATACAGCTGTAAGAAACAAAACGATCGATACCATTAACCGCACCCGGCTGGCTGCAAACTACCTTGCCTCTCTGGAGGATTTTATCGATCAAGGTGAATACGTTACGGATGATCAAATCAGGCATAATGAATTTGCAGCATTAATAGATCGTGAGATCTCCCTGTTACCTCATGATGTTCGAGAGGCATTTGAATTGAGCCGAAACGCAAATCTTTCCTACAAAGAGATAGCCAGAGAGTTGAGCTTAAGTGACGACGCTGTGAAGAAGCGGATCAGCAAGGCTTTAAAAATATTACGTATAAAATTTGGTGCTTCAATCATCATTTTGTTGAATGCACTTCCATAATGGTCAATTTTTCTCATTGATTTATAGTTAGTTACTGGCTGATTTGCTTTTTTATTTCCTTACTGCAGCACAAGCGCGGGTAGCTAATCGTCTTACCTATATAAAGCATAAATAGTGTTTTGATATGGAATCACAAAGAGCAAAACAGCTTCTAGAAAAATATCTTAATGGGACTTGTACCCCTGAAGAGCAAATAATTTTTGAAAGCTGGTATAATAAAGAAGTAGCAAACCGGGGAGATAAGCCCGGCGCTGTTGATTATATGGAGATGGAAACCAGGATTTATAACAGGCTGCCTGGCCGAGAACCTTCCAAAATTGTTAGGCTAAGATGGGTGACTTCGGTAGCTGCTGCTATAGCGTTAGTCGCCTTCGGTCTTTACTTCTTTAAAAATAACGATCCCGTAAGACATGCAGGAGACAGTATTTTATCTTATGCGAACGATGTTGCTCCGGGAGGCAATAAAGCCACCCTGACTTTGGCTAATGGTAAAACAATCAATTTAAATGATGCCAAATCAGGGATTGTAATTAAGGTTTCCGGGCTGACCTATGATGACGGCACTGCAATTGAAGACATCAATACAAAACGCAATGAAATCTCTACTATAAGCACCCCTCGGGGCGGACAATATAACGTCGAATTACCGGATGGTACAACTGTATCCTTAAACGCCGCCAGCACCCTTAAATTTCCGTCGTCATTTTCTGGGTTAGCTAATAGAAGAGTTGAGCTGGCCGGCGAAGGTTATTTTCAGGTCGCGAAAGATAAGCAGCATCCGTTTATTGTAGAAAGTGGAGGTCAGCAGGTTGAAGTGTTAGGTACCCATTTTAATGTGACCAGTTATGCTGATGAAAAGGATATAAAAACGACGCTCATAGAAGGCTCAGTGAAGGTATCATCAAATGGTAAGTCCAAATTACTTAGACCAAGCCAGCAGTCCATGGTAACTAAAAAAGGTATTAGTGTCCGGGATGCTGATACGGAAGAAGCAATTGCATGGAAAAACGGCCTTTTTATTTTCGATAATGAGCCATTAGCGAGCGTTATGCGCAAGGTGGAGCGCTGGTATGATGTGGAGATCGTGTATGCAAATGGTATTCCTGATGACACCTATATCGGTAGTGTATCACGGTTTGACAAGGTTTCAACAGTGCTTCATGTGCTTGAATCAACCGGAAGTGTTCATTTTAAAATTGAAGGGAGGAGGATTACTGTGCATAAATAAATACTTTTTAACAATGCATTTGGCTGATACGATTATATCGTTTAACCATTAATATCAGATCCCGATAAAAATCGGAACCTGATATATGGGACTGGCATCCAATAATAATAAAATTATCAATTAAACCGCATCTGCCCTAGGGGTCGAATCGAAAGGCAGGCTGCATCACCAACCCAAACAAATATATGATTTATACCATCAAAGACGGTATACCGGTTCGGCTATACCATAAACTATTGCTCATTATGCGTTTAACCACCGTCATCTTAATAGCAACAATCATGCAGGTGAGTGCCTCGGGCTTCGCCCAAAAAATCTCACTGGTGCAGAAAAATGCCCCCTTAAATTCTGTGTTGAAAGAAATCAGGAAACAAAGTGGTTATAATTTCATCATAACAGGTAACCTTTTTAAACAATCCAGACTGGTAAGTATTGAAGTAAATCAAGTGGAACTTTCTGACGTATTGGCTTTGATCTTTAAAGAACAATCACTTACCTACACGATAGAAAACAAGACCGTTGTGATCAAGCAAAGTGAAAGATCTTTTTTCGAGAATGTCATAGCCCGATTGCAGGAAATTGATATCAAAGGCAAAGTTGTGGATTCCGCAGGAGTACCATTAAGTGGGGCTACAGTTAAAATAAAGGGCACTAATAGAATAACACGAACAGATATCAACGGAGAATTCGTATTAGATAATGTCGAGGATAATGGCATATTGGTAATTTCCTATCTTGGTTATGAAAGCAGAGAAATTGGGGCTGCGAAAAACATTTTGTTTATTAAACTTGCTGTGGCGACGGGCAAACTCGAAGAGGTTAATGTAACAATTAATACAGGGTACCAGATCTTATCGAAAGAACGTGCCACCGGGTCATTTGTACACATCGATAGTACCCTAATCAACCGGAGCGTGAGCACCAGCCTAATAGACAGACTTAACGGGGTAACTAGTGGGCTTATTTTCAATAAACCCAGCCCAGGCATCAACTTACCAGCGTTAAGTATTCGTGGCAGAAGTACTCTTTTTGCAAATGCAGATCCCTTGATTGTATTGGATAACTTTCCGTATGAAGGGAATATCAACAATATTAATCCAAATGATGTAGCAAGTATCACGGTGCTTAAAGATGCCGCAGCAGCTAGCATCTGGGGAGTAAAAGCAGGAAATGGAGTCATTGTCATTACTACTAAAAAAGGCAGGAAATCCGCGGCACCTCAAATCACTTTTAATGCCAGCAATATGCTGACCGCAAAACCAGATCTCCACTACCAGCAATGGATGAGCAACGCAGACTACTTGGGTATGGAGCAATTCCTGTTTAACAAAGGCTATTATGAGGATAACATCAACAACGGTTATTCTGCAATTAGTCCTGCTGTCGCCATCATGCTGCAACGCAGAAACAGTCAAATCTCTAGCAGCGATTCTTTGACCGCCATAAATCAGCTTAAAGGCTATGACATCAGAAAGCAAATGGAGCAATACCTGTTCCGCCCATCGCATAACCAACAATTTGCCTTAAGCGTAAACGGCGGAGGGCAAAACAGCAGCTATTACCTTTCGGCAGGATATAACAAAGACCAGCAAAGCCTAACCACCAATAACTCAGACCGGCTCACCCTAAACTTAGGGAACCAGTTCAGCTTTCTTAATAACAAACTCCAGGTCACCACCGGATTGCTGCTCACCCTGAGCAACCAAAAAAGTAGCAACAATACCTATAGTATCCCCTTTACCCCCTATGACAATTTGATCGATGAGCAGGGCAATCCTCTAGCCATCGTCAGTGAAACCGGGCTGAGAAAACAGTACACTGATACTGCGGGAAAAGGATTGCTGCTTGACTGGAACTACCGTCCGCTGGAAGAAAACTATCCCAATACCAAAAATAACCAAACCGACTACCTGATCAAAACTGGCGCTAAATATGCTATCTTCAGCGGACTGGATCTTTCCCTCAGCTATCAATATCAGAAAGGCAATGGGCTAAACAATACCCTCTATTCCCCGGAAGCCTTTTACACACGGAACCAGATCAACAGCTTCTCAGTCATCGATGCAGGCGGGAACCTTAGCCGGCCAGTACCTACTGGTAGCATCAACAGCGATCAGCACAACAGTTACTATTCCCATTACCTGCGTACCCAGCTCAGTTACAGTCGACTGTTTTCCGAAAATCACCGTGTCGATCTGCTTGGCGGAGCAGAATGGAAAAACGCGAGAGGAGAAGCCACTGCCTCCACCAGGTACGGATTTAATCCCTCCACCTACAGCCATATCCCGGTAGATTATCTAACTAATTATATCCAGTATTTTAACGGTTGGACTGCCAATATCCCCGAAGGCGCCAGTCAAAGCTATACCATTGACCGCTTTCGATCCATCTTTTTCAACGGCGCCTACACCCTGTTTGACAGGTACACACTAAGCGCGAGTACCAGAAAAGACGAGTCCAATTTGTTCGGGGTAGATGCTAATCAGAAAGGCGTTCCCCTTTGGTCTGCGGGCCTAATGTGGAACCTGTCAAAAGAAAAATTCTATCATTGGGCGCTAATCCCCAACCTAAAACTGCGCGCAACCTACGGATACAACGGTAACCTCGATCGGAGCACGTCTGCCTACCTTACCGCAAGGAACCTCGGAGTCAACAACTGGAATGCACCTTACAGTTCTGTGATCAACCCTCCAAACCCATCCCTGCGCTGGGAGCGGGTAGAAAACATGAATTTTGGTTTTGACTTTTCCAGCAAAGGCAACCTAATCAGTGGTAGTATCGATTATTTCATCAAAAAAGGAAATGACTTGATCGGGAACAGCCCGCTAGCACCCCAGACCGGTGTAATTCAGTTTCGTGGCAATTCCGCCAACACACGTACCTCGGGGATGGACCTTGTCATCCAAAAAAACACCATCAGTGATGCAGCGTTCCAATGGCAAAGTCATTTTCTGCTCAGCTATAACAAAGAGATCGTTACCCAATACAAAGTCAAACAGGGCACCAACCTTTCCATTGTGAACGCTAATTACAACAACCCCCTTGAAGGATATCCCTATTATTCGCTATTTGGTTTCAAATCTGCGGGTCTGGATGAAAATGGTAATCCCCAAGGCTTCCACAGCGATGAAATCTCAAAGGATTACCCGGCGATTAACAACAGCACAGTGCTCAGCCAGCTGGAATACATCGGCTCCGCCTCCCCGCTAGTTTACGGCTCGTTGCGAAACACTTTCCGCTACAGAAACCTGGAACTGAGCCTTAATCTTACGTATAAACTGGGATATTACTTCAGGCGAACCAATGTATTTTCCGGCAGCAGGTATACCTATAACACCGCTGGCTACCCGGATCGCTGGCAGCAACCGGGCGACGAAACGAAAACCATCATTCCCGCAATGCGCTATCCGCTGAATTCTTCCGCCGACGCCTTTTTCCGCGCAACCTCCCAGCTCGCCGAAAAGGGAGATCACTTGCGCTTTCAGGACATCCGGCTGAGCTACCAGTTCAGCTCCGCTGGAATTACCAAACTCTTTAAAAACCTGCAGGTCTACGCCTACGCCAACAACCTGGGGCTCCTCTGGAAAGCTACTGATAAAGCACTTGACCCAGATGACAGTGCATCCAGCTATATCCAACCCAAAAGTATTTCACTAGGCCTGTCCGCTAACTTTTAACTCATGAAAACGAGAACACTTATCATCACCGTACTGATCATTACCCTAGTTAACCAGAGCTGTAAAAAAGAATTCTTGGACACAAAACCCAGCTCGTCCATAGTCACCCCGACCACCCTAGCGGAACTTCAATCTCTGCTGGATTACACCAATTACATGAATAAGACCGGTGCGCTGCCCCAGCTGTCTTCTGATGAGTATTTTATTGTCAGTCAAAGTGCTTATGATGCAATCATCACCGAAACCGCCAAGAACGCCTATCTCTGGAAAAAAGATATCTATGGAGGAGAAACTCAGATTGTCGACTGGAACCAGCTCTACAGGGCCGTATTCTATTCCAATAGTGTCCTAGATCAAGTCATCAAGACGCAGATCAGTAGTTCGATGAAAACAGAATGGGACAACCTGAAAGGTTCCGCTTTATTTTTCCGGTGTTTCGCCTACTATGACCTTGCCAGGAACTTTTGTCCTGTTTACAACTCTGCTACGGCAGCAAATGATTACGGACTTCCGTTGAAGCTGAAATCCGGCGTAGATGAAGTCACTCAAAGAGCCAGTTTGAAATCCACATTCGAACAAATCTTAGGTGACCTGAATCTATCTAGCATGTTATTAAAAGACGCCGCACCAACCAATAGCCACAACAGACCTTCCCAGGCAGCTGTATATGCGCTATTGGCCAGGATCTACCTCTATATGGGCGACTATGAAAACGCGGCAAAATCTGCAGAGCAATGCATGGGTATCTATGCTAATTTACAGGATTACAACTCGATCAGCACCACCAGTGCCACTCCGTTTAGTTACAGTTCCACAGAAACGATCTTCTATTCCACCCAAGTCATCGCCTATAGCAATACTTCCGGCTACACTACTTCCAATACCTCCATTGGCGTTGATCCCGAACTGCTGGCACTATACGCGACAGATGATCTACGAAGGCTTATTTTCTTCGGAAAGAATAGCCTTGGAAATTTCAACATGAAGCGCGGCTACCTCGGCGGGGGTAATTACGCCTTTACAGGACTCGCTACAGACGAAATCTTGCTGATCAGGGCCGAATGCGCTGCCAGAAAAGGAGATGCAGCTACCGCTGTAGCTGATCTGAACCTGCTACTCAGCAAGCGCTTTAAAACTGGTAAATTCACCCCCCTTTCAGCTTCAACTCCACCGGAGGCATTAACATTGGTGCTTACCGAACGGCGAAAAGAACTCGCTTGGCGGGCATTGCGCTGGTCAGATCTGAAACGTCTGAACAGGGATGGGTCCAATATCACGATCAAACGAAATCTGAATGGCCAGGAGTACACCTTGGCGCCAAATTCACCATTATATGTATTCCCGATTCCCAATGATGAAATTCAGCTGAGTGGGATCAGCCAGAACCCACGTTAATCTATGACCATGAAAAAACTATATATATTCTTAACAACGCTTTGTATAGCCATATCCTGTAGCTATGCACAACAAAATCCTGAAACACTCGGAATTACTCTGAGCGGTAATTTAGCTTCTGGCAGCTTGATAAAACCTGCCGACAGTCTCGAAGTTTATTTCTTTAAAGAGTACGATCACCGGATTTTCGAACGACCTGCCATTTATAAAATCCCGATTATCAACGGTGCATTTGACCTCCGTATCGACACAAAACAAAAGGGATATTTACTGATTTTAAATCTTTACATAAGAACTTTCTACACGAACCTATTCCTAGTCAACCCAGGGGACAATCTGCAGCTAAAAGGCATGGGTGCAAGGAAGTTTAATTTTACCGGAAGAGGCTCGGCCGCAATGAATTATCAAATGGCGGCGGGTAGGATCTTATATGCTCCCGAATACAAATTTCGGGAGGATATGAATGATACATTAAAGATTGCCTATTTACGTAACAAAGAGCGCATGCAAATAAACACTTGCCTGGATTCCCTCAGACTGCTTAAGAATCAACTTTCCGAAAGGCATTATGAGGAATTACGCAGACTCACAATTTTTGCTATTAAATCAATAGGATTTTTTGACATGTCCAGTTTCGCAGATACAAATGATCCGCAATATAAAAAAGCATTAGCCATTGAAACGGCCAGGCGACTCAGCATAGAACAAAACCAGCCGGAACAAGAAAAACGCAAGAACACTGAAGTTTTCACTTATTTGTTTTACCTAACTGAAATGAACAAGACGCTACTCACTCTTCGATACGGCACCAGCAAATTTCCATTTGAAGCCGGGTATGATCTGATCATTTCCAAATACAATTCGTCACTACGGGATAAACTGCTATTACAATACTTTGGAATGAATAAACAATCGCCGACAGTTCCATTATACTTGCCAAAAGCTCTAAGCTTGGTAAAGCACAAAGGGTCAAAAACCTCGCTGCAACAGATGGCCGATGCCCGTTTACCTGGTAATCTGGTCTATCCGTTTAGCTTCCAGGATACGTTAGGTAAAGTAACTCGGATTTCTGACCTAAAGGGTAGAGTCGTACTGATCGACAGCTGGTTTGTTGGTTGTATTAATTGTTCGATCCTTAAAAAACAAATGAAGCCCGTTATCGAACACTTCAAAACCAACCCTAATGTAGTATTTCTAAGTTTGAATGTAGACCAAGATAAACAACGGTTCATCAAAGGTGTAAATAGCGGAGAGTATACCGCGCCAGAATCTATGAATCTTTATACGAACGGGATGGGCACAGAGCACCCTATGCTGAAGTACTATCAATATAACGGATATCCAAATCTTTTGCTTATTGACAAGCAAGGCAAATTGATATCTGCTAACCCACCTAGACCAGTGGAGAAAAGAAGAGTAAATGAGTTAATTGAGTTGATTACCAATAACCTGTAGAGAAAACCGGTTGCCATTTGGTAGCCCTTTTTAACTAGTATAAGAATCGTCATGTTAGAAGGTCAGACGCCAACAGCATTAATGATATCTATCTGAGTAGTCATCCAAGCAGAGTAGTCGTTGAGGCATTTCACCCCTACCGGAAGTTCTGAAAATCAAATCTCAGGCATAATTCCCGACATGGGTGGACCGTTTATTTTCAAAGCTAGATTTTATAGATGATAATATTTTGGTTGTGTTTGTCTTAATAGCAATTGAAGTTAAAACGTATGTTAAGGCAGTGCGTAATTCGTTAAGTACTTATGAAGCTTCTGTGTAAATATTTAAAAACTAGCAGGTAACCAATTGAGTTCGATTCCCCTACGAAACATGGCGAAAAAATAATGATTTATAGGAACAGTAAAAGATTCTAACCTGCTATTTATAAGTGATTTACGTTTAATTCTAAGGAGCTTTTTTGTCTTAATATTTGGGTTTTTGGGTTCGAGTCCCTATATTTGTAATGATATAGCAATTTCAGCTATTTTTTTGTCCAATATTCGGTCAAAAGTAGAAAGAAATTCGGTGTCAAATCAGCCACATGAAATCAAATACGAAGCAGGAGAACTCGATGTAAAATCATCAGCTATCAAAGACGCTAAAAAAGGCGGCTCCAACCAGCGCAAAGAAATCGAGATAAAACTAAAAAATTAAAAGTCTGCCACAATAAATAGAAAAAGCCATCGTATTTATATACGAGAGCGTTAATTTAGATACGGGGAATGGTCGGCATGATTATTCCCCGTTCTTATTTGAAATAAACTCCAAACTTCTTCATGGAAACCTATACCATTTCGGTAAGTAAAACTCACCACCATCAATTTCAGGTTGCCCAATACCCACATTATTCAAACGGGAGATGTAAATACAAAATATTCCAAAATGGAAATTTTGTCGCAAGCCTTGAACCAGACAGACATGACTTTTTACATGTTTGTAAAAATCCAGCAAATATTGACATCGAACTGCTTCATTTGTTAACAGAACAGATCGAAATGAGGCATCCCAGCGTGCGAAACATCGCAGACCTGGTAAAACATCGAATTTGATGAAGATGACCAGCTTGAACCTCCACCACAAAGTACCCCGGGTAACCTAATAAATATTGCGAGGTAAAAACCATCTAAAGCTCCGAATATAATTTCAAAGTAAAGTCAAAAGTTAAATGTCCAGGAGTAAGTCGCCTGGCTAGGAATGGTTTGCTTACAAAACTGCATAGCATCGGAAACCGTCCCAGAAAGGTCCAGGGAACAGGACTTAGGGTAAAGACCCCATTTATTATCTTCTACAAGGCATAATACCTGCTAACTGTAAATAATCACAGTAAGCGCGCGTGCAGAGATCATTGCCTTAACTCTTTTACCATTCAATGTTACATCAGCCGTTCCGCTATCCTCAGGCAATACCAAAGACCGTTTAACACTAGACACTTTAGCCAGGTCAAGCGTAACCTCAACTTCCTGATCATTAGTATTCACTATCACTACGGTGTCATTTCCGAACAGATACAATTCCACTTTTGCCGGCGCATGAAAGCGCATTTCAAGCGGAGCCATGAGTTTGTCCCTGAAAGGTTTGATCTGTTTAGCTGATAGAGTTAAAAGCGTCCTGGGAGAGCCGTTTAGCGGAAGCACAGTCACCTGTTGCAGCAGGTCAGGATAATCTTTCAATCTTTTAGCAAGACCATCCGTAACAACTACCGGTGTACCTTTTTTTAAGATCCTGCTAAGTTTTTCCGTAAAGTCCTTGTCTTTAACCACGTGAACAGAAAAAAATGCTGACGCCGCCTGTTCATTCACCTTTATTGAAGGCACAAACGGAATTCCAAGACTTCCCATAAAACTGCAAACATATTCTTCCTCAAAAGCGTCGCTGTTACCCGGTTTCACCAGTGGCACCCCTTTAACCGGCTTGTCTTTGATGAGCTTTGCCAGTTTAATTAAACCGGGAAGATCTTTACGCAGTCCATCAAATTTATCAGCAGGAAAAGTGTCGGTATAAAAACAAAGGATCATCTCCCTTGCCTCTCCAAGCACAGTATGCCGCGCCTGCTCAAGATAGGTGTTTACTTTAGTCCGGTCTCCACCGATATCAAACCAACCTCCACCAACTTTACCAAAGCCAGCAAGCCACCTCATATTAAAATACGCATTATAAGAACTCTCATAACCCGCGCTACTGTTAAAGTCAAACTCCCGCGCCTCGGTACCTGCCCAGATCCCGTCAAATGTTACCGATTCACGTACAACATCATAACCCCGCGACTGCAGCATTTCGTTCCACTGCGGATATTTGATAATCACTTTTACTTTTGGATTGACTTTATGTGAAGGAAGCATCACCCTTTCCTTACTCATTTTTACCATCACGTCACTATAATACTCCGCCCAGGATCTTTGTCCGCGATCCTGAACGCTTTCAGCATTCTGGCAGTTGGTAAAAAACCAGTCGTCTATAATGATCTCATCAAAAATAGAGGCCGTATATTCAAATATCTTCTGCAGCTCATCCTGATCCACCTGACTGGTAAAACAATGCGGTGCATCAAAATTATCCGGCCCGTTAACCGTTTGGATTCCGCCCTGAATCTCTAGGCCCTCCTGCAAACACCTCTTTTTTACCGTTTCCAAAATAGTACGGTCAACATAAAGGCCCCTGCCATAAGCTTCCAGATAAACTTTAGTGCCGCCCTGTAGCTTGCACCAGCTGATGAATTTATCTACACCATCAGGAGTAGCCAGCAGACGCTGTACATCCTGGGCCAATACCCATACAGATAACTTTAAGATTTCTTTGGTCAATTTTGCCATCTCCCAAAAAGAGGGCACCGAGGCATAGACCGGCCCTAAGACTGGCATTGCCCGCGCAGCTGCACTCAGCCCTGCTAATGTAGCAACACTGATAAAATAACGGCGGCTTAATTTTGAGTTCTTCATAAAAATGATCTTTATACAGTGATACCAACCAAAACTTATAACTCCAGGATCAGGGGATGATCCGTTAACTCCAGAGAGATAGTACTTACATTAGACAACGACTTTATTGGCTGCACTCCGGTTGTAGGATCATAGATCTTAACCGAACCCGCTTTTTTTGCCAGCTGGATATTGACATGATCAGACCCGCTCACCTTTTCTGCCCATACCACCAACTGGAATTTACCATTACTATTCTGAAGTAAAAGATCATGCACCGTTTCTGGCTGATCAGGGATCCCATAGCTTAAGGAAGTAGGTTTCCGGTCGGAAGGTTTGTCCGCTAAAATTGTGGTAAAATTGTGCATATAAAGCGCCGCTTTTCTAGGAGTATAGTCTGGCTTATAAAAACCGAAACTCTGATTGCCTGCCTCATCAGAACGGTCACGCAGCAGATACAACGAGGTATAGCTCCAGCCGCGCTTAAACTGGGAAAGGTAAAGTGTTAAAAACATCCTTGCCTGCATTTCTTCTGTGATATGTTCTGTCAGCGTTGCCCCGGTCTCAGTAGTCACCTTCGGCAAACGTTTCAGCTCCTGTTCGGAGTAACCTTTAAACTTTTTACCCCAGGTGGTGCCATAATTGCCGAATAGCCCGTCCACCGGACACAAAGGGCCTGGATCAGCCGCATTCCATGTCTGATTATCTACCGGTTTGGGTCGCGAAGAATGAATAAAATAGTTATGGCAATTGGCATAGTCAGCAAATTTAGTTCCCTCAGCCATAAGCGTACCAGCTCCTTTTGGTATTTCCAAGTACTGTAGGCCCGTATTGTCCCTTTGTGCACCATTTTCACATACATCCCAGACTGGATAGTTTTTTAGTACAGTGTCGTTTTTTACAGCAGCATATAGGTTCCGCTGTAATTTAGCTACCGGCAGCCAGCTCATGGTACGACCTCCTTTTTCTCCTTGGTAAGTTAGCGCCCAGTTATTGGGCTCATTTACCCCTTCAAAGGCAAGCAGTGCTCGGGCAGCAGCCAGCTTCTTCCCATCAGCAAGTAAGCGAGCGATATCAGTTCCACCGCTCATGAGTCCATAACTAAACTTGAGTCCCGTCTGCTGATGTAATTTTAAATAATCTTCCATTTTCACATCTCCCTCATAACCTGAACGGATCCAGCGCAGACCGGTGTATTTAACGATTTCAATCGTCTTCTCTAAACGCTCACCCCGGCTGGCGATAGCTGAATTAGCGCCGATGGTGTTTAGAAAATCATTTGAAGATACCGCGCCAACAGGTTTTACCGCTGGAGCATGTTCAGCAGATATCCCCCCGGTTAGCAGCAGTGCTGCAGTAATTGCAATTATTAGCAGGCTACTCCCAATAGCCTGACCCAAAGGCTTGTAAGTTAGTTTCATAAATTTGTTTCATTTGTATGTATCCGAAATTAAAAAAAAATAATGATCCAGGGAAGCAGTGTAAGCAAGTCTTTTTCAACTCCTAATTTGTGGAGCAAGGAGTCAAAACCATTTTGCAAAACAGCGGTCTGTCTTTTATAATGTGACCTAAAATATTGGTCCAGCATCCAGCTTTTTGTCTCAAGATCACTCACCTTGTTTTTGAGTAATTCTCCAAATGGAAGTTCTTCAGCCAGTACGCTGCCAAAGGCTATTATATAGGAAATACAAGCCAGCTGCAGGTTTTTTAGCCGCCAGCCCATATTTTTTTTCCAACATCGGAAGTAAGTAGGAGTTCGGCACAAAAACATCTTCATACCCGGCAATAACAGTAATTACTTCAGTAACATTTGCAAAACGCTCATCAGTAAGCTCACCGTTAAAAATCGATCACCGAAGGCCGCAAGCTGCCAAATCGCCTTTTTAAAGTTGCCGCCTTTTTATTTCCTGTTTCATAATTTCCTCATCAAAAAAAGCCCTGGATTGAACAGTTAACAAGGATATTTTAATTTCGATGAGTACACATATCTGACCTTGAATGATCGCAAAATCAGGAATTTTTTGTCCAGGTTGGCTTACAAAATCTTCATCAAAATCAACAATAACTGTGGCCTGATTTGCCTGTAAGATCTGTGCTTTGACATACCCGCGGTAAATCTCTCCAAAATATACCCTGAAAGGATTGGATTTTAGGGATCCTGCAAGGCGTGCAGTTTCCAGCTCTTAATTAGCAAGCAGGTAAAATACCGGCACTGGTCCTGTCAAGAAGGTATTTGGGGTGCGGAACTACAAAACTGCCATGCTTAAGATTTGCAGGATGCTACCGCTATAGCGGGCATTTGAGTTTGGCCATCTTTACTTTCAATAGTGCCATGTCACCACTAATTTTCTTTTCCATCGTTTTCGCATACAGCTGAGTTGTCCTGATACTCGTGTGTCCTAACATTTTAGAGACGGTATCTATAGGTACATTATTAGAAAGCGTAATGGTCGTCGCAAACGTATGCCTGGCGATGTGGAAGGTTAATTCCTTAGTGATCGCACAAAGGTCTGCGATTTCCTTTAAGTAGGCATTCATCTTCTGGTTTGACAATACAGGAAAGACATACGATTCGCATCTTGGATGGTACTGATACTTCTTGATCAATTCAAGCGCATAGTCCAAAATTGGTACATTCACGGGTGTTCCCGTCTTTTGTCGAAACGATTGAATCCAGGGATCGCCATCTATACCGTTAACAATGTTGTTTCTTTTAAGGCCCTTTACGTCAACGTAGGCGAGTCCAGTGTAGCAGCAGAATACAAATATATCCCTGACCAAATTAAGTCGGTCTATCTTAAAATGCTTGCTCGTTAAAGCGCGCAACTCTTCGTTGGTTAGTGCAGTACGGTTCACGGGCTTTAATTTCGATTTATAGCTAAGAAAAGGGTTGGTGGTAATGTAACCGCTGGCCAGGCAGATCAAAAGTATTTTCTTGAAATTCTTGATGTACTTGACTGTGGTATTGTTGTTACAGTTGCGTACAGTTCTTAAGTAAAAATCGTATTCGGAAATAAATACATGGTTGATACGTCCAAGTGGTAAATCCCGGCATTTGTACTTTGCGTTAATGAAGTCAGCTGTATGTTTCAGGCAGGTTTCATATCGCTCTAATGTTCCGGGCGCAAATTCACGGCCAACCAGCGCTTGAACTTTTTCATTGTGTTCGCGAAATACTTCTAGAATGGTTTTGGCCTTGCTAATTTTTCCTTTAAGGCGGTCTCTCACTTCAGAAGCAGTAATTTCTAGATCTGGTTCCATTTCCCGTAAAAACCGATAGTTGTCTTTCACCTTTCCCTCAAGGGTAGCCAGACTCTCGTTGCTACTACTGTGGCCTTCTGCGGTATTTTTGAAGCGCTCTGGTCGCATATCCCAATCCTTTATGAGGCAGCTATGACCGGTTGAGAGTTCAGTAGGAGGCAAATCACCCACGGTAATCCGCAGATAAACTGGGATTGGACCACTGTTGTAGTTCTTAGGTTTTTTTAAATAGAAATGTGTTTTTAGTTTACTGTGCATAATTACTCACGGAAAATTGGTTAAAATTAAAAAATTAGCCAGATTTCAACAAGATGTTCAATGACTGAACTAGTTGTAGGTCAGTATTTTACATAGATTTCGTGAGTCTTATTGCTTTTTTACCCTGACTCACGAAATTACTCACGGGAGACAGGGCATTTTATGCATATTTTGGTACTCGTAAAAAACAAAAAACCCTGCTAATGATACATTAACAGGGTTTTTATACATTTTGATATCGCTATCCGCGGAGAGTGGGGGATTCGAACCCGCGGACCCTTTGACAAGTCAACAGTTTTCAAGACTGCCGCAATCGACCACTCTGCCAACTCTCCGCCGCAAAAGTACAAATAGGACTTGAATCTGCAAATTATGATGTGCTTTTTTTAACGTGAAATTGATAAATGCTTAAAACTGAGTAAGAAAAGTTTATTCCTCAGTCAGGCTATCACTGATGGAAGCCGGTTTTTTAAACAAATTAAAGTTGGGCTTGATGATCTTAACGCTCCTTTTTGACAAATCAACACTGGCATTGAGTTCAAAACCTACCAGCAAAATGAGCGAATTGAGGTAAAGCCAGATCATAATGACGATAAGTGTCCCGATAGAACCATATACTTTGTTGTACGAACTGAAATTGTTGATGTAAAAAGAGAATCCCCAAATGGTAAGGAAGGCCAGTATGGTAGCCAGCCAGGAACCCGGACTAAAAAACTTCCACTTCTTGGCATGAGCCGGCCCATATCGGTAGAGTATCGAAATGGTCACAAAATAAAGAATGCCCAGCAAGGCCCATCGCGTCAGGTCTATGGTAAAGCCGATCAGCTTATCGTTAAATTTAAGCTCTGTATCGAGATAATTCAGTACGACCTCACCAATTGCCATCGCGATGATACAAACGACCACAGAAAGCGCGATAGTCATCGTCAGCGCAATTGCCATTAGGCGTTGCCTGACCCATGAACGGGTTTCGATGATCAGCGAGGACTTGTTGAAGGCCATCATCAGGCTATGGACGCCATTGGTGGCAAAAAACAAGGAGAGAATAAAACCAAAAGAAAGCAAGCCGCTGTTTTGCTTGTGCACAATCTCATCCAGGGTATCGCTAAATGCCTGGTAGGCATCTGCCGGAAGGATCAGCATGATCAGCTGCATGAGCTTGTCCTGAAAACCGATTCTCTTAGGAATAAAAGGGATGAGGGTAAATAAAAAGATGATGGCGGGAAATATGGCCAGCATGAAATTATAGGCCAGTGAAGAGGCTTTATTGACCAAAGAGTCTTTACCGATCTCCTTAAAGAAAAAACTGGCGACTGTATACAGTGGCAGGGGGCTAAACCCTGGCAGTACACAGACCTTGGTCCAGTCTACAAGCATGGCATAGAGCCTTATCCGCAACAACTGTCTGTGTACCCATTCCATTCTGCGCCGGGTTAATTAAAATGCTGTCTTAAGCGCTCCATGAAATCTGCAGGAGCGGGGCATGGCTTATTTTTTTCCATGTCTATAAAGACCAGTGTGGCATTGCCGGTGTTGATCAAATCGCCCGTTTCATTGAAAATCTCGTATTCAAATCTGATCCTGACGCCCGGCAGCTCCGAAACAGAAGTAACGATGGTCAGTTCCTGATCGTAAAGTGCAGGCTTGATGAACTTACAATTCATTTCCAGTACAGGCAGCATCACACCGTCCCGCTCCATTGTGGAGTAGCTCATGCCCAGACTGCGCAGCATTTCTACCCGGCCAACCTCGTAATATTCGGCATAGTTGCCATAGTAGACATAGCCCATTTGGTCTGTCTCTCCGTACCGTACTCTGATCTTGGTGCTGTGGGTATACATAATTATTTATAGATGTTGCGTTTATTTAAAGCGTCGCGGTATTTTTTGGCATTCCTTTCATGTTCCTGCACGGTCACCGCAAAATTATGATAGCCTGAAAAATCTTCCTTGGCGCACATGTAAATGTAATTGTTGCTGTCGTGGTTCAGCACGGCGTCAATCGCTTTGATGCTGGGCATCATAATCGGGCCCGGAGGTAGTCCGGCATATTTATACGTGTTGTATTTTGACTGAACATTCAGCAGCGCATTGGTAACACGCTTTACCGTGAAGTCATCATTGGCAAAAATTACAGTAGGGTCTGCCTGCAGCAGGATCCCTTTATTGAGTCTGTTCAGGTACAGGCCTGCAATAATGGGCATTTCTTTGTCGTACAGTGCCTCTGCATCAACGATAGAAGCCAGAATGGAAACTTGTATAGGTGTAAGGTTCAATGCCGCGGCTTTCTGTTTTCTTTCTCCGTTCCAAAATTTCTCATATTCGTTGTGCATGCGATCCACAAACTCAGGAGCTGTGGTATTCCAGTACATTTCGTAGGTGTTGGGGATGAACATCACGTAACTGTTGTCGGTATTGAAACCATATTTTTCAATCAGTGCAGCGGAATCCAGCAGACGGATAAAAGTAAGCGAATCCGGCTCCAGGTTGGCCGATAAAAAGGCAGCAAAGTTTTCCTTTTTACGCAGGTTTTGGAACTTAAGCATTACAGCATCCTGGTTGCCCGATTTCAGCATGTTCACAATGCTGCGGTTGTTCATCCCCTTGGTCAACAGGTACCTTCCCGGTTTGAGTGATTTGGCCAGATTCATTTTTTCAGCTGCTTCCAGAAAGGATCCCGGATCGCTTAAAATATCCTTTTGCTTGATTTCGCTGACCAGATTGTCCAGATTGGACCCTGTTCTCACATATAGGTATTTTTCTTTACCGGTCACATTTCCGGCAAAATAGATTTTATAGAACTTCAGTCCGTAATAACCTGCTATAATGCCAATGGTCAATGCGATGAGCAGAATTAACCTGTATTTGAAAGGGGAACTTTTCTTGTTTTCTTTGTCAGACATATACAATTTATTCGTGTTGCTACTTTTTATTGGATAAAGTAATGTTTACCGGCGTACCGATTTTAACTTTCGTAATGGAATCCGTCACAAATGGCTCCTGTTTAATAACTACTGCCGTTGCCGAATCCGTAACCGGACCTTCGTAACTGATGATACCTACAGATAACATGGCGCCGTTTTTAATTGCAAACATAGCCTCGTCTTTTGTCAGGCCAATTAATGTCGGAATGTCCACTTCTTCATTGCCTTTGCCATCTCCCAGCACAAAATCGATTTTAGAACCTTTCGGGATGGTTTCGCCCATCTTGATCGGTTGTCCGCCGAAAAGCACATCAAGTACCACATCCCTGGCAGGGTCAGGTTTGTACGTGGTGTCTCCAAGTTTCAGACCAAAACTCTCAATAATGGCCTGGGCTTGTCTCAATGATTTAAAAACCACATCAGGAAACTTAACATTTGGTGCCGTATTCATGCTCACTGTCAGGTATATGGTGCGGTTGTCTTTTACAAAAGTTCTGGAATCGGGATCCTGATCAATCACTGTTCCCGGTGGGGTGTCCATCACATATACCGAGTCGACTTCATATCTGAAACCGAGTTCTTCCAGTTTACTCACTGCCTGGGTAAAAGAAAGGCCCTTCACAGCAGGAACCTCCAGTCCCTGGCCATGTTTGGTGTAGTAGCGTAAACTGAAAAAGGCGATAAACAGTAAAATGCTTACTGTCAGAACGGCTGCAATCAGGTTGTTTCTAAAGGATTTTGTTTTAAGATAGGATATGAAGTTGCCCATGCTTTTTTTTATGCTGAAGGAATGTCGCCCAAATTTAGACTAAAAAAATATTTAATTGGAATTAAAATGACATCTGTTGCGAACTGGATTATATTTGTACTGCGAAGTGATTGAATGGTAATTGTGTCCGGCAACTGAACTAAGGTCCGTCTCAGGTTGAGCGATTTGACGCTTAATCATGATGCCAGTTGGACAGTACAACCATCATCCTGAGCCCTCGTCTTCCTGAGTCTTCGTCATCTCGAGCGTAGCAAGAGATCTCTTGAATTACTCAGTCAGGAGGGCATTCAGGCAAGTCATCTCTCGCTGCGCTCGAGATGACGAGCGTAAACCAATGGATTAGAACCAGCAGTAAATCGCTGTTATTAGAACTAAAAACAAAACCAATGAAAAAAACAATCGCTTTACTAACGGGCGGGACTACCGGTGAATGGGTGGTTTCTGTAAAGAGTGCTGCAACTATACTACATAACCTGGATGCGGATAAGTTTGATGTCTACAAGATCATGCTGACCCAACAAGGGTGGTTTTACGAGCCCGCAGATTCCGTCAAAATAGAGGTAGACCGCAACGATTTCTCTTTAACCATCCAAGGTAAAAAAATCAAGTTTGAAGGCGTATTCATTGCCATCCATGGTTCACCGGGCGAGGACGGCAAACTACAGGGCTATTTCGACATGCTTGGCCTGCCCTATACTACCTGCGACGCGCTGACTTCAGCCATCACTATGAATAAGGGGTATACCAAGGCGGTTGTAAATGGTATCGAAAATCTGAACATCGCCAAATCTGCACAAATTTTTAAAAACAGTAGCTACAGTACCGCCGAGATTAAAGCGGATTTAAAGCTTCCTTATTTTGTAAAACCCAACAATGGCGGCAGCAGCATCGGAATGACCAAAGTTACGCATGCCGATGACCTGGAGGCTGCTATCGAAAGGGCATTTCAGGAGGACAGCCAGATCCTAATCGAGGAATTTATATTGGGACGTGAATTTACAGTTGGTGTCGTCAAACTGGACGGCAAAATTGTGGTACTACCTGCAACAGAGGTGGAAACGAGTAAGGAATTTTTTGATTTCGAAGCTAAGTACACTCCTGGAGTCGCCACGGAAACTACACCTGCCCTCATACGCGAAGAAACGAGGGAAAGAGTTGCTGCTATTGCAGAAGCCGTCTACCTCAAACTCAATTGCCGCGGGGTGGTGCGCATAGATTTTATCCTTACCGGCGATGAGGAAGATTTTTATTTTATTGAGATCAATACCATTCCCGGACAAACCGCCACAAGTTTCATTCCCCAGCAGGTTGCTGCCATGGGCATGAAACTCAATGATTTTTATAGCAAACTGGTCAAAGAAACAATCGGTTAGAAGCAGATGCATTCCTTCACACCTCACTGATAGTCTATTAGCGTGATTATACTATGATGCACGAGCTTGCGCCAAGTCATACACTAGCTTGCGCCAAAATTTGCACTAGTTTGATGCCAGGAAAAAATACCTGCTCAGAAGACATCAGCGTCCATGATGCGTAGCTTCAGGGGATGCCGTCTTCGAAGAGAACGGTATTTTTTCTTAGCAATCAAACGGATAAAAACCTAAAACCGGAAGCCTAAACTCAGTCCTGCCCGCACACCAGCCCAGGGACCATCAAAATCTACTTTCACGCCATTTCCATCAACAGTATACTTCGTCTTCACTAGTGGGAGGTCTTCCTCCAGATTCTGCAATTCATCCCGCAAACTCTCCTGTTCCTCTATATTCAAAGTTTTCTTTCCGGTAACGCTGCCCGACGTACTTCCATAGTTCGGACCAAGTATCCACCAGTCCAAATGTATCTTCTTAGCCAGCTTCCATTGCGCGCCAAACAGCACACCGCCGGTGATGCTGCTGACATTACCGCTCAGAGGAATTACTTCTTCATTTCCTTCTACATCAAATTTATAAGGGACTTCTGCTGAATATTGGGCATACCTTACAAAGGGTGCGATATAGAATCCCTGGAAAACATTTTTCCCCATGTAAAACCGCACTTCCGGCGTAATGGCAAAGTTGCCGGTTTTAAACTCCTTGATGCTTTCCCAGGTTTCATCATCGTCAATTGCCTTTTCCAATGAAGATTTAAAGGGTAATTTCGACTTTGGGGCAAATCTCAAACCACCTGCGACGGAAATTTTCTTGCCGACAGCACGTTCATACTGGAACGAAAAGTTTTTCAGGGCCAGCGCGGCCAGATTCCATTTTACCAGATTTTTTTCTTCCTGCGCATTTACTGTGCCTGCTGAAAAAATAAAAGCCAGCATTACAAAAAGCCCAAGGCATTTAGTCATTTTTTGTTTCATAATTAAAGGTTTATTTTAGGTTTGTTGCTTCAAAGTTATAAAATATAAACCCACAAATACAAGCGCATAAAATATTTTTAATTTATCTTTATCCGCAGTAAGCCTGCGCTTTAACCCAGTCTACATGACAGCTTACTGACTATCAGTTGCCAACCATGATAAAATATTTGACAGACAACCAGTATAAAGTTACAGCCTACAAAAAAGGTGATATAATTTACCGCGCAGGCTCCTTGCCAAGAGCAGTTTATTTTATCAAAAGTGGTCGGGTCAGCATGGTTACCGTCAACACCGAGGGCCGTGAATTTATTCAGGGGATCTTCAAGGCCAATGAATATTTTGGAGAACCGGCATTGCTGCTCAACAAACGCTACCTTGCCGATACCATTGCTACCCAGGATTCGGAACTTATCGCCGTCAGCCGGGACCAGTTTTTGGCCTTGCTGGAGTCTGACAGGGCGTTTAGCATGAGCTTGATCCTTACCATGAGCGACCGGCTCTTCTACAAATCCATGATGCTGGAGGAAGTGGCCAACGAGCAGGCCGATCACCGGGTCAGCACCCTGCTCAGTTATTTGCTCAGCGACCTGCAGCATGGCGAGGAACTAAAACTGACCAGGCAACAACTGGCTGATATGAGTGGACTGAGGGTGGAAACGGTGATCCGGGTCATCAAAAAAAGTGCTGCGCAACAAGGCTTTGAACTGAAAGCCGGAAAGATCTATAAAGTATGATCCAGATCATAAATTAAGCACGGTATACTGTTTATCTTTGTTCATCCCATTCATTCAGAACCGGATATTGATCTATACTTCGATGAAAACCATTTCTCAATTAGAAGCTGTTGCCAGTTGCAAATGCCCAAGGTGCAGAAAAGGGCCTGTTTTTGCAGGCAAAATTCTTTCCGTTAAAGGATTGATTACCAACGAATATTGTGAACATTGTCACCTTCGGTTTGAACGGGAGCCCGGTTTTTTTTATGTGGCCATGTTCATCAGTTATGCGCTAAATGTAGCAGAAATGATTGCGATCAGTGTAGGTGCCTATACCCTGGGCCTGGAACTGACCTACGAAAATCTATGGTCCTTCGTGGGCATAATTATAGGGGGCGTTATCTTATTTGCCCCCCTTAATTATCGGTATTCCAGGGTAATCCTGTTGCACTGGCTTACTCCCGGATTAAATTACGTACCTGAAACGGCAGAGAAAAGCGCTATACTTTAATCGTTTTCCATCGGCCTTTTTTAAACAGGACATAACCGGCCAGGGCAATACAGGTCTCGGCAACCGGAATGGCAATGAAAACGCCCGTTGGTCCCATTTCAAAGTGCTTGGCCAATACAAAGGCCAAAGGGATCTGGAGCATCCAGAAGCCAAAGAAATTGACGATTGTAGGCGTCCAGGTATCACCCGCACCGTTAAAGGTGTTGATGAGTACCATGCCCATTCCATAAAATACATAACCGATGCTCATGATGTGCAAGGCCCTTTGTGCGACCTCCTGGATCTGGACATCGTTGCTAAAAAAGGAAATAAAATAATGACCTACCGCAAAGGTAATGACCATGACCGAGCCCATGTAAATGGCTACGTATTTTGCCGTCTTTAATACCGATTCTTCAGCCCTGTCCAGTCTTTTTGCACCCAAATTCTGCCCTACAAGCGTCGCTGCGGCATTGCTCATGCCCCATGCCGGAAGCATAAAGAACATCATCAAACGCAAGGCAGTCTGGTAGCCTGCCGAACCATGGTCTCCGCCTGTGGTCGCCACAACCTGTGCCAGGAAAATCCAGCTGCAGGAAGCGATGACAAATTGAAAGATTCCGGGAGTGGCAATCTTTAACAGCGCCTTGATTTGTTCCCAATGTGGTTTGAAATAGGAGAGGTGTATTTTCAGCTGACTTCTACCGTTGGATAAATGGTAAATCTGGTAACACACCCCAATTCCTCTGCCCAGGGTAGTAGCAATTGCCGCGCCCGTTAAGCCGAACGCCGGGATAGGACCAAGGCCGTTGATGAACAGCGGACAAAGCACAATGTTGGCCAGATTGGCAATCCACAGGCTTTTCATCGCTATCGCTGCGTTGCCTGCTCCTCTAAAAATCCCGTTGATCAAAAAGAGCAATACGATAATGATACTGCCGCCCATCATGATGCGGATAAAAGGCGTGCCTTGTGAAGCCGTTTCTGCAGATGCACCCATCAGCAATAAAATATCAGTGGCATAAATGAAGCCGGCTATACTGATCAGTACGTTGATGCCAAAAGCAACAACAATGGCCTGCATGCCGGCTCTGGCTGCAGCTTCAGGGTCTTTTTCGCCAATCCGCCTGGCTACGACAGCGGTGGCGGCCATACTCATACCGATGGCCAGTGAATAGATTACGGTGAGTACAGATTCGGTAAGGCCGACCGTCTGGATGGCATGACTGCTGTTGTGCAGGTGACCTACAAAGTAAAGGTCTACCAACGCAAATACTGATTCCATGGCCATTTCCAGCATCATAGGGATGGCCAATAGGATTACCGCCCTGCGGATGCTGCCTTGTGTAAAATCGAGTTCTTCGCCTTTGAGGGCCTGTTTGATAAGGTTATAAATTTGAGCTGGCTTACCCGTAGGCGCTTTTTGCTGTTGTAACATAAAAAAAGGAAATAAAAAGAAATAATAAACCCTGGTCAGTCCTGGATTGCTGAATATTGATGAGGCGGGAAGGTGGAGTCCTTGGTCTTAGAACCTCAAGCGGACTACAGAGATTTTCATCGTGCTGCGGTTTTTTATTTCAAATATAGTTTATGTTTTTTAATTGCGATAACAATTTCTTATTTTAATTCCCGACATTCCAGCAGTTACAAACAGGATAAGACAACCTGCTACCCGGCCTTTATATGGGTTCGATCTCCGTTTGATGTGAGTACACCGTGAGTGCACCATGAGTGCACGGTGAGTGCACCTTTTTCTCGAAAAAAGGTGCACTCACCGCATACTGAATACAGTGTTACTGTGCTAACAAATTAAACGGAGATCAGATGCAGTGCGGGGGAGGATCAGATGCTGTAAGCTTTGATCATTTCTTCGTTGACCTTACAGCCCTTGCCGGTATGAGTATCAATCATGACATAGTCAAACCAACCATCTGATGCAACTTTACCGCTTCGCTTATTGACAATCTCAAACTGTACCCGGCAGCCCTTTTCATTGATGGTCAGGATACCGGTCCTGACATTGATCACATCACCCAGGACCAACGGACGTTTAAAATCAACCATGGCGGTGCGGACCACCCAACCGTAACCACTTTCGAGGAAGGACTCCATCGACATTTTGTAGAACTCTGCCATCTGGTCGTAGCGGGCGGCGAGCACGTAATCAAAATATTTGCTGTTGTGCACATGGTTGAACATGTCGATGTCGTCCGGACGAACTTTTAATTCGCTTTCAAATATGCTGTACTGGGTGTTTTCCATGGCTAAAGCTATCGGGTTGCTGGTCAGATGTCTGACAGTACAAACATAATATAAATTGATTTATCCGCAGATGTTGTTAATTCTAAAACTTAGCTTATCTTTGCGGACAATTAATTAATTATACACACTTTAGTATCATTCAAGAATGTATTTAAGTAAAGAAAAGAAGTCCGAAATCTTTAAACAGCACGGAGAAGTAGAAACCAACACAGGTTCAGCAGAAGGTCAGGTAGCGTTATTCACGTACCGCATCGCACACTTAACAGGACATTTGAAAAAAAACCGTAAGGATTTTTCAACCCAGTTGTCACTACAAAAACTAGTAGGTAAACGCCGTGGTATCCTGGCTTACCTTTACAAAAAAGATATTGAGCGTTATCGTGCCATCATTAAGTCATTAGGACTTAGGGATATCATTAAACCTTTGGGGTCGAGAGACAGCAAATAAGCGTATTTATATCAGCGAAAGCCATTCTTTAGGGAATGGCTTTTTAATTTAGCAGATAAAATCCGGAGGGTTTTAGTTAAGTTTAAAAATTAAATACACAATATATAAATCCGGTGTGTAAAAGAGGAAAACACACCATAATTAATTTTAAATGAATGTAATAAAAAAATCGTTCGATCTGGGCGATGGAAGAACAATCGAAATTGAAACCGGTAAATTGGCTAAACAAGCTGATGGTTCGGTAGTGGTTAAAATGGGTGATACCATGCTTTTGGCAACTGTTGTATCTACAGTAGGTGCTAAATCTGGTGTCGATTTTTTACCTTTATCTGTTGATTATCAGGAGAAATATGCTGCCGCAGGCCGTATTCCTGGTGGTTTCCTGCGTCGTGAGGCCAGGTTGTCAGATTATGAGGTATTGATCTCACGTTTGGTTGACCGTGCCCTGCGTCCGATGTTTCCTGAAGATTATCACTCTGATACACAGGTGATGATTTCATTGATCTCTTCTGATAAAAATATTATGCCGGACTGTCTGGCAGGTCTTGCTGCTTCAGCAGCTATTGCGGTTTCAGATATTCCTTTCAACGGGCCGATCTCTGAAGTACGTGTAGCGAGGATCGATGGTAAATTTGTAATCAATCCTTATGTGAGCGACCTTGAGCGTGCTGACATGGAGTTTTTGGTTGCTGGTACTGAAAACGACATCGTGATGGTGGAAGGTGAATGTGATGAGATCTCTGAAGCAGAAATGGTGGAAGCGATCGAGTTTGCACACAAAGCAATCGTTGTCCAGGTTCAGGCACAAAAAGAACTGGCTGAACTGGTCGGTAAAACAGTTAAGCGCACGTATTCTCATGAGGACAGCAATCTTGAACTGAGAGCACAAGTTTTTGCTTATGCTTATGATAAAGTATATGCGATTGCGAAAAGCAATACGAGCAAAGGTGAACGTGGTGATGCATTCGGTGCAATATTGATGGATTTCATTGCTACTTTGGGTGAAGGCATTGATGATGTAACTGGCTTTCTGTCTAAAAAATATTTCCACGATGTGCAGTATGATGCCATCCGTAACCTGGTTCTGGACGAAGGAATTCGTTTGGACGGACGTGATGTGCGCACCGTACGCCCGATCTGGTCTGAAGTAGGTTATTTACCTGCTGCTCACGGTTCGGCAGTATTCACCCGTGGTGAAACACAATCGTTGACTACTGTTACTTTAGGTTCTAAAGATGATGAGCAGATGATCGATGGTGCTTTCGTTAATGGTTATAACAAATTCTTATTGCACTATAACTTCCCTGGTTTCTCAACTGGCGAAGTTCGTCCGAACAGGGGTGCCGGCCGTCGCGAGATTGGTCACGGTAACCTGGCCATGCGTTCTTTGAAAAAAGTATTGCCTGGTCTGGAAGAAAATCCTTATACGATCCGCATCGTTTCTGATATTCTGGAATCTAACGGTTCTTCATCTATGGCTACTGTTTGTGCTGGTACATTGGCACTGATGGATGCTGGTATCAAAATCAAAGCGCCGGTATCGGGTATCGCTATGGGATTGATCACTGATGAGAAAACTGGTAAATATGCGATCCTTTCAGATATCCTGGGTGATGAAGATCATTTGGGTGACATGGACTTTAAAGTAACCGGTACTGAAAAAGGTATTGTTGCTTGTCAGATGGACTTGAAAATCAACGGTTTGAAATGGGAAGTATTGACTAACGCCTTAAACCAGGCTAAAGAAGCCCGTTTGCACATCCTGAATGAGATGAAGAAAACCATTTCTGCACCTCGTGAGGATTACAAAGACCACGCTCCGCGTATCGTTTCACTAAGCATTGATAAAGAATTCATTGGTGCGGTAATCGGGCCAGGCGGTAAAATTATCCAGGAAATGCAACGTGAGACCGGTGCTTCTATCTCTATCGAAGAGGTTGGCAACAAAGGTATCGTGGAAATTTTCGCTGATAACAAAGCTGCTATTGATGCTGCCGTTGGCCGTATCAACGCGATCGCTGCTAAACCAGAGATCGGCGCAACTTACCAGGGTAAAGTGAAATCGATCATGCCGTTTGGTGCATTCGTTGAGATCATGCCAGGTAAAGATGGTTTGCTGCACATTTCTGAGATCGACTGGACGCGTTTAGAAACGATGGACGGTGTGTTTAAAGAAGGCGACAAAATCGAAGTTAAATTGTTGGATGTAGACAAACAAGGTAAAATGAAGCTTTCCAGAAAAGCGTTATTGCCTCGTCCTGCAAGAACAGAAGGTGCTGACAAAGCATAGTAAATTCTGCAGTAGTATAATACAAAAGCCCCGCAATTTGCGGGGCTTTTTATGTTAAAGTGGGTTATTTATTTATATTTACAAGGCGAATAATCCGATATTTTAAAACGAGTTTGCCATGAAACACTTAATTGCCCCTTCTGTACTTTCTGCTGATTTTGCCAACCTGCAACGCGATGTCGAAATGATCAATTCGAGCGAGGCGGACTGGTTTCATGTGGATATCATGGACGGTGTTTTTGTGCCGAATATCTCCTTTGGGTTTCCGGTGATGGCTGCTATAAAAAAGTATGCACAAAAACCGCTTGATGTGCACCTGATGATTGTGAACCCGGAACGTTATATCGAGCAATTTGCCGAAGCGGGCGCTGCAGTGATTACCGTGCATTATGAAGCCTGTACGCATTTGCACCGGACAATACAGTCCATACATGCTGCTGGATGTAAAGCCGGAGTGGCATTAAACCCACATACGCCGGTCGCGCTGCTGAAGGACATCCTGACGGAGCTGGACCTGGTGCTGATCATGTCGGTAAACCCTGGGTTTGGCGGGCAGCAGTTCATTCCCAATACCCTGAATAAAGTGGAGGAACTGAGGGCCATGGCCGCACTGCAAAACCCGGAACTGCTAATCGAGGTAGATGGGGGAGTGGGCCTGCACAATCTTGGCGCACTGGTACAGGCGGGTGCCAATGTGTTGGTTGCCGGGAATGCCGTATTTGCGACTGCCTCCCCAAAAGATACCATCGCCGAGATGAAACAAATGGATATAGGCACCCTGAAAATCTAAGTTTTGATGCTCAAAATACGTCTGTTGTTTCTTTTCATGGTGCTTGGGTTTGCCTGTGTGCAGGCCCAGCCAATGATCAAGGTAACAGGTGTGGTAACGGATGACCTGCAAAACCCATTGCCCAAAGTTACGGTAAGTATTCCCGGGCAACAGCAGTCTACGGTTTCTGATGATAAAGGGGTCTACAATATCTATTCTGCAAAAACTTCATTCACCATAAAATATAGTCTGCTGGGGTATAAGCCTGTCTTGCTGGAAATCCGCGAAGAAAAAGCAGGAAGGATTGTTCAGGATGTGATGCTTGAGGGCAACATCAATGAACTGGAACAGGTACGGGTAACCAATAAGAAAAACCAGCTCAGCAATACTTCTATCCTGAATATCAAGGACGTGAATGCCATACCATCTGTCTCCGGTAATTTTGAAGTCTTGCTAAAAACCCTGCCTGGGGTATCCGTTAACAATGAACTGAGTTCGCAATACAGCGTAAGGGGCGGGAATTTTGATGAGAACCTGGTTTATGTGAATGATGTGGAAGTGAGCAGGCCGGTGCTGATCCGCAATGGGCAACAAGAGGGACTCAGTTTTATCAACAGCGACTTGCTCAGTTCCGCTAAGTTCTCTGCCGGTGGTTTTGAAGCCAGGTACGACGATAAGCTATCTTCGGTGCTGGATGTGCGGTATGACAGGCCTGATAGCAGTCAGGCGACACTAAACATGGGTTTTCTAGGCGGGGCATTTAGTTCTAAAATACTGAACAAGAACAGTTACCTGCTTGCTGGATTGCGGTACAAGAATAACTCTACGGTGCTGAACAATCAGGATAATAAAGGCAGCTACGCGCCGAATTTCACAGATGCGCAGATGATCTACCACTACAGTTTATCTGAAAGCTTTTCGTTAAACTTCATGGGGACCTTCAATAGTGGTATTTTTAAACTGATCCCAGAAAGCAGGGAAACTAAGTTTGGCACCCTGACCACCTTATTGAGGTTGCAAACTGCCTATTCCGGCGAGGAAGTGGATGACTACCAGACTGCAGGGGGGGCGCTTACGGCAACCTGGTTTCCGCAATCCAATCTAAGTATCAAGTGGATCAACAGCTATTTTAACACACTGGAACGTGAACGTATTGATATTGAGGGACGTTACCTGTTGGATGAGCTCTACGGGAAACTGGGGAACCCTGGTAAGGCCAGCAAGGCAACCGGTGGGTACCGGAACTATGCACACAACAACCTCGAGTCGCAAAGTTTCAGTTCAGAGCTTAAAGCCGACCAAACCTACAACAGTCACGTGTTTTCACTCGGGTTCAGGTTTGAGAACAAAGACTATAAAGATGCACTGAAGGAATATAGTTTTATCGACTCCGCTGGTTTTACCTTGCCTGGAGATTTTAAGAGCTTCTACCAGGACAACTTTGTAGGTACACAAAATAAGATTGCAATACAGTACCTCTCAGCCTATATACAGGACAGTTATAAAGTGTCCGACCATTCCGATCTGCAATTGGGGGTAAGGGCAAATTACAATACCCTGAGCGACCAGTTATTATTAAGTCCGAGGTTGTTGCTGGCCTACCGGTCGCCCAATGAAAACAAGATTTTCAGGTTTACTGCAGGAGTCTACCAACAGGCGCCCGACTACAGAAGTATCCGCGATTTTAGCGGTGTGCTGAACCTAAGCCAGAAGGCACAGCGGTCTTACAATACTTCAGTCGGACTGGACTATGCATTTGACGGACTGGGAACGCGGCTGAAATTTGCCTCTGAACTGTATTTTAAATACCAGGACCGGCTGATTCCCTATATGATGGACAATGTGCGGGTAAAATACCTGGCAGAGCAGCTGGCACACGGGAATACCTATGGCGCCGACTTCAGCATCGGGGGGGAATTTGTAAAGGACCTGCTTTCCTATTTCAGGATTTCGCTGATGAAATCCAACCAGTCGATCAACGGGGATGAAAGAGGGTATTTAAAAAGGCCGACCGACCAGCGGGTAAATTTTTCAGTTTATTTTCAGGACAGGTTGTTAAATAGTCCGACCTATAAAGTACACCTGAACCTGCTTTATGGATCGAAACTGCCTTTGGGCGCGCCGCTGATCAGGCGGTATTCAGATGACTTTAACATCCCGGCCTATAAGCGGGTGGATATTGGTTTTTCAAAGGATTTTCTGGACGATCTGGCACTTAGAAAACCCAGGTTTCTGGACAAATACTTCAATTCTTTTTCAGCTCATTTAGAAGTATTTAATTTATTGAATATCAACAATACCGTTTCGTACTTATGGCTAAAAGATGTGAATAACGTGCAGTATGCCATTCCCAACTACCTGACCGGCCGTCAGCTGAACTTCAAATTGATCATAAAATTCAAGAATTCCCACCGATAAACTATAGAAAACTCTTACATTTACAAGCATTATAAATAACCTTAAAAATGAGACACAATTTCGGCGCAGGCCCATGTATTTTACCTCAAGAAGTATTTAAACAAGCAGCACAAGCAGTATTAGATTTTAAAGACGGATTGTCCATTCTGGAAATCTCGCACCGTACTGCTGAATTTGAAGCGGTTGTAGAAGAAACCGTTAAATTGGTTAAAGAATTAATGAATGTACCATCGGGATATTCGGTAGTACTATTACAGGGCGGCGCCAGTTTACAGTTCTCCATGGTCCCTATGAACCTTTTGCCACAAGGTGGAACAGCAGCTTACCTGGAAACAGGAGTTTGGGCCAATAAGGCATTAAAAGAAGTAGCCCCTTTTGGAACGGCAAACGTTGTTGCGTCTTCAAAAGCGTCTAATTTTACTTTTGTACCTAAGGATTATGTAATTCCTGAAGACAGTGCTTATTTCCACTGCACGTCAAACAATACCATTTACGGAACAGAGATGTTCGAATTTCCTAAAACCAATGTTCCGGTAGTTTGTGACATGTCATCAGACATCATGAGCAGGGTTATTGACGTTTCCCAGTTTGACCTGATCTATGCAGGGGCACAAAAAAATATCGGCCCTGCAGGGCTAACGATTGCGATCGTGAAAGATGAGATCCTTGGCAAATCAGGCAGGAAATTGCCTTCTATGCTGGATTATAAAGTTCAGATTGACGGCGGTTCGATGTACAATACGCCTCCTGTATTTTCTATCTATGTAGCGATGTTGAACCTGAGGTGGTTGAAAGCTAAAGGTGGTGTTGCTGAAATAGAAAAAGAGAATAAAGCCAAAGCAGATGCTTTGTACAAAGAGATTGACAGAAATCCGTTGTTCAAAGGCACTTGTGCGGTAGAAGACCGTTCGAAAATGAATGTTTGTTTTGTAATGGAAAATCCTGAACTGGAGAAACCATTTTTGAAGCTTGCGGAAGAAAACGGAATAGAAGGCATCAAGGGACACAGAAGTGTTGGCGGTTTCAGGGCATCGATGTACAATGCACTGCCGATTACCAGTGTGCATGCTTTGGTTGAATTAATGCAGATTTTTGAAGAAAACACCAATAAAATATAAATTAATGATTAAGATACTTGCAAACGACGGGATTGATCCTGTTGGTAAAAAATTATTGGAAGAAGCAGGCTTTGTAGTAGATACAGAGACTGTTCCACAAGATCAATTGGTTGAGGCTTTAAAGAATTACGACGGTATCACGGTGAGAAGCGCAACCAAACTGCGTCAGGACCTGATTGACCAGGTTCCCAATATCAAATTGATTGGCCGTGGTGGTGTAGGAATGGATAACATTGATGTAGAATACGCACGCAGCAAAGGCATTGCAGTTGTGAATACACCTGCGGCTTCGTCCTTGTCTGTAGCGGAACTGGTATTTGCACATTTATTTACCGGAATTCGTTTTTTACAGGACTCTAACAGAAAAATGCCTGTTGAAGGCGCTACTAAATTCAATGCACTCAAAAAAGCCTATGCAGGTGGTGTAGAACTGCAAGGTAAAACCATGGGAATCATCGGTTTCGGCCGTATCGGTCGCGAGACTGCTAAAGTAGCCTTGAGATTGGGCATGAACGTTTTGGCCTATGACCTGTATCCTGCAGAAGGCAGTCTTTCACTGACTTTCACGGGAGGCGTGTCAGTTGAGATTCCTTTTAAAACTGTTTCCCTGGAAGAGGTGATTGCAAATAGTGATTTCATCAGTTTGCATACTCCTTTTGCGGACAAACCGATCCTGGGCGAAGAAGAATTTGCTAAAGTAAAACCAGGTGTAGGTGTAGTGAACTGCTCAAGAGGTGGTACAATAGATGAGGAAGCTTTAATTGCGGCCTTAGACAGCGGCAAAGTTGCCTTTGCAGGTTTAGATGTATTCGATGATGAGCCTACGCCAAGAGCATCAATCTTACAGCATCCGAAAATCTCCCTGACACCACATATCGGTGCTGCTACCAACGAAGCTCAGGAGCGGATCGGTACTGAACTGGCCTCGATTATTATCGACCATTTCAAGAAATAAATTAATTGACAGGCTTAGCGAATAGCAGGGCCGTTCGAAAATAAGGTCGTCAATTCTGGATATAAACGTAAGTTTATGCCTGGAATTGACGATTTTTGTTTTGCATAGAAAGCGAGATAACCGCCATGCGCGCTATTGTCCGGCCGCTTTGAGTTTGCGCCGGAAGAAATATATCGTTCCAACCAAGGCCGCCGAAAGTAAGATGATGACGAAAATAACAAGGACACCGCCGCTTTTGGATCGGTCTGCCTCATTTTTTAACAGTTCATTTTGATCCTGCAACTTTTTGATTGCCGTCTTATAACTCTGGATCCGGTTACTTGCATCGCCTGCACTGCGCTGTATGGCCTGTACTTCCTGATCTTTATAATCCATCAGGATTTTAAGTTCCTTAAAAATGTTGTTGTCATTGAGTACAATCTGACGCAGAATCTCATTGGAATTTTTAATGTCCTGTTTGGTCTGAAAACCAAATATCCCGGTACGCTGATCCAGACTCTGGTCATATTGTCCGAATTTCTGGCTCCTTTGAGCAAGCAGGGCATTGACCTTCAGCCGTTGCAACTGGTAGGCAGTGGTGTCACTCTGGGCAACAACAGGAGAAACACCGGTAACAATCAGAAAGAAAAGTAAAATTGGCAAGAGAAATCTGGGCATGGTATGGCTTTTTATACTAGCCTAAGCAAACTCTATGCCCTCTTGGCGGTTTTGAGCGCTGTGATGTTAAGGATGGAACTCGATGCGGATGATGTCGCTCAGGTGCAGGCCCAGTAAGCCGCTTGCTTTTCCCTTATTGATCGCAATCTCCAAGTGGTTGCTGATGCCAAAAAGGCAAAGTTTTTCGCCTTCAGGTACCTCATTGTAATGCCAGCTCAACTGTGTAATGGTTTCGCTTTTTCTGAAATACAGGGTAAAGTCACGGTTGCGCTGTATTTTGGTGAACAGGTCTTTGGTGATATTGGTGATCACGTTACAGAAAGTATCGATGTAGATGACACTGCCACGAATAATATCGCGCTCGATGACCGGGTTGAGCAGCATCCGTTGTTCGATGCTGTCGGTAGGCACCCCAATGTCCTTCAGTCGGGAGCCCCTGGCCAGGTGGACTGCGGCTTTGACAAAAATATCAACCAGTGGAAAGTGCAGGTACTTCAGGTCCTGCATGATGTTCAATTCCACAATTTCCTCAGGCATCTCGTCAAATAAAAGCGAAAAGATGCCGTTGTCTGCCCCCACAAAAAAGTGGTCTTTATACCTCAATGCAATGTATCTGGTGTTTTCGCTAAACACCGAATCTATGCCAATAAGATGAACGGTACCCTTTGGAAAATAGGGGTATACGTTCTTCAGAACGAATGCGGCATAGGAGATGTTAAAGGAGGGTACCTCGTGCGTTACGTCAACAATATTAGCTGTAGGCAAGATGCTCAGGATACTGCCTTTGAGGGCAGCCTGATAGAAATCTTTGGAACCTAAATCTGTTGTTAAAGTAATAATGGCCATTAAAAATTGAATATTTATTCTTAATCTTGCGTAGGCGGCAAATCGCGTACAAATATTCAAATTTATATTAGAATATACACCTCTATCAAAAAAACAATATTTTGAACGAACTAAAATTAATAGTAGAATCGGTAGATCCGGTACAGTTTTGGGGAGCCAATAATGAGCATTACGAGATCGTTAAAAATGCTTTTCCGAAATTGAAAGTAGTGGCCAGGGGCAATGAAGTGAAGGTACTTGGAGATGAGCAGGAGCTGAAGGCCTTTGAGGTAAAATACAAGCAGTTGATTGGTCATTTGGAGAAGTATAGTTCGCTGACAGCCAGTGATGTAGAGACGATTTTAGCCTCAAAAAGACCATCTTTTGATGTGGAGCCATCAGCGCCTGAAAAGGCCGTTGGGGGTACAGGTGGAGGTGGCGAAGTGATCGTATTCGGGACCAACGGCCTGATGGTAAAAGCGAGAACGGCCAACCAGAGAAGGATGGTGGACAGCATTGGTAAAAACGATGTTTTGTTTGCAATCGGACCTGCCGGAACAGGTAAAACTTATACCGCAGTGGCACTGGCCGTACGGGCACTAAAAAATAAAGAAATCAAGCGGATTATCCTGACAAGACCCGCTGTTGAGGCCGGGGAGAACCTGGGTTTTTTACCTGGCGATCTGAAGGAAAAAGTAGATCCCTATTTACGTCCGCTTTACGATGCGCTGGACGACATGATTCCTGCCGATAAACTGAAATTGTATCTTGAAAACAGGACGATAGAGATTGCACCACTGGCATTTATGCGCGGAAGGACACTGGACAATTGTTTTGTGATCCTGGATGAGGCACAGAACTCCACAGACCTTCAGTTGAAGATGTTCCTGACCCGTATGGGGCCATCGGCCAAGTTCATCGTTACCGGAGATGTGACCCAGATTGACTTGCCGAAAAAACAAATGTCAGGTCTTCACAATGCCTTGCGCATTCTGGACGGTATACCGGGCATCGAAATCATCTACCTGACTGGTGAGGATGTGGTAAGACACAAACTGGTGAAAAGAATATTAAAAGCCTACGGCGATATACAGTAAAAAAAGTAGTAAGTATTTAGTATCAAGTAGTAAGTATCAAGACATCCTGTATAAGCATCATGCAGTCTGCAAGCAGTCTTGATACTTACTACTAGATACTTACTACTAAATACTAAACAGACACATTGAATATGACAGCAATAAAAGAAACAAATTTCAGCTTTCCTAAACAAACCAATTTTTATAAAGGGAAGGTACGCGATGTGTATACGATCGACAATCGATTTATGGCCATGGTGGTAACCGACAGAATCTCTGCATTTGACGTAGTATTGCCGGAAGCCATACCTTTTAAAGGACAGGTATTGAACCAAATCGCTGCAAAGTTTCTGGCTGCGACAAAAGACATCGTTCCGAACTGGGTGCTTGATACGCCTGATGAAATGGTGACGATCGGCCGTATCTGTGAGCCGTTTAAAGTAGAAATGGTGATCAGGGGGTACCTGGCAGGCCATGCCTGGCGGGAATACAGTGCAGGAAGGCGCAGTGTGTGTGGAGTAGCATTACCCGAAGGATTAAAAGAAAATGACAAGTTGCCACAACCAATCATTACACCAACCACCAAAGCTTCGGTAGGGCATGATGAAGATATTTCAAGAGAAGATATCCTGGCAAAAGGCATTGTTTCACTGGCGGATTATACCTTGCTGGAACGCTATACACAGGCTTTATACCAGCGTGGCGTAGAAATGGCTGCGGAACGTGGCCTGATCCTGGTGGATACCAAATATGAATTTGGCAAGGTCGGAGAGGAGATCTTTCTGATTGATGAGATCCATACACCGGATTCTTCCCGCTACTTTTATGCGGAAGGGTATGCTGACCGTCAGGATGCGGATGAACCTCAGAAACAATTGTCTAAAGAATTCGTGCGCAAGTGGCTGATCGAAAATGGTTTCCAGGGCAAGGATGGACAAACGGTTCCTGTTATGACTCCGGAGATTGTCAATTCGATCTCAGAACGTTACATCGAACTCTATGAGCAAATCACGGGAGATTCGTTTGTAAAGAACGAAACCAGCAATGTAATCAGCAGGATTGAACAGAATGTAACTTCAGCTTTAGTACAGCTTTTGGCTTAAAGCCATTAAATTTTACTATTTTTGAATTTAATTCAATCACCTCCCTCATGAAATTTTCAGTAGATAAACACGAGAAGTATGTTGTTATAGAACTTAATGAACCTAAGTTCACAAACGAAAATACCCCAAAATTGAAGTCTGAATTCATCGTATTGAATGCTGAGGGTTTCCGGAATATTGTATTGGATCTTTCTGCTATTAAACAATGTGATGATTCACAGGATCTCAGTAGTTTATTGGTGGGCGACAGGCTCTGCAAGAAGGCAAATGGTGTTTTTATCCTTACCGGCATTAATCCGGCAGTGGCCAAGATACTGGAGATGTCCAGCCTTGACCAGCAACTGACCATCGTTGCCAAACTGGATGAGGCTACAGACCTGATCTTCATGGAGGAAATTGAGAAAGAATTATTGGGCGGCATAGACTTGGGTTAAATGAAGTTTGAGGTTACTATTTTAGGCAGTAGTTCTGCTACACCGGTATACAATAGAAATCCAACCGCACAACTGCTGAACTGCAATGAGAAGTTTTACCTGATCGACTGTGGGGAAGGTACCCAGCAGCAGCTGATCAGATATGGCATTAAAGCCAGTAAAATAGATTTCATATTCATCAGTCACCTGCATGGCGACCACTACTTCGGCTTGATCGGATTACTTTCCAGTCTGCATTTAAACGGGCGCATCAAGGAACTGAAGATCTTTGGACCAGCTGCCTTACAGGAAATCCTGGCGGTGCAGTTTAAATATTCAGAGACCATCATCCGTTATCCATTAGAATTTATCGTGACCGATACGCTGGGTCCGGCACAGATCTTTGAAAATGCGGATCTTGTTGTAGAGACGGTGGTGCTAAACCACAGGATACCCTGCACCGGATTTAGATTTACCCAGAAAAAGCGTTTGCGGAAGCTGCTGGTTGAGAAACTGGAAGCCGATGGCGTTGGATTGGAATATTATCCTTTACTGAAAAGGGGCGTTGATCTTGACCTTACAGATGGCAGAAGGATCATCAACAGCGAGTATACTATTGATTCTGAGCACCCAAGAAGTTATGGCTACTGTTCAGACACCCTGATGGACGAACGTTATTTTAAAGGGATATCTGGTTGCGATCTGTTGTACCATGAAGCTACTTTTCTGCACGAAATGCTGGACAGGGCCAACCAGACACACCATACTACCGCATTACAGGCTGCTGAAGTCGCTAAAATTACGGGCGCATCTAAGTTGTTGATCGGACACTTTTCCTCGAGATACAAGACCTTACAGGGCTTATTGGATGAAGCCAGATCTGGCTTTGAAGCAACAGAACTGGCTATAGAAGGTGTCACCTATACGATATAGGATTTATTTATCTTTTTTATTGCCTCCACCGAATACGGAGAAGTGCACATAACGCTTAGGATTGGCTTTGAGGTCGATGATGAGGTTATCCAGGTTTTTGGAAGCATTGTTCAAATTCTCATACATTTTGGCATCATTCACCAGCATTCCCAGCGTACCCTGACCGGTATTGATCTTATTTACGATGGTCTGCATATCTCCAATTGCTTTATTCGCATTCTCAATGGTCTGTTTGAAGTTGGCCGCTGCTACCTGGTCTGTAATGTTGTTGATGTTGTTTAAGATCGAACTGATCTTCTGGTTGTTTTGTTTCAGATTGCTCGAAATCGCTTCAGCGTTAGCGAGTATCGCAGAGATCCTGGAGCCTTCCGATCCCACCAGGTTGTCCACTTTTTTAGAAGTAGATTCCAATGAGGCCAGTGTAGCAGATATGCTGTTGAAACTCTTGTCCACGTTTTTCTGAAAATTAGGGTTCAGGATGGTATTCACACTGGTCAGGATCGAATCCATTTTACCAATGATCATCTCTGCTTTTTTCTGTACCGGTTGTACAGTCTCCAGTAAACCTTTCTGAACGTTGGCATTCAGTGTATCACCGTCCATGGCATAGTCATTTCCGGTGCCGAGCGCCATGACTATGGCTTTGCTGCCCAGCAGGTCGGTACTTTCCAGTTTTGCAATGCTGTTTTTAGGAATTTCGTATTTGCCCTTGATTTTGAGCGTAGCCAGAATAGAACCATCTGGCTGCAATTGTAATTTATCTACACGGCCGATCTGGAAACCATTGATCAGGACAGGTTTAGACACGGCCAATCCGTCAACGTGCGTATACTTGGCATACAAAACAGTCTCACTGGAAAAAATGGCATTGCCCTTTAGAAAATTATAACCAATTATGAGCAGGGCTATGGAGAAGGCGGCCATTATGCCGACCTTGGTTTCGTTTGCTATCTTCATCTATGTGAGTTGTTTTAATATTAGTTTGTTTCAGTTTCCTTTTTATAGGTTTTAATCGCTTTGAAAATAGAATTCACTATTTCCGCTTGTCCATTTTCAGAGTTCATGTACCGCTCTTCAGTCGGATTGGAAATGAAGCCGATCTCAGTCAGCACAGCAGGTAATCCGCATCGCTGTAAAATCAAAAGGCCCTGCTCTTTTACACCCCTGTTGACCCGCCCGTCATCATTGGTATAATTTGCCTGCATCAGTCGCGCGAGTTTCAGGCTTTTGTCTCTGAACAGATTCTTAAACAAAGATAAGATAATAAATGTTTGGGGATCCTTAGGATCGTAGCCGTCATAGTTCTGTTTGTAGTTTTTTTCCAGCTTGATGTCCTCATTTTCCCGAATGGCAGCATCCTGCTCATTCAAGCGGTGGGATCCGGCCACGAAAGTCTCTGTGCCGCTGGTGGTCTGGTTTTTCTGATAGCTGTACTTCGGTATTTTTTTGCCCTTGCTGTTTTTCGTGTATCCGGTCAGCACCCGGTTGTCAGGCATGGAATTGCAGTGAATGGAGAGAAACAAATCTGCGTTGTTGTCGTTGGCCAATGCAGCCCGTTTGTAAAAATCGACATCCACATCTTTCGTCCTGGTATACAATACCTTAACTTCTGGTAATTCATCCTCTATTTTTTTACCGAGTTTGAGGGCAACCTTCAGGGCAATGTCTTTTTCGTAAGAGATGCTGCCTTTTGCACCTGGCTTTCTGCCGCCATGTCCGGCATCGATCACGATGGTCTTGACCTTATAGGCCTGGGAAAAGGTAACTTGTGAAATGAATGATAAAAACGTTAAAAAGAGCAGAACTTTCTTTAATCCCATGCAAATGTGTTTTTGTTAATATTATCCTTCAACGTTCTTTCTGTAGTTTTCAATAGCCTTTAATAAACAATTGGTAATCTCATTTTGGCCTTCTTCCGAGTTCATGTAATCCTCCTCTTCAGGGTTACTTATAAAGCCGATCTCGGTGAGGATGGCCGGCATACCAGCACGGGCAAGTACTGCCAGGCTTTTTTCCTGAACACCGCGGTCTATACGGCCCACTGCGATATACTGGTCCTGCACCAATTTGGCCAAACGAAGGCTCTGTGCCCTGAACGTATTTTTCATCAGTGAAAGAATGATCATATTTTCCGGATTGCTCGGGTCAAATCCCTCATAGTTTTCTTTATAGTTATCCTCCAAAAATATAGATGCGTTCTCCCTTTTTATCGCTTCATCCTGTTCATTCACCCTGCCCATACCAGATACAAAGGTTTCCACACCCCGTGTCGACGTGCTTTTCCTGCTCACGGTGCCGTAAATCGGAACACGTTTCCCCTTTTTGTTCTTTTTATAACCGGTTACCACAGAAGATCTTCTGACCGGCATATCATTGCAGTGAATGGATATAAACAGGTCCGCCTTTGCATTGTTCGCTATGGCTATCCGCTCATAAAGCGGAATAAAAACATCTTCAGTTCGGGTATAAACGACCTTCACATCTTTCATGCTCGCCTCAATAGCCGCGCCAAGATGCAAGGCCGTCTTTAATGCGACATCTTTTTCTGTAGAATAAAGGCCCCTTGTACTGCCGTCCCTGCCGCCGTGACCGGCATCAATCACGATCGTTTTTATTTTATATTCTTGTGTAAAGCCCTGATAATTAGAAGCTATGTTGATAGCTAAAGAAATAAATAGGATCAAAATTGCTTTTGGTCTGAGCAATGGTATATTTTTCATTAATTTTGAACGTTTTGGATTAAACATTAATGCAAAAATAACATTCACACACGAATTTGAAACTTTTACGGTATATCATTTTTCTTAACTTAACTGTTTTATTAACATCTGTTGGTAATCACGCCGCCGCTTTTTTCGGTGCCGTAGGGCAACACGTACTACAGCAGACAGATACAACCAAAAGGAGCGGCCCTGTAAAGGCTAACGGTCAAACATCGGCAAAAGATACAACAGCCAGCGAGAAACTTGAATATTTCGCTAAAGATTCTACCAAATACAGTGCAGACCGTAAAATCGTTTACCTGTATGGCGGGGCGAGGCTTGTTTACCAGGGCATGGAACTGGATGCGGATTTCATTACTTATGATGAAAATACCAAGTTGCTGTTTGCCAGGGGTACGACCAATGCCAAAGGAAAATACGTGGGCCGGCCAATCATTAAAATGGAAGGACAGGGTACCTCGCTTGCAGATTCGATCAGATACAATACGGACAAGCAGACCGCCCAGATCTGGCAGGTTTTTACTGAACAGGAAGGTGGTTTTTTTTCCGGTGGAAAAGCCAAGAAGCAGCCTGACGATGAAATTCACAGTAAGGGGCAAACTTATAGTACCTGTAACCTGCCGCATCCCCATTTTGGAATCCACATTACCAAGGGTATTATCAGCGGAAACCAGATCATTACCGGTCCTGTTTATCTTAAGATTGAGGACATCCCCTTGCCTTTGGGCCTTCCTTTTGCCTTCTTTCCAAAGCCTAACAAGAAATCATCGGGGATCATTATGCCCTCGCCGGGAGAGGATTTTACCCGGGGGTTCTTTTTACGTGACGGGGGCTATTACCTCGGACTGAACGACTACTGGGATGCCAAATTAACAGGTACGATTTATACACGGGGATCCTACGATGCCATGCTGAATTCCAATTATACCAAAAGGTACAAGTACAACGGTAACATTGTGCTGAACTATTCGAATATGGTATTGGGAACCGAAGGTACCAGGGATTACAGCAAAACCAAGGATTTTAAGATCCAGTGGAACCACAGTCAAAATGCGAATGCCAAACCCGGTACCTCGTTCAGTGCTTCGGTAGATGCCGGAACGTCCAGCTATAATAGAAATACGGCAGCAAGTACCAGTTACGATCCCTACGCCATTGCCAGAAATACACTGAGGTCCAGTATTTCCTACGGAAGGGTATTTGACAACGGGATGAACCTGGGCGTGGTGGCCGATGGATCGCAGGAGACACAAAACAAGACGGTTAGTCTGAGGCTACCGGATATTGTTTTTTCGGTGCCTACCTTTAGTCCCTTTGATTCGAAAGACCGGGTAGGGGAGCAAAAATGGTATCAAAAGATTACAGTAGGATACAACATGCAGGCCAGTAACAGCATCAGTACCGTAGAGAGCCAGTTGTTTAAAAAAGAATCTTTAAACAAGTTTTCCAATGGCGTGAATCACCAGATTCCGGTAAGCTGGTCCTTTGCATTTAGCAACTTTTTGTTCAATACGGGTGTCAGTTATCAGGAGAGATGGGCCTTTCAAACGATCGAGAGGACCTACCTTCGGGTGGTCAACTCAACAGATACCTATGTTAGCGATACCATTCCAGGTTTCAAGAGAAACGCAGAATACAGCGCCAATTTTGGTGTGTCTACCAAGGTGTATAGTTTAGCCCAGTTCAATGGTTTAGGAAATTTCAAAGCATTGCGGCATGTGATGACCCCAAGGGCCTCATTCAGTTACCGCCCCGATTTTTCTGATCCGGCCAGGGGTTATTACAAATTGGCTAAATATTCGGATGGTACCGACGTAATCGGTACCGATGGATTACAAACCAAATATTCCATTTTCGAGGGAACACTGTATGGTGGACCTGGTTCTGGCAGGGCGGCTGTCATATCCTTCGGGATAGACAATACGGTGGAGGCCAAAGTCCTTACGCCAACTGATTCGACAGGCAAGGGCGACAAGAAAATCCCGATTATCCAGGGATTGAGTGTCAGTGGTTCTTATGATTTTCTGAAGCCAAGTTATAAGCTTTCCACCCTGAGTTTGAGTGGAAGGTCGCAGTTCACCGATAAACTCGGTATCAATTACAACGGTAGCTTAAATCCATACCAGGTAAGGGACAGTGTGGATCTGAACAATCGTCCCGTACTGGATCCAGTAAGAGGCAGACAGTTAAGAAATGTGATTGACAAATACACCTGGCAGGCCGGTAAACTTCCGCGCCTGACCAGTTTTGGCTTCTCTTTCGACTATAGTTTTAACCCTGAGGCGCTAAAAAGACGAAACGCGAATACCGATGCGTTGAAAGATAAGGTTGAAAAAGGTGCGATGACCGAAGAACAGGCTGAAGCACTGGCGCGGATCAGTCGCGATCCAAATGCATTTGTGGATTTTAAAATACCATGGAATTTTGCTTTTAGTTATAGTTTTCAGTACAATACGACTGCTCAGGGCACCAATGCGACGTATACCAATACCTTAAACTTTAACGGGGATGCGAACATTACGCCGAAGTGGAAGGTGCAGTTTACATCCGGCTGGGATTTTCAGGCCAAGAACTTTTCTACAACCAACTTTTCGATCTACAGGGATCTGCATTGCTGGGACATGAGTGTGAGCTGGGTACCTTTTGGTGCTTACCAGTCCTATTCCATTGATATTAAAGTCAAGGCTTCTGTGTTGCAGGACCTGAAGCTCAGCAAAAGAAAATCTTACCTAACCCGTTTCTAATCCCGCTGCTATGTTAGCCGAAATTATAACCATTGGCGATGAAATACTAATTGGCCAGATTGTAGATACCAATTCTGCCTGGATGGCCCAGCAGCTTAATCTTGCGGGTATTAAAGTCAAGCAGATCACCTCGGTGTCTGACGATGCGGAGCACATTATTGAAGCATTGCAGCTGGCAGAGAAAAGGGCAAATATTATTCTCATTACAGGAGGGCTCGGTCCGACCAAAGACGATATCACTAAGTTTACACTCGCCCGGTATTTTAACATGGGTATGCGAAGAGATGAAGAAACGCTAAACCATGTGAAGGGGATCTTTGATCGCTTGAATAGGCCTATGATAGATCTGAATGCCAGACAGGCTGATGTGCCCGATGGTTGCACGGTTATCCAGAACAAGAACGGAACCGCTCCCTGTATGTGGTTTGAGCAAAACGGCAAGGTGATTGTCTCCATGCCTGGCGTTCCTTTTGAGATGATGTACCTGATGGAGGAAGAAATCCTGCCCAGGTTAAAGCAGGCCTTTAAGCTTCCTTTTATTGTCCACAAAACCATTCTGACGGCAGGTATCGGGGAGTCATTTCTGGCGGTTGAACTGGCAGAAATTGAAGAAACCTTACCGGCGCATATCAAACTGGCCTATCTGCCAAGACTGGGACAGGTGCGGCTGCGGCTGAGCGGTTCTGGCGAGGAAGAATTTGTCCTGCAACAGGAGGTCCGTCATTTTGCAGGACTGCTGGTCAGCAAAGTCAAAAAGTACGTCGTTATAGAGGAGGACATCGCGCTGGAAAAAGCGATGCTGAACCTCATGAAAAGCAAAGGGCTCACTTTGTCGGCCGCAGAGAGCTGCACAGGTGGCTATATCTCCAGCCTCATTACCCAACATGCAGGTGCCTCCGCAGTATTCATTGGCGGCGCTGTGGTGTATGCCAACCAAATGAAAGAATCTGTATTGGGTGTGAACCACGATACACTGTTGGAATTTGGTGCCGTAAGTGAACAGGTGGTTATACAAATGGCCGAAGGCGCATTGCGCCATTTCAAGACCGACTATGCCGTTGCCGTAACAGGTATCGCTGGGCCGGACGGTGGTGTGCCTGACAAGCCGGTGGGCACGGTCTGGATTGCCGTGTCGGGTGCCAACAGAACAATCTCTCGCTTATTTACGTTTGGGAATAAAAGAGTACAAAATATAGAGCGCTCTGCTATAGCTGCTTTGAGCATGATTTTGAATGAACTTAGGCAGGATTATGTTTAAGTGTACGAAATACTTTACTTTTGCATCCAATACCAATCATAAAATAAAAGATGGCTCAATACGAATTGTTGTTACCAAAAATGGGGGAAAGCGTTGCTGAAGCAACGATCATAAAGTGGGTAAAACAACCCGGCGATTTTATTGCAGTTGATGACACTATTTTGGAGATTGCTACTGATAAGGTTGATTCGGAAGTGCCATCACCAATTGCCGGTAAATTAATCAAGCAGTTGTTTAAAGAAGATGACATTGCCCAGGTTGGTGATGTGATTGGTATTATTGAAACCGATGGTACAGACGCTTCGGTCATAGAAGATACTCCTGCTGAGGACAGTATGGTTCCGGCTATAGAAAGTATTCCCGGTACGGAACAATTGGCTTCGGCATTGGGGACGGATGCAAACAGCGACTCCACAACTGAGGGATCAGCACGGTTTTATTCCCCGCTTGTAAAAAATATAGCAGCACAGGAAAGCATCAGCAATGATGAACTGAACACAATACCCGGTAGCGGAACGGAGGGCAGGTTGACCAAAGATGACCTGCTGAATTACATTCAGAAAAGAGGCGGGGTCACTGCTCCACAGCCCTTATCGCAAAAACCAGTTCCAGCGGCGGCAGCACCTTCAGTTATAGAAAAGCCTGCACCAGCAACAGTGCCAAATGTTGCCGAAAAGGCTACCCAGGGCAGTATCTCAGGTGGTGATGAAATTATTGAGATGGACAGGATGCGCAAGCTGATTGCCGACCACATGACCATGAGTGTGCAGACCTCAGCGCATGTAACTTCTTTTGTAGAGGCCGATGTAACCAATATGGTGAAGTGGAGAGATAAAGTAAAAACTGGGTTTGAGAAGCGGGAGCATGAAAAAATTACCTTTACACCTTTATTTGTAGAGGCTGTAGCAAAGGCCATCAAAGACTTTCCAATGATCAACGTCTCTGTCAACGGTACACAGATCATTAAAAAGAAAGACATCAATATTGGGATGGCGGCGGCTTTGCCTAGCGGAAACCTGATCGTTCCTGTGATAAAGAACGCAGACCAGTATAACCTGGTGGGTTTGACCAAATCGGTCAACGACCTGGCTTCGAGGGCACGCAGTTCGAAGTTAAAACCGGATGAGACACAGAACGGTACTTTTACACTGACCAACGTAGGTTCGTTTGGCAATGTGATGGGTACGCCGATCATCAACCAGCCACAAGTGGCCATCCTCGCGGTAGGTGCCATTAAAAAGAAACCAGCGGTATTGGAAACTGAATTTGGAGATGTCATCGCCATTCGGCACATGATGTTCTTGTCCCTGTCCTATGACCATAGGGTGGTAGACGGTGCTCTGGGCGGATCGTTTGTGAAGCGGGTAGCGGATTACCTGGAGAACTGGGACATCAACAGAGAGATTTAAAGCTGGAGTTTTATCCATAGCAAAACAAGAACTATGTTTAGCATATTAATCAACACAATAGGATGGCTGGGTGTGCTATTATGTACGCTTGGCTATCTGCTGCTAAGTATGAAGGTCATCAAGGCAGAGTCAATTAGTTTCCAATTGCTGAACATCATTGGTGGTTTATTTCTGGTCGCTACCGCTGTGGAAACACGCGACCTTCCAAATGCGGCGGCAAATGTGCTCTGGATGTTTATCGGAGTTTATGCGCTGGGCAATCAGTTAAGAAGCAGGAACAAGGTCCCTAAGGAGTAAAGGGTCTACTCCTAAGATTTGAAAAGCCTTATTCTTATAATATTCCAGTCTTTCCGTGTAGGCTTTATTGTCGCTTTCCAGCGAAAGATAGAAATATGCGCCATCAACAAGTACAAAAATAAGATCGGCGGTTGTCTGAGGGTCTTCTACTGCTATGAATTTCTTTTCATTACATTGCTCAATCAAGGTTGCAAGCGCTAACCGCAATGAATCTAAAATCGTTTTATACTTTTCCTTGATCCTTTTTTCCCGGAAAGCAAGCGCATAGAACGTGTAAAACAAGCCGTCATCAAACAGCAGATTCCATTTCTTTGAAAAAAGCATTTCAATTGTGCGCTGAAGGTCTGACAAAGTAACACCCGCCTCTTTATGTTTGATCGTGTAGATCAGCAGATATCTTTCCAGGATATAATCGATCAGCCCATAAGTAAGGTCTTCCTTGGTCTCAAAATAATGAATAATAAGGCTGGGATTAATGTCCATAACCTTGGCGATTTTGGCAATGGAAGTATTTTCATAGCCCTCTTTCTTGGCCACCTTATAAAATACTTTAATGATTTCTAGCTGTCTCGTTCCTTTTAGACTCTTTCTGCCCATTTGTTAGTAATTATCAAAGTGGAAAACTAATCAAAAGTAATGTGATTACGAAAAACTATTTTAATAGATTGAATGTATGTTCAATTAATTTATTAATTTAGTTCTAACCTGCTGTTAACATTACATATAGAACTTAGCAGCGCTTTGAAGTGTAACCGTTTTTACCAAACAAACTAACTATTGTAACTCACGATGAAAAAAAAATTACTTTATTTTATTCCTGGAGAGAAGAAATGCCGGTCCATATTTTGGACGCTCTGTCTCCTGCTCATTTCAGTAAAAGGCTTTGCCCAGGAAATTACTGTAAAAGGTGTTGTCACCGATGGGGAAACCAAAGGTCCCGTACCGGCAGTCAACATTAGTGTAAAAGGAACTAATGTACGTACAGCTACCAATACTGATGGAGCTTATACGATCAGCAACTTGTCATCCAATGCTGTGCTGGTCTTTACTTACGTTGGTTACAAGCAGCAAGAGGTTGCACTCGAGGGAAGGACAAAACTCGATGTAGTCCTAACTTCAGATTTTGGCAAACTGGATGAAGTAGTGGTCATTGGCTTTGGTACCAAGAAAAAAATCAATATCGCTGGTGCCATCGACCAAATCTCCGGCAAAGCGCTGGAATCAAGACCAATTAATAATGTGTTACAGGGTCTTCAGGGATTAAGTCCGGGTCTCAACATCACCTATGCAGGTGGTGCACCAGGAAGTGTACCTGCTGTTAACATCAGGGGTTTCACTTCCATCAATGGCGGTTCACCACTCATCGTGATCGACGGGATTCCGGCGACAAGTAACGATGATTTGCTGCGACTGACTCCCGCTGATATTACCTCTTTTACAGTACTTAAAGATGCTGCTTCTGCAGCTATCTACGGAGCAAGAGCTGCATTTGGGGTGATCCTGGTAACTACAAAACAAGGAGCCGAAGGCCGCAATGTGATCAGTTACAATACTTTTACCTCCTGGGGCAAACCGACATTGCTTCCCAAACCGGTAACAGATCCTTATATCTTTTCAAGAGTACTTGAGACTGCTACTGACAATACCCCATGGGATTATGTCAACTACTCTGATGAATACTATAAATGGGCAAAGGAACGTTCCGAAAACCCTTCAATAGCAGATACCAGGATAGACCCGACAGATCCCAATAAATGGGCTTATATGGGCAGCAACGACTGGTACGGATACTTTTTCAATGAACAAAGTTTATCAAAAAGTCACACCCTGACATTTTCCGGGGGCGGCACAGTCAACAATAAACCATTGACCTATTACCTTTCTGCCGATTATTCAAAAGACAATGGGCTCAACAAACTGACAGATGACTATTGGGACCGTTACGGGTTGAGATCCAAGACCGGATTTTCTCCGGCTTCATGGCTCAAAATAGACAACAACCTCAATATTTACGAAACGAAGCGTGCGCTGCCCAACACCAGTATCACTGATCTTTACTATTTGATGCCGACCGATGTGGCACAAAACCCGGATGGTACCTGGGCAAATACAGCTGCAGGAAAATTGGCTGCAAGGTTGGTAGATGGCGGAAACAGGCTGCAAACGATGTTTGGTTTCCAGAACATCACCAGTGGTTCAGCTTTATTTTTCAATGGAGATCTTCAGGTTAACGGTGATGCCTCATTCAAAAGAGAGCTTTGGAAAACACATGCTGATTCCAAGAAATACAAGATCGGTTACGGCCCAAATGACATCAGGGAAGAGGGTGGAAACGGTTCAGTGACCGAAAACAATGGTTATCTGTATAACAATGCCTTTAACGTTTACACCACTTACAAAAAAACAATAGGTGACCATTATATGAGTGCCATGGTAGGATTCAACAGCGAAAACTACCGCTATTCAACAGTAAATGCATCAAGAGATGTATTGATTTCTTCCTCGTTGCCATACCTTTCACTGACGAGCGGAACCGCATCTGCCGGTGCTGGATATGAAGCCTACGCCACTACCAGTGCATTTGGCAGGTTAAACTATACGTTTAAGGACCGCTATATTTTAGAAGGAACAGGTCGCTACGACGGCTCCTCCCGCTTTCCGACAGAAAGACGCTGGGGCTTTTTCCCATCTGCCTCTGCTGCCTGGATAGCCAGTGCAGAGGAATTTTTTAAACCACTGGCTCCGGTATTGTCGACGTTTAAACTGCGTACCTCTTATGGAGATCTCGGAAATCAAAACCCTTCAACTAACCCTTACCGCAGAGATTTCGGATATATCTATGCACTTCCAGCCGGAGTTTCCGGTTATCTGATCGGTGGTAACGGACAGAACCAGGTGATTACAGGGGCGCCAAGTCTGCAGGTAGATCCCAATACGTATACCTGGGAACGTGTTTCTACTTTAAATATGGGTACCGATATTGGCCTTTTTAGGGACAAACTAAACTTCACCTTCGATTACTTTATCCGCGATACCAAAGGGATGCTTGCACCCGGACAAGTACTGCCGGGTGTGCTCGGCGCCAACGCACCTACCCAAAACGTAGCAGATTTAAGGACTAAAGGCTGGGAGATCTCGGTTGCCTACAGGGACCGCTTTGATATCGGCTCAAAACCTTTCAATTTTGAAACAAAACTAATGCTGTCAGATTCCCGTTCCAGAATTACCAAATTTCAAAATGATCAGAACCTGTTTGCAAATTATCGCGTAGGACAGGACATCGGTGAGATCTGGGGCTTAGAAAACGACGGTCTGTTCCAAAACCAGGCTGAAATTGATGCCCTGGACGAATCTGCCATCATTCCATGGGGCGCATTGGAAATCATCCAGGGCTGGCCAAAATATAAAGACCTTGATGGCAATAAGAAGATAGAAACAGGACTGAGCGCCAATGATCCGAAAGATTTAAAGATCATCGGAAATAGCAGTGACCGTTATACGGTAGGTGCAAACCTCAATATGGATTGGGCTGGTTTTGACCTCTCCATATTTCTGCAAGGTGTTCTTAAAAAGGATTTTTACCCGCACCACTATTTGTTCTGGGGTCCTTATCAGCAACCCTATGCGAATGTATATCCATGGAACCTGAACTACTACAGGGCAACCGGAGACTCACCCGAGCAAAGGGCTAAACACTCTGCTTCTTATATCAATGCCGGTCTTGCCGATGCCAACGTCAATTCGCAATACCCGGTGCTGCAATCCTGGTTGGCCGATAACAACTATGGCTCGGGACTGGATATTCCGCAGACGAAGTACCTGCTAAATGGAGCCTATCTGCGGATAAAAAACATTTCAGTAGGTTACACGCTGCCAGTTAAATTCACAAACAAGTTTGGCGTGAGCCGTCTGCGTGTATTTGCGACAGGAGAAAACCTGTACGAATTTTCGTCCATCAAGAAGTTCGTAGATCCCGAGGCGATTAACCAGGGTTCAAGTGCTTGGGCGTATCCGTTCCAGAGAAGGTATGCATTTGGTGTCAACTTAGATTTTTAACAAACACAAGTTAAAGAATCATTAAAAAAACTAGTCATGAAAAAGAATCTATATATCTTATTTATTGGAATTGCAGCTGCACTCAGCGCCTGCAAGAAAGGGGAGCTTGACCGCTTTCCGCAAACTACCATCTCACCAAACCTGTTCTTCAACTCCGAAGAAGATCTGTCGCTGTATGTAAACGGACTGCTTTCCCAGCCAGACCGTAACAGCTATCTTAACGATCAAAGCAGTGATAACGTCGCAACCACAGCTGCAGTGGAAGTAAAAAACATCATGGGCGGAAATGCCAATGCACAAAACATTACTACAGGATGGGGCTGGGAGAGACTTAGAAATATCAATTATTTCCTGGAAAACTATAAGAAAGCCCAGGTTTCCGCTGCCGTAAAAGCCCACTATGCCGGCCTCGCCAGATACTACAGGGCGGAATTTTATCTGGATAAAATAAAGCGTTATTCTGATGTTCCCTGGTATTCCGGTACTCTAAATCCTGGCGATGCAGATCTGTACAAAGCCCGCGATCCGCGTGCATTGGTTGTCGACAGCATCATGGCCGACCTTGATTTTGCTTATAAAAATGTCCGTGAAAGCGTGCCTGTTGGGACACCTGGAAAATGGTCTGCTGCTGCATTGTATTCCCGTGCTGCATTGTATGAAGGAACTTACCGTAAATATCACAATGAACTGAATCTGAAAGTTACCGCAAATACTTTTCTGGAAACAGCAGCTAAAATTTCAGGTGAGATCATTGCCTCCAATAAGTTCGCTATTTACAAGACAGGCAAACCTGAACAGGATTATGCTACACTGTTCGCCAGTCAGGATCTTACGTCAAACAAAGAAGTGATCCTGGCGAATATCTTCGATCTGAGTAAGGGCAAAGGGCAGAATGTCAATAGTGTGGTGTTTGGAGATTACGAGCAAGCCCCAGCAAAAGAGCTCATACAGACCTATCTGATGAAGGACGGTACACGTTTTACAAGTCAGGCGAACTATGATAAATTGGGTTTTGTGAAAGAATTTCAAAACCGCGACCCGCGCCTGGCCCAGACCATCGCTTATCCGGGATGGATCAGGGTACCAGATGCCACACCATACATCCAGCGTCTCAACAAAAACTTTACCGGCTACCACCAGTTGAAGGGTTATGTCAACAGCACAGACAACAATACACTCAACGGAGTCGATTTCCCGGTATACCGGTATGCGGAAGTATTATTGACTTATGCAGAGTCACTGGCAGAAACAGGCGCACTTACCCAGGCGCAGCTGGGCCAATCGGTAAACCTGCTTAGAAGCCGTGCTGGTCTTCCCGATCTCGAACTTGGAACTGCCAATGCAAATCCTGATCCGGTATTGCAGGCCCAATACCCAAATATTGAATCCAATGTGGGTGTGATTCTGGAGATCAGACGCGAACGCAGGGTTGAGCTTGCATTTGAAAATTCGAGGTACGATGACCTGATGCGCTGGAAAGCAGGTAAGCTCCTTACTAAAAGTCCTGAAGGAATGTACTTTCCAGGTTTGGGTAAGTATGACATGACTGGTGATGGTGTTGATGACATCATCTTGATAGACAGGACCCTGACTATTCCTGCTGAAGATCAGAAGGAGAAAAATTCTCTTGGTGTAAAGCTGGTGTATTATCGTACGGGTACGATAGGAACTGATGCTACCGTATTCCTGAAAACCGGCAACACAGGTGGTAATATCGTGACGGAAACAGTAACCCGCCAGTTTGAAGAACCGAAGTATTATTACCGCCCGATTCCGCAGCAACAGGTGCTCTTGAATCCAAAACTGACGCAAATATTTGGCTGGTAATCTAAGGAATTCGGACCATATGGAAAAGACTACAATCAAACGAAGATCCTTAATAAAGGCAATCGGATTGGCAACAGGAGCAGCAATGTCAGGCGGTCTACCCGTCCTGGCTGCTGCTGCCCCTGAACCGCAGAACGATAAAAAGAAGAAGCTTGTGCTTACTGTAGCACACATTACAGACGTGCACATCAAAGCCACGGAAAATGCTCCGGAGAGATTTAAAAACTGCCTGAAGCACATCATCACCGAGCACAAGCCGGATTTTTTCCTGAACGGCGGAGATGCAGTCAACGACGTATCCTATGACAACGTAACCTATAATCAGGTTATCGAACAGTGGGGCATCTGGGATGAATGCATGAAGCAACTGGATAAATACGAAGTGCACAGCTGTATCGGTAACCACGATTCCTGGTGGAAAGCTCCTTCAACTGAGCATGAGATGTATGGTAAAGATTATGCAGCCAAACGGCTGAAAATACCGCACAGGTATTACCATTTCAGCAAAAAGAACTGGCATTTTTTTGTGTTGGATGGCAACAACAGCAAGATCTCTCTGGACCAGGAACAGTATGATTGGCTGGCAGCTGAACTAGAAAAGTTACCTGCAAATGCTCCAGTACTCCTGATGTCGCACTTTCCGATCCTTGGGACTACCCAGGCACTGGTTGGTGGTGGCCATTCAGATTGCAAGAAACTGAAGGACCTGTTTTATAAGCATAAGGACAAAGTAAGGGTATGTTTAAGCGGTCACAACCACCTGTCTGACCATACCAGCTACAATGGCGTTTTATATTGTTGCAATGGCGCGATGAGCGGTTACTGGTGGGGTAAGGGCGATGCGGAATCTGCCGGACCAGGGTATTACTTTGAAACACCTCCCGGATATGCCATGCTCAGGTTGTACGACGACGGAACCGTCGAAAATGAATATTATCCGCACACTTTTTAAGAACATATGAAAGCTCCGTTTATTTTTATAACCAGTATTTTGCTGGCGGTGTCAGCCCAGGCACAGCAAAGACAACATAAAGTAGTATACATCATTGCCGATGGCATCCCTGCCGACGTGCTTGAAAACCAGAACCTGCCTAATTTTAAAAAGATCATCCAGGCAGGATCTTATTCGCGCATGCATGTGGGCGGGGATAAGGGTACGTACAATGAAACGCCGACCATCTCGGCAGTAGGGTCAATAGCCTGCTTACCGGAACCTGGGTAAACAAGCACAACGTTCCGGACAATGACATCAAGGATCCGAATTATAACTATCAGAACATCTTCCGGATTTTTAAGAACCAGTACCCGGATAAAAAAACAGCAATCTTTTCCAGCTGGACCGATAACCGTACCAAACTGCTCGGTCATCAGTTGCCGGCTGCCGGAAACCTTAAGGTCGATTACTTCTTTGACGGCTATGAACTTGATACCATTCGTTTCAAGCACGATAAAAAGGCAGACTATATGCACCAGATCGACGAACAGGTCGTTGCCGATGCGTCAAATACCATTCATGACAAATCCCCGGATCTTTCCTGGGTATATCTGGAGTATACTGACGATATGGGTCATGCACATGGGGATAGTCCGGAGTTTTACAAAGCGATAAATATGCTGGATAACCAGGTTGGTAAAATATGGGAAGCCATCAGTTACCGTCAGCAGAATTTTAAAGAGGACTGGCTGATTGTAATTACCACCGATCATGGCCGCGACGAAAAGAGCGGGCGTGGACATGGCGGTCAGTCTGACAGGCAACGGTCGACATGGATGGTCAGCAATTCTAAAAACCTGAATACCTACGGGCAATATTTTGACCTGGGTATTGTAGACATCATGCCCTCTATTGCAAACTACTTAACCGTAAAGCTGCCCGATAGTGTATGCAGAGAAGTAGATGGAACGCCATTCATCGGACCGGTATCTGCTGCCGCACTGAAAACAATTTATACGCAAAACCGCATTGATATCAGTTGGCAGGCATTGCAAAAGACAGGTAAGGTTAAAGTCTGGATAGCTACGACAAATAACTTTAAAACCGGTGGACAGGATACTTATCATCTTGTCGGAGAAGCGGACCTGAGCCAGGAACATTTCCTGGCCGATGTAAAGCAATATCCTTCATCGTTTTATAAAGTTGTGCTTGAAGCGGCAGACAACACTTTAAACAGATGGGTGCAGGTCACCGAAAAAAAATAGATAAAGAAAAAGGCCCCAAAAGGGGCCTTTCTACTATCAAAACAAAATATAAAAAGTAATCTAGTTGAACAGCAGCTCTTCTTCAGAAACCACCTGAAGTTGTTGCTCGGTGTACGTGTACTTGCCCGTGTGCGCTATAAACACATCTTTTTGTTCCAGTAGAGCCTTGTTGGCCAGCAGGCTTTTCAGGCTCACATTTCCAATCACATATTTGTAATCGTCACGGGAAAAGCGTTCGCTGATGTTTTCTATTTTCAGTTTCTCTACCGTATACTCATGCGTGTACCTTAAGTAAACCTCAATGTTGACATTGTCGGTATGCACCAAACCATTTTTCTGGTGAAATTTCTTGTATTCGTAACGGTAATCGTAGCGTAGGGCCGCAATGTCAGACAAGACCGCTGCGCCAGTAGGGTGACCGCCAGCTCCTTTGCCAAAAAAGAACTGCTTGTCAGCAAAAGCCGCCTGAACCGTTACCCCATTGTATTCATTCTCTACATTGAACAGGAAATCATCAGATTTCACAAACTTAGGCAAGACATAGGTAACGATCTGCTTGGTGCTGATCTTGCGGGCGGTAGGCACCAGTTTAATTTTGTAGTTTTTCTCCCTTGCATATCGGATGTCATTTTCAGACAGGTTCTGAATACCGACGTTCAATATCTTATCCGGATTGATGAACAATCCGTATGCATGCGCAGTAGCAATCGCGAGTTTGAACTTAGGGTCATAACCGCCCACATCCAAAATTGGGTTGCTCTCTGCAAAGCCCAGATCCTGCGCTTGCTTCAGTGCCACACCATAAGGCAGGTTTTCATTAAAGATCTTGGACAAAATATAATTGGAAGATCCGTTGAAGATCCCGCTGATGCCGTGCAACAGCTCATTGTCATAATACTCCTCCAGGTTACGGATGATCGGGATACTGCCGCACACTGCACCTTCATACAACAAAGAAGAACCGTATTGCTCCTGCAGGGCAACGAGTTCGGCAAGGTGACTAGCAATCATTTTTTTATTTGCGGAAACCACATTCTTTCCGCTGATCAGTGCACGTTTGGTAATGTTAAAAGCCGCCTCGGCATCATCAATCAGCTCCACAATCGTATTGATCTCCGGATTGTCCAGAATTTCATTGTGATCTGTAGTGAAGAGATGTGCATCGAGACTGCGTTTTTTATCCGCGTTCTTAATGGCTATTTTAACGATCTCGAGGTTCAGGTCCTGTCCGCGGATGATGTCATGCAATCCCTGTCCGACTACACCAAAACCAAATAAACCAATCTTAAGTCTTTTACTCATTTATGTACTAGGCTGTTTTATGTAATTTAATAATCTTCTTGTTTGCGCTCTCCTTCAAAAAATTGCCGATCACATTGGTCAGCGTATCTGTTTCAATCAGGAAGCCATCATGGCCATAGGCCGATTTCACACTATGAAACGCAGCATTGCTGATGTGTTTGGCCAGGAAGTCTTGCTCAACCAGAGGAAACAAGACATCGTTTTCAATACCAATGACCAATGTGTTGGCTTTTACCAGTTTTAGCGCATCTGTGGTACTTTGTCTGCCGCGGCCTACATTGTGACTGTCCATCGCTTTACTCAGGTACCAGTAACTGTAGGCATTAAAACGCTTGCACAGTTTTTCACCCTGGTAGTTTTGGTAAGAAGAGGCCCGGAACGAACCTGTCTTATCGTTTACACTCTCTAATTGGGTCGCCGCATAGGCTTCGTAGGTCCGGTAAGAAAGCAAGGCAATGCTACGTGCCGTTTTCAGTCCCTTCATGCCGCCGTCTGGTTGTTGCGCATAGAAAGTACGGTCTGACGTGATGGCCAGGCGCTGACTCTCGTTAAAAGCGATGCCCCATGGCGAGTGGACCGCATTCGTTGCAACAAGAATCAAGTTCTCGATGGCTGCATTGTCTGTTATGGCCCATTCTAAAGCCTGTTGTCCGCCCAGCGAACCACCGATCAGGACTTTGATTTCGCTGATTCCCAAATGTTTCGCCAGCAAACGGTGCACCGCTACCAAATCCCTGATGGTGAACTCCGGGAAAGCCAGGTAATAAGGCTGTCCCGTTACCGGATTGATGCTCAGTGGATTGGTGCTGCCATAATGCGAACCCAGCCCATTTGCACATACAATAAAGTGTTCCTCAGGATTGAAAAGGTCGTTGTTGCCAAACAAACCTTTCCACCAGTCCAGCACATCGGCATTTGCCGTCAGTGCGTGACAAGCCCAGATCACGTTATCTTTCTTAGCGTTCAGTTTGCCATAAGTCTGGTAGGCAATCTCTACACCGCGTAGTTTTTTGCCGCTTTCCAGTTTAAACTGTTTGCCGTAATGGTATGTTGCAGTAGTACTCATTCTTTGTGTTAATGCTTTGTTTTTTAAAGTTTTATAGCCGCAAAAGCCTGTTCAAAATCTGCTTTGATGTCGTCGATGTGCTCAATACCTACCGATACCCGTAGTTGGTTTGGTTTTACACCTGCTGCTGCTTGTTCCGCTTCGCTCAATTGCTGGTGCGTAGTAGCCGAAGGCTGGATGATCAGTGTTTTTGCGTCACCCACATTGGCCAGGTGGCTCACCAGTTTCAGGCTGTCTACCAGTTTGGTCGCCTGTTCTTTCTCGCCCTTCAATTCAAATGAAAGCACCGCACCGAATCCATTTTGCAGGTATTTCTTGGCGTTGGCATGATATGGACTGCTTTCCAGACCAGGATAACTCACCGCCTTCACGGCCTCATGACCTTCCAGCCAGTTGGCCAAGGCCAGGGCATTGTCCACATGGCGCTGTACGCGTAGCGACAGGGTTTCGATACCCTGCAATAATAAAAAGGAGTTGAAAGGAGAGATGGCCGGACCAAAATCACGAAGGCCTTCTACTCTTGCGCGGATGATGAACTGGATGTTGCCAAATGGGCCGCCAATACCAAATACATCATTAAATACCAATCCGTGGTAACCTTCAGAAGGCTCGGTGAACTGGCCAAACTTGCCATTGCCCCAGTTGTAGGTACCGCCATCCACGATCACGCCACCAACACTGGTACCATGTCCGCCAATCCATTTGGTGGCAGATTGCACAACAACGTGCGCGCCATGCTCCAAAGGCTTAAATAAATAACCGGCTGCGCCGAAAGTATTGTCCACGATCAAAGGAAGATCGTGACGGTTGGCAATGGCCGATATCTGCTCAAAATCGATCACGCTAAAAGCAGGATTGCCGATAGATTCTAAATAGATGGCTTTCGTATTGCCGTCTATTTTAGCTTCAAAGTCCTGAGGATCATCGCCATTAGCAAATTTAACTTCAATGCCAAGGCGTTTAAAGGCAACCTTGAACTGGTTATACGAACCACCATACAGGTGTGAGGAAGATACAAAATTATCACCGGCCTGCAGGATGTTGTTCAAGGCGATGAACTGGGCTGCTTGTCCCGAACCTACCGCCAGAGCGGCTACGCCACCTTCCAGTGCCGCAACACGTTTTTCAAAAACGTCATTGGTCGGATTCATGATCCGTGTATAGATGTTGCCGAACTCTTTCAGTGCAAACAAATTGGCACCGTGTTCTGAGTTTTTAAAGCCGTAAGAAGTAGTCTGGTAGATTGGTACAGCCCTTGCGCCCGTTGTAGGGTCTATTTCCTGGCCTGCGTGTACTTGTAATGTTTCGAATTTATGAGAAGCTGACATGTTATTTTAATTGTTAAGGGGTTGAAAACTGTTGATTGAATCCTGTGCATTGAATCAATGGGGTTCAAAAGCACATAAAATTGTAGCGTACCCTGATCAGGGCCTTCCGAGTGCGTTTAAAAAACAAATGGAAGATTTTAGGTTACCGTATGCCACAGCACATACAGGCAGTATGCTGTACACTACAACAATTAAATAGATTTTGGGCGATTCTTACTGTTTTCATTTTGTTTCAATTTATCTTTCCAAAAAGCACCATGCGATCTGGTCAGGAATTGGCACCTTCTCCATTTTGGGAGGGTTGCCAGTGGGTCAGGGAGCCTGTCTCTCGCCACTTCTTTATAAATCAAACCTTTCGTAAGAGGGTTGACTTTCTATTAGCGTTTGCTAATGATGATGCAAATGTATTGTTACGCACCAAAATATCCAAAATTATATTCTGATAAATTTGTAACGTGTTGTTTATGAGACTTATAAAATTGAGTAAAACAACAAGGATAACCCAGATTATGAGTCGTTTTTTAACCCAAAGCTTGCTTAAGATCTGCAATCAGGTCATCAATGTGTTCCAGACCCGCCGAAATCCGAATTAAATTTTGTGGCGTTTTCGTGTCCGGTCCCTCCACCGAAGCCCTATGCTCGATGAGGCTTTCCACACCGCCCAGACTCGTGGCCTGCGCAAAGACCTGCACTTTGTTGACCACCCTGCGGGCTTCAGCCGCACCGCCTTTTACCAAAATGGAAAGCATACCGCCAAAACTGCTCATCTGTTTCCTGGCCACCTCGTGTTGCGGATGTGATTCCAGTCCCGGATAATAAACAGCTTCCACCTGCTCATGCTGTTCCAGGTACAACGCCAGGGCAAGCCCGTTTTCGCTGTGTCCGCGCATGCGGTAAGGCAATGTTTTGATACTCCTGACCAGCAGGAAACAATCGAAAGGAGCGGGGACCGCACCTCCAACCTGCTGTATCGTTCTGATCTTTTCCCAGAGTTCATTCTTTTCAGCCGTGACCAGTACACCACCCAAAACGTCGCTATGGCCACCGATATATTTGGTAGAAGAATGCATGACTATATCTGCGCCCAGGGAAATCGGTTGTTGCAAACACGGCGAAGCAAAAGTACTGTCGCAAGCCAAAATAAGCCCGTTCTCATGCGCTATGGCAGCTATCGCCGCGATATCCGTAATCTTCAGCAATGGATTAGAAGGTGTCTCGATCCAGATCAGCACCGTATTTTCTTTAATATAAGCCTGCACTGAAGCGGGATCGGTCAGGTCGATAAAATCAATCTCCAGCGTATGCTCAAATATCGTCTGCAATTGCTTCTTAAATCCCCAATACATGTCGTCCGGTGCAATGATGTGACTGCCCGGTTTCAGGGCCTGGAACAAACTCATTCCGGCCGTATTGCCAGATGAAAACGCACAGGCATCAGCGCCGTTTTCGAGTTTCGCCAATACATTTTCAAGTGCCGAACGGTTCGGATTACTCACCCTGCTGTACATATGTCCGCCCGAATAGCCACCATCTTCGTCTCTCAGGAATGTGGTAGAGAGGTGCAGGGGCGGCGTTACATCTTTAGTGCTGCTGTGGTATAAATTTCCGGCGTGGATGGCAAGGGTTTCAGGCTTCATTATGACGATGTTAAATGTAAAGGGAGCATTTAGGTAAGACAAAGTTAAAAGGATAAAATTATTCCATTGGGGTTTTGGCAAGATTTATGTAATCAGATCATCAAATAAAAAATAACATGAAAAGAATATTCCTGATAGCAGCCATTTTATGCAGTTCATTAATGGTTTTGCAAAGCTGTTCACCAAAAGGCGCAGCTGGTACTAGTGTAAAGAGAGGTGACGTAACCGGCACATGGGTGCTGAATGATATTACATACGAAGGAATTAGCGAAGCTAGAGTAAAAACCTTGTTTGACGAAGGCGCTCCTGCTTGTTTCAAAGGCAGTACCTGGAAACTAACCAACAGCGGTAACGGTAGTTACAGTCTGGCAGGCGGTGGTGCTTGCGCAGCAAAAACACAGACCATATTCTGGTCGGCCAGTCCTGCAGATCAGACTTTCCAGTTCAAAAAGTTATTTGAAGGCGATAAAGCTAAAAATGTAAACTCAGGTTACAGATCGGTATTGGCATCAGCAGATGGCGATAACATGGTGATCAAATCTCCTGTTGAAAACGGAAGTACCCCATCTTATGTGGTATTGACTTTCGTGAAAGCAACGAAATAGAGAAACAAAACATTAAATGAGAGGGACTGGTGTAAATCAGTCCCTTTTTTATATTTGGGAACTCCTGAGCTCCCGCTGCATCCAGCAGTGAAGCCGGAGTACTATCTACCTACTGCCACACTAGTGCTAACCACCTGCCTTCGTACTCCTTCCGTCTTGATAACGTCCTGAGACCCTCTTCCTTCCTTATTTATGCAACGCTCTTGCAACCCTCGATGAACGGTGGCAAAACCATTAGAAAACCCATAGGGTAGTGCAATGGTTATGCGACGGTTAAGAGATGGTTAAGAGAGGGTTGTGTAACTTTGGTGTCAGAAGGGTAGGAGAAAGGTGTCTGGACGGTAGGAGTATGAGGGCAAGCGGAGCGCGCTGCTTAGGCAGTATGCTGGAATTAATGCAGTAAAAAGTGAGCAATAACGAGGTGCTATTTGATGAATTCTTTGGGTAACTGATTCAGCTCCTGAATGCGGATCGCCTTATAAAAAACTTCGGCACCTTCCGACTGGATCTGAATTTTGCCCTTTGTTAGGGGAGAGGCTATGCCTTTATCGATCTGTTTATTTTTGTACAGCACCATCATTACCTCGCCGTTCATTACATGGATACTGGTATCGCCATGGCAGTAAAGGTCAATGGTGTTCCATTCACCCGAGGGTTTCTCTGCATCTCCGCTTTTTTTACAAAACCTTCCGGTCTTACTGTCCTCTCTGAAAGAAACCATGTCCCCATTCGGGTCATATACAAAAGGACCGGTTCCGGTTTTTACAGCGGGAATCTCAGCAGCTCCGCCTGCTACGCCCCAGTAGTCGCCGCAATCTCCTTCATCGATCTGAAACTCCTGGGAACGCATCCAGGAACCATAATCTGCGCCAAAAGGTCCGACAGAATGGTAGAGCAGACCACTGTCTTTACTTGCATTTTTCTTTTGTCCCCATTTCAGTTGCCCCCATTTGAACTGGAGCTGGAGATGGTAATTCTCATATTCCTTTTTCGTTGATATCGCGCCCCAGCCCTGTCCCGATATGCGGATCACGGACTCTTTGTCCTGCTTCAGCACCGTAAAAACTTTGAGCGGGTCATTGTTCAGGCCTACGGGCACCCCCGTAATGACTTTTCCATGATCATCATACTCGGGTGCCAGGTAGGTGTCCCATCCAGTCAGATCTTTGCCATTAAACAAAGGGGTCCAGTTCGCGGGTTTTTGGAAACCGGTTAAAACTGTTGTCGCAATGCAGAACAAAAAGATCAGAATAAAGCGGAAATAATTCATATCTGGCTATTTAGAGTGATCTAATATACCAATTTTTAGTCGCGGAAAGTACCGGGGACTTGTCTTAATTCCTCTTGGACTAGCCATGTTTTCTTTTTAATGGCAGGCTGTTGGCAGTGCTGAAAGGAAATCGGCAGCCTTCCAAAATGGAAAATACCCTTCCGTTTTGAAAGGGTATTTATTTTTCATTTGGAGGTTAAAATGTGAAAAAGTGCGTTGATATGTGTTTTAACAGGGTTTTTAAAGAGGGGATTTGCTGCGGCATTGCTTTTGTCAGCAGCCTGGCAATTAACCATAGTAACTCAAAAATTAATAAAATCATGTTTTTGATCATTTTAGGAATTATCATTATCGCGGTCAACAGTCTGTTGTCCCGTCAGGAGTCTGCACTGAACAAATTTAAAACAGCAATCAATATTGCCGGGTGTTTCCTGCTGCTGCTTGGGGCGGCGCTGTCGATGTTCAAGGTAGTAGAAGCAGGGGAGGTGGGTGTCAAAACACTCTACGGAAAGGTGGACAATGACGTGCTGTATAGCGGATTGAATTTTGTGAACCCATTGGTGGAGGTCAGCATGTTTGACACCAAGACGCAAAACTATACCATGTCCGCGATTCATGACGAGGGGATTAAATCCGGAGATGACGCCATCCGCATCCTGACTTCAGATGGCCTGGAGGTGACCATTGATCTTTCGGTTTTGTTTAGGGTCAACGCCAAGGATGCCCCGAAAATCCTGAAAGAGATAGGTGACGATTATCTGGATAAGATTGTCCGCCCGGTATCCAGAACGGCCATTCGCGACAATGCGGTCTCTTATGAAGCGATAGCCCTGTATTCGACCAAAAGGCAAGAATTTCAGAATAAAATATACAATACGATTGGGGAGAGTTTCGCGAAGCGGGGACTAAAACTGGAACAGTTGCTGATCCGAAACATTACCTTGCCCGAGTCTGTACGCCGTACCATAGAATCCAAGATCAATGCGGAACAAGAGGCACAAAAGATGCAGTTTGTGCTCCAAAAGGAACGTCAGGAGGCAGAGCGGAAGCGTGTCGAGGCACAGGGGATTGCCGATTATCAAAAGATTTTATCTACCGGTCTCAGCGATAAACAGTTGCAGTACGAATCGATTAAGGCGCAGAAAGACATTGCACTTTCGGACAATGCCAAAATCATCATAATGGGAAGCGGTAAAAATCCGGTTATTTTGAATGCGAATTAAGGCGCAGAAAGACATTGCATTTTCGGCCAATGCCAAAATCATTATAATGGGAAGTAGTAAAAATCCGGTTATTTTGAATGCGAATTAAGGCACAGAAAGACATTGCATTTTAAGGCGCAGAAGACATTGCATCATCGGGTTATTCTAAATACTGAAATGGCCTGGCTTTAACTTGCGCACCTGATTTAAAATATGCTCATATTTGATCATTCCCTCGCTAATGGGATTTAAAAAAACACGATGCAAAACAGTGTACTGATTATAGACGATGAAAAGAAGCTTTGTGGCTTGCTGGCAAGGATCATAGAACTCGAAGGGTTTCAGGTTTTTCAGGCCCATAGTGCAAAAGAAGGGTTGAAAGTGCTCAAAGCAGAGGACATATTTGTAGTGGTCAGCGATGTGAAGTTGCCCGATATGAACGGCGTGGAACTGGTGAAGGAGATCAAAAAAGTCAAACCTTTTGTGGAAGTGATCAACCTGACTGCCTTTGGGACGATTCAGGATGGCGTGATGGCCATGCGCAACGGGGCTTTTGATTACATCACCAAGGGTGACGACAACGACCGGATCATCCCGCTGGTGTATAAGGCGATGGACAAGGCCAGGCTGCAGTATAGGGTATCGGAACTGGAGAACCGTGTGGCCAGAAAACACAGTTTTGATGGCATACTCGGGCAGTCTGCTGCCTTAAAAGCGGCTGTCTCCCTGGCCCGTAAAGTGGCTGCGACGGACACAACTGTACTTTTGCTGGGCGAAACCGGAACGGGTAAGGAGGTCTTCGCACAATCCATCCATTACGAAAGTAACCGGAAACTAAAGCCGTTTGTGGCGGTCAACTGCAGTGGTTTCAACCACGAGATCCTGGAAAGCGAATTGTTCGGGCATAAAGAAGGTGCTTTTACAGGTGCGGTCCGGGATAAAAAGGGTTTGTTTGAAGAAGCAAATGAAGGGACTATATTTCTGGACGAGATCGGTGAGATGGACCTGGATCTGCAGGCTAAACTATTGCGTGTGCTTGAAAATCAGACTTTTATCAAGGTAGGGGATACGCAGACCACAAAAGTAAATGTGCGGATCATCGCGGCGACCAACCGCGATCTGAAAAAAGAAGCAGAAAGCGGGAAGTTCAGGCTGGATCTGTATTACCGGCTGGGCGTCTTTTCCATCGAACTCCCTCCATTGTCACAGCGAAAAGCGGATATTTTAACGATAGCAGCGCACTATATCAAAGAATTTGCGGCCAAGGTCAACCGCCCTGATTTTACCATCGATGCGGGTTGTGCTGAACTGCTGATGAAGTATCCCTGGAAGGGCAACATCCGGGAGCTGAAGAATGTAATGGAACGGATGGTCATCCTTTCGGACAGTAGTTTACTGACGGCTGATCTGCTGCCTTATGAGTTCCACATTGCGCCGGCTGAAGGCAATTCGATGCTGATGGAGGTGATGGAAAAACAGCACATCCTAAAGGTGCTCAACTATACGCGGGGCAATAAGACCGAGACGGCTAAACTGCTGGGCATAGGGCTGACCACTTTGTACAGGAAAATGGAAGAGTTTGGGCTGGAGAAATAAGGTTCAGGCGATGCTGCGTTAAAATAAAATGCTGGGTCCATACAATATTTTTAATGTGGCAGCGTCTATATATGGAGAGCGTTAATTTAGATAGGCGGGAAGGACCGGAATGGTTGTTCCCGCTTTTTTTATGTTCCCGATTTCTTAGTTTTAAGCTTAAATCGGCATTGTTTGATTAAATTGCTATTATTGTAAGCTAAAAGACTGGGATAAATGAAGAAGCACACAGGCTGTGACATGCAGAGTTGTTTTATGTGTAAACTTGCGCTGAAGGAATGGAGACCAGCTATTGATGCGCATAAGCAGAACTTCAAAGCAAAAAAAGGCGAACAGATCATCGCCGAAGGTGCACCGGTAAACGGCGTTTATTTTGTGCTGAGCGGCAACGTCAAGGTGCATAAAAAATGGGGCGACAAGGAGCTGGTTCTTCGCTTCGCGAATGCCGGTAAGATCTTCGGACACAGGGGTATAGGGAGCAACAGTTCTGTCTACCCGATTTCGGCCACTGCGCTGGAAGAAACGACACTCTGCTTTATTGACCTGGAGTTTTTTATCGCCACGCTGAAGGTCAATCATGACCTGGCTTTTAACCTCATGATGTTTTATGCAGATGAGCTTCAGGATTCCGAAAAGCGCATGCGTAATCTGGCACTGATGTCCGTGAAAAGTCGCCTGGCAGTGGCTTTGTTCAATTTAAGGGAACAATTTGGCCTGGACGAAAACGATTGTATCAATGTAGACATCAGCAGACAAGACCTTGCAGCCTACTCGGGCGCTACCTACGAAACCGTATTCCGGACGATGAACGAGATTGTACAGGAAAACCTGATCACTTTAAAAGGCAAGCGGATTTGTATTGTCAATGAAGAAGGATTGACCGCTCTTGCCAGTGAATGACCAGGTTTTCGTGTTGGGTGTCCTTATTGTAAACCGATATATACTGTCCCGTTTTCTACCTTTACCGGATAGGTTTTGATGGCGCATTCGTCACCACTCAGGCATTCTCCTGAAACCAGGGAAAAGGTCTTTTTGTGGAAAGGACAGGCGATTTTTGGTTCTTCACCCGTGCTTCCGATCATGCCGCGGCTCAGTGCCATTTGTTTGCGGTGCGGACATTCATTCTGAGTGGCATACCATTCATTGCGCCTGGTGAAGTAAAAAAGCGCAATCTGTTCATCGCCATGCTTTACGCATACGCCCCCGTTTTCAATGGCATCTTCCGTACGGCAAGCTGCCAGCCATTTTGTAGTTATCTCCAGGTTTATTTTGTCTTCAGTTGTTGTTAGGCTATTCTCCATAATACTTATGCTGTTGTCCATTCTGCTGTTTTTTTCTGTCCCCGCATTTCCACAAAGCCCACTGTAGGGTCTTTTTCTTCAGGTGCGTTTACAAAGTGATTGAATCGTTTTCTGATCTCCGGATTTTCTACGGCTGTTTTCCATTCGCACTGGAAAGTGTCTACTAATGCTTCCACTTCTGCTTCCCACTGGGCGGCCATACCCAGGCTGTCGTTCACCACCACGTTGCGCAGGTAGTCGATGCCGCCCTCCATTTTGTTGAGCCAGGTGGCTGTACGCGTAAGCGGATCGGCCGTGCGGATGTAGAACATCAGGAAGCGGTCGATGTAGCGGATACAAGTTTCGCTATCGAGGTCGGAAGCAAGCAACAAGGCGTGCTGCGGTTTGCTGCCCCCATTGCCACATACATACAGGTTCCAGCCTTTTTCTGTGGCAATGATCCCAAAATCCTTGCTTTGTGCTTCTGCGCATTCGCGGATACAGCCGCTTACGGCCGATTTTAACTTGTGCGGCGCTCGGATTCCGCGGTAGCGTTCCTCTATCCGGATGGCATAGCTGACACTGTCGTGCAAACCAAAGCGGCACCAGGTGCTGCCCACACAGCTTTTTACAGTTCGAAGTCCTTTGCCGTAAGCGTGACCGCTTTCAAAACCTTCTTCGATCAGTTCTTCCCAGATTTTCGGGAGATCGCTCAGGTGCGCACCGAAAAGGTCAATGCGTTGTCCGCCGGTAATCTTGGTATACAAATCGTATTTCTTGGCTACGCTGGCAATCACCATCAATTTATCAGGTGTAATTTCGCCGCCGGGAATACGGGGTACGACGGAGTAGGTTCCGCCCTTTTGGATATTGGCCAGAAAGCGGTCGTTGCTGTCCTGCGCCGTATCGTTTCCTTTTTTCAGGATCATTTCGTTCCACAGACTGGCGAGCAAGGAAGAAACCAGTGGTTTGCATACCTCGCAACCGTCACCCTGACCAAGTTCGTCCAGCACTTCATCATAGCTTTTTATATTGTGGATGTGTACCAAGTCGTACAGTTCCTGTCTGCTGTAATTAAAGTGCTCGCAGATCACATTGCGTACATATTTTCCTTTGGCCTTTAGTGTGTAAAGCATCAGGTCTTTGACCATTGGCACACAACCCCCGCATCCTGTGCCCGCCTTGGTACATTTTTTAATGGCGTCCACAGTTTCACAGCCGCCCTCATCTACCGAGGCGCAGATGGCGCCCTTGGTGATGCCTTCGCAACTGCAGATCAGGGCATCGTCAGGCAGTGCGGTAATTCCCGCGCCAGCGGGTTCAGAACCTCCTCTGGAGCCGAGAATGAGGTCTTCGGGATTTGGTGGCAGGATGATCTTGTTGTTGGTTGTCTGCAGCAGCATATTATACGCTGCTGCATCCCCAATTAAAATACCTCCTAAGAGATACTGCCCGTCATTACTGATATTAATACGTTTATAAGTGCCCTTGTGGGTGTCTTCAAATACAATGGTGCGGCAATCCGGTTCGCTGATGAAGTTGTCGCCAAAGCTGGCTACATCAACACCGATCAGTTTCAGTTTGGTGCTCATGTCAAAGCCCTTGAACTTTTTGGCGCCGTTGCATAGGTTTGCGGCAACAATCTCGGCCATTTCATAGCCAGGGGCCACGAGTCCGTAGATCATCTGGTCGACCAGTGCACACTCGCCAATGGCAAAAATATCAGGATCTGAGGTCTGCATTTTATCGTTGACGATGATCCCGCCACGGCTGCTGACTTCCAGTCCGCAAAGTTTGGCCAGTTCATCCCTTGGCCGGATACCCGCCGAGATGACCAGCATTTCGATCGGCAGTTCAGTTTCGTCGTTAAATTTCAGGGCGGAGATGCGGTGTTCTCCCTCGATGCTTGCCGTACTTTTGTTGAGCAAAATCTGTAATCCCATCGCCTGGAGCTTGGATTGCAGCATGGCGCTGCCAGCGTTGTCGATTTGTCTGGGCATCAGTCGCGGCGCAAACTCTATGACAGCCGGGTTTTCGATGCCCAAATCCATCAGCGCTTTTGCGGCTTCGAGTCCCAATAAACCACCGCCCATTACCGCACCTGTTGTTACAGTGGCGGCATAAGTCCTGATCAATTCCAGGTCCTCTATGGTGCGGTAAACAAATACGCCATCTTTCTCTACACCCTCTATGTTGGGTACAAAAGCAGAGGAGCCGGTGGCAAGCACCAGGTAATCATAGCTCACTGTTGTGCCGGTATGGGAATGCACGGTTCTGGTGTCGCGGTTAATTTCCTTTACAGGATCATTCAGATAAAGTTGGATGCCTTGCTCTGCATACCATTCACTGGTCGACATGGAAAGATCATCGGCAGATTTTCCATTAAAGTATTCGCTCAAATGAACCCGGTCGTACGCTCTTCTGGGTTCTTCTGCGAAAACTATGAGCTCGAATTCGTTAGTTTTAGCGGTTATCTTCTCGCAAAACTTATAACCGACCATTCCATTCCCGATTACAACTATTTTTTTCTGCTTCATAGTGAATATTTTAATGATTTTATGGTAAAAACTATTTTTTGTGTTCTATTTTATCTGTTTATGGTATAAATTACATGTGTTTATTGAATTTATACTTAAATATTTGATTTTTTTTGGTATTTATATGGTGTTTGTTGTGTTTGTGTGATTTTTGATATTCAAATGTAGCCTATTTTATATTAATAATTCAATATAATATGATATTTATCATAAATAAATTCAATTATGTCGTTTTATTTGTCGATTTTTGAAGAGTTGTATCAAAAAACTGTGCATTATGGATGAGGTTTCAAGTGAATTCGGATTGTTTGTTGTAGGAGGTGGCCCGGGAGACCCGGATTTAATTACATTAAAAGGTTATAAGGTCTTGAAACGGGCCGATGTGATCTTATATGACAATTTGATCAACAAAGAATTGCTGGATTTGGCGCCGGAGCACTGTAAACTGGTCTATGTTGGTAAACAACCTTATGGAAACTATACGCCTCAGGAAACCATTCATGAACTGATCCGGGAGTATGCAGCCAGTCACCGGGTAGTGGTACGCCTAAAAGGTGGTGATCCTTTTATTTTCGGAAGGGGTTTTGAGGAAGTGCTTTATGCAGAAGCGCATGGCATACCGGCCCATTATATTCCGGGGATCAGCAGTATGCAGGCCAGTGGCTTTAGCGGGATTCCGCTGACGCACCGCGGCATTAGCGAAAGTATGTGGATCATTACCGGGACTAAAAAAGACGGAACGTTATCAACCGATCTTCAGTGTGCGATTAAAAGTTCCGCTACAGTCGTGATCTATATGGGCATGAAAAAGCTGGCTGAGATTGCGGGGATCTATCAGCAGTCAGGCCTGGGTGCCATGCCTGCGGCTATGATCCAGCATGCCTCTTTACCCCAGCAAAAGAAAGTAATCTGCAAAGTGAAAGACCTGGAAGCTGCGGCTGCAGGTGCCGGGATCAGTTATCCCGCCATTATCATCATCGGAGAAGTGGTGAACGCACGTGAATTGCCGATCGCCGAACTGCTGACTGCTTCCTGAGCTCTTTTACATAACCCTGACAGCTGGAAATAGCGATTTTATCGTACTTTTGCGTATTATATTTTATAGATGGATACTTCTTTAAAACTGTCGCTGATCATTAACGATACGGATCTTCCGGAAAAACATCGGGTCATCGCACAAAAGGTACGGGATCGTGAAAGAATTGCTTTTGATGAAGGCGTTTACCTGTATGAACATGCAGAACTCGGCTATCTGGGCGTTCTGGCCAATTACATCCGGGAACAAAAGCATGGTGACAACACGTATTTCAACCGCAATTTTCATTTGGAACCGACCAATCTTTGCGTGTACGACTGTAAGTTCTGTTCTTATTCCCGTTTGATTAAACAAAAAGAAGAGGGTTGGGCACTTACGATGGAAGAGATGCTGGATCTGGTGAAGAAGTACGATGGGGAGCCGGTGACAGAAGTGCATATTGTTGGCGGTGTCTTGCCTCAATATGACGTTGCTTTTTACTCTGCTTTGTTTACCGCTATTAAAAAACACCGTCCGGAGCTCCATGTGAAAGCATTGACGCCAGTGGAATACCATTATATTTTTAAAAAGGCTAAGATTGACTATGCGACCGGCATGAAATTGATGAAAGAAGCTGGTTTGGAATCCATTCCAGGTGGAGGGGCGGAGATCTTTCATCCGGAGATCAGGGAGCAGATTGCGAAAGATAAGTGTACGGCAGACCAATGGCTGGACATTCATGAAGAATGGCACAAATTGGGCATGCGCTCTAATGCGACCATGCTGTACGGACATATTGAAAAATTTGAACACCGGGTAGACCATATGGAGCGTTTGCGTTTGTTGCAGGACCGGACAGGTGGTTTTCAGACCTTCATACCACTGAAATTCAGGAATCAGCACAACCAGATGAGCAATGTGCCGGAAGTTTCCGTCATTGAAGATCTTCGGAATTATGCGATTTCAAGGATCTATCTGGATAATTTTGATCACATCAAGGCCTATTGGGCAATGATCAGCCGGCAAACTGCACAACTTTCCCTTAATTTTGGGGTGGATGATATTGATGGTACACTGGACGATACCACCAAGATCTATTCTATGGCGGGAGCTGAGGAACAAAATCCGGCGATGAGCACACAGGATCTGGTCAACCTGATCAAACAGGTAAAACGCAAACCATTGGAGCGGGATACTTTATACAATGTAGTCACCGATTACACGGATGTTGTTTTCGAAAATGAACTGAAACCGCAGTTTTATAAACTGCCAGTAATCAATTAATGGATAAAGAAATATATATCATCAGACATGGTGAAACAGAGTTAAACAGACTTGGAATCGTACAGGGAAGAGGTGTTAATACCGATTTGAATGACACCGGCAGGGCTCAGGCAGCTGCTTTTTATGCCCGGTACAAAGATGTTCCCTTCCAAAAAGTATATACATCCAACCTGGTGCGGACACACCAGACCGTGAAAGGATTTATTGATGCCGGAATTCCATGGGAACAATTGCCTGGTCTGGATGAATTGGCCTGGGGTGAATGGGAAGGAAAACCAAATAGTGAAGAAGCGCTGGCTGCTTTTAAAAGCATTATGGAGAAATGGCAGGGTGGAGATTATGATGCTCTTTTTGAAGGTGGTGAAAGTCCGAATATGGTACAGATCCGTCAGAAAGAAGCCATGGCTCTCATCACCTCAAGGCCTGAAGAAAAGTTGATCTTAGTCTGCATGCACGGTCGTGCCATGCGCTTGTTGTTGTGCCTGCTGATGAACAAGCCACTGTCTGAAATGGGTGATTTCCCACACCAGAACACCACCTTGTACAAAGTCGAGCTAACAGGTGATCAGTTTGTCATTACAGACTTCAACAATACCGACCATTTAAAATAATTCCTTTTGAATAAGATTAAAATCTCTGCGGTTTCTTATACTAATACCAAACCTTTTATATACGGCATTGAACATTCGGCAGTTGCTGCTAAGATTTTGCTAAGTTTAGATATTCCGGCTGGCTGTGCTGCAAAACTAATTGATGGACAGGTTGATATCGGACTCATTCCTGTAGCCGCGATTCCTGATGTGCCCAACGCAAATATCGTAGCCGATTATTGCATCGGCTCGGTTGGGGCGGTGAACTCCGTCTTTCTTTTCAGCAGCGTCCCTGTGTCAGAAATCAAAACGGTGAGACTGGACAGTCATTCCCGTACTTCCAACAACCTGGCGAAAGTCCTGCTTCAATTTTACTGGAAGCAAGAGGTGGTATTTAGCACCAATGCTGAGGCGGAAACGGACGCTATTGTGTTGATCGGCGACCGGACTTTTGGTAAAAAGGATTTGTATGCACACGCGTATGATTTGGGGCAGGAGTGGATGGACTTTACCGGTTTGCCTTTTGTCTACGCAGCATGGGTGGCCAATAAGGTGATCCCAGCGGATTTTATAAAAGAATTCAATGAAGCCCTTGCCTTAGGTTTGGCCCATCGGGCTACGCTGATTCGGGAATTGCCGCAAAGTCCTGACTTTGACCTGGAAGACTACCTGATGCATAAACTGGATTTTGAACTGACGGACAAGAAACGGGAAGCACTCGCACTTTTCCTGTCTTATATTGACAAAATTAGTGTTTAGCACTGTTCTCCGGTAAACCTATTCACAATTTTTAAATTTTCAACAAATCATAAAGCCTTCAGGTCAAGTGCTATCTTTATGATTTTGTAAACTGAATCATTTTGGCTAAAGACAATACCAAAGAAACTCCCTTGATGCAGCAATACAATGCGATTAAAGCAAAGTATCCGGGTGCATTGTTATTATTCAGGGTAGGAGATTTTTATGAGACTTTTGGAGAGGATGCCATAAAGACCGCGCAGATATTGGGTATTGTACTCACCAGAAGAGGTACCGGGCCAAATGGCGGTGCTTTGGAGTTGGCAGGTTTCCCTCACCATTCGCTGGACAATTACCTGTCGAAACTGGTCAGGGCAGGGCAGCGCGTAGCGATATGTGACCAGCTTGAAGACCCGAAAGCAACCAAGACCATCGTAAAAAGAGGGGTAACTGAACTGGTGACTCCGGGCGTGGCCTATAGCGACAACATCCTGAGCCAGAAATCAAACAACTATTTGGCTGCGGTTTATTTCGATAAAAACATGCTGGGTGTCTCCTTTGCAGACATCTCCACCGGTGAGTTTCTGGTGGCGCAGGGCGATGCCGAATATATTGACAAACTATTACAGGGCTTCAAGCCCAATGAAGTCGTTTTCCAAAAGAGCAGGAGGAAGGAATTCATGGAGCTCTTTGGTGACCGGTTTTATACCTATAACCTGGACGACTGGGCCTTCACTTCAGATTATGCCAACGAGATATTGACCAAACATTTTGAGGTTAGTTCACTGAAAGGCTTTGGTGTAGACAAACTGCAGACGGGTATCATTGCTGCGGGTGTGGTCCTCCATTACCTGAATGAGACAGAACACCGCAATTTAAAGCACATTTCATCCATTTCCCGCCTGGAGCAGGATAAATTTGTCTGGCTGGACCGTTTTACGATCCGTAACCTGGAGTTGGTGAGCACGGCCAATGACAATGCCGTTACCCTCTTTGAAGTGCTCGACCAGACCTCTACTCCGATGGGCGCAAGGCTTTTGCACAAATGGATCATCATGCCATTGAAGGAGCTAAAACCTATTGAGGAACGCCTGGGTATGGTGGATTTCCTGGTGAAGAAAGAAAGTCTGCTACAGGATTTTTTAAGCCATATCAAGCAGATTGGAGATCTGGAACGATTGATTTCGAAAGTAGGACTTCAGAAAGTCGGCCCGCGAGAGTTGTGCCAGCTTAAAAAATCCTTATACCATATAGAATCTGTAAAGAAACTGGCTGAAGAATCTAAAAATCCCTTTTTGTCTATCCTGGCAGATCAGCTAAACCCTTGTCTGACCATCCGGGAGAAACTGGAGCGCGAGTTGCAACAAGACCCGCCTGCCTTGCTGATTAAAGGTAACGTGATTGCCGATGGTATTGATGAAGACCTGGACCGGTTGCGGAAGATCGCCTTTGGTGGTAAAGATTATCTGGTAGAGATCCAAAAAAGAGAGGCCGCCATTACCGGTATCCCATCTCTGAAAGTGGCTTTTAATAACGTTTTTGGTTATTACCTGGAAGTAACGCATACCCATAAAGACAAGGTGCCAACGGAATGGATCAGGAAGCAAACCCTGGTCAATGCCGAGCGTTACATTACACCTGAACTGAAGGAATACGAGGAGCAAATCCTGGGCGCAGAAGAAAAGATCCAGCAGATTGAAATCCGCCTTTATAACGACCTGATGTACCAGGTTTCTGCTTATATCAAACAGATCCAGCTGAATGCCTTTTTAATTGCGCAATTGGATGTATTGCTGTGTTTTGCCCAACTGGCGATCAACAACCATTACGTCAAACCGGTGGTGAATAAAGGTAAGGGGCTGGACATTAAGGGTGGCCGTCACCCGGTGATCGAAAAGCGCCTGCCTGCTGGGGAGGAGTACATTACCAATGACGTGTTTCTGGATAATGAAAGCCAGCAGATCATTATTATAACCGGACCCAATATGTCGGGTAAATCAGCCATCTTAAGGCAGACAGGGCTCATTGTGCTGATGGCACAAATGGGTTGTTTTGTGCCTGCAAAGGCAGCCAATATCGGATTGGTGGATAAGATCTTTACCAGGGTAGGGGCATCGGACAACCTGTCGTCCGGAGAAAGTACCTTTATGGTAGAAATGAATGAAACGGCCAGTATCCTCAATAACATTTCAGACCATAGTCTGATTCTGCTGGATGAGATTGGCAGGGGTACCAGCACCTATGATGGTATTTCTATTGCCTGGGCGATTGCGGAGTTTCTGCATACGCATCCTACAGCACGACCAAAAACATTGTTTGCCACGCACTACCATGAACTCAATGAACTGGCCAATACGATGGGCCGGATCAAGAACTTCAATGTCTCGATCAAGGAAGTCGGAAACAAGGTGATTTTTCTGCGCAAGCTAATCCCTGGCGGAAGCGAACACAGTTTTGGTATCCATGTAGCCAAAATGGCCGGGATGCCGGCCAAGCTGATCAACCGGGCCAACGAGATCTTAAAGAAGTTGGAAATAGACCGTACTGAGGGGCAGAGCATCAAGGATAGCATTAAAAAAGTACAAAATCAGGCCTACCAGCTTCAGATGTTTGCTGTAGAAGACCCGGTATTGGTTAAAATCAGGGATTCGATCAATAACCTGGATGTCAATGTCCTGACCCCGGTAGAGGCGCTTCTGAAACTGGATGAGATCCAAAGGATCATTAAACAATAGACCTATGACTTGGAACACTTATCAAAAGTATTTTGCCTGTCTGCTGCTTTCATTGGCCCTGTTCGCTTCATCCTGTAGTTCCAGGCGGACTACAGTAAAACCAGGTACGGCCAACGCCGCTAAAATAGCTGATGCGATGTCCCATTTGAAAAGCAGAAAACTCTATACGTTTATCACGGACTGGACCGGGGTGAAATATCGCTTGGGCGGACTGGATAAATCAGGAATTGACTGTTCTGGTTTTGCATTGTTGTTGCAACAAAACATTTATGGCAATACCCTGCCACGCAGGTCAAGGGACCAGGCCGAAACCATCAGGGAAAAAGACATAGATCAATTGAAAGAAGGGGATCTGGTGTTCTTCTCTTTTGACGGAGGGCCGGTGGATCATGTGGGGGTTTTCCTGAACAATCATTATTTTGTGCATGCATCGACCACCAGGGGCGTCATCGTAGATGACCTCAGCCTGCCAGCTTATCAAAAAGCACTGGTCAAAGCAGGTTCTTTTAAAAACTAACAATTATGAAGCCTCAACAAGATTCCTTCTGGTCAAAATACAAGCAGTTTGCCAGCACTGAAATCCTCATGTATCTGATCATGATCATTGGCATCGGACTGGGGTTGATTTTCCTGAGTTAGCCAGCTAGTTTGCCTTCAGGACAATTTTTGTGTGGTCATAGCTGCTGATGTTGTTGAAAAACGCCACCAGTGCTTCGTAACTCTCTGCCGGATAATTACCATTGTTCAACACCATTTTTCTGGAATAAACCAATTGTGGGCCCTGCTGTTTGATGCTCACGCGATAACTGCCAAATGGAGAAGTAATTACCTTATCTTCCAGTTTTACCTCTAAAGTGTATTTTTCAGGAATGTGATAGACCACCTCGTCTTCGTCTGTAAAGCCCCTGTTGATGTAGACTGGCAATGTCCTGGTCCGAACTTCAGGGATGATCGAGCTCTTGTTAAAGAGGTTGGGAATCAAATACACCCTGCTGTCCGTTTTGGGTGCATAGCTGGGAATGGTCAGTTCCAGCTTTTCGGTCGTAGTTGGATCGCCATCCTTCTTTTGGGTTAGTTTAAAGTTCTTGAAATTGATGTTATCAATATCATATTCCTTCTTCAGGAGTTTAAGTTGCTCTGCATAAGGCTCATTGACAAGCCTGATGTAATTGTCGTATTGGGATCCTTTGAGTATGGTTTGAAGATTGCCGGTCAGATCGCCTAAGGCATCCAGCGTAAGTATTGCCTTGCGCTGTAATGAATTGTCCGTAGTCTTTAAAACAGGTGTGTGCAATAATTTTCCACCATTGGGTGTGCAGGCCAATACCGTTCTGTCGTCTGTAAAAGTACCCAGGTAGCCGCAGGGATTGTCCTGACTGGTGCATTCCAGCCAAGTCGTGTCACTTTTGAGCGGAACACAGAGGATGATGTGGTTACCCTGGTCCATACTTGCGAAATCCGGATCCATATTGCTCTTGGTGCTGCCGGCATAGACGACACAATACTCACTGTAAATGCCGGCTGCTTTGAGCAGTGACTGGGTGTAGTTCACCAGTGCTTTACAATCGCCATAAGACAAACGGTCCACATCCATGGCAGGAAATGGCTGAAAGCCACCTATACCCACTTGTACACTGATATAACGGGTTTTCTTTTGTACAAATTCGTAGATCTTTTTGATTTTATCCTTATCGTTATCCAGGCCATTTACCAGGTTTTTCACCTCCGTCTCTGCTGCGGGGCTTAAGTATTGCCTGCTCTTTAATAGATCCTCATAAACCCATTTGCCCAGTTCTTCCCAGTTTTTATAAATCCCGCTATGTCCGTAATAGCTGAATTTTTCAGCCGTGATCTTTACATAAGTTAAAAACTGATCAGGATCCGGAGCATAGGGCTCATACTTGATGGCAGGCAGGTTGCTGACCTTCCAGGTCTGACTGAAAAGTTTATCCGATTTGACCACGTCTGAGTTTCCTTTGTAATTGTACTCCTTGATCCTGATTTTATCTTCGGGCTTGCAGATGAAGGTATAGGTGCTTTTTTCTACAGAAAGATCTGTATAACGGTTTGCATACCAGTCCGGGATGATCAGGTTTTGCTTATAACGGATTTCATATTCATAGATCACCGTATAAGGGTAGTTGATCATATTGGGTAAGTAGTGCTTCACGCGACTGTCTTCAAACAGCGAAAAACTGCTGACGGCACTTTCATCTATGAAATTGTTTAAAGTGAATTTTCCTGCAGGTGTACCTGATGCATCCAGTATTAGTCCTTTCACATACTTAATACTGGTACTTTTGTCGTATTGAATGGTCAGTGCCGCGCGGTCTGTACCGTTACTATTTAAAATGGTAACTGCCTTTCTAACCGTCAGGATCACATTCTCCGGTGCACGCATATCTACTGTAGTTGCCATGTCTCTGATCACTGCAGTTGCCCTGCTTTTCAGATTGGCAGGGATTAGATCTGCATTGTAATTGCCCTGCGCCTGGCAAAAGCCATTTAACGAGGAGAGCATGGTAATAAAGAGTACTATTCTTTTGAGCATTTCAATTTGTTTTTTTGAACACCACATCTGTTTTTTGCAACTGGATGATCCGGCTGTAGAATTCTTTCAGGGCGAGATAATCGTCAGAAGTATAAGTTGGTTTGCTCTGCTGAAAGACTTGTGAAAAAGACAATAGATTTTTTTCATCGCCTGTTTTGAAAATATACCGGCCACCATTGTCAGCCAGGGCAAGGGACATGTTTTTTGGGCTTTCAGTAATGCTGAAGTTTTCCGGGAGTTTGATGTTTACGGACAACCGAATCTCTTTAGAGGCACCGAAATCTACAGGATAGATCCGCTCATTCATATTGAAGGGATTTTTACTGATCCGGTCTATGAAGAACGGATTGAAAAACAGCTTTTCATATTGGGTATTGTCCCAGATCTTCATTTCTATTTCATAGGTTTCCTTCAGCGATTCATTTAAGCTGTCTACATTGACAACCTGGTGTTTCAGTATTCGGATAGAAGGCATGGATTCGTCCAGCTTTTCTACATATTCCTCTACAGAATTTGCAGCAGCAATCAGTTCCCGCTTGAAGAGTGCAGCATATCCGGAAGAAGTGGTACTTATGATGCCTTTAAGTTTGCCATCTGTTGTCAATTCCGCATCCAGGGCATACATAGTGAAGTCTTTTTGACTGGCTTTAATGTCATACCAGTAAGAAGGTTTTTTGAAATTGATTACCCTGCCTTTTCCGTTCATACAATGCGGAGGCAGCAGGCCAAATGGCAAATAGGGTACTGATGCGTCAAGCAAGTAACTTTTTTCGCCTATATTCACCTTAGCTACAACGTAGTTGAAGTCGCTTATAACCGGGTATAGACTGTTAACTGTTCCATTGTTTCGCGTAGAGAGAATTAGTGCGTCGGCATCCAGTCCGGCGGCATTCAGTGCAGCAATCAGTGCCAGATTAATGTCTGCAGTATTACCCGAATGCATTTCCAGTGCTTTCTTTACTGTGTTTTCGCTGTACATCCCACTTACACGATCGAATTTAATGGTTTTTGAAATGTAATTATAAACCGCCTCAGCTTTGCTCATTGAATCCGTAGCACCTTTAAGAATCACTGGCAATAACTCTTTGAACAGGTCCTTTTTTTTCATTTGTCCACCAAAGGAGGCTTCACTCATGAGCTCGTAATCAACATCTTTCCAGGTTTTTGTCAACTGTTTTTTTACGCCGTTGTCCTGGTAATATTCAGCAAGCTCATAATAAATGGCAGACCTGAAGTTGCTGGCTGCAGTCATGTAATCCTCTTCAATAAAAGCTGGAACGTTTTTCATGACATAAGTCAATTCTGAGCAATCGTAGGTTTGTCCGCGCATTCTAAAACATTCCTTGTTGACTACAGCTTTATTGGAAGTCAACTTTAAAAAACCCCTTAATGACGTATTGTAAGTGTAAAGTGCGGGGATATTTGCGATGTATTCACTGTGTAGTTTCGGGATGCTGGATTGAAATTCCCACTCTTTAAAATTGAAGATGGAATATATTCTAATGATGTAACTGTATTCTACGATACTCCCTTCCGCTAAATTGGGCATCGTAAATTTGGTTAGCACCGTAAACTTGTTTCTTTTCTCATTAAAGATATTTTTTTTATCCAGTTCATTAACGACCAGTTTGCCGTTTAAGACATTGCTTGTACTGGCTTTAATTTCCTCTATTTCGTCCTCTCCATCATCATATATTCGTCTTGGGATCACAATATTTCCACTGCCAAAACCATTCTTATTGAATATTTTGATTTTAACATGATATTTATAATAAACATACAGCCTTCCATGTTGTGCACCAATCTGGTCGTTAAGACGAATAGAAGAAGTTCCGAATTCTCTGATGACCATGGCATTGGCATTGCTGTCCAGCACGGTGTTTTTTAAGTTCAGATCTCCCTGAATGACTTTTCCGTACTCAAAGTCTTGAGCATCAGCTGTTTTAAAACAGACCAGGAACAATAGTAAAAAGGCGTAAATCAATTTCATACAAGAGCAAGGTTTTTTAGCAGGTGCAAGATAAACCTACTCCAGGAAATATTGAAAAATATAATTAAAAGGACAAAGAGGGAATGGATAGATTATTAAATAAATATCGGATTAACGGATGATTTTTACGACTTTTGAAGCGCTTCAAACCGTAAAGATGAAATTAAATTTAAACCGTCCCCTTGCCTTTTTTGATTTAGAAACAACCGGAGTAAATGTCGGTTCAGACCGTATTGTAGAAATTGCAATTCTTAAAGCCATGCCTGACGGCACTGAACTCATCAAAACGATGCGGATCAATCCTGAAATGCCGATTCCTTTGAGTTCATCATTGATCCATGGCATTTACGATAAGGACATTGCCGATCAACCTACGTTTTCTTCAGTCGCGCAGGAAATCGCGGATTTTATTGGGGATGCGGATCTTGCAGGATACAACTCAAACAGGTTTGATATTCCGGTTCTGCTGGAAGAATTCCTTAGGGCAGGGGTAGATTTTGACATGAGTGACCGGAAGTTTGTTGATGTACAGAACATCTTTCACCAAATGGAGCAACGTACGCTTCGGGCTGCTTACAAGTTTTACTGTGATAAAGACATCATCAATGCACACTCTGCTGAAGCAGATATTTTAGCAACCTATCAGGTTTTACTGGCCCAGCTGGATAAATATCAGGATACTGAATTTGAAGACAAGCAGGGTAAAATCAGTAAACCCGTTCAAAATGACGTGGCGACCCTGCACACCTTCACCAATATGAACAAAACGGTTGATTTTGCAGGCCGTATGGTATTCAATGACAACGATGAAGAGACCTTTAATTTTGGTAAACACAAGGGTAAAACAGTAGAACAGGTCTTCGGCATGGAGCCTAGTTATTATGCCTGGATGCTACAGGGTGATTTTCCTTTATTTACCAAAAAGAAACTCACAGAGATCTGGACGCGCTTCAATAAGAAAAAAGACCAGGCCAGACAAGAGAAGCAACAGCAGCAGGCTGGTCAGCCTAAACCGGCACAACCAGCCAGACCTCAGTCGCAGGCTGCAGCGCCCAAGAAACCTGCCGTGGATGTGACCAATGACATGCTGGAACAACTAAAAATGAAATTTGGCAAGTAAGGGCTAAGCTTTCTTAATAAAATTAATATTCCGTGTCAGTCCTTTGAACTTGGTGCGTTTTACAGCAGAGTTTTTAAAGATTTGTTTAAAGACATCCTCGGTGATGTCCATCCAGTCCTCCTGTCTCATGGTCAGGAGTGCCTCATTGGGCTGAAATTTGGGTTCTGAATGTGGTACGGCAAACCGGTTCCAGGGACAAACGTCCTGGCAGACATCACAGCCAAACATCCAGTTGTCCATCTTATCGTTGAAATAATCCGGGATTTCGTCTCGCAGTTCTATAGTAAGGTAGGAAATGCACTTTTTGGCATCGATGATGAAAGGCGATAAAATTGCTTCAGTAGGGCAGGCGTCTATACATTTGGTACAAGTACCGCAATGGTCTGTTTCAAAGGGAATGTCATAATCCAGATCCAGATCCACAATCAATTCTGCAAGAAAGAAAAAGGACCCACTTTTTTTACTGATCAGGTTGCTGTTTTTGCCAATCCAGCCAATACCGGCCTTTTTTGCCCAGGCGCGGTCGAGCACCGGGGCCGAATCTACAAAGGCCCTGCCGCTTACCTCCCCAATTTCTTCCCGGATGAAATTAAGCAATTCAAACAATTTGTCTTTGATCACCAGGTGGTAGTCGGCACCATAGGCATATTTTGAGATTTTTGGTGCCTCCGGGTCATTCTGTAGTTCACCTGGATAATAATTCAGTGTCAGGGAGATGACTGATTTGGAGTCGTCAACCAGTAATCTTGGATCCAGACGTTTGTCAAAGTGATTTTCCATATAGGCCATTTCCCCATGGAGGTTGTTATTTAGCCACTTTTCAAGTCGTGGCGCCTCTTCCTCCAGAAAGCCGGCTTTGGCAATACCACATTGCATAAAGCCCAGTCTCATGGCTTCATCCTTTATCAGTTTGCTGTATCTGGCTTTATCGCTTTGCATCAGCTACAAAGATAAACCTTTGCGACTAAAAACATTTCGCTGATTTTGACTGTTATACCCATACATTAAAACCAGGCTTTCAATAAAATCTAAAACTATGGAAACTACAGATTCAAGACATACCGAAGATCCCAATAAACCCTCGAAACCAATAGAACACGATTATGCCAAACATGAGGCAGATCCGGGGCCATCGCCACAAGCAGTGGAGGAATACAACGACAAGGGTGCCGGTCCGGCTATGAAATGGATTATTCCTATCATTGTGGTTGTGCTGCTGATTCTATGGTTTGTGTTCTTCAGAAACAATACCACACAATAGTTAATAACTACCTGAATAAAAAAGGCTCTTTGCAATGCAACGAGCCTTTTTATTTATAAAGCAGTTCTGCTAAAATAGCTTACCGGTCTGTCCCGGGAAGTTTCTTTTCAAGTGTTTGTAAGCAGCTTCAGTAGCCTCACGTCCCCTGGAGGTACGCATTAAAAATCCTTCCTGGATCAGAAAAGGTTCGTACACCTCTTCAATAGTACCCTCATCGTCACCTACAGCCGTCGCTATGGTTTTCAGGCCCACAGGTCCCCCTTTAAACTTATCAATAATCGTAGTCAGGATTTTGTTGTCCATCTCGTCCAGTCCATGCTCATCCACGTTTAGTGCATTTAGCGCATAACGGGCTATTTCAGTATCAATCTGTCCATTACCCTTGATCTGTGCGAAATCCCTGGTCCTGCGCAGCAGCGCATTGGCGATACGAGGCGTTCCACGGCTTCTTCTGGCAATTTCATAAGCACCTTCTTCGGTGATGGGTGTTTTTAAAATATCCGATGAACGCAATACAATGGTGGTTAGTAGTTTTGCGTCATAGTAGGCCAGTCTGGAATTGATCCCGAACCTGGCCCTGAGCGGGGCGGTCAGCAAGCCTGAGCGTGTAGTTGCGCCTACCAGCGTAAAAGGGTTCAGGCTGATCTGTACGGAACGGGCATTTGGACCGCTTTCCAGCATGATGTCTATTTTGTAGTCCTCCATGGCAGAGTACAGGTATTCTTCCACCAGCGGACTTAGCCGGTGAATTTCGTCGATAAACAAAATGTCACCTGTTTCCAGATTGGTAAGGAGTCCGGCCAGATCACCAGGCTTGTCCAGTACAGGCCCGGAAGTGACCTTGATGCCAACCGCCATTTCATTGGCGATAATATAAGACAAGGTCGTCTTTCCAAGTCCCGGAGGGCCATGTAACAATACATGATCCAGCGGTTCTCCCCTTAGTTTGGCTGCCTTTACAAAGATCCTCAGGTTTTCCATTACCTTTTCCTGGCCAGTAAAATCTTCAAAAGCCTGCGGGCGCAATACCCTTTCAATGTCATGCTCTACAGGAGATAAACGCTCAGAAGAAGGATCTAGATTTTCGTTCATAAGGACAAAGTTAACTAAATTTTTTAGCTACCGGGGCATCTTTGAGCCCATTGGTATAGTCGTAAAATCCCATTCCTGACTTTAGCCCTTTGTTGCCAGCATTGACCATGTTGACCAGCAGCGGACAAGGTGCGTATTTCGGGTTTCCAAAACCGTTCTGTAAAACCCGCAATATCGCCAAGCAGACATCCAGTCCGATGAAATCAGCCAGTTGTAAGGGCCCCATGGGATGGGCCATGCCCAGTTTCATCACCGTATCAATCTCCTGAACGCCTCCCACGCCTTCATAAAGACTATAAATGGCTTCATTGATCATGGGCATGAGGATGCGGTTGGCCACAAAACCCGGATAGTCGTTCACTTCAACGGGAGATTTGTCCAGTTTTAATGAAAGTGCCATGATCAGAGCAGTTGTTTCCTGGCTGGTTGCATAACCGCGAATCACCTCTACCAGTTTCATCACCGGTACAGGATTCATAAAATGCATACCAATCACCTTATCGCCGCGATGGGTTGCAGAAGCGATCAGCGTGATAGAGATAGACGAAGTATTGCTGGCCAGTATTGCTTCCGGTTTGGTGAAGGTATCCAGGTCCCTGAAGATCTTTAATTTCAAATCCAGGTTTTCTGTTGCAGCCTCCACAACGAGATCTGCATCTGCAACGCCTTCCTGAAGATCGGTGATGACCGTGATATTGGCCAAGGTAGTAGTTTTTTCAGATTCGGAGAGCGTTCCTTTTGCTACTTGCCGGTCCAGATTTTTGGTGATGGTGCTCAATGCTTTGGAAAGGGCATCGTCACTAACGTCTACCAGGTTTACTCGATAGCCAAATTGTGCAAAAGTGTGTGCTATGCCGTTGCCCATAGTGCCGGAACCAACGATTGAGATGTTTTTCATGAAGCTAGTTTATATTTAGGGTGCTAATCTATTGATTATCCATGAACCATCGACAAGCTCATATAAAATTCTATCATGGAGCCTGCTGGATCTGCCTTGCCAAAACTCAATTTTTGAGGGCTCGACAAGATAGCCGCCCCAGTTTGATGGCCTCGGGATTTCCTGCCCTTCGTATTGATTTTTAAGCGCTTCTACTTTGTCTTCGAGCAAGGAACGGTCTGTGATCACTTTACTTTGGGGAGAGGCCATTGCGCCAATTTGGCTGCCGACTGGCCGGGAATGAAAATATGCAGTTGAAACATCTTCAGGTACTTTGCTCACGACACCTTCAATGCGGACCTGTCTTTCGAGTTCAGCCCAGAAAAAAACCAGCGCCGCCTGCGGATTTTCCACCAGGTGTTGTCCCTTGCTGCTTTCATAATTGGTAAAGAACACAAAGCCATCCTGATCTACCCCCTTCAGCAATACAATCCTTGCAGAAGGACGGCCAAACCGGTCGGATGTAGCCAACGTCATTACATTTGGCTCATATAACTGTGCATTGACCGCATCATTGAACCAATGCTGGAACTGAATAATCGGGTCTGGATCCACATCGGCTTCTGCCAGTTGTGCCGCCTTATAATCTTGGCGTAAGTTTTGTATATTTTGTTGTGATAGCTCCATGTACAAAAATAGGGTTACTTTATTTATCTTTTTAAAATTTTCCGAAATGTTAAGCCAAATAACGCCATCCTCAGGTAAATTATTAATATCCGAACCGTTCCTGAACGATCCAAATTTCAAACGTGCTGTAGTTTTACTGACCGAACATGGGGTGGAGGGCACCGTTGGTTTTATTCTGAACCATCCCAGCAGCCTGCTGCTCAAAGACCTGATCCCGGAAATGGAACAAGCGGATTTTCCGGTTTACATTGGCGGACCGGTAGCTACAGATACCATTCATTTTATACACCGTTGCCACGATAAACTCCGGGATGGAGAGGAGATTGCCAAGGGCGTTTACTGGGGCGGTAACTTTGAAGCCTTACGGATACTGATCAAGGCAGGTCACATTGAACAGAATGAAATTAAGTTTTTCATTGGCTATTCCGGATGGGGCGAAGAGCAATTGCAGGAAGAACTTGCAGAAAATACATGGATCGTTTCCAATCAATACCATCCCGACGTGGTCTTTTCCGGTGACGAAGAGGAAGTCTGGCGGGAAGTTATTGTCAATTTAGGCCCGAAATATGCCCATGTCAGTAAGTTTCCGCAGAATCCGAATTTGAACTGATTGGGAATAAATGAATAGCTAAAACTTTCGGCAATGAAAGTGGTTGTATCGCTATGGAAATTTTAGCAGATAAGCCAGCAGGCACCGCCACAAAAAAGTTATACCATTATCAGGAGAACGATATCGCCACACTTTTTAGCAAATTGGAACAAAATCGGAACAACTACCGGCTTTTGTATCAGCTCCCTACTGGCGGTGGAAAGACCGTGATCTTCTCAGAGATTGCCGGAAGGTTTATCTGCAAGTATCAAAAAAAGGTGATTGTGTTGACACACCGTAAGGAGCTTTGCGCCCAAACCTCATCGTCCCTTAAAATGAGCGGGGTTAGCAACAAAGTCATCGACAGCACAGTTAGAAAGATTTCCAGAAAAGATGGGTACAGTTGCTATGTTGCAATGGTGGAGACCCTGAAGAACCGCATTAACGACGGGCTGATCCATCCGGATGAGGTCGGGTTGGTTATTGTAGATGAGGCGCACCACAATTCCTTCCATAAGCTGCTGGGAAAGTTTAAAAACGCTGCAGTGATCGGAGTTACTGCTACACCATTCAGTTCGGATATCAATTTGCCGATGCGCAGGAGTTATGATGAATTGGTGCTGGGTGTGGAGATTGGCGAGCTGATTGCCCAGGGTTTTCTTGCCCGTCCGACCACCTGGCGGTATGATGTGGAACTCAACACACTTAAGACGGGGCTGCACGGAGATTTCACCGTTAGCACTTCAGATGAACTATATAGCTCCCCGGCAATGCTGGAGCTTTTGGTAGATGCCTATAGGGCACATGCCGCAGGTAAGAAGACCCTGATCTTTAACAACGGGATATTTACCTCCAGGAAAGTGTTGGAGGTGTTTACCGATTTAGGCTACCCAATTCGTCACCTGGACAATAAAACCAGTCCGGCAGAACGGACAGCGATCCTAAAGTGGCTGAAGAAAACCAAAGGTGCCATCTTGACTTCTGTATCTATCCTGACTACAGGGTTTGACGAACCAACGGTACAGGCGGTCATCTTAAACCGCGCGACCACTTCACTTACCTTGTATCATCAGATGATTGGGCGGGGTTCAAGACGGCTGCCGCAAAAGAAAACTTTCTCCATCGTCGATCTGGGCAATAATGCCGACCGTTTCGGTGAGTGGAATACACCCATTGACTGGAAGCATGTTTTTGAAAATCCCGAGATTTACCACGAAAGCTTAACCAGCAAGACCAGTTATGAAGCACACCATCTGCCCTCAGAGCTCCGGGGAAGGTTTCCAAACAGCAGGGAAATTTCATTTGATGTCCAGACTGCTCACAAGGCTGCTATTGAGCGGGGAGATAAACCTAAGAATGTCATCCGGGATTCCATTCGTCAGCATGCTTTAATGTGCGTTGACAATAGTACTTCTGTTTCAGAAGCGCTATCGCTTGTCAATGATTTGGAGAAGGAAATCGATTGGCGAATCAAGCAGTATGGTAAGTGCCTGGGAAATGTGACTAAAAATTATACACAATGGTTGAAGGAAGATTATCATCACAAACTGGCCAAACTCATTCAGAAAATCATGTCCAGCAGGCTGGTGCTGAAATATACGGGCTAAGGCGATACTAATACTTTTTAATACGTATTTCACGCTATCAAAACCAGTATTCTACACGTAAACATCAGCGCTGTTTTCTTGTTCTTCATTCAAAATCCTAAAGATTAGGAATGTGTTACACGAAATCAGTCCCGATTTGCTTTAAGGCATAGGGTCAGTAGTTTACTAAATAATTCTGGAAGCAATAGCTATGAAAAATGAAAGCGCATACGATTACCTCATCGTAGGTAGTGGCTTGTTTGGGTGTGTATTCGCCCGGGAAGCCACCAACAGAGGAAAAAGATGCCTCGTCATTGATAAAAGAGATCATGAAGGCGGCAACGTCCGCTGTGAAGAAATGGAGGGGATCAATGTACACCTGTATGGTGCACATATTTTCCATACCAATGATAAAAAGCTGTGGGATTATGTGAATTCCTTTGTCGAGTTTAACCGTTATACCAATAGCCCGGTGGCCAATTACAAGGGAGAGCTATTCAACCTGCCTTTCAATATGAACACTTTTTATCAGCTGTGGAGGGTCAAAACACCCTCAGAAGCCAGGGCAAAGATCAAGTCGCAGATTGACCAGTCCAAAATATCGGTACCTGCTAATTTGGAAGAACAGGCACTTTCGCTAGTGGGTACTGATATTTATGAGAAGCTGATCAAGGGTTACACGGAGAAACAATGGGGACGCCCGGCAAACGAACTCCCTGCATTCATCATCAAAAGATTGCCCGTCCGTTTTACATATGATAACAATTACTTTAACGATAAATACCAGGGAATTCCCGTCGGCGGATACAATAAATTAATTGAAGGCCTCCTGAATGGCATCGAAGTCAGACTGGCATCAGATTATTTTGAGGACCGTGAGTATTGGGACATGCAGGCCGACCAAATTATATTCACGGGAAACCTGGATCAATTTTACAACTATCAATATGGCAGACTCGAATACAGGAGCCTGCGGTTTGAGCATGAAGTTTATGAAGAAGAGAACCACCAGGGAAACGCCGTCATTAACTATACCGAGCGAGATATCCCTTTTACCAGGACCATAGAACATAAACACTTCGAATTTGGCAAGCAGCCAAAAACGGTAGTCACCCGGGAATACCCTGAAGAATGGAACCCTGAAAAGGAAGCCTATTATCCAATCAACGATGAGCGCAATACTGCCATGTTCAATAAATACAAATCCCTGGCTGATCAGGAGCAAAACGTACTATTTGGCGGAAGGCTGGCTACCTATCAATACTACGATATGCATCAGGTCATTGGTTCCGCACTGCAGACGGTAAACAAGCATTTTAACAACACTCCTATACTCACACCATCCTAACCGGAAAATATGAAAACAACTTCATCCACATTACCTAAAAACCTCTTGTGCTTTTCTCATCTCCGCTGGGATTTTTTTTTTCAACGGCCGCAGCATTTGTTAAGCCGGTTTGCCATGGAAACCAATGTTTTTTTTCTAGAAGAACCCCTGTTTAATGCAGAAGACGAGGAACACCTTTCTGTCGATTCAAAAACTGCGCAGCTGACGATCCTCAGGCCGCAACTGAAAGCAGGTTCGGATCAGTCACAGGTCATTTCTTCATTAAAAACCTTGCTGGCCAATTTTTTAAGCACTGAAGACCTGCAAGACTGGGTGTTTTGGTACTATACACCCATGGCCCTGCAATTTTCACAAAATTACAAGCCGGCATTGGTGGTGTTTGATTGTATGGATGAACTTTCTGCCTTCGATTTCGCACCAAAAGAACTGGTCCACATGGAACAAAAGCTGATGCAAACTGCAGATGTGGTCTTCACTGGTGGGTATTCACTTTACGAAGCTAAAAAACATCAGCACAATAACATCCATGCTTTTCCCAGCAGTATTGATAAGGAGCATTTCGCGGCTGGAAGGACCGCCATTGCAGAACCTGAAGACCAGGCAGGTATCCAGGGAACCAAATTGGGTTTTTTTGGCGTCATTGATGAACGCTTTCAAATTGATTTGATTGATTACATCGCTACGAATCGCCCTGACTGGCAACTGATCCTGATCGGTCCAGTTGTAAAAATACCGTTTGATAGCCTTCCGCAAAAGAACAATATTCATTACCTCGGACAAAAATCGTATCAGGAATTGCCTGCCTATCTGGGTGGTTGGGACATTGCATTGATTCCTTTCAAGATGAATGAATCTACGAGGTTCATCAGTCCGACCAAAACACCCGAATACCTGGCTGCCGGTGTAAGGGTAGTTTCAACACCGATCAGGGATGTGGTGAAACCTTACGGTATCGAGCGGCTGGTGAGTATTGCCGAAAAGCCGGAAGATTTTTTGGCTGCGATAACCTATCAACTGGAGAACGAGGATCAAAGGGAGTGGCTTAAAAAGGTAGACGAGTTTTTAAAGGATAAGTCCTGGAACCATACCTATGCAGCCATGAAAAAACAAATTTTGCTGGCTATAGACGAGTCGAACTCAAGGATGGCAAGCTAATGGCGATAACGCTACCACCGCCATTCCAATCGTTTTGGATGGCAGGCTTTGAATGCTCAGATCAGCTGAACCATTTCGGCAACAGGGTGGATTTGCTGAATGAGACCGGGCACATTGAACACGTTGCAAGAGATTACGCATTGCTGAACCAGATGGGCCTGACCACCGTGAGGGAAGGGATCCGCTGGAGCCAGGTAGAAAAAATGCCTTATAGTTATGACTTTTCTGTTGTGGCCAGTATGATTGAGGTCGGAAGAGCTGCGGGAATCCAGCAAATATGGGACATTTGTCATTTCGGTTACCCGGATGACCTCAGTCCCCTCCACCCGCATTTTTGCGACCGTTTTACTGGCATTTGTGCTGCTTTTGTAGAATTTTACATGGCCTATTGTCCGGGGGAACAATTGATCGTCACCCCAATCAACGAAGTTGGTTTTATTTCCTGGCTGGGCGGCGATCATGCCAGCACCACTCCATATGCCCGGGGCATGGGCTGGGAGGTTAAATATGCACTTGTCCGGGCATACATTCGGGCTATCCAGGTGATGAAAGCCATTTTACCCGGCATCGGGGTCATGACCACAGAACCGATTGTAAACATCGTTCCGCCACTTGATGCAAGTCCCGCGATGATCATCAAGGCCGCAGAAGAACACGAAATTCAGTTTCAGGCCACGGATATGCTCACCGGGAAAATGTGTCCCGAACTGGGCGGCAGTCCTGAACTGGTTGACTATATGGGATTCAATTTTTATTACAATAATGAATGGATTTCACAGGAATTTGTGTGTCTGCCCTGGGCCAATCTGGATCCGGATCCCAGGTGGCGGGGACTTGGCTCTTTATTGCTTGAAGCCTACCACCGGTATGGTAAACCGGTCTTGTTGGCAGAAACCAGTCATCCTGGAGAGCACCGGCCAAACTGGATTGAGTTGATTAACAGGGAATGCATTAAGGCCATAGAATTTGGCGTGCCCTTGATGGGCATTTGTTTATATCCCATCATTGACCGGCCCGACTGGGACCACCTGCACTACTGGCACCATTCCGGGCTATGGGACGCCGATCAGGACAACCCCCATGACAGAAAGCTCAATGAAGCTTATGCGCAGGCTATTGTCGACGCCAGAGTTACCTTAAGTAAACATTTGTTTTAAAGCCACAGACCATAACCAAAAAGGGCTGACTGTTAATTCAGTCAGCCCTTTTCTTTTAACCTGTTTCCAAAGAGAGGATGTTATTCCAAATCTTCTGCAGGGTAGTCGCTCCATTGCGCTACTCCTTCGGGTTCAGCTGACTTAACCTCTTTGCTTTTTTGCTCGCTCATTTTTTTATTCAGCGTGTCGGCGGCATCCAGTTCGTTTTCTTTGTCGTCTTCCAGTTCCGTCAAACCTTCGGTCTGAATGACGTGAGTCAATGGATCAGCAACGTATTCCCAATCCAGACCCAAGCCCGGCATTTCGCCTTCATTCCATGGACCTCTGATACTTTGTGAGGGTGACAGGTTGAAATATTGCTGAGTATAGCGCGGATCTGCCTGAAGTACACCAGGAGGGAAGTTCGGCTGAATCGTCTCCAGTGCCGCCTCAAACATTTTGTAATGGGCTACCTCACGGGTCATCAGAAACGATAGGGTTTCTTTTACGTAAGGGTCATCGGTAAACTTCATCAAGTGTTCGTACACCAGTTTGGCGCGGGATTCAGAAGCCAGGTTACTTCTTAAGTCAACTGTGAGGTCTCCGTTTGAATGAATGTACGACGCACACCATGGAATTCCCTGGCTGTTTCTTAATGTGGGTCCGCCACCTGTGATGATCGGAAATTGCGGGTTGGCACTCAGGGCCGCGTGAATGATGTTCTCTTTGGCCGCTTTGCCTTCGAGCACCTGCATGATTTCTGAAGAATCCGCCGCGTCCTTCAGTTCACCGTTTACCCCTTTGAGTAGCATTTGAATGGTTGCCCCTACAATCTCAAGGTGAGAAAATTCCTCCGTAGCGATATCCATTAGCATATCGTACTTATCAGGATGCGGCTGTTTGGCGCCGAATGCCTGCGTGAAATATTGCATGGCAGCAGCCAGCTCTCCGTTTTCTCCGCCGAATTGTTCGAGCAGAATGTTGGCAAATGCAGGATCGGGACGCGATACTCTTGCATTAAATTGCAGGTCTTTTGAATGATGAAACATAATGGTAGGATTTTAAGTAGATGTGATTAGTAGGTATTATATGCCCTGCTAACACCGCCTCTAACTTATAGTTTTTAGTATTTTTTTTATTTCTGCTAATCCGTATTCTACTCCAAAACAAATGCTGTAAACCGTTGTTAGCTGGACAGACAATTCAAAAAATTCGTGATAAATATGGATAAATCATTTTATGCGGTAGGTATTGGAGCCTCTGCAGGGGGGCAGCAGGCCTTATCACAATTCTTCGGAAAGCTGGATCCTCAAATTGAGGTAGCTCTTATCGTCGTCACCCACCTGATGCGAGACAGGCCAAGCATCTTAAGCAAGATTCTTTCCGTATTTACCAGGATCCCTGTTCACAAAGTAACCAGTGATATTCAGATCAATCCAGGTAATGTTTACGTTTTGGCTGAAAATACTTCTATTACAGTCGAAAACGGTTGGCTGAAGGTAAAGGCGAGAGATGAGAAAATAGAAAATTCCTCAGTTGATATATTCCTGTCCTCACTGGCTGACGATTTCGGTGACAAAGCAATAGGAATTATTCTTTCCGGTGGGGGTCATGATGGACTTGAAGGGTCATTGAAGATTAACCGGCAGGGAGGCAAAACATTGGCTCAAGATCCGCTGACTTCCCTGGTCGATGGAATGCCGAGATCGATCATTGAGCATGACCATCCTTCAGCGGTGGCAAGTGCCGCAGATCTTGCCGAACTGTTGAATGGATTTTTTTTGAGAAAGGAATAGGGTTAGAGCCTGAGTATCAGGAGGGACGCTCTATCTCAGTAATTTGGGTTGCTGGCGATTTCTGGTATACTTTAAGATCAGATCCAATAACCAGAAAGTAATTTTAGGACCGAAACGTCTGCCGATTTTTCTTGCAATGAGTGCTGTGATTATTCTGGTCATAAAGCCGGAGCGTCTGAATAATGTCCCGTTAACGATGATCGGCAGCAGGTAGGAAAAGAGCTTTGCTGGCGGATTAATCTGGCCATTAACCTTAAGAATTTTTAAAGGATCTGCTGGTTTTATTAAACTAACTACGGGCAGACTGATGGCTGCTGTCTTGCTTTCCTTAATAATGTCTCTTGATAGCTGTTGTTGTTCTGCCCTCAAGCTGGCTTGTTTCGCCATGAGTTGATCAAGGCTATTTAGTCTCGGCGTCTGTTTCATAGGGTATGTGTTACAAGTTTATAAAGTGCTTTCGTTGCCAGGACCACTGATGTGCCTGCTAAAACGGGCATCGTCAAAATGTCCATGGTTATAGAAATCTTCAGGATGTTCGTCATAGACTACCGCATCTGCATCAGGCAAAGCATCCTGTCCAAGAAAAGCGTAGCGAACAGCCAATTCTTCTGCCGGAGAGATGATTTTGCCAGGCGTGTACTGTGGAAGCGTAGATAAAAAGGCGACCGAGACTTCCGGTATGAGCACCTCTTCTTCATCTTCATCGAGGTCAACGATCCCAATTGGGATGAGGACAAGAAGGTCTGCCGTTTCGATTTTCTCGTCCAGATCCAAACTGGCCACAATATAACGTACCTTCCTGGCATTGCTGTCAAAGATCAGGTCTTCTACTTCGCCGATTTCATTGCCTTCGCTGTCGACAATTTCCCAGCCGTTGATGTCCGGCTGATGGTCAGCTACTTCAAAATCACTACCGTTTAATTCCTCCAGGTAGGTTGTTCTGTTATTTTCATTTGTTTCCATGATGTCTGTTTTGCTGATGAATATTTTGATTATTTGGCCAGTGCCACGATCTTCACATTGCGGTTAAGCTGTCTGCCATCACGACTTGCATTGCTTGCAGCTGCAGCAGATTCGCCACGTGAATGAACGGAGATCTTGTCTGCAGAAATCCCTGCTTTCCCGACCAGCCAGTTTTTAACCGCTTCTGCACGCTGGGCACCAAGTTCTTTGTTGTGTCCTGCTGTTCCGGTCGAATCAGTGTTGCCATATATGGCTATAGAAGCCCCTTCAAAACGTTTCTTTAACGATGAGGAGATTTGGTTGAGCTGCTGTTCCGCACCACTTTGAATGCTGCTTTGATCCGTAGCGAAAAGCACATTTTCACCCAAACCATAAATGCTGTATTTGTCATTGCCACGCACTTCAATACCCTGGTCTGTTACTTCTTCATAGCTGGTAGCCGGGGCATCAAAATCAATGCTATCCCAATCAGTTACTGTTGTGGCCAATACATTGGTGCTGTCCGCTTCGCTGGTTTGTGTAGGATTATTGTTATTGCAACCCCTTAACAGGAAAAACAATAAAGCCAAGATAACAATGAAGAGAATGATCCAAAGGACCGGACTTTTCTTTTTTGGTTGAACGTCTATGTCTGCCATAATATTTTCGTTGGTGTTTACCTGCTGATAACCTTAATGGAGGCATTTTGTTTTCAGAGATTTTTTAAATGCTATAACATTCTGGGTGTTATGAACCACGCGGCTACAAGCGCTGCAATGCCTATAGCCAATAGGATTAGGTGCAGCTTTTGATCGAGGGCAATCTTGCTTGTAAAATAGCTGATCAGCATCCAAAGCAGCCAGATCAAAATGCATATGAATAGGAGTGAACCATAAACTAGCCCTGATAAATCATATCCGCCGCCACCAACACCACCGCTTGAACTGCCGTCATGCAGCACTAAAGTGAGGATGCTGAAAGGAACGAGGAGAAAGGATAATTTTAAAATAAATCGATTGTTTGGCCTCATGGCTTTACCTCTTGCTTTTTGTGAATGTGCTTGTCAATAATAAGTAATTGAACAGTATAAAAGAGTACTTGTTTCGCATTAAATACAAGCACTGTGACTCATGTAGTGTCTGTCGTCAGAGATGAATGACAGGTATGCCTCAAAAGGAAGGTATTTGTGACTGTCATTTTCTGGTAGTTAGCCAGTTTCCTTTTACGTAGGTGCCTTGCTGATCTTTCCAACCACGCGTGTGACGTTTTCAACATTTAAAGTATAGCAGATCAGGTTGCCGAATCCCGCCGGTCACATGACCAAATGCACCATTTTGGTGATGCATTTAGCAAATTATTTATGGAGAATAGTTTGCTACTTAGATTATTAACAATAGATTTGGACAATCTATAATTAATCTTAATAAAAATGCATAAAATTTTACCTTCCATTTTTAAAACGTTTGCCTTTCTTTTGATGCTAACCTATGCTTCAGGATCTGTTGCGCAAACAAGCCGTGGTATCGTTAGCGGTAAAGTAGTTACCGCAAAAAATGAACCTGCTTCATATGTATCCATTGGTCTTGAAGGCACCAATTATGGTGCTGCAACCAATGATAGGGGTGAGTTCTCGTTCAGAGCACCTGCTGGTTCATATATACTGGTTATTTCTTATGTCGGTGTTGATCGTGTTGAAATACCGGTTACCATTTCCGCCGGACAAACTTCTGAAATCCCGAAAATAACGGTTAATGCAAGCCTTTCCCAGTTGAACGAGGTAAACGTGATCGCATCCCGTGCAAACCGTTTTACCAGTCGCGTAAGTAATGATGCGGCTAAAATTCCGTTGACTTCACTGGAAAACTCGCAAAGTTATACCACTATTACTGGTGAAGTCATGAAAGAGCAACAGCTCTTTAGCCTTGACGACGCCCTGAGAAACGCACCGGGTGTGCAAAAACTATGGGATGCTACCAGTCGCGCAGGTGATGGCGGTAGTATTTTTACACAGCGTGGTTTTACAACCCAGGCCCGTCTGCGTAATGGTATTGCAGGGTTAGTAACGAACACCATTGATGCGGTAAACCTGGAGAAAATAGAGGTGATCAAAGGTCCGTCAGCTACTTTGTTTGGCAGTACTTTAACCTCATTCGGTGGTTTAATCAACCGTGTGACTAAAAAACCGTATGAAACCTTTGGTTTAGAGGCCGGTCATACCGTAGGCAGCTACGACCTGAGTCGTACCACCGTTGACCTGAACACCCCGTTGACGGCCGACAAAAGTGTTTTGTTCCGTTTGAATGCTGGTTACAACTATGAGGGCAGCTTCCGCAATTATGGCAATAACCGCAGTTTGGCTGTAGCGCCAAGCTTGTTCATCAGGGCAAGCGACAAACTGACTTTCCTGTTAGAGGCGGAAATGATGTATGGCCGTGCTGCTGCAAAGCCTTTCTTCTTCTTTTATTCAAGTCCGAAGGCGATGGGCGTTTCAATGGTTAAAGACTTTAACATTGATTATAAGCAGGCTTACGTCAATGACGACATCACGATGTTCAGTCGCAGTACCAATTATTTCGCACAGGCGAATTATAAAATATCTGACAAGTTTACCTCGCAGACCATATTCTCGTCATCAAACAGTTACTCAGATGGTAATAACCCTTTTTATTACCTGGTTGATGATGCTACTGCGCAATATTTTAACCCAACATTGCCTGCCACGGCTACCGGTCATGACTATATTGTACGTGGTGATCAAACCACCAGGAAGAGTAAATTCAGTGCTATAGAAATACAGCAAAACTTCAATGGCGATTTCAACACCGGATCTGTACGCCACCGTGCCGTTCTTGGTCTCGACTTTGTACATCAAAACTCAAACCAGGTGTTTTTGAGCGGGCAGTACGATATCGTACCGGTTAATAGCAAAAGTTTTGATTATGGCAACCTGAATAAAATTGTAGTGGACGCTTATTATGCCGCTAATCCGGCTAGTGCAGCCAACGCATTTACTTATTATTACAAAACCAATACCTATAGTGCTTATTTAATGGATGTGGTTAACCTAACAGACCGGTTAATTGCTTCAGCGGGTATAAGGGTAGATCGTTATGAAAATAAGGGAACTGAAAATTTTGACCGTAAGGAAGTTAATAAGCCTTTTGGCCAAACGGCAGTCGCTCCAAGGTTTGGTTTGATCTTCCAGCCAGTGAAAGAGCAGTTATCGCTGTTTGCTAACTTCCAAAACGGCTTTGTAAACCCTGAAGTATTTCTGAATTCGGCAGGCGAGTCGGTGACACCAAAAATCCAAAATGCCAACCAGGTAGAGGGTGGTGTGAAGACTGCTTTGTTTGATGGGAAATTGAACGGTACAATTAGCTACTATCGTATTAAACTAACAAATGTGATGCGGAACGTTCCAGGATCGGCAATTTTTGCGCAGGAACAAGACGGTACACAGATCAGCAAAGGTTTCGAGACAGAGATTATCGCTACACCATTTCCAGCTTTTAACGTCATCGCCGGTTTTGCATACAACGATTCAAAAATCACCAATAGCACTGACCCTAACGTGGCAAACCGTCGTCCGGTTACAGCAGGTTCGCCATACCTGGCCAATATTTATTTAAGCTACCGTTTGCCTCAAGCCGCTGTTAAAGGCTTAGGTGTAGGAGTTGGTGGCAACTATGGCAGCGACAGTTATGTTGTCAACAGTATAGATGAAGGCAAGTTTGAGTTGCCAGAGTACTATGTATTCAACGCTAGCGTATTTTTCGACCGCAACAAATATCGCTTGGGCTTGAGCGCAAACAACTTCAATAACAGGCATTACTATACGGGTTACACGACTATTAACCCGCAGAAGTTGCGTCAGTTCATTTTAAGCGCATCTTACAAGTTATAGCAATTAGAATACAAGATCAATTTTGCCGGTTCGGGATATCCCTGGATCGGCAATAATTATAAAAAAAAAATAAATGGGAACTTTAAAAAGTGCAAAAAGATGGTTCTGGTGGCACAAGTGGACCAGTCTGGTCTGTACGGTCTTCCTGCTTATGCTTTGCCTGACCGGCTTGCCGCTTATTTTTCACGAGGAAATCGAGCATTGGGGCGAGCCTGAACAAGAAATGCTGAATGAAAAAGCAGCAAAAGCATCGCTTGATGTGGTGATGGCAAACGGGCTCAAGGCTTATCCCAAAAAGGTGGTGCGTTTTCTGTATTGGGACGAAGCTAAGCCAAAATCGGTTTACCTGAGCCTCTCCGATTCCGTCACGGCCCCGCCCGATAATTATAAGACCTTGGAAATGGACGTGCATACTGCTGCAATATTGGAGGACCACAAAGCCGATGAAGGTTTTATGTACATCATGCTCCGGCTGCACGTCGATATGTTTGCCGGTATACCGGGCAAACTTTTCCTGGGGTTGATGGGGATATTGTTTGTGATTGCCATCATTTCAGGAGTGGTGCTATATGGGCCGATCATGAAGAAGTATGATTTTGGGATGATCCGTGGTGAGCGGTCTGCCAGGCTGAAATGGCTGGATATGCACAACCTGTTGGGCATCGTGGTATTGGTCTGGATGAGTATTGTCGGGATAACCGGTGTGATCAATACGCTGTCTGACGTGGTTCTTGGCTTATGGCAGCAAGGGCAGCTTGCAGAAATGACTGCACCCTATAAAAACCAGAAACCGCTAAAGCCAGGTACGCTGTATTCACTGGAAGCCTCCACGCAAACGGCAATGAAGGCAGCCCCAAATATGGAACTTGCCCTGGTCGCCATGCCGGGTACCGCTTTTTCCAGCAAGCACCATTATGCCTGCTTCATGCGCGGAACGACCCCGGTTACTTCCAGGCTGGTATTGCCGGCACTAATTGATGCTAAAAACGGAAAACTCACCGATCTGCGTGCCATGCCCTGGTATGTTAATACATTATTCCTTTCTGAACCGCTGCATTTTGGTGATTACGGAGGGCTGCCCTTGAAGATCATTTGGTGTATACTGGATATATTTACCATCGTCGTGCTAATAACCGGACTGTACCTATGGATTGCCCGTTTAAAAGCGAATAAAGCGCAATTGGCAAGGATGGGACAGAAACAGTTTTTAACTACAGAAGAAGAGGAGGGTTATGCCAACTAAATCACCATTTTGGAAACTTTGGGGTATTCCAATATTACTTGGCATATCCAGTCTGTGCGGGTTGATTTGCGCGCTGGTAGGCGATGGCGCATGGGATATTTTGTCATGGGTGTTACTGGGCTTGCTTATTGTAGTGATTGTCTATTTCTGGCAAAAGCCCCCGGGAAGGTCAAGATAATATATATCTCCGGAAAAGAATTTCCAGCAGAAAGGCATAAGGGGCGTCTCCAAAGAAGATGCGGTGAAAATTAAAGGCGTATTTGGAATCTATTTTCTGAAATCAAAAAGCTTGATAAGAAGGATTGACGAATTTTACTGTTCCTGTTCTCATCTTTACTGGGTCACTTTTAAGCGTTCCTGATATCGTCGTATTTGGCTCAAGGGTTCAGGGATGTCGGCGACCTGGAGCTGAAGAAAGCTAACATGGTCTGCGTGGGTGGATATTGAGAGGGAAGAGGTAGGTGAGTAAGTATGTAAAACCCTTTACCAAAAAAAATGTTCGTTAATATAAAAACTTATTTATGGCAACATCGAACAACAATCCACACACTAAATATCCGGTGCCTCCCTTTCCCAGGCAGGAACAGCAGGCGCCCGGAACAGAGGGTCAATTGAAACCTAAAGCCGATCATGGTGAAGATAGCTACCAGGGTAAAGGGAAATTGGAAGGCCGGAAAGCGATCATCACCGGAGGTGACTCCGGAATTGGTAAAGCGGTAGCAATTGCTTTTGCAAGGGAGGGCGCTGACGTACTCATTTCTTATCTGGACGATGCTGAGGGGCAGGATGCAAAAGATACGGCTTATTATGTCGCGAAATCTGGAAGGAAAGCGGTTTTGATGAAAGGAGATATCAGGTCTGATGCACATTGTAGGAAAATCGTTGAGAAGGCTGTATCAGAATTTGGAACAATCGATATCCTGGTCAATAATGCAGCTTTCCAGATGGCCCGGGAGAGTATGGATGAGATTACTTCGGAAGAATGGCAGCGTACATTTGATACCAATATCCACCCGATGTTCTATCTCTCAAAAGCGGCTGAGCCACACATGAAGCCAGGGAGTAGTATCATCAATACCACTTCTGTTCAATCGTATTCGCCTGGTCCGTTATTGCTGCCCTATGCGGCCACGAAAAGTGCGATCCAGAATTTCACAGCCAATCTGGCCCAGATGCTTCTGCAGGCAGGCAAAGGGATTCGCGTGAATGCTGTTGCGCCCGGACCCATCTGGACTCCGCTCATCCCGTCAACTATGCCAGAGCCTGAGACTTTTAGAAAGGATACACCGATGGGCAGGCCTGGTCAGCCGGTAGAAGTAGCAGCTGCCTTTGTATTTCTGGCTTCTGATGACGCGAGTTATATCGCTGGTGCCACCCTGCCTGTGACAGGTGGAAAAGTGACGATCTAATTTTGGGTAGGCAGGAAGGGGATGTTATCCATTCCTGCCTTTAGGCGTTGAGCCGAAGCAAATGGCATGTCACCAAGTAGACACCGCTTTATTCGCATCACCCACACCCCAAACGGTGCCCGGTTTGCTACCCATGGTAATTTCCAGTTTGCCACCTTTCATGATATCGCTGTGTTTAAAATATGTTTTTGTATAGTCAACACCATTAAGTTTCATGGAATTAATGTATTTATTGTTCGGGCTGTTGTTCTTTACTGTGACGTGAAATGTTTTGTTTGCGTCTAATGCGAGCGTAGCCTCACTGATAGTTGGACTACCAAAAACGTATAATCCGTTTGCAGGATTAACGGGGAAAAAACCGAGGGCCGACAAGACGTACCATGCTGACATCTGGCCAACGTCTTCATTTCCAATAATACCATCGACTTTATCTGTGTAAAAGTTATCTAAAATAAAACGAACCTTTTCTGCTGTCTTCCAGGGCTGCCCCGAATAATCGTATAAATAAGCCATGGAATGTCCAGGCTCGTTACCATGTGCATATTGGCCTATCAAACCAGTTATATCCGCCGATTTGGATTCACCCATATCACCTTGTGCAGTAAATAACGAATCAAGCTTTGTATTGAACTTATCCTGACCCCCCAATAGCGTAATCAAACCCTCCACATCATGTGGCACCATGAAAGTATATTGCCAGCCGTTACCTTCGCTGAAATCACCGTTTTCATGTATGGAAATGAAAGGGCTGTAGGGAGTACGCCACTTATTTCCCGAAAGGCGGCCGCGCATGAACCCCGCTTTTGGATCGTAATAATTTTTATAGTATCCAGCACGTTTGCTGAAATAAGCGTAATCCTCCATTTTGCCCATTTTTTTGGCAACCTGCGCTACGCACCAGTCATCGATCGCGAATTCCAATCCCTTTGAAACGGATTCCCCAACACTGTCAGCCGGAATATACCCGAGACTTTTTACAAATTTAAGGCCCCTGGAATCGCCCATGGCGGTGGCTTTCAGTGCTTCGTAAGCGAGCTTGGTGTCAAAACCCTTGTAACCTTTTAACACCGCGTCGGCAACAACCGGCAGTGCGCTGTTTCCCGGCATCGTATTGGTTTCATTGGCCATCAGGTGCCAAATGGGCAAACTCCCTTGTTGCTGGTAAATGGCCAGCATAGAATTGATCATATCATTCACATGTTTGGGCTGGGTAATGGTAAACAGCGGGTTGTTCGCCCTGTAGGTATCCCACAAAGAAAATGTGGTGACGTTGTTGAAGCCAGTACTCTTGTGTACCTTTTTGTCTGTGCCCCAATATTCTCCATTCACGTCGTTAAAAATGGATGGCGCGATCATGGTATGGTAAAATGCTGTGTAGAATTTCTTCATTTGTGATAAAGAATCCGTTTTGATCTCAATCTTAGCCAATTGCTTGTTCCAGGCTTGATCGGCATCCTGAATTACCTTACTAAAGTCCCACTTGGGGATTTCGGCATTAATATTCAGCAGGGCATTGGCACTACTAACGGGAGAGATACCGACTTTAGCATACACGACTTCCCCCTTTGTGGTTTGAAAACTCAAAACGCCTTTCACTTTTTTGCCTTTAAGCGCATTACCCCATTTCTGTGTAGCATCATCGTAGACCGTAAAAGACTTAATCGGTGTTGAAAACACTGCAGTAAAATAGATCCGCTGCTCTGCAGCCCAACCATTAGAGAACCGGTATCCTTCGATAGTGTGCTGATCGACCTGTTTGATATAGGTTTCTGAAGATTCGTCCCAGCCGATTCCTTCCTTTAAATCGATCACTACGTGCGCTTCTTTCGACGCCGGAAAGGTGTATTTATGCATGCCAACACGGGTGGAGGCGGTAAGCTCTACACCAATGTCATATCGTTTGAGTTTAACCTTATAATAACCCGGCTTTACAACCTCGTCATCATGGCTAAAAAGGGAGACGTAACCGCTTTGAAGATTTTCAATTGTACCCTTTACCACTTTGATTGTGCCAGTTGTTGGCATAAAGGATATATCGCCCAGGTCACCAATACCGGTGCCACTCAGGTGGGTATGCTGGAAGCCGATGATGGTGGAATCAGATATGTGGTAGCCTGAGGACCAGTCCCAGCCTTCAGACAGATTGGTTGGGCCTAACTGAACCGCGCCAAAGGGTACACTGGCTCCAACGAAAACATGCCCGTGGAACCCGCTGCCAATATAGGGATCAACATATTTTGTAAAATTAAGTGCAGCCGGTTTGTTGGTCTGACTAAATAAATTAGAGGTGGAAATTGCCAGGATCCCAGCTAAACAGATCAGATTCTTCATATTAAATCAAATATAGCTGTAAAGAAATTAATACCGTCCTGAACTGTCTTTTTATACTCGAACTATAGAACATTCCCCAGGTTGTGAAGTAATTGACTCCAGATTAGTACGGTAGGTTAAAAAGCTGTATTTTTGTCTCTATCCGGTAGATATTTGCTTACACGACCAGCACAATGAAAAATAATCATGTCTTTACAGGAATTAATTGATTCCGGATTACTGGATTTATATGTTTTGGGGCAGACTACTGAACCGGAAAGTTTCATCGTGGAACAAGCTGCTGAAGTGTATCCCGAGGTTAGGGCCGAGATCAATGCCATTAGTTCTGCACTTCAGAAGTACGCAATGAAGCATGCTGTTGAACCTGATCCAATTATTAAGCCTTTCCTGTTAGCGACCATTGATTTCTCAGATAGAATGAAATCCGGAGAGGAAGTCAGCATCGCTCCATTACTTCATGCAAATTCTGCGGCAGAAGACTACAATGCCTGGCTGGAACGGGACGATATGCGCTTACCTGCATATGCTGATGACGTCTTTGCAAAGATATTGAGTTATACCCCCGAGGCAATTACCGCAATTGTATGGTTGAGACATTTTGCTCCCCAGGAGGTACACGACCATGAATTTGAGCGGTTTTTAATACTTGAAGGGACTTGCGACATTCAGGTGGAAGACCAAATGAATCAGCTGGTACCCGGGGATTATTTCCAGATACCGCTGCACAAAAGTCACCAGGTAATCGTAACCTCGGAATGTCTCTGCAAGGTCATTCTGCAACGGGTAGCTGCTTATTAGTCAAATAAATTAAACCTGCTAAATTTAACCAAATGACAAATTGAAGTTTAAACACCTGGTTTTCTTTTTCCTGATAATCGGCGCGTCTTTTCACGTGTCTGCGCAGGAAAATCCCTTTATAGGTAAATGGGAGCTGACTGGTATTCCGCCCGATGCAGGAATAAGTTTTCAAAAGTACTTTAACAGTGAGGGAGAATTTTATAATACCAGGACTGTTAAATCGGGGATATTCAAAAGCCATTCGGGGAAATATGTGGTCAAAGATAAATCTGTTTATCTGGAAATTGTGGATAAGAAGACCGACGACAGTCGCACACATGTAGCCGGACAAACGACAACCATTCTGTACCTCTTTAGTGAGGACAAGAAACTCCTGACCATTAAAGGTCTCGCTGTTAATGGCAATTCAGATTGGACTGAGGTTTGGAAAAGAATTGAAGAACCGCTGCTTTCTTTTAATGTGCGATTTTCTTTGAACCAACCTCCAGCCGGAAGGCTTGAATTGTAAGTGCTGGCGGTGTCGATAACTTAATCTGCTGTAAATGATTGATTTTCGGAAAAAATAGTTCTTTTTGCTATTTGTCACCAACCAAACGCTGAGCATCCCGTACCTTTGTGAAAATTTATAATCATGGATAACCTTAAACCATATCCGGTTCTCGAATATGTTGTAAACGTAATTAAAGACGTAATCAGCGGTATTAGAATTGAATACACCTCCAGCAGTGTTGCCATTTTAAAAGACGGTAACGATACAATACATTTAGAGCAGTTCCTTGAGAACAACGAGAGTTTCGCGACAATCAGAATCAACGATCCTAAAGACATTATCTATAGTGAAGACCTGTTACCTACGCTGGAGAAATTACACGAGGGCGTTGCAGGAGGATTAAAGGCCGATTTGCAAAGGGCTGTCATTATCATTAATAATCTTGATGTGGAGACACAGCTCATATTTCAGGCTGTAAAAGATGGTTTTGATGTGATCAGTAATAGTTATGAATTTGTAAAAACAATTGAAAAGGACGTTACTAAAGTTAAAAGTACCTTTAAATTTGGAAGCCACCTTTTTGAGCTGACTGTTATAAATGAGCCAGGCTCAATCCTTGTCCAGCCAGAATTTTCATCAAAGATTGATCCGGCTGTCAGAACTACCATAGAAAGTGATGCGGGTAAAGTCCAAAAAGCTGTTTATGCCATGCTCAAGGAAGGAAAAATGATCAGATAATTATTAATTGATTATAACCGATGGTGAGGCGGTGCCGGGTTCCAGGCTGTCAATAAAAGCGCCTATGGATGAAACATAACATTGTTCCAGGTAATCTTCAGTTCGCTGAAGCCATTCGCTGCCGACTTTATACAACATGATCTCTTTACCAGAGAATTCCAATTTCCACACTTTCAGCCTTTTGTAGGTGGTAGCGATAACTTTTACGATCTGTTCAGTGCCGTCGGTTAATTTAATAATGTAATCCATAGTGACTGCTATAAACCATTAGTGTTTATTCAGCAATTTAACGCTAAATATTCGTGAAGGTTGTTTTTCGTTTGTTAAAATATCGTCAATTATTTGTGCTGATTTGAGGAGGTGGTGACGGATGTCAGGGTTGGATGCTGCAGGTGATCGATGGTTCGGTTCAGGTTGATGATGGCAAGACGCATCTATTGCTGGATCTCATCGCTGAGATCCAGATCAAAGCAATCAAAATTTGTGAATTTTAACCTTCCAGTTCCGCAGCGCTTTCTTCCACTTTCCTGCGCAGTTCATCTTTATATTCCTGCATTTTGGCTGCTAAAGAGGCATCTGCAGTGGACAGAATCTGTACAGCGAGTAAGCCTGCATTTTTTGCGGCATTCAATGCAACGGTAGCGACGGGAATGCCATTTGGCATCTGTAATATAGACAGGATAGAATCCCATCCATCGATCGAGTTGGAAGATTTTACAGGTACGCCTATCACGGGTAGAACCGTGATAGAGGCTACCATACCCGGCAGGTGTGCTGCTCCGCCTGCTCCGGCGATGATCACTTTTAGACCGCGAGAAGCTGCATTTTTGGCATAGTCAAACATACGTTCCGGAGTCCGGTGAGCAGAGACCACAGTGATTTCAAACTCAACGCCAAATTCTTTAAAAATATCTGCTGCATCCTGCATCACAGGAAGATCAGATTTGCTGCCCATGATGATGCCTGCTTTTACGCTCATTAGGATATAACTTTAAGTGTTTTCTTGATATAATTTGCTTTTTCTATTGCCGCTTCGCGGTTTTGATCTACCACAGTGATGTGGCCCATTTTACGGAAAGGTTTGGTGTATTTTTTACCGTAGAGATGGACGTAGACGCCTTCAATAGCCAGGATTTTCTCCAGTCCGCTGTATTTTGCCACGCCATCGTGTCCTTTTTCGCCCAGTAGGTTAATCATTACTGCATTGCTGATCGATCTGGTATCACCCAGAGGAAGGTTGTATATGGACCTTAAGTGTTGCTCAAACTGGGATACATAGTTGCCTTCTATGGTATGGTGGCCACTATTGTGTGGCCTTGGGGCCAGTTCATTGACGAGGATATCGCCATTGCGTGTAATAAACATTTCAACCGCCAGAAGACCGGTCACGTTCAGTGAAGCTGCAATTTTTTTAGCGATCTGTTCTGCCTTTTCCTGAATGGAGTCCGGATAAGTAGAAGGGGAGATTAGAAACTCGACCAGGTTGGCCTCGGCATTAAATTCCATTTCTACCATCGGGAACGTCTTTACATCACCATTCGCATTTCGGGCGACGATCACTGCGATTTCTTTTTCAAAATCTACCAGTTCTTCGATCAGGCATGGTGCGTCAAAGGCATTGTCGATGTCGGCGATGTTGTTGATCTTCATCACGCCTTTACCATCGTACCCATCGCGGCGCTGTTTTAAGATATAAGGAAATGCAAAATGACTTTTTCTAATGTCTTCCCTGGTGTTTACCAATTGAAAAGGTGCTGTTGGGATGTCATTCTCTTTAAAAAACTGTTTCTGTACCCCTTTGTCCTGGATCAGGCGGATCACTCTAGACTGAGGATAGACCTGTTTGCCGTCTTTCTCCAATTGTTCCAAAGCCTCAATATTGACTTTTTCGATTTCTATCGTAATAATGTCCGCTTTTTTACCAAATGCATACACAGTATCGAAATCTGTGATCGAACCGCATTCAAAGTAGTTGGCGATGTGTTTACAGGGCGCATCAGTATCCGGATCTAAAATTAACGTGGTCACATTGTAATTGATGGCCTCCTGGATCAGCATCCTGCCGAGTTGTCCGCCACCCAATACACCCAATTTCAAATCACTTATTTGTTTTGCCATATCTATATAAAAAAGTTATGCTTATTTTGTGCAAAAATAGCAATATAAACGGATTGATGGACGCAGATGCGATAATTATTGGTGCGGGAGCCTGTGGGCTGATGTGTGCTGTACAGGCAGGTTATCTTGGGAAAAAGGTAATTCTGCTGGAAAAAGGGGAAAAGCCGGGCGCTAAAATTCTGATCTCTGGAGGCGGAAGGTGCAATTATACCAATCTGTATGCTACAGATGAACAATTCATTTCCCAGAATAAACACTTCATCAAATCGGCCTTTACGCAGTGGACTGTAGCGGATACCATCAGCTTCTTCGAAACCTATGGCATTAATGGTAAAGAGAAGACACTCGGACAATTGTTCCCGGAGAGCAAAAATGCCAGGGATGTAGTGGAGGTTTTTACGTCTGTCTGTGAAGATTTCGGCCAACAAATCATCTGTGAGGCTGAAGTGTCTGCTATTGAGATTGTCACAGGGCATGACCAGCATTACCTCATTAATTACCAGAAAAATGGTAAAACACGTCAACTAGGTGCGCCAAAACTGGTAATTGCTTCTGGCGGCTTGCCCATTCCAAAAATGGGGGCTACGGATTTTGCACTGCGTTTCGCGAGGCAGCATGGTTTAAAAGTCGTGGAAACCTCACCTGCACTGGTGCCGCTCACCGTTACCGGGAAAGATGAGGAATGGTTTGCCCAACTATCCGGTAACTCAGTTTTTTGTGAAGTGAGCAATGACCGCATCTCATTTGAGGAAAACATCCTGTTTACGCACTGGGGCTTAAGTGGTCCAGCTATCTTGCAGATTTCTTCTTATTGGAAACAGGGAGAAATGGTTCAGCTTGATCTGTTGCCACGCCAGGACATTGCATTGTTATTAGAACAAGAACGGAATGTAAATGGCAAAGTGCTTTTATCTACTTTTCTGAACCGTTTTTATCCTAAAAAATTCACCGAAGCATTGTCTAAATTTTTGCCAATTGAAAAGCAGGTGGCCGCGCTGAATAAAACTGAACTGGAAACGGTCGCTAACACTATCCATCATTTTAAGGTAAAGCCGGCAGGCGACAAAGGCTATGATAAGGCTGAGGTGATGCGCGGTGGCATCGCTACTGATGAGCTTTCTTCTAAAACCCTTGAATGTAAAAAGATCAGCGGTTTGTTTTTTGGAGGGGAGTGCGTGGACATTACCGGCTGGCTGGGTGGATACAATTTCCAATGGGCTTGGGCAAGTGGTTTTGTAATCGCCCAAAACTTATAACCCTTTGGGGTAAAACTTAATTGGTACTGAAATGTTTTTAGTTGACATTATTACTAATACGGAATTATGGAAAATGAATCACTGGGCCAGGTAACTGGGCAAGAATGGATTAGGAAATCTATAGAAATAACCGCCTCTGACGATAAGGTCTGGACGATCCTGACCGACCCTGAAAAGGTTAAATTGTGGGCCGGTGCTTTTGAACCGGGCACACAGGTGGCGTCTGACTGGCAGGAAGGTTCAGTTGTGATCTGGAAAGACAAGGATGGTGTGCCGGCAATGAAGGGTAAGGTCATGTTAAGCTACGCCGGTAAGATCTTGAAGCTGGCTTATTACAACGACGTGAACGCGGCTGATGATGCGGAACTGGATGCGTATGAAGAACACTACCTTTTGGCTGAACACGAAGGTAAGACTGATCTGACCATCGAATCCGGTCCGCTTACCGATGAATACATCAAAAAAATAGCGCCTCAGTGGGACGAGGCGCTAAAGATCATCAAACAAACTGCGGAGCAACAATAAATATTATTCGCAATGCGGAACGGTAAAGGTCCAGGTCTCGGTATCAACTGCAGATTCTCCTGCTGGTGAACTGTACAACGTACCTTTACCGTTTTCAAACCAGAGTTTACCCCTTAGTTTCTCGCGGCCACCAATCTCATTCATCGACAAGCTGTCGTAAATGCGACCATTTACCATGACGTATTTAATCTTTTCAGAGTTCCGGATATCGTCAAGCGGATTTGCATCCATAACCACCAGGTCGGCCAGTTTGCCTGGCTCGATAGAACCAATTTCATAATTCATACCCAGGTATGCGGCACCATTTAAGGTTGCGCAACGGATGGCCTGTAATGGAGTCATTCCTCCCTGTACAAGCATCCAAAGTTCCCAGTGCGCACCAAGACCCTGGATTTGGCCATGTGCACCAAGGTTTACTTTTGTACCGCCGTCAGCTATTTGTTTGGCCGCTTTGGATACATCTATATGGCCGTAATCTCCATATTCAGAAGTGGTTCTTCTTCTTGAACGTTCGTCAATGATGGGACGTGGCGTAAAGGCCATCAGTCTTTCGTTTTCCCATACGTTGGTTCGGTCATACCAGTAGTTTTCTCCCCACTGACTGCCATAACTGACAATCAGGGTAGGTGTGTAGGCCACTTTGGTATTGTTCCAGAAAGATGCCACATCTTTATATACAGGCGCAATTGGGATGCTGTGTTCGATTCCGGTATGTCCGTCAGCAATCATATTCATATTGGTAAAGAAAGTAGAACCACCTTCAGGAACAACCTCCATCTTGAGTTGCCTTGCAGCTTCCAGAATCTGCTGGCGCTGGTCACGACGGGGCTGATTATAAGATTTAACGGAGAAGGCGCCTACTGCTTTTAATCTGCGGAGGTTGGAAAGCGCGTCGTCGAGGCTATTAATCACCACTTTAAAATCCCCATCGGCGCCATATAAGATTGATCCGGTAGAATATAAACGAGGACCAATCATACGTCCTGCCTTAATCATTTCGGCCTGACTGAATACCATTTCTGTATTGCTGGAGGGGTCATGCGAAGTGGTAACACCAAAGGCCAGATTGGCAAGGTAAGACCAGTCGTTTTGCGGTGAAATGCCATCTGGGCTGGTACGCAGGTGGGCATGTACATCGATCATTCCGGGCATGATGGTTTTGCCTGTGACGTCGATTACTTTTGCTTTATCCGGAATCACGGCTTCTGCAGCTTTGCTGATCGAGATGATCTTGTTGTTTTCAATCAGGATTGTACCTTCTTCAATAACTTCATCGCCTTTCATGGTGATGATCCGTGCACCTTTTAAGGCAACCAATCCGGTTGGGGTATCTGTTTTAATCCGTAATCCCATGGCGATGCCCGTCGAATCCGGTTTAGGTAAATCCTGAGGGGCACCCTCTACAAAACTGAAGGCATTTTTGATTTCACGACTGAAATATTGTTCGCCTAACGTCCACATGAGTTTCTTACTGTCAGCACTCCAGTGCATGTAAGTACCTGCATCTTTGGTTACACGGGTAAGCGGAATCGTGCTGTTGGATGCAGACAGGTCCAGTGTACTGCCAATGGTGACCATTGGTGTGATGTATACGTTGAACAATTCTGTAAAGGCCATCCATTTGCCGTCCGGACTTGGGCAGAACTGGGTAACATAAGTGGTGGTATAATGTGTTTTTTCATTGCCGCCATTGAGGTCTATGCTTTTGAAAGCCTTTCTGCCATCCTGGTTGCCCTGAAAAAAAATTCTGCTGTCGTCGGCGTTGAACTGGGGTCTGATGCCTGACTCCGAAATAAGGGTTTTTGCACCTCCATTGGCACCCATGACATAAATACCCGTACCGCGACCGTAATTGAAGCCGAGGACTTCATTGCCTGAACCTTTTCTGAAAACAATCTTGTCGCCCTTCCTCGAGAATTTGGGCGAATAATAAAAGCCTTTTTCATCGGTAAGGGTAACGGTCTTTCCTTTGATTTCCGTTTTCTTGATGGCGCCTTTAAATTCATCGCTCCAGGTTGCGTAGGTCACAAATTTACCATCCGGACTGATGTCTGGTTCGAATTCAAAATCCAGTCCATTAGTAAGCCTTTCTGGTTTACCATCAGGCAGGTCTCTTTTGTACAAAAAGCCGGCGGCATTGAATACCACAAACTTGCCATCTGCCGAGGTTGTCAACTGTCTGATCATTTTAGAAGTAAATTCTTCCATGTAAACCTGTTGCGGGAAATGAAGGGATTCCTGTACAGTTTGTTTGCTGACAACCTGGAAAGGGATATCGCTGGATACCAGTGAAGCAATCTCAATCTTTTTAATCTTGCCTTTGGCATAAAAGACCACGCTTTTGGAATCCGGAGTCCAGGCAAAATTAGGATAGACCCCAAAAATGGCCCAGGTTTCCTGTTGATCGTGCGAGAGGTCTTCTGTTAGCGGCCATTCCTCGCCCGTTTTAAGGTTTTGTACATAGAGCACGGATTTTAGTCTCACTCGTTTGACATAGGCCATCATATTGCCATCCGGAGAGGATTGCGGTCTCGCTGCACCACCTTGCGTGGCGATGAGGTTGCTTAGTTTACCATTGCTCAGGTCAAGCTGACGGATGGCGTATATGGTTCCGTTGGGATCCTTGCTGTATTCGAAATTGGGGCCAGGAGATACGTCTTCACTGAAATAAAGGTATTTGCCATTGGCGGATACATTGGGCTCACCGGCATCTTGCTGGTCGTTTTTGCGCTGGGTTAGCTGTATTCCTTCACCACCATAAATGCTGTACATCCACATTTCCCCGGCACCCAGAGAGCGTGTGCCGGTAAAGTGTTTACGGGCGATGAGGTATTCACTGTTGGGCAACCAGGTTGCATTATTCAATAGTCTGAACGTTTCTTTGGTGATCTGTTTTTTGTTGGATCCATCGCGGTTCATGATCCAGATGTTGTCGGCCCCACTTTTATCGCTGGTATAGGAGATGTATTTGCCATTGGGACTGAACCTTGGCTGCACATCCCATGCGATGCCGGAACTTACTGCCGTAGCTGTACCGCCTGCAATTGGCATAATATAGATGTCGCCCAGCAGATCAAAAACGATGTCTTTACCATCTGAACTCACATCCAGGTTCATCCAGGTGCCTTCGTCTGTATTGATGCTGAAGGATTTAGTCGGGCCGGAGTACTTTTCTATGTCCCATTTTTTTTCCTGTGCAAAGGAAGTTTGAAATATAACCAGTAAGCATATTGATAGTAAGGATGTTCTCATAAGCAGGAAGGGTGGTTAATTTGGCTGCAATTTAGTAATATCAGTTCATTTTTATAGTTTTACGGGCTATGTTTTTTAGGTACGGGTTGGACGATACCTAAAACAAGACAACTCCTTAGGTAATAGATGAACGAAACAACAGTATTAAAAAAGTATTGGGGATACGATAGTTTCAGGCCTTTACAGGATGAGATCATCAGATCTGTACTGGATAAAAAGGATACGCTGGCACTTTTGCCTACTGGTGGAGGCAAATCGCTGTGCTTCCAGATTCCTGCTATGGTCATGAATGGGATTTGTATCGTTATATCGCCGCTTATTGCCCTGATGAAGGACCAGGTGGAAAACCTGAAAGGACGGGGGATCAATGCTGTTGCGATTTATGCCGGAATGGGAAAAAGGGAAATTGATATTCTGCTGGATAACTGCATTTATGGTAAGATCAAATTCCTGTATTTATCACCGGAAAGGCTTTTGTCAGACCTGGTTCGTGAACGGATCTCCTATATGGACGTTAATCTGATTGCGGTTGATGAGGCGCACTGTATTTCCCAGTGGGGTTATGATTTCAGGCCGCCTTATCTGCTCATTCATGAGTTGAGGGAAGTTTTGCCGGATGTACCCGTGATTGCGCTGACTGCTACCGCTACCGAACGGGTGCGGGAAGATATTGTAAGCAAGCTGGTATTTAGGCAGCCAAATATATACGTTCAGAGTTTTGAACGTGCCAATCTGAGTTACGTAGTGGCAGCAGATGAAGACAAGCACCGGAAACTGTTGAGTGTGGTGACCAATGTAAAGGGCAGTGGCCTGGTGTATGTACGAAACCGGCGTGAAACTTCAGAGATTGCCATGTTTTTGCAGCGCAATGGCATTGCCGCTGATTTTTATCATGCAGGTATCGAAAAAGAAGATCGGTTCAAAAGACAGGAAAACTGGAAACTGGGCAAAATCAGGGTGATGGTAGCCACCAACGCATTTGGTATGGGAATCGACAAAGCCGACGTGCGTTTTGTGGTTCATATGGATTTGCCTGAGAGCTTAGAAGCGTATTACCAGGAGGCCGGAAGGGCTGGAAGGGATGGTAAAAGAGCTTATGGGGTGATGCTGGCCAACAGAATGGACCAAGTGGCGCTAAAGGCGCGATATGCGGATAGTTTCCCATCTGTAGATGAAATCAAAAAAGTATACCATAACCTGGGCAATTATTTTCAATTGGCCTATGGAGCAGGTGAAGGCCTGAGTTTGAATTTTGACTTGGCCGACTATTGCAAACGCTTTGGTAGCGGGGTGATGAAGACCATGGCGGCTTTGAAATTTCTGGAAAGAGAGGGCTACGTAACTTTGTCGGAAAATGTATTTCTGCAATCCAGGGTGTTGTTCTTGGTCGGTCACGAAGATGTTTACCGCTACCAGATCGAAAATGCAGGTTACGATAAACTGCTCAAAACGATCCTTCGCAGCTATGGTGGTACGTTTGAGCAGTATGCAAAGATTCAGGAATCTGATATTGCGAAAAAACTGGGCATGTCATTTAATGAGGTCATCAAACAACTCAATTTTTTGCAGGAGCATGGATTGTTGTCTTACCTGCCACGGACCGACCAGCCACAGTTGCAGTTTATCAGACCAAGGGTAGACCTGATGCACCTGGACATTGATGTAAAATATGTTGAACTACGTAAAAAGATACTAACGGACCAAATTGAGGCTGTAGTGGCTTATGTTGGTACATTCATATGCAGAAGCAGGCAATTACTTGCCTATTTTGATGAGCCGGATGCAGAGAAATGTGGGGCATGCGATGTATGCCTTGCCGAGAAGAAACTGGAGGAACAGGATTTGGTGTCTGACCGGATTGATTTCGAACTGATTACTTTATTACAAAGTCAAGCTTATGTGTTACATGATCTTATCCCGGCTTTGAAAAGTGGAACAGAGGCTGAGAAATTGCAGCGCATAGGCGAACTGCTGGATGCTGGAAAGATTAAAACAGATGGTAAAAATTATTACCTTTAATGCCTCATTCAACACATGGAAAAGAACGATAAAAAGGTAATCCGCTCATGGGCATTCTTCGACTGGGCGAATTCAGCCTATAATTTAGTCATTACATCAACCATATTCCCTGCTTATTACGTAGCCATTACTGCGAATAGTGCCAATGGTGACCAGGTTTCGTTTTTCGGATACTCATTCACCAATACGGCATTGTCCAATTATGCGTTATCGTTTGCTTACCTGGTTATGGTTTTGGCTTTACCGGTTCTGTCTTCCATAGCAGATTACAGGGGGAACAAAAAACTGTTCATGCAGTTTTTTACCTATATGGGCGGTATTGCATGTATGGGATTGTTCTTCTTTGAACTGGATCGGCTGGAGTTTGGCATTATCTGTTTCGTACTCGCCGCAATGGGCTATATCGGCGGGGTGATGTTTAACAATTCCTATCTCCCCGAAATTGCTACGATAGACCAGCAGGATGCGGTCAGTGCTAAAGGTTATGCCTATGGATATGTTGGGTCAGTTACCCTCCAGCTCATCTGCTTTGTATTTGTATTGAAACCTGAGCTCTTTGGTATTGTTGACAAGGCTTTTCCAGCGAAGCTTTCCTTTTTGCTGGTTGGTATTTGGTGGATTGCTTTTGCGCAAATTCCCTTTCGTAAACTTCCATCAGGAAGCCGTAATCATGAGTTGATCAACACGAAAAAAGTGCAAAATGGCTTTCAGGAACTGTTAAAGGTTTGGCAACAATTAAAGCATATCGATTTTCTGAAAAAATACTTGCTGGCTTTTTTCTTTTATTCGATGGGTGTACAGACCATCATGCTTGCTGCTGCGGGATTTGGAGAAAAGACTTTAAAGATGGGTACCTCTAAGCTGATCGCTACCATATTAATTATCCAGTTGGTCGCCATTTTGGGTGCGATGCTGATGTCGTACCTGGCCAAAAAGATTGGTAATGTGAATGTACTGATTATTACTGTACTGATTTGGATTGGGGCCTGTTTTTGCGCCTATTTCGTCTATACAGAATACCAGTTTTACGTTCTTGCAGCCGTGGTGGGTTTGATTATGGGAGGGATCCAGTCGTTATCGCGCTCCACTTATTCCAAATACCTACCAGCAGATACGCCTGATACCGCATCGTTTTTTAGTTTTTATGACGTGACGGAAAAATTGGCTATAGTAATCGGACTGTTCAGTTTTGCATTTATTGAAGAGCTCACAGGCAGTATGCGGAACTCTGTAATTGCACTGGCATCATTTTTCGTAGTAGGTTTGGTGTTTTTGTTGCTGTTGAAGAAAGTTGAACATAAAGTACAAAAAGATAGCTGAGTCATGATCCATATCAACTGACGTAACCATAATTGAGCAATACCTAAATAAAGAGAAGATAACATTGATGAAGATAGAATTATTTGTGCCATGTTTTGTTGACCAGATGTACCCGGAGACAGCTTTCAATACCATTAAATTGCTGGAGAAAGCAGGTTGCGAAGTTTTTTACAATTCAGCACAGACCTGTTGCGGTCAACCGGCCTATAATGCAGGCTATTGGGAGCAGGCCAAGGAAACAGGAACAAAGTTCCTGTCCGATTTTTCAGAGACAGACTATATTGTGGCACCTTCGGCCTCTTGTGTGGGGATGGTTAAAAATGGGTTCAATGATTTATTCACCAATACCACTGTACATAACAAGTGCAGGAGCATTCAAGCCAATATCTTCGAGTTGTCTGACTTTTTGATAAATGTGCTGAAAAGAGATTATTTCGGGGCAGAACTGGATGGAAGGGCGGTCTATCATGATTCCTGCAGCGGTTTACGGGAATGTAAGATCAAGGAAGAACCGCGCCTTCTGCTCTCTAAAGTGCACGGATTGGAGATGGTTGAGATGAAGGATACTGATATGTGCTGCGGCTTTGGTGGTACTTTTGCGGTCAAGTTTGACGCAATATCTTCTGCGATGGCAGAACAGAAAATCAACCATGCGCTTGACCAGGAAGTCGAATACATCATTTCTACTGATTTATCATGTTTAATGCATTTGCAGGGATATATTGATAAAAATAATATCCCCTTAAAAACGATGCATTTAGCCGATGTTCTGGCAAACGGATGGCTGGAAAGTACAGAATATTAATTAACTTTGCCCAAAATGATCACATTGTAGGTGATCGGTTAACATACATTTTTTTAATTTTTAAATCATAGTTGTAGATGATTAACATTACTTTACCTGACGGCTCCAGTCGTCAGTACGACAAGGGCACCACTGCCCATCAAATTGCATTGTCGATTTCTGAGGGCCTTGCCCGTAACGTTCTTGCCGCAGAGGTGAACGGAGAAATCTGGGATTCGTCAAGACCAATTGAGTCTGATGCTTCGCTGAAATTATTAACATGGAACGATACTGCTGGTAAAGCAACCTTCTGGCATTCTTCAGCACACATTATGGCTGAGGCACTAGAAGCTTTGTATCCGGGAACGAAATTCGGTATCGGTCCGGCCATCGAAACCGGTTTCTACTACGATGTCGATTTTGGCGACAGGGAGTTTTCTTCAGATGACTTCAAAGCAATCGAAGACAAAATCATTGAACTGTCCAAACAGAAGCAGGTTTTTGAGCGTAAGGCGGTTTCAAAAGCTGATGCACTTGCTTATTTCAATGAAAAGGGGGACGAGTACAAACTTGACCTTTTGGATGGACTGGAAGACGGAAAGATTACTTTCTACACACAAGGCGCTTTTACAGACCTTTGCCGTGGTCCCCACATCCCAAATACAGGTTTCATCAAAGCTGTTAAGCTGATGAACGTAGCCGGTGCGTATTGGAGAGGTGATGAAACACGTAAGCAACTGACTCGTATTTATGGTGTGACTTTTCCTAAAGCCAGTGAGTTGACAGAATACCTTCACATGATCGAAGAGGCAAAAAAACGGGATCACAGGAAACTGGGTAAGGAACTGGAACTGTTTGCTTTTTCTGAAAAGGTAGGCATGGGCTTGCCATTGTGGTTGCCTAAAGGTACCGCATTGCGTGAACGTCTGGTCCAGTTTCTGACTAAAGCACAGGCCAAAGCAGGCTACGAGCAGGTGGTAACGCCACATATCGGACATAAAAACCTGTATATCACGTCAGGTCACTATGAAAAATATGGGAAAGACGCTTTTCAGCCCATAAAAACCCCACAGGAGGGAGAGGAGTTCTTCCTGAAACCAATGAACTGTCCGCACCACTGCGAGATCTATAAAGTCAAACCACGTTCTTATAAAGACCTTCCGCTGCGTTTTGCAGAATTCGGAACGGTTTATCGCTATGAACAAAGTGGAGAGCTGCATGGACTGACGAGGGTCCGTGGTTTTACCCAGGATGATGCGCATTTGTTTTGTCGCCCTGATCAGGTAAAAGAGGAGTTTAAAAAAGTGATTGACCTGGTTTTGTATGTCTTTAAATCTTTAGGATTTGACAATTATACAGCGCAGGTGTCCTTAAGAGATCCGGAGAACAAAACGAAATACATCGGTTCAGATGAGAACTGGCGACTGGCTGAAGCGGCAATCATTGAAGCAGCAGCTGAAAAAGAATTGCCTACTGTAGTAGAATATGGAGAAGCAGCCTTTTACGGTCCGAAACTGGACTTTATGGTGAAAGATGCTTTGGGCAGAAAATGGCAATTGGGTACCATCCAAGTAGATTATAACCTGCCTGAGCGGTTTGAACTCGAATATACCGGAAGCGACAATATGAAGCACAGGCCGGTTATGATCCACCGGGCACCATTCGGTTCACTGGAGCGTTTCATTGCAGTGCTGATTGAACATTGTGCTGGTAACTTCCCATTGTGGTTATCGCCGGAACAGTTTATTATCCTGCCGATCTCGGAAAAGTATGAAGATTATGCAAAAAAAGTTTCAGATGAACTAAATAATTCCGATATTCGCGGGCTGATTGACTTTAGAGATGAAAAGATCGGAAGGAAAATCAGGGATGCAGAGGTTAAAAAAATACCTTACATGCTGATTATCGGGGAGAAGGAAAGTGCTGAAGGAAAGGTGTCAGTAAGGAAACATGGTGACGGAGATTTAGGTGAAATGACCCTGCAGGAGTTTAGTGAATTATTAATTAAAGAAATAACAGTTTAACAGGTACAAATTTGGCATTAGGCAGACCAGGATTTAATAGGGGACCACGTCCTCCTTTTAAGAAAAAAGAAGCAGAA
>JAZKCT010000024.1:0-75828 GCA_040387995.1 Bacteroidota bacterium | reverse complement strand
AAAAGGATTTCGGTAAAGAGATCATACCACGAATGCTTAAAGAACATGATGTGCTGAGTTTTCAATATGAAGGTTACTGGACAGATATCGGTAATATTGCCTCCTTCTTTGAGGCCAATTTGGGGTTGACTGATGATATTCCTAAATTTAACCTGTTCGATCACCATCATAATATTTTTACGAGGGCAAGGATGTTACCTCCTTCTAAAATATTGGGAACTACTTTGGATAAGACTATTATTGCTGAAGGCTGCATTTTGCAGGCAGAATCTATTAAGCATGCGGTAATTGGTATCCGTTCCAGAATTGGTGTCGGTACGCGCATCGAAAGCTGCTATGTGATGGGCAGTGATAAATACCAGACACTGGAGGAAATCGCAGAAGACAAAGCCAAAGGAAAGCCGATGATTGGAATTGGTGACAGGTGCAAAATTGTAAATGCCATTGTAGATAAAAACAGTCGTATCGGTGATGACGTGACCATTTTAGGTGGGGAACATCTGGAGGACGGCGATTTTGAGCTCTATACGGTAAAAGACGGTATTGTAGTAGTGAAAAAAGGTGCTATCGTACCGGACGGAACGACGATATAAATTTATTGATACCTAAACACCAGGGAAAAGGCGGTCCGTTCAAATGGAATTGAGCTGACTTCAAGATTTCCCTGGTGCATTTTCATAATGTTTCTGGTAATGGTAAGGCCAATACCAGATCCATTTTTTCTTGTGGTGAAGAAAGGCACAAAAATCTTTTCTAACAATTCAGGTTCTATACCTTTTCCGTTGTCGCTCACTTCCAGGTACAGTTTATTTTGATCCAGTTTATAACTAACTTCAATGATGGGCTGACTGACGCTTTCAAGGGCATAAATACTATTCGTGACCAGGTTAATCAAAGCTTGTTCTATAAGCTTCAAATCCATTTGCACGCTGATTTTTGAAGAGGTCTGCTCAACTTTTAAAACGATGTTTCGTCCGCTGGCGAAGGGTTGCATCAGCACTTTGATGTGTTGTAAAATTTCTCCGATGGTATGGTAATGCAGATCGGGTGTTGGCAACTCTGCAATTAAGCGGTAATCTTTTACGAAATCCAGTAATCCCTCCGATCGTCGTTTAATGGTTTGAATTGCAGGTTTCAAATCTTGTAGTATTTCGTTGCTCAGCGTTTCATGGCCCTCTATCATGGTATTGACGGTGTCAGACAGCGAACTAATCGGGGTGATAGAATTTAAAATCTCATGGGAGATGACTCCAATGAGGCGGTTCCATGCCTCAGACTCCTTTTGTTCTATCTCATCTTTAATGTTCTGGAACGAGACAATATTATAATCTGTCTGGTACAGGTTTAATGGGATGACCTCTGTGGATAATTGGATCAGCTTGTCCTGGATCTTAAGTTCCATAAATCGTTTTCCGCCTTTTGCTATCGTGTCAATTTCCCGTGTAAACTGTGGAATATGCTGCGCAAGCCGATGCCAATATTTATACGCAGGTACACCTAATAAAGCTGTAGCCGCCTGGTTGAAAAATACTACTTCCGCCTGTTTGCTGTTTTCTTTATTGTCTTTGACAACAATAACACCGACAGGAACCTGTTCCAAAATGGTTTTGATCAATTGAAACATGGAATCTTTTTCCAGATGAATGTCTTTGTGGATTTTAATGATTTCATTAAAAGACTCATAAAGCTCTGGAAAACTACCTTTGGTTACCTTGTTTTTAAAGTTCAGCGTACCATCGCGCGTCTTGACCGCGAGAATGAACCTCTTAATATCCTCTTTAATCTGGTTGATGTAATGGTATAAACTGACAAGCGTTGCGATAAGCACCATAGTAAGGCCTGTGATCGTAAACCAAAGTTCCGTGTTCCTAATCATATAAACCAAGAGAACTGCCTGGATATTAATGAAAAGCAGTCTGGTTAACAGTCGGAAAGTGAATCGTTGATAAAACATCAGAGATCAAATTTTTCTATACGCCTATATAAAGCCGCTCGTGTTAGGCCAAGGTCAGCTGCAGCTCTTGAGATGTTTCCTTTATGTTTGTCAATTGCTTTTTGAACCATCAGTTTTTCCATTTCTTCCAATGGAATATCGGTTTGTACAGCTGCATTTCCTCCAAATTTCTGTGGACTGAGCTGCAAATCAGCGGGAGATATTTCGATGCCGTCCACCATAATCACTGCACGTTCAATTACGTGTTGCAATTCTCGTACGTTACCAGGCCAATGGTACTTTAACAGAGTTTCTTCAGCTTTGGAATCCAGTTTCAGTAAGCCCTTATGGTATTTGTTTCCAAAACTGGTCAGAAAATGACTGGCCAGCATCAAAATATCCTGACCCCGTCTTGCCAACCCAGGTAGTTCAAGTTCAACGGTATTAATCCTAAACAACAAATCCTGTCTGAATGTTCCCTTTGACACCATTTCGTTGAGGGGCATATTGGTGGCGGTAATCAACCGGACATTAATCTTTCTTTCCTTACTTTCACCGAGCCGGGTGACCGTTCGGTTTTGAAGGACGCTAAGCAGTTTAGCTTGCAAGGGCTGGGATAAATTTCCAATTTCATCCAAAAATATTGTACCTCCTTCAGCCATTTCAAACCTTCCCGGCTTATCTTCTTTTGCATCTGTAAATGCCCCCTTTGCATATCCAAACAACTCACTTTCAAATAGATTTTCATTCAGTGAACCCAGGTCCACATGCATAAAAATCTGATTTCTTCTGCTGGATAGCCGGTGCAGCTCATAGGCAAATACCTGTTTTCCTGTCCCATTCTCACCCAGTATCAGTACGTTTGCGTCAGTAGGAGCAACCTTGATCAGTGTGTGTTGCAAGTGTTTGATGGGCTCAGAATTTCCTACTATATTTTCAAACTGCCTGTTGATGTCTTTTTGTAAAGAGGAATGGATTTTCTCCAGTTTCTTTACTTTTTTATTGGATTGCCTCAAGCGTGATGCAGCTGATAACGTAGCAAATAGCTTTTCATTTTCCCAGGGTTTCAATATAAAATCTGTTGCCCCCTTTTTTATGGCCTGTACAGCAAGTTCAACGTTGCCATAAGCAGTCATTAATATAACTACATAATCTTTGTCAATAGAAAGGATGTGTTCCAGCCAATAAAGACCTTCGCGGCCATCGCTGGCTCCTTTTTGATAATTCATGTCCAGCAAAATGATGTCAACTTCGTTTCTGCTGAGCAATACATTAATCTCCTTGGGGGATTTGCAGGTCACCACCTGACTAAAATGCTGCTTTAGAAACAGCCTGGCACTTAGCAGAATGTCGTCATCATCATCAATTACTAAAACTGTTGCGTCTATCATAGCATAAGCTGTTTGTTAGTCAAAAATAATAAAAGTGTTCGATGATGTACATGGAGTGTCCGATAGCGAACACTTTTCGAAGATTAATTTTTTTAAGTATCTGTTCTTTAGTGTTTTAAATGTTTGATCTCGCCTTGGCATAAGCTTGGTATAAGGCTCAGTGTCAAGCATAAATTACACATGGATAAAATTATAGCGAAAAAGCGGTTCAATAAAAAAACAATCCTGATGATCACCGGAGCGGTGTTATTTATCGGACTTGTAGCCTATGGATACAGCTTATCCCTCAATAAAGTTTATAAAGCAGATGCCGAAAAGATTACGGTCAGCAAAGTCGCATACGGAGATTTTGAAGATGTAGTGTTGTTGAATGCGAGTGTGGTACCGCTTACTTCAGTTATTGTAAGTTCTCCTGAAGGGGGCACAGTAGCTGAAATTTTTACGGAAAATGGTGCTACCGTAGTAAAAGGAACACCATTGCTGCGGATCGCAAATCCCAACGCATTATCCGGTTATACTTCTTCAGAAACCAGTATTACCGAGCAAATTAATCAATTGAGAAAATTGAGATTAGACCTGGAACAAAACCAAAGGGTGATGAGTCAGGATATGATGGAGATCGAAAACAGCCTTAGAACAGCTACCCGAAAATATAAAATTGATAGCCTCCTTTTCTCAAAAAAAGTGATTACGCTTCAGGAATTCAACATTTCCAGTCAAGACTACGAGTATTATCAGGGGCGCAAGAAAATTCTTAGAGAAGCCGTAACGCAGGAAAATCAAAGCAGGGTGATGCAATTGAAGCAGATCGACTTCTCGATTGGACGAATGAATGAAAGTCTGGAAACTATCCGGCAAAACATAGAAAATATGACCATCAAAGCCCCGGTAGCGGGTCGACTGTCCTCCTATGACCCTGTCATTGGTAAGTCCTACGGTGTCAATGAGATGCTGGGTAAGATCGACGTATTACAAGGCTATAAACTGCAGGCCGGAGTTGATGAGTATTACGTGAACCGTGTAAAAGAAGGGCAGTCGGCGAATTGTGAGTTTAATGGCAAAACCTACAAACTAACAGTAAAAAAGGTCATACCGGAAGTTACGGCCGGACAGTTTCAGGTGGAACTGGTATTTGAAGGACAATCTCCCGTTGACCTGAGGAGAGGTTTGTCGCTGCAAGTCAAATTAACCCTGTCAGACAATAGCAAATCCTTGCTGCTAGCACAGGGACAATTCTTTCAGAGTACTGGTGGTTCATGGGCATTCGTTGTGAAAAATGGAAAAGCCACTAAAAGAAACATCAAAATAGGACGTAAGAATTATCTTTATTATGAGGTGCTTGAAGGCCTGCAAAAAGACGAAGAAGTCATCACTTCTTCATACGATCAGTTCAATCAATATGACATTATAGAAATCAGTAAATAAGATACACCATGATCAAAATCGAAAAACTGGAAAAAGTTTATAAAACAGAAGAAATAGAGACCACTGCCCTGAACGGCATTGACATGCATGTTAAAGAAGGCGAATTTGTGTCCATTATGGGCCCGTCAGGCTGCGGTAAGTCAACCCTGCTGAATGTGATGGGCTTACTGGACAAACCAGAAAGCGGGAGTTACCAGTTTGCCGGAACCGAACTGCTCGGACTCAATGACAGGGAGCGCTCTAATTTCAGAAAGCGCAATATGGGCTTTGTGTTTCAAAACTTTAATCTGATCGATGAATTAACAGTATTCGAAAATATCGAACTCCCGCTGATCTATAATAAAGTGCCAGCTGCCGAGAGAAAGCGCCTGGTCAATGAAATCATCGAGCGCATGAACATTGTAAACAGGAGCGGACACTTTCCGCAACAATTGTCAGGAGGTCAACAACAGCGTGTGGCGGTAGCCAGGGCATTAGTGACCAAACCAAAACTGGTACTTGCAGATGAACCAACAGGAAACCTGGACAGTTCACACGGTAACGAAGTAATGGAATTGCTTTGTGAATTGAATGAAACAGGAACAACCATCGTAATGGTAACACACTCCTCCCATGATGCCAGTTTCTCTAACAGGATCATCAACCTAAAAGATGGTCATGTGATCTCAGAGAAGATCAACAAAGGGAGAACAGAAGAACTCATTTAAGAAATTAAAACCAACAAGATGTTCAAACTCAATTTCAAAATCGCGCTGAGAAACATATGGAAGAATAAAACTTCCTCAATTATCAATATTGTTGGTTTGGCAATAGGACTGGCTTCCTGCCTTTTGCTGATGCTGTATGTATCCTATGAATGGAGTTTTGACAAGAAATTTAAAGGGTCGGAAAATGTGTACCAGGTGATGACCAATTTTACAGATGCAAAAGGCAACATCCAGGCCACTGTAGATTTAACCAGCAATGCGATAGCACAGGTCATCAAACAAGAAATTCCCGACATCGATGCGATTAGCCGCATAAGTAATAACGGACAACAATTGATTGCAAACGGGGAAAACAGCTTTAAAAAAGAATCCAAATATGCTGATCCTGATGTCCTTAAGATCTTCAATTATGAATTTCTAGCAGGTAATCCACATACTGCTTTAAATACACCAAGATCTGTTGTTTTAACCGAACACATGGCCAAACTGTTGTTTAAGGATGGAGATGCGCTGAATAAAACGATACGTTATAATAACGAGGCCGATTTAACAGTAACGGGTATCATCAAGGATCTGCCCGCAAACAGCTCCAATTCATTTGACTTTCTAATGCCCTGGTCATTATTTGAAACACTGTCCGATTGGGTAAAAAGACCGGACTGGGGCAACTACAACTGGTTTACCCTGGTCCGTGTAAGTGAGCAGGCAAACATTGCTTTGATCAATTCAAAAATGAAAGGATTGATCAAAAAGAACAGCAGCAATTCGACTGACCAATCTTTTATCTTTAAATTATCTGACAGACACCTGTTCGGGAAATTTGTCAACGGAAAAAGCGTCGGCGGTGATATCGAACGGATCTATTTATTCATCGCTCTGGCATTCGGGATCCTGTTGATTGCCTGTATCAATTTCATGAACATGGCTACTGCCAAGTCCGAGAGGCGTGCGAAAGAAGTGGGCATTAAAAAGACCATAGGGGCAAGCAGGGGCTCTTTGATTTCCCAGTTCCTTACAGAATCTATGCTCCTCACTATTTTTAGTGTGCTGGTAGCCATTGTATTGGTCGAGGTTTTATTGCCAACCTTTAATAGCCTGCTAAACATAGAATTGAGTATAGATTATTACAGCACCGGATATTGGATTGGTATTGTTAGCGTGATTCTGTTAACCGGATTCTTGTCCGGAAGTTATCCTGCTTTGTATCTTTCTGCTTTTAATCCCATACAAACATTAAAAAGAAAAATTACAAGAACCAAAGCCATTCCTGTCAACTTGAGGCAGGTACTGGTAATCGGGCAGTTCAGCTTCGCCATTATCCTGATTATCGCTACACTGGTCATTTACAAACAGGTTCAATTTGTGAAAGACAGGCCGGTAGGTTATGATCTGAATCTATTGGCAGAGATGCCTCAGGATGGAGAGCTGAGCAAGAAATTTGATCTTCTCAAAACAGAATTGCTAAAATCAGGCGCAGTAACTGCTTTGTGCCAGTCATCGGGTAGCCTATCCAATAGCGGATCCAGTTTTTGGAACTTCGAATGGCCCGGCATGTCCAAGTCAGACAAAGATGTAATTTTCGATCAAATTGCCACTACCTATGACTTCACCAAGACCAATGGAATACAATTGGTTTCCGGACGTGACTTCTCCAAATCATTTGCTTCAGATACAGCAGCGCTTATGCTAAGCAGTAATGCTGTTAAATTGATGGGCCTTAAAAACCCAATAGGCACTCCGGTAAAATACCATGGAAATGATTTTACGGTGGTGGGGGTATTCAAAGACTTCATCTGGGGTTCTCCATATTTTACTGACAAGCCCATGGTGGTTGCTTTTAGCAAAGGCTGGGGCGGGCAGATCACCATGCGCCTTAACCCGGCCAACAGTTTAACTAAAAACGTTGAATTGATTACGCAGATTACCAAAGAGATCAACCCAGCCTACCCGGTTGATTTGAAATTTGTGAATGATCTATATGCTAAAAAGCTGGAAGGAGAAAGAGTGCTTGGTATCTTGTCCAACCTTTTTGGCGGATTGGCCATTTTTATCTCCTGTCTGGGCCTGTTTGGCCTGGCGGCTTACAGTGCAGAGCAACGTACCAAAGAATTCGGCGTGCGAAAAGTGCTTGGCGCCTCTGTTGCCAGTATGATGCAATTGCTTTCTATATCATTTATGAAAATGATTTTGGTAGCTATTGTGATCGGTGTACCTGTCGCGTATTATCTGATGATCAAGTGGCTCGGTAATTTTGAGTTCCGTACCTCAATTTCCTGGTGGATCTTTGTTGCAGCAATATCCGGCACAACTGCGATTGCCTTTTTAACAGTAAGCTTTCAGGCCTATAAAGCCGCAAAAGCAAACCCGGTTGACGCTTTAAAATACGAATAGGCATGTTTAAACTCAACCTCAAAATCGCATTAAGGAACCTTTGGAAATACAAAGGTTACACGCTCATCAACCTTGTGGGACTTGCCATTGGCATGGCCAGCTGTATCCTGATTTTTATGTTCATCCGTTTCCAGTTGAGTTTTGACGAGGGATATAAAAATGAAGACCACATTTTTAGAGTCGTAACCAATTGGAAATACAATGCCTTTGACGATTGGTCTGCGGGAGTTCCTGCTCCCTTTGCAGCGGCAGCAAGAAATGAATTTGCCGGATTTGAAAAAGTGGGTTCTATTGTCAAACGTGGCGGTATTCTCCATGTGAAAGACCACACTGGCAAGGAAGTCATTAGAACACAAGAAGCAGTATATTATGCAGAACCTGATTTTTTTGAAATTTTTAAGGAGATCAAATGGCAATACGGTAAACCGCAACAGGCTTTGTCTGAACCTAACACCGTTGTTTTAACGAAAGCCTTTGCAGTTAAGTTTTTCAGAACGGTAGAAAATGCTGTAGGCAAAACCATCACCTTAGGTACGAAAACGGACCTGAAAGTCAGCGGCGTGATACAGGACATGCCTCAAAACAGCAGTTTTCCGCTTGGCATTGTGATCAGTTACCAAACCTATTCCGGCCGTGCCCATACCAACTGGGACGCTGTTAATTCGAGTTCATCTTGCTACGTGCTCTTGAAAAGCGGCCTGACATCTGGCGATATACAGGGGCCATTGGATAAATTTAACGCAAAATATTATCCGATCCAAAAAATTGCGGGCAACCAAAACAACCAGCTTCAGGCATTAAGAGCCATTCATTTTAGCACAAAGTATGATAACTTCGTTGAATCGACCATCAGTAAGAGCGAAATTTATGGTTTAGCAATCATCGGAGTGTTCCTGATGTTAACAGCATGCATCAATTTTATAAATTTAAGTACCGCTCAATCGGTTAACCGCTCAAAAGAGGTTGGTGTTCGTAAGGTGATGGGTAGCAAACGCAAACAGCTTGTCGCACAGTTTTTAACAGAAACTTTTGCCCTGAGTATAGTTGCGCTTTTGATTGCCTGTGTGATTACTGAGCTGGCCATACCGCCAATGGAAAATCTTTTTAAAGGTCAGATTGAATTTAGCTTGTTCAGCCATGCCGTCATCTTGGTGTTCATGGTATTGCTTGTAGTCTTTGTGGCCTTTCTCGCGGGCTTTTATCCTGCACTGATCATTTCAGGATTCAACCCTGTATTGGCCATAAAAAATAAAATTGCATTAAATGGGAGCGGTCTAAGCCTGCGCAAGATCCTGGTGATTGTTCAGTTCTCCATCACGGTTGTACTAATTATCGGCACATTGGTGATCGTCAGACAAATGGAATATGTGCAGAAGAAATCTTTGGGTTTTAACCCGGATGCCGTTGCAATGGTCGGTATCATGAACGACAGCATTGGCAGAACTAAATTCGACACCTTCAGAACGCAGGTCTTAGAGGTCCCCGGAGTTGAATCACTTAGTTTTTGCCAAACCCCACCTTTGTCAAATGATGTGAATGCGGCTGATTTTAGTTATAACGGAAAAAAGAACAAAGATTTTGAATTAAGGACGGTTAGGGCAGATGAAAATTATTTCAAGCTTTTTGATCTTAAATTAATTGCGGGCAAGATTTTTCGAAAAAGCGATACGGCTAATGGATGTGTGGTGAATGAGACCTTTTTGAAGAAAATCAATGTCTCGGATCCTCAGGAAGCAATAGGTAAAGTTATAGATGCAAGCGGAAATATCCTCACCATTACCGGCGTAGTTAAGGATTACAATGATAAATCATTAAAAGAGCCTATCTCCGGAGTCGCCATTTTTCAGGGTAAACAAGAGTACTGGAATACAGCCATTAAAATAGATGGAAAACAAATTATGCCTGTAATGAAACGGATAGAAAACATCTGGAACAACACATTCCCCAATGGCATTTACCAGGCAAGTTTCGTTAACGATAAAATAAACAACTACTATGAGAGCGAGCAAATCACTGGTTTTCTGTTTAAAGTTTTCGCAGGTGTAATCATTTTCATTTCCTTCATCGGTTTGTTTGGCCTGATTTCCTTCGTCGCTACCCAAAGAACTCGCGAAGTAGCCATCAGGAAAGTTTTAGGTGCATCCACCCTCGAGTTGGTGAAGATGCTGAACGGTTCATTTTTAATCATGGTTTTCATTGCAAATTTAATTGCCTGGCCACTAGCCTATCTTTTTGTAAAGCAATGGCTGGCAGGCTTCGCTTACCGCATGGACCTCACCATCTGGCCCTTTGCGTTTGCCATGTGTATTTCCATGGTCATTACCCTGGTCACAGTCAGCATCCGCTCCTATAAAGCAGCTGTAGCCAATACCATCGACGCCCTTAAATACGAATAAACCCGATACAGATGTTCAGACTCAATCTTAAAATAGCGCTAAGAAACCTTTGGAAATACAAAGGTTATACCCTGATCAATATTGGCGGACTTGCCATTGGAATGGCCAGTTGCATGGTGCTCCTGTTGTACGTTGCTTACGAATGGGGATACGACCGGCAATTTTCAAATTACAAAAACACAAATATCCTGTTCACCAATAGCGAAACTGAAGGCAGCAAGACTAGCTATGCCTGGACACCGGGTGTGCTTGCGCCAGAACTAAAAGCAAAAATACCTGGAATTAAATATGCCTCTCATTCCAGTTACCCCGAACTCCATTTGATTGTAAACGGGTCCAATAGCTATCGGGCCAACTCGGTTTTTGCTGATCCTGATTTCCTGAAAATACTGGATTATCAATTCGTTAAAGAAAATCCTGACCGTGTACTTACCGATATCAATACCGTGATTCTAACGCAGTCCATGGCCAGGAAGCTTTTTGGCTCCGAAGATCCGGTCAATAAAACGGTCAAGTTCGACAACAGTGAGGTCCTTAAAGTAGAGGCTGTCATCGCTGATGTCCCCAAAAACAGTTCCATACAATTTGACTACCTGTTGCCCTGGGCCTTATTCGAACGCAAGAACGAATGGATTAAAGACATGCATTGGCAAGGTATGTTTTGTCTGACTATGGTTCAAACCGAGCACGAAACGCTTTCCAATTCTGCATTGGATGCCATCACGCAGATCTACAAACGCAACGACAAAGAATCGAAAAATGAAGCGATGTTACACCCGCTGTCCAAATGGCATTTGTACAGCGAATTTCAAAATGGCAAGGCGGTAGGCGGCAAGATCAGCCAGGTCAAAATCTTCTTTATACTGGCCGTCTGTATCCTGCTGATTGCTTGTGTCAACTTCATGAACCTTTCTACTGCCAGATCTGAAAAACGGGCCAGAGAGGTGGGTATCAGAAAAGTGATTGGGTCAAGCAGAAAAATGCTCGTTTACCAGTTCATGCTGGAGTCGGTCTTGCTGACACTATTTGCAATGGTCGTCGCCTTTGTGCTAACAGAGTTGAGTATTCCCTATTTCAACGGCTTGCTGGATACCGAACTCGTGATGAGTTATACAGACATCCGCTTTTGGCTGGCCCTGGCCTCGCTTGCGCTGTTTACCAGTGTCATTGCCGGCAGTTACCCGGCATTTTATTTGTCCTCCTTTGAGCCGGTAAAAGTCCTGAAGGGATTTGGAAAATCAGGAAGTTCTTCCCTGTCTGTGCGAAAAATACTCGTGGTTTCCCAGTTCGTTTTTGCTGCCTGCCTCATTATCTGTACGGTGGTGATCTACCAACAAATCAATTATATCAAAAACAGGCCCATAGGGTTCAGCAAAAATAACCTGATAGAAATTAGTATGGTGGGATCATTGCAGGATGCCGGCAAACTCCAGCTTTTAAAAGAACAACTTTTAAAGTCAGGCACAGTAAATAGCGTCAGCAACTTCAGCCGCAGCATCAATCAAATGGGCCACCGGGCAATGAACCTGGGCTGGCCGGGCAAGCAGAGCGAAAAGGAAGTCTTATTCAACTACCGTTACGCCGGTTACGGCTTCATCAACACAATTGGTGCAAGTCTCCTGAGCGGTCGTGATTTCTCACAGCAATTTGCAGACTCTGCCAATGTGCTGGTCAATGAAGCTGCGGTAAAAGCCATGGGCTTAAAATCACCAATAGGCACAGTCATCACCTGGGGGGACAATACTTCTACCATTATAGGGGTCATCAAAGATTTTGTAATGGAATCTCCGTTCGAAAAGGCATTGCCAGTGGTTGTTGCACATACCAGCCGCAACGCCGCCGTATTAGTCGCCCGATTAAACCCGGAAGTAAATCTAAGTCAGTCGATAGCCAAAATAAATGCCATTGTCAAATTACTCAACCCCAGTTTTCCTGTAGAACTCAAATTTGTAGATGACAACATTGAAGCAAAATTTCACAATGAAAACCTCATGGGCACTGTCGCCTACTGGTTTGGCGGATTCGCAATTTTTATCTCTGCTTTAGGGCTGCTAGGCCTGGCACTCTTTATGGCAGAACAAAGAAAAAAGGAGATCAGTGTGCGTAAGGTGTTAGGTGCCAGTACGACAAATATTCTAAGTTTATTGAATAAGGATTTCCTAAAACTGATCCTTATTGCCAACGTGATTGCTTTCCCGCTAGCCTACATCATAGTCAATAATTGGCTTTCACACTATGATTACCGCGTTTCTGTTTCCTTACTGCCGTTCTTTAGCGCACTGCTGATCTCTATGGTCATCTCTGCGCTGACTGTGAGCATACAATCTGTTAAAGTAACCCGGGCGAATCCTGTAGATGCCCTTAAATACGAATAAAATGTTTAAACTGAACCTAAAAATCGCATTCAGAAACCTTTGGAAATACAAGGGCTATGCATTGATCAATATTGCAGGGCTTTCCGTTGGACTGACCGGTTGCCTGCTGATCTTTATTTTTCTGAGGTACCAGCTCAGCTTTGACAAAGGATTCCAAAACCAAAAAAGGATTTACCGCATCGTTTCATCCTGGAAATACCCCGATGGTGAATTTTACAGTCAAGGTGTACCCAGACCGTTGGCAGCTGCCGCCCGGGTTGATTTCCCGGACCTGGAAAAAGTAGCCGCAATCATAGCCGGAGATGGGATTATTAAGATCCGTGCGACGGCAGAAAAGGCGGAGCTCAAGGAACATGCGTCAGTATATTACACCGAGCCCCAGTTTTTTGATATTCTTCAAAAGAACTGGCTGGCTGGCAAGCCAGATCAGGCTTTAACAGAACCAAATACCGTTGCCCTTTCACAAAAATCGGCGACCAAGTACTTTGGCAACTGGAAAAATGCGATTGGTAAGAGCATATTGTTCGACAACCGCGACGAACTGAAAGTGACTGGCGTATTTGAGGATTTTCCGGACAACAGCAGTCTGCCACTCAATGTCGTGGTTTCCTTTAAAACCTACAAAAGCAATGATCTGGACAACTGGGGAGCAGTAACCTCGCGTTCAGAGTGCTATGCTTTATTCAAGGAGGGTGCCACGCTTGCCGATCTGAACAAACAAATGAAGCACTTCCTTAAAAAACATTATGACGGAACTGGTGTAGGAAAAGAAAGCCATTACTTTCAGCCGCTTAGCGACATCCATTACAATGAGAATTTTAGCAATTTCTCACAAAAACGCATGCCCCAAAGCCAGACCATCGGACTGATTGTGATCGGTGCTTTTTTGCTACTTACGGCTTGCATTAATTTCATCAACCTCGCTACCGCCCAGGCCGTCAGCCGTTCCAAAGAAGTAGGCATCCGAAAAGTAATGGGCAGTTTGCGGAAGCAGCTCGTTGTCCAATTTCTGAGCGAAACGGCACTTATTACGGTCATTTCTTTGCTCATTGCCTGTGTGCTCACCGAATTGGCCATTCCAGCTATGGAGAACCTGTTTGGTGGCAATATCTCTTTCAGTCTGTTCGAGCATCCGGTGATATTTGTATTCATGATCGTCCTCATTATGCTGGTCAGTTTTCTCGCGGGCTTTTATCCGGCAATGATCGTCTCCGGCTTTAGTCCGGCCCTTGCCATCAAAAACAAGATTAGTGCAGCCAATACTGGTGCCCTGGGTCTTAGAAGGGCGCTCGTAATGGTCCAGTTTGCCATCACCGCCGTACTGATCATTGGCACACTGGTCGTAGTCAGCCAGATGAATTATGTACGTTCACAGTCCCTTGGTTTCAATACCAATGCCATAGCGCTTTTAGACGTACCCAACGACAGCCTGAGTATGCTGAAATTCACTACCCTAAAAGACAGATTGAGTCATGTTAACGGGGTAAAAAGCGTAAGTTTCTGTAGTGCGGCACCAACATCGGGAAACCAAAACAGCTCAAGTTTCAAATTCAACAGTTCGAAGGACGAGGAGTTTGATGTCAGTGTGAAAGGCGCGGACGAGGACTACATCAGGACTTTTTCTTTGCAGTTGATCGCTGGTCGCGGACTTTCCAGGAGTGATACTGCTAAGGAATACGTGGTTAATGAAACCCTTGTGAAACAACTCAAAATCACCGATCCGAAAGATATCCTGGGTAAGTACATTCAAACTCAGGGTACCAAAGCACTGATTGTTGGTGTGGTGAGGGACTTCAATAACTCCTCTCTGCATGATAAAATTGAACCAACTGTGATCTTCTCCACAAAACCTGCCTATAGCCAGATTGCCGTAAAATTGGACCCACAGCAAATCTTGCCGGCGATGAAGGAGGTTGAGCAGGTATGGAGCAGCCACTTGCCGGATTATGTCTACAAATCTGAATTTTTAGACGATCAGATCAGCTCTTTTTATGAGACCGAACGCATTATGGGTACGCTGTTTAAAGTCTTTGCCAGTGTGGTAATCTTCATTTCCTTTATCGGTCTATTTGGACTGATTTCCTTCATCGCCACGCAAAAAACACGTGAAATTGCGATCCGAAAAGTACTGGGTGCCTCCACCATCGAATTGGTTAAAATGCTGAACAGCTCCTTTTTATGGATGGTCGTCATTGCCAATGTCATTGCCTGGCCGATAGCTTATATCTTTGTATCCAAATGGCTGAAAGGCTTTGAATACCGGATTTCGCTGAGCATCTGGCCGTTTGTGATAGCCATGTTGCTGTCCGTCATAATTACCCTCATCACAGTCAGTTTGCGGTCCTACAAGGCCGCCAATACCAATCCAATAGATGCACTTAAATACGAATAAACTCCATATACCATGATCGAACTTAAAAACATTGAAAAATATTACGCCAACAAAGGCGTCAAAAGCTATATTCTGCGCCATGTAACCACCAGTATCAAACAGGGAGAATTTGTCTCCATTATGGGTCCTTCGGGAGCAGGTAAATCTACATTGCTCAATATCCTCGGTATGCTTGAAGAGCCGACCTACGGACAATATGAATTTCTTGGAGAGGACGTCACCTCGCTCAATGAACGCAAGCGCATTGAATTGTACCGCAACCACATCGGCTTTGTATTCCAGGCCTATCACCTCATCGATGAAATGACGGTAGCAGAGAACATTGAAGCGCCCTTACTGTACAAAAAAGTGCCTGGCGCGGAACGTAAAAGCCGCATAGCGGACATTTTGGACCGCTTCAATATGGTTGCCAAGAAAGATCTGTTTCCCAATCAACTGAGCGGTGGCCAACAACAACTGGTGGGTATCGCCCGGGCTTTAGTCGCCCAGCCTTCTATCATTTTGGCGGATGAGCCGACTGGCAACCTGCAGTCTGCACAAGCCCTGCAGATCATGGATTTGTTCAAAAAACTAAATGAGGAGGAAGGGATCACCATTATCCAGGTTACCCATTCTGAAGTCAACGCCGGATACGGCAGCCGCATTTTGCACCTGCTGGATGGGGTGATCAAAGAAGACCTTCAGGTAAATACCTAAACCAATATATACGCTTGCTATGTTTAAACTCAACCTCAAAATCGCCTTCCGAAACCTGATCAAAAACAAGGTGTATACGGCTATAAACGTCGGCGGACTGGCCATAGGCCTTACTGCCTTTGTATTGTTATTGCTATTTATCAATCATGAAGTTGGCTACGATAAGTGGAGCCCGGATTTAAAAAATGTCTATCAAATCAGAGAGCATCATGATTTTTTTACGCCAGACAATAAGCAGTACTGGCAGGAAATGAACGATACCCGTATGGCTAATCTGGTACGCAACAACCTCCCGCAATTTTCCGCAGTTACTAAAGTCGGCCAGGACTGGGGAGATGGTTATTCAGTAAAAACAGAAAACAATGATCCCATCATTATTGACAACATCAGGGACGCAGATTCAGCCTTCTTTAAAGTTTTTCCTTACCGATTTGTTCAGGGTAACAGGCTGACTTCCTTAAATGCACCAAAATCAATTGTATTGAAGCATAGTCTGGCGATGAAGCTGTTTGGTACGGACAAAGTATTCGGCAAGCAGGTTAAAATACTCATGTGGCGGGATGACAAAGGAACACCTTTTACAATAACAGGCATCGTTGCAGATCCTGAAGGACCAGAAAGCATCGCATTTACTGCGGTTATGAGGAGTGGTGAATTCGACAAGGATGATCAAAACCCAGATGTTTCGCGTTTTTCGCATGTGTACGCTTTGTCTAACGGACCAGTAGACAGCACTGCGACAAATAAACTTTTGCAAAGCGTGTACCTTGATTTTAAAAAATCATCTTTCAAAGCCAGAAAAATTACTTATGATGAATTTTATAAAAATGGTAAAACGCCCGGACTAAAGGCCATTCCGATTTACGAGGTTCATTCCAATCCGCCTTATGCCTCAGGCTGGTTTGATCAGATTAAACCTGTCATCGCGATATCTATATTTTTATTGCTGATTTCAGTCATCAATTTTGTAAACCTTGCAACGGCGCAGTCCGTACAAAGGGCTAAAGAGGTGGGCATAAAAAAAGTATTGGGCGTATACAAACGGCAGCTGATCAAACAGTTTTTGCTCGAGTCGGCCATTCAAAGCTTAGCGGCATTGTTCATCAGCATCTTATTGGTCGAAGTCCTGCTGCCTTCATTTGGCAGCCATTTCGAGGTGCAACTTAGTTTTTGGCGCAGTCCTCAACTGGGGCTTATCGCGTTACAGCTTATTGGTTTATTTGTCCTGATCACGCTGTTGGCCGGTTTTTACCCGGCATGGGTGCTGTCCAACTACAATCCCATTAAAGTACTCAAGGGGAATTATGAAAGCAGCTTTAAAGGCATCGCTTTGCGAAATGCCCTGGTCATTGTCCAGTTCGTTATCGCTGTTACTTTCATCACCGGTATTGGCGTGATGCATTTACAAACCAGTTATGTGGCCAATAAAGACCTAGGCTTTAACAGGGACAAGCTGATCAATATTTCCACCAATTATAACCAGGGAGATCCCTTTGCTGAACGCATTAAGCGCTTACCAGGTGTCAAATATGTTGCTACGACAACCCAGGTATTGGGCAATACCTTCAATATACCTGAAGAAATCACGTTCAATAATGAAAAATTCAATGTAAATACAGTAACTGTAAGCATGGATGCCTTGCCTGCTTTGGGTGTGCAGGTGCTCAGTGGCCGGATCTTTTCAAAAGAATATAAACAAGACACCATGAATACGGTGGTGCTTAACCAGTCGGCCGCAAACCTACTGGGCAAGCAGCTGGTTGGTAAACAATATGATGTAAAATCTGAAAAAGAAAAATATACCTTTCAGATTGTCGGGATCATCAAAGACTATCATAACGAGGGTTTTGACAAGGCCGTTCTGCCTACCGTTTATAAAGTAACACACCTGGGCGGTACTTCATCAACCAATAACATGCTGGTGAGGTTTGACAGCGACAACTATAAAGCGGTTCTTCAATCGGTCGAAGCGGAATGGAAGAAGTCCTATCCTGATTTTCCGATGTTATACATCACCGTTGAGGACGCATTTCAGAACGCTTTAAAATCCACCAACAGGTTGATGCAGATTACCGTCGTATTTAGCGGGATATCAGTCGTATTGTCCTTACTCGGCTTGTTTGCACTTTCTACATTCATGGCAAAACGAAGAACAAAAGAGATCGCCATTCGCAAGATCTTAGGTGCCACAGATTTCCAGATTGTCAACATGCTGAACCGGTCTTTTCTTTTTCTTGTGCTGGCAGCCAATTTGATCAGTTGGCCGATCGCGTTTGTGCTAACCAGGAAATGGCTCGAGGGTTTCGCTTATCGCATCGACATGCCGGTTGTCCCTTTTATGATAGCCACCGTAGCATCGGTTGTGATCGCGATTTTAACAGTAAGCATACAGACCAGGAAAGCAGCACTCAGCAATCCGGTTAAAGCACTAAAATACGAATAAACAAAATTGCCATGTTCAAAGTCAATCTTAAAATTGCTTTTAGAAGCCTGTTGAAACATAAGACCGCTTCGCTGATCAATGTCAGCGGACTGGCCATTGGTCTTGCTGCAAGTCTCATGCTGTTGCTGTATGTTCAGTACCAGTGGAGTTACGATAAGCAATTCGGCAATACTGAAAATACCTATCATCTGATGGTGAATTTCTATGGGGCCGATAAAAGCATTACCGGAACAGGCGTGCAGGTGCCCAATGTACTTCCTGCTGTACTGAAAGAAGAAACACCCGAAATTGAACACATCAGCAGGGTGCTATGGGCCAGCAGGCGCTTGCTTGCCTATGGACAAAACAGTTTCAAAGTGGAAAGCCGCTACGCGGATCCTGACCTGCTCCGGATTTTCAAATTTGACTACCTGAGCGGCAATCCGGACAAGGCTTTTGATGATCCCAATTCCATTGTGCTGACCGAAAGCACCGCCGTCAAATTGTTTGGGACTGCTGACGTCCTGAACAGAACGCTGCGCTTTGAAAACCTGGCCAATCTAAAGGTGACTGCCGTAGTCAAAGACCTGCCGCCAAACTTCACCTATGGATTTGAGGCGCTGGCACCCTGGAAACTCTATGAAAACCTGAACCAATGGCCTGCTGATCCAAATTGGGGCAATTATTCCTATTTTACACTACTCAGCCTAAAACCGGGAACTACCGCTGCCGCCGTTAATGAAAAGATTAAAAACAGCATAGCCAGTCATACGGGAACGAAAACTATGGAGGCTGCGCCATTTGTTTATCCGCTGGAAAGATTTCACCTGTACGGCCATTTTGTCAATGGGATAGACGATGGCGGACAGATCGAACAGGTGCGCATCTTTGTCATCCTTGCGCTTGGCATCCTGGCCATCGCCTGTATCAATTTTATGAACTTATCTACTGCCAGGTCTCAGAAAAGGGCAAAAGAGGTGGGGATCCGAAAAACCATAGGGGCCAGCCGGAGATCGCTCATGATGCAGTTTTTACTGGAATCTTTTGTGCTGACCCTGCTCGCTGTTGTACTCGCGGTCGTGCTGGCTGAACTTTTTCTTCCTTCATTTAATGGCCTGCTGAATACCAAACTTCAAATGGATTATACGCTGCCGTTAAATTGGCTGGGCGTTATCGTGCTGATCCTCTTTACGGGGCTCGCGGCCGGAAGTTACCCTGCATTTTTCCTCTCTGGTTTCAATCCAGTTCAGGTATTGAAGAAAGCAGGGTTGTTTAAAAACAGCTTTGGGCTCAACCTGAGACAAGCGCTCGTGGTCATTCAGTTCAGCTTTGCCATTGTGCTCATTGTCTCCACATTGATCCTTTACCAGCAGCTGCAGCATTTGAAAAACAGACCGCTGGGCTATCAGACCGATGCTTTGGTGCAAATACCGCACGAGGGCAATCTCTATCCTAAATTTGACCTGTTTAAAGCGCGCATCCTCAATTCGGGGGCAGTCACCGCGCTAACCCAGTCTTCAGGCAGCATTGCCTTTCAGAACTCCAATGTCAACGGACTGGAATGGAAAGGTATGGCAGAGGAAGATAAAAAAGTCTCCTTCGATTACATCCAGACCACCCACGATTTCCTCAAGACCAATAACATCAGACTGATTGCTGGTCGCGATTTCAGTAGGGACCATGCTTCTGACTCTTCTGCTGTGCTGCTCAATGAAACGGCCGTAAAGCGAATGGGACTTAAAAACCCGCTTACGGAACAGATCGTGCTCAACGGTCAGAAACGACCGGTGGTTGGCATCATGGCAGATGTCCTTTGGGATGAGCCAACCCGGGCACAACATCCTATGGTTGTTGCTTTCAATGCAGGTAACAGCGATTACATCACCATGCGCCTCAATACCAAAAGGGGTATTCAGGAAAACCTAACACAGATCCGCAAGATCACCAAAGAGATCAATCCTGATTTTCCTGTGGAAATTACTTTTGTAGATAGCCTGGTGGCAGAGAAAGTGGAACATGAGCAAATGCTTTCCATCCTGTCCAATCTTTTTGCTGGCCTCTGTATTTTCGTTTCCTGCCTGGGCTTATTTGGTTTGTCGGCCTTTAGCGCCGAGCAGCGCACCAAAGAGATTGGCATCCGCAAGGTGCTTGGCGCCAGCCTGACCGGAATCATGAGTTTGTTGTCTTTAAGTTTCATTAAAACAGTTGCCATAGCCATGGTATTGGCCATGCCGATCGGCTATTTGATCATGGACCACTGGCTGATGCAGTTCGATTACCGCATTGCCATCGGGCCCTCCGTATTCATCATTACAGGGATAGCTACTATGGCGATTGCATTGCTCACCGTAAGCTGGCAAGCCTACCGCGCCGCCAAAGCCAATCCTGTTGATGCCTTGAAGTATGAGTAGCAGCATAACATCCCGCTTCGTATCTTTGCACCATGCAGCGCAGTTTTACAGACCAGCTTGGTCGCGAAATCACGATTAACTATCCCCCAAAGCGGATTATCTCCTTAGTACCTTCGCAAACTGAACTGCTGTTTGACCTCGGACTGGACAAGGAGATCATAGGACTCACGAAATTCTGCATCCACCCAATCGAAAAATTCGCTACGCGCACTAAAATTGGCGGCACCAAGAAATTGAACATCGAACAGATCAGGGCTTTGCAGCCGGACTTAATCATTGGCAACAAAGAAGAAAATCAGCAGGAGCAAATCGAAGAACTGATGGCGGAATTTCCGGTATGGATGAGTGACATCGCAACGCTCGAGGATGCCAAACTGACCATACAGCAGATCGGCGAACTCGTAGACCGTTCGCCTGAAGCGAGCTACCTGAACCACCTCATTACCCAGGGATTTACCGATTTGCAAACGCTGGCCGCGCAAAACGGACTAAACAAGACGGTCGCCTACCTCATCTGGCGCAAGCCTTTTATGGCTGCCGGAAAAGAGACTTTTATAGATGATGTCCTCTGTTTGAATGGCCTCACCAATGTGGTCAGACAAAGCCGTTACCCGGAGTTAAGCATCGGGCAACTGGCAGAATTGAAGCCTGATCTGGTCTTCCTTTCTTCTGAACCTTACCCCTTTAAACAAGAACATCTGGAAGAACTAAAAAGTCAGCTTCCAGATGCCAAAGTAATGTTGGTCGACGGAGAAATGTTCTCCTGGTACGGCAGCAGACTGGTCAAAGCCGTACAGTATTTATTTCAACTTCAGCAGGAGCTATATTAAAGCGCTACAGCGTCTCGTCAAGATTCTCTCCACGAACCTTCTAAAATCGTTACAGAATTCCCCTGTTATTTCAGCAAAATAATTTCTACCCTTCTGTTTTTTAACCTGCCCTCAGGTGTCTTATTGCTCGCTACCGGTTGGGTGCTGCCCAGACCTGAAGTCGAAATCCGTTTTTCATCGATCCCTTGTGCCACAAGGTAAACTTTCACAGATACCGCCCGTTTTTCGGACAGCCATTGGTTGTATGTCGCGGTTCCTGTAGCATCAGAATGCCCGCTTACTACAATCTTGCGGCCGCCATCTTTGGCTTTCAATATCTTGGCCACGTCGTCCAGTCTGCTTTTAGCCGGGTCACTGAGGTAAGAGGAATTGATCGGAAACAGAATCTCTGAACTGAACGTAAACTTAATGCCGTTTTCTGTCCGTTCTACCTGATCGTCAGGTAGTTCCTGTTTTATTAAATCGAGTTCGGCATCTTTTGCTACGACCTCAACCGGGGTTTCCTTAGTTTTAGCAGCTATTTTTTTGGTCTTGCAAGACTGTATGCCCAGCGACCCGCAGAGCATCAGGGCTAGAAATAATGTAGTTTTGTTTGTCATTTGAAACATATTGGGTTTAGTTTGTGTGCTGGTTCTATTCCTTAGGGAGAGGTTTATATCGTTAATTGTTCAATAAGGAGGAATTCCGTCCTTGTCGGCTTTCGTTCCATGGCTTGTCATCTAAAATCCCTATTAATTAATGCAAGTTAACGAATCAGAACAATAAAGAAAAGTAACAGTATTGTTTTCTATTTTTGTTTAAGGAAGAATGTGTACCCGCGCCCGACGCCGGTTCCCCTCATGCAGTTACCTTGCTATCATAAAGCGAATCGTTTCCCCCGTCATGAGGGCCCGGGTTCTCGTAATGATGCAGTCAATGTGCTGCATCATGCAGGATCTTCCCGTTTAAATCAGTTGCAAAAACTATAAAATTAGAAAATGACTTACCCTAACACTGAAAAAGGAAATATACAAGACAATTACTTCGGAACGACCGTAGCCGACCCTTACCGCTGGCTGGAAGATGACCGCGCAGAGGACACCAAAGCCTGGGTCAGCGCCCAAAATGAAGTCACCCAGCAGTACCTGCAACAAATCCCGTTTCGAAACAAGATCAAAGAACGGCTCAGTACCCTCATGAACTACGAGAAATACTCGCAGCCGTTCAAGGAGGGCGACTATACCTATTTTTACAAAAATACAGGCCTGCAAAATCAAAGTGTACTTTATCGACAAAAAGAAGGCGGCATACCAGAAGTCTTCCTCGATCCGAACACCTTTTCTGCTGATGGCACGACCTCCCTGGCGGGGATTGATTTTTCGAAAGACGGTAGCCTGTGCGCCTATCAGCTTTCCGCAGGTGGTTCAGACTGGACCAGCGTGGTCGTTCTTAACACAAGCGATCAAACAACCATCGGTGAAACCCTGACAGATGTTAAATTCTCTGGCATCGCATGGCAGGGAAACGCTGGCTTTTACTACTGTAGTTACGATAAACCTGTTGAAGGCAGCGCTTTATCCGGCCTCACGCAGCATCATAAATTATACTACCACCAGTTGGGCACCGCACAACACACGGACCAATTAATCTTCGGAGGCGAAGATACGCCCCGCCGCTACATCGGTGCCGGACTTACCGAGGATGAGCGCTTTCTGATCATTTCGGCAGCCAACTCAACATCTGGAAATGAGCTCTACCTGAAGAATCTGCAACAGGAAAATGCTGAAATCCGCCAGGTAGTCAGCAATTTTGAGCAGAATCACCACATTATTGATAATGTAGGCAGCAAGTTGTTCATCTACACCAACCTCGGGGCACCCAACGGCCGTATCGTGACTACAGATGCTGCGGAACCAGAACCTTCAAAATGGCAGGTGCTCATTCCTGAGACGGAAAACGTACTGAACCCTGCTACAGGCGCTGGAAAGATCTTTGCCAATTATATGGTGGATGCGGTGAGCAAAGTGCTGCAATACAATAGAGAAGGCGTACTGGAGACTGAGATTGCACTTCCTGGTCCAGGCACGGCCATCGGTTTTTCATCCAGAGAAAACGAAACCGACCTGTTCTATACCTTTACTTCCTATGTTTATCCGGCGACTATTTTCAGCTACAATGCCGATACCCGCCAATCTGCGCTCTACAAGAAATCGGGCGTAGACTTTGATCCTTCAGAGTACCTGTCGGAACAGGTTTTTTATACCTCCAAAGACGGCACACGCATACCGTTGATCATTACTTATCAGAAGAACACGCAAAGAAACGGCAAAAATCCGACTGTCTTATACGGTTATGGGGGCTTCAATGTGAACCTCAGTCCGGCTTTTAGCACCTCGGTTGTGGCCTTGCTCGAGCAGGGTGGTATTTACGCGGTGGCCAATCTAAGAGGCGGAGGGGAGTACGGCGAAGCCTGGCACCTGGCCGGTACCAAACTGCAGAAACAGAACGTGTTTGACGATTTTATCGCAGCTGCGGAATACCTGATCAGTGAAGATTATACTTCCAGTGCCTACCTCGGCATCATGGGCGGTTCCAATGGTGGACTGCTGGTCGGTGCCGTGATGGCGCAACGCCCGGAGCTGTTTAAAGTAGCCCTCCCGGCCGTTGGCGTAATGGACATGCTGCGTTACGACAAATTTACCGCCGGTGCGGGCTGGGCATTCGACTATGGTACCTCTGAAGATTCTAAAGAGATGTTCGACGAGCTGTACCGATATTCGCCCGTGCATGCGCTAAAGGCTGGCACAACTTATCCTGCCACGCTCATCACCACAGCGGATCATGATGACCGCGTAGTGCCTGCGCATTCGTTCAAGTTTGCCGCTACGTTGCAGGAACGCCATAGGGGTGAAGCCCCGGTTTTGATCCGTATCGATACCAATGCCGGCCATGGCGCAGGCAAGCCGACCGACAAAGCCATTGAGGAGATCGCAGATAAATGGGCTTTTTTATTTTACAATATGGGGCTGGAATATCTTTAAAGTGCGATATAACAATGCAGTTCTTCGTAATACTTTGGCTATAGATTTTTTGGGTTTTGGGCATAGTAAACCTGTAGTCGGTAAACATCTTGACAACTAATCGGAGTTCGATTGTAAACACAATATTTATTTCACTGTGTTTATACTTCAATTGTTAATATTTACCTACATGATTACAGCTTTACCTCCTGTTCCAGCTACAGCCAATGCCCTCCAAAATTTCCTTTTTCTAAAAGAGGACGAATTGATCTATGGCCTGAAAGCGGGTACACTGCAGGCTTTTTCATATTTGTACAAGATGTACGCTTCATCACTGTTGGGTATTGTCCGTCAATTGGTGAGGTCACAGGCTGCCGCCGAAGATGTATTACAGGAAGTTTTTATTAAGATTTCCAATCACATCGGCACCTATGATGAAAAGCGTTCGAGGTTGTTCACCTGGATGGCCCGGATCGCTAAAAATACGGCAATAGATCATTTGAGGTGCTTAGGGCACTTAAATGGTAAGAAAACTGAAGAACTGGATGAGATCTCAGAAGCCCATTACAGCCATTATTCCGCGTCTTATAATGTGGAGGTGATAGGGATTAGGAAATTGACTCAGGAGCTTCATCCGGACCAGCAACAGGTGCTGGAACTGATTTATTTTCAAGGTTACAGTCACACCGAGGCAGCGGAAAAACTCAATATCCCGCTGGGCACGATAAAAACAAGACTGAGGAGCTCCATCTCGAAACTGAGAAAGCGGTTTAATTGAAGGTTATCCGGAGTTTTATCTTGCCCCACGCAACCACCTGCGCCCTCCGGATTACAAGGCATACCAGCTAAATTTTAATTGTAATATTTACGATATAATGCAAATCCGGGCTTAAACAGGTGGCCGGATGCAAAGATTTTATTGAAAACATAAGGATGCAGGTTAAGTATTTTAATTGATTACTTTGGTAAAAAGTGCTTTTCTTGCGTAGAATTGTACTATTTGGAAAGAAATACAATTATTATTTGTTTTTAAAATAAATAATAATATTTTTATCATTACCAAATAAACCACCTTTTTGTATAAAGAATATTACAAAAGACCTGTATGCCACACATTCCACTTGAAGACCATTTGCCCGGTATTACGGGCCTGCTAGAATACAGCAAAGACACTGCACAACCGATACGGGAACTGACGCAGTTTTTGCTGCGCGGGCCATCCTCATTGACTGAAGCGGAGCGTGAGCAGATCGCAACCATCGTTTCATACGGCAATGAATGTACGTTTTGTACTACTGCACATACGGCAGCTGCTGATCTGCTTGCCGGTGATCCCTCCATTACATTAAAGATTAAAGAAGACATCGACACAGCTCCGGTGAGCGACAAGATGAAAGCTTTGTTGCACATTGCTGCGCTGACCCGTGAAAGCGGAAAGGCAGTGACGCCGAAGGCTGTTTACCGCGCAAAATCCGCGGGTGCGACTGATATCGAAATTCACGATACAGTGCTGATCGCTGCGCTTTTTTGTCTGTACAACAGGTATGTTGATGGCATGGGCACTGCTTTGCCTGCAGATCTTGCTTACTATGATGTACTCGCCGGCCGGTTGGTGAACCATGGGTACACCAGGTTGCCCCAGGGTTATGACCATCTGAAGAAACAAGAGGCTGCCGAGTAAGGGGTGTCTTGCGGTCATGCTGTTCTTTCTTCATCCTGACCTTTCGTCATCCAGAGGTACGAGGGATGACGAAAGTGTAAAAGCTAAAACGATATACTAGTAACAAACCAACATAACCAACAAATAATATCAACCAAAATAAACCAACCCAACCCAATCTAAAACAACGAAATGAAAAAACTCTTACTCTTATTTTTTCTGTTTTTTGCTATGACCGGATTTGCCCAGGAGGCGAAGATTTCCGGTAATATAACTGGTGATGACAGTTTGCCGCTGGTCGGCGCGACCATCAGCGTAAAAGGCAAAGTGTCTGGCACCACCACCAATTCTAAAGGTGCATTTAACCTGAATTATAAAGGCAAACTGCCGATTACTTTGGTGATCTCTGCTGTAGGTCATGAATCTAAGGAAGTAGAAGTGAGCTCGGCTTCACAACAAGTTTCAACTAGCCTGGAGACCAAAGCGGTAACGCTAAACGAAGTGGTTTCATCGGCTTCGCGTGTCAACCAGAATATCCTGCAATCGCCGGTAAGTATCGAGAAGATGTCGCAGAAAGCGATTAAAGAAAACCCTTCGATGACCTTTTACGATGGTCTGCAAAGCCTGAAAGGCATGGAGGCGGTGACCAGCAGCATCACGTACAAACAAGTGAATACGAGGGGTTTCAATACGACTGGTAACTCCAGGTTTTTGCAACTGGTAGACGGGGTGGACAACCAGACTCCGGGACTGAACTTCTCTGTGGGTAACCTTTTCGGCGCTTCTGATATCGACATTGAATCGGCCGAGGTGATTCCTGGTGCGGCTTCTGCTTTATACGGCCCGGTGGCCTTCAACGGTTTACTGAACCTGCGTACCAAAGATCCGTTTCATTACCAGGGTTTGGCGGTGCAGATCAAATCGGGTATCAACCATGTAAATGATGCCAGTGTGGGTACACGTGAACTGAGAGATGTGGCTTTGCGTTATGCTAAAGCGTTTAATGATCGCTTTGCTTTTAAAGTGAACGTGGCTTACCTGACTGGTGAGGACTGGCATGCCAATGATTATACAGATGTGACGCCGGCAGTGCCGGTTGCACAGCGCGGGCCGAATAATCCGGCCAGGGATGCGCTGAACATCTATGGTGATGAGTCGTCCAGAAACCTGCCGGGTATTGGTGTGGTTTCCCGTACCGGTTACGAGGAAAAAGACCTGATGAACTACGGAACCTATAGTCTGAAAGCCAATGGGGCGCTGCATTACCGGTTATCCAATAACATCGAAGCGATCTACCAGTACAATATCGGTAAAGGTACGGCCAGTTATACCGGCAGTAACCGTTTCAGTCTGAATAATTTCGTGTTGCAGACGCACCGTGCGGAACTGAAAGGCAGTAATTTCTTCGTTCGCAGTTACATGGTGACTGAGAATTCACACGATTCTTACAACACACGTTCACTTGCCAATTTTATCAACCGCGACTGGGTGAGGGGATTGAACGGGCAAGTGGTGGCGCCTAATGTGGCCGATGACACCTGGTTTGCGCGATATACTGCTGCATTTACGGGTGCAGCGTCAGGTGTGACGGCAAACAACCACACCACTGCACGCAGTTTTGCGGATCAGGGCAGGTTCCTGCCGGGCACACAGGCTTTTGAAAACTCCAAAGACGCGTCGATCCATAAATACGGTGCTGCCGGTGCGGGAGTATTCAGCAACAGTAAATTCTACCATACGGATGCACAATATGATTTCTCAAGCGCAGTGAAGTTTGTAGAATTATTGGCAGGTGGTAGTTTCCGTCAGTACAAGATGTTTACCAATGGAAGTCTGTTTGACGATTTGACCAACAGAATCATCGTAAAAGAATATGGTGCATTTGCACAGGTCGGTAAAAAATTATTGGAGGAAAGACTGAAACTGACGGCTTCGGTGCGTTATGATAAAAATGAGAATTTCAAGGGCAGTTTTACGCCACGTTTCTCGGGTGTGTATACTGTAGCCAGTGCGCATAATTTCAGGGCTTCTTACCAGACTGGTTTCCGTAACCCTACACCGGTCGACCAGTTCATTAAACTGAACGCTGGTCCGATCACGATACTGGGTGGTGCTCCGGCCAACAGTGCAGGTATGGATGTCTATGAGAACTCATTTACAGCTGCATCGGCCGAGGTATTTGGCCCGGCTGTAGGTGCAGCAATTGGTGGTGGTACGCCTCCGCCAACGGCGATTGCGAACAACAAAGACTTATTGGTGAAAGCCAATGTAGCCTATATCAAACCAGAGCAACAAAAAGCATTTGAAGTGGGTTATAAGGGATTGATCAATAATATGTTGCTGATTGACCTGAATTACTACCGCAGTACTTATACCGACTTCTTGTTGAATACCGTGGTGCTGAAATCAACTGCTCCGGTATTGGGTGCAGATGGCAAGATCAACCCGGCAGCTGCAGGTGAAGTGGCCGCAAGGACCGTGCGTCCTTACCAGTTGTACACCAATGCGACGGACGAGGTTACGGCACAAGGCGTTAGCGGCGGTCTGACGTTATTGCTGGGCGGCTATGCCGTTGGCGGTAACGCGACCTGGTCTGACTTTAACCTGGGTGAGGCCAATATCAATAACATTGCACAGTTCAACACACCTAAATACAGCACCAATGTCACTTTTGGTAATGCGAACATTGGTGATAATTTTGGTTTCAATGCGGCATGGCACTGGCAAAGTGCGTTTGACTGGTACGGAACTTTTAATGGTGTGAGACCAGGGCGCATTAAGGCTTATTCGATGGTGGACCTGCAGTTCAACAAGAAAATTCCTTCGGTGAATACAACGCTTAAAATAGGTGGCAGCAATATTTTCAACAAGTATATTTCACAAGCTTACGGTTCGCCGGCAGTAGGAGCGATCTATTATGTATCGTTTTTGTTTGACAGCCCTTTAAAATAAATCCAACAGACAGCCGGTAATTGGGGCTTATTGCCGCTGTTACTGGCTTCTTAAATATTATTACGATGAATGCAGTGAATTTGAATGCGGAAAGTACAGCAAAACCGGGTACCACGTACCTGACCTTATTATTTATCCTTTGTTTTGTCAGCAGTGCACTGGGCGGCACAGTTTCTACACTCATGTCGGTCTATTTACCTGTAGTCGTAAAAGATCTGCAGGGAGATCTGGGGCCCGAGCAACTGAACTCTGTGAGCGGCTTTATCAATGCGCTGTTCATTTTCGGCTGGGCCTTTGGGGGTTTTAGCTGGGGACTGATCAGTGACCGGATCGGTCGCAAGAGCGCGCTCCTGTACGCGATTGCCTGCTATGGCATATTCACATTTGCCACGGGGTTGATGCCGAGCTGGATGGGAGTGGTGTTGTGCCGTTTCATGAGCGGTTTCGGTGTGGGCGGCGTGCTTGTGGTGTCTTTTACATTGCTGAGTGAAGTCTGGCCACCTAAGACCAAAGCTGTGGTAACAGGGATTATTTCCATTGCTTTCCCGGTAGGGATTTTTTCGGCCGGACTCATCAATTTTGTGGTATCATCCTGGCGGGAAGGTTTCTTTGTGGGGGCTATACCATTGATCCTGTCACTGATCGGCATTGCGGTGATCAAAGAGTCAGATAAATGGCTAGAGCACAAAGAACATAGGGCTTCGGGTGGTAAACATTCGCTGTGGTATTCTAAAGAAAACAGGTCTGAGCTATTGATTGGATCACTGATGTTCGGTACTATGCTGATCGGCTTATGGGCGATCTTTTCATGGCTGCCAACCTGGGTACAGAGTTTAATCCCGGGTGATGCAGGTAAAGAAAGAGGACTGAGCATGATGTGTATGGGGATGGGCGGACTGGCAGGTGGCTTTTTCTCCGGTTGGCTGGTGAACTTCATGGGATTGAAGAAATCCATGTTGCTTTGCTTCGCGGTCTGTTCCGTAATGTCGTTTGTACTGTTTAAGTTGAATACGACTTTTAGTCCGGCAATCTTTGCCGAGATCGCGGTCCTGGCGCTGTTTTTCGGTGCGAGTCAGGGAGTACTATCTGCCTATATCCCACAATTGTTCCACACCGGGATCAGGGCTACGGCAACGGGATTTTGCTTCAATATCGGCAGGTTATTTACCGGCACAGCTGTATTGTTTATCGGTGTACTGGTAGTTTCGCTGGGCGGTTATGGTAATGCGATCTTTATCTTTTCTCTGGTTTTTGTGCTGGGGTTTATCGTGGTGCTGACTGTCAAAGAAAAAGCAGCTACGGTTGCGGAAGTTCCGGCAGGAATTGCTGCGGATGCCATTATCGAGAATGCAGACTAATTGCCTCGAGGTGTTTAGCAGAATTATTAAGAAGATAACTAACAAAAGATTAACGTTTTAAATAAAAAAATATGGCACATATTAATGTACCTGAAGGAGTTCCGGGCATCCGCTCGCTGGTGATGTTCAGACCTGAAACAGGGAAATACCTATACGATTTGGCAGAAGTGTTGCTGAGAGGCGAGTCGCCTTTGTCGCAGGCCGACAGGGAGCTGATCGCAGCGTACGTATCCAGGCGCAACGATTGTTTCTTCTGTATGAGCAGTCACGCTGCGGCTGCGAGATGTCTGTATGGAGACGACGAAGCAATCGTGGATGAGGTTCTGGCGGATATGGAGCGCTCCTCATTGAGCGAGAAACTAAAAGCTTTACTGCACATCGCTGGTAAGGTGCAGATATTGGGTAAAGAGGTTTCTGAGCAGGATATTTCAGCGGCCCGGGATTTGGGTGCTACAGATAAAGAGATTCATGACACAGTACTGATTGCTGCAGCATTCTGCATGTTCAACAGGTATGTGGACGGACTGGCGAGTTTGACGCCCACTGATCCGGAGGCTTATAAAGAAATGGGTAAGAGAATGGTAGCAGGCTATGCCCTGCCGCCTAAGCCATAGTCTAATGTTTATTTAAAATTTTAAATGGTTTATGGCACATATAGCATTGGGTAATGATTTGCCCGGCATCAGAGGCCTGATGGCTTACAGGCCGGAAACGGAAGGCGCACTGAATGCGCTGGCAGAAATACTGCTGCGGGATGAAAATAACAGTTTGTCGCGCGGAGCGCGCGAATTGATCGGAACGTATGTGTCCTATCTGAACGATTGTTTTTTCTGTCAGAATGTACACGGTGCGCTGGCCGGGCATTACCTCGGTTGTAATATCGACGAGATTGATGCGATCAAGGCAGATTTTAACGCTGCTGATCTCTCGGACAAAATGAAAGCATTGCTGGCGATAGCTGGGAAAGTACAGCAGAGCGGTAAGGCCGTGACTTCAGAATTGGTTGCTGCGGCACGTGAAGCCGGTGCCACCGATGTAGAGATCCATGATACAGTACTGATTGCAGCTGCGTTCTGTATGTTCAACAGATATGTGGATGGCTTGGGTACTACAGCGCCTTTAGACCGGCAGTTTTACATCAACAGGGCACCGCAACGGGCCGAGGATGGGTATCTGGTATTGCGGTAAGTTGGTAATTCGTGTTTTACCCGGGCTAGGCATTTTCCACGCTATTCAACCATGTTCTTGCCGACTCAGCATCGGTGAAAAACTGGACAACTGTATTCCCAACTTTGACATCAACCGCTTTTTCTGCGGAGAGCCTGCTAAATGCACTGGGAGAATAGACCCAGGCAAAATAGCGCAGGCCAGCATTTTCCATCATCGGGAACCATTCCTGTCCGGCCCAGTCTGAGGCTTCAGACCAGGTGCCCAGTACATTTGTGTTGTCATTCATGACCTTGCTAAAGCCACTTGCCTCAAGCATCTCTAACATTTTCATGCCACCTGCTTTTACTGCATCAACAGTTTGGAAACCCATCCAGTCTACCTCCAGCCAATGGTTGTCCTTGTCCTGAAATATGGTGATGTGGTCATTTTTATAGAATTGGTTTTCCTCGGTGACCGGGATCGCTATAATGGGTTCATTGAGCGGTAATCTGAAATAAAATGTGGAGCCTTTGCCCGGCTCGCTTTCTATCCAGAATGTGCCCATGTGGCGTTTTAGGATCTCTGAAGAGATGAACAATCCGAGCCCGAGCCCTTCAAAGCGCATGGCGCTGTTGTCTATACGGTAATAGCGGTCAAACAACCGCTGAACGTGCTGCTCCTGGATGCCGATGCCGAAATCCTGGACGGACACAATCAGCGCGTCGCCGGCAAGATCGCTTTTTACAATGACCTCTTTTCCGTCCGGAGAATATTTGATGGCATTGCTCAAAAAGTTATTGATTACCTGCTCTAGTCTGAGGCGGTCTCCGGTGATGGTCAGGTCCTCTGTTTGCGTTAAAATGATCTGGTGACTGGTGGTCAGTTGCGCACTCTCCACACAGTCTTTCAGCATTTGAGAGAAATTGAAGGGTTGCAGGTCGTAACTGAGCTTTCCTGCATTGATCTTGGTGACATCCAACAGGTCGTTGATCAGTTTTTCCAGCCTGTGGATGTTATCGGTCGATTTTTCAATATAAGTCGCAGTCCGTTCCAGGTCCGTGCTTCTTCGCATCAATTGCGTGAAGGCCTTTATTCCTGTAAGCGGGGTTTTAAGTTCATGACTGGCAATGGAAAGGAACTCGTCTTTTTGCTGTTCATTTTGTTTTTGCTGCTGAATATTGGTATTGGTGCCCAGCCATAAACTGATTTTTTCGTCTTCTATCAGTGGTACTGCCCTGGACAGATGCCAGTGATATTCCCCGTTTGCAAATTTGAGTCGGAACTCAGTCAGATATTCCTTGCCTGTGTTGAGGGACTGCTGCCAGGCGAGCAGGCAGGAGGGCAGGTCATCGGGATGGATAAAGGCCTGCCAGCCCTGTCCGACAATTTCATGGCCGGGATATCCGAAGTCGTTTGAAACGACCTGATTGACGTAATTTAACTGGCCATCCGGATTGGCCGTCCACACCTGCTGCGGAATGGCATTGAGCATGAACTGGAAACGGCGCTCTGTCGCTTCAGCCTGCTGCCTTGCCTGTACCTGGCCGGAGACGTCCTGGCACAGGATCATCACACCGGTGACCCTTCCATTTGCTTCTCGATAGGGCTGATAAATGAGGTTTAAAAAACCCGATATTAGTGCATCGTCTTTATAGACGAGGTAAGCTTGTTCGTATAAATAAGTAGGTTCACCTGTGTGTAGCACCGGTTCAATGACCTTTCCGAAGGTTGCTTTTGCCTCAGGAATGATGTCGAACAGTGGTTTTTGCTGCAATTCCCCGGCACTGCGACCGATTAATTTGGCGTAGGCTTCATTGACGACTTCAACGATAAACTCGGGTCCGGTGAGTAAAATGATGCCGACAGACGCTTCCCGGATCAAGTTTCGAAACCGCTGTTCGCTTTCTTTAAGCCCGTCGAGGGTAGCCTGCAATAAGGATTGCGTTTCGCTCAATTCTTCATTGGTTGTGGCCAGTTCTTCGTTTGCCGCAGCCAATTCCTCGTTCGATGCATAGAGTTCCTCATTCGCAGAAGAAAGTTCTTCATTGGCAGCGGTGACTTCCTCTGCCAGCGCCTGCTGCTCCTCATGCAGGTTTGCGTTCAAAAGGAGTTCATTTTGATAAGCCTGGGCCAACTCAGTCGCTGCTGCATTGTTGAGGATGGTTCCGGTATTTGCAGCAATGGCCAAAAGGAACTGGCGGTAGTCTTCATCAATCCGCTTTCGCGCGGAGGCCGCCAGTACCAAATGTCCCTTGATGATGCCTTCTGCATTGTTTACTGGTATCATCAATGCTTCCCTCACCGGTTCAGGCCAGTGACAGGCTACAGATTCGGCAAGCCGGGTATCCAGGTTTTCTAGATGTATCACTTCCTGTCCGTCATGATCTTCCAGCAGTTGAGCTATATCTGCAAGCTGATTCGCATTCAAACCACTACTGAAGACGAGTTCTTTTTCTCTGGAATCGGTGCTATGGTTGTAATAAATGAAAAATGGAATATCGAGAAAAGCATTTGCCAGCAGTCCCTCAATGGTTTGGTGGGCTACGGTAATGGTTCGGGCGGTATGAACTTTGGCAAGAAATGCACTCCTTATGGCTGACCTCCGCTCGTTGATCACCCGGTAAGAGGTTTCCACAACAGCGTTGAACACACCGCCAACGCTGCCGTCTGTAGCAACAATAGGAGAGAGCGTATAGTCAAAGTAGCACTCTTCGGTATAGCCAAAGCGGTGCATGTACAATGGTGCGTCCGGTCGCCGGTAAGACTGGCCCTGGTGCAGGACACTTTCAAACTCATCCTTTAATCCTTCCCATATTTCCGGCCAGACGATTTCGCCAGGTTTGCCCAGCGCCCAGGGGTGCTTTTGTCCGGGAATGCTGCTCCAGGCGTCGTTGTACAGCAAGGTAAAGTCCGCTCCCCAGTAGATGGCTATTGGAAAGCCGGAATTCAATGAAATGGCGATAGCTGACCTTAGGCTTTCAGGCCAGTGTTCAGGAGAATTTAAAGTGGTGGCTGACCAGTCTTTGCTTCGGATTAGCGCTCCGAGTTGACCTCCGCCCTGCAAAAAAGGTAATTGTTCGTGCATGCAGCAAATATAATACGTGTTTTAGCAGAAAGAACTCAGATTCGCTGATTTAACAACTGCGTCTTCATATAGTTTGCTGTGCTGGTGAAATATTTCCAATTGACCTTGATTTTCTAAATCTGCAGGTAGATAAGTAAGAATAATTATATTGCAGTATTTCTTTTTCTAATAGCACATGGAGAACTATCACAAATACTTGAACATTGGAGAATTTGAAAAAAAATGGGGCTTTTACATAAATACTGTCGGGTCAGCGAAGGTCGCACCCAATAAACATTATCCGAATAATCGCCTGCATCCAAACGATCACTCTTTTACCTGGGATAAGGGAAGAATCCTTGATAGTTATTATGTTGTTTACATTACAAAGGGAGAAGGTTTGCTGGAATCTGCTACATCTTCAACTGTCAGGATAAAAGCAGGCTCTTGCTTTATTTTGTACCCTGGAGTCTGGCATCGTTATAAACCTTTTTCGGAATCGGGTTGGGAAGAATACTGGGTAGGTTTCAACGGTTCATATCCCCGGGAACTGATGCATTCTGGTATTTTTATGCCTGAAAATGCCTTCATTGATGTTGGGTTGAATGAAGATCTATTACAGTTATTTCATGCTTTGATCAAGGAAGTGTCGGTCGCCGAGTTGGGATACAGGCAAAATATTACAGGCATGACATTGCAGATTCTTTCAACGATTCAATCCATCACCAGATACAAAGCCAAAGAAACCGATCTGGAGTCCAGGTTAATTTCTAAAGCTAAATTCCTGCTCCAGGAATCTATTGAAGTACCTGTCAATATGGATGAGATGGTGAAGGAATTGCCAATGGGTTACTCGAGATTTCGAAAGGCCTTTAAAGCGCATACTGGGATGTCTCCAAATCAATACCACCTGTGTCTTCGCCTGGAGAGCGCAAAGGAATTGTTGTTGTCAACCAATCTAACGGTAAATGAGGTAGCCTATAAAACCGGCTTCAGCTCTATCTTCTACTTTTCCAAACTTTTTAAAAAGAAGAATAGCTTATCACCTACAACATTCAGGGAGCAACACAGCGGCTCAATGACAGGGTCTTTGTCCTCATCTGCCTAATCCAATTGAAAACCTGTTGGCCGTTCATTTTTGTCAGAAAGTACAAATGATTGCTGGTTTACCATAAGCGTGTTTTGCAGCGAATCTGATATTTTCGTAACCTAATCAAATAATAACCTGAACAAATGATTAATCTGTCCGACTTCAGACCTGCTACGGTTTTACAGCTTTTAGTATACATCATAATAGGCTTTTGTAGCTCAGTCCACGCACAAGTGCAGCCCTATCCTGCAATAACAGCAAAGAAAACGGATGTAATTAATCCTTTATCGCCCGATCCAATATTCAATTACAGGTGGGATAACCCAAGTGCCAATGATGGACTGGAAACCTATGTGATCAGGCCGGTAAGCTGGAAATCATCTATTGCAAACCATTTCGACGTTAAGGAGCTGAACAAAAGCAATAGGATTGTTGTCAACGGTGCGGGTTACATCCGCTTTGACTTCGGGCAGAATAATGCAGGTTGGGTTGAATTTGATAGTCCTGATCTGGTTGGAAATGTAGAAATGAGTGTCAGCGAATACAATGAAATCCCGCCAAATCTCTCCAGCTATCCGACCAAAACGCTTGTTCCTAAAAAGTATGGCAATACGTACCGGCTTGAGCTTAATCCGGAACTATACGAAGGTGTAAGGTTTTGCTGGATTAACGTAAAGTCGTTTACCAAACCCTGGCACATTACAGGACTGCGCCTGGTCTGCCAGACTAAACCAGTCAATTACAATGGCAGCTTTTTTTGCAATGATACCACACTTACAAAAATCTGGTATACTGGAGCATACACGGTAAAATTAAACTTACTTAAAGACTATTTTGGTGCGATACTAATGAACAGGGGTGACCGTTTTTCGTGGACAGGTGACGCGCATCCGGCACAGGCGGCTTCGATGGTTGCCTTTGGAAATTATGATTTCGTCAAGAAAAATATTGACTATACCTCAACCCAAAGTAACGGAATCAGGAGCTACGCATTATATTGGGTGCTTAGTCTGATAGATTACTATAAGTATACAGGCGACACTTCAATACTTATCAATTACATTGAAAATGCGGGTGCAAAACTGGACGATGCCTATAAAGTTTACGGTACCAATCCCAATCTGGAATTTTTTGGCTGGGATGAGCGCCTGGGATCCGGGTTTGAACATCCGAACCTTCCTGAACCACAAAATGCGTATAAAATGCTTTCCATTAGAGTATGGAAGGAGTTTTCTGAAGTCATGACGATACTCGGACGAAAAGACCTGGCCGACAAATACTCTAGATATGCAAATGAAAAGCTATCGGTTCTCCAACATACACCCGGTTGGTTTAAAGACTATGGTCTTCATGCGAGTTCGGACGCTTTGAACACCGGACTATTGACTGCTGAAGAGAAAAATACCATTTACCTAAACAGTTTCAATGATAAAGTAAACAGGATCTCCTACTCTCCATTTAATCAATATTTCGTGATCCAGGCCTTCGCGCAGATGAACAAATATGATGATGCTTTTAGTTCCATAAGAGATCTTTGGGGCGGACAAATACAATATGGAGGCACCAGTTTCTTTGAAGATTACCGTCCATCCTGGAATGAGGCGGTTAGCAAAAATGCAGCAATACCAAACAATCAATGTGGCTTTACCAGTTTATGTCATCCCTGGGGGGCAGGGGTAACCAAGTGGCTCACTGAAGAGGTACTGGGTATCAAACCCACTTCACCCGGTTTCAAATCCTATGACATTCTTCCGCACCTTGGCCGGACGCTAACAAATGTTTCAGGCAATGTACAGAGCCCGCTGGGAAATATTAGTGCCAGCTTTAGCACGATCACGGGTAAAGGTGATTTTTCCTCACCTGCAGGAACTACCGGAAGAATCGGTATTCCGAAAGTTGAGAAGAAGATCCAGCGCATAAAGGTGAACGGAAAACTGGTTTGGGACGGTAGCTATCATCCTGTTGTTGGCATTGGTGCTGTCACAGAAGACCAGCAATTTGTCTACCTTAAAGATGTCAGTCCCGGAAAATATAAGGTCCAGGTTTCCTATAGCGGAATTACTCCATCTTATAGCGAGCTGAAGGAATTTTATCCGGTAAGTGCCATTAGCACAGATTCCGTTACAAGCGGAAACTGGGGAAGAATTTATGGAAGAGATGGGTATGTGCTTTGTAATTATAATGGAAACGGAGATGATCAAGCAGCTTTACCTGAATACATTTCATCTGTAGACTATTATAAGGTTAAGGGTAATGGTAAGCCGTTAAATGTCATATGGGAAAAGCAAACACAAGATCCACGTGCCTTAGCTTCAGATGTGACAAATGGCTTTCCAAGAACTGCCGCCTGCCTATACGCTGCAGATGGAGATCAGATCGGCTATACTTTCACCTCCACCATTAACCTAAAAATGCCTCGTAAATATAAAGTTTCGCTTTACTTTGTGGACTGGGATCTCAATGAAAGGCAAATAGCAGTTGAAATGTTTGATGCCGCTACATCAAAACTCATTGCTCCTGTTAAAATTGTGAGCAATAGCACTAAAGGGACTTACCTCACATTTACCTATGACAAATCTGCGAAATTCAGAATTAATCATGTGAGGGGGAGTAATGCTGTACTTAGCGGAATATTCTTTGATCCTATTTGAAGTTTCGGTCTTCTTTGTACGTCCTTACACTTAATTTACAAAATTTACATTTTTATTTACAATCTAAATTCCCTGCACTGGCAAATATCCGAGTAGTTTCGTTGAATCAAATTGATTAACAGTCAATTTATTTCAGCATTAAATTTAAAAATATGAAAAAGCTATTTGTCTTTGTACCAGTCCTGATCCTGGCATTATTTCTACTAAATTCCTTTGTATTAAAAGAAAAAGAAGCAATTCTCAAATCTACCGATGGCGGAAAAACATGGCAGGACATCAGCAAGGGGCTGCCTGAAACTGAACGATCTATAAATTTTTATGCAGGGGCGTCAGACCTCTATTTAAATGTGAAAAATGAAGTGTACCACAGTAAGGCTAATCTTAAAACCCCCGTTTGGGAAAAAGAGCAGATCCCTGATGTGCAAAGTGCAGACTCCAGACCGCTCACTTCGATTGTTTTCAATCGTTCCGGTGTGATGGCTTACAACTTTGAAGGACAGATCTATCAAAAGACCCCTGCTACAGAAACCTGGTTGCCCATCCATACAAATTTCAAGAAAAACACCATGCGAACGATTTTTGAAACAGCTGACGGAACGGTATTGCTCGGTTTAGGTCACGGTCTTTACAAATCTACCGACAAGGGCGAAAACTGGAGAAAAGTAAAACATGACGGAGGGGTAACCAATATGGTGGAGTCAGAAGGCGTGCTCATCGCGACCGGTACAAAAGGGATCATGCGTTCGACAGACAATGGCGAAAACTGGCAATGGGTAATCAGAGAAGGTGGCTTTGGTATGGCTGTCGAGCGTATTGAGGGTGGATTTGCTGCCATAGACTACAATACGACAACGAAATCCAGAAGGGTCCACATTTCATTAGACGGAGGAAGAACCTGGAAAGCCATTAGCGACGGACTTCCGCCTTCACCGTCTATTTCCTCCATCAAACAGATGGGCAAATATTTAGTATGTGGTCATCCGGACGGCATATTCCGTTCATCTGATATGGGTAAAACCTGGACTAGCGTTCATCCCGGTTTTGACAATGCTGATCACAACGGATTTGAATTTGTGCTGCCATGGGATAAACCTTCCAATGAACCCAATAAGGTATTCAAGATCCATAGTTCCGGTAATGCATTGTATGCTGTGGCGGTGAGTGCAGGATGTTGAGATGAAATTGCCTTTTATTATTGCCATTTTGTTACTGAGTTACGTTATGAGTATGCTAACGTCCAGCTGTAACAGTAGACGCTTTACTAATTTTATTATAACCAGCTAATTAACCAACTTTTTATCAAAAAAGTTGGCTTCATATTGGCATGTAGTTGGACTATTACTGGACTATGAGTATAAGCTGGGACTAAGAGGAATGATGTTAGCGATTGTCAGCTATGTTATGTATTATTGACGCAAAATTCTCCTTTATGAAAACGCTGATAAAATCCTCAGTCCTAATTTTCCTTGTTGCACTATTATCTGCCTGTAAGTCAGGAATGGTTATTTCACACGGTTCCAGTTTTGGTCACTGCCGTGGATTTTGCAATAAAGAGCTCAAATTGACGGAGAAGGGCACTAAATATTCCTACTGGGAGAACGGCAATGCTCCGGTGACCAACACTCTGGAGGTTACCAATCAGGGAATTGACTTTAAGAAAGCTGCGGTCCTGCTGAATGCAGAAACATTTAAAAAGCTGGAATTAAGATATGGATGCCCGGATTGTGCGGACGGTGGTTCTGAATGGATAGAAGTAAAGGATGGTTTGAATACCAAAAGAATAGTCTTTGAATACGGTAATCCACCTGAAGAATTGAAAGCACTAAACGATCAGCTGCGGTCAATCCAGGCGTTCTACGATAAAACCAAATAACTAGTTAGAGATTGCCAACAAAGGAAAGGACGGAAGACAGGTGTCCGACAGCGCACGGTCGATGTTCAATAATGAACGGTTTGCTTTACTGAGTTTTAAGAAAGCTGCCTGTAATAGCAATTTAAGGTGTTTACCGGTCTTGGCATCAACTTGGTGAATTGTGGATCAATCTTATCTTTAACCGATCAATCAGGCAAACCATGTTCAGACTCAATTTAAAAATCGCTTTACGAAACCTCTGGAGAAACAAGACTTCTTCTGTGCTTAATATTACTGGTCTGGCGATTGGTTTGGCATCATGCCTCATGCTGCTCCTGTATGTGAACTACGAATGGAATTTCGACAGGCAATTCAAAGATGCCGACAAGGTTTTTCAAGTGATGACCAATTTCCAGGATGGATCCGGAAAGATCACCAGTACGGGTGATGCTCCGGGAAATGGAATTGCCGGAGAAATCAGAAAACGTGTCCCGGAAGTTGATGCGGTCACACGGATTGCCGGAGGCCGGGAGGCCCTCATAGCCAATGGCAGAACCGGTTTCAAAAAGGTGGAAATATTTGCAGATCCTGAAATACTGAAAATCTACAATTACGAATTTATAGCCGGGAATCCCGCTACTGCACTTGATGTGCCCCATTCTGTTGTGGTAACTGAACAAACCGCAAAGCTATTGTTTGGCGGGGTAAATGTGCTCAACAGAATCATAAAATACAAAAATGAAAGGATCCTGACCATCACTGGTGTGATCAAAGACTTTCCGGGCAATACCACCATTAAGTTCGATTATCTCTTGCCCTGGTCTTTCTTTGAATTGATCAACGACAGAGCAAAAAACTGGGACTGGGGTAGCTTCAGCTGGCTGGCGATGGTCAAGGTAAATGATCCATCAAAAGTCGATGTAATCAACAGCAAAATCAAAGGCATATTTAATGAGCGTAGTCCCGATGGCAAAACGGAGAATTTCTTATTTCCATTCGCTAAAAAGCACCTTTACAATAAATTCGTTAACGGTAAAAACGCAGGTGGTGACATTGAAAGAATTTATCTGTTTTTTGGACTGGCCTTCGGCATCTTATTGATCGCCTGCATCAATTTTATGAATATGGCGACTGCTAAATCGGAGCGCAGGGCTAAGGAGGTGGGCATCAAGAAGACCATTGGCGCTACCAGGGGCTCACTTGTAATACAATTCCTTACCGAAGCAATGGTACTAACATTGGGAAGCGTATTGGCGGCAATAGCCATTGTAGAGCTTACTTTGCCTATGTTCAATAATTTGCTGAGTATAGAAATTGCGATAGACTATGGTAATTTTTGGTATTGGCTGGTCATTATTGGCGTGGTGTTGCTAACCGGGCTATTGTCAGGATTATATCCTGCACTGTTTCTCTCTGCCTTTAACCCGATCCAAACTTTAAAAAGGAAGACGGCAAGGGCAAAATCAGTTCCGGTGAACTTGAGGCAAGTGCTGGTTGTGGGCCAGTTTTGCTTTGCCATTATGTTAATCATCGCTACACTCGTGATTTACAAGCAGATCAACTTCATCAAGGACAGACCGATTGGCTACCAGGCAAACCTGTTGGTAGAAATGCCGCAGGAGGGTGAGCTTGCTAGCAAATTTGAGGTCTTTAAATCGCAAGTAATGAAAACAGGCGCGGTTACCGCTGTCAACCAGGCTTCTGGCAGTTTCTCCAGCGTGAGTAACTGGTTTTGGGGTTTCGAATGGCCAAATATGCCTCCGGGGGGACAGGATATCGTTTTTAACCGATTGGAAACGACTTACGATCTTGTGAAGACCAGCGGTGTGGAACTGGTTGCGGGACGTGATTTTTCTAAAGACTTTGCCTCTGATACGGCAGGGGTTCTGCTGAGCAGCTCAGCAGTGAAAGTGATGAATCTTCAAAGTCCGCTGGGCACAAAGGTGAAATTGAATGGCAACGATTTGAGGGTAATTGGGGTATTCAAAGATATCATTTGGGATTCTCCTTATGAGGCTGGAAGACCGATGGTCATCAATTTCAACAGGAACAAAGGGTTCAACATCAACATGCGTCTGAACCCGGCCAACAGTTTGAGCCGGAATGTGGAACTGATCTCCGCCGTTGTAAAAAGGCTGAACCCGGCCTATCCTGTCGACATCAGGTTTGTAGATAGTCTCTACGCCCAGAAACTGCAGTCCGAGAAGATCCTGGGCATACTGGCCAATCTATTTGGCAGCATCGCGATATTGATCTCCTGCATGGGGCTTTATGGCCTGGTGGCTTACAGTGCGGAACAGCGCACGAAGGAATTTGGCGTGCGCCGTGTACTTGGTGCCTCAGTGAGCAATATCATGAGATTGCTGTCAGTTTCCTTCCTGAAAATGGTGTTTGCCGCAGCTTGTATCGGTGTGCCTTTGGCTTATTACCTGATGGATAAATGGCTCACTAATTTTGAATTCCGGACAAGCATATCGCTCCAGGTGATATTAATTTCCATAGCCGGCACCGCAGTCACTGCATTCCTGACGGTCAGCTTTCAGGCCTATAAGGCTGCCAGAGCCAATCCTGTGGAAGCGCTGAAGTATGAATAATAGGGGCGCCTCCAGTAGCATCAAAGATTTTTTGGTGCAAAGGAAGTATTGATTACCTTTACGATAACCAGATATTTGAACCTTATATGTACAAAAGAACGTCAATAATTATACTAGCGGGGATGTTAATTGGAACAGCAGGCTTCGCTCAAACGCCAAAGAAAAAAAGTACAGCAGGAAGCAAAACGGCCCAATACAAGGTTTCATCGGATAATACAGCGCATATAGGAACCTGGAAATTGATCTCACAGAAAATTACTTATGCAAACGGTCAAATTTTAACATCAGACAGTTCAAGCATTTTTTTACGCAAAATACTGACGCCGAAGGACTTTGTGGTGATCGTTGAAAAGAAAATACCTGAGCTGAATAATAAGAAAATCGTTGCTGTAGCATCCGGAGGAACTTATACGCTACTAAATGGAAATTATCAGGAGTTTACAAAATATGCGTCTTTTGATGGATTTGATAAAATGAACATCAACTACAAACTAACAATAAAGGATGGCAAGCTGCACACCATTGGTACCATAGGAGGGTCTGAAGTATATGAAGAACTCTATGAAAGGACAGATTAGGTTACAGAATTAAAGCGCCATCCTCCGTTAAAATCACTTTTCCTTCTTTTTCTATATAAAGTGTAATTTCTGCGGAGTTTTTCTCTCCCATGACGTTCCTGTAAATTTTGTAGGTATAGTTTCCCTCAACAAACGTAATCACGTAATTTCCTCCGCTTCCTTCAAATTCCAATTTTCCATTGGACAAAATCAGGTCTGGTTTTGAGGTTTCTTTTTCCCCTGCTTTCCAGGAAGCATATCTATATTTGTTGTCAGCGAGCTCATCAATCCTGATCAGGTAATTTTTTGTCCTGATTCTGTGAGTTGGACTTTCAAACGATTTTAATGAATTGTGCAAGTTTACTTTTTCCCTGGCGATTAAATCACTCCGGAGTTTCTTTTCAAATTCGCTTTGGTAATTTACTGTTGTTATGATCCCATCAGAATTCGCCATCCATAGATCTCCGTGGTCTAACATTATTCCTCTCCAACCTACTTCTGACCATTGTCCAATTTTCGAATTGGCAATTTTGTCGATTAAGATCCGGTCAAAAACTTCGCTAAACCTTTGGGTCAATTCTTTTGCGTTTTGAATTGGAGGTATTGGGTATTCTCTATGTAAAGGAAAACGTATTATCCTTGAAATTTTGTCAATGTCTTTCGCCTTGAATAACGCGACAACATTGTTGATAGCAACTATTTCATGGTCTTTAAGTTGGTCATTTTTAGCGATCTCCTTTGGTTGGTCTTTAACTGTATCTGTTGACGGTTGCTCTTTCGCAATAGTATTTCTACTGTCTGTTTGGTTGCAGCCAAGGAGCAAGATCCCAAATGCGATAAACTTTAGTTTAAAAGGTTTCATTTTACTGTTATTAATGTCTATCCGATAATTCTCTTCCGGTGCAAAACTCCCCAATCTGTCAGATTGCTGATGATCGTCTGCAGCGTATCACCATGTTCTGTCAGTTCATACTGAACTGAAATAGGTTGTGTATCTAAAACAGTTCTTTTTACCAATTGATTTATTTCTAATTCCTTCAACTCTTTGCTTAGCATCCTGTTGGAGATTCCGTCAATATCATTCAGAATATCTGAGAATCGCCTTTTACCGTAGCAACAAATAGACGAAATAATGGCAATCTTCCATTTCCCGTTCAGCACGTCCATTGAATCCTGGACCGCTCTCACCCGTTTCTTTTGTTCTTGTTGAAACTCTTCTATTTTACACCCCATTGTTACTTGGTTACCTCTGTGTTACTGTTATTTTCCGGTACGAAGTTACTTAAAATAACTAAGGTACTCTACCTTTGTCGCTCAATCTTTAGAAAAAGAAACAATGAATAGATTAGAAAACAAAGTAGCCGTTATAACAGGCGGGAATAGTGGTATTGGGTTTGGAATTGCCCGGGAATTTAAAAACGAAGGTGCCAAAGGAGTTATTGTCGGCAGAAATCAGGAAACTTTAGATAGTGCTGTAGACCAGCTTGGAGATAATTTTATCGCCATAAATGCCGATGTAACCAACCTTGCTGACCTGGAAAAAGTATTTAAAGAAACAGCTGAAAAATTTGGTAAGATAGACGTGGTTGTAGCGAACGCGGGTGCCGGAACTACCGGAACCGTGGCAGATACTACTGAAGCCGACTATGACAAAGCCATGGACCTGAACTTAAAAAGTGTTTACTTCACTGTGCAAAAGGCGTTGCCTTATATGAATGATGGTAGTTCTGTTATCCTGATCGGGTCAAATGCGGCACACCGTGCCTACCCTTCATTTGGACTTTATGGTGCCGCAAAAGCAGCAGTAATCTACCTGGCAAAAGCGTTTTCAAATGACCTTACAGATAGAAAGATAAGAGTAAACGTAATTACACCAGGTACAACAGATACACCAGCATTTGACAAGTTCGTTCCTGCGGAACAAATTGAAGCTTTAAAAACTCACTTTGCTAGTGTAATGCCGATCGGCAGGATAGGCCAACCATCTGATATCGGTAAAGCAGCAGTTTTCCTGGCTTCTGAGGACTCTTCGTTTATGCTGGGTGCCGAACTGCTTGTTGATGGGGGTATGACGTATTTAGCTAAGTAATTAACCTCTCGTCTCTATACTGGCAAATCTTTTATCTCAGGTCTTTGCCCGAGAGGCATCTCATCAAATCGTCCCGGTAGACTTTTCCTATAGGTAACTTTCTGCTGGTTAGTGTTATTTCGTTACCCTCTAGATATTTAACCGCTGTCAATGACAGCACAAAGGATTTGTGTATTCTGATAAACCTATTGCATGGCAGCTGTTCTTCAAATTGTGTCAGGGTTTGTTTAGACATGATGCGGTCGCCTGTATTTCGATAGATAAAGATATAGTTCCCATAAGCTTCTACATATTCGATTTCCCGTAATAATATCTTGGCAAGTTTTTTATCCGATTTCACCATGATAAAATCCTCATGGTCAGTTGCCTGATCGGGAACAACAGCATCGCGCACCCCGCTCACTGCTTTTTCCGTAGCCTGCACAAAACGAGGGAAGGAAAACGGTTTTAACAGGTAGTCAATTACCGATAATTCAAAACCTTCCAGCGCAAACTCTCCATAAGCCGAGGTAATAATTACCGAAGGGTATTTCTTAAGTGAACGCAACATCTCCAAACCGCTTAGTCTCGGCATATTAATATCCAGGATAATCAGGTCTATTTCCTTTTCGTTTAAGATCCGCATTGCTTCAAAAGCATCCTCGCAACTGGCAACCAATACCAAATAAGGTATCTGCTCAATATAAGTTTTGAGTATGTCACGCGCTATGGGTTCATCGTCAACTATAATGCAATTCATGTCAGCTTAGTTCTATCTCCAATTTTACGTCAAAACAATCATTGTCACGGGTAATACTTAATGAATATTGCTGAGGATAGATCAAATCCAACCTTTGTTTCACATTATTGAGGCCTAATCCTTCCTTTGATTCACCTTTTTCTTGCGTATAATCCGGATCGATCGAGTTTCTCACTTCCAATTGTAAAAGTTTATGATTTAACCTGAACAGGATATGCACATAGGACTGACGACCCTTGGCGTGTGAAACGTGCTTAAATCCATTCTCAATAAAAATAATGAGCAGTAAGGGGGCAACGTATTGGTCTGTATAATCGCCTGACAAGTCCAATTTGATCTCAGTTTTATCACTCAGCCGTATTCTTTCTAATTCTACATAATTGGTAATATATTTCAGCTCTTTTCTTAAAGGTACATAAGGCTGGTTGGTGTCATATAGCGAATAGCGCAGCAATTCAGATAACCTGAGCATCAATCCGGGCAGCTTTTTAGATTCAGCAACGGATAGTCCATACAGGTTATTAAGGGTATTGAATAAAAAATGAGGATTTAATTGCGCTTTTAAATGCCGTAGTTCATCCTCCTTTCGCTTTTTATCCAATATGAGTCCGTCCAGCGCTACTTTATAAAAGGTTGCGATTACGGTAAATGTCACTACCGAAAAGGTAACGTGCTCATTCCTCCAGTCCACGCGGTCCGTGATCGGAAAAAGCATACCTACGGCGTTAAGTACATAGGGCAGCAAAAAGATAAGTAAGCCAACCTGCAGTAAATAGGCTGCCGTTCCCCAAAGCCATCCATGCTTTTTAAAAAAAGGAACCACCAATAAATTCTGCGAGTAACAAGGGATCATAAATTCCAGTGTCACTTGTAGTACCAGGCAAATCATCGTCAAACCGGTCATTCGCTCAGGATATTCTTTGAAAAAGATGATCGCGAATGAAACCATCAGCCAAAACACCACATGCGTGTAAATTTTATAAGGTTTGATGAATAAAATCGTCCAGTCAAATGGTTTCATAATCCAAAGAAAGCCTAAGTGCAGACATAAAACAAATTTTGATGATGAACGTCCCCTTTTTGATGATGAACGTGAAAGACAGCCGTTTATCATCAGTCGCGTTCAGGTGGTCACTATTATTTTATGGATAACTATAGCCGGGCTACTTTCGGTCATAAATCAAAAAAAATGAAAGCGAAATTTTTACTCAGCTTGATCTTAATGATCAGTATCCATGTGTCAAAAGCACAAACCCTACAGCCGGGAATTACAGGAACGCTAATGGATTCCATCAGCAACAAGCCTATTGAATATGCTACACTTACCTTAAAGGAAAGTAAAAGCGATGCTATTAAAAGTAAAACAGCCAAGACCGATGGCATATTTACATTTTCGGGGCTCAAGCCAGTGGAGTATTTACTGACCATAGTGGTCCAGGGATTTAAGACGAAAAATATGGTGGTCGATCTGGGCAACACCAAAAAAGGTGTTAAAGATCTAGGGGCATTGTACCTAATCGTTGATGTGCATCAGCTAAAAGAAGTAGTGGTCAAAGAAAATAAGACCCTGGCAAAGCAGGAGATCGATAGGATCATTTATAACATACAGGCAGATCCGGAAAGCAAAAGCTCAAATATTTTAGAGATGATGCGTAAGGTGCCTTTACTTTCCGTTGACGGCGACAACACGATCCGTTTGAAAGGAAATACAAATTATAAGATATTCATTAACGGAAAACCTTCGACAATCGTAGACAGAAATCCGCAGGACATCCTACGAAATATGCCCGCTTCAGGTATTGATAAGCTGGAAGTCATCACTACGGTTCCTGCCAAATACGATGCTGAAGCTTTAGACGGCATCATTAACATCATTACAACCAAAAAGATAGGCGATGGTTATTTGGCAAATGTAAATGTCAATCACCGTTTTCCTGTAGGTGGCCCTGGTATGGGAGGGTCATTTACCGTTAAAGATGGCAAATTTGGCATCTCCGGTTTTATGGGCGGGAGTTTGTTTGATTCGCCGTCGACTACAAATTCAACCAGGAGATCTACCAGTGCGACTACCTTATTGCAAAGTACCGGTGTAAAAGCTGAGGGCAAAAACGGGTACTTGGGTTCAGATTTGAGTTATGAAATAGATAGTCTGAACCTGCTATCGGGGCAGTTTAATATTGGCGGTAATCATAATAGTAACCTTAGCGATTTGCAGTCTTCGCTGACCGGCGCTGCCGACCTGGTACAAAGCTACGGGCTGCTCAGCAATAACAAACTTAAAGGCGCAAGTCTTGATGCATCATTGAATTATCAAATGGGATTTAAAAACGATAAAAATCAGCTATTAACCTTTTCTTACAGAATCCTTAAAGCCAATAATAACCGGTCCGGAAATTTTGACGTTGCTGATGAACTTTCCTATGCATCTCCCGATTACAAGCAGAAGAATGATGAGCGGTCATTAGAACAGTCTTTTCAGGCGGACTATGCTCATCCTTTCAAAAATTTGACGCTTGAAGCCGGGGTTAAAGGAACAATAAGGAATAATAAAAGTGATTTTTTGTATGATACACTGGGTACCAATCAAATATATGTGATGAACGAAGGGCTCAGCAGTCAATTCCAGAATACACAGGATATTATTGGTTTATATAACTCTTATCAATATCAATTGAAGGACTGGGGCTTTAAGGCAGGAGTTAGGTTGGAGCATGCTACCATTGATGCAGATTTTATAGCTAATCATACGAAAATAAAGCGATCCTACTTTGATTATATTCCATCAGTATCTGTTCAAAAACAGTTTAAAAACAATACCAGTCTGTCGTTTGGCTATTCACGGAAAATAAGGAGACCCGAGATACAGCATTTGAATCCATTCGTAGACCGGTCTAACCCAAACTTTGAATCGAGCGGAAATCCTGATCTGCGCCCCGCTTCATCTAATAGTCTGGAATTAAGCTTTAGCAGTTTTAAAAAGCTCTCTTTGTATGTACGGGTAAATTATGATTTTTATGCTAAAATGGTCATGCCTGCGCAGGTCTATGATGCCGTTAACAATATAACACGTTCCACTTTGGAAAATTCCGGCCGCATGCGTATGGTGATGTCCAATGTCAACGTGGGCTATCCATTTACTTCAAGGTGGAATGTAAACTCTAATTTAATGACGATCTACGGCCAAGTGGATGGATTGGTTAACGATATGGTGGTCAGGAACCAACGGCTCATGTACTATTTTTCAGCATCATCTTCCTATCGTTTTGATAAAGGTTGGCGTGCATCAGGGAGTGTGAATTTGAATGGAGCTGATATTAATTTGCAGGGGATAGAAAACAGTCCTTATCGCGGATGCGGGTTTAGTGCAACCAAAGAATTGATCAAGGATCAATGTTATTTCACGGTTGACGCCAGTAACCCGTTTTCTAAATATCGAAACAACACCAGTACCACAAATGCGCCAGGTGTCTATCAGGAAAGAACCAATCAAAGGTATTTAAGAAGTTTTGGTGCAAGTCTGAACTATCGATTTGGAGGATTGAAATCAAGCTTAAAGAAAAGCAAAAAGGGAATTGCCAGCGATGATAACGGCATCTCGCCGTTTTGAGTAGGTGCAAGTAATGGCTATAGACCTTAAAATCATTGATTTGCTTACAAGCTTCAGGGGTTTGCATACATGCACACAATTTCGCTTACCGACCTTTGGTCCATGGAAATAAAACAAATAGCATTGGGCAGCCAGGGTTTGGTTGTGCCGGCGATCGGCCTGGGCTGTATGGGCATGACAGGTTTTGAAGAAGCGCACATGTACGGTCCTGCCGATGAGCAGGAAGCCATCGCGACGATCCAGCGTTCGCTTGAGCTGGGCGGTAATTTTTTAGATACTGCCGATCTGTACGGACCGCTGAAGAATGAGCAGTTGATCGCTAAAGCAATCAGTGGTAAACGTGATCAGTACATTTTGGCGAGCAAGTTTGGCTGGGAGATCGATGACAACAACAAGGTAACCTGGGCCATCAATGGCAAGAAAGATTACGTAAAGAAATCTTTGGAGCGGTCGCTCAAAAATCTGAATACGGATTACGTCGATCTGTATTACCTGCACCGTCTGGATAAAAACACGCCGATCGAGGAAACGGTGGAGGCGATGGCGGAACTGGTTCGGGAAGGTAAAGTGGGTTACATCGGTTTGTCGGAAGTTTCATCTGAAACAGTTAAGCGGGCACATGCCGTGCATCCGATCACTGCCGTACAAAGCGAGTACTCTTTGTCTGAGCGAACGGTGGAAGAACGTGGGGTTTTGGCAACCTTAAAGGAACTGGGTATCGGTTTTGTAGCCTACTCACCCTTGGGCCGTGGCTTCTTATCCGGACAGATCAAAAGCATCGATGACCTGCCTGAGCATGATTTCCGCAGGGCAATCCCACGTTTCCAGGGCGTACAGTTCGACAAGAACCTGGAATTGGTGAAGGCGATCGAAGAAATGGCTGAAGCCAAACAGGTCACTTCTTCGCAGTTGGCTTTGGCCTGGATCATGAGCAAAGGCATCCTGCCGATCCCGGGAACGAAACGCCGGAAGTACCTGGAGCAAAACATTGCGGCAACAACGATTGTGTTCACACAGGCGGATCTGTTGCAACTGGAAAGCATCGTACCATTAGGTACGGATACCGGCGCGCCTTATGATGAATTCAGTATGAGCTTAATTGATTAGTTTTGTGTATGAACGCCATTAACTCCATATCGGAATTTCACCGTTTACTGTCCTTAAAAGAGCCTCGCCACCCGCTGGTGAGCGTGATCAATCTGGCGGAAAGTGTTTTTTTGGAGGACGAGATTTGGAAAGGTTTCGTTAACCGCTTTTACTGCGTGGCACTCAAACGCGAAGCCAAGGGCAAGATCAGGTACGGACAGCAGCATTATGATTACGATAAAGGGGTATTGAGTTTTACAGCTCCTAACCAGGTGCAACAACTGGACCTGCAAAATATGGAATGCGGGTCCGGTTATCTGCTGATCTTTCACCCGGACTTTTTGCTACAGCATACACTGGCGAACAACATTCATCACTACGGCTTTTTCGATTACGCGGTTAATGAAGCGCTGCACCTGTCGGCCGAGGAAGAAGATGACCTGATCGCAATCCTCCATAAAATAGATAAAGAGTGCCAGCATATCGATAAGCATACCCAGGAGATCATTCTAACGCAGATTGAGAGCCTGCTAAAATACGCCAACCGTTTTTACGAGCGGCAGTTTTTGACCCGCAAGAATAACAATTCAGCGTTGCTGACCAGATTTGAGCAAATGATCGATAACTACTTTAACAGCGATGTGCAGGTCTTGCTCACGGTACAACATATTGCTGCGCAGATGAACCTGTCCCCAAACTACCTGAGTGACCTGCTGCGGGTTCATACCGGACAGAATACGCAGCAGCACATTCACGAAAAACTGATCGCGAAAGCCAAAGAAAAGCTTTCCACGACCAGTCTTTCAGTTAGCGAGATCGCCTATGCTTTAGGCTTTGAGCACGCACAATCTTTTAGCACGCTTTTCAAAAAGAAGACGAATTTGTCACCGCTGGAATTTCGTCAGGCATTTAATTGATTGTAAGGTGGGGCGATGCGTGTCCTGCATAAATGAATAAACTCATACAGCTTATACTTAAGCTACTGCCCCTTTAAGGTGAAAATAATAGTTTTGGCATTTGCAGCAACATTTTCCCCGCCTGCGCTGCTGATCGTAAATGCCATAAAGTAGTCCGTTGTGCCGGCGATCTTGTCCGGAAAAATGCTGACCGGAAGAACAGCTTCTTTAACATTTGCAGGGATGGTTACTTCAAGTGAGGAAGCCTGATAGGCATCGGCTGGCAACAGCTCATAGGCGGTATACCATTTGGTATTGTAGTCTGCGAGCAGTTCGGGTGCAGGCTTAAAGGTTACTTTTACAGGGTGATCCAGTGCTGCCGCATAGGATACCCTGGCATATAACTTGAGTTTTTGGACGCCAAATAAGCTGTCAGAAGGCTGAGGGTCATAAAGACTTTTGCCTGGCCAGTTGGCATTAGGGACGATGACGATGGGCTTGATGCCGGAATAATCCAGACGATAATCATTTTTTTTGCAGCTGCACAGGCTGAGCAGCAACAGTAACAGGTATAATGTTGATTTCATTTTTTTCGGTTAATACTAGTTATAGAAAAATGGTCATTAGGGCATCCACCAGATTTTGCTGGTAAAGACGTTGATGCTGCCTTGGGCAGCCAGGTTTTGCGGATTGAGCTGGTACTCGGTTTCGTCGTACAGCAGCCGGAAAGGTATCGTATTTCCTGTGCGCTGCGGACTTAGCGAAGCCGGAATGGCAGGAAACCGACCATTCCTCCGGTAGTCTACCCAGGTCTCCATGGGTTCTATACCGTTGAAGGCATGGTATTTCTGCAGCATGATCAGTTTGTATTTGTCAGGGGCTGCTGCCCAGCTTACCCGCGGGTTTCCGGCCTGAGCCTGCGCGTGGTACCAGGTTTCAAAAATAACATCCGAAAGGGCCGGGTTCGCACTGTTTCCGCCCACGTTGAGCCAGCGGAAGGATTCGCGTACAGCTTGTAGATAGGCTTCTTCGTCATTACCGGGCAACCAGCCCCTGTATATGGCTTCGGCCTGAAGGAACTGACTTTCAATGCTGGTTAGCACCCAATCGTTCATGTTGCGCCCTTTGATGATGCCTGCCGCCGATGGGTTGACCTCATCTGAGTTCCTGGAACCGCCCACTGCAGATACGTAAGTATTGTCCTGGTAGGGGTAGAGCGCTTCGTTGACATAGCTGCCAAAAGTATTGGCCCGGTATTCAAGGGGTTCAGACTGTGCGAAAGGTTCCGTGGCCCCGGCAGGAAGTGGGTTATCGGCTGTGCTGTAAATGAAACCCAGACGGGGATCCTCGTTTTGCTTGAGCAGTTCCATGGCAAATAAATTGGCATGAGCATAGTCATAACTTCCGAGTTGAGTGACTACAGAGTATTCGCCACCACCGTACTGATTATGATTGGAAAAGTTGCCGAAATAGGAACTCAGGTTTTTGCCCAGCGTGTAACCCGGGTTAAAGGAAGCATCCTGGCCGCTGCCCAGAAACCCGGAGCCTTCCGCCAGGATTTTTTTGATCTCTTCTTGGATATAGGCGTTGCGGTCTGTGCGGTTGGCCTGGTGGATAAGCAAACGGAGCTTGAGCGTATTGATAAATTTGAGCCAGAGTGTCCTGTCACCATGAAACATGATGTCGGAGAGCTGGAGCTTGATGTTTTTATTGATGTCTGCGTTTTTAATGAGTCCTGAGGCAAGGTTTAGCTGTACCATCAGATCCTCGTAAATCAGTTTTGCATCGTCATATTTGGGCTGCCGGATGTTGCTGTTGTAGGCTTCGAAGTAGGGCATGTTGTTAATGACGTCTACTGCGCGGTGCCATTGCAGCACCCGGATCACTTTTGCAATTCCTTCATAAAACTGCTGTCCGCTGTTTTTTGCCTTTTGCTCCATGTAAAATATTTCGGGTCTTGGCTTCAGGTTAAAAGTGTTTTCATCGGCCTGTATTCTTAGGTAGCTGGAGAAGTAAAGACCGGGATTTACATGGTAATAAGCCCAGTAACCCATCCACATCTGTACGAACTTGGTTTGGTTGCTGGCAGAAATACAGCTTTCCATTAAAGAGGGCAGGACCAGATCAGGGGTAGCGCTTTGATCAGTCAGTTGTAGCGGATTGTAGTTGACATCGAGAAATTTTTTGCAGGCAGTCTGCGACAGCGTAAGCATTATTGTGATGGCAATTGCCAGTTTTTTTATAATGATCTTCATGGTGATGAATATTAAAGTCTGAAGGATAGTGTGAAACCATAGAGTACCGTGCCGGGAAGGGTGCCAGCTTCTGAGCTGCCTCCATCCAGGTTACTTTGTGCGAGTTTGAACTCGCGTGTTCCCACGCCTCTGGTCAGTCCCGGATCTCCAATGATGTTGGACTGGGGATAGAAGTTGAAAAGATCCCTCGCATAAATACTGCCGGTAAGGTCCTTGAACGGCCCGGCTTTGTAGGGCAGCCGGTATTGCAGGCTGACTTCCCGGATCTTGAGGAAGGCGGCATTGACAAGGCCATGTGCACTAACGGCTGAATAGGCGTAAGCCAGATTTTGCCCGGCATCACTGACGAGGATGTCGGTATTGGCTACATAGTTGCCTGTCCCGTCATCATAGGAAGAATTTGGGAAAACGTAGCGTTCTCTGTTATTTAATGTAGTAAGCGGATGTATTCCAGTAATGAAATCGCTGGAAGTCTGAAACAAATGGTCGTTTCCTGCTGAAGCATCTGCCAAAACCGTTGCGGTAAAATTTTTCCAGACGAGGTTCAGTCCTGCCGAAGCGGTGTACTTTGGCAGGGTACGACCATAAATTTCGTATACACCGAAATCCTGGTTTTGCGGCATGCCGGTCGTTTTGTCTACGATCACACGTCCCTGCGGATCTCTTTTCCAGTCGGTGATGGCAAATTCATAAGCACTGCGCCCCGTTCGGGCGTAATAGGGTTGCCCGCTTCCGTCGTCTCCCCTGAACACGCCGTTGTAGACTTCGGAGAGCTTGAGTACTTTGTTGTCGTTGATGGCAAAGCGTCCGTCTACGACCAGCGCCAGGCCATTCGGTAGCTTAAAAAGAGGATTCAGCTTCAGATCAAACTCAAAACCGCTGTTTTGAAAGGCGCCTACATTGTCGATGGTTGGGGCACCACTTAAAAAGGGATTTTGCACATCGAGAATAACAGAAGTGTTTTTTTGATAATAATAGGTGAGGTCTGTGGTGATCCGGTTATCGAGGAAGCCCAGGTTTAAGCCGTATTCCTGAGAGAAAACACGCTCTGGTTTGAGAAAAGGATTAGGATTTTTGCTGGTGTCAAATCCATAGCTGACCAGGTCGCCATAAGGGTAGCCGCTGTATAACCCGAGGATCCTTTCAAACTGATAGGGAGCGATGTTCATGTTTGCAGACACAGCAAAGGATGACCTGAGCCGGGCAGTACTCAGCCATTTGAGCTGGCCTAAAGTTGGAAATACTTCGTTGAGGACAACGGAAGTATTGGCCCCAAAATATAGGTCCTTGCCCCGGGCTGTCTCTGCGCGCTTGGAGTCCCACTCGTTGCGGGCGGTCAGTTCAAGGAAGGCGCGGTCCTTGTAGCCGATCATGGCATTTCCGAAAACCGACAGGGTTCTTGACAAATATTCCACTTCGGATATAAGACCGGGGAATTTTGCAAATGCCACGTTGTAGATGGGGATGGCCAGTGTAGCTCCCGAACGCATTTCTTTGGAGAAATTCTGACGTATCGTATTACCAAAGTTTGTTTTGAACACAAAATCGCCCAGCGGATTTATGGTGGAGACCAGCAGGTCGTTGTTGATTGAAGTGCTCGTCCCGGAAAAGTCTGATACGACTGGAACCAGGTCGTATTGCTTTCCGGGCAGGGTATGTCCATAGTCGGAAAAATAGACTGGAGCCGTCCTTCCTTTGTTGTATTCTCCACTGTAGTTCATTCCCGGACGTTCGGTAATGGTGAGCCATGACAGCGCTTTAAATTCGAGGCTCAGGTTGCCGGCAAATGCGTTGGTCGTGCCTTTTGATCTTTGCCTCGCCAGCTGTTGATAGGGACTGATCCCGCTGTAATACCTGTTGGGATTGGCCCAGTAGCCGTTCTCGTAATCTTTGTAGTTTAATATGGGAATGAATGTGGGCAAACTTCTGATGCTGCTGATGATATCAGGGCCGCGGTCGTCGTTGGTGCGTGCAAAGTTGATGTTCATCTGCACGTTCAATTTGTCCATTCGCCTGCTGGTGTTGAGTAACACCGTGGCCTGGTTCTGCTTATCGCCTGGCAGTAACCCGGTTTGATCGGTGTAGCCTGCGCCCAGGTAAAAAGAGGACTTTTCATCGGACTGGGAGATGGACAGGTTGTTCCGCATCACACGGGCGACATCCAAAAAATCCCGTGCCTGTTTGTTGTCTTCGTATTTGACCATCTGAAACTCTCCGTTTTCATCAGGAAATCCGATCGGTACCAGGCGACCGTCGTAAGCTGGCCCCCAGCTCAAAACAGAGGTCGGGTCGTAGACGCCTTGTCCGAATTGGTCGACATTTCCGGCGCCGATCCCAAATTGCCGCTGACGGTATTCGTTGCGGTAGTCGACCCGCTGAAAGGAGGTATTGTTCCGGAAGCTGATTTCCGGTTGTCCGTTTTTACCCTTTTTGGTGGTGATGATGATGACACCGTTGACACCTTCAGGACCGTAGATGGCGGAACCGTTGGCGCCTTTGAGTACAGTAACGTCCTCGACATCTGCGGGGTTGATGTTGTTGATAAAGTTGAGGACGAGCTGACCTGCATCCTGGTCTGAGCCGAAGGAGAGGGGCGAACCGTTGAGGATGAACAGGGGCTGGTTGTTGCTGGATTGTCCGAAAGAACGGATCCCGCGCAGCAGGATGCGCATTTGGGGGTTCATGTCTGAACTTTGAGCGGTTATGGATAGTCCGGATACTTTACCAACCAAACCCTGGAGCAGGTTTCCAGTATTGGCGCGGTTGATCTCTTCCCCGGTGATTTTAGCGACTGAATAACCCAGTTCTTTGGTCCTTTTTTCGATGCTGTAGCCCGTGGTTACTTTTACTTCATTTAGGTCTTTGATGGATGCTGCGAGTTTTATCGGCGCATTGCTAACCTTCATGGCTTGTATTTCCTGTGTTTCATAACCAAGAAACGACACCACGATAATTGCATTTTTATTGATGCCCCCTAAAAGAAAATAGCCCTTTGCATCGGTGATCAGTGTTAGGGCTGAGTTTTTGACCTGTACCGTGGCTCCGGCCAGGGCGCTGCCTTTTTCATCAGTTACGCGTCCGCGAATGGTGGTGTCCGCGGCAATTTTAGGGATCGTTTCATTTCCGGAACTCGTTCTGGGTATGATGACGACGGTCTTTTCGTAAAATTTGAACTCTGCATTCTGATCCTGAAGGCATTGTTTCAGGACAGCCGTCAGCTCTGTTTCTGAAAACCAGGCATCCAGTTTTGCAGCGGCATTCAGGGTGCCGACCTGGTACAGCACATCATAGCCAGTCTGTATTTTTATTTCTTTAAAGACTTGTTTGAGGGTAGCACCATTCTTCTTCATCGTGAGGCGCTGCGCAAATCCGGTTGCGCTTACCTGCATGATTGTAAGAACGAGTAAAGCTGCGCTGAGTTTCATAATCAACAGGAGTTTAGGCATATGCCGGCCGGGCCAGCATAGAAAATCTGGGTAAATTTTATACATTTGAGTGGTTTAGAGAAGTTGCTATTTTTTTAAATCGATATTGATCAGGAGCGTTGGTAGCGTTCCTGATTTTTTTTGCCCATCTGGCGCCGGCGGTTTAGGTAAGTGTTCTTTTCATAGTTATGGGTTTAGTATTTATGGTTTAGGTTCATTTTTTCGGATTTCGGCACTGATGACAATCTTGCGTCCGTTAATTTTGAAGTTCAAGGCATTGGTCATCTGCAATGTTCTCAGGACCTGGACGACGCTTTTGTACCTGGATACAGTCCCTGCAAATCCCAGGCGTTTTAGTTGCTCGTCTTCATATACAATCTCTACATCATACCATCGGGAAACCTTCCTCATGATGCTTTCGAGGTCTTCTCCGTCAAACTGAAAATAGCCATTTTTCCAGGCAACAGCGTTATCGGCGTCTACCTCGGTCACGGAGATTCTGCCCGACAACGCTACTTCAGCTTGCTGACCGGGCTTGAGTAAGGTATGGCGATTTAACCTGATGGAACCTTCCAGTAAGGTAGTTTTGCTGGCAGGGTCATTGGCGTAATTGCTGATGTTGAAATGTGTACCCAATACCTCAACCTCCTGACGGTTTGTGGTGACGATGAAGGGATGAGTTTTGTCTTTTGCGATTTCAAAATAGGCTTCACCTTCGAGGCCTACCCTGCGAATGCCCTGACCATTAAGTAATGTTGTACCATAAGTGAGGCTGGAGCCTGCATTCAGGTAAACGACAGAACCATCTGGTAATAGCAGCTGGTAGGTCTCGCCATTTGCGGTAGTAAGCGTGTTGATCTCGTTATGGCTTGCGACTGCCGGGCCGGCTTCGTATAATAGCTGGCCCTCTTTTGATTTGGAAATGGTAACGCCAGCTTCTTTTGCAATTTTGCCTTTACCGGTACCTGCCAGGCTGATCTTCCTGCCGTTTGCCAGGGTCAGGGTAGCGCCTGTTCTGCCGGGCAATATGTTAGGGGCATTCTGCACCGCGGCCTGTTGCTTGTCTGATTGGTTTGGGTTGGTATAATACAGTAAACCTGCCGTAAGGACCAGGAATAAGGAGGCTGCTGCAGCGATTGCCGGCCATAATTTTCTTGCAGGAGGATCGATCTGGCTTTTTATGGCTTTCAAGATTCTTTTGCGGTGTTCCTCTTCTGAGCTGGCGAAGGCTGCAGGAAGATGAACAGGTTTATGCAGATCTTCCCGGTACCAAGTATGGAATTCCAGTTCTTCTTCCGGAGTTATGGTATTTTTTAACCATTTGTCGGCAAGGTAGGCTGCACGGTCTGTTTGAGGTTTCATCAAAGGGCTCTTTAGTATAGGTTCCTTTTGGGAGGCCTAACCCTAGTGAAAAAAAATATTTATTTTAAAGGGTGAGAAAAAAGGACTTTAAACCTGACCGCAGGGCTTTTAGGGCATTGCTGATGTGCCACTCTACCGTTTTTTCGGAAACCTCCAGTTTTTCTGCGATCTGCTTCTGGCTCAGTCCCTGATCCCTGCTCATGCGGTAAACGGTTTGGCATTTTTCCGGTAACGCGTCAATCAGTATGCTGAGCCGTGCCCTTAATTCTTCAAATTCGAGCCATTGCTGCGTGGAGTTGTCAGGAATTTCTGCCAGTACAGCTTCGGTTGCTTCGTCACTGAGGTGTTTTTCCCGGAACTGTCTGGCGAGAGCTTTCAGTACCCGGTATTTGACCGCAACAGAAAGGTAGGCTTCGAGTGAGGAATTAATCTGTAACACTTCCCGTCTGTCCCAGATGGTGATGAACAGTTGCTGTACGATATCTTCTGCAGCCTGAAAATCTTCGAGTTTATTGGCTGCTGCTGTAAATAGTTTGTTCCAATATCGGTTGTAGATCTCGGTAAATGCGTTCCGGTTGCCCGAACGAAGCAATTCGACCAGTTCGATGTCCGTATGTTTTTGCATTTTAATCACCTACCTTCCGTCGTCTTGCATGATTTTTTAAAATTAAGCAAAAAAAGGTACTTTTTTCTACGACCCATTCTTAAGAAAGGTGAAAGCTAAAGTAAAAGCAAAAGGTATATTGGCTAAAAGGCCGTAATTTTCCGTTGAGAAAGGTCGGTAAGCTCGGTAATTTCAGGAATAGTCAGACATTTTTCGGAACGCTCATCTTAAACTAGGGATATATGCCATCTATTTTTTCGGTTTTGTAGTCGATTTAACGGATACACCTGATTCATTAATAGATCTTGATGCTGGATTGTAAAGCGGGTTTTCTGCGGCATTACCGGAAGGGGTGTAAAGCGGGTTAACTGCAATGGCATTCGGATCACCGGTTTTATTGCTCTTTAAAACTTCGACTCTTCTTCTTTCTGCCAAATGTTTGGTACTGTCTGCAGGTGTTGCGACAGAAGTCGGGGCAGGAGCAACCACTCTGCCAGTAGCAGCATAAGAAGCGGCAGCGGCACCACCTCCAGCTCCTCCGGCAAGTGCACCCACTGAAGAGACTGCCTGTGCCGGTGCGGCAGGTTGGGTTTTAACTTTTGCCGGTTTTTGATTTTGTGTTTGAACTGGCGATTGGGCGATAGCGACTGCACTGATCAGTGACAGGGTAATGGCTGGGAGTATTGATTTCATGGTCTTGATTTTAAATGTTAATTTCTGGTTGTTTACAGGTATATCAATCAAGACAAGATTTTGTCACCCCCTCTCGGCGGAATTGCCGGGCGATTAATTTGCAATATTAGTTTGGCTGAAATATCATTAACAAGCTTCTGTTTTATCAATCTCTTTGTTGATCTCCGCAATCAATTGCTGTTCTGTTGGTAAATACAGCTCGTATTTGCTGGCAACAATGGTTTGGTTGTTCTCCGGAAGTGTAAACTTAACTACGGCGTCGTTTTTACTTGCACAGAGCAGAATGCCAATGGTGGGGTTTTCTGTTGGCAGTTTTTCAATCCTGTCATAGTAATTCACATACATCTGCATCTGACCGATATCACCATGGGTCAGCTTGTTTTTCTTGATTTCCAGAATAACAAAACAACTGAGCAAGCGGTTGTATAGTACCAGGTCGCAATAAAAATCATCACCGCCAATGTGTATTCGTTTTTGCCTGGCTACGAATGCAAAGCCATTACCAAGTTCTAGCAAGAATTCCTGAAGATGAGTGATGATCGCCGATTCCAGATCTTTCTCATAATAAGAGGCCTCTCTTTTAAGGCCGAGGAATTCAAGATACATTGGGTCTTTGATAATTTGTTTTGCATCAGTAGGGTGTTTTTCTTTGTTGGCGACCGCCATTACCGAATCTTGGTCATTGCTCATTAAGAGACGCTCAAACAAGTTACTGTCGATTTGCCTTTCTAGTTGCCTGTAAGACCAGTTGTTTTTGACAGTTTCTGCGAGATAAAAATCTAATTTATTTTGATTCTCAATACCGAGGAGAGACTTATAATGTGTCCAGCTCAATTGCGTCCGCACTGCGGACGTAATTGGGAAAAGCCTGTAAAACTGGCGATAGCGTTCTAATTGCCTGATAGAATAGCCACTTCCGAACTCAGGTTGCAATTGTTCCGAAAGCGTCTTGATGAGGAACTTCCCGTAATCAGCCCTGTCTTTCCCTTCTTGCTCTTCAAGAAAGATTCTCTGGCCAATGTGCCAGTACATGAGAACCCTTTCTGTGTCGACTGCACGGATGGCTTTTTCGCGGGAAGTATTGATGATTGTTTTGATGTCGTTGATGACCACGGGATTTAATAGCATCTTGTCTTTTGTTTTAGAATAAATAAATAAGCTGCGCCAAAACTATCCAGAAATGAGCAATAAAAGAGCAAATTCAAAACAAATTTATTTATCTCAAAATATTGATAATCAATACAATGAATTGGTTGGTGGCATGGCAATTGGCGCTAAAACGGGTTGGATTATGAGAATGAATTAATTCTCTTATTTAATTCAGAGAGTTTCCGTCCAAGTGATATTTACAAAGCGCAAGTAAGCCTATATTAGTGAAGACATTTTAATCTTAGCTTACAACATGCTGTCAAAGATCTTTTTAATCAGTATTTCGCTTTCTATTTGTATGGTCACAGCTTTCGGGCAGGTTTTTGATAATGAGCATGAATATCCAAAATATGCTCCTGATTTATTGAAACAAGATCTGGACTTTATTTTTCGCAAATACGGAGAAATTCATCCTGATTTTTACCGGGAAACGCCAAAAGATACGGTGCTAAAACGGCTCGGGGCGCTTAAATTGCTGATCACAAAACCGATGACGAGAATGGACTTTACCAGTTTATTCGCGCCTGTGCTTTTTCATGTGATTAAGGATGGCCATAATTATGTCAATGATTCGGATGAAGAAATTGAAACCTATAAAAAGAAGGGCGGTTTGTTTTTCCCCTTACCCGTAAACATGCGTGGCGGGCGAATTTATTGCAACTCCCTGAAAGGGGAAATTCCGTTCAACAGTGAAATCGTTAGTATTAATCAGGTAGGGTCAAAAGATGTTGTTCGCAAACTATTAAGCGGATACAATGCCGAGAGCGATTATTTTGCTGAAGTGTCCAACTCGCCCGGATTTTGCTGGATGTATTGGAACCGGTATGGAGAATTTGATGAATATCGTATTCAGTACATAGAACGGGGTGTGGTAAAATCCAAAACGCTGAAGGGATTAACAGAAGCCAAAATCGATGAATTAAGAATAGCCGTTCCGCAAACTAACTATGCTTTTTACGAACTGCCTGACCTGAAAACCGGGGTATTACAATTTAATGTTTGTGAAGGCCTCGAGGGATTTAAACCATTTTGTGACAGCGTTTTCGCCATTATGAGGACCAAAAATTACAACAACCTGATTATTGACATGCGTAATAATACAGGCGGGACAACACGATTGGGTGAGTTACTCTATGGCTATTTAACAGATAAATCCATCCGTCAGTTTGACAAAATCGAAACTCGGATTAGTGAAGAGAAACGAAGAGAGTTTATTGAAAATAACCGGAAATATGGTGGTTGGTTCAAGTGGTACAATTATTTGTATTATCCAATTTATATCAGGACCAATGCAAAACGCAGAGCGATCATGACGGCTAAAAAAGGAACATTGGCCACAGAGCATTTCAAACTCAAGAAGCCTGAAATCAGTCCTTTACTTTTCAATGGAAAAGTGCATTTGCTGATCAGCGAAAAAACATATTCAGCGGCGGCCATTTTCGCCGCCACATTAAAATATTATAATTTGGCTAACCTGGTGGGTCAGGAGACCGGAGAAACCACGAGCTTTACTGCCAATACAGTTGATTTGGTGATGCCCAATACAAAGCTGCTCTGTTCAGCTTCATGCGCCAGGATCTTTATGATCGGCTGGAAAGATGACGGACATGGGGTGATCCCGGATAAAATCGTTAATAAGGATAATAATTCCACAAGCGATCAGGAAATGGACTATGTGATCAAAGCGATTAAAAGTAATAAACCTAATTAGTTATTCTTTCCTTCTTCTATGCTTCTATAGTGTTGACACGAGCAGCCCACAGGCGAACAAGGCGAATGGAACTATTAACGCAGCCTTAGATCGCTGTAAGGCGATTATATCAACTAAACCGCGAAAGAGATCACAGTAGAAGAATGACCTTCAAATGGGTATCGCTTTAGCGAATTTAATTATAAACTTTTGATTTCTTCAATTTTGAGCTTTGTCAGTTCAGCAATAGTTTCGTCCGGAAAGTTTTTCCTTTTCATTTCAGCAGCTATTTCCAGTGCCTGTTCATAACGTCCCTTAGCCTTTCCTTCTTCTATGCTGTTGACACGAGCAGCCTCGTTATCCCATTTGCGTTTTAAGTCCTGATTATACATAGCTTGTTCCTCTTTGCTTAATTTGGTGTATTCTGCAATGTTAAAAAGCCTTTCAAAAATAGTAGCTCTCAAATACTCAGGAAGTTCGTCAGTCTCGTGTAGGTGTTTTAGCCAGTAAAGCCAGCGGTCTAATTCGCTAACGCATTCTTCCTCAGTCTTTACAAAGTTAGGCAAATCAAGATAAGTGTAGCCCAAACCCTCATAAAATATTTCACCAGTTTCTCTGTAGCACAAACAAGCGTCGTGGATATAACGGTCGTTCCCGGTACTAAGGTCGCTACTAGTTTCCAGAACTGCGACGAAATAAACCTCCGTAATGTCGTATTGCCAGATGTTGATCTGTCCTTTTACGGCTTGTTCGCTAATTAACCGGGAGGTATAGTATATGCCCCTTTTTTTGAAGTTCACAGGTTTGGTATGCTGAACTTCAATGATAAATCTTTCTCCCTGATCTCCTGTGCATAGCAAATCAAACACAGCACGGGCTTCCTCCTGGTTGTCTCCGTCATGCTCATTTTTGTTGTAAACTAGGTCGACAATATGCTTACGGCCTTTAAATATCTCGTTGAGAAAAGCGATCAAGAGGTCCTTGTTAGGATCAGAGCCAAATATTTTACGGAAAGAAAAGTCTACGAGAGGATTGATATACCTTGTATGTTCTGACATAAATTCAATAATAAAATCACGGTGCGAAAGTATATAAGTTTCACACATAAAATGTACTTTCCAAAACAAATTTATTGGATACAAGTATTTGTAAATCAGATAAATATTTTGATAAAAGATTCAGATTTATAGTTGATTTTCACAGCATTTGTTCAAGGTTGGCAAATATATATCCCGGAACATGATTCCATGATAGTCAACAAGAAAACTGTGATAGTAGATGATTTCTATCTGCTCTAACCGAATTGCCTCACTAAATTTGGCAGTCTGCCTATATAGTAATCCTTTTCCTCGATGGCTTAAATTCTTCGTCAACGACCAAGCATATGAATTTTTGTCTATGGATATCGATTGTATAAGCATCTCTAATAACTTCCCAGTTTATTATAGAATGATGTATCTTCTCTTCGATTTCGGTTAAGGAAGAAACAGTAGATCCAAGAATGTTTGTGATCGATTCAAAAAAATCAGGTAGCTAATGAATAGTTTGGAAGTATCTGCTTTACCAATCCATTTCCTCAAAAAAGGGATATTAATTTGCTATATTGGTTTGTTTAACGCATCACGTGCTAGAAAATTCAGTACTTAATTTATGATAGATCGTAACGCTCAAAATAAGAAAAATCTCAGAAGTGCCTATTGGGTACTTTTTTTACTGGCCCTAAGTTTAACCTTAGGTGTTGTAAAATGGATTCTATTTGCACCTAAGGGATGGAATGAATCAAATACTAAAGAACTCTTTGATGGTTTTTACGAGGGGGCTGGAAATATTTCAGGAGATGTTCAGCAACGCAAGGCTATGGCCAAATGTTTTGTCGATAAAATTATGGTGCTATATCCAAATGGCATAGATGAACTGTCAGCCGATACACTGAAAAAAGTCTCTGAACGGGTCGGAATGGAGTGTACTTCAACGGTTACCCAATTGTCATGGACACCACTTATAGAAAAGGCAATCCTAAAAAAGTTTAAGGCCCTGGATGAGTTAAAAGCATATTCCGAAGAAAAGAAAACCGTTTATGCCAATTGTTTACTAACGAAGCTTAAGGAAAAATATCCTAAGGGATTAGTAGGAGGAATTTCACAAAATGAAATGGATAAGGTATATGGGGAATGTTTATATGTTTTAAAATGATGAAGAAATGGGTCATGATTGGGCAATCAGTTTTAGAAATTTCTGACTTATCTATCGAAAAAAGAGAAGAAGAGAATTTATATAATAAATTTACTAGAAGGAGAATAAGATAATTATGCCAGACATAGTCCGTTATGAAATCTTAGATTCCTTGCCAACTTACGGTCCAATGTATATTCCTGTGAGTGAATATAATGGTGCATACTATTCTGAGGGTTTTGTGGTACGCTTTTATACTTGTGAAAATACCAATTGGGTTGGCAATTTTCAGCCGGGATCGACTGGCCTGAATGCGGTATATGAATTTGAGCATAACATTTATGTTTTGGTAATCGCTGGTGGAACCTGTTATTTGATGAATCCAGATCTTCAGAAACCAATTTCAACATTTGGTGTAGAATATGAAACTGTTATAAAAGCCTTGGATGGAAGACTTATTCTTCAGGATTCTACTGATCTCACTGTATTTGAGGTGAACGGGGAATACTGGCACACAGAACGGATTTCCTGGGATGGAATAGCTGAATTGAAGCTTGAAGGAAATTTAGTAAGCGGACTTAGTTATCACCCGGTAGGAGAAGATGGTGAATGGGTAGAATTTGTTGTTGATCTTGAAAAACGGAGTGTTAAGGGCGGGAGTTATACGTAATATGAGTTCAAGGAAATTACGACAAATGTCCAATTACCAAAGCTGCGATATAAAGTTTTACTTTCATGATGCCTATATCCCAACTGAGCATTGGGACTGAGCTTAAAGTGTAATGGTCAAGGCCAGAAACGTAAAGGATTCGGGTCAAGAACGTGAAAGGTTCGGGTAGAGGTACCCTTTTTCCGAAGCCATCCCGTTCCTTTTATGTTTCTGACATGTTTCTGTCCTTACAGAGCATACTGTTTGTATAGTCCTGGAATTAATAGCTTTACTACGGTATGATAGCCCTCTAAAAGCCCCTGCAAGGCCTAAGGGGCCATGCAAGGGCCTTGATACCCCCTTGATATGGCTTTAATATAGTCGAGATGACGTAATAGCAGGTTTTATTTTGTAGCGCTTGTCCCCATTGTATACCCCTGAATTGCCATTAACAAATATCAGCCACATAACCTTACTTCAATGACACGCTTCTTCAGAATTCTGTTTTTAATGATTGCAATGATGCCTTGCGGGGCTCATGCCTTTCAAACGGGTTATACGATTTCAGGAATAGTGAAGGACAATAAGGGCGAGACACTTCCGGGGGCAAATGTGCTCCTGAGTGGCTATCAGATTGGTGCAGTGGCCAACAACGAGGGGAGATATTTGATTGGTCCGCTGAGGCCCGGCAACTACCACGTGCTGGTGCAGATGATGGGGTACCTGCCTGTCAGCATCAATGTGATCATTAACGACAAATCTATTATTGCAGATATTATACTTTCCGAAAATACAAGACAGCTGAAGGAGGTGGTGATCCGGGCAGATCCAAACCGTAGTCAGTATCTGCAGATGTTTAGGGAGAGCTTTCTGGGCACCTCGCCGAATGCGGAAAAAACAACAATTGTCAATCCGGAAGTGATCAGGTTTGATTATGATGCTGACAGCCGCCGTCTGCAGGCCTCGGCCGATGAGTTCATCGTTATGGAGAACAAAGAACTGGGCTACAGGATCAAATATCTGCTCAAATACTTTGAGAAGGACGATCGTGTGAACCTGATCAAGTATTACGGCTATCCTTCTTTTGAAGACCTGGCCACGCCGAAATCCCGTCAATACAAGGAAAAGAGAGACGAGGCTTACCGCGGCTCTTCTCAGCATTTCCTCAGGGCGCTATTTAACAATACAACAATGAAGGAAGGGTTCACCATCTATAAAATGGAAAAAATCCCTACGCCCAATAGACTGCCGGACAGCACGCTGGACCGAAAAATAGATTATTTCACAAAGGCTGCTGTTCGGGGAATTATTATTTATCATGGGAAAGACTCACTCAAATACTATAGTCAAATGAAATTGAGTCCGGATACGATTGAACAAGTGAATAGGGAAGGGGTAGATACCGATACACTGGTAAAAAAAGAAGTGAACAACCTGAGGTGGATGAATTTCCGGCACAAGTTGTATGTCATCTATTCCGGGGAAAATGAATCTAAAGCCTTTAGAAAGCAATCTTCGTATAAGGTGAGCCGGCCACCGGATCTAAGAGACGAGCAGGTCTCTATCGCACATCAGCTTAAAAGCCCCGTCGCTTTTTACCGGGATGGAACTGCATTTGACCCCGATGCATTACTTTTTGAGGGCTATTGGGGTTATGAAAAAGTAGGCGATATGGTGCCTGTAGATTATGTGCCCTGATAGGATCCTTCATAAAGGCAAACACCCTGTTAAACATACATTTAACAGGGTGTTTGCTTCATTGAGCATATGGTAACTAAACCACAAATTCAGTGTCTATTTCTTTTTTGCAGTCAAGTTCAAGCCAATCTCTACATCTTTTGAAATGATCCAGTTTTCAGGGCTTCCTTCAGTTTTATAATTTACTCCCCATGCAGTTCTATCGATGATAAATTTAGCAGAAGCAGTAACATCTGATGCAGAAACTACAACTTTTGCTGGAAAAGTAATGTTAAGGGTACTATCCTTAAGCGTCAGGTTACCACTGATCAGGTAGTTAGGGTCTGCTACCAAGCTGGCTTGCTCGCCTTTGGTGAAAGGTGCAACCTTGGTGATCACAAATTTCGCTGCAGGAGCTTTAGCAACATCGAAAAAGTCAGGGCTTTTCAGGTGGCCTTCCAGGTCTGAAGCTTTCTTGTCTTTTTCAGTCACAGATGCCGGATCAACATGCAAAGAACTCATGTCAATCGTAAATTCGCCACCACTCAGGGAATCGTTGTTAACGGAAACATTACCAGCGGTAACGCTGATTTTTCCCCAGCGAGGAGCAAGTCCGCCTTTGTGGGCTGCTTTCCAATCTACCGAAGTAGTTGCTGTGTCGATAGCTAAAGAATCACCAGCTTGCACAGCAGCAACCTGCTCGCCAGTGGTTTTTGCACTGTCATTGGAAGAACCTCCACAAGAGGCCAGTAAAAATAGTGCGGGAAGCGCAAAGAATAATTTTTTCATCTTTTTAATTTTTTTCTAGATTAATATCATGATTAATATTCATGATTGATTGGTCAAAGGTAATTGTTAAATCGATATCAGATCTTGATCTATGTTAATTAATCGCAGCCGGGATACTGAACTGGGTCAGTAGCCACTACCTGGAAAGCTCCTTCATTCGCTTGTCAATAAAGCTCAGCATTTCGCCAAATTCTTTTTCAGAAAACCCTATAGATTGGTAAATGATGTTTCCATTCTCATCGGCAATCACATTCCTTGGAATAGACTGAGTTGCAAACTTCTTAAAAATTTCCCTTTTTAAATCCGGCAGCATCGGAAAAGTAAAGCCCTTCTTTTGCTTAAAAGGATCGAGGATGTCCCAGCCTTCCTCGCGGCCAAACACAAAAAAAGCAAACTTACCATGATCCTTGTATTTCTCCCAGATTTGCTTTTGCACGAGTGGCAGCTCCATATTGCAAGGGCCACACCAGGTCGCGAAGAAATTGATCAGTACCAGCTTTCCTTTATAGTCGCCAATCTTAACTGTCTTTCCCTTTTCAATCTCAAAAGAAAATTCCGGCAATTTGTCTCCAACTTTAGTCAGGGTAGTAGAATCAGTTTGCCCCAAAGCAAATAGGGGAAGTAAACCAATAAGCAGCGTTAATTTCAATAGTTTCATATTTAAAGATAAGCAACCTCGGAATTAAAACCAAGTACGGATTCTCCAGGTTTTACTCGCCTGGCGCACTTTTAAACTCAATTGCAATTTCTTGATGTAAAGGATCATATCATATGCGCTGGTTTGCTTTGCCGTATTGTACCGCTTAGGAACACCTTTATCCTGATTAAAGTACAATGCAGAATGATTATATTGCAGTATGGAACAAGTATACGACGAACGGGTTGACGCATACATTGCAAAAAGTGCTGACTTTGCGAAGCCAATCATGAATCATTTGCGCGATCTGATACATCGTGCATTTCCTGAAATGAAAGAAACCATGAAATGGAGCTGTCCTTTCTTTGATTTTCAGGGCCCGGTTTGCCAAATGGCGGCTTTTAAGAACCACATAGGATTTGGCTTTTGGAAAGCTACGTTAATGTCTGACCCGTATAGCGTATTAAAATTACAAGACGAAACCGCTGGCAGTTTAGGGCCTATTACCAAATTATCAGACTTACCTTCAGACGAAGTCTTAATAGAATACATCCAGGAAGCTATTCTACTGAATAAGGAAAATGTTAAGGTAGTGAAGCCAAAAACGAAAGCGGACCCGTCTGCTTTGAAGATCCCGGATTTTCTTATCGAGCGGCTAAATCAGGAAGTTAATGCCAAGATATATTTCGAAAAATTCAGTACTTCGCAAAAGAAGGAGTACGTGGTTTGGCTGGAAGAAGCTAAAACAGAAACTACAAAGCTAAAGCGTCTGGAAACAGCCATAGAGTGGATTAGTGAAGGTAAAACAAGGCACTGGAAATATAAGTAAGCACAAGTAATAAAATGAATACTGCTATATCAACGAACGAAATTACTTTAAATACGGCACAAGCATTTCTTGGAGCTATGGGTAGCCGCAATCTGGATGCAATTACAGCACTGTTTGCTGAGCAGGTGGACTGGTTTATCCCAGGCGATGAAATACTTGCGCCATGGCTGGGTAAGCGCGAAGACAGAGAAGGGGTTAGGGATTTCTTTTCGCTGCTTTGGCCTGCCACAGAGCCATTATCGGCGCAGGTTGACCATTTGTTTGTGGATGGTGATAAAGCCGTGGTGATTGGAGAGTTTTCTACCCGTATGCTGGCAACGGGCAAAGTGGTGGATTCCCTGTTTCATATTCATCTAACAGTAGAAAATGGGCTTATTACGCGCTATCGGTTATTGGAGGACAGCTTGGCGGTCTATCGTGCGCTGGGAGGATAGTTATTGGATTTCATGACCGAGGGTTTAAAACGGGTGCTGTTCTTTGGCATTTTAAGTTATTTTATATCGGATTATTTTAAAAATATTAGATTTCGCCCATTGTAAATGACAATCCCATCATTTGCAGTTTGGATTATTAGCTTCCCATCTTCGATAAACCTTAAACTCACATAGCTCATTTTGGCTCCGATAGCTAGGGGCTCTCTACTCCATGTCAGCTCAGGGTTAAACAATGGTACAAAGTTCTTTAGAATACCCTCTTCAGGCAGCTCGGCCTTGTAAATCCCCTTTTGGGTTGCGAAGTAGACATTTCCATCTATTAGATTGTAAGCACCTGGGCCCACAAAAAGACCGTTGTTTTCTACCAACTCAACATCTTTTTCACTCAAATTTTTTGCATCGAAAATCTTTGACGCTACATTGCCAGATGCAATTTTATAGATCTCACCGAAATTCATCATGTGCTGCAATCCAGATGTGAGGTAAGTGTTGCCTTTAGAGTCGTTAAACACTGACTTCGGAAAAAGCGATCCGGTTTGAAGGCTATCAATTTTTTCATCATATGCTTTTTCCCGTTTTGCATCAAAAATTTTTATTTCAGAGCCAAATTCTCCATGGTTGGAACACAACCACCACCTATCTTCATGATCGAAAAAGACAAAATGAGGTATCGATAAATGGCGTGTACTTCCTGTCCTTTTTATACCGCTTATTCCGCCAGTTACCGTTTTGAACCTAGTCCACGCTTTTTTACTAATGGGGTCATAGATTCCGTAGGGAACCATAAGAAACATTTTATTTTTGGAATTGAAGCAAATGTATTTGATTGGATATTTGATTTTCAGGTGTTCTGAATAGCCAAGATCAGCTGCATCTATCTTATAAATATGCCCCTGCTCTGTTCCCAGGAATATGTTGCCTTTTCGATCTTTCCCAATTGCAGTATAACGAGTCAAAGGGTTATGTTTGGCGAAGCGAATCGTGTCGTATTTTGCTAAGTCCCATATGATCAGCTGTCCGCTATCAGTTATTGCAAACAGCCTATCACCCGCTACCTCATAAGTTCTATAGCTAGTTTTTGTTTTATGGATTTTAATAATTTCTAGAGGCTTCGTTTGAGCGAACGAATATTTTGACGTGACGATCAGCAAGAAGAGAGCTATAATTCTGTACATATGGTGGTCAATAAATAATTTGTTTTCGGGCGACAAAGTTAATGAAAGGCCACTGTTTAACTATGCGACAGCGGATGCAATAGTGCACATTTTCAAGAAACTGCATGAGTAATAATAGCCAAAAGCTCATCAACTAGTGTCTAAACTAGCGCGGAAACTAATCCAGGGACTGAAAGTCCGCTAGCGCTTGTATCGCAAGAAGAATACATAAGCGAACCGGAGGATGTCATAAATGTCGATACACCACCACTATCTCCGTCCCCAGCTTGTGCTTGAACTCCTCAATAAATTGGTCGGTAAAGTCTGGCCAATTCCAAAAAGTAAAACCCAGATTACTGAATCCCCATTCCGGTTCAAATCTGAATTTATTAATCTCTGCTTCAACATTGCATATGGGACAAATTAAATTGTCCGTTCTTCCATCAGACCATTCGCTCAAGTCCCATTCGTTTTCCAGAATATCGCCTTGACAGCTGGGACAAATAATTTCGTCAATGCCGTTTCCGCCATTATCAAATACTTGTCTTTCTGTTGTTATCTCTAGGCCATTTGTTATTAGACCATAGGGGAGGTACTCTGGTTCGTCGGTAATTTCTTTGGCACCTTCTGCTATTTCATAACCACCTTTTTTGCCCAGAATGCAGTCTGATAATGAGTTTTTTACGATGTTTCTGGAAACCAGCCATGACAGCAATTCCCGGGCTCTTTCGTCTGCATTTGGATAATTTGATTGTTTAGGAACAATTGTAATGCTGTTGTCGCTCATATTATACTTGTTTGCTTTAGATAACGTAGTTGAGTAATAGATGTATAGCAAATATTTTGGCTGTAAATCCCTTACAGATCTACTGTTTCCACATCGGATTTAAGCCTAATCTACCCTCAAGATACCTATTATACCTTGTTTTTATTGAAGACAGAATTTGTAATTGTTATATTGGATGCAAAGAATCAAGCTGATAGTGAAACCGGACCGGTTTTTAAGGGGCAAGATAGAACCTAAGGGAAGATGAATGGATCAAATACAAACAAGTATTTTATTGAATTAGCCAGGCACTATGAAAAGTACTTTGGAGTGCCTGGCAAAAGTTTGAAGTTGAATAAAGGCCCGATGGAAAAGTTGCACCCGGATTTTTTCATTTTGGAATTCCCGCCGAATACCAAGCATAATATGTATTGTTATTGTACGGTAGGCATGTCTGCTGACCGTTTAAATGAAAATTTAATTGAGCTATTTATTTATTCACCAAAATCAGACGGTTCTATAATTGAGCTCTTAACTGTCTGCGCATATTACCATAGAACCGGGCTGCCCTTAAATCTCCATCATACCGTAAACATTGGTAGACCTTGGCTAGAAAAATCGAAATGTGACCATGCGTTTATTTCTATGCCTTATCTTGATGGTCCGGAATTAGAAGTATATCAATATGATGAACAGGAGATTTTTTGTTATTGGCTTATTCCTATCACAGATAAGGAAAGAGATTTTAAAATTGAACATGGCTTCGAAAAGCTGGAGCAGCTTTTCGAAGATAAGCAATTAAATTATCTGAATCCGAATCGGAATTGTCTGGTTGGATGAGAATATCTGATCAAAGAGGAATTCCTTATTTTTGAGTATATTCAGTTTGCAAATCAAGATACAATGAAAATTAAACTGCTTCTCGTTCTGCTAATCTTCTCAGCAGAAATTGGCTATGCCCAGAAATTTGATGTATTGATAAAAAAGGCGGATGAATTGCAAAAAGCTGAAAAGTTGAGCGATGCACTCGATAACTATAATGAAGCCATTAATCTGGTACTGGAAAATAAGGAAGCCCCTGATTCACAAAAGTGGCTTTCTGCCCTGTATTCAGCCGGAAACCTAGCGGGTAAAATGACTTATAAGCGAGAAGACGCTAGTAAATTGGCTCAGAAATACTGGAATATGGCTATGGGTTCAAGAGCTGAAAAGCTGGAAGACAAGATCGCTTTTCTAAAGGATTATGGGGTAAAAGACCTGATCGTCTATCATTCTTATGCGTATACGGTTCCTTATGTGGTTGAGGGATGCAGTCCGACGATGACGAAATACCTGCTATGGTTCAAAGACAAAAAGACATACGTACAAAAATTCAACAATTGTGAAGCGTTCAAGCCGCTGGTGATCGAAAACTCTGAATTGGCTGCGTTCTATCCAAAACAAAAAGATAGCGTTATCAAACAGAAGTTCATCACTTTTATCAGGGTTTTTGATGCCGGAGAATACGACCTTGACTTCATAGATCAGACCGGAACCACTGCGAAAACCCATTTTCAAGCTCACGCCCTAGTTGAACCAAAGAATGAAGCAACTGGAAGTCCGTATAAGGATTTGGATAAAGCAATGGTCAGCTATAACAAGAATGTGAATTCAAGTTTAGGGAAAGTAGTGAAAATGGTGTGGTCAGATGTGAGTCAGTACGATCGTCAACTGGATTCCAATGCAGCGAGGGCAAAGGTCGGTCAGTTTTAAGGTTGTCTTACTCGTTATCAGAGCTTTTATCAAGAAAATCAGGCGGATAAATTTGCTGTCCATGCTTTTCAGCGATCGCCGTTATTTTTTGAATAGCTTCAGGATTCATTGGCTTCGGCGGCAGAAATTGACCGGCAGCGGCTGGTTCACCTATTTCCTCAAAAAATGCTTCCAGTCCGGCGGGAACAACAGTACAAAGAAGCCGGGCCGGTTTATCACTGACATTTTTAAAATAATGCACTACACCGCCCTTCGGTATGACTACATAAGCGCCGCTTTTTGCAGTATAGGAACCGGCCTCAGACTGCACCTTTACTTCTCCGTCTACGATATAAAAGGATTCGTAGAAATTCGCATGCGAATGCGGCCCCGGCCCGTTTCCAGGCGGAACCAGCATTTCTATAGTAGAAAAAGCACCGTTGGTTTGTTTACCCGATACAAGTACGCGGTAATTACCTCCTGCTACTGCTAATATTTCTCCGCCGCCAGGATCAACCACTATTGGCATTTGTTTTAGATTTTCCATGATATCAGTGTTTTATTATTATCAGAATGGTATGTGTTTATTGTCAAATAAGCTAATGATTATTATTTACAATAATGCTGTACCAGTTTATTTAGGTATCCCTTTTTGATGGCAGCTTTTGCGAACTACAGTTTGCCCCTTACTGGATATCAAGATTCTTTCTTTCTACATTTGATGCAAAAACTATTATTGGGTGGTTTTTAAGCTTGTTTTATATACTTTAGCTACGAATAAAAAAACATTTGACTCAAAGCGCTTCATAATGAAGATTCAGATAATAAGCGACCTCCATCAGGAGTTTGGCATTTCGGAGCTAAGCTTTGAAAATGCCGATCTTGTGATTTTAGCGGGGGATACCAATTTAGGTACAAAGGGAATCGAATGGGCTAAAAAGCATATTGGAAAGCCAGTGATTTACATTCTTGGCAATCACGAATATTACAAAGGGTCCTATCCGAATACGCTGCACAAGATCAGGGAGGCATCGAATGATTCTAATGTAACTGTTCTTGAAAATGATAGGATTGAGTTTAATGGGATAAGGTTCCATGGTGCAACGCTATGGACTGACTTTTCTCTATTTGGGAATCCGGTTGAATATGGGATTATCTGTCAAACAAGAATGAATGACTACAAACAGATTCGTCGGGATCCATCCTATGCTAAGCTGAGAACTATTGATACTTTTAAAATTCACCAGTTTTCGAGGATGTGGCTCGAAGAGAGTTTAGAAGAATCCAGGGATTATAAAAATGTGGTGATTTCACATCATGCTCCAAGTTTAAAATCTGTTCCTGAACTATATAAGAATGATCCGGTAACTGCGGCCTATGCTTCGAATCTTGAGGGGTTAATGTCAAAATACAAGCCAATGTATTGGATACACGGACACATCCATACGCGTGCGAGGTATAAAGTTGAGGAGACAGAAGTGATCTGTAACCCGCATGGTTATATCAATGAAAAATACAACGGTTATGAAAAGGAGTTGATTATTGAGATCCCATAAGTAACCAGGAGAGAATCATACTGCCATATCTGCTTAATCCTCATGAGTGAGGGACATTCAATAGTGTTCGAATCTGAACAAAGAATTTCGAAACTGAACAGTTACGGGTTGGGAAAACTGCGTAATAGGCCATTTAATGACTATAATTCGCTGGCATGCCGCTTGTAAATAAAGATTAGAAATCGATGCGATCAGCAGGTATTGCTCAAGATATAGTTTAGTTTTTAGTTAAGTAAAGCCGGTCGCATTGGATGATGCGCCGGCTTAAATGTTAATGATGTTTTTTTGAACGAAGCTTGAAGCCAGCTGCTAAAAATCTCCAAGTCAATGAACTAAATTACTGGCTGCGGAACATTAACCACATATTTGGCTATCCTTTGTGTTGGTTATGTTAGTAGTAGGTGACTCTTAGGTCGGGGGTCGAACAGAGACCTATGAAAGACGTAGGAAACACCTAGGAAAGTCGTCTATGTCCTAGGCCGTACCAAATGTCTTATCCGTATTAAGCTATACAGATTATTGATTTAATTTTGAATTGATTATA
>JAZKCT010000023.1:0-54940 GCA_040387995.1 Bacteroidota bacterium | reverse complement strand
AAGCCCTGTAGTGAAAACTGCAGGGCTTTCTTGTTTATAAAGGTTTATGTTTATATAGTCTGCCAGAAGCATTCCGGACAAATGATTACAGCGCAGCTGTCTTATAAGATCCCCTGTCCTTGGAATACTGCAGCTATCCCCGGTAACGAATATCTGGGATCATGAATGTTACAATGTGTACTTTGATCAGGATATTTTCTCATACCGCAGTATGATACAGCCCGAACTTAAGGTTTCTTCCGCCATCAGTTTTAAACCCAGGTTTTCAGTTAAGGTCATTTCGGAGAATAGACGCCGTCCCTGTCCTACGATTACAGGGTGTACGACGATATGGAATTCATCTATCAATCCGAGTTCGATCAGCTTAGCGGGTAATTCCACACCTCCTGTGGAAAGGGCCTTACCCGGCTGCTGCTTTAATTTGAGGATCTCTTCTTTTAGGTTGTCGCGGATAACGGTGGTGTTTGGGTCGCCTGCGAGGTCTATGGTTTTTGAAACCACCACCCTGTTTAAGCCAGCGAATGCTTTGGCAAAGGCATTTGAAGTCTCGTCCATGGATTGCGACTCAGCAATCTCTGGCCAGAAGGGCACCATCAATTCATAGGTTTTTCGGCCATAGATAACCAAGTCTGCATCTTCCAGCAGTTGCCGGAAATAGTCGTGGACATCAGCCGCGCCACCGAATTTGGTATGGTCGCAGCAACCATCTAAAGAGACATTAATCCCATAAATAAGCTTTCTCATAAAAAAATCCTTGGTGTATGAGTGTCATACTTACATGTAAAATACATTGAACTTATGTCCGTCCGGATCAGCAAATACACAACCATAATATCCTTCTCCGAAGGCTTCAGGTTTTGACACGATCTTTCCACCCGCATTTAATACAGCTTCTTCCCATTCGTTCACCTCATCCTTGCTGTCTGCCGAAAGGGTAAAGATTACTTCGTTTGCAAGGTGAGCGTCTGATATTTCAATTTCCACATTGGCTTTCAGTTTATCTGTAAGAAAAAAGTGCATTACAAAGTTCTGATCGCCAAAAAAGAAGCTTGTCAGGTCGTTGGATCGCCCGTTTGACTTAAATCCCAGTTCGGAATAAAATTTTGTTGTTCTGTCAAGATCACTTACTGTTAAATTTGACCATATCCTTTTCGGGTTCATATCTGGTGTTTTAAGGGTTAAAGATTCTTTTACTAAGATACTGAGTTAAAGCAAAACACATAAGGTGTAGACGCGACATTGTAAGGGCAATTCGCGACAGGATCAATACTCCGAAAATTGCAATCCACTCAGGTACTTGTATAAGCCATGTTCATTTGCAATCAGCTCCTGGTGACTGCCTGATTCAATAATTTGCCCTTTCTCCAAAACAATGATCTTGTCTGCTTCCCGGATAGTAGATAAACGGTGCGCTATAATGATGGAAGTTCGGCCCTTCATTAGTTCTTCCAATGCTTCCTGTACCAAACGTTCTGATTCGGAGTCCAGAGAAGATGTAGCTTCGTCGAGGATCAAGATGGATGGATTTTTCAGCAAGGCCCTTGCAATGGCAATACGCTGGCGTTGGCCACCCGATAGTTTAATGCCGCGTTCACCTACCACTGTTTCATAAGCTTCAGGAAAGGATATAATAAATTGATGGGCGTTTGCACGTTGGGCAGCCTGCACAATTTCTTCTTTGGTAGCACTTAGCTTTCCATAAGCAATATTTTCCAGTATTGTACCCCCAAACAGCATGACATCTTGCGGAACAATTGCTACCTGGTTGCGGATATCCGTTAAAGAATAATCATCAGCGGGCTTACCGTCGAACAATATTTGCCCACTTTGTGGCCGGTAAAACTGTAAGATCAGTGTTGCTGTAGTGGATTTTCCCGAGCCGCTTGGCCCCACCATGGCCACCTTTTGACCAGCTTTCGCCTCAAAAGAAATGTCAGTCAATACTTCCAGTTCAGGCCGGGAAGGATACGCGAAATTGACATTGCTAAAAGACAGGCTGCCTTCAATTTTTTGATTAACGACATCATCCTTTGCATTTATGGATACGGTTTCGCCTTGTTCTGCCAGGATTTCCAGTACCCGTTCGCTCGCGCCTACTGTTTTTTGTACATTGGCAAACAGTTCCGGGAAACTGCCAAGGGAACTTCCGAGGAACATGGCATAAAGCGAAAACTTTAACAATTCGCCAAAGGTCATTTCATGTTGGCTGACAAGGATACAGCCGTAGCCCACCACCGCCAGAATACCGCCAAAGACGCAAAGCACAATAAAAGATACAAACATACCTCTGAATTTTGCGCCTTTAATAGCAATATTAGCTACATCACCAATGGCGCTGCTGTAGCGGGCTGCTTCAAATGATTCGTTTACAAATGCCTTTACGTTAGCAATTCCCATTAAGGTTTCTTCGACAATGGTATTGGATTCGGCCATTTTATCCTGTGCCTGACGTGAAATCTTTTTTATAAATCTGCCGAAGAAGACAGCAAATACAATCAACACCGGTAAAACGAGCAGTAATGCAAAAACCAGTTTTTTAGAAATAATGGCCATGAAGACGATACCGCCTATCAATAGTACGGCCTGCCGTATCATTTCAGCTATTGTGGTCGTGAGCGTATCTTGCACTTGCGACAAATCTGCAGATATCCTGCTGTTGAGTTCGCCGACCCTTCGATTGGAAAAGAAGTCCATTGGTAGGGTAATCAGCTTGAAATACGTATCCCTTCTGATATCGGCCAATGAACGCTCTGCAACATTAACAAACCACAGGATGCGAAAATAGGATACAATGGCTTGTAGGGCCAATACGGCAAAAGCCAGTAACAAAATGCCTTGTATGGTACCGGGCAAATAGCTGCTGGTGTGTTTGCCTTGAGCGGTATCAATGAGTCCCCCTATGAAGGATGGAAAGGCAAGCCCGACCAGGCTGGATAGGAACAGAAAAAATAATGCTGCTATAAACTTGCCCCGATATGGCTTTAAGTAAGCGAGCAGCCTTGCAACGTGGGTTAAGGTTTCCTTAGTAAGTTTTGCTTTAGGCAATTCAATACTCGCTTGATTGCCGCTATTTAATTTTTCTCGTGCCATAGGTCTTTGATTGTAATCTGCAATTCAACCCATAATTGAATCATACTTTGCAGGTGTGAAAGGTGAGGTGAGACCACATTGTTCAGCACGAATATAAGTGAATAATTATTCAGTAATAAGGCGTGATTGCTTTTTCGGAGAAAATGATTTCAGTCTGACGGGTTACAGCTATTTAAAGAACTAAGACTTGAAAAGTGGAGCGGATAAAAGTTCCTATATTGATCAAATTTTTCATCACGGATTTTATGATCATAATTACAGGTGCTGCAGGCTTTCTCGGTTCAGAACTGGCGCTACAATTGGCTACGAAAGGTCAGGAACTTTGCTGTCTTAAGCGGGACTTTAATGAGGTACCAGCATTTCTTATTCCTTTTAATGACAGGATCACCTGGTTTGATGTTGATATGGTAGATCACTCGGCACTTGAGGCTACTTTTAAAGGCGCTACGCAAGTTTATCATTGCGCCGCCCTGGTGTCGTTTAGAGAGAAGCACAGAGCAGCTATGATCAGTAACAATGTGCAGGTAACCATCAATGTGGTTGCTTTGTGTAAGCAGATGGGGGCCAGGCTCGTGCATGTAAGTTCGGTGGCGGCTATTGGTTTGGCCAAGCAGGGCGAACTGATAACAGAGGATCTCCAGCTTGACCTGAATAAACCACATGATGGATATGCAATATCCAAGTTCAAAAGCGAAGCGGAAGTTTGGAAAGGAATTGATGATGGATTGGATGCTGTTGTTGTTAACCCATCTGTTATGATCGGTAAAAGCATTGGTAAAAAAGGAAGCGGCGAAATTTTTGAAACGATGCGCAAGGGTATGCCATTTTATACGCTGGGAAGTGTTGGGTTTGTAGACGTTGAGGACGTTGCCAAGTGCATGATCTTGTTGATGCACAGTACGATTAGCGCACAGCGGTTTATTCTCAATGCGGATAATATTGATTATAAAGATTTCGGCGCGAGGGTTTCACGTGCTTTTAATAAGCCTGCCCCAAAAATTCCGGTTATGCCCTGGCTGCTTGAGTTGGCCTGGCGTGGTGCGTCGATTTGGTCTTTTGCCACAGGCAAGGCGCCTGCAATTGATAAGGCTACCGCAAAAAATATCAGCACTCATTATCGTTATGACAACAGCAAGATCAGGCGCACTGTAGCTGTCGATTTTAAACCCTTGTCTCAAACGATCACCGAGATTTGCGAAAATTTGAAAGCTTAAAATGTGGATAATAGGCGAATAATGCACATATTTACTACATGATCCTCATCACTGGCGCAACAGGTTTTCTTGGCTCTGAACTGGCTATGTATCTGGCGAAACAAGGAACGACTATCCGCTGTATAAAGCGGAAAAGCAGTGTTATTCCGAACATTTTAATTCCTTATCAAAACCAAATTAACTGGATTAATGCTGATTTTCTAAACTACGGCGAGCTGGAAAGTGCTTTTAAGGATATTACCCAAGTGTATCATTGCGGAGCCTGGGTGTCGTTTAAAGAGGCGGACAGATCGGCTGTAATTAGTAATAATGTGCAAGGCACTGCCAATGTGGTTAAGCTTTGCAAACAGCAGGGAGCACGAATGGTGCATGTAAGTTCAGTAGCGGCTGTTGGCCTGGTTAAACGTGGCGAATTGATCACCGAAAATCACCAGTTCAACCAAAATACCCGCCATGATGGTTATGCCACGTCTAAATTTGAGAGTGAGGCGGAAGTTTGGCGCGGAATTAAGGAAGGACTGGAAGCGGTTATTGTTAATCCATCCATTATCATTGGAACAAACGCTGGTAAGAAAGGCAGTGGCGAGATATTTGAGGCCTTGCGCAAGGGCATGTTATTTTATACTACTGGAGGAAATGGTTTTGTAGATGCGGAAGATGTGGTCAGGTGTATGGTATTGCTGATGCATAGCGGTATCACCGGGCAGCGTTACATCATCAACAACGAAAATATCAGCTATAAAAATCTTAGCACTAAAATTACGAGGGCTTTTAATAAATCATCCCCAAAAATCAAGTTAATGCCATGGACTTTGGAATTGGCCTGGCGCGGTGCTGCAGTCTGGGCATTTGTAACAGGTAAGTCGCCAGCCATTGATAAGACAACGGCGCGTAGCATCAGCTCCAGTTACAATTACGATAGCAGCAAGATCAGAAAGGCAATTGAGATCGAGTTTAAGCCACTGGATCAATCCATTATCGACATTTGCGAACGGGCACTGCGGTCGTAACAGGAAGCTTATGGAAAATTATACCGTCATATTGTTGATCCTGGCCGTGATGATCGGGGCATCGGGCCTGGCCTATAAAATCAAGATCCCGGTTCCGGTCTTGTTGTTATTGGTCGGTATCGGCGTGGGTTTTATACCCGCAATGCCTGGTGTCGAACTGAATCCTGAAATTATTATGCTGCTGTTCTTACCTCCTTTGCTATATGATGCTGCCTTCAACATTTCATTTAAGGATTTCAAGACCAATATCAATACTATAAGCGCTCTGGCTATAGGACTGGTGTTTCTGACCACGGCAGGAATTGCTGTCATCGCACATTATTTCATCGGAATTAGCTGGCCGCTTGCTTTTGTTTTGGGCGCAATTCTGTCCGCCACAGATGCTGTAGCTGCCATAGGCATTACCAAAGGTCTGGGCCTCTCCCATAAAACCCTGACAATTCTCGAAGGAGAAAGCCTGATTAATGATGCCTCAGCGCTGGTGGCCTATCGTTTGGCCGTTGCCGCGGTCACGGGAGTTGCATTTGTTTTCTGGCATGCTTTCCTGCAATTTCTGGTGGTTTTGGGCGGGGGCCTGCTAATCGGAATAATTGTAGCCAAACTCTTGTCCTATGTTTTGCGGTATTTTCGCGCTGATCCAATGGTTGTAGCAAGTCTGATGCTATTGATGCCCTTCGTTACCTATTTGCTGGCAGAACATTTCGAAGTATCCGGTGTCATTGCAGTAGTGGTATTGGGCCTTGGGATGTCCCGGCTTAGCCGTGAAAAGTTTCCGGAAAAGTTTAAAGCACAATCCAGGAATTTTTGGGATGTGATCATTTTTTTGTTAAACGGGCTCATCTTTTTACTTATAGGACTCCAATTTCCATTGGTATTAAAGCAAATGGCACCAGATCAAGTTTGGCCATTTACTGGCTATGCGGTTATTATCACCGGGATAACCATACTCATCAGGTTGATCAGGGTTTACCTTCAACAGTTTAACCTGCAAAAGGCTTTTCAGGGCAAACGCAAGATCAGCGAAGATGCTTTGTTTGATTCCAGAACTAGTTTTATTATTACCTGGTCGGGCATGCGGGGAATCGTCTCCCTGGCAATTGCGATCAGTTTACCGGTTGCCCTTGAAAATGGAACACCTTTTCCCATGCGCAATGAAATCATTTTCCTCTCCATTGCCGTGGTTTTGTTGTCCTTGCTTGGGCAAGGGTTAACCTTACCCTGGATTGTCAGGAAGCTGGAGAAACAGAATCAATAGCATCTCATCTGAAGTCTAAAATTATTTTTTGGAGCCTGGATAAGCTTTACGGAGCGCCTCGGCTTCTGCTGCCGTGATCTGGGAAACACTGCCGTGTCTGGCATCGGCAGGCATCGATATATCCTTTTCCAGTTGCCATTTCAGCAAATCAGGAGAGGATGAAATGCCATATTGGTCAACCATAGGATAATCATACAACAACAACCAACCCGGTTTTACCGGATCTTTCATTACGCTCGGGCCTTCGGTAATTACCGGGGCAATCTGACCATTATTCAGCGGCCCCTCGTAAATACGGTAAGGACCTTCTATGTTTTTAGCGGTCGCGACCCTGATTCCCCTTCGCTCACCCGTGCTGACTCCAAATTCCTCCTCCTTATGAAACAGGTAATAGGTCTTGTTGTGCTGGATCAATGTCCCGTCGATCACAGAATAAGCAGGAGCGAACAGCACTTTGGCCGCAGTAAAAGTTTTCCAGTCGGTTGTGGTACAATACCAAAGCCTGCTTTTCTTCCATCCTGCATCCTCAAATGTAGAGGACCAGAACAATGTGTAAACTTTGCTGGCTTCGTCATAGAAAAATTCTGGAGCCCATATATTTCGAACTAGTTCTCCGGATTCATTGCGCACATCTTTCATCAGGTGCAGACGTTGCTGAAACTGCCAGTGAATTAAGTCTTTCGATGTGGCATAGGTGCAGGTTGGGCCGAACTGTCTGCGGTCTTCCGGACTACTGCCCCCACCTGTGGCGACTAGCCTCCAGAGACCATCGGGTCCGCGGTGGATGAACTGGTCACGCATGTTTTGATCCCATATTGGCTTGTTATCATTCAGGGGCGCCCAATGGCGTCCGTCGGTAGAAAGCGCAATGTGTAACTGGGCAACCAGCATCGGATCGGGTAGTGAAACCTCCACTGTTTCGCCCTTAGCATTGATCTCAATCCTGGTCGGATAACGCTGGCGGAAATAAGTAAGCATCCATATCTTTTCTGATCCCTTTTTTTGCTGTGCAAAGGCGGTTTGAGGACCAGGGAGCAGTAGTGCCAATACAAATAAGAGGAACAGGATTTTCTTCATTTTTTAGAATTTAACCACGTTCAGTTGCTTATCCACTAAAAATCCATCGATAGCTTTTAGGTTAAACTTCACTTTACGTTTCGATTTAAACCTCAATATAAACAAATCCTGATTTCCAGTTAAGGTTTCTTTACTCCCAATGTTTACAAAAGTTGCATAAACAGCTTTATTCCCATTGGTATGCTGCCTGTCATAGCTCAGGTTTTCCATTTGTTTCATTGCAAGTGGTTTTATGCCGGCAAACTCATAATCTTGCGTCTGGTAAGGAAGAGCGAAACTCAAAGCATTTACGGCATTAAGACCTGCTCCTTTTACCAGGACCTCAATGATTTCCCCCTTGTCATAGCTCTGCTTTGCCGTCCCGATCTCCAATTTACCTGCTATCGCATCCGTTTTACGAGTAGCTACACCACCTTCAAGCTGTGTGGCGACGACTGAAATGTCGTATGCATCAATCAGGTCATTTTTATTCAAATCCCCCTTGCTGATGTACCCTTCAAAATCGCCATCTCCTTTTCTCAATCCGGTATAATTGATATATGAAGTAAAGTCATTTTTGTCGATTAAATGATCGTTGTTGATGTCACCCGGCAAGTAGCTCTCGCTTCCCGGGACTTTAAATACGTATAGTTCACGGCCTGACCCAAATCCACCAACACCATCTTCCACGGCAATTTTGATGTAACGGGCCTGAGGGTGATTGCTAAGTGGAAATGTTTTAACATCATCATTGTTTGCCCATATAAACGAACCCGCTTCTGTCCAGTTTTCCTTATTGTAGCTATACCATACTTTTCCCTTTAATAAGATGCCATTTCCTCTGCCTGTACGTGGGAGGTATTGGAATTTATCCAGCTGATGGATGGATTTCAAATCAATTACCATATCAAATGGGACTGATTTTACACCCCATTTGGTATGCCACATGTTTCCTTCGTCAAAGTCAAACAACCTCCCAATTCCCGATCCTCCCTGATTTTCGGCGGTGGTCTCTGCCACGATTCCCTGAATGGCAAACTCGAGGGGGTTAGATTTGGTTCTGGCCTTAATTTCTGTCCAGTCAGAAGAGCCGTCTTTGTTGACTGCTCGCAGCTTAAACGAATAATCAGTTTCTGCGGTCAGCCCGTCAAACAGCAATGCGGTGTCCCTGATGGTCGTATAATGCATACCATTGAAATCTATTTCGTAGAAATCGGCATTGTTCACCTCGTTCCATGTCGGCCTTAAAGTATAAGCTTCTGCGTTTTTGTCGCTGATCCCGGCATTAAGCGGCGCAGTCAGTTTACCAGTAGCAATCCTTTGATGGTCTGCAGGCTCATATTTGAATACTTCAACCCTAAGGACAACCGCATTTTGGGAAATGTCCGTCGCAGCTAATTTGATCAGCAGCTGGGGGTTTTTGGTGATGACTACTTTTTCGAAATCACTGCCTTTGGTAGCGAACCTGTTTATATTAGGAGCAGCATCATAGAAATATACATTTTCCTTCCTCAGGAATTCATCTAATGTGTTGACCTGAACAACCCGTACTTTTTTTGAACCTAATGTAGCGGCGATTGCGCCTGGCTTCGTGGTGACGTTGATTCTGAATTCTGTCGTTTTGATTTTCACAAAACCGTTAAAGTCGCCCTTTGCAGGATGGACTGTCAGGGTCACGCGGTTCTTATTGTCGACCTCAGATTCAATTAATGTCAAAGTACCCTTTCCTGATTTATATTGTTCTGTAGTGCCATCGTCGTCGTATTCCGTAAAGGAACTTTTTTTAGAAGGATAAATTTCATAAACACGAGCTCCTTTGTTTATTTCTGAAACGTTATTGTTGGGGTTTGTCCTGGGAATAATGGCCCCGTTTTTCACAAATAAAGGGAGTTTCCATAAAGGCGCATCGAAACTGTTCAAAATACTGTTGCCCATGTATTTTTGGCCGGTGAAATAATCGATCCACTCCCCTTCAGGCAAATAAATACCATTGCGCACATCATTACCCTGATCGTCAGACTTTGTAGCCTGATAAATCGGCGCCACTAAGAAATTAGGGCCATATAGGAATTGATATTGAGTGGCCGTACCTTTGGTATAAACATTAGGATACGCCAGAAACATTGCCCTGATCATTGGCAGTCCGGTTAACGCTTCTTTAGCAATGCTATAGGTGTATGGAAGTAACTCGGATTTAAGCTTTAAATAGGTTCTGTTGATAGAGGCCACAGGTTCTCCCAGAGCCTGCGGATACTTTTCGTTTGATCCCCAACCATCCATATTCAGTTCCATCGGGGTAAAAGTTTTCCATTGAAAATCCCTGGTATTGATAATTGGATTTTTACCCCCAAAAATGCCATCCATGTCAGAAGTAATATTTGGTTGACCAGACAAACCAGCGCCAAGATAAGTCGGAATGTGGAATCTGATGTATTCCCATACACCTCCGGTCTGGTCACCAGACCAGACACCAGCGTACCGCTGGGTACCGGCCCAACCATCTAATGAGATAATAAATGGTCTGCTGTTGTTTCCATACTCAGACATAATCTGAGCTACATCACTAACGCCGTTTAGTCCGAATGAATAACCGGCACCAACCCATGCCACATCGGTTTTCAGCACACGTACACCAGCATCCTTTACTTCTTTTAAGATGTCGCGCTGTAGTAAAGGGCTGACTTCGGGTTTGGGATGCAGATCTGACTGTGTCCATAAACCAATTTCTACCCCGTTTTTATGGGCGTAGTCTCCCAAATCCTTTAGGTTCCGGATATTGCCATCCAGCGTTTCAGTTTGTCCGTAGCCGGCACCATAGCCATCGTTGGGAAGAAGCCAGCCAAACGGCATATCATACTTTTTGTAACGGTCAATTACTGCACGTGCGGAAAACTGATAATTATTTTTTTCCCCGTTCAAAGACTCTTTGATGCCGCCATCATCTTTTTGACTCTCTTTGTAACGCTTACCATCCTCAAATAAAGTCCCTTTTTCATCCTCTGTCCAAAAATCACGGTTGTAGGCATTCAAATGACCCTGATAAAAACCAAACTTGGGCAACAATACCGGATTTCCGGTCAATTGATAAAAATCTTTCAAAAGCGCTGCCGGCCCATTCCCAAACATAAAAAACACATCCAGATAGTCTGTTTCATGAGATAAGGAAACGACGCCTTTTTCCTTAGCGCCAAAATCATACTTGCCTTTTTTGAAAGTATGCCATAAGATACCATAACCTTTAGTCGACCAATAATAAGGTGTTGGAGACGCTACACCACCATCTGTCCAACTGTTTTGATTCTCAATTGCAATCGCTTTTCCTTTATGCGAAAAACGTCCGTTTTGCACTCCACCGCCATAAAAATATTCCTGAGGATCTTCTTTTAATGTCATTGTTACTGCATTATTTTCAAAATCTGCTACTGCTGCCTCTTCCAGTATCGTGGTTTTTGTGTCCCGATCTGTAATCTTCAACAGGGTCGTGTTTTTGTCAATCTGAACCTGGATCTTCTCCGTGCTAAGCGTAACCAAACCCAGGGTATCGCTGAGCTCTAATTTTGTCAGTGATCCTCTCGCATTGTCCACAAGAATTTTAGCTTCTGGTTTCGCCTCCGGGTCTCTGATTTTACCTCCGGAGTTGTCCTGAAAAAGCCGGAAGATCTGATCACTATAAAAATCAAATGTCTGCCTGCGGTTGCCCGAAAGTAATACCTCTATTTGCGTTGGACTGATTTTTTTTGCGCCAATCACTTTCTGAGCTTGTTGTTCTTTTTTTTGTGACGCTTTTATTTCCTGCGTCAAGCCTGGAACAGTATGGACAATGAGCAAGCTACAAGTAAAAGCAAACAGAAGGGTACGCATGGGTATACAGGATATTTTCATCTGTGGAGTGTAGTTAATGGTGTGTCACGTAAAGTTAAAAAATGTAGGCATCCAACCTAATTCAGGATGGGTGTAAACAGCGCACAAACGTTTGCAATCAAATACACCAGTCCTAATTGTTATCTTTGCAGCTTGCCAAACCCACACCATGCATACCCTTGATCAATTAAAAAACGGATCGCTTAAAGGACTTACCGCTTTAAAGCTGTCAGAAAACTTGTCTGTGTTCCCCAGAGAAATATTTGATCTGGTAGATACGCTGGAGGTATTGGATCTTTCAGGCAATTGCTTAACAGCACTTCCGGCAGATTTCGGCCGGTTAAAAAAACTACGGATTTTCTTTTGTTCGACAAATCTTTTTACTGTTTTACCTGAGGTGCTGGCCGATTGTCCGCTGCTTGATATTGTTGGCTTTAAAGCAAATCAAATCGAGAAGATTCCTGCCGCGTCACTTAACCCAAATTTACGCTGGTTGATTCTGACGGACAACCGCATTGCAGAACTACCGTCAGAAATTGGCAACTGTCAAAAAATACAAAAATTGATGCTTGCAGGAAATCGGCTGACAGCGTTACCTGAGGCTTTGGCAAGTTGCAGTAATCTTTCTCTTCTGCGTATATCAGCCAACAAGCTTAGCGAATTGCCGGACTGGCTTTTGTCAATGCCCAGGCTTTCCTGGCTGGCATTTTCGGGCAATACATTTAGTACACATCCTGCGATAAATCCATTGCCAGTAGTGGCTTGGGACGATCTGACGTTAAGCCGGGTGCTTGGGGAGGGCGCTTCGGGCGTAATTTACCAGGCGAGCAGCAGGACAGAAAAGAGTACAGGCGATGTAGCAGTGAAAGTTTTTAAGGGAGAGGTCACCAGTGATGGGCTTCCTGAAGACGAGATGAATGCCTATATCACCGCAGGACATCATCCTGGACTAGTGGCCTTATTGGGGAGGATAGCCGGGCATCCCGAAGGCAAGGGGGGCTTGGTCATGGAGCTGATTCCGGAAAAATTCTTTAATCTGGGTATGCCCCCGAGTCTGGAAAGCTGTACCAGAGATGTTTTTAAACCCGGACAGACATTGTCCCTGAGGCAATCTCTTAAAATAGCGGAGACCATCGCTTCTCTGGCCGCCCAGTTACACCGGAAAGGAATTATGCATGGTGATCTATATGCGCACAATATACTTGTGGATCAGGATGGCAATGCCCTTTTCGGGGATTTTGGTGCCGCTTCGTTTTACGATCTTAACGATGGAAAACGCAGTTTTGCGCTTGAGCGACTGGAAGTCCGTGCGTTTGGCTATCTACTTGATGACCTGCTTTCTATCTGCACTGAGTCAGCCGGTCAAACTACATCAATAAAACTTCGTGAGCTCTGCGAGCGATGTCTGGCACCCGACATTCATTTACGCCCGGGATTCCAATACCTGGAAGCAGAATTGCGGAGATTATGATTCCTATTTTGTTCTGTTAAAAACAAATAAATCCTTGAACACCCATTTGCCGTCCTGCTCGTTACCTCTGGCAATGACAAACTGATCCGCAGAACGTTTTTCGTATAAGATTCTGAGGCCACCGCTGTCTTTTTCAAAAATCGCCCTGTCCTTGCTGGCTTCCACAAAGTTGTAACGGTCTTGTTTGTCTTTTTCTTCCAGACCCACCAAGCCGGGTTTGAAGTGTTTTACCATCGAAACCAGACCCTGCTCGGTTTGTTCGTAGGCCAGTATTTCATAAAGATCGGCTTTAGCGCCTTTCATCATACGCATGAAACCCAGGATGTTCCCTCCTTCAGGTGCAAGCCAAACGCCCTCAATAGATTGACCTTCGGGAGTGATGGCTTTCCATTTGCCTTGTATAAATGCAACATCTGCTACTGAGCCACCCTTGGGTTGGCTCTGAGCATAAGTTTCATTAAGCAAACCTCCTGATAATAGAATGAATAAAAAGGTGTAAATACATTTCATATTAAAAGATTAAACAGAGAATCACCTTAAATATAAGGAATGATTTTAAATTAAGTAAGCTTAATCTATTTGAGTTGCTATCCTGATTCATGATATGACAGCTGTTAAGGGCTAAAGTTTATAAGTTACACTGGCAGCGAAGTGTCTTGGCCGCTGCGGGTTCACCGACCAGTACCCGATATAGTATTCCTTGTTCGTAATGTTGTTTACATTAAAATTGACCCTAACTTTCCTGGCGTTGTAAAACACCCCTCCGTTCAATAAAGTATAGGCTGGCAGGTAAAAATCGCCCACAACACTGTTGTCAATGACTTTATACTGTCCGGCATAGTTGCCGCCAAACCCAATTCCAAAGTCCTTGAGCTTCCCGTAGTTAAATTTATAGCTTGCCCATAAATTAACCTGGTCCTGCGGGCCCTGGCCACCCGGACTTCTGCCAACCTCATTGTAAAAATCATTTCCATTCCCTTCCAGCACTTTGGTCTCATTGTGACTATAGCCAGCGATCAGGTTCAGTCCGGTAAGGAGATTGGCATTCAAGTCCAGCTCAAAACCTTTGCTCCCAACCTTTCCGCCTTGAACTGGCCCGGTTTGAGTATAAATTACACGATCGGATACTTTGATGTCATAATAAGAAGCAGTGGCAGTTAACTTGTCTGTAAAAAGATTGGTTTTTACACCAAATTCAAGTTGGTCTGCATGTTCAGGTTTGAACGACTGAACACCAGTTTTTACATTGTCATCGTCATAGGTCACATTTGGTGCTACATTGATGAAGGCATTCATGTAATTGATAAAAAGGGATACTTTATTGAGCACAGGTTGGTAAACCAACCCGAATTTAGGAGACAAGGCAAATTGGTTGTAGTTGTCATCCGGATCTTCCTTATCTCCTTTTGAGTCAAAGTAGTCAGCTCTTAAGCTGGCAAGCGCCATCAAGCCGGGGGTGATGTTCAGAACATTAGAGACATAGGCGCTTGAAGAACTGTTGGAGATGTCGCTCGGAAAGCCAGGATTGGCTGCAAGCAGCTCATTAATAGCCGCTTTGTTTAGTTCCTCGCTAACCATGCCGTTCGGACTTACTGTTCTTCCTACTGCCCAGCCAGATCCATTTTCCTTCACATTCCGGCTGAAATAGTCGAAGCCTACCAGCAATCTGTTTTTAAGACCGCCAATCAGGAAGTCACCGTTGAAATTTTGCTGAATGTCTATTGTTTTCGTTACCTGGTTTTCATTATGATAATACTGGTCAAAGACATTATCTCCCGGAGCATCGTCCCAGATGTAAGAGTAGATCCCGTCTGATTTTACGCGTCCGCTGGAGACAACGGTTTGTGAATTCCACTGGTTAGATAACTTGTAGAGCATTTGTCCTTGCAGGTTATACCTTGGGTTTTTAATAGTCAGATCATTGCTGATAAATGATGCTTTATTATTTAGGTTCAGCTCATCAATGTTGTGAAAATCCAGGGGGGCTTCGCGGTTGGAATGAAAGAATACAGGTGCAACAGCACGGTTTTCTTCCAGCACTTCAGCAAGCAGGCTGAAGGACAGTTTGTCGTTAACCTGATAAGATAAGGAAGGGGCGATAAAGAAAGATTTCTTAAAGCCGGCATCCTGAAAGCTGTCTTCTCTGTGCAAGGCTGTATTGATCCGCAAAGCAATTTTGTTTTTTTTGCTGAGTGGAGTATTGATATCGGCTGTTAATCTGTTCAATCCAAAACTCCCCTGATTATAGGTGATTTCTCCGCCAAAAAAATCATAGGGTTTTTTAGTAATGGTGTTGATGATGCCCCCATAGCTATAAAAACTGCCGCCAAATAATGTGGCGGAGGGTCCTTTGATTACCTGAATTTCTTCTACATCTGCGGGATCAAGATTGCCGCTGGTCAGCCCTGGTAGACCGTTGATCAAACTTGGCTGTGCATCAAACCCACGCAACGCAAAGTAGGATGCACCATCGCCTGCCCTGCCCGTAGACTCCCAGGTTCTTGAAATACCAGGGATATTTCTCATGGCATCATCGTAGTTGGTGATGACCTGTTGTTTTAGAATCTCCAAGGGGACAGAATTGTATACCTGAGGATTTTCCAGGTTTTTCAACGGAAGCTTGGCAACAATGGTATTGACTTTGTTGGCATTTCTGGAAGAAATGATGACTTCCATCAGCTGATCTGCGCTTTCTTTCAATATGAAATTGACCGTTGCCGTTTCACCTGTTTTGATTTCCACAACTTGTTCCTGGTTCTGCAGGCCCACAAAAGAAGCTACTATTGTATAAGAACCCGGCTTGATATTCTTTATTTGGTAGGTCCCGGTTTTGCTGGTAAGGGCAGATTTGCCGGTTCCTTTCACATTTATACTAACAAATTCTGCGGCGCTTCCTTCCGAGGTGGCCACTGATCCACTGATCGCTCCAGTTTGGGCAAAGGTTAACCCAGTAGAAATTAGTAGTAGCACTATAGAATAGTATAGTTTTTTAATCATGGCTTATTTGTTTTTATTCTAAACAAAAGTAGTATTTAAAATTAATCTAAACAAGACGGCTTTTAGGTGAACAGGCCAACAATAACTGCAATCTTTTTATTATTTTAGTTTCATCATGGTAAAATCCAAAGATGTTCACGATCCAGATGCTGTAACAGCTCATATCGAAAAGCTCGATCCGGAGATCGGTGTCGTAGTGGAAACGATCCGACAAATTATTTTGGGAGTTGATCCACTTATTTCAGAGCGTATTAAATGGAACAATCCGAGTTTTTTTTATAGTGGTGAAATGCTCCCTTTTGATCCCAAGACCTACAAAAGAGAGATTGCTGTGTTCAATCTTTTTAAAGGCAGAATTATGCTGGTCTTCCCGGGCGGTGCTAAAGTAAATGATGATTCTGGTCTGTTGACTGGTGATTATCCCGATGGCAGGAGGATTGCGACATTCGATGATCTGGACGATGTGGCATCAAAAAAGGAAGCCTTGTTGTCTGTAATTAAAACATGGCTGACACTTGTAAACGAATAAAAACCATGATGATGCGTTCTCCAAAACTGATATTTACCTTACTTACACTGGCCATTCCGCTCATCGCATGGACGAAGCCTGATCCCAATGCTGCGGCTTTGAAGTTCAATGCCAAAATCGAACAGGCGCTCAGCTATTGCCAGGCCAATAAAATGAATACCCGCTATTGCATCATGGTCGACATGAGTATCCATTGTGGCAAGAACCGGTTATTTGTATACGATTTTAGGCAGAAGAAAAAGGTATTCGAAGGACTTTGTGCACATGGCGTAGGTGGGGGCAGCGGACCGAATAAAGTAGTTTACAGCAACGAAGTAAACAGCAATTGTACTTCTCTTGGCAAGTACAAACTCGGCATCAGGTCTTACAGCCGGTTTGGGATCCATGTACATTATAAAATGCATGGGCTGGAAAGCAGCAATAGCAACGCCTTCAAACGAGATGTGGTATTACATTCTTATAATCCCGTTCCTGCATTTGAAACTTACCCTGCCCCAATGTATGGGGTCAGCGCAGGCTGCCCGGTAGTAGCAAATAGTACGATGCGAAAAATTGACAAGCTGCTCAAGACGGGACAGAAAAATATGTTACTCTGGATCTATGAGTGAAAGGCAATCGTTTGATACAAATAATTTAAGGTCAATTTTCAGATTATTGTTAAGTTTACAGTTTAACACACACACCATAACCTAAACCATTTATGTCTCAAGTTAAATACGCAAAGCTATACCTCGCTGTATTTTCTGTGCTTTGCAGTTCCATTATTTTTTATGCCTGCAAAACAGTTGCCCCGAAGGCTCAGGGCAATGCAGCAGTAACCGTCACCACACCGCCAATGCCAAAGCGCATTCTGGTGTTTTCCAGAACAAAAGGTTTTTACCATTCTTCTATCCCGGCCGGAATTGCGGCGATCCAGAAATTGGGTAAAGAAAATAACATCATTGTTGACACTACAAAGAATGCAGATTACTTTGTGGAGGACAGCCTGAAACACTACAGCGCGGTGGTTTTCCTGAGTACAACGATGAATGTACTCAACGCAGATCAGCAGGTCCAGTTTGAACGTTACATCGAAGCAGGTGGCGGCTACGCCGGGATCCACGCTGCTGCGGATACGGAATACGATTGGCCATGGTACAACAAACTGGTGGGTGCCTATTTCAAAAGCCATCCCGGCAATCCAAATGTTCGCAAAGCAACTATTGATGTCAATGACAACAGCCATATTTCTACACAAGGCCTGCCAAAAAGGTGGGAGCGTACAGATGAGTGGTATAATTATAAAAGCATACAGGGCGATTTGAAAGTTTTGGCCCGTTTGGATGAAACCAGCTACGAAGGTGGAGAAAATGGGGATAACCATCCAATCGCATGGTACCATGAATTTGATGGCGGCCGTGCCTTTTATACAGGCGGGGGTCACACCGACGAAAGTTTCGTTGAGCCTTTGTTCGTCAAACACCTGTTGGGTGGAATCCAATACGCCATTGGTAATGGCAACCTGGATTATTCAAAAGCATATTCAGTTAAAAAACCTGAAGACAACCGCTTTACCAAGACCGTATTGTCCAATGACCTGAACGAACCAATGGAACTTTCTGTTGCGCCTGATGGCAGGGTCTTCTTTATCGAACGGACAGGCAATTTTTATGTGTATACGCCGGCAGATGGCAAAACCACACTGGTATACACGTTTCCGGTTAAAGCAGTGGAAAAATACCTGAACGGCTTGCTGGGCATGAGTATCGACCCTGATTTTGCGACCAACAATTACTTGTATTTCTTCAACACAGCTGAGGCAGCAGGTAAATACAAACAACACATTTCCCGCATTCCTATTAGTAAGGACAATATCCTCGATCTGAAAGCAGAGAAGGTGATCATCGAAATTCCGATTGACCTGGAAGTGAGTGCGCATACCGGGGGTTCGATCTCCTGGGACAAACAAAAGAACATGTACATCTCGACGGGCGACAATACCGTACCGTTTGAGTCTGACGGCTTTGCACCAATCGACCGCAGGGACAATAGACTGATTTATAGTGCAGAGCGTTCTGCTGGAAATACGAATGACCTTCGCGGGAAAATTCTGAGAATCCATCCTGAGGCAGACGGCAGTTATACCATCCCTGAGGGAAATTTATTCCCTAAGGGCACAGCGCTGACCAGACCTGAAATTTATGTGATGGGCTGTCGCAATCCTTACCGTATGTCGGTAGATCCAGAAACGGGCATCGTTTACTGGGGAGAGGTAGGTCCTGATTCTGGTACTGATGGTGTACAAGGTCCACGTGGCTATGACGAGTTCAACCAGGCAAAAAAAGCAGGCAATTATGGCTGGCCCTATTTTGTTGGCGATAGCAAACCTTACAAGGAGTATGATTTCGCGACTAAAAAAGTAGGCGCAGAATTTAGCCTGAACGGAGCAACCAATAATTCACCTTACAATACTGGTGCAAAAGTATTGCCACCGCCGACAAAAGCGATGGTCTGGTATCCTTATGGCAGGTCTGCAGAATTCCCATCCCTGGGTGAAGGCGGGCGCTGCGCCATGGGTGGTCCGGTATTTCATTTCAATGCAGCACTCAACTCCAAATCGCAATTACCGGCTTATTATGATAAGGCATTGTTCATGTACGACTGGATGCGCAACTGGGTATTTGCGGTTCGCATGGATGAGAACCAGAACTACAGGCGTTTAGAGCCTTTCATGGAAACCAATGGCGATTTCAGACGTCCGGTGGATATTGAAATTGGGCCAGAAGGAGCGATGTATATGCTGGAGTATGGTTCGGTGTACGGTATCGACAACGTAGATGCCCGCCTGGTACGAATTGACTATAACGGTGGTAACCGCGCACCAATTGCGAAAATCGAAACGAAAGACACCATTGGCCTGGCTCCGTACAAAGTAGCCTTCAGTTCTAAAAGCTTCGACAATGACGATGATGACCAATTGGCTTATGAATGGAGATTTGAAGGCAACACAGTTGGGTCAACGGAACAAAATCCAACACATGTTTTCCAAAAGAACGGCGTCTACCAGGCTACATTAAAAGTGACAGATCTTGGTGGCAAAAGTGTAACAGATACTGTAGTTATTAAAGTAGGAAATACCTTGCCGCAGGTAGCGATCAATACCAGCAGCAATACTTCGTTCTTTTTTCCAACAGCAACCAAATTCAATTATAAGGTGGATGTAAAAGACAATGAAGACAAGGTTATTGATACTAAGAAGATCAAAGTAGACCTCAACTTCATCGCCAAGGTACAGAACAACCAGTCTCTGGTTGGACACCAGGAAATCACACCAACCTACAACTACGGAAAAACTTTGATTGCGGGCAGTGACTGCAAAGCTTGCCACCAGTTGAACGCCCTTTCTGTAGGCCCATCATTCCTGCGCGTGTCCAAAAAATACAGCGGCGACAAAACTGCCGTAGATAAACTGGCCAACAAGATCATCAATGGTGGTGGTGGTGTTTGGGGCGAACACGCCATGAGCGCACACCCTCAAATCTCTAAAGATGATGCATCAGAGATCGTCAAATACATCCTGTCGCTGAGTGTTAAAAAGGAGAATACTGCATTGCCGCGACAGGGTTCTGTCACACTGGATAAGCACCTGGCTGTTAAAGACCAGGGAAGATATATTTTCTCAGCATCCTACACGGATAAGGGAGGAGCGATTACCCCGCTGACCAAGAAAGAGACCATCATCCTCCGCCCGGCAAAAGTGCAGGCGGAAGACGCAGATGTGTTGTATAAGGTTGAAAAAAGCGACAGTTACCTCGGCAGCATTCACAACAAGTCTTACTTCGTGATCAAGAATATCGACCTGAGTAACATCAGTCAGCTGACCTATTTCTATGCTTCTGCCAACCAAAGGGGAAATGTTGAAGTTCATTTGGATAACCCAACGGGCACGCTGTTCAGCAAGACGGGTTTTGTGCCTACAGGCAACTGGCAAACCTATAAAGAGTTAAAATCAATGGTCATCGCTGCCACCGGCAAACACGACCTGTATTTCGTATTTACTAAAGATGAGGCTCCGAACCGGGATCTGATCAGCATCGACTGGATCAATTTTTCTGCTCGATAATTACCACCCAATCGCTCCCTCTTCCTTCAGAACTGGGAGCGATTGTTTTTGTACCTGTATTTTCAAATACACCTAAATCCGTTGTATATCCATCTCTTGGATTATAAATCGAAGCTTTCAATTGTTTCCCTTTCAGGTTTTTTGTGTTGAGCACCGTCTTACGCCCGTATGGAAGGTAAGCCATCAGGAAATTCCCATCCTGCGAGATCGAGGCCACTTCATATTCTACCGTCTGCGGATTATCCTTTACGATAATGCTCTGATCCGGCATCAAACGTTGCCAGTGGTATTTTTCAAACATTTTTCTCATCAGACCAACCTGTTTTGAGCCGGGATGATCCATGGCAACTTTCCAATTCGTCCTCGCCCATGAAATCCCGTTTTGTCCGTTAAAGAACTGCCAGATATCGTGGTTGCCGTAGGTGTGACCAAACGCACCTGAAAGCATACTCCAGTAGGCCGTTTGCCTGGCGTCAAAATCATCCATCCAACCCTTCTCTCCCGGGTTGAAATCATTGGGATGATCTTCATACCTTGGTTCGCCGTCTACATGTGGCTTTAGAGGTGTCAATGCCCGGTTTTTGATGTTAAACTGATAGTTTTTGGATTCTTTAGAATGCCCGGTTTGTGACATGTGGAAATCAATCCACTGGTCGTCTTTAAAAAAATCTGAGGAACTTTTGCCGCCCTGCGGATGGAAGGTCATGAGGTGTTTGCCTCCATCGCCTTTTTTCAACCCTTTGACCATCGCGTTGATGATGTCCATGTCGGCCTGATCTGCGATATCCCTGTCGCCGCCCAGTACCCACACAATCGCGTTATTTTTATAGCGATTGCCCAGATAGTCACCAAACACCGCAGCATTTTCAGGCGTAAATATTTCAGGGCCAACACCCCATGCCTTGTTCCATTTATCGCCCCAGGATGGTAGCATGGCAATGATCAGGCCCAAACTTTCCGCTTTCTTCACGATATAATCTACGTGTTTAAAATAAGCTTCATTGGGTTTTCCGGGATCATTATCAATCAACGGCTTTTCGCCGTAAGCATTGGGTTTATTCAGGCCATCAAGCTCTGCAAGCACTACGGCCTGTATAACGGTAAAACCTTTATCCGCCCGGTTTTTTAGGAACAGATCAGCTTCTTCACGGTTGAGTTTGTGAAACAATTCCCAGGCGGTATCGCCCAGCCAGAAAAAAGGCTTTCCTGAAGTTGTCTGCAGAAAATGGTGATCCGGACTTACTTTAAGCTGGGCTAAAGCAGGTATGGAAAAAATTAAACAAGCGAGTAAGGTCAGGCTTCTGAATTTCATAAAGGTTGGAATAAGTGGTTATCTCAAACTTAAAGAAAATATCAGATATTAAATGAAGGACTTATTCTTCCAGCAGTTCGATGTTTTTTCCGATCTCATCGACCAGTGGCTGTTCAATGTCATCCATGGTTTTCCATTCGGATTTAGTTCCCTTGATTGGATGTATATGACCCTTACGCTCCCCGTTGATGTAAACAATATAATCACCCGGTTTTGGCAATTCTACCCTGATCGCTTGTGGCTCACCATCGATTTCGATTGTAAATTCATATGGGTTCAAATCTTTTTCCTGCATGATGTTGATTGTTAATTTGTAATACAACAAAAACAGGGCGCTATTGTTCTGATCTCCACAAAGCTTGTAGGACTTATCCAGCTATTTATGTTAGCTTTAGAGAACTTTACAGAAGAGGAGCCTTCCCAGCCTTAGTTCATCCTGTACTTACGAATTCAATTAATCGATACAAGTTAAGGATATGAAAAAAACAGACGCTGATGAATTGTCCATTGCCAACAAGGAAATCGCATTTCAACACCAGGAGAAAGAAGACCGTGCGGCCGAACTGATCATCGCGAATAAAGAACTCCTTTATCAAAATGAAGAGAAGGAAAACCGTGCCGCCGAACTGGTTGTCGCGAATAAGGAACTCGCCTTTCAGAATACAGAGAAAGAAAACCGTGCAGCAGAGCTCATCATCGCAAATAAGGAACTGATTTTTCAAAATGAAGAGAAGGAACGTCGCGCAGCTGAACTGGTCATCGCCAATGAAGAACTGGCCTTCCAAAATAAGGAAAAGGAGAACCGCGCAGCCGAACTGATCATCGCCAATAAAGAGCTGGCTTTTCAGAACGAAGAAAAGGAAAAACGCGCGCAGGAATTAATCGTAGCCAACAGGGAATTAAAAAATGCCGAAGACGACATCCGTCTGCTAAACGAAGAACTGGAGCGGAAGGTAATTGAGCGCACCGCAGAACTGGAGGCAGTGAATAAGGAACTGGGCTCATTTTCCTATTCCGTATCGCACGATTTACGTGCCCCGATACGGGCCATCAACGGATATACCCGGATCATGGCAGAGGATTATGGAGAGAAACTGGATGATGAGGGAAGGAAAATCCTGCAGTCGATCATCAACAATTCCAAAAAAATGGGTGAACTGATCGATGATCTTTTGGCTTTTTCCAAACTTGGAAGGAAACAGGTGACAGTTGCCGAGGTGTTTATGAACGAACTGGTACAGTCTGTACGGGATGAATTGATTTTTGATGAGGGTGACAACCTTCCCGTATTCGATGTTCATCCGCTCCCTTCTGCCAAAGGCGATAAATCACTGATCAGACAGGTCTGGATCAATCTGATTTCCAATGCCGTCAAATATTCAAGGCACAAACCCAGCACCCGGATAGAGGTAGGTGCTTACGATGAAGGCAAAATGGTGGTTTATTATGTTAAGGATTACGGGGCCGGATTTGACATGCAATATTACGATAAGCTCTTTGGCGTCTTCCAGCGCTTACATTCGCAGGAAGAGTTTGAGGGAACCGGTATCGGGCTCGCGATTGTACAGAAAATCGTGGACCGGCACAAGGGAACGGTTTGGGCCGAGTCGGTACTGGACCAGGGTACCAGTTTTTATTTCAGTTTACCAAAAATTTAAAACAGCTATATGAATTACGATGACGTTGAAATTTTATTTGTGGAAGACAGCACGGATGATGCTACACTGACCATACGGGCGCTTTCCAAGAGTGGTTTCTCCAATAAACTTCACCATGTTGTAGATGGCGCGGCTGCACTGGATTTTTTATACTGCCGGGGTATTTATTCAGGCAGGGACAGCAGCCAGTATCCCAAATTGATTTTGCTGGATCTTAAAATGCCGAAAGTATCGGGCATTCAGGTGCTGGAAACGGTAAAGTCCGACTCGAAGCTGAAGTCTATACCTGTAGTGATGCTTACCTCATCCAATGAAGGACCGGACATTGAAAAATGCTTTGAATTGGGGGCCAACAGCTATATTGTTAAACCGGTAGACAGTGATAACTTCTTTCATGCCATCAAAGAGATCGGACTATACTGGATGGTATTAAGTCAACCAGCCCATTAAATGACTGCGGCTTCCAAAGTTCTTGTGCTTGAAGACAATGAAGATGATGCTGATTTACTTTGCCGTGAACTTAAAAAATCAGGCTTAAGTTTTATCTCCAAAATTGTTCAAAACCGTTCCGAATATGAAAAGGCGCTGGAGGATTTCCAGCCGGACATCATTCTTTCCGATTATTCACTTCCATCTTTCGACGCCGTTACAGCCTTTCAGATCAAACAGATTTTATTGCCGTTAGTCCCTTTTATTATTGTCTCCGGTACTATTGGTGAAGAAAATGCGGTGGCCCTGATCAATAGTGGTGTTACGGATTATACTTCCAAAAATAACCTTTTTACCTTGCCCGCTAAAATTCAAAGGGCCTTGGAGGATACGGCTATAAGAAGGGAGAAAGCAATTTCAGATGAACAATTAAAAAAGCAGACCGTTGAACTGGTTGCCGCCAACCGCGAACTCCTGCAGCAAAATAGGGAGAAGGAAAGACATGCACAGGAATTGCGCCAGGCAAATGAATTGCTCACCAGGGAAAGGGAAAAAGTAAAATTTGTCAACGAGGAATTATCGCAACTAAACAGTCAGCTGGAAAACCGGGTTGCAGCGCGGACCAAGGCGCTTGGAGAGAGTGAAAACCGGTTCCGAAAAATGATGGAAACCATTCCTCAGATTGCCTGGACCAATACGGTGGAAGGCGAGGTGGATTATTACAACCAGCGATGGTACGATTATACAGGACTACAGCCGTCCAATACACAAATCAGTGACTTCACCACAGTCGTGCATCCGGATGACCTCAAAGTAAGTTTGAAACACTTTAATTTCCTGGACAAACATACGGATGAAGGGGAGTTCCAGATTCGTGTAAGGCGTTCCGACGGACTATACCGCTGGCATCTCATCCGCTTAATGCACATTAGCAATGCCGAAGGCATGTCCCAGCAATGGATCGGTACGGCAACTGATATACATGAACTCAGGATCTTGCAACAACATAAAGATGATTTTATCAGCATCGCCAGTCACGAACTCAAAACGCCGATTACCACTTTAAAAGCTTCTTTGCAATTGCTGGACAGGATGAAAGATAACCCTTCGCCATTGGTGTTGCCAAAGCTGATTACCCAGGCAAACAAGAGCCTCGAGAAAGTTTACATGCTCATTGAGGATCTTTTAAATACCAGCAAAGCGAATGAAGATCAATTGCAAATCAGCCCTACAAAGTTTAGTTTACTGAAAATTATTCGTGATTGTTGTGATAACCTGACTACAGAAGATCGGTTTCAGATTAATGTCCAGGGTGATTCAACTCTGGAAGTCTTTGCAGATATCTCCCGTACAGAACAGATCGTGATCAATTTCGTGAACAATGCGATGAAATATGCCCCTGATTCCAGGGAAATTGAAGTCCTGGTAGAACAGTTGGGGGGAATGGCCAAAGTATCAGTAACTGACAAAGGAGTCGGCATCCCTGCCCAAAACCTTCGCTTTCTGTTCGATCGTTATTACCGCATCAATCATGGAGGCAGTGAATACACCGGCTTAGGGCTCGGCCTCTACATTTGTGCTGAAATCGTAAAAAGGCATGATGGAACTATAGGCGCGGAAAGTGAAATCGGCGTTGGCAGCACATTTTGGTTTACATTACCCCTGAGCAGTTAGGGATCTGCTTAGTTATTAATCATCGGTTGAAGCATCTTGTCCTTATTTCTCAGGTCGAGCCCGCCTTCATAGACAGATTTCAAATTCGTCAGGTAAAATGCCCAGCCATTGGAGCAACCCAATCGGATAAATTGCTTAGACTGGTCGTCTGTAGGAATGTTGTGCTGCGTCAGGTCCACAATGGTATAGCCGTTCAGCTCGGTTAGCGTTACGTCAACCAGGCATTCGCCTTCAAAACTAAACTGCAGAAAGTCTTTTCCATTGGTCTTTTTAAATGTCCCCGTCATCTTATCCGGATATAAATACCAGAGCCACTCATAGGCTATGTTTCCGGTTGCATTGATGTATTTGCTGATCGGCTCTTTCTGGGTATTGAAAAAAGCAGCTTTCTCCAGAAACCATTTTTCCAGTTCGCTCGTTTTCGTCCAGGCATTGTAGATTTCAGATAATTTTGCTTTGATCGCTATTCGTTTTGTGAATGAGGTCCAGTCAAATATTTCCATAATGATCACGTTGTGTTTTCGTAGTCAATTTAGGAATTATCTTGGAATTAGTTTATTTTTATCGGGTTCCTGATCGATTTCTATGAAAACAAAAAGCACTCCATTTTTAATTGCGCTCTTTACCGGACTTTTCTTTCTCCCGATTCCAAAGGGTTTTTCACAAAACAAAACTGAGCCGAAAGAGTCTCTGTACAACCTGCAGCAAAAGTTCGTGGATCTTGGCTTTGGGATGTTCATCCATTACAATATTCCTACCTATATGGAGGACGACTGGGCTGATCCGGATGCTTCACCGGAAATATTCAATCCTAAAAAACTGAATACCGATCAATGGGCGAAGGCGGCCAAATCGGCCAATATGACCTACGGTTGCCTGACCACCAAACACCATAGTGGTTTTGCGATCTGGGATACCAAGACCACCCCTTATAATGTGATGAACAGTCCCCTGAAAAAGGACGTGGTCAAAGAATTTGTCAATTCTTTCCGCAAACAGGGACTTAAGGTCATGCTTTATTTTTCGATCCTGGATACACACCATAAACTGAGGCCGGGACAAATCACCCCTCCGCATATTAAAATGGTGAAGGACCAGCTCACAGAACTGCTGACCAATTACGGGGAGGTTTCTGCACTGATCATCGATGGATGGGATGCGCCATGGTCCAGGATCTCCTATGATGACGTGCCTTTTGAAGAGGTTTACAATCTGGTCAAATCGATTCAGCCCAATTGCCTGGTAATGGACCTGAACGCGGCTAAATATCCTGCTGAAGCCTTGTTCTATACCGATATCAAATCTTACGAGCAAGGTGCCGGTCAGCACATTTCTAAAGAAACCAATAAGCTGCCTGCACTTTCTTGTCTGCCGATCAACCAGAACTGGTTCTGGAAGACCTCCTTTCCGACTACGCCGGTAAAAAAGGCTGCGGAACTTGTAAATACCAATATTGTGCCGATGAACAAGGCTTTTTGTAATTTCATCTTAAACGTGGCGCCAAACCGGGATGGCCTGATTGATGAAAACGTCATTACGGAGTTGAAAGAGATAGGGAGCATTTACAAGAAGCCGGAAAGTTATCCCAAACTGCCAACTGCAGACGCACCCATCATTTCGTCTAACCTGGCCAAAAAGAAACCTGCCAATGCCAGCTGGAGTTACGACTATGCCCTGATGGATTTTGCGACAGATGACAGCTTCCGTTCTGCATGGACTTCCAATCCCAGCATCAAGTCCCCATGGTTTGAAGTCGACCTGACCAGGGAAACCACCTTCAATACCATCGTCATCACCGAGGCCAAGGCAAATGCCGCCAGCTATGTCCTTGAATATTTCAGCAACAACAAATGGCACCTGCTGGCTGAAGCCGAAGGCGATTCACGGATCAGGATCCACCGCTTTGACCCAGCATGGGGCGAGAAAGTACGCATCAAATACAAAACTTTTAAAGAAGCGCCATCCATTGCAGAATTTGGAGTGTACAATGAAAGGCGCTAACTTAGCCCGATGTCTTCACACCATATTGTAAGAGAGAAACAGGAACCTGCGTTGTACATCCATCAATTGGGAACATTTGATGAGGAGTACCTGGGCCAGTTACTGGAATGGAGCCCTACCTTGATTGTCAGTGCTGAAGCTTATGAAAAGGTCATTAGTTTGGGACTTAAGGTGGACGTCGTTGTAAATGCGGACGATGTCCATTTTTTTCAGGAAAACACCAAAACGATTGATGCGCCTTCTGAGCAACTGGATGCTGTACTGGACTACCTGATCGCCGAACAATATCCTGCCGTCAATGTCATAGATGCGCAAAGTAACCTGCGCGAACTGGGCAGCTATATCGACCAGATCAATATTGTGGTATTCACCCCTACTGAAAAAGCTTATGCCATCAAATCAGGTTTTAAGGTCTGGAAAGCAGCGGGAAGCATTTTCAGGATTGAAGTCCTGGCTTATTTTGAGACCAGCAATCTACGGCAGAAAGAAAACGGAGATTTTGAAGTAATCGCGGATGGTTTTGTGGAATTTATATTCAATATCCCTTATTTATTTATCAGTGAAGCGATATGATTCTTTTAAGAAAAGGAAAGGAGCAGGACATCGAAAGCATACAGGATCTGGCCAACCGCACCTGGTGGAAGACTTATGCCGGTTATTTATCGCCCGAGCAGATTGAATACATGCTCGATCAGATGTACAACAGGGGAGTACTGCTGTCGCAGTTTCAGGAGGGTTATGTTTTTTTAATGGCAGAAGACAATGGTACCGACCTTGGTTTTGCCAGTTTTTCTGTGCTGGATTCAGACAAAAAAATATACAAACTACATAAGCTCTATGTGTTGCCAGAAACCCATGGCAAGGGCCTGGGCAAACTGCTCATGAATGAAGTGGTAAACCTCATCAGGAATCAGGGGGGGGCTTTCCTGCAACTTAATGTTAACCGCAACAATAACGCAGCTGAATTCTACCAGAAGGCCGGCTTCGTCATCAAAGAAACCATGGATCTGGACATTGGAAATGGCTACCTGATGAATGATTACGTGATGGAAAAAGCCTTGTAACTATTTCTTAAGCTTGGGAATTCTACTGGGCGTATCGATCCCCTGTACAATACTTGTCGCACTTTTTGCAATGGCCTTAATGGTCGAACGGATGTTTTCTGTGTCCAGACTTTCATATTCGTCACCTACTGTATGGTACAGTTTATCGGTGTCGATCTGGTCGGTACTAATGGTGTGCGCCGGCACACCCAAGGCTGCCAGGGTCGCATTGTCACTCCTGTAAAATAGCTTTTGTGCAGGATAAGGATCGGGATGGAAGGTAAATTCCGTTCCCTGCAGGTTTTTTTGCAGGATCTTGCCAAAATCAGACCGTTCATAACCCGTAATGAAAGCGGCATTTTTGCCGAACTTACTTTCTTTGCCGATCATTTCGATGTTGAACATCGCCACCACATGGTCCGGGTTCAATTGCTGGGAGAAGTATTTCGCACCAAAGCCACCAATCTCTTCTGCGGTGAAGGCCACAAAGATCAGCGTCCGTTCATTGTTGTTGAGCTTCTTATAGTATCTCGCCAGTGCGATCATCGCAGTGGTACCGGATGCATCGTCATCTGCTCCATTGGCAATGGTGTCGAGGTCGTTTCCTTTAATGATGCCGAGGTGGTCATAGTGTCCTGAAAAGATCACATACTCGTCAGGCTTAGATTTGCCGGGAATGATCCCCGCTACGTTAAACAGTGGTCGCCTGTCGGTCGAGTCTTTTACAAAGTTCTGCCGAAAACCGGTTCCACCTTTCATCGGCTTCAGGCCAATACGTTTGAATTCTCTTTCAATAAAACTTGCTGCTTTGTCAATTCCGGAACTATAAGTTGCCCTGCCCTGCATGTCATCGCTGCTCAAGGTCTTGATGAGCCGGTCTACATAGCGCCTTGAAATGATGCGGTTGATGTTTTGTGCGTCGACCTGTTGGACTCCCAAAACCAGGAACAATAAGTAAATCAGTTTTTTCATGTTGTTTTTAAAACAGCAATTCCCGTGCCTTATTCAGCATTCAGGTTTCGCTTTCGTCTGGCGGTTTCTGTTGCAACCCGGGTGTCGTGTACCTCGTCAATTACAGTAACTTCATAATCTTTGTCCTTGTCCGATTCATGAATTTGCGTGGTTTCGATGTTTTGTACCGCATGGTCGTACGGCCCGCGACTGCTCATCAGTTTGACAAAAACAGGCAAACATTCAAAAAACACAAAGAGCAGACCTATGAATGTTACCGCAAGCGCAGTAGTTGTATCTGGCTTGCCGTTAGGCGTAACACTCAGTTGTCCCAAAGCCCAGTTCCGGTCGGCAAAACCGGCGATGCTGCTCAGGCTGTCCAGTTCTTTACTGGTATACAGCTTTTCCGTCAACAGGCCATCAAACTGTTTGCGGCCATCTACAAAATGCTCAAGTTTTCTTACTTCGGCCGAAAGGGTGTCGAGGTCCTGCTGTCGTCTCTGTAGTTCTGCTTCTTTTCTTTTGGCATACGGACCGTAGCCCATTACACCGGAAGTCTCAGTAGTCTTGGTGCCAAACACTTCGAAATTGAGTTTCTGACGGTCGGTCTTAATCCCGTTTTGTAAAGAATCGCGTTGGGCCTTCACTTCAGCCAGTTTGCCCATTTCTATCTTATACTTGTTGCCAAAAGCAGCATTGAGCGTATCGATTTTAGAGCGCTGGTTGTTGAGGTAGCTGACCTTCAGCCTTTCTTTGATTTCCTTGTCAAAAATCTTTAGCTCCAGCGGTCTCGAGATCACCAGTCCGATCATGATGGCCAGCAAAACCCTTGGCGTCGCTTGCAATACCTGCTTACCCGTAGTGGCGCTTTTGTTGATGCTGCCCACGATATAACGGTCCATATTGAAAATGGCCAGTCCCCAAATGATGCCAAACAGCAATGCAAAGACCACAGCCAGTGCATCTCCTTTGAAAACGAAATACATCGCATAGCCACCAGATAATGCAGCGAAGAGACCAGTGAAGAAAATTGTGGCCCCGATGCCAATGTATTTATTGTGTTCTGTAGGGTGTTTTTCCAGCATACCCAGGTGCGCACCTGAACAGAACCAGAAGAAACGGGATAAAGCAGTCATATCGAATAAAAGTTAAAAAGGAATACTATTAAACGCCTGAGGTTGCCAGTTGTTACAACATCGTCGCAAGTATTGATTTTGCGTCATGTCTTGATACTTACTACTTGATACTTATTACTAATTCCTATCTTTGAAAAAAATTAATAACCATGATTAAGGAAATAACTGTTGAAGAGCTTAAAGCGAAAATAGACAACAACGAAGATTTTCAACTAATTGATGTTAGAGAGCCCTTTGAATATGAGGTGTCTAACTTGAATGGCGAAAACATTCCGCTTGGCGGAATCCTGATTGAAGCAGACAAGATTGCCACAGATAAGCCAGTGATTATCCAGTGCAGAAGTGGCAAAAGAAGTGCTGCTGCGGTGATGCAACTGGAAGCGCAATTGGGGCTGACCAACTTATACAACCTGCAGGGTGGTATCCTGGCCTGGCAACAGGAATTCGATCCGGAGATGCCTGTATACTAGTTGAATGGTTAAGAAAATAGCACTCAACGTATTTTATAACCTGGCGATTATTGTTTCCATTATTGGCATCATCTGGTGTTTTAACAATGCGAAATATCCGCTCATTGCACTCTTCCTGACTACCGGTGTGCTCTTTGGCTACCTGAAAGTACAGCTGATGCGGGAGGTAAAAAATACCCTTAAGAAGTAAATAAATATTTAGGAATACCTGACAATCCTAGGCCGGGCAACCGGTTTAGGATGTATTTTCCCCCTGCCATTTCCGGATCCTGAAAAGGGTTGTTCTTCGTAAGCCAGGGCCCGTCCAGGTCTGCCCAGTCACACAAAGGGGCCAGTGCAATACCAGCCTGTGTTGCGCAAGAGGTCTCGCTCATGCAACCAATCAGCACTTTCATACCCATTGACTTTGCTTTCAGGATCATCTGATGCCCTTCATACATGCCTGCGCTTTTCATCAGTTTCACATTGATGCCGTGATAGGCGCCTTTCAGTCGTTCGAGGTCTGACAGGCGTTGCACCGCCTCGTCGGCCAGCAGTGGTATCGGACTGCGCCCGGTGAGCCAGGCATTGCCTTCCAGGTCTGCCTTGTCCATAGGCTGTTCAATGAGCAGCGCGCCCTGTTCGTGCAACCAGTAAATAAGTTCAATGGCTTTTCCCTGGTCTGTCCAGCCCTGATTGGCGTCTATATACAGCGGCAAGTTGCTCACTTCCCGGATGGTGCCGATCAGTTCCCTGTCGTTGTCCCGGCCCAGTTTTATTTTCAAAACTTTAAATCCAAGCGCCTCTGCATCGGCCACTTTCTCACGGATTACTTCGGGTGTATCGATGCCGATTGTATAGGACGTTAGTGGCATCCGTAACGGCTCTGATCCGTAAATCTCAAAACACGGCTTATTTTCGATCTTCCCCCTGAGGTCATTTATGGCAATGTCAATGGCTGCTTTAATGGCTGGTTGTCCCTTTGCCAGACCGTCCAGATAAGCAATGATAGCAGGAAAATCAAAAGGATAGACAAAACGTTTCCAGTCCACCTGGCTCAAAAACGCTGTGGCAGTCTCCATACTTTCGCCCATATAAGGAACCATCGAAGCTTCGCCGTAGCCATGCAGCCCCTCGTAGCTCAGTTTCAGCAGCAAAACCGGGGTTGCTGTGCGGCTAAACTTTGAAATGGAAAAAGGATGCTTCAGTTCGAGTTGGTAGGGAGAAAAGGATGCCTGCATAGGGGAGATGGTAATTTTGGTAATGCTAAAGTTAAAATACGGAAGCTACCTGCTAATGTAAAAATAATATACCTAATATTGTCCCCCAGTATGATCAGCAGCATTTACCAACCTTTCAAGAATTTTGATTTTAAGCATAAAAACTGCTTTCTGAGCGGAGATACCTTCAGTAGTCCGGTCGTAGAAACACAGATCCTGCCGCAATGGTTGCTCGAAATGGGCAATTTTACTGGTGAAGAACAAATCAAACTGCTGGATGAAAGTGTAAGGACTTATAAGAGTCTGACGATACCCTGCAACACCGAGGTACTGGAACATTTCATACAGCCCCTGGAAGACAAAATATCCCATGCTTTTTCAGAGGGTTATGCCGGTGTGTCTAAACTGGCAGAAAATGACCTGTTCAACTGGATGGGCAAATTGATGTACGGACTTATTTACATCGAAATGAATGCTGCGGTGCGCTTGCAACAACTCAGCGAGGATGGGGTAAACATGTCGCAGGGACTGATGCACAAATTCGGCAACCTGCATACCATGATCCAGAAAATCTATACCGATGTGGTGCTGGAAGATTTTACCCCATGGTCTATTGTTGTCGTTCCCCTTGAAGATCAAAACACGCCTTTCAGCTTCCGCGATGAGATCAATACGCTCACCTTTTCCATGAAGATGAAGGATTTCGGTGTCGTGGCCTGTCTGCAGGACAACGGTACCAATAAAAAATACCATCAGGAACTACTTGAGCAGATCGAAGGACAGCTCTTATCTGCGCCCCAGTTTGAAGAGCTTTGCGCCCGTTTTTATTACTCGGCTTATTTGTTCAACCGGCTACCGGAATATACCATTATGCCCGTAGATGGTTCGATTTATATCGAAGCCATGCCGCTTCGCGGAACCCTCAATAAAGCCATTTTTGATTACTGGCAGCACAAGACCTATGCCCAGGTGCTACAGGATTTCTGGAAGCCATGGGGCCATACCCTGTTCGAGATCATTAAAGATCCGACCGATCCGATCAGTTACTTCAAACCTTCCAGTTTACCTGCCACTACCTAGCCGATCTTGCCCATGATCTGGGTCAAAAATGAAGGAATAATGCCCGGCTGCAGAATAATGGTCAGGATCATCCCCGCAAGCGCACCGTAAAAGTGGGCATCGTGGTTGATGTTGTCCCGCGACTGTTTTGCTGCATATACGCAATACACCAGGTATAGGGGGCCAAATACAATCGCCCAGATATCAATGGGGATCGGCATGATCCGCATGGTAGAGAAAGGCATAAATAAAATAAAACTGAACAGTACCGCACTGATGGCACCAGACGCGCCCAAGCTATTGTACCACATATCGTTCTTATGTTTGAACACCGTTGGCAGGTCACTGGCGATCAGGCTCACGAAATACAAAATCCCAAAATTCAGCGAACCCATCATCTGTTCCAGCGCAAAACCAAAAGAAAAGAAAGTGATCATGTTAAAGATCAGGTGCATCCAATCGGCATGAATCAATCCACTGGTGATCAGCGTATGCACATTCCTTCCTTTGGATACCTGGTAGGGGTTGAGCATGAACCTTCCGTAAAGCGAATGGTCATTAAAAGCATAAATACTGGTAACGACCGTAAAGAGCATGATGATAGAAGAGACCGGAGTCTCGGTTAGGTATTCCATTTATTTTAGCGTTACATTTAATTTCATTTCGGTTGTTAATCTCGCAATCGGGTACCGGCTATAAGTCTGCTCATAATAAGCAGAGTTCTGGTACACAAAATCGAGTTGGGCTTCCGCATTTTTTGCAAGATCGGGTTTTTTTTGCTTTTCCTGTTCCAGCTTCGTTTTTAATTCCGGGTTATTCTTCAGCAGTTCTGCGGCGGTATCCTCAAACACATAGGCAGAAAAATGCTCTTTCATACTCAGTACCGAATCAAAAAAGTTCCAGTTGAAAAATGAATCCGTTGCCTGTGGCTCCAGGGTTTCCACGATGTAGCGGTTCAGGGGCTGATCCATATACACCACAAAATCTCCCTTGTAAAAAACCAGCTTTTGCGACACGGTTTTCAGTTGCACACCCGAATGCAAATAATGCCCCTCATAGGGTTTTGGCTGTGTTTTATAGTCGGTAATGTAATACGAGTCCACCGGCAAATTACTGTCTTCCTTAAATTCATACATCCGCACCCTGTTCAGCTTCAATAGTTCGATCACCCTGCTCCAGGCCTTAGGGATGATATAAGCAATTGGTTTCTCGACAGTCAGCGCCGGCACAAAATTGTTCCATTGTTTGATCTTCTTGGTATAAGGTTCATTCCGGTCGTAATACAAACGGTCCAGTCCGCTTACCCCGCTGGTTTTCTGCCTGGCGGCATAACCTTTGAACTCAATCTCGTCAAATTTTTGCTCATCCAGTTTCCAGGCAATTGCAAACGTGTTCTGTCCGATCGTTTCTTCATCCGCTTTCGCCTTGTTTTCGCCAATGATCCGCGCATCGCGCTCCACGATCCGGATGTAGTGCAGCAGCAGCGCATAAGTAGCGTCCACCCTTTTATCATAATCCTTTAACATGTGCGTTTCCGGCATAAAGCCGATGGTATTGTGCAGCGTGGTATAACCGGTAGAAAAGCGCGGTGATTCCAGGAAACCGGTAATTCCGGCGTCGGGCGTTTCCTCTACAGAATTGACATAGGGAATCATCTCATAGCCACTTTCTTTCATGCCCGCATACAAGGCAGGGATCATGGTTCTGGTCATATAGGCAGAAAGCAGCGGATTCAGTTTATCTTTTTGCGTAGGGATCAGCGTCATCACGTACTGGTAGTCGGCGCCATTGCTGGTGTGTGTGTCCACAAAGACTTCGGGTTGCCAGCTGTTGAAGATCTCCTGAAAGGAACGGGAGTTTTTGGAATCCGTCTTTATAAAATCCCGGTTCAGGTCATAGTTTTTGCTGTTGCCCCTGAAGCCATAAGCCAGAGGGCCGTTCTGGTTTGCCCTTGAGGTAGAAGTCCGATTGAAACTGCCATCGATATTGTACACAGGGATGATGCAGATGACCACATTTTCAGGAAGTTTGTTGCCCTTCAGCAGGTCCCTCGCCAGCATCATGCTGGCATCTATTCCTTCCGGTTCACCGGGATGAATGCCATTGTTGATCAGCAAGACCCGCAGACCATTTTTGCGGACTTGCAGGGGGTCGAAGATCTGTTTTTTTGAAAGCACCAACAAGTGCAGGGGTTTGCCAAAGTCAGTCAGCCCGCAACTGATCAGTTTGGCCTGGGGATAGGCTGCATCGAGATTTTTATAATACGCAATCGCCTGGTCGTATGTGGCGGTTTCTTTTTTGCCGCTGCGTTCATACGGCGTCAGCTGTGCGTTTGCTTCCATGGCAATGAATAAGAATAAGATAAATAACCTCATCGGTAAAGGCGTCTTCTGGAAATGTCGAGTATACCAATATGGTACTTGAGCCCTATGCTGTAATAATTGTAGATGTCCGGATTGCCGTTTTTAAACTTGATGGGCGAATCGTCATAACCGTCCAGGCCCTCACCGATGGTAACGTTGGTCTGGTAATTGGCATTGATGGCAAACCTGGGCTTTCCCTCCCTGTCGGGGAAATAAAAACTGATACCCAGGTCTAGAGCCAGGTCAAGGTCTTTAGAGGCATTTTTGCCGGGAAACCGGTAACCAGTACTCTTCTGCACCCGCTCAATACTCGTCATGGTGCTGCTGACAATCCCGCCTTCTAAACCCATATAGGCCCATTTTACTGCGTTTAAAAAATTGCTGCTTTCGAAGTTTGTCAGCGCGCCGAGGTACATCTTACCTCCGAACTTCAGGGCTTTGTAACTGTTCACAAATGCCCGGCCATGCGGATCTGTATTGGGGTCGCCGCCCTTGATCTTGCCAACCTGCAGTTCGCTGCCCAAACTTAAAAAAGGTGTCAGAAAGTATTCGACATTGCCATAAGCTGCCGGGGCGAAATCATTGCTGCCGATGTCGGTAAAGGACTGTGTAAGGCCACCGCCTGCTCCGATACTGAGCTTATTGTAATTGCTTTGTGCAGCTGCTTTGAAGCAAAACAGGATGGTTAGGGATGTAATAAGTACGGTCTTCAATCTATCTTGTTTAGGGTCTGTTCAAAATTATAATCTTATATATAACTTTGTTTTTTTAAATAAGAGTATGCTAAAATATCAAAATAAAACTAAATCACTTCAAAACCGGTTCAGCAAGTATGTCCAGATTGATACCCAGTCCGACCCACTTTCTGAAACCATTCCTTCAACAGCGAAACAAAAGGACCTGGGACAGGTATTGGTCGCTGAACTGCTGGAAATCGGGATCTCTGATGCTCATTTGGATGAATATGGTTATGTATATGCCACCATCCCGTCCAACACTGCAAAAAATGTTCCAGTCATTTGCTTTTGCTCGCATATGGATACCTCGCCCGACTGTAGCGGCAAGGATGTGAAGCCGATCATACATGAAAATTACCAGGGACAGGATCTGGTTCTGCCAGACGACCCTTCTGTTGTGCTGAAAATGAAAGAGCATCCCGACCTGAAAGACCAGATCGGCAATGACATCATTACCGCAAGCGGAACAACGCTGTTGGGCGCCGACAATAAAGCTGGTGTGGCAGAGATCATGGAGGCTGCTGCGTTTTTCATGGGTCATCCGGAAGTCAAACACGGAACCATTAAAATTCTTTTTACACCAGACGAAGAAATCGGAAGAGGCGTAGATAAAGCAGACTTAGAGAAACTGGGAGCAGATTTTGGCTATACGGTAGACGGAGAAACACTGGGTTCTATTGAAGACGAGACTTTTTCTGCTGATGGAGCATTGCTGACCATCAACGGCGTGAGTGCGCACCCAGGCTTTGCCAAAGGAAAAATGGAGAGCGCCATAAAAATCCTTTCAGACGTGATCAGCGCATTGCCCGTAGATTGTCTTTCTCCGGAATCCACGGAGCTAAAAGAAGGGTTCATCCATCCGGTATCCATCAGCGGCAGTGTAGAGCAGGCAGAGGGGCGGTTCATCATCCGCTCGTTCGACGATGAGGAGCTTAAATCTTATGGGGAACTCCTGGATGCAACCGTTCAGAATATCATTGAAGACTTTCCAAATTCAACTTACCAGTTGAAGATTACTGCACAATACCGCAACATGAAGCAGGTGCTGGACCAGTACCCACAGGTGATTGCAAACGGCATAGCCGCAATAAAAAGGCTGGGCATTACGCCCAAACAACAAAGCATCAGGGGTGGAACCGACGGCTCACGTCTGTCCTTTATGGGCCTTCCTTGTCCGAATATTTTCGCTGGGGAGCATGCTTTTCACGGCAAACAAGAGTGGGCTTCTGTGCAGGATATGGAAAAAGCAGTAGAGACCATCATCAACATTGCCATGATCTGGGAAGAGCAGGCCTAAACAACTAAGGTGAGCTTGGCCAGGTACTGGTCATGCTCATCTTCATAAACAATGGCAGTCTCCCAACCCAGTTCGGCAGCCAGGCTTTGCAGCGTCTTTTGATCTACATATACCCATTTGAACCAATTGCCTTTGATGCTTTTGTATTCGTACCTGAAGCTCACTTCTCCATAGTAGCCATTTTCTGGAAAGGCGATTTCCTGGTAAAGGTACAATAGGTCAGAACTGTCAAATACCAGTTGGCCGCCAGGATTTAAGAGTTTCTTCACCTCCTTCAAAAAAGTTTTCAAGCCTTGCAAAGAGCCCGTCAGTCCGATGCCGTTCATCATGAACAACAAGGTGTCATAGGTTGCCCCGGTGTATTTCAGAATGTTTCCTTCCAGGGCTTTTTTCAGGCCACGCTGTTTCATGATCTGGACCGCGGCAGCAGATATGTCCATTCCCGTTACGTCAAAACCGCGCTTTTGCAAGACCAGGGCATGACTACCCACACCAGCACCTACATCCAGTACCTTTCCTTTGCAGAGTTCCAGGGCTTTGAGTTCCAGTTCCGGCATATCCGCTTCATTGCGAAAATAAATGTCTACCGGCATTTCTTCCGGCTCGTCATAAGAATTGTGCACCCACAGGATCTCTGCGGGTGGTTTGGTAAACTGGTCCTTCAATGCTTCGCCAAATACGTCCATGGCGCAAAGATAATTTTTTACAATTCAAACTCCTGGTGATATTCAGGAATAGCGACATGCATAAAGCCTTTTTCCCGGATGCGCTGGGCAAAACGTTGCTGTACGTCATATTCGCCGTGCACCAAAAAAAGCTGTTTGACGCGTGCGGGATCCTGGCAACTTAAAAACTGCAGCAGGTCTTCATAATCGCCATGGGCACTCATCGACTGGATGGATTTTATATCGGCTACTACATCGTATTCTTGTCCGAACATCCACACGCTGCGGTTACCGGCCATCAGTTTTCCCGCCAGGGAACCAGGTGACGCATAACCGACCATCAGGATTGTATTCTTCTGGTTCGCAATGTTGTTCCTGATGTGATGCCGAACCCTTCCACCCTCCGCCATTCCGGACGAGGAAATGATCACGCAAGGCCTCGGGTCAGCGTTCAGTGCTTTAGATTCCTGTACATTCTCGATAAACTTTAGTCCCTTGAAACTGAACACATCATGGTCAATTTTCATAACCTGCTTTACCCCGTTGTTGTAAGCCTCCGGATGGTTTTTGAGCACTTCCGTAGCTTGCAGCGAAAGGGGACTGTCGACATAGTAAGGTATATCAGGCAACTTATTTTTAAGTTCCAATGCGTTCAGCGCATACAAAAGTTCCTGGGTACGCCCCACGCTGAAAGCAGGAATGATCACCTTTCCTTTTCTAATCTCGCAAGTCTGATGAATGATTTCTCTCAGCGCCTCTTCAATCGGTTCGAGGTCCTTATGCAAGGAATCACCATAAGTGGATTCCATCAGGATGTAATCGGCCTGGGGATACGTTTGCGGACTTTTCAGTATCATATCGCCATATCTGCCCACATCACCACTGAAAGTCAGCCGTTTTGTTTCTCCGCCTTCTTTGATTTTTAAATGTACCGCAGCACTGCCAATGATGTGCCCGGCATCTGTAAAGCGAAGTTGAATGTCCGGGGAGATCTCAAAATCCTCCTGATAATCCACCACTTTAAACTGGCTCAGGGTCTTTACCACATCCTCTTCGGTATAAAGTGGCATCTCCAGTTCTTCCTTCGCTTTAATGTGCTTGTTGGCATATTCAGCATCCTGTTCCTGGATCTTTGCAGAGTCCATTAATAGAATGCGGGCCAGGTCCATAGTAGCAGGTGTACAAAAAATCCTTCCGCCAAAACCTTCAGCAACCAGCCTCGGGAGTAAGCCGCAATGATCGATATGTGCATGGGAGAGGATCATGTGGGTCACTTCCGATGGATTGAACCCAAATCTTTCGTTCAATCCATCGGTAACCTCACCCATGCCTTGAAAAAGGCCACAGTCCAATAAAATTTTTGTTCCGTTGTCGAGCGTTATCAGATGTTTACTGCCGGTGACAGCACGTGCTGCACCATGAAAAGCAATTTTCATTCAGTTGCCTATGCGCTAACCTTCGAAAGTGAATCTTTAACTTTGTCAGTAAGACCTGAGAACTTGTCTTTAGAAGAGTCGATCAGGTCGCAAAACCAATCGGTTACTTTATCTTTCACGTCGTTGTTTTTGTCTGATGACAATATCAATGCTACGGCTGCACCCAGTGCTGCTCCTGCCAAAACTCCTGCTATAATTTTCGTTTCTTTCTTCATGATCTTATGATTTTATTGAAATATAAACAAAATTGACCGGGAATAGTTTTATTGTCGAAACAATCCTGCGCACCTCTTCGTATATTTAAGGATGCTGAAAACCTTGTCCTATCTGAATATCGCTTTTGCGCTGGCCTATTTTATCGCCTACCTGATGAACAGCTTTTCTTTTACGATGCTGGGCGTAATCCTGGTGATCATACATAGCGGAATGGTGATTGCCAGGGCAGAGGATGAGCGTGGATTTTCCCTGATCAATTATATCCTGGGCGGTGCTACTGTCGTCTTTGCTGCTTTTCTGGGCCTTTGGGCGTTTAATATTTTTAGTGCCGCTGTTGCAAATGGTTACCTGAAAGATGTCTCGTTGTACCTGTTGCTGACAGTGCCTTTTGCCTTGAGTATCGTAGTAGCATTCCTCCTCTTGTGGGTTCGAAAAAACTGAGAGGGTTTGGCTTTGACTGGAGGATAGCAGTGCCTTTGAAGTATTCAGAACCGTAAGAGCTTCGGGTCTGTAACGCAAAGGCTTCGGGTCCAGGTACCCTTTACCCGAAGCTTTCCCGTTCTTTTTACGTTTCTGTCGTGTTCCTGTCCTTGAGAAGGGTACTCAAAAGGGGCAGTCATAGCCCTTGGTTGGTCTAAGGGGCCATGCAACCCCCTAGATACCCTCTAGAAGAGGCTGTGAAAGGGCCCAGATGATAATTGAAAAAGTACATGAAGCAATTAAAGGTAAGATCTTGTCGGTATTTTAGGTTTTCCTAATTTCGATAGATAAATTAGGTATGTTTTTAACATAAAGGCTTAAAATTAATTATTGTAATGGTAATATTTGGGGAATTGCCATGAAAAACTGATGGCTAGGTCGTTCAGATGTAAAATAATCAAATCATTCTTTTGTAAATGTAGTTGTTCGGGTCGATTTCCTGCTCTTTAGCCGGCAGTTCCGCTGAATACTCATCTTTTTTATTAACTTTATGGCCAGGGGCTTAGACTATCATGAAGGTATATACAGGAACCAGCGATTCAGAATTGCTTGAGCTTATCGCTCAGGGAAGGCAAGAAGCGTTTACTGAGATTTACAACCGGTACTGGAAAAAAATGCTGCTTGTAGCCTGGAACCATACCAAAGACAAAACCCATGCAGAAGACATCGTTCACGAAGTTTTTATCGCTGTTTGGGAGAAAAGAAAGGAAAACCTGATTCAAAACCTTCCGGCATATTTAACAACATGCGTGAAGTTCAGCATCTTTAAATATTACCAGCGTGAACACAGGCGGGCACATCTTGCCCGTAACAATTACACTTTTGCCGAAGTTACAAACGATGAGGAGATGCTGGATGCTCATTTTCTAAAAGAATACATCAATGGGATTGTGGAGCAACTTCCGGAAAAATGCAGGTTGACTTTCCAATACAGCCGCATTGAGGGGCTTAATAACACAGAGGTTGCGGCCCGTATGAAGATCTCGGAAAAAGGTGTGGAGGCAAATTTAACCCGGGCATTGAAGGTAATCCGCGATAACTTAAAGCATACAGGATTATTGCTCCTGATCTCGCCCACGCTCTGGAAAGATTTTTTTTAATTTTTTTTGCTGGGGATATAGGGTTAATTGCTTTTAACCGTACATCTATATAACGCATCCTTTGGGGATGATGATGGAGATAATGGATAAGCAGCAGATTCACCTTTTAATAGAAAAATATAGTCAGGGTAATGCCTCAGAAGCAGAGCTTAAAGAACTGGATGCCTGGTATAAAAATACCGGTTATGCGGATTCCGTTTATCCTGATGAGGAAGATGCGGTTAAACAAAGGATGCTCGCTAAACTGCACAATGAAATCGCCCCTGTTAAAAAAAACAGGCGGTGGTTTTTTGCGCGGAATATAGGAACCGCGGCCGCTGCAGTTCTGATTGTATCTCTGGCAGGTTATTTTTTTAATGTTAAAAATCTAAACCAAGGCAATTCTTCAAATGATATAGCGCCCGGTTCCAATAAAGCAGTACTTACGCTGTCCAACGGAAAGACCATCAGTCTTTCTGATGCTGCGCAGGGGCGGCTTAGTGAAGAATCTGGTGTGCGGATCAGCAAAACGAAAGACGGTCAGGTCACTTACGAGGTTGTGACTATAGCTTCGGGCACTAAGGATACTGAAACAGCTTTATTGAATACGGTGACGACTCCCCGCGGCGGACAATATCAGGTCATCATGCCAGACGGTACGAAGGTATGGCTCAATGCAGCGTCATCTGTTAAATTTCCTGCCAGTTTTAATGGCTTGCCACACAGGATGGTGGAGTTGAATGGCGAAGCGTATTTCGAGGTAGCAAAGGACGCAGCCCATCCATTCGTTGTTGGAAGCAATAACCAGCAGATTGAAGTCCTCGGTACGCATTTCAACATCAGCAGTTATGCTGAGGAAGGGGTGGCCAAGACAACGCTCCTGGAAGGAGGTGTAAAAATTTCTGTTGCAGGTGGACAACAGGCTATACTTAAACCTGGTCAGCAAGCTTCTTTGACAGGCACAAAACTGCAGGTTGGCCCTGCGAACACAGAGCAGGCGGTCGCCTGGAAAAACGCCTTGTTTGTATTTGATCATGACAACCTGGAAAGCATCATGAACAAGGTATCACGGTGGTATGATGTGGAGGTTGTATACACCGATGAGGAGGTTAAAAAAGAAATGTTCAGCGGGAAAGTATCTCGGTTTAATAACGTAAGCGAAGTGCTTAAAAAATTGACGCTGACAGATGCCGTTAAATTTAAGATAGAAGGGAGGCGGATACTGGTAATGAAATAAAACCTTACTAAAATTCGCCGGAAACAGACAAGCCCTGTTGGAGCAGGGCCTGTCAATACTGTCTGGCCGATATTAATTCAATCTTGTCAACTAAACCAACAACCACACAAACAAATGTATAAAATTTATGAAAGAGTTTTATGCGTTCCGCCGGGGCGTATAAGGAAATTCCTGTTTATCATGAAAATAACCACCTTCCTGATCATTGCCGCCATTATGCAGGTGAGCGCCAGCAGTTTCGGGCAGCAGGTAACGCTGAGCAGGAAGAATGCGGCGATGGAGGAAGTATTTAAGGAAATCATGATCCAGACTGGCTATAATGTGCTATGGCAACCGGATAAATTAAAGGGGGCTAAGCCGGTCAGCGTTAATTTCAATAACCTGCAGATCGAAAGGGCTTTCGACCAGTTACTTGCTGATCAGCCATTTACGTATACGATAGATAACCGTACGGTGGTCATTAAAATTAAAGAGCCTTCTTTTATAGACAATGCCCTGGACCTGCTCAAAAGTTATTTTAAGTCGGTCGATATCAAAGGCCGTATAGTCGACGAAAAAGGTACTGCCATGGCAGGGGTGACGATAAAAGTCAAATCTTCCATTCGCTCGGTCTCAACCAATGCCAACGGGGAATTCGAAATCAATGGACTGGAAGAAAATGCTTTGCTCCAAATTTCCTACGTCGGCTACCAGCCAATTGAAATAAAAGCTACGGCAGATTTGAGCACGATCAAAATGACGCTGATCAGTAACGGACTGGAGGAAGTGATGATCAGCACGGGTTATCAGACCCTTCCACTCGAACGCTCTACTGGCTCTTATGGAATTGTTGCAGAAAAGACGATCAATGCGAGGATGGAAACCAGCATACTGGATAGGCTGGAAGGAACTGTGCCGGGCCTGTATATGCAAAACGGATCGGTTACGATCCGTGGTCTTTCTACCCTTTATGGCAACCAGCAGCCACTGTATGTGGTCGACGGATTTCCCTATGAGGGCGACCTGAACTACATCAATCCAGCCGATGTGCTTAACATTACCATTTTGAAAGACGCAGCAGCCGCTTCTATTTACGGAACCCGTGCCGCAAACGGCGTAATTTCGATCACTACGCGCCTGGGCAGTGCCAGAAAGCTGCAGGTTAATTACAACAGCACTTTTTTTGTAACTCCTATCCCGGATTTCTCTTACCTGAATCTGATGAACTCCAAAGAAATGGTTGATCTTCAGGAAGAGCTCTTCAACATCAAGCATCCGGATTACAACGATGGAATTATCAGGTCGGCGCAGCCAAAGGCCATAGAAGCCTTGTACCAATTTGATCAAAACCAGATCAGTAAGACAGAACTTGATGCTACATTAAACAAACTGAGGACATTGGATGGAGCGCAGCAAGTAAAGGAACTGATGCTGCAAAAAATGCTGAAACAACAACACAGCTTTTCTGCCAGCGGCGGAAATGAGGTGAATCAGTTTAGTACAGGTCTTTATTTTATTGGCAACAGGGGTTATAATAAGGGAACGAGCGACAAGAGTATAAACATCAACATTAAGGACCAGGTTAAAGTCTTTAAGTGGCTGACTGCTGAAGCAGGAATAAGTACCAATCTCAGCTCTTATAAAGGAAGAGAAAACGGTGGAATGGATTACACGAGGTATATGCCTTATGAAATATTGAAGGACGACAATGGCAATACGGTTCCATGGAACGATGGCAAGTCTAAGAATGAAATAGAGCGTCTTACCGGACTGGGCTTGCTGGACGAGACCTTCAATCCGCTTGATCAGTTGGACAAGAGTGCTATTGATTACAAAAACAATTATTTCAGGCTGCAGGGAGGTTTCAATGCCAGAATTATAGCAGGACTGAGTCTGGATGTAAAGTACCAGACCGAGCGTGGCAGCAGTTACAACAAGCGGTCCCGCGAAAAGGACTATTACCGGACAGCGACACTGATCAACGACGCAACCCAGATTCAGAATGATAACATCATCAAAAACATTCCTGATGGCGGAGAGATCTACGAGAACAGGGGCGATTCAAGGTCGTATACGGTACGTACGCAACTGAATTACGATAAACAGTTCAATTCCAAAAACCATTTCACGGCCTTGATCGGAGGAGAACAAAGGGCGGTGGCGCAGACATCGACTTCATTGCATAGAATGGGATACAATGACAATAACCTCCAGTTCTTCCCTGTGGATTTGCTGAAGATCGCCAGCCTGACCGGAACGCAATCCCTGCAAAGTACCTTTTCGTATAACAATGCAACTTACAACTATTTCACCTCGACGGAAGACCGTTATGTCTCTGTGTATGCCAATGCAGGGCATACCTACGACAATAAATACAACCTTACAGGTAGTATCCGTGTAGACAATTCCAACCTTTTTGGGACGGATCCAAAATACAAATACCTGCCGCTGTGGTCGCTTGGTGGAAGCTGGAGAATTTCTAACGAAGACTTCATGAAGGATGCAACATGGATCGATGAGCTGAACCTGCGGGCCACATATGGGCTAAGCGGCAATGTGGCCAAAACCGTCGGCCCTTTTTTACAGGCAAGTCCGGGATTTAATTACGACACCGGCGCGCCTACCACGCAGATCATTTACCCACCCAACAAAACCCTGAGGTGGGAAAAGACTGCTGTAACCAATATCGGACTGGATTTTGGAATTCTGAAAAACAGAATTTCAGGCTCTGTTGATGTGTACAATAGGAAAACGACCGATCTGTTGGGCGAACGCAAAACAGATCCTACGAATGCTTTCCAGACGGCGTTGATCAATTACGGAAGTCTGCGCAACAAAGGCTATGAACTGGCCCTGAACACCAATAATGTGCATTCGGCCAATTTTACCTGGCAGAGCAGACTGACCTATAGTCACAACAGCAATAAAATGACCGAGATCAGTACCGATCAGGAATCGGTCTACACCTATACTTCAGGGACCGGGATAGAAAAAGTGGGCTATCCGATGAAAAGTATTTACAATTACCGCTATGCAGGCCTGAATCCGCAAAACGGTACAATCAGGGTGTTTGACAAAGACGGCAATGTTGTGGAGAACTACAATGAGCAGACCGGCTATGTGGATGCCATGACCGATGTAAATGGTTTGGTTTACGGTGGTACATTGTTGCCAACCTACACGATCGGCTTCACCAATAGTTTTACCTACAAGCAGTTGAGCCTGAATGTGATGATTATTGCCAACGGAGGTAATGTATTTCGCGATGCAGTTCCGAAACTGATATCCACTAGCAATTTTGACCGGAATGAAGACCGCGGAAAAATTAATTTCTGGAGAAAACCGGGCGATGAAAATATCAAAGGCATCATGCCAGCACCTGATTTGGGCAATTCTTCCTCCTATTATTACCAATCACTTTGGCTAATGAACGACCAGAATACGTTGAAGGCCGACTATATCAAGGTACGGGATATCTCCCTGCAGTATGATTTTGCCCCAACATTGCTAAAAAACAGTAAGGTTTCTTCGGCGAAGCTGACCTTTCAAGTGCAGAACCCTTTTCACTGGTACCGAAATGACAAAGGCCTGGATCCGGAGGCTTATGTAGCAACGCCGAGTGAATTTAACAGGACACTGCCTGTAACTCCGGTGTATATGTTGGGTGTAAACATTACTTTTTAAAAGACATGACAATGAAGACAAAATATTTATATATCCTACTGGTACTGCTGTTTGCTTTTAGTGGCTGCAAGAAGTTCCTCGACATTGTACCTAAAGATAAATTTATTCCTACTACGGTAGAGGATTTTGAAAACATGCTCAATTTTGCCACGGTCACGACATTCGGCGATTTTTATCAGGACCTGATGACAGACGATGCCTTTTTGCCTGAAGGTGAGCCGGGTAACCTGTATACCAAACAAAGGCTGAGCAACAGAAAGATCTATCTCTTTGATAAAAATGCTTTTGGCGAGGGCGACAATGATGTGGCCTGGGGAGAGGGCTACAAAAGGTTGTTTTATTTCAATACGGTGATCAACAACATCATGACTGCAACCGGAAGTACTGAGGCCAATAAAAGAAGCATCCGGGCGGAGGCTTTATTGGGACGGGCACTTGAGCATTTAACGCTGGTCAATCTTTACGCGCAGCATTATGATCCGGCTACAGCAGCTACCGAGCCTGGTGTACCATTGGTACTGGTGGCGGATATCAGCATGAAACATAAAAGGAACACTGTTAAGGAGGTGTATGACCAGATCGTTGTTGATTTAGAGGAGTCCATTAAAGACCTCCCACTGAACAATAAGCTGAATAAGTTCCGAGCGAGAAAGGCTGGCGGATATGCCTTGCTCAGCAGAACCTATCTTTTTATGGGCAATTATGAAAAGGCAATGGAGAATTCCAGTGAAGCCCTGAAGCTTTACAGCACCCTGGCAAATATGAACAATTACAAGGTCATCATACCCGGACCTTTCCCTTATGTACCAGGGGCACCAATAGGCTGGACGGATGTGCCAAGAGGTTTGGACCATCCTGAAACCATTGTTGCGCGTACCTTCCTTCGTCCTTTCGGTCTGGGGATGGATGTCTGTGCTTCTCCCGAACTGAGTGCATTATTTACCAATAATGACAAGCGCTGGACTTTGTACTATGCCAATGGCTGGCCACCTGCTCCTCCTTTTAACTACATGACAAGGTATGGTGTGAAGATTTTCCTTCGCGGAGATTTCTTCAACAATGCACTGAACACACCCGAAATGTATCTGACCAGGGCAGAGTGCGAGGCCCGGGCCGGAGATCTTAGTGCTGCGCTGAATGATGTAAATGTACTACGTTTGAACCGTATAGATCCTTCGGTTTATAAAGCGTTTCTTCCTGCCGACTTTGGCAGCGATGCAGAAAAGGTATTGCGGTTTGTACTCGAAGAACGCAGAAGGGAGCTGGCATTTACCGGTATGCGGCACATCGATCTGAAGCGGCTCAATAAAGAGACGAGATTTCAGAAATCCTTTAAACACATTGCCGAAGGAAAGGAGTATGTGCTGGAGCCAAACAGTCCAAATTACCTTCGTCAAATCTGGCCTGCCGCTTCTGTCATGAATCCCGATTGGACATTGAACCCTTAAATCAACGCGAATCATCCTCTTTTTTAACATTGAACGGGCAAATTATGCCCGTTCAATTACCATGAATTTTTATCAATTGTAATCAAATGCAAGAAAGTATTGTAAAGCTGGAGCGGCTGTCACATCGCTACAGTAAAGACTGGGCAATCAAAGACATCAGCTTTGAAATCTATAAAACCGGTATCGTTGGACTGCTGGGCTCTAACGGCGCCGGCAAATCTACGACCATGAACATCCTTTGCGGCGTGTTGAGCCAAACAGAAGGGAAAGTAACGATTGACGGGATAGACCTGAGAGAAAACCCGGAAGAAGCAAAAAAGAGAATTGGCTTTCTGCCGCAAAATGCACCGTTATACCTGGAGCTTACTGTAGATGAATACCTGACCTACAGTGCGCAGCTAAGGCTGATCCCTGATGACAAGATCAGGGAGGCAGTAGAGGAAGTAAAAAAGAAATGCGGCGTAGCGCACTTCAGCAAAAGACTGATCGGCAATCTTTCCGGCGGCTACCGTCAGCGTGTAGGCATCGCCCAGGCAATCATTCATAAGCCCTTGCTGGTGGTACTGGATGAACCGACCAATGGTCTCGATCCCAACCAGATCCTGGAAGTGAGAAGCCTCATTAAAGAGATTGCTACCGAGCGTTCAGTGATCTTTTCGTCACACATTCTGGCGGAGATCCAGGCAACCTGCCACGACATCATTATGATTGAGGGTGGTAAAATGGTGTTTAAGGATACAATGGACTCTTTTAATAACTACATCGAGCCAAACAGCCTGGTGGTTACGCTGGAAAATCCACCGGAAATGGAGCAACTGAAAGCAATACCAGGAATTACAGCAACAGAATTCATTACTGCAAACACCATCAGGATGCACTTTGACACCGCTCCACGCATTACCGAGGAAATTGTGAAGCGGAGCGTTGCTGAGGGCTGGAGATTGACTGAAATCACTTTAGAAAAAAGTTCGCTGGATGCCATTTTTGCACAATTGTCCAATAAGAAATTTAATACCGATGTAAACTCATGAAAACCATATTCCGAATCGCCAGATTAGAACTGAGCACCCTGTTTTATTCACCGGTTGCCTGGCTGGTGCTGATGATCTTCCCCATACAGGCTGGCTTGGACATCACCAAATTTTTGCAGATGCTGGGAAGGGCACACAGGATGGGGCAGGAATTTAAAGAAGTTACTTCGCAAATCTATGGCGGAAATTACGGCTTTTACGCTGGTGTCAAAAATACGCTGTACCTCTATATCCCATTGCTGACCATGGGCCTGATCAGCAGGGAGATCCATAGCGGATCCATTAAATTGCTGCTTTCCTCACCGATAAAAGTAAAAGACATCGTTCTTGGGAAATACCTCGCTATTATGGGCTACGGGCTGATACTGCTGGCTATACTGGCGCTATTTGGTGTGGCAGGAGGTCTGTCCATTACCAATATTGACTATAGGATTGTCATTTCCGGAGCACTTAGCATTTATCTGCTCATCTGTGCTTATGCAGCCATCGGTCTGTTTATGTCCTCACTCACCTCTTATCAGGTCGTGGCGGCAATCAGTACCCTGGCCATCCTTGGGCTGCTCAACTTTGTGGGCGGCTTATTTCAGGGTGTGGATATGATCCGGCACATCACTTATTTCCTGTCGATCTCTGGCAGGACCGAGCAATTTATAAACGGACTGATCAGCACCGAAGATGTGATTTATTTTCTGTTGGTGATCACGTTGTTTCTCTCATTAACCATGATGAAACTACAGTCGGCCAGGGAAGCCAAGCCATTGAGCATCAAAATTGCCCGTTACGTGGCGCTGGTAGCTGCCTGCTGTGTGGTTGGTTACTTCAGTTCACGCCCAGCGCTAACCGGCTATCTTGATATGACTGCCACCAAGACGCGGACGCTGAATGCCAATAGTGTTGCGCTTATCAAGAAGATGGACAAACCATTGAAGATCAACACGTATATTAACCTTCTGGACGAAAAATATTACCTCGCCAAGCCGGAGTCAAAAAGCTCGGATGAGAAGTTCTTCCTGCAATACCGCAGGTTTATGCCTGACCTGGAAATGGAGTACGTGTATTATTATGACGACTCTAAAAATGTAAGCTTGTACAAAAGCAACCCGGGTTTGTCCAGCGAAGCGATTGCAAAAAAAGTAGCTGATATACAGGGTGTGAATTTTAAGGAAGTGCTGACACCGGCACAGATCCGTAAGATCGTGGACCTGAAGACCACAGAGGAAAACAGGCTGGTACGGCAATTGGTGTACGGAGATAGAAGCACCTTCCTCCGGTATTATGATGACATCATGATGTTTCCGAGCGAACAAGAGATTACAGCAGCAATAAAGCGGGTGGTAGAGCCCTCAAAAATACCCACTGTTACTTTTCTGACGGGAAATGGGGAGCGCAGTAAGGACAAGGCAGGGGACGCAGACTATAAGACTGCTACAGGGGAACTTGCATTCCGTTATTCGCTGGTTAACCAGGGCTTTAATTTGGATACAGCACTTCTTCAGGCGCAGGATATTCCGCAAAAAACATCTATACTGGTAATTGCTGATCCAAAAATCAAATTTAGTTTGCCCGAGCTGGAGAAGATAAAGCAATATATTGCCAGGGGCGGGAATTTGCTGCTCGCTGCGGAGCCCGGAAAGCAAGCGACCATGAATCCGGTTCTGAATATCCTCGGTGTACAGGTAGCTGCGGATACCATTATTGAAAAAAGCAGGGATTTTGCACCTGATTTTCTGCTGGCAACTTTTGCCGCAGGGGGCGCCGCAAAGTATGGCAAATTCAACTTGCTTAAAATTGACAGTGGGATTGTATCTATGCCAGGTGCGGCAGTACTCCCATATCAGACAAACCGGGGTTTTGACGTGGTGCCTGTGTTGGAAAATAAACAGCAGCAGCCGGTAGCACTGACATTAAGCAGGAAAGTCGGTACAAAAGAACAAAGGATTATGGTGATGGGAGATGCAGACTTTATGAGTTCTGCCGAGTTGTACAGAGGAAGACCGCAGACTAAAAACTTCGATTTCATGACAGAGATGTTCAGTTGGTTTAATTATGGCGAGTTTCCGATAGATACCTACCGGCCTAAATCAAAAGATGTGATAGAAGGCGACGATGCGACTTTGCTGGGCATCAGGATATTTTTCTTTGGGATTTTACCAGTTTCCATGCTGATTGCAGGTGCATCTTTATTGATCTACAGAAAAAGGAGGTAAGTCTCAGATTGGTTTTTGTCGCAATGACTGTAGTCAGCTTAGTAAAACCGTATCAGCATTCCAGACTTTTGTATAAATCCGTGTCCCTCTGCAGGAATAACTTTGTGGTGTAAATAAATCAAAAAAATATCACGATGGCAAAGACAATTTTTATAACAGGCGCTTCAAGGGGATTTGGTAAAATCTGGGCAGAAGCATTTTTAAAACGGGGAGATAAAGTAGCTGTTACCGCAAGGAATACGGATACACTGAAAGATCTGGTGGATACTTATGGTGATGCCGTAGTGCCGATCCAGCTGGACGTCAACAACCGCGCTGACAGTTTTGCTGCGGTTCAGAAGGCGCATGCGCAACTGGGCAGTATTGATGTGCTGATCAACAATGCAGGTTACGGCCTGTTTGGCACGATAGAGGAGGCGAGCGAACAGGAAGCTCGTGAGCAGATTGAAACGAATGTGTTCGGTTTGCTGTGGGTGACGCAGGCGGTTCTGCCGATTATGAGGGCACAACAAAGTGGCCACATCATCCAGGTTTCCAGTGTGCTGGGCATCACTACCTTGCCGGTACTGGGCATTTATAATGCATCCAAATTTGCCGTAGAGGGGCTGACTGAAACGCTTGCTGCTGAAGTAAAAGATTTTGGCATTAAAGTTTCGCTGATTGAACCGAATGGATTTGCGACAGACTGGGCAGGGGCTTCTGCTATCCGCAGTGAATCGATTGCAGCATACGACCAGGTCAAAGCTGATTTTCAGGCGGGTTTGGTGGATGAAGCTTTTGGTGTACCGGAAGCGACTACAGAGGCTGTGTTGAAACTGGTAGACGCTGAGAATCCTCCTTTAAGATTGTTTCTCGGCAAGGTGGCATTGCCATGGGTAAAACAGGTTTATGCAGAGCGGCTAAATACCTGGGAAGAGTGGGCGGATGTTTCTGCTGCTGCGCACGGTAAATAACCGGATTGTAATCCTACTGTAATTGTAAACAAGATTGTAAATCTGCACCATGAATATGGTGTAGATTTACTTAGCCTAATTTTTATGAAACATTTCAAAAGTCTCGCCGAACTACACCGTACTAATGGATTTCCGCCTCCTGAAATTCCGCAGATGAGTCTGCTGAAATGCAACAACAGTTGCAGCATTGCAGAAACCGAGTTCACCACCGATTTTTATATGATCGGGTTTAAGAAAATGAAATCCGGAACATTCTTGTATGGAAGGACTAAGTACGACCATGAGAACGGATCGATGTCGTTTGTGAAGCCAAGGCAGGTGATAGAAATGAAAAACCTGGAGTTTGAAGAAGAAGGCTTTCTGATTTACATTCATGAAGATTTTCTCAATGGGCATCCGCTGCATGATGAGATCAAAAAGTACAACTATTTTGATTATGAGGCGAATGAGGCCTTGCACTTGTCGCCCAAAGAGGAGCAGGTGATTTGGGAACTGTACCGCAAAATCGAGACGGAATATTACAACAATCAGGACGAATACAGCAGGGACATCATCATCGCGCATATCGATTCCATTCTGAAATATTCACAGCGCTTTTATAAACGCCAGTTCATTAACAGGACTGAGGTTTCAGGGCGTATGGTTTCGAGATTTAACAGCATCCTGAGCAGCTATTTTGAAAATGGCGGTTTGCAGGAGAAGGGCCTGCCTACGGTTCATTTCATGGCCGAGCAGCTTAGCATTTCATCACGCTATCTAAGTGACCTGCTGAAGCAGGAAACGGGAAAGACAGCAATAGAACTGATCCATATTTTTCTGATTACCGAAGCCAAGCACCTGTTGCAGGGCTCAGATCAAAACATTGCTGAAACGGCTTATGCACTGGGCTTTGAAAACCTGCCCTATTTTTCAAGGTTGTTTAAAAAGGAAGTGGGACTGAGTCCCAACCAGTTTAAGAAGCAGGCGCTGAATTAATGAACATGCTCCAGTTGGCCGTGATAAAGGATCTGATCTCTTATCGAATTGAGCAGGGGTAGGTCTATTCTGCAATCCAGGCTCTGTCTGCAGTGCTGGTGGTCTTTTTCATCTATCTCAATAGTGCCGATACGTTGCTGGTCGTCATTGAAGATTTGATACTGTTCGTTATCAAGCGCTTTGATGTTGTAGAAGTGTCCGAGGCCATTGTTGTCTGCCACTTCGATTCTGAATTGTTCCATTTCATCAGGGATTGGTATAACTAGTTTAACAAGCTGATTTAAAGATTGTTCAGAATTTGTTTGTTTTTTTTGTTTGACGTGTTTATGAGGTTGTGGAGGCGCTTGGTGCCTTTATCAATTTGGTCCTACAGTTCTTTTAATAATTTGTAAAGTGTTCTTGGCGTCATCTCTGCCTGGTCGCTCATCGAATAAGTAATCTTGTGGCTTTTATCCGTAACCACAATAACAGGCCTGTTGCCCGTGCGGTAAGCCGCTGTGATATCAGGAACATCATAAATGTGCCTGGTATTGACAATCGGATTCTTTTTGAGCGCCTCAGCCGCTTCGTCAAAAGAATGGTGCGTAATGGCTATGATCTCAAGTTTTGAAGGGTCTTTGTAGGTCGAAAGTACGTAATTGACTTTCTCATTGGCATCGACAGCCGAACCTCCATAACAATTGCACCAGAAGATCAGTACCAATGCTTTTCCTTTCAGTTCATCCAGCTTTATCTTTTTTGAAAGCGGCTTCAAGTTCAACTCAGACCCTTCCTGAAGCGCCGGACTGGCGGGCCCCTTCATTGCTTTAGTTGCGGAATCGATTATCGCCTGTCGCACCGGGTCAATTTTACGGATGGTTCTCTTGAAGTCCGGTTCTCCCTTTTTTTTGGACAAACCCTGCTGGTATTCAAAAGTATAAAGCATTTTAACTGCGGTAGCCGAGTCGACAATGTTCCAATCCTCATCATAGATGTTTTTGTCGGTTACATTTCCGATCATTTTCTGAAGCTCGGAACCCTTCATGGTCATGGTCTTACTAGTCGTAGTTTTGACGATCGTTCTGGTCGTGTCGGACTGCGCCATTGCTAATGAACCATAAAAAAAGAAAAGGAGGAGTAGCGTATATTTCATAAAGGATTAAATTGAGACAGCAATATAGCCCTTTATGAAGAGTCTGCAAACTCTTAAACGCTAAGCTTCTTTATTCCTTTACAATATCGTCTTCTACGTTCAGGCTCAGGTCATCGTCTTCATCATGGTTCAGTTCCGGGTCGTCATCCTCTTCACCACCCAGGTTCAGGTTATCATCTTCGCCTTCTATGTTTTGAAGCCCGGTTTTCGGATTATCGAGATCATTTGTTTCTTCAGTGGTGTCTGTGTTATTCGTAGTTTCCATCGTTATCAGGGTTGAAATTCAAGAATACAACAAGCAGAATGCGCCAATGTTGTAAAGATTTGAAATTTAACAGGAGACTGGCATTTGTTAAATGATCAAATGGATTGAACAATTTTTTACTCAAGTGTTTGACAATTAAATATTTTGCGCTATCTTTGCAGTCCCTAAAATTTAGGGGGAATAAATAATTGTTTAACAAATTAAATACAAGCAAGTGAATACGTTAAGTTACAAAACTG
>JAZKCT010000022.1:0-383446 GCA_040387995.1 Bacteroidota bacterium | reverse complement strand
ATTATCCCACCCATAAGACATTGGTTATCAAATATATTTAGAGAGGGTACAAAACCCCCACTCTCCGCACTATTATAAAACCCCTTTAATTAACTTTAAAGGGGTTTTTTTATGAGCAAAGTATCCATTTTGGGATATTTTTAGCGAATTTAAGCACGGTTTTATGACGGTCTGAAACGGAAAAATTAGCCTTAAAAGCCACAAAATTGTTATTCAAAATACTTAAAGCTCCACTTGTTGTTTTGTCGCTGCATCTATAATTTAGTAATTTTGAGAATACATAACTCTAATAACAAGGTAGATGGATGATGCGTTCCTAATATACTTGAAAAATAAAACATCCTTAAAGTTTGAGTACAAAAGCGATGTTTCGACGGTTGTTTGTACTGGCTCCAGATATCGAATCACATTTAATAATGGAAAAAGCTATAACTATGGCGCTGACAAAGTACAACACTATCCGCTTCTGTGGAAAAGAGAAAATGTCCGCATATATGAGAATGGAAAATTAAATAAAAAATACAATGCCGTTGATAATTATGGCCGTTATTTGATTTTTCGGGATAAAAAACTCTGTTCTTTTCCAATTGAAAACAATGCTAACATTGAAATCTGTCCTATAAAAAAGAATACTGATCAGGCAGTATCCGTAATCAATTACTTTAAAAAGATACTGAAAGAAAGCGGTGGAGTATCATTCGAAATTCAATCAGAGGAGACAACTAGTGAAAATCCGAGTCAAATAAGCGCTGACATATTGCGCAGAACCCTTGATGATATCGATATATCGGAATCAAGGTCAGCACTATCCAACTACATCGCTGGAACCAATCCCATTATTCCTGCTCCTAAGGAGACCCTAATTTTTCCTTTCGGCTGCAATGAGAGTCAAAAATTGGCAGTTGAGACTACGCTTACCAATACTCTGAGTATAATAGAAGGTCCTCCAGGTACAGGAAAAACCCAAACAATCCTTAATATCGTAGCTAACCTTATCGTACAAAACAAAACTATTGCGATTGTTTCCAACAATAATGCTGCAGTATCTAATGTATCGGGGAAGTTAGTGAATGATGGCTATGGAATGCTTGTCGCCTCATTGGGAAACAACGATAATAAAGCCTCATTCTTTAACAATCTTGAGAAGCAAATAGTTAATCAAGATTTTGAGATGTCAGGCGATCTATTGGAAATGACAAAGAATGAGGTTAGGAATTTGGATTCCATAATGGCAACGTGCTTTCAGTACCGGAGTAAATTGGCCGTGTTAAAGACAAAATTGTTAGATGCTGAGATAGAATTCGGACATGTAAAGGCAGAACAACCGCTCAAGCAGGAAATACAGTCTGCACTGGACAATAAGTTATATCGCAAATGGAATTTCAGAATGGCTTTGAAATTGAAAAATTTGCTATCCCCGGTAGACCTTAGGCACAAGTTGTCCATGATAAACAAAGTGCGGTTTGTTCTGCAATATGGTTTATTTGACTTTAAAGGTATTCGTCAATATGGCGAAGAATTTCCTGTCTATCTCAACCATAAATTTTATGAATTATACATCGCAAAAATAAAAAACGACATCCTGGAGGTTGAAAGCTGGTTGGCAGCTAACAATGAAGAAGCTGGTCTTAAACATTTTATTGAAGCATCTAAAAAGCTATTCAATGGCGTGTTATTTGAAAAATACAGCCGTTTGGACAAAGCTGAATTTAATTTAAAAGATTACCGCAGCCAATTTGATGATTTCGTAAAGTATTATCCTGTGGTTCTGAGCTCTACACTCTCGCTGCACACGAGCGTTCCTAATGGATATCTTTTTGATTATCTGATCATAGATGAATCTTCACAGGTGGATATTATAAAGTCCGCGGTATGCTTTTCGTGTTGCCGAAATGTGGTGGTTGTTGGAGACAGCATGCAGCTTGCCCATATTGTAGATGAACAGCACAAATACCTTGCAGAACAATATCATGCCGAGTATAATATTTTACCTGCATACGACTATGTCAGAAAGAATATTTTGACCTCCCTGAAAACGTTGTACCAGGATAATATAAAATCGGTCCTTCTCAAAGAACATTACAGATGTCATCCTACGATCATTGGATTTTGCAACAAGAAGTACTACGACAATCAGCTGGTGATTATGACCTCTGCTGACAATCATCCTTTTAGGATCATTGAGACAAACATATCGGGTGGAAAGGTCAATTACAATCAGCGACAGATAGATGAAACGGATTTTTACATCCGTGAGAATTACGCTGCGGACTTCACAAAAGTTGGCGTTATTGCTCCGTATAGAAAACATGCAGATATGCTGCAGAAGCAGCTACCAGATGGTGCGGAAGCTGATACCATACATAAGTTCCAGGGACGTGAAAAGGATGTGATCATATTTAATACGGTCAAAAATAATATAGGAGCATTTATCGACAATCCCAACCTCATAAATGTAGCTGTATCACGTGCTGTTAAAGAATTTATTGTGGTAAAACCGGCCTCCATGGAACTTCCTCACGGAACCAACATAGGTGATATGATCCGCTACATATGTTATACTACCGATCCTAAAGAAACCATTATCAAAGGAAGTATCCGTTCCGTTTTTGACCTTCTGTATAAAGAATTCAATAAGGTCCTAACGCCGCTTCTTTTATCGGACAAAAATACAACTGACTCTGTCGCAGAGGTCATTATTCAAAAGCTGTTAACTGAAAATATATTAACGAAAAACACTCACAATTTTCGTCTATTGACATGGTCAGAGAATATAAGCTTAGAGATCTTATACGTGATTTCCAAACATTCTCCGAAGATGAAGTCAGGTTTATAATGCATAATTCCAGAATTGATTTTTTGCTCTATAGCAAAATTGACAAAACTCCTGTTCTGGCTATCGAGGTGGATGGAGTTGCATTTCATGGAGATAAATTACAACAGGAAAGGGATAGCAAGAAGAATCATATTTTAAAGGTAATCGGGTTGCCACTGCTTAGATTATCAACGGATGGGCATAACGAAGAAGCAAGAATTATTGAAAGTTTAGACGCTGCAATGCGGCTGTGTTGATCAGATCTAAGTAGTCTTTTTATGGTACCAAACGGCAGTTCATACGGCTATTGTCAAATCCGGCAATATGAACCCGAATACCAAAATACTACTAGGCCGATACCTGGACAGGGAGACTTCCACTGAGGAAGATCGGCTGGTCGAAAATAGCGAATTTCAAAAATGGCATCATAAAATTATTGCAATACCGGGGCATTTCTATTTTTCATTTCCTAAAACTTTTTTTATAGGCTCCTAAGCCTGACAACATTTCTTTGTTGAGTGAAGGAAATTCCAGATTCATATCTTTTAGCGACTGTTGAACTATTGATGCAACAACGAGCCTGGCAAACCATTTTTTATCGGCAGGGACAATATACCATGGACAATCTTTCGTACTTGTTGCAGAAATCGCCTGCTGGTAAGCTCTCTGATAATCATCCCACATTTCCCGCTCCTTTAAGTCCCCGGCGGCAAACTTCCAATTTTTATCCGCTTCTGTAATCCTTTTTAAAAAACGCTTCTTCTGTTCATCTTTAGAAAGGTGTAAAAAAATCTTTATTACCTTAATCCCATTCCTGGAAATATGCTTCTCAAAATCCCGGATGCTTTCGTAGCGGATTTTCCAAAAGTCAGCATGGGAACTGTGGCTAGTTGCCGGCAAATTTTCTTTTAAAAGGATTTCAGGGTGCACCCTGCTGACCAATACGTTTTCATAGTGCGAACGATTATGGATTCCAATCTTTCCGCGGGCCGGAAGAGAAAGGTAATGCCGCCATAAAAAATCATGTGCATATTCGGCAGCGTTAGGTGCTTTAAAATTAGCTACCTCGCAGCCTTGAGGATTAATTCCGGAAAACACGTGCTCAATCGTACTATCCTTACCTGCAGCATCCATCGCCTGGAAAACAACCAGCAGCGATTGATTCGCGCTGGCATATAACTTTTCCTGGAAAACATTAAACTCCTTTTTGATGTCTTTTAGCAGTAATATACCCTGCTCCTTTTGCAGGTCACCGTGATAACTAGTCGCGAAATCAGCGAGTTTAACTTTCTTACCCGGACCGACCAGATACTTATTCAAATCAATTTTCATCAGTGGAGTTATTCCCCAGCAACAAGAGCTCAGTCAAAATGTTTTATCTTGCACAAACAATATCCCCCGAGCAACTATTTTGTTATCATGAAAACAATTCCAATGATGGATTTCTCTATAAGCTCAGCAGACCTTGTAAGTATGCTAGTCGCCCTTCTATGTGGAGGCATTATTGGCTTTGAACGGGAATACCGCAACAAGTCTGCCGGTTTCAGAACCATTCTACTCATCACCCTTGGTTCTACGATTTTCACCATCGTATCCCGCCACGGGGCAGGTGCAGATGACCGAATCTCAGCAAATATCATCACCGGGATCGGTTTTATAGGAGCCGGTGTTATTTTTAAAGACCAGTTTTCGGTAAGGGGACTAACTACCGCAGCCGTGATCTGGACTTCGGCCGCTATTGGGATGACTACCGGAATAGGTTATCACTCATTGGCTTTTCTTTTCACCCTCATCACGCTTGGAATACTGCTGATGATGAGCCGCGTGGAACATTTCATCGGTAAATTGCAGCGTCAAAAGCGAATCAGCGTTACTTTTCGCGATGCAGCATTCAGCCAGATCAGCGAGTTGGAAGCCCGGTTAACCTCACATGAACTTAAAATCGAGCGGCTGCGCGTGAGTAAGGACAAAGGTTCCTTAACCGTAGTCTGGGAGGTTTCTGGCAAAAAAAGATACCTGCTCGAACTCAATGAAACATTGGCTGGCATGCAGGAAATCGTTAGCTTCAATTAGCTGTCAATTTATTTTTTTAGTTTTATAACCTGAATCGGAAAGAAAACCACTTGCCTACATGAACAAACATTACCAAAAATATTTAAATGGCGGGGGCGAGATGGGTGAGCTAACCCGTAATTTTGACTGGTCTTCTACCTCCCTTGGGACACCTGAGCAATGGCCAGCAAGTTTACTCACCGCAATCAGTATCGTCTTAAATTCAAAATTTCCCATGTTCATTTGGTGGGGACCCGAGCTGATCCAGTTTTACAATGACGCTTACAGGCCCAGTCTGGGCATGGATGGCAAACATCCTATGGCCCTGGGGCAACCGGGAGCAGATACGTGGCAGGAAATATGGTCTGTTATCAAGCCAATGATCGACCAGGTGCTGTCGGGTGGGGAAAGTACATGGAGTGAAGATCAACTGATACCGATTTACCGTAACAACCAGCTGGAAGAAGTCTACTGGACATTCAGCTACAGCAAACTATTGGATGAAGAAGGAGAAATCGCAGGTGTACTGGTCACGTGTACTGAGACGACCAATCAGGTGATTTCAATGGCAGATATTCAAAAAACAAAAACAGAGCTGGAATTTGCCATTAACGCCGCCGAACTGGGTACCTGGGACCTGGATCCTGGCACAAACACATTCATGGGCAACCAGCGTTTGAAGAAATGGTTCGGACTTCCGCCAGAATCTAAGATTGACCTTTCACTAGCAACAAATGTCATCGCAGAAAATGACCGTCGGAAAGTTCTGGAGGCCATCACACAGGCCATGAACTACGAAACAGGTGGCAACTATGATATAGAATACACCATAATCAGCCCCGCTGATCCGGCACCACGTCTGGTGAGGGCACTGGGAAAAGCGATCTTTAATGAAAACAAACAGGCTGTCCGCTTTAGTGGAATCATGCAGGACATCACACAGGAACGGGAAACACTCGGCAGATTGAAGGCCGCGCATCACCAGCTTGAACTTGCACTTGATCAGTCTGTTTTATCAAAAATCGCCGCACAATTGGGCACCTTTGATCTGGATCTGATACGGGGGACCATGGAATGGGATCAGCGCTGCAGGGTGCTCTTCGGCATCAGTCATGACCGGCCCCTGGACTATGAAAAAGATTTTGTCGCCGGTCTCCATCCCGAAGACCGCAATAGAATTATTTCAATAATCGGCGAGGTCTTTGATAAGGCGAAGACAAATGGCGAATACGATGTGGAGTACAGGACCATAGGCGCAGAGGATGGCCAAATCAGGTGGGTCAGGGCAAAAGGCAAAGCCTACTTTGACAACAATGAGACCGCAACCCGGTTTATCGGGTCTGTGCTGGATATCACTGAACAGAAAACAGACGAAATCAGGAAGAATGATTTTATCGGGATGGTCAGCCATGAACTTAAAACCCCGCTGACTTCCTTGAAGGGATACATACAATTTCTTGGACAGCTGGCCAGGAAAAAAGAAGATGAAACAAGCCTCAACCTTCTCAAGCGCGCAGATACGCAGATCAGTAAAATGGGTACCATGATCAACGGCTTTTTAGACGTTTCACGGCTGGAAGCCGGAAAAATAAACCTGGAATGCCATCCCGTCGACTTACGCCTGTTAATCCAGGAGACCATAGAAGATGCCGGAGTAGTCACCCATACCCAACGCATCAGTCTTGTTCCCGGCGAGAACATTCAGGTTAGTGTAGACCGGGAAAAGATCGGTTCAGTTATTTCCAACCTCCTGAGCAATGCGCTGAAATATTCCACTCCCGAAACCAATATCGAGATCAGCTGTGAAAGAGAGGGACAGTTTACCCGGGTCAGCATAAAAGATGAAGGTCCCGGCATCAAATTGTCAGACCAGGAACGGCTGTTCGAACGGTTCTACCGTGTAGAAAGCAACGACAACAAGGTCATATCAGGATTTGGAATCGGACTTTATCTCTGTGCAGAAATCATTGAAAGACATGGTGGGAAGATCGGTGTTACCAGTGAGATCGACCAGGGATCCATCTTTTACTTTTTGCTACCTCTGGCCTAACCGACAGCCGGCCCAAGATGTTGTACGGAGTTTGGAACTTACAAAGAAATTTATTATCTTTCATAAGAAATAGGATATGAATTTTTGCATTCCTGCTAAATAAATTTCCATACGATGCGCGACACCCTAAAGCTCCTTTCCGGAAAATACAAGTACCTGAGCGGATTGACATTGCTCCTGTTTATTTTTATCGTTTGCGCCGCTTTTAGCAGGACGGGCAACGATGACTATGCCCTTGCCAGAAAGGAAGTTTTACTCCGCAAAATCGGGCATGAGCTGCTCTTGCAGTCGGGCGACAGCACATCAAGGGTACTGCCGGTAAAAAAGATTGCAGACAATGAATACCTGATCAGTTTTGCGAATGAGTTTACTTTTCAACCGGATTCGCTGGTGAATACCACACGGCGACTATTGGCCAAAGATCCGCTTGCAGGGGACTATGTTGTTAACGTCCTGAACCGCAATAACGCCGGTGTAGCCTTCGGATACGCCATATCCCAAGACAAAAAAGATGATATCGTGGCTTGTTCGGGAAGACAGCAACCCAAAGGATATTACCGAATCAGTATTAAGTTTAAACCGACTGGGATGAATGCCACAAAGAATGGATATCTTCTGGGCAGTCTCCCGTTTTTAGCCTTTGTCGGATTTGTATTTTTGAGATCTGCCAAACCAAGGAAGGTCCTGCCTGAGATACAGCCTGCCGGTATATTTAATTTTGGCCCTGTCTTGTTTGATGTGCAGGAACGGTTATTGACGATCAATGAAAAGAATATTGTATTGACTGGAACTGAAACCCGACTGCTGCTCATTTTCGCGATGTCTCCCAACGAGACCATTGCGAGAAGCCGGCTGCAAAAAGAGATATGGGAAGATGAAGGAATTATTGTGGGCCGTAGTCTCGATATGTTCATATCAAAACTTAGAAAAAAACTGGAGTTTGATCCGAATATCAAAATTGTTGTAATACGCGGCAAGGGATATAAGCTCGAGATTGGCAATCTATAACATCCAATAAAGATTCCCGGCAAACAGCTAATCGTTTCCAACTTGGGGAACTACCTTCCACTATCTTATATACAGAACCATCAATATATTACGGCAAACAATTAATGATTGATCAGCTACAAAGATTTGACGGAAACATTTGTGGATTGATTTTATTTAATAAATTACAAACACCAAATAAAACCACATGAAGAGAGGAGCCTGCAATGCATAAAGATAAACCTAAAATTATAAAATGGCTTCTTTTATGCCTGTCTCAGGTGATCGTGTTATCAGCCCTGGCTCAAAACAAACAAATCCACTTTAAACACCTGGACACCAGGAATGGATTATCCGAAAACCATGTCAACTGCATCATTCAGGACAGCAAGGGCTTTATTTGGATCGGGACAAGAGATGGCCTGAACCGGTATGACGGCACCAGCTTTAAAATCTACAGAAACAAAGAAAAAGACCTGAGCAGCCTGAGCAACGATTTTGTTGTAGACATCGCCGAAGACCAGGATGGACACATTTGGGTAGGTACCAACCAGGGCGGACTAAATAAGCTAGACCGTAAAAAAGACCAGTTCTACAGGTTTACACATGACGATAAAAACAAAAACAGCATAGCCGGAACACGCATCAATAAAATTGTGGTGGACCATGATGGCACGTTGTGGCTGGCAACCAATAATGGATTGGATCACTTTGATCCAAAGCGGCAGACGGCGCTACATTACTTAACCAACGGGGCAGACGAGCAGAGTCTCAGTGCCAATGCCGTGACCGTTGTGTACAGGGACAGTAAATCAAATATCTGGGTAGGAACCCAATGGGGACTCAATCTCTTTAACAGAAAGACTGGAAAGTTTCAACGATTTGTTTCCGGAAACGCCAAAGGAGCTATCTCCGGAAATGGCATCACTTCCATCTTTGAGGACAGCAGAAAAAAGATTTGGGTAGGAACTTACGATGCAGGTCTTAACCGATATGACGGGAATGGCGCCTTTGAAATATTTCGCCACAATCCGCTTAAAAACTCCATTGCACATGATGATGTAAAGACCATTTCTGAAGATAACAATGGTGACTTATGGATTGGAACGGAGAACGGCGGACTCAGTATACTGGATGCTAAGACAGGACTGTTCAGCACACACCGTCACGATGAGGTCAACCAAAGGAGCCTTAGCAACAATTCCCTGGAGGTCATTCGAAAAGACCGGGACGGGAACATGTGGCTCGGCGTTTATAGTGGAGGTATCGACCTCTACAGTAAACAGAGCGAGAAATTCAGCCATTATAACCATACCTCGTCAAACAGTCTCTCCAATAATTTTGTACTCTGCTTTTTTGAAGACGCACAAGACAATCTGTGGATTGGTACCGACGGTGGAGGCCTCAATTTATTCAACAAAAAGACCGGTTATTTTACGACTTACCAGGCAAATACGGCTGCAAATGCCATTTCGGGAAATTACGTGCTTGCTGTCAAGGCCGACAAATCGCAAAATCTTTGGATCGGCACCTGGGGAGATGGCCTGAGTGTTTATCATCCGGGAACCAGGAAATTCAGCTACTTTAGAAACAACCCCCTGGATCCTGGCAGTCTAAGCAGTAACAACATCTACGCGATTGCCCCTGCTTCGGGAGATGACATGTGGATCGGGACATTTGGCGGTGGACTGGATCGGTATGACGCAGTAAAGAAAACGTTTATTCATTACCAGCAGAACCAGAACGATCCAAAATCGATCAGCAGCAACCTCATTACTGCTTTAACAACTGATAGAAATGGCAATCTATGGATTGGAACAAACGACCAGGGATTAAACCGGTATGACCAAAAAACCAACACATTTACCAGGTTTGGCAGCGGCAAAACTGACCGTGACCTGAGCGATAATACGGTTACAGACATCTTTGAAGACAGAGACGGCATTTTGTGGATCACTACCTTTGCCGGTCTAAACCGTTTTGACCCGAAAACCTCCAGGTTTGAGGTTTTTGACAAAAACCAGGGCCTGATTAACAATTATACCAATGCTGTGGTACAGGATGTAAAAGGCATGCTCTGGGTAAGCTCAAACGGTGGCCTGTCCAGGTTTGATCCGGTAAAAAAAACCTTTCTTAATTTCTCGGTTGAAGATGGCCTGCAGGGTACCGAGTTTAAACAAAAATCTGCACTGGCCAGCCGTTCAGGGATCCTGTATTTTGGGGGCAGCAACGGCTTTAATGCGTTTAATCCCGCTTCAATCAGCGAACCCGTTTTTCAGTTACCCGTCGTACTCACTGGTTTCCAGATTTTCAACAAGGAAGTTGCCGTCGCCAGGAGCAGCAAGGACAAATCTCCGCTAAAGGAGGAAATTTCTGAGGCGAGCGAAATTGTCCTGTCTTACAAGCAGTCATTCATTTCATTTGAGTTTGCAGCCCTCGATGTCATAGCACCCGAAAAGAAACGCTATGCCTATATGCTTGAGGGACTTGACAAGACCTGGAATGAAGTGGAAAATAAAAACAGTGCGGTTTACACCAACCTCCCTCCCGGCAATTACACGTTTAAGGTCAAGACACAAAACAGCCACGGTGTGTGGTCGCCAAAGATGGCCAGTTTGAAAGTGACCATCGTTCCGCCTTTTTGGGCAACCTGGTGGTTCAGGATCATCGCTATCATCAGTTTGACTGCCCTGGGCTACAGCCTCTACAGGCATCGGATAAACAGCATCCTGAAGCAAAAAAAGCGACTTGAGAAGCTGGTGCTGGAACGCACCATAACGGTTCAAAATCAATCGGACGAGTTGCGCAGCCAGGCAGACAGCCTGCAAATGCTCAATGAAGAACTACAGGCGCAGTCGGAAGAGCTACAAGTGCAATCCGAAGAACTCTACGAACAAAAAGTATACGAGCAGACCTTGCGGGAGGATGCAGAAAAAGCGAACCAGGCGAAAAGTATCTTTCTGGCTACCATGAGTCACGAGATCAGGACCCCCATGAATGGTGTGATCGGGATGGCCTCCTTACTGGGTGAAACGACTCTTACCGATGAACAGCGGGAATACACAGAAACCATCGTCTCCTGTGGCGATAGCCTCATTAGCGTGATCAATGACATTCTTGATTTTTCAAAAATAGAATCTGGTAAACTTGACATTGAAGAAGAAGATTTTGACCTCCGTCGTACAGTGGAGGAAGTGACAGATCTTTTTGCCCAGCCCGCAGCCAAAAAGAACATCAACCTAATCTATCAGATTGATGCCTCCTTACCCGAACAACTCATTGGCGACAGTCTGCGGTTAAAGCAGGTACTGATCAACCTGACCAGCAATGCCCTTAAATTTACTTCAGAAGGCGAAGTGTTTATCCACATTTACGCGCTTGGCCAGCGTTCTGGCGACGAAGTAACAGTTGGATTCACCATACAGGATACAGGAATTGGTATTCCTGCAGAAAAAATAGCGATGTTGTTTAAAGCATTTACACAGGTCGACGCCTCCACAACCAGGAAATATGGCGGTACCGGGCTTGGCCTTGCGATCAGTGAGCGCCTTGTAAAACTGATGGGCGGTCAGATTTGGGCAGAGAGCGAAGCAGGTAAGGGATCCTCCTTTCACTTCACCATTCCTTCCAAAATCAGCAAACAACCGCTGATCCGCTATGAGTCTGCGGACAATATGGTAGATTTGGAAGGCACCAGGGTATTGATTGTTGACGACAACCGCACCAATATCCTGATTCTGAAAACACAGCTGGAGCAGTGGAACATGATTCCGGTACCGGCCTCTTCCGTCGCCGATGCCATTATCCTGCTGGACAAAGATCAGGACATTAAACTGATCATCACTGACATGGAAATGCCGGGCAATGATGGCGTGGCACTGGCCAGGATCAATAAGAAAAAGCGCAATCCGCTACCGGTGATTATGCTCAGTTCCATAGGCGATGAAAGCAACAAAAAGTATCCCGGACTGTTTTCCGCGATCCTTACTAAACCTGTTAAAAAACGGCTGCTCTCTACAAATATTCAAAAAGTACTGAGGAGCCGTGAGCTTGTTTCTGCGCCCCATTCGAGCCGGACAAATGTCCTCGACGAAGATTTTGCAGTGGCATACCCGCTGAACATACTTGTGGTGGAAGACAATGCGGTCAACCAGCGATTGATTTTACAGGTGCTCAAAAAACTGGGCTACCAGGTAGCGCTGGCTGAAAATGGCGAAGAAGCCATAGCAGCTGTTAAGCAGCACACTTACGATCTGTTGCTGATGGATGTACAGATGCCGGTGATGGATGGTCTGGAAGCCACCAGGGCGATCAGGCAGCTAAATATCAAACAACCTTATGTCATCGCCATGACCGGCAATGCCATGTCTGAAGATAAAAACATCTGTCTGGATGCAGGTATGAACGACTACCTGGCCAAACCGCTAAAACTTGAAAGCATTAAGACTTCCATTAAAAACTGTTGTCTATAATTTGGCTAAACTTTTTTAAACCGCAAGTTTCAGATTTTAGGATCGCCAATTTTTACAGATTTTTGCAGGGTCAACAAGAATAGCATGAAAGCACAGGAAGAAATTAACTACAACCGGATCGCAGCAGCAATTGATTACATCAAAGATAATTTTAAGCGTCAGCCGGGACTGGAAGAGATTGCAGCACAGGTACACCTGAGTCCTTTTCATTTTCAAAAACTCTTTACGGATTGGGCTGGTACAACGCCAAAGAAGTTCCTGATGTACATCAGTACAGAATACGCCAAAAAGCTCTTGAAAGGCAACCAGGCTAGCCTCTTTGACACCGCCTATGAAGTCGGATTATCCGGAACCAGCAGACTCCATGACCTGTTTGTCAACATAGAAGGAATGACGCCGGCTGAGTATAAAAACGGGGGACAGCATTTAAACATCAACTGTAATTTTGCAGAAAGCCCTTTTGGCACCATACTCATCGCTTCAACAGAAAAAGGAGTCTGTGACATCGCTTTTGAAACACAGGAAGCAACGGCAATGGAAAAACTCCGGTTAAAGTTTCCCAATGCGAACTTTAAAATGCAACAGGATACACATCAACAAAATGCCCTGTCTATTTTCCGGTTAGACTGGAATCAACCGGCTGAAGTAAAACTGCACCTCCGGGGAACCGATTTTCAGCTTAAAGTATGGGAGGCACTGTTGAAAATACCGGTGGGCGAACTGACGACCTACGGCTCGATTGCACAAAAAATAGACGCACCCAGAGCATCAAGGGCTGTTGGAACAGCAATAGGCAGCAATCCAGTAGCATTTTTAGTACCCTGTCACCGTGTAATCCAGTCCTCCGGAACATTTGGCGGTTACATGTGGGGCAATACACGCAAAACAGCCATTATCGGCTGGGAAGCTGCCATGGTTAACGAAAAAGCACAACATGGAATTATTTGACCTCGGGCAAGACGGTTCGAAGAACGTGTTGCCCTATGACGGTATGGTAAATTATTATGGGCCGATTTTCCCGATTGAGGAGGCGAACTATTATTTAGACAGGCTACTCAAAACGATCGAATGGAAGAACGATGAGGCCATCATCTTTGGCAAACACCTCATTACCAAACGGAAGGTGGCCTGGTATGGTGACATAGATTTCGAATACACCTACTCAAACAGGACCAAGCGCGCGCTGCCATGGACCGCAGAATTGCTGAAACTGAAAGCGCTTGCTACGCAAATCACAGGGGAAACTTTCAATTCCTGCCTGCTCAACCTCTATCATAACGGAGATGAGGGTATGGCCTGGCATAGCGATGCCGAAAAAGACCTGAAAAAGAATGGCGCAATCGGCTCTATGAGCTTTGGTGCCGAAAGGAAATTCTCCTTTAAGCACAAGCAACAAAAAGAGACTGTTTCCTTAAAACTGGAGCACGGCAGTCTGCTGATCATGAAAGGCACGACGCAGACCTATTGGCTGCACCGGCTACCACCAACTAAAACGGTGCATGGGCCTAGGGTAAACCTGACCTTCCGCACCATGAACTTTTAAAGACCTTAACGGAATACCTTGTGGTCCTTATTCCCACCAGAAATCAGGTAAGCCATTAAGTCTTTCAGCTCCTCTTTGTTCAGTCCGTTGATCATACCAGGCATCATGATGGACAATTTGGAAACAGAAGTGACCGTAACATCCTTTTTCTTAATCTCCCGCAGCGTCTGTGGCGCAAAAGGATTCTGAGAAATGAAGATTTTGTCTTTGGTCTCCTTTTTAAACCTGCCCAAAATCGAGCTGCCATCTTTTAAGTAATAAACATTTGCTGCATACTGATCAGAAATGACTTTACTCGGCGAAATGATTGATTCCAGGATGTCCCTTTCAGAAAAGCGGGTACCCAAATGGGTCAGGTCAGGGCCCACTGCCCCACCCTCTCCGCCGCTGGTATGGCAAGAGATACACATGGTAGCGGCAAACATCATTTTTCCATTTTTAAAGTTCCTGCCAATCAAACTGTCTTTTACCGTTGCCAGTGCCTCGTCAAGTTTCCAGTCACGGCCCGGGCCTTTTGGTGGCGTCACGTCCATGAGTTTCAACTGGTGGTTATCCACCAGCCCGTCTCCAGATACCTTATTGAAATGGGCGAACTGTTCTTTCGGCAAGCCGGATAAGGCACGCTTACGTGCATCATCAATAAAACCAATATAGCTGTTACCACCCTTATAGGTAAAGGCGGTGTAGAACCATTTGAAGTATTTTTCCCGAAGTGCAGGAGTCCAGCCTTTTTTAGCTTCACTTAACGCTACGGCATAATAGATTTGTTGCGCAGGAGGAGTTTTAGCCAATGTTTTGGCGATGTCCAATCCATATTGCGGATTTTTAAGGATCAGATCTGAAGAGCTCGTAATTCCTTTTTGGTCGTTTTCATCATCTTTGGCTGTGCTGATCAGCGCCATTGTTTTAGGCACCACCTGCTCATCATCCATATAAACCAGTATTTTGGTCATGAACCGGTTGATCTCATTGGTCTTGGCCGGAAAATAAGCATTGAGGTATTTGCTCAGCTTGGCGTGATCAGCAGGCAGCGGCTTGCCGGTGCGCAGCATGGTCAGTTCAAGTGTCCGCAGCAAATCCATCTGCTGTGCTTCGGTCAAAGACCAATAGTTGATCTGCATCAGTGCATTGAGCATCCTGCTGTTCAGCTCTTTGCCGCCATTGCGGGCGAGTGCCACGATAGCTTGCAAGCGGATAATTGGATCCTTTTCAGTCAAGGCTTTTTCCTGCCATTGTGCTACCGGCTGGTGTTCTACAGCGATCCGTGCCGCATAGCGGATAAAGCGGTCTTTGTTCTTCAGATTTGGCCAGGCCAGCGCAAGCGCTTCCGGATTAGCCGGTCCGTGAAAGGCTTCCAGTTGTTTTCTCAGGTTGCGGGCATCCAGATTAGCTGCTGTCCCCTTAGCAGGCAGAGCCTCGTTGGGCAGTGAATTGTCGCCATAATAAACACGATAAAGGTCAGACCCGAGATCGCGACCACCTGTCAGGAAATACAAGGCACCATCTGGTCCGATTACTCCATCTGTAAGTGGCAATGGCTGACCCGATAGAAACTCCTCCGCAACAGTCTTGTATGAGGAACCCTCCGGGATTAGTTGCACTGAATAAATGATCCCAAAAGTCCAGTCGAACGCCAGCAGCCCCCTGCGGTATTTCTCCGGAAAGCGTGCCTGATAAGAACTGATCAGATTGGTAGGCGAGCCTTGCCCGATGTTTAAGATCGCAGGCAGGTTATCGACATAGCTTGGCGACCAGTTTGTATTCCCGGAACGCCAGCCGAACTCGCTTCCACTTGGGGAGTGACTGATGCGGGTAGGTTTGTACCATGGCATTCCAAAATCCCATTCCATATCCCCGTCATAAACAAACATTTCTCCGTCTTCATTGAATGTAAAGTCATACGGATTGCGGTAACCGGCGGTTACCAACTCCCATTTTTTTCCTTCCGGATCGGTGTTCAACACAAAAGCCCCCGGTGCGAAACGGTCGGTAGCATGCCCATTTGGATCCTTTAGGGTCGCAAGCGCATTGTCCTCCTTCCAGGTATTCGGCAGACGGTAATTGTCCAGTGGTGGCAGGTCTGTATAATTTCCGGCAATCATGTAGATCGATTTTTGATCGGGAGACAGCACCAGACTATGCGGACCATGCTCGCCCTCTCCGTGAAATGCTTTCAGCAAGGTTACTTTATCGTACTGGTCATCTCCATCCATATCCTGCAAGCGGTAGAGACCACTGCCTTTCTTAAACTTATCGTCGCTATTGTGGTTGACCATCACATACAGACTGTTAAACGCGTAAAGCAGTCCGTGGGCATAACCCATCCCTACCTTAGTCGTATCTTCACCTTTGATGATCAGTTTTTCTACCTTGGTACGAACTTTATTGGTGTCCGTGCCTATAGCCGGAATCTCCAGACGATATAAAGTCCCGTTCTGATCTGAAGTGATCATCCGTCCCTTGTTATCGAAAGTCATGGCCACCCATGATCCCGTTTTATTTTCTGTAGGACTGTACAAATGCTCAGCCTTAAAATCAGGAAGCAGTTTTAGTTTTTCAACTTTGGGTCCGGGATTATCTTTTTGAAATGTGGTGAAGGAAACACCGATAACGATAAACAAGGATAAGGCGCTAAATATCTTAACAGACCGGTTGCTGTTGGATCTCATACAATTGGTTTTTTTGGTTTAATGTGTCAAGTGGCTCGACAATTTTTTTTGCACTACAAGTTAGCATTTTTACTGACATTCCGCATCCTGCTCCATCCTGCTACAAAGCCTTCTGATCTCTGTATATTATATTGTGCTGACAAAAAGAAGCCACTTTATAATTAAGTTTGATCAACTTAGTCTAACAAAAAAACTTATGATACCAGTAAAAGGATACGCGGCACAAGATGCCGAAACAGAATTAGCACCCTGGGATTTCGAGCGCCGCGAAGTTGGCCCCCACGATGTCCAGTTTGACATCTTATTTTGCGGCGTTTGTCACTCAGACCTGCACCAGATCAAAAACGATTGGTTTCCAGGCATCTTCCCTATGGTTCCCGGACATGAGATTGTTGGCCGTGTAGTAAAAGTAGGCGCGCATGTCAAGAATTTCAAGGTGGGCGACCTGGCCGGAACTGGCTGTATGGTAGATTCTTGTCAGGTTTGCGAAAACTGCAAAAGCGAATTGGAACAATATTGCCTGGAAGGGAACACCGGCACGTATAACAGCATGGAGCGCGACGGATCATCACCAACTTATGGTGGCTACAGCAATTCAATTGTGGTCAGAGAGGAATTTGTGCTTCGCATTTCCGACAAACTTTCGCTGGCTGCTACGGCCCCTTTATTGTGCGCAGGTATCACGACCTACTCACCATTGAGACACTGGAAAGTGGGCAAAGGACATAAACTGGCCGTATTGGGACTGGGCGGACTGGGCCACATGGCGGTTAAGTTTGGCGTGGCCTTTGGTGCTGAAGTGACCGTACTCAGTACCTCACCAAAAAAAGAAGAAGATGCAAAAAAACTGGGTGCCCATCACTTTGTGGTGACCACAGATCCGGCACAGGTCAAAGCCGCTGCCGGCACTTTTGATTTTATTTTGGATACCGTATCGGCAGAGCATGACTTCAACATGTACCTGAATTTATTGAGAACAGATGGCACCATGATCTGCGTAGGCGTACCGCCAAAACCGGCAGAAGTTGCCGCATTCAGTCTGTTGGCAGGCCGCAAAAGTCTGGCAGGTTCAGGAATCGGCGGCATCGCCGAAACTCAGGAGATGCTGGATTTCTGCGCAGAACACAACATTGTGTCAGACATCGAAATGATTGACATCAAAGACATCCACAACGCCTATGAGCGTATGGAAAAAGGCGATGTGCGTTACCGCTTTGTGATCGACATGGCGACACTTTAATACATCGGTTTTTACAAAAAAAGGCGGCTGGTTCAAAAACCGGCCGCCTTTTTTGTTTTGAGAACAACTTACTTGCTATTCTTTAGGATTACCTTATCGAGCAACATCTGGATATCATGATACTGATGATGGTCACCCATTCCCAGTTTCTGTTTAAAGTCCAGCAATATTTTTTTAGACTCCGGAGAGTTGACCGCAGCAGCCCTTTGTACGGCATATTGCAGCGTTTTAGGAGCCTTTGCTTTGGTTGCAATTTCCAATGCCCGGTTCATATCCAAAGGCACTAACGGCTCAAGCGCATACCAGGTCATCAATGGCAGATTGTGGTCATTTTTATCTTCATCATGCTGCACCAATGCCTCTACCACTTTCCAGCGTTTTTCAGGCGCGGTACGTGACATAGCAGACGTAAGATATAATCTCACTAAAGCTGAAGGATCAGAAGCAGCAAGCTGTGCAAAACGCTCCAATGCGGCATCTGATAAGTTTTTATCTTCGGAAAGCAATTGTATCGCCCAACTTCTGATGTACTCGTTCTCGTGTCCCAACAGGTTCAACAGGTCTTTTTCTTCCAGTCCCTGCGTCACATGCAAGGCCCAAAGTGCACGGAGTTTTCGGGTTACATCTGGATTGTTGTTCAGTATCTCCTTCAGTGCATCATGCACTTTTTTATTCGGGCCACGCTCCTGAAGGATCTGACGGGCCTGTCTTACATAATATTCGTTCTTTTTCAACTGATAAGCTACAAGCTCTTCATCAGAAGCTTTCCAGAGGTTCACCTTTACCCATTTGTCGCTTTCGTGACTGATCTTAAAGATGCGGCCCATTGTTTTCTGATGCACGTCAGGATTCGGACTGTGGCATTGGTTTTTATCATACCAATCGATCGCAAACACAGAACCACTTGCATCGTACCTGAAATTCAGCCATTGCGACCAGGTGTCGTTTGTTAGCAGGAAATCTTCACCATGGCTAACCACATAACCGGATCCTTGTCTTTTTGGAATGTCCATATTGACCCTCGCCCCGTGAATGTTGTTCATGAAAATGTTGTTGCGGTATTCAGCAGGCCAGTTTTCATTGCCCAAATAAATCATCGCACCCGCGTGGGCATGGCCACCACCTTTAGAAGCCGATCTGAAGTTACCCGCATGCGGACCACGGTCGCCGATCCAGTGTACGTGATCGCCAGCCGGTTGGATGTCGTCATAGGTATAAGGGTTAAAATGCGTACCACCCTGACGGATGTACCGCGCGCCCTGGATCATCTGAAACATGTGCGGAATCACACAAGCCGTAATGAAAGCATGGCCATAATCGTTAAAGTCTACACCCCATGGATTACTGGTACCTTCCGCAAAAAGCTCAAACTTCTTTTTGGTCGGATGGTAACGCCACACACCAGCGTTCAATCTGGTGCGTTCAGAGTCGGGCGCTCCCGGTACGCCGACATTTGAGTGGGTAAACACCCCATGCGTGCCATATAGCCAGCCATCAGGACCCCACCTCAAACTGTTCAAAGTCTCATGCGTATCCTCATAACCCCAGCCGTCTAAAAGTATCTGCGCAGGTCCGGCCGCCTTTTCCTGATTTGCGTCCCAGGGTATAAACATCAGGTTTGGCGCCGCGCCAACCCATACACCGCCCATGCCGACTTCCAGTCCGCTGACCAGGTTCAACCCTTCCATAAAGACGGTTTTCTTATCCAACTTTCCATCGCCGTCGGTATCTTCCATGATCAGGATGCGGTCCTTCCCTTCACCTTCAGCAGCACGCATCGGGTAAGTGTGCGCTTCTGCCACCCACAATCTTCCCCTCGCGTCGATGGTAAAACTGATCGGGCGTACAATATCTGGTTCAGCAGCAGCCAGTGTGACTTTAAATCCCTTTTTAAGCGACATGGCCTGAGCGGCCTTTTCTCCTGATAAACCCGCATTAACGATTGGATCCAGCGGTGGCAAAATAATGATGTCGCTTTGTTTCAGTTCATTCGGAAATACCGGACGGGCCGTATAAAACTTAAAGTCGTCAAAATTGATGTGCGCCATACGGTCATCGCCAATATATGGAATCTGCGAAACACCTGTTTCATTGTCGATGATGCGCACCAGGATCTGCTGGTTTAAATGCGCTTTCAAATCCACGACAACAGGTTGCAGATTGGGACGGCCAGAACCAGTGATCTGGAAGATCACTTTATTATTGCTGGCCTTAACAATTTCGATCCGGTCATCCTGCAATGCACCTCCAGATACCTGGAATGAAGCAAAACGATGGGTAACTGGGAACGCAACCGAAGTTAAAGTTCCTTTTTTCTTATAACTTTTGGTACCCCCGCTACTTACAAAATATTTGCCGACCACACCCGGAACCACGTCTTTTTCATAAACAGCAGTAGCATCTGCACCAACCAGTTCAAAAGCATCGCCGGTAGCTTTCCAATCTTGAAGTGTGCCAGTCTCAAAGCCAAGATTTACAACCTTACCATTCTTTTTAGCTGAAATACCTGCAATGGTCACATCTTTTTTGATTGGGCCTGCTACAACCTCTATTTTGCCCACCATACCCGCAGCCCTGTGGCCGGGTACAGTACAGTAGTAGATATCATTGGCAACCGCCTTAAAAACTACACTCGAAGTATCACCTTTTTCTACCAGACCTTTACTCTTCACTTTGGCTTTTTCAAGGGCAATGTCATGCGTCATCGTTTCCCCGTTTACAATTTTAATCCTCACCAGTTCGCCTTTTCTCACCTTTAATGTCGGATTGCGCTTGCCATCTGTGCCTATATAGCCCAGCATGGTAGCCTCCAGGGTGTATTCCCTGTCATATTTTTCTTGAATTTTAGCGGGAGAGCGGTTTTTTTCCCGGGCAGCATAGCTGAACGAGATGACGACAGCTGCAATGAGCATTGTCAAAAAGAAACGGTACAGTTTAATCATATATATTTGGTTCTAAATGTGTCTAAGATTACGGTAATTTTTGGAGGAGGATGTCCTTGTAGAAGACTTCAGTCTTTCCCCCGCCGTGCAATTGAAAAGCAATATGTCCTTCCTGAGGGATATTTGGATCCTCCTCTGTATAATCTACAGTCTGCACCCCATTGAGGAAGATCCGGATCCTGCGTCCTTCAGAGCGGACCTCGTAGTTGTTCCATTCATTGCGCTTTAATATTTTCTTCACCAGTTCGGGATCTCCGGTAGCCAATACCTTATTGCGCCGGGACTCATCGTACAAAGAGGCCCAAAAGCCATCCCCAATATCCGCCTGGTAGCCGATCATTTCAAAATCAGGGTTGCTGATGCGCTGGCTGTGAAACTGTACCCCACCGTTTACAAATCCTTCTGTACCGGTCAGTTTAAATTTCAGGCTTAGTTTATAATTGCTGTAAGTCGCGATCGTGCTGATAAACTCATTGTGCGGTACCATTTCGCCTGCAGTGCCGCCCACAATGGCACCCTTCTCTACTCTCCAGCTTTTAGCGGTATCGCCCTGCCAGCCATTAAATGTCTTGCCGTCAAATAACCTGACCTTTTTTTTGCCAGTCTGTCCATGGACTTGCGAAAAGGCGCATAGACCTGCGATCAGGCAGAGGGGTAAAATTTTCATACAATATGCAATTTGGTTATAACAGTTCCTATGTGTTTTGAGATTCTAATTTAAGAATTAAATTAGAAAACAAGCAGAATAGTTTCATCCTTGCAATCGATTCAAAATGCAATACGGCCATCTTTTACGAAAGACGGCCGTATTGCAGCTTTAGTGCGTTATTTACTTTCCGGCGTAATGGCGGTTAATGCCTGCAAGAACCAGCCAGAATGCGGAATCCACTGCTCCGTCCAGCGCCATTCATTTCCACCATCCTCTATCTTATAATCAATCCCACTGCCATCGCCATTTTCTTTCTTCCCGGTAATGCCGTTAGAAATTCCGCCCCGCTGGGAGCCATGTCCGAACAATGCTTTCATATACGGCACGTTATTTTTTCCAAATTCATACATAAAACAAACATTATAAGGATTGCAGCCAAGGATCCAGGACATTTGCTGCTGGGCATATCCAGCCAGGTCAGCCCGCAGGCCCCAGGCATTGTTTGCCGGGTAGACCAGTCGCCCACCCACCAATGCAGCCGCAGCCAGCGAACCCAATCTGGCATTCTCTCCCTGCCACCACCAACCGGTTTCATTTTCATGCGGAATAAAGAAGCCGTCTTTTACAGCGCCTTTGTATTTGAAAGTCTGACGGGCGTACCCAAAAGGATTGCCGACCGCATTGGTCACCTTCAGATTGTAGTCCAAAGCTTTTTTGATCACCCCAAGCGCCGCTGTCCTTTTACCTGCATTTTTTTCTTTGGTCAGATACCTCGACAAAGCGATTACCGGCAGACCTGCATCAGCAGCATGCCAGAATGGACGATCCTTATCATCAGCAATAAAATAACCCTGATCCGTCATACGATGTCCCAGGTTGGCTGCCCGTTTCCCGGCCTCCTCGCCATAGTAGGCGCTATCCGTAGCAATCCAGAGTTCTGTAGCTGCCATCAGCGCACAATAATCGTCTATGATATTTTCCTTGCCATCATCTGTGTATTTCAGGTTGTTGAGCGCCAAATGCGCATAAGCCCTTTTTGCGGCTGCCAGGTAGTCCGAAGCACTAAACTCCCCGTCTTTTTTCCAGGAAGAGATGCGCGCAAGCGCAGCAATTCCCATGCCTCCACCCTCTCTGAACGCACACTGGTAATCAGAAGTTGTCTTGCTGTCGGCCTCCAGTCCGACGATCCTTCTGGCGGTAATGTCAGGTTTGAAATAGCTAAAAACCGTCATGTAGAAATAGCCTTCCTTTGACAAGGAACGCATGATGTAATCTGTACCCCATAAAGCTTCACTGAGCAAGGAATCCTTAATGCCAAGGCGAGTCAGCGTACCGGGGATCTTCTCATAGGTATTCGCCATAGACCAGGTCACCATCGGTATCTGCTGTGGTGACATAAAATTGGCATAAGCCAGGTGAGAAAAGTACTTGCTGATGTCACCTGAAGCATCGGCCCAGCCGCCGCGGATGTCGACCGTTTTATCACTGCCGTACAGCAGCATCTTTTTATCTCCTTCGAGTTCCTGAGGCGTATTGGCCCTTTGTTTATGGTAATAATGTACGATTGCACCCAGTGTCGCATCTGATAAAGCATGCTCACCAATCTTAAACGCTTCAGAAGTATACGCCTTATTTTGCTGACTGATGCGCACCCGGTAATTCCCGGATTTTTTAAATGAAGTAAAATCTGCCGAATAGTATAACTTCCCTGGTGTCCACTCCTCAATTTTTCCGGCGCTTGTTAGCAAGCCATTAAACTCAGTTTTTTTATTTGCCTCGTTGATGAGGCTGAACTTAACCCCATTTAAAGATTGATCCGTACTGATAACTGCCTTTTTCGGGCCTTGGGCATTATAAGCAACGTGATTTACATAAATGGCGGTTTGTGAAATTCCGGAAAAGGCAAAAAGCAACATTAATCCGGTTAAAACAGATTTTAGAGGGTTCATTTTTAAGATGGTACGTTAGATTTGATGATAAATTTCTAAAATACTATTTAATACGGTCAATCGGTAAAATTATATAGCTAATCTGTTCAGGTCAATCCCTGTTAACGCAATAAGAGAATAACAGACACCGTCTGTATTAAATTTCAGAATTTAAAAGCCGATTGCCCGTTTACACATTATGTGCCAAAATTATTTTCCTTTGAAATAACCCCAAAAAGGGCGTTTGGCACCAATTCGGTATATCTTTTGTAAAAATACTGGTATACCTAATAGCATCTAACATGAACAGCATCCCTTTCAACAATCAAATTTGCGAATTACGTGGCAGCTTGCAGCAATTTGCCATCAACTTTACAAAAAACAGTGAAGACGCCAGCGATCTGGTACAAGATACCATGATCAAAGCCATTCGTTACTCTTATTTGTATAAAGAAGGAACGAATTTAAAAGGCTGGTTGTTCACGATCCTTAAAAACACCTTCATCAACGACTACAGAAAAGCTGTAAGAAAGCAAGCTGTCGTGGAAACTACCGATGACCTTACCTCGCAACATTTACAGGTAAGTGCCAGTACAAACAACAGCACCAACAAATTTATTCGCGAAGACATCAATCTTGCGCTGAGCTGTCTGCAACCGGAATATAGCGTTCCTTTCCTAAGATATTTTGAAGGCTACAAATACCACGAGATTGCGGAAGAAATGAACATGCCGATCGGAACAGTAAAGACCCGCATTCACATTGCGCGTAAATTACTGAAAGCGAATCTTACCATGTACAGCGAAGAGTATACCAACTAACATTACTTATAAACAGATACCTCTGAATAAAACAAGGGCGGCAGATTTGAATCTGCCGCCCTTGTTTTATTTAAGCTATTGATATCCAGCTCTACTTGGTTTCTACACCGGTTTTATAATATTTATATCCAAAAAGGAAGATCACGACGTAACAAATGATCGGTGTGTAATAAGCATTCGCAATACCATGCTTGTCGGCCACAAACCCCATCAGGAATGGGAAGAAAGCACCACCAACTACACCCATAGAAATGAAAGAAGCCGCTTGCTGTGTATGTTTACCCAGGTTTTTCAAGCCTAAACTGAAAATCGTTGGGAACATAATACTGAAGAAGAAATTGATCATCAGCAATGCAATGTAAGAAGGCCAGCCTAAATCCTGGGCAACAATGATACACATCAGGATATTACCCAATGCAAATGCGGCCAGTAATTTATTAGGAGCAATAACCCGCATCAGAAAGGTTCCAATAAAACGACCTGCAAGCATCATTCCCATAAAAACAACCATAAAATTGGCCGCCTTCAACTCAGAGAAGCCCATATTTTCGTGGCCGTAGTTGATAAAAAATGCCCATGTTCCAGACTGCGCTGCCACATTAAAGAACTGCGCCAATACGGACCATACAAAATGCCTGTGTTCCGCCAGCCCTTTACCAGGTGCCAGATCAACGTTAAGCGCAGCCGCATCTTCGGCCGAAACCGCATGTGGATCTGTTGTAGGAGGTACCTTTACAAAAGAAAACGAGATCGCTATGACTGCGATTACTGTTCCAATGGCCAGGTATAGCATTTTTACAGAAGTAAGGTCGGTACTTCCTTCCACATGACCAGAGAAAAGAAAGAAACCACCAAGCGCAGGACCGATCATTGCCCCAACAGCATTGAAAGCTTGCGCAAAATTGATACGCTGATCACTGGTTCTCTGATCGCCCAGTGAACCTACAAAAGGGTGGGCAACTGTTTCCAGTGTAGACAAACCGCAACCCAGGATAAAAAGTGCAATTCCGAAGAAGGCAAAAGAGGATAAATTAGCAGCTGGCACGAATAAGAACGCACCGATCGCGAAAAGGGACAAGCCAAGCAGTACACCGCTTTTATAGCCAAAACGTTTCATAAACAATCCGGCGGGAATACCCATCACCCCGTATGCGCCAAATATGGCAAATTGTACAAAAGCAGACTGGGTTTTACTCAGGCTCAAGACAGACTGAAAGTGTTTGTTCAATGAATCAGCCATGGTGATGGCGATTCCCCAAAGCATAAAAAGGGAAGTAACGAAAACAAGCACAGTAATGTACTTCTTGTCGGTAAAGAGTGGTTTTTGGTTCATATTTGGTTTTGTTTGTTGGTTGCTCTAGCGATTCCTCAATTCAGCGCAGACCTAGTGCTGAATCGTTTTATCATTCGAATATACATCATATTTCAAAGACAAAAGATACAGCTTTTATTATAAATGGCAATACATATCAGTTTTATTGGCCTGTAACAATTTTAAGTAAGTGAAGCTACTCCCCTCTTTTTAGGTTCTTGCTCCCAGAGATATTATACCGGATTCCAAAAGCCTGCTGGTTGTCCACTACCCCATCCAAAAAGTGGAAAGACAAAGTGAACTGACCTTCAATACCCTTATAGATACGCGGCCGCCAGTACAAGTCCATTCTGTTATAAGTTTTGGCAGAATAAAACTGGTCGCCATAAATGAGCCGGTGACCCTCTCCTTTATAAAAGGAATTGATGACACCAAATCGGCGGTATTCCATCTGCAGATCCAGCAACACACCTTTCGGAGTCTTCCAGCCTCCAACACTGCGTACCCGTTCAAAAGACATCATTCCACCCGCGCTGAAGGTCAGCGAATCGAGGAAAGTCCGGTGCGAAAGATCAAGTCCGGCCCTCACGATGGCCGCACCATTGTCCTCTACATGGTCATTAGGGATTGGAACCGCAGGGCCAGCATTGTGCAGCATCATCGCATAATGAGACAGGAAGAACAAGTCTTTCTTATAAGTGCCCGACAAACCAAAGATGAAATTTTCGCGGTCAGTAGCCGTCTGCCTGCTTGTCCAGTCGATCCAAAGCACCTGCTTCCAGTTGGCATTCTGATACTTGAGCAACATTCCCTCCACATTCGGGCGGTAATAATTGAACGTATCCTTGAGCAATGCCCTCGGATAATCATCCACCAATCCACTTCTTGCGAACATCCCCATGAAGAAATTCCAGCTTTCCTGTTTGAACTCGTAGTAAGCAATCGGATCAATCTTATTGGTAAACTTTGACGAGCCAAACTCATGCAAGGCATTCAAACCAATCCTCAACCGGTGCACCGTATCCAGGCGTAAGCCGATCTCGGGAGCAAACCTCAAACCGAAGATGGTCTGTGAGAAGCGGTTAGACTTCGCATACTCCCGGTTATCCGCAAAAGTATGCAGGTTAAGATTGCCCTCCAGTTCCTGGGCCTGAACACGGCTGATCAGACAAGAGAAAAGAAGAAAGCCTAAAAGAAATTTCAAACGCATTTGCAACAAGAATTAAGGTTAATGTGTCAAAGCAGCCGCTTGATCCAGATCAGCTAGCTCAGCGGCCGCTAATATAGCTTGTTTTTTCTTCACCATAATGTTAACTCTGTAAATCAGAAAAATGCTGATGAAAATAACCACGGACACTACCAAACCCAGGATGTCGTAATGCTCCAATGGGCTTGTTTTAGTTTTCTGCGTCACAATCACACCCGCAAATAAAGCCGCCAGACCACCGGCCATTTGCTGCAGAGATGAATTTACGCTCATAAAAGCACCCCTGTCTCGCATGTCCGGAATACTCATGTTCAATGCAGTAGCCGGAATGATCCTGCTCATGATGCCCATAAACATGACCATATTGATGGCGATGACCTGCCAAAGCGGAACTACCCCCATATTGGTATAGATCAGGATCATGACCACTGCGATGATGCAACCGCCGGTAAATAAAATGAACTTGTCGATCTTGTCGCTCAGTTTACCGATCAGCGGCATAATGATGATCGACGAAATACCCGTGAACATAAAGACCATCGGCAACTGGTGCGACGAAATGCCAATATTATTGATCAGGTAAGAACTGCTGAAAGGCATCAGCATAAAACCGCCCACACTCAGGAAAGCTGTAGCTAGAAAACCCGTCTGATAAGAGGGATTCATAATCGCATGCCAGAGGTGTAAAAATGCATTTTTGTCCGACTGCAGAGCCAAATGCTGGTCAATCGGTTTGATGTAAAACAAGATAACCAGCGCGATGATAAATGCCAGAACCACGATCATAAGAAAAGTAGAATGCCAGCCCCAGGCATTCGCCAGGTACAGTCCAATCGGAATACCCAGAATCTGGCTGCCCGAAAAAGCCATCTGTACAAAACCCATCACACGGCCGCGTTGGTTCACCGCAAAAAGATCCGTCATAATCGTCAGCGTAATCGCTCCGATCACCCCGCCAAATAGGCCGGTAACGATCCGTGCACCCAGCAACATCTCGTAACTGGTCGACAATGCACAGCACAATGTGCCCACAATGAAGCCAAAATAAAAGAAAAGCAGCAATTTCTTGCGGTCAAACTTATCGGCAAAACCAGCAGCAAGGATGCCCGAAGCACCCGCACTAAATGCGTAAGAGGAAACCACCAGGCCGAAACCTTTAGGTGTAATGGTCAGCGCTTTCATCAGGAAATCGCCAAGAGGTGCCAGGATCATAAAATCCAGCACAACAGTAAACTGCAGCAAGGCCAATATGGCGATGACCAGTTTCTGATAGCCCGTAAAAGGCCAGGGTATGTTAGTTTGTGTTTGTTCCATGTTATTGATGTCAGAATAATTCTTAATGTAAGAGGTGCTTAATACACCCCCCATTTATTTTTTCAATGCCTTTAATACCAGTTCAAAAGTCCCCCAAAGCACCTCATCCGTCAGCACAAAAGGCTTCCCGGCAATGCTCCGCTTTTCATGGTGAAATCTGATCAGATTGTATAAAGGCGCAAAAGCCACAGACCAGTAGACCTCCAGTGGCATCGGATCTACCTCCTTACGCTCAATCGCATTGTGCATAAACTTTCCGAGCTTCGGTTTGAAGTTGTCCACAATACTGTCAAAGATTTTAGCCTGATAACTGGAAGACCGCAACTGCTCCAGCACCTGCGCGGATTTAGGATTTTCCAGCATGCACCTTGCGCGGTTCTTCCACTGCTGGCGCAAACCATCTTCAAAAGAAGACTCGGGATCGAAATTTTCCAGCATCACCTCGCTCATCCGCTGCCCCTCCTCTATACCAATCTTCAGAATCAGGTCATCCTTGTCCTCGTAATAGATGTAAAGCGTAGCTACAGAAATCTTGCATGCCTTGGCCAGTTTGTTCATGGTGAAGCCCTCAAAGCCAATGTCTACCAGCAACTCTATCGCCTTTTGCTTTACTAGATCAACCTTATTTAAATCTCTTGCGCGCATGATTAATTGAAAGCGCAAATATAAATGAATATTCATTCACTTATAGGTATCTGTTAAGATATTATTTTTTAGAACGTTTTTATGAACCAATGGGCACCTGTTTTGTTATGATGATACACTAATCATCAACGCTATGAGTACCCCTAAAAAAGCAAAAACGGTAAAAGCAGAAATCACAGATCAAAAGAAACCAAAAGGTTCAGAACCAGAAAACGCGACATCAGCCAAAGACGCGAAGAAAGTCGGCACGACTAAAAAGAAATAAAAAGCGCCCCTGCATGGCTGCAAGGGCGCTGCAATAAACGGCCTACTGTACTACGGTAGCAGTCACATATTGGCTCGTGCTGATCGCTTCGCCATCTGCACTCCGCAATGCTGCCCATACATAGACATTGTCGCCAGAAAACTCAACCGGCAATGCCATGTCATAAGTCAAGTCTGCCCGGTCGACTCCACTGTTGGCAATTACAAAAAGTTGCTTTGCAGGATTGTAGACGATGAAAGTCAGCAAATCTGTTGCGGCACCCTTTTGGTTCATGATCAACGCCTTCCAGGTAAAATCCAGTTGCGCATCTTCAGTTGTTGCCACCGCCAACTGATAAGCAGGCGACAATTTCCCGCGGCTGAACAGCACTTTTTCGTAGTCGATCGTGTACGCAGGTGCAACACCTGTTACAGCATGTTCCAGGTTGTACTGAACCGCAGCGTTCATGGCCGACATCTCCTGTGCATAATCTTTGAATCCGATCTTAATGAATTCCGAGACCCAGCTCAGCCATTCTGTGATCAAGGCAAACCTGATCATGACGTACTGTTGTTTGATGGAAGGATCCCTGCTGGTGGTTGCCTTTACGGCCGCCATCACCCACTTGCCAAACTTTCGGTAGCCCACCAAAGAGCCCGTTCGACCAGTGAAACCCGAGAAAGGTCCATTTCTTAAATGTCCCATAATCTTTGTTTTTTAGGGTTAATAAATCTGTTAATTACATTGCCACCTTGAGTAGCAATAACACAAACTTACACCCGGAAAATACAAATCCCAATCGGTCTGGACCGATTGGGATTTATGGTATTATTATTTTTACACCTACAAATTAGTAGTTCTATATTCAGTCGCAGGTTCATTAACAAGGAATACACTTTCCTTATCATAAGAACTCAAAAATTCAGTAGCAGTTAAGATCGGAATGTGCCTAAAAGGATGTAGCACTAATAAATCCTGATCACCTGTAATAATGCATTCCGCAGACTCTGAAACCGCAAGTTCTAGGAATTTATTATCTTTTGGATCACGACAATCAGATATTTCCACAGTTGGGTTGGCAAGAATTACCAGGGACTTGAAATCATCGATGATTTCAAGTCTTAATTCTAAGGACAAATACTTATCAAACTTTGTTCTGACAAAGACATCTGTGAACTCATTAGCTGTAAAGTCTGAAATGATAACCATTCCGAGCTTTCTAGCTAAATTTAAAGCCTTTCTAGCAACCGAATGCGGCAATATGAATGCACTGATCAGTGTATTTGTACAAGAACAAAATACTTAATCTTCTTCATCTAGCAACGCATTCAATTTATCTTCTGTTAATCCGTTGTCTGCAGCAATCTTTCCAGCCTCGTTTAGTAACCGATCAAATTCTACTTCTTTAAGACTTCTAAGGATATCACCAATTTTCTTCTCATAGGTAGCTCGTTTCAACGGCGTTATATTTCGCCAAGCTCGTGCAATGGCATTATCTACTTCTAATACAATGCGCTCCATAACATCATAGATTATTATACTAAGTTAATAAATTTATACGCTAAGTGAACAAACAACTTATCGCCTTCAAAAGTGTCTTTTCATCCAAATACGTAATAAGGCAAAATCCTCGAATGCATTAAGAGCAGGTTACTCGCCATATCACAATTAAATCGTAAACATAGTAATCTAAAACCAATAGTAGAGGTAATTATCCGGTTAAGTTATATCAAACTGATTATCAAACGACAACAATCGCATATTGCTTTTTATTTTCTACGGTTATTGTAGCATTAGAACCACGTCAAGGCTTACGGACAATCCTATATCCCTGCTGGATTCAGAGATTTCAAGGTCGTGATGAAAACATTTAAACTTCATCCCCTCAAGTTGCTCAGCGTTGTTGGATCCATTACTAAATAACTAGCCACAGCCCTTAGCTCAAACACCTGCTCTATTTTCGGATCGAAATGGTCCAGAAATCCAAAATACCGGTCTTTTGCCTTTTTCTTTAGAAACTCCGTGCGCAATACAATCTGCGCATAATCCTCACACAGAATCTTGGCAATAAGTTCATTTGTTTCAATAGTCTTCTGCTTCATGACCTGCAGTCCATCAAAAGAAATACTGCGCAATACAGAACCCGCAGCAAACTCGATAAAGTAAAATGAAGGCTTGCGTCCAAAAAAACTATCCTTAGCCCCCACTAGTTCGCCGCTCTTCCAAAACCCGATTGTTAACTCTTTGCGCTCCCAGGCCTCCTTACCCTGCACGATCATAAAAGCACGGGCGTAGCCAAAGGGCATCCACCAGTAGGTGCTGGAAACCTGGCCGGCAACCAGATATACGGTGTTCTCAAGCAGCGGCCCTTCAATGGGCTCCATACAATCAGGCAGCAGCTTTTTAAAATGGCCGCCGATCGGTTCCACCTGGTTAAGGTGAGTAAAAAGATCGGACATGGGATACCGCTCATCCAGAGCAATCAATTGAGCATTCATACGAGAGTTTTTAGATAAAAGCTGATTAATTACCTAAATTTCTATAGAACTATGATTATTTATTTACAAAATTTTGCATTCTAATTTAAAAATCCCGTTAGTAACCGCCATCATTCAACGGTAGTCATAAAGTGTTAATTGATGCTGAGCCTATCTAAATTCTTTGGCAACGCATGCTGCTTAATGCGTTTTATACAGATTTCCAAATCCAGGAAACGATCAGTAGATCAAGTGCTGTCATACCGGCCCAAAATAAAAACAGCTCAAATGTAGTTTCTGGAAATTTGGGGCTCTGTGATAGGTATGCGCCACCAAGGAGTAGGATGAGCAGCGTTGTTCCAATGGAAAAAATGATATTTTTTGAGTGATTGATTTTTGGCTGGATATACTCAGCAGTGTCTTTCTCAGCGAACATGAGGTTCTCAAAACTGAACTCCAGTTTGGCTGCCAACAGATCCAAGGTGTCTCTTCTTGGTTTAACAGCTCCGCTTTCAATCCGCTGTATAGAACGCAAGCTAACATTTGTTAGTTCTGAGAGTTTGAGCTGCGTATAGCCTTTAGCTAATCTCGCTGTTCGTATCGTTTCTGCTGTACTTTTATATTCTGCGGACATTTTGAATGCGTCATTTATACGCCAATACATCTGGCGGCAATATTAATGTATCCAAATCTAATAATTTCGCAGCTCAATTACTTACATATGATTGGTATCCTTGTAGAACTCGTTCTATCTTATTTGATCCTTAAATATTTCGCTGGCGACAATTTCGCTGTACTTGGTTTGAAACTGACTAAATATAGATTACTGCTACTAGTACTTGGTGTTTTATGGCCTGTTGTATTTTATTCCGTTTTTGAGTTCTCTGTCGCAGCTTTGGTTCACAACCCATATCATTTAAAAGCAAATTATACCCCCACAGCTTTCATTGATGCCCTGCTTTATGTATTCCGGGCGGTGGTATTTGAAGAGTTGATTTTTCGGGGCGCTATTTTATATGTATTAATCAAGAAACTCGGCTATCAGAAGGCCGTGCTGATTTCCAGTATTGCCTTTGGGATTTATCACTGGTTTTCCTGGAATGCATTTGGGAATCCCGGACAAATGGCCATCATCTTTTTCACTACCGCCTCCGGCGGTTATCTCTTTGCGCTCGCATTTGCCAAAAGCCGGACCATGTATCTACCAGCTGCATTACATTTTGGCGCTAATTTTTCGACCATGATCCTGTTTTCAAAAGACAAGGCTATCGGTACGCAGTTATTCGTAAAAAGCTTTGCTGTTGATCCGGTAGTGCCTACAGTTCTAATTTCTATGTCGGTGCTAATCGTGCATTACATAGGATTCCAGGTTTTCAGCTACCTGGTAATAAGGAAACTACCATCTTGTGCAGGTTAGTAACTCTACACAATCATTAAAGCGAATGTACTTCTTGCTCAGAAAGTTTAGTAAGCATTGCGATTTTCTCAACAGACATCCCGTCCTTCTTCAACTCCGCAGCAATTTTCATTGCCATTTCGGCCTTGGCATCCTTCACAGCAGCCTGCCTCACGCTATAATTATCCCGTTGAATCTTTAAACTTTGCTCATATGCATTCATATTATTTGAATTTAAAATGCCGACTTTGGCAATGGTAAGCAACCTGATAAACTCTCAATCTGAGGTCCATAATCACAATAAAGAACAGCTCAGGTAACAGATAGTCCCAATCCGCATCCACAGATCTGCCAACTTGTACTGACCAACATAGACTTATAAAGATTCGATCTCTTCTTTCGATAAATTAGTCAATTTCATAATTAGATCAAGTGAGAAATTCTCTTGTTTCATCCCTAAGGCAACCGCTAAGGCCTTTTTATGTTCCCCTTTGATTTCACCTTTAACTTCACCATCAATAAAACCATCCGCAAAACCCTCCATCAAACCATCCGCAAACCCCTCTTTCAAAGCAGCCTGTCTCACGCTATAATTATCCCGTTGAATCTTTAAACTTTGCTCGTATGCATTCATATCCTTTGAATTTAAATTGCCAACTTTGGCAATGGTAAGCAACCTGATAAACTCCTTTTTGTTACTCAAAGATAGCGGAATTTCCCTGAATTTATACAAGTTGTTCAGCACAAACAACCAACGGTCCTGATCAGTTTCCAGTTCCGCCTCAGTCTTCCTAAACTTCGGCATCTCTATAAAAATATAACTCAGTTTCGTGTAAAACTCAGTCGCTGTGTTGATTTCCATTAAGCGGACATCGTGGAAATAATGTTCCGGATGTGTATCCTCAAACCTGAAGTCCATAATCGCGATAAAGAATACCTCCGGCAACAAATAATCCCAATCCGCCTCCACAGATCTGCCAAGTTCCTGGATCAGATTAGAGGTATAAAATATGCTCCGGTCTTTGAAGTTATCCGGCTTACTCTTCTGCATCTCCACAATAAACTTCTCACCCTGATCCCCGGTGCAGTACAAATCAAAAACCGTCCTTCGATAATCCTTCCCTGGCCCGCAGCGTTCCACATTGTTATACTCCAGATCGACAATTACTTTGCGGCCCTTGAAGATCCCATTTAGGAAATAAATCAGCAGATCCTTATGGCTTTCACGGCCGAATAAATATTTAAAAGCAAAATCATCGAAAGCATTGATATAGACCGATTGCGACATGTTTAATAAGTTAGCGCCGCAAACATAATAACGCAATCATCAAATACCCGGTGATTAACCGGCTAAGTTATAACCTGCTGATGCGCAGTCATAAAAAATCAGTTAATTCCGTGTCTTGTCAACGGCTAATAATCTCCTAAAAGCAGCAGCGCTCATCTTAAGATGCTTCATACAGAAATAATCAAAGCTATAATAGCTCCCAAAACCCAGCTGATAAGCAATGTTCTTGATCGGCAGATCCGTGCGCAACAGCAAATCCGCTTCCACCATTACCCGGTCAATTAGCAGATCAAAAAATATCTTGCCCATGGCGGCCCGCGTGAGGCCATTCAGACGCCTGACGCTCATACCCAGCTTACTGGCATAAAAGAGCGGAGACCGATTAACGGTATAATGCTCCTCGATGAGCAGCATGACCTTCTTCATCACCAATTCCTGCTCGCTCAGGTGCACATTCAGTTCCGCCACCCTCCTGTTGATGTGCCATAAAAAGAGGAACAAGTAATGCTGAAAGATCGAAACATCCGAACCCTCCTCCAATTCATCCAGCAGCTGCCCGATCAAGCTCATCAGAAAAAACAAGGTATTCGTCCGGATGTCTGCAAAGGCCAGCGCAAGCCCAAAATCAAACAAGCCCTTATCCCGGTGATTGATGTTCTGCAGCAGGTAATGGTCCAGCAAAACCTTTTGAAACTCCAGCAAATGACCGGTCAGCACCTTCCCTTCCAGATATACTTTTGATTCCTGGCGAAGCAAAAACACACGGCCAGGCTGGAGTGCTACCCGATCCGAACCCACCCGCAATTCTCCTTCTCAGCGACTGACCAGCAAAACGGCAACAGGCATTTGCAGAGGGAGTATTGTGGGTTGTTCGAAATGGATGAGAGCGATTTTAAGCATAAATGACAGTTCAATTTTTGATCTAAAATAGCATGACCCCCATCCGGCAGGCCATGCGATAACTAACTATTACTGAATTTACTTGATTCAAAATTAATAAGACCTTGGTTTCATCCAACCAGGCATTGACTCCCCTTTCAGGTAATGTCCAAAAAACTCTTCTATTTTACGTGTGTAGTCCAACTTATTTTCGACTTTATTCAAACTGTGACCTTCATCGTTGTATTCTAGTAACCAGACCTTTTTAGCCAATCTTCGCAATGCGATAAAGAACTCTAGTCCCTGTGAAATATTAACAGCATCATCGTTAGGATTATGCATCATAAGCAGCGGCGTAGATATTTTGTCAGCAAAAAAAATTGGTGAATTGTTGATATAAATATCGGGGCGTTGCCATAAACTATACCCAAGTCTTCCTTGACCGACCTCAGCACGATTTGCTTGATAATTTCCGCCATATTGAAGTCTCACTGAATTAACATCGCTGATCAAATCAGAATAACCTGCGGCTGAAACGGCTGCGGCAAATCGATTGCTATGGGTAACGATGTAATTCGTTTCATATCCACCAAAGCTGTGCCCTTGTATGGCAAATGCAGAAGAATCTACAAAAGAAAACTTAGAAAGATGAACGGCCAATCCCTCTACAGCATTCAAAGCGCTTTGTCCCGTTTGTCCCTTAACATAATTAATGTCTGTACGGCACACTATATAACCTCTGCTAGTAAACCACGGAACATTTATGTTACTGCTGCTCAGTTCTGGATAAAGGTAATTGTTGAAATATGATAACCTTTCATAATAGTTGATGATGACGGGATATTTTCTTGTATTGTCAAAATCCTCAGGTTTATAAAGTATAGCCTGACAATCTTTACCGTTCAGGGTTTTAAAATTTACCACTTCTGATGAAATCCAGTTAAAGTTTTTTTCCGGATGGACGTCACTCAAGGGCTTGAAAACCTTGAAATCTGTCGTCGTATAGTAATTGACGGACTCACTGGAACTTTCAGCAGAGACTATCCAGACTTTAGCGTTTTCTGCTTTTAAGGGAAAGAAACCATACGTTAGGAAAAGGCCGGGGGTATTGAAATAGCGTTTGTCTAATACTAGCTCAATAGGGTTTGCACCTTCCTTTTGGAGGAAAAAATACCCGGTGAATAGATTGAGATTATTAAACGCCAGCAGATATCCAATCTTCGGAATATCAACATCGCCGACTCGCTGGGCTAAACGGAATGAGATATTATGCATTCTTCCATAACCATTCGTTACAGACCGCAATTTGTCAGAAATAGATACATCAATTTTCCATAAGTCATAACGATCTTGAAAATATGCCACATTACCGCGCCAACCAACGAAACTGTAGTGTTCATGGTCATTATGCGGGAGTGAATGGTCATTGCTTAAATCGTTATCTTTGGCTGAAATTAGTATCTTTTGAAGTTTGGTGCGCCTATTGTAAACTATAATGCAATTTGTATCTGGCCGATTACCGTCTATGGCAAGAAGATAATCCCCATTGGAAGATAATGAAATCGGAAAGAAATTTATCTGGGTCATTTCATTCTTTCTTATATCATAAAGACAATGTTTACGCACCCCCTTTTTGTTCCACTGCGCCTCATACCCATCTCCCTCTTGTTTAGTAATGTGTAGCAGATATTCGACTGACTCATTTATCCAGCCAGCCTGTTCATTTTCACCTTCAATTCTGATTAAATCTCCAGATGGTATCTTGATAACTGCCAATGGTAACTGAATATTTTTTTCTTTGCGCAATTGTGATTGTAATTTCTCATCACTATAACTCCATATAGTCAAATTACCCGTTTTCTTCCTATTCAATGTATCAGGCATTAGTCTAACAAACAGCAGACTTCCATCAGTGCTAAATTTTTCTATCACAGATAGTTGTTTATTAAATCGCAGATTTATAATATTGCTAGGGGTTTTCATCTCATTATGAAACGCTATGATGCGCTGACCTCCATCTTCGGTTAGTGTAATAAAAGCTAGTCTTTGTTTATGCGCATCTGTCACAAGATTATACACGTTGAAATAACGTCCGATTTCATGTTGTTTAAAGGTCGACAAACCTATATACGATACCATTATTTCATTTGATAGTTTGAATTTAAGGACTATTCCATCTTTTAATTGTATCCATTCTATAACGTCATTATAGACATGTTTTCTTGAACTATTAAGGTCTTGTATAATTAGATTACCCTTGCTAGTCTGATAAAGCAAGTGTTCACTTTTTCCAACTATTATCAATTTATATGTCGTCACCTCTGATATAGAATTGATAATGCTTTTTCCTAATTCCAAAAAATGTAAAATTCTGTTACTTGTAAGTATTACTGCAGTTTTAGTCGTCTTAGAAAACTCATACCCATTGATATCATCAATGGCCATTTTCCATTTACTTCTTTAATGATTAATTGCTGATCACTACCGTTTAGCCTTTGGACAACATGGCCGGCATACTTTCCATCAATGCTGAGTGAAGGACTGCTCGCCCTTTGCCAGCGCTCAATAGCCGCATTGTCTATTAAAGGCTTATAAGTCTGGGCGCAAGACTGAATCCAAAAAAACAACCCGAACAAGACCAGTGATAGACTACGTATATACATCATTCCCATGTTGGCAGTCCCTTTTCCATTTTATTGAGTATCAAAATATACTCTTCCATAAAAGGTGGTTTACCATCACTCCCTCTTATTGGAAGCATTTTAGCAAGTTGAATGGCCTTTTTTTCACAAGCTATTGCTGAATCATTGTGCCCCAGTTTATACAGCAAATTTGCTTTGGTATCAACAAACTGAACGTTATTTGGCTCCATATTTATTGCCTTTTCTACCCATATCAACGCCCTATTTAATGCAATTGGTTCTTTGCTGTTTAAAAACACCTCCCATGCTGGTGCATTCAAACCAAAAAAAGCACTATTGGGAGGATATTCTGTAATCAGCTCTGTTTGAAAATTCGTATACATAACCCAGTCTCCAATTTCTTTGAAATACTTAGCTTTTTCAATTAGTATAAGCTTTTCAGAATCAAATTTGGGATACTTTTCTCGTATGCTTCTTATTAAGCCTTCCCAATCCGGTTTTCCATTAATTCTTTTTTTGTCAACAAAAAGTGCTGGATGAATCATGAATTTTAGAATGACACCGCTGACATATTCATTAGCAATTCCACTACCTAAGACGGAATCTATCTGTAAAGGTGTATGATAGGCGGTATTGAAGAATTTATCATTTGGATTGATTATCCCTTCGCCGTAGTCATTTAAGAAATATATTTCTTCAATTTCAAGCTTGTCTTTGTGAGGAAGCTGATCAAGGTATCCTTCTTTATAGTCCTTTGCTATAGCCATAGTAAGCTTTTCATCACCATATAAATTACGAGTGACACGAGCTAGATCCATCAATTTCGAGTATTCTTTTTCACCCGATTTATATTGCGCAAGGTCCGCCTCGTAATGTTTACGCAGCGGGTCGGAAGCAAATTTGACTATATTTTGAAGAGAGGTAACTTTTTTGAAGCCCGATGATTTATAAACTATGTTTCCTTCTGTTGAATAAAATAGAAAGGTAGGTATGTCGAAGAATTTTGCATGTTCAAATAACGCTTGCTGGTCTTTGTACCATCGTCTCCAATATACAGTGTTTGCCGGGTCTGTCGTAAGGCTATCATATTGGATCCTGACAACTAACACGTCTGTCGTCAGCAACTTTATGATCCTCGGATCGCTAAAGACTTCTTGATCCATCTTGATGCACGGATCGTAATTTGAAGTAAAGATATAGGCCATTATTGTCTTCCCCTCAAGCTTTGCTAAACTGAGTACTTGATCCCAGGTTTTATTCTTCACAAAAACAGATCTTGCATCTTCCTGAGCATTTGTCAGCAATGGCATAGTCATCCATAACAGCAATAGTATAACGAGTTTGTTCATATCATCACTTTTAATAGCCTTTGTTCTGAATCAGGTTTTTATTTGCCTGGACTTCTTTCAGGGGAATGGCAAATAATGCGTCGGTAGCGCTCCAGGTACCACCCTTTTTCTGGCTTACAGCGGGCATTATCTGATCAATGGTTCCGCTACGTTTCAAATCTAACCACCGGTGGCCCCATTCAGTAAATAGTTCTGTTTGACGCTCATGTAAGACTGCTGTTAATGCCTGTTCTTTGCTAAGGTTAGCCGGGAGCTGTTTTAGCTGTTTATTTACGTCGCTTTCTGCAATATCGGTTGCTCTGGACCTCAGTGCGTTCAGGTCCGCAATACCATCTGCAGTTTTATTTTGTTGAATGCGTGCTTCTGCCCGGATTAAATACTGCTCTGCTAGGCGTAGCACCATTGAATATTCTGAGTTGGCAGTAGGAACTTCCCCTATTTTATATTTAAACGCATAATAATAGATTACCCCATTTATCTCAAGTTGATTCACCCAATGTGTAAAGCGCTGGTCTCCGGAATCGAAGTTATTGAGCAGATCATCGCTTAGATAGAACTGATTGAGCTCCCATGGCCCTTGTTCAGGTATGATAAATAGCCTGCCGTCTCCAGTATTTGAATTGACATCATTGGAAACCGGCTGTAACGCCCAAATTGTTTCTTTGCTGTTTTTTTTAAAAACCTGGTCAAGATCTACGAGCGAGAAACGTACATTATCTGTGATCAGTTTTGTTGCCAGTGTTTCTGCATTTGCCCAGTCGCCTGCATATAGATAGACTCTTGCCAGTAGTGCGATTGCAGCAGATCTGCTGGGCCGTACACGTTCCTGAGATGTTTTAATAGCGGTTATGTCGACGAAGTTTTGATTTAAGTTTTTTTCCGCTTCCAGTAAATCAGAGATGATCTGTTTATAAACGTTGTCTTTGGTCTCTCTTGCTTGGGGACTGCTTAACACGTAATCGGTACTCGTGATTAAAGGAACGTCGCCATAGAGATTGACGAGGTAGAAATAACAGAACGCCCGCAGAAAGTACGACTCCCCAAGCAGCTGATTTTTGACTGCCGTGGTCAATGTTTGGGACTTGGTAAGTCCATTGATGGAAGAGTTGACTACAAAGATGTATTTGTAGGTTCTTGACCAAAAATCGGTACTGCTAAGCACTTCTGAATTGATCTTGTTTTGATAATAGTTGATGAGTTCGGGATTCGATGCTCCATCATACAATGTAAGTTCATCTGCTGATAATCCGGGATAAACACTCATGAAAGTAAGTCCATTGCGTACAAATCTGAGTGCGTCGTTTTCAAGACTGAAATTTGTGTAGACGCCAGTTAGTACGGCGATAGCCGTAGCGTCTGATGCGTATACATTATCAATATTGATGGTATTGTCTGGTGCATTAACTTCTACGAATTTTCTGCAGCCGGAACTGATTGCTATCGAAAGAAGCAGTGCAGATATATATATGATTTGAAGATTCTTTTTCATAATTCTATACTTAGTTATTATAGGGTAATTTGTGTTCCAAAAGTGATCACTCTCAATGGCGGCAGCTTACTTGTCGAAAAGTTTTCTGGATCTAAACCTATGTTTTTTGTTATAGTCGCTAGATTTTGACCTTGAACGAACAACCTGCAGCGTTCCAGTTTTGCTTTCTTGGTCCACGTCATTGGCAAAGTGTAAGAAAGCGATACATTTTTAATTCGGATGTATGAGGCATCAGTATACGAAAAGTCACTTCCCTGTATTTCGTAGAGGAAGCGGAAAGTGCTAAATTTCTGGATGTCTGTTATATCGCCCGGCTTCTGCCAACGGGCCATTACTTCAACAGGCTCGTTCATATTTCCTCCGATCCTGGCTGTGGTGCCGAGTTTGTAGTTTGGTGCATCTTTTTTTACAAATTGCAGAAAGACGTCCACTTCGAAGCCTTTGTAGGAGAAGCCATTCTGAAATCCACCATAAAATTTAGGATTGGGGTTGTATACCTTTGTTTTGTCGGTAAGGCCGTTGGGTGTTTCCGTTAATTTACCTTTGGCGTCATAAAACTGATAAAATCCTGTTTCGGGACTCACTCCAGCATAATGATACAGTTTCAATATATTAATGGGTTGTCCAATGACCATAAATTCTGCATAGGTGGATTGCTCAAAACCAGGAAAAGCGATGAGCTTATTTCTAGTGGTGGTAAAATTGACTGAGCTTGTCCAGTTAAATCCGTTTTGTTTGATGTTTACTGTGTTCAGGCTCAGTTCCCAACCTGTATTTCCAACAGTTGCAGGAAAGTTCCGGCTCACTGAATTGAAGCCGGATTGTGTAGGCAGGAGATAATCCAGTAACTGATTTGACGATCTGTTGCTAAAGTAGGTTGCATTGAACAGGATACGGTCTTTAAAGAATCCAAGGTCTATGCCTGCTTGCAGCTTTTTAGTCAGTTCCCACTGCAAATATGGATTTGGATGGCTTGTGGGTTCAAGGCCGGTACCGCCCTGGTAGGGCACTGGAGTCATATCTCCTGGTATGGGGCTATATTGATTCAGATAGCTATATTCGCCTACCTGATCGTTTCCGGTGGTGCCATAACTGCCACGTAACTTTCCGAAGCTTATGAATTGGATATTCTTTTTAAAGAAATCCTCACTGCTGAACAGCCAGGCCGCGCCGACGGCGCCAAAGTTATGGAACCGGTTGGCTGCACCAAACCGGCTGCTGCCATCCCTGCGAATGGTGAAGTTAACAATGTATTTATTCTCCCAATTGTAGGTAAGGCGGCCAAATACAGCATTATATTTATACTCGGAAGCTACACCCGGGCTGCTGGAGAGGGTCTTGGCGGAGCTATAGTCGTTCATTGCCTGGTCACTATTGAAACCTGACGCGTTGACCCTCTGCAAGTTTCTTTCATTTTTCTGGAAGGTAGATCCAATAAGGACATCTGTCCGGCCTTTGCTGATGTTGAAACTATAGGTTAGCTGTGGTTCAATGATCCAGGAGTTGATCTTCCCATCCGTGTAGCTGGCCGAGCGTGACAGCGAATTTCTATTTTCTGGCGGAGCAGCAAAATAGGAATTCGTTCCCAGTTCTTTGGTGCTGAGACCTGTGTATCCCAAGCTGGTTTTGATGGTTAATCCTTTTACGATGTTATAAGATAGCATGGTGTTGGCAATGAGGTTGTTGGATTTTAAAACATATTTATTCTGTAACCTAGCCAATGGATTCTGCCATGTTGAAATAAAGGAATTGCCCGATGGAATTTGAGCCCAGTTTAGAGAACCATCTGGGTTGTACAGTCCGGGTGCGTTTGGAGGTAATCGCAGTGCCTGGTCTGTAAGATCAAGGCTGGGAATATGGTTATCGCCATTTAAGTAGTTTCCGGAAAAATCTGCTTTAAACTTGTTATTTGAAGAGACATGGTTTAGACTCACCCCGACAGAGGCTTTTACATCTGCGAACTTTCCAGGAAATAGCGCAGTTTCGCGGTGGTAGCCTCCGTTTAATCGGAATGAGGTTTTTGCATATCCGCCCGAGATAGATGCTTGGGCGTCAGTAAAATGGCCCTTTCCGCCAATTAACGCTTCTTGCCAGTCTGTATACCTTTTGGGATCAAATGCAGTGATGTCAAAATTGGCCGAATTTTTTGGTGTTGTTGCATCTGGATACAGGCGACCATCATTTATGTACGCCTCTTTGCGCATCTGTAAATAGTCTTGGGTGTTTAGCATTTTCAGATTTCTTCCGACTTCTGATATTCCAGTTTGAAATGTTACATCTATTCTGGTTTGATCTGCTTGCCCTTTTTTGGTAGTGATTAGTATCGCTCCATTGGCAGCACGTGATCCATAGATCGCGGTTGCGTCGGCATCTTTCAAGACTTCAATGCTTTCTATATCTGCGGGGTTCAGGTAACTGAACGGACTTCCTTGTCCGATCAGCGTTGGACCAGCATATGCAGGACCACCCAGTACTGAGTTTATTGTAGGTAGAAGTTCTGAAGAGTATGGAACACCATCTACGACGTAGAATGGACTGTTGCCTTTCCGAATAGAGTTAAGCCCTTGAATATTGACATCGACCCCGCCCCCTGACAAGCCAGAAGATTGGTATATATATAGCCCAGGAATACGACCGCTCAGTGCAAGTAATGGATTCCCGACTGGCTGTCTTGAGATTTCGTCAGTAGTGATACCTCCACTATTCCCTGTTGTGAGTCGTTTGCTGGTTAAGCCATAAGCTATAACACGTACTTCGTCTAATTTAGATTCAGCGGATTTTAATTTGATGTCACCTAGGTTAACTATAGCTTTTACAGTTTCTTCCTGAAACCCGATATATGTTATCACTAATGTCGCCCCCTCGTCAACACCTTTTAAAAAAAACATGCCTTCATTGTCTGAAATTGCAGATCCTTTTCCTTTTTTGACTTGAATATTGGCTCCAGCGATAGCTTTGCCTAAAGAATCTACAACCCTACCCCGCACATCAATCGCCTGAAATCGCGCAATCAAATTATCTAGAAAGCTCGCCTCTTTCCTACTCACAATCACCACCTTATCTTTCAACTCATAATTCAGCGGCTGGCCTTTAAACACTTTGTCCAGCACCACATTAAGTTCTTCGTTTTTTACATTGATATTTACATTTTTTGATCCGACGAGCAGTTCGTTGCTCATCAGAAAGCTGATTCCGCTTTGTTTATTGATCTTTTGGAAGATACGGATCAGGCTGGCATCCTTTTCGGACAGAGAGATTCGCTGGGCATAACTCGATGCGCTTACCTGCATTAAACAGACCGTCATCAGTAAGAAGAATACCCTCATAATCCTCAGTATTTTTATGCAATTCCCTTCCGCAGAGATATCCCATAATTGGTTATAAAATTTGTACATTTAGTCGTTTGGTTAAGTTGATATTTTGTTTCAAGCAATTCATTAGTACAACCGAACACTTAGATCGGTCCGATGGCCGTCGGACTGATCTTCTTCAATTTTACTTCTGATCATTTCAATAGAGGATGGTAAGTAAAAGTTTAGTTCATAACTACAAGCCTCCTTCCTTCAATTTTAAAGTGTACTGTTCCTGTGTTTTCCAATAGTTCTGTTACTTTCGATAAGGTCACATCCCTCCTGATTACTCCTGAAAACCGCGAGTCTTTTTTAACTTCCCTTTTGTATACGATATCCACATCATACCACCGGCTTATTCTTCGCATCACTTCCTCTAATGAATCGTTATCAAATATCAATGATCCCGGATCGTTGGAGCCGGATGCTCTCCAGGCTATGGTGTATTCCAGGTCGGTTACTTCTTTAAGTCTGATTTCAAAATTTTGGTCGAGAATGGCTTGCTGACCAGGTTTAAGAACTATGCTCCTATCCCGCTCTGGGCTGCGCCCATCTCTCCCAGAGGGAGAGCGATTTACCACACGCACGCTACCTTCCAGTAACGTGGTTTTGGTGTCTGGTTCATCAGCATAGCTGTTTACATTAAAATGTGTACCCAGTACTTCTATTTTTTGGCCTGTCGTCTCGACAATGAAAGGATGCGCTTTATCTTTCGAAACTTCGAAATACGCTTCTCCGCTCAAAGAAATGACTCTTTTGGCCAGGCCGCTAAACGATGCAGGAAATTTAATACTGGAAGCAGCATTGAGCCATACTTTCGTTCCGTCGGGCAGGGTTACTGTGTAGGTTTGGCCGTTTTTAGTTTCTGCCATCATTATCCCCCTCTCTGGGCTTCGCCCATCTCTCCCTCCAGGGGAGAGATGGGTAGGGTCCATACCTCTCTCCCCTTGAGGAAGAGATCCCCCTTGCGGAGAGAGAGAGGTCTCGTCATCGTACGTTATTTCAGTCTTGCCTATCACCACCCCTTTCTTCTGGTCACTCAAAGCAATCTTCCGCCCATTGGCTAGCGTGATCGTCGCTCCGCTCCTTCCCGGTGCCACGTCATTCAAGAGATCTCTCGTCGCTACGCTTCCCTCGAGATGACGGTCGCCTTTTGGAGCAGTAAAGAAGTAAATGCATAGGGCCATTGCAATAACCGCAGCCGCTATAACCGCAATCCTGGGCCACAACCTAACCACAGGTTTCTGTTCTGTTTCAATCTCCGTTAAAATATGTTGTAGCATTTGCTGCTGTAATGCAGCTTCTCTTTTGGCACCCAGATCGGTCTTGCCTTTTTCTGCTAATTTTTGGTAATACGCCTCCACAATGTTGCGTTCCTGTAAGGTCGCTGAACCTTGAAGGTAGGAATCGATAAGCCGTATGAAAGTTGTCTTTTTCATCTTGTTATCTATATGTACCAAAAACCATAGGCACACCCTACGGTTATTTCAATCTTTTTTATTTAAAATGATGTCCCAGCATTAAAATACTGATACACAACTCTAAACTCAGCTTCTCTCTCAGGAATTTGAGTGATTTCGTCATTCGTTTTTCCACCGTTTTCTCAGAAATATCCAGTTGTGCCGCAATTTGTTTGTATGTCAATTGCTCTTCCCTGCTCAGCCTGAAAGTCTCCTTGCAGTCTTCGGGCAGGCTGTCCACCAGTTGCTCCAGCAGCGCCTGCTGTTCTTTAAACAACAGGGGTTCTTCTATGATCAGTTCGGTAGTAATCTCCCGCAGCCTTTCATAAAAAAGCGCATCGGTCTTCTGTGCCCTGATGGCTTTGAGCACGGCAAACCGTGTAGCCTGGTGCAAGTAAGATTTGATGGAGTTGATCTCAGTTTCCGCCCGCCGGTTCCAAAGACTGATAAAGACTTCCTGAACGGCATCCTGCGCAGCTTCTTCTTGTTGGATAATGCCATTGGCGGTTCTAAAAAGCGGCTTCCAGTGGCGTTCATACAGTTCGGTAAATGCCGCCTTGTCATCAGACTTCATTAAATCCGTTAATTCCTGATCTGAAAACGCGCTGTATTTAGACATTTTTTACAGTTCCCTATGCTGGTAAAGTTATTTAAAAATTCCGGCTTAGTATTAAATCGGTGTATTACTTAATTAAACTTATCCGGACAATCACCAACTAAATGAGTGCTCAGTTCTTAAAGTGCATACCCTTTTTGCTTTATTAAAGAAAATACTTAACTTAATTGCACAATCTTACGCCACACCACAATGAAGAAATTAACGCTACTCAGCCTGTTTATTGTATTCAGTCTTCAGGCATCTTTTGCACAAACCAATAAAGAATTGGCCGCCACGAAACTCAAAGAAGCCATCAAACTTGAGGACGAAGATGGTAAATACGATGAGGCCCTCGTGCTGATATTGGAAGCACAGAAGTTAGACCCGGAAAGCTACACGTATCCTTTTGAACTGGCATATACCTATAATGCAAAAAAAGAATACCAGAAAGCAATTGACTATTTGCTACCCCTGCTGAAACACAGGGATGTGTCCGACGAAACTTACCAGTCGCTTGGCAACAACTATGATTATCTTGAGCAACCCACTAAAGCGATAGATACGTATCAAAAAGGGCTGTTGCTTTATCCTAACAGTGGTAAGCTGAATACCGAAATGGGCAATATGTATTTGATTGACAAAAAATTAACTCAAGCCCTGGAATACTATGAAAAGTCGATAAAGCTGGATCCACAATATTCGCCCGCCTATTACCGTGCTGCAAAACTCTATTTGAATGGAAAAGAAGAGGAGGTTTGGGGAATGATCTATGGCGAAATATATATGAACCTGAACCGAAATAGTGACCGGACTGAAGAGATGAGTAAGTTATTGTACGACACCTATAAAAGCGAAATTACTTTCCCTGCCGCCGGACAGGTCGGGGTAAGTTTTTCAAAAAGTACGAAGAGGTTACCTAACCAGGTCGTGAACGGAAGATCGCCTTTTCCGATGATCTACGAGCAGGGACTGATAACGGGAAGTTCTACAGAGCAGGCAATAGATATCAATTCGTTGAGCAGGATCAGGACCACAGGACTTGGTTATTACTCAATGCTGGATGCACAAGTTCCGATAAAAAATATATTGTTTGACTATCAAACTAAGGTAAAGAATGCGGGCCATCTGGATGCCTATAACCATTGGATATTATTGAAGGGTGATGAGACTGCTTTCAATACCTGGCAGGCCGACAACCAGGCCAAGTGGGATGCGTTTATAACCTGGTTTCGCCAAAATGGTTTGGAAATAGCAAAATAACGACAGATTTTGGTGCCTTACCGGCGCAGCTCTCGGTAGTCCTTTCCTAGTGTTTCCTTAGGGGTTGGTTAGGGGTTGGTTTACTGAATCACCTAAGCAGCCCCTATCAAAGTACTTCCCTACTCATTTGCAATCTGCCTGCGCAGATTGCCCGCCGTGTATATCCTTTCTATGTTTGCCTAAATTGAAACAAAGCAACATGGCAAGGTTAAAAAGTTTATTCAGCAATTTTAATGGCAAGCTTGGTGGCCTGGTGGGCTATACCCTAAATGGTGAGGACATTGTGAGAACCCTGGGCGAAAGTACGAAGCCGCCTACCATAAAGCAATTGGCAGTACGCAAAAAAATAACGGTCGTAACGCAAATGGTGAGCATTGTGCTGAACTATATCAATTCAGGTTTTTCATTTGCAGTGAAGGGTACGTCAAAGAAACCTTTCAACGAAGCGGTATCTTATAATTTCAAGAATGCAACCACGGGTGTTTACCCGGAGATTACTTTGGACTACAGCAAAATTTTAGTAAGCAAAGGATCGCTTGCTCCGGCACTGAACCCGCTCATTGTCCGCTGGCCTAATGGTCTGGAATTTAAATGGGAAACGCAGGCACCCGGCCCTGTCTATATCGACAATGACCGGGCGATGCTGCTAATTTATTTTCCGGTTCAGCAGGAGTGTCTGTGCGTGCTGACTGGTGCAGAAAGGAAAGAGTGCAGGCAGTTTGTAGCGTTGGAGCCGGATTATCTGGAACGTGAAATGCAGGCCTATATCGCTTTCATTGCAAACGACAGGACGAGTGTCAGCGATAGTGTTTGGGTTGCTACGTAGCAATTCTTGCTACGACTTCTTCTTTGGCACCTTTGCTCCTTCTTTTCTTGCCTCAGAAAGCCCTATCGCTACTGCCTGTTTTTTGGAAGTAACTTTTTTACCACTGCCTGATTTCAGTTTTCCTTCTTTCATTTCATGCATCGTTTCGCCTACCTTCTCCGATGCTTTTTCAGAATACTTTGCCATAATACTACTTGTTGATTATTTGGTTTAACAAGCAACATTGTAGAATGTTTAAACAGGTTTTAATTCACAAAGATCTCATCTACAAACAACACTGTTGGGCTTCCCTTGCCCGGATGCCATTCCGGTAATTTCTTGATGGTCTTGGCTACCAGTTTGATACAGCTCAATAGCTGCGGCTTAAACTGAACTTCCAGGTTCACAATCAATGGTGGATCGCCCGGTTTTGCTGCTTCGGGTTTATAAGTGCCCAGCAAACGCAGGTTTTTGGAATCCTTGCCTCCCCAAACTTCCACCACCTTTGGCAACAGGGCGTTATTGCCCAGGTGCCTGATGGCATTTAGGCCGACCGACTGCACCAACACAGGTTGCTTGAACAGCATGATGGTCGAAAAATCGTTCTTAACGTAACCTGCCCAGCGGCCCTGGAAAATGTCGACGCTGCCGAACTGCCCATCTATTAGTGCAGGAGCGCGGCCTCCATTGAGGTTTTCTTCGGGCAGCAACAGGTTGCTGATGCTGTCGGGTTTGTAGGTGCTTTTGAACAGTGGGAATTCGAGCAGGTCACTGCTGACCCAGCCTTTTTTATAGACCCGCGTTTTGAGCACTAAATTTCGTTCGACAGGAATCGGATCTTTGTACAAAGGTGCTTTCACACTGTCGGGATCTGAACCGTCAACGGTATACCGGATTTCTACACCCCTGATGGCGTGTTTCAGTTCCAGATTGAAGGCTTCTTTGAACAATTTGGACTCCACGTTTAACTTCGGCGGGTTTAGTTTGGACGAAAATTGCCCGGTTCCATTGAAGCCGCCTACGATGTTGATGTTCCGGTATTGCTTTTGCAATTGTTTGATCTCGGCCGGGTTCAATTGGGTTTCCCACAGGGTGAGGTACCTAATGTCACTCTTGTCGGCATACTCGCTAACGGCCTTGTAACCAACTGCTGTGCCGGAAAGTGAGAGGATACGCAAATGCTTCAGGTCCTTGAGGTATTTCAAGCCCGCTCCTTTTACGTTTGTGAAATTCAGTACCAGTTTGCGCAGGTTTTTGAATTCGCCAATCTGCTTCAGGTCTTCATCCTTGACCGGCATGGTGCTGAGGTTCAGGGACACGATTTGTTTCTTGAGCGGTTCCAGTTCTTTTAGCACGGTCGATTTGAAGCTGGACTTGTTGTACACTACGACGGCCAGCGCGGGTGAATTTTTAGCCAATGGAGAAATGACCCGATAATTGTTGCTTAGTTTCTTGATGTCGTCTTCGTTTGCGGAACTAAAATCGTAGTCTTCCTCTTCTTCGGGTACTGGAGGAGGCGTCAGGTAAACCGCAGCCAGGATCCTTAAGGAGTCTGTTTCTGAAAGGTCAAGCACTTTCTTTTTCATTTCCGCGTTTTGCTTTACCCAAAGGTTTAGGATGGCCGTTTCTTCATCGGTCAACTGTGCCTCGTCCTTGGGTGGCATGTGCTTTTTCTCATCTGCAGGCAGGTGGATGCGCTGGAGCAGCAGGCTGATCTCAGGCTTGCCTGCAACAAACAGTGGTCCGGTTTTACCGCCCTTGATGATCGATTTGGCATCGGCCATGATCAATCCGCCTTTGGCTTTTTCGAGGTTGTGGCAGTTCAGACACTTCTGCGAAAAGATGGGCATAATGACATCTTCGAATACCCTGGCCTGGTCAATCGGCACTTTGGCAATTGCGGTTGGTTTGCTGACCGGCTCGAGCACAAAGTTGTCGCCATGTGTCAGTGAAGCGCCGTAATGGCCTGTCATGATCAAGGCAAGGGTGAGCAGTACGGCCCCTCCCCTGGCGGCAGGTGCCCGGTACCAGGTCTTGTTGCGGAGGGCATAAATGAGTGAACCCAGGAAAGCAACGCTCACTCCGGTCCATTTGTGCCAGTCGAGCAAGGCACCGCCATAGGCGGGTTCTTTGGATAAAAACAGCCCCATGACGACGGTAAATGCAGAAAAAAGTGCGCCGACCAACAACAGTCCGGAGGTAAAGTTTTGGTACAGGCTTTCTTTGGCGTAGACTGTTTTGAACCGGAAAAACTCCAGTACCATGGCCAGCATCAGGATCACGATCGGAAAATGCAGCACCATAGGGTGCAGCCGCCCGATGGGTTGCAGCCATAGCGGTATGTTGACCTTGTGTCCAAAAAGCAGTAAAAAAACGATAAAGATATTGGCCGCAAAAAGCAGGTTTTCTGCAAAACCTTTGAGGGTAAATTTCATAGAGGGCTATACGCGGGTAAATTTATAAGGGTATACCTTGCCAGATGCCCACTGCGCTACGTAGATGTTTTCATCATCGTCTACACAGACATCATGCGGATTGGCGAAGATCTTATCGGCCTGTGCCATGGGTTGTAAAACGTCATCCTTGTAAACCGGTTCGCTGCCGCCAAGATTAGACACCACTTTGTTGTTCTTGTCCAGGATGGTCACAAAGCCGGAGTTTTCTGCACCTAAGTCTGGCGAGCGCAATACGGCTGCATAGAGGTGGTTTTTGTGGATTACGGGGCGACATACACAAGCGCCTGGCAGGGCAATGACCTCCAGCAGGTTGCCCTGCATGTCGAACCGCTTAAAGCAGTTGCGGGTACGGTCGGTAACCAGTAAAGTTGGTTTGCCCTTGCGCTTGTCGATGCACACGCCATGTGCATTGTCCAGGTTCTTGGTATCTGGTCCCCTGCCGCCAAAATGCCCGAGCAATTTGCCCTCCGCACTGTAATGAAATACGTGCTGCTGACCGTAGCCATCGGCTATAAAGAAGCTGCCATCATCGGCCACCGCAGTTTCGGTAGGCACAAACTCTTCTATCTTTTTGTATAAGCCTGTCTCCATCGGACAGTCGATGGTCATCACGAGTTTGCCATCCAGCGTGGTTTTATAAACCTGGTGCCGGTTGGTATCGGTGATGAACAAATACTCTTTGCTGCCTTCCTTTGAAAGGGTCAGTCCGTGCGCTCCGGGAAAGTCATGCCCCCATGATTCCAGCAGTTTGCCTGATTTATTGTAGATCAGGATGTTGTTTTTGGTTTCATTGGTCAACAAAATTATCCGGCCTTTGGCATCCTGGACCATCTCGTGACAGTCATTTACAGGGTTTACAGCAGGATTGAGTTGTCCCCATTTGATATCCATACTGTATTTCATGTTGCCGTGACCGTAAACAGGTCCTTTTGGTGATGCGAGCATATCTTTTGCAATAAAAAAGCTGGCCGAAACGGCAGCGGTGTGTTTGATGAAGGTTCTTCTTTCCATGTGGTGTCTCTATGTATTTATGCAATGATGTCATTGATGACCTTGCCCGATACATCGGTAAGGCGGTAACGGCGGCCAAGGTGTTTGAAAATCAGTTTCTCATGGTTGAGGCCTAACTGGTGCAATACGGTGGCCTGAAAATCATGTACATGCACCGGATCTTTGGCCACGTTGTAGCCAAATTCGTCAGTCTCGCCGTAAACGCCCGGCTTGATGCCTCCGCCGGCCATCCAGATGCTGAAGCAGCGTGGGTGGTGGTCACGGCCATAATTGTCCTTGCTCAGTGTACCCTGACTGTAATTGGTGCGGCCGAACTCACCGCCCCAGATCACGAGGGTCTCATCGAGCAGTCCGCGTTGCTTGAGGTCGGTAATTAACGCCGCAGAGGCCTGGTCTACATCTTTGGCCTGACCGGCGATGTCTTTTGGCAGATTGCCGTGCTGGTCCCAACCCTGGTGGTAGAGCTGCACAAAGCGCACCCCGTTTTCGCTCAGTTTACGTGCCAGCAGGCAGTTGGCCGCAAAAGTACCCGGCACCAGGCAGTCGGCACCATACATCTTAATAATGTCATCCGGCTCTTTGGACACATCGGTGATCTCCGGAACGGCTGTCTGCATTCTGTAGGCCATTTCATATTGCTGGATTTTGGCGCTGATCTCCGGATCGCCAAATTCTTTGTACGACATCTCGTTCATCTCTGCCAGTTTATCGAGCATCTTTCGCCGTTCGAAACGGTTTAAGCCTGCAGGATCTTTGAGGTACAGCACGGGGTCATCACCTGCGCTGAACTGCACGCCCTGATGGGTAGAATCCAGGAAACCGTTGGTCCACAGTTTGGAATAAACGCCCTGCCCGTCGCCCTTGCCCCTGCTCAGCAAAACCGTAAAGGCGGGCAGGTTTTTATTTTCACTACCCAAACCATAACTGAGCCATGCGCCCATACTGGGCCTGTTGCCCTGCTGGGCGCCGGTCTGAAAAAATGTGAGTGCCGGATCGTGGTTGATCGCCTCGGTATGCATCGACCTGATGATACAGATGTCATCCACCACTTTTGCGGTATGTGGCAACAGGTCACTGATCCAGGCCCGGGACTGACCGTATTGTTTGAAATCGTAAATGGAACCTACCAACGGGAAGGAAGCCTGGTTGGCCGTCATGCCCGTCAGCCTTTGTCCGCCCCTGATCGAAGCAGGGAGTTCCTGTCCCATCATTTCCCTGAGTTTGGGCTTGTAATCGTATAATTCCAGTTGAGAGGGTGCGCCGTTTTGAAACAGGTAAATGACCCGCTTGGCCTTAGGCGCAAAATCCGGAATGCCAGGCGGCAGACCGGCTTCCTCCATTGCCCCTTTAAAGAGATCTGGAATCAGCAATGAGCCCAGGGCCACACTGCCCAATCCAAGGCTCAGCTTAGAGAGAAAGCGACGTCTGTTGGAGTTTAATCCGTTTTCTAAAAAGTCCTTTTCCATAGCTTAAGATCTTGTAATGGTTTCCTCTAAATTGTAGATCGCGCTGATCACTTCCATCATGGCGGCCATATCTGTTTTGCTTACTTTATCGTTCATCGGGTACTCGCCAACGGCCAGAACTTTGTCTGCACCCTGCTTGTCTTTGCGATAGACTTTCAACTGATCGGCATAATAGGCATTGAGTACCTGTTTTTCCTTTTCGCTCGGTTTGCGGCAGACGATCATCCGGAAGGCTTTGCTGATTTTGCTGTCTGCACTACCCTCTTCCTGCAAAAGATTGCCGGCCAGCACACGTGAGGCTTCCAGTACTGTGGGGTCATTGAGCATGACCAAAGCCTGCAAGGGCGTATTGGTCTTGTTGCGTTTGACCTCACACTGGTCCCTGTTGCTGGCATCAAAAATCCCCATGTTGGGTGGTGGTACCGTACGCTTGATAAAATTGTACATACCCCTCCGATACAGGCTCTCGCCATGATCCTGGATGTACGTGGCGAGTTGACCGCGACCGGATGTTGCGCCTTCCCATAAACCTGGTGGCTGGTAAGCTTTGACGCTTGGTCCGCCTATAGCCCTGACCAACAGACCGCTACTGGCCAGTACGACATCTTTAACGATCTCGGCCGGGACACGGTATCTTGAGGACCTGGCCATCAGAATATTGTCTGGATCTACTTTAAGTTTTTCAGGGGTCACGATGGCCGATTGACGATAGGTAGCGGAACTGACAATTTGTTTGACGAGCCGTTTGATATCCCAGTTGTGGTTCATAAAATCGACCGCCAGCCAGTCCAGCAGTTCCGGGTGCGTAGGCAGTTCGCCCTGCATGCCGAAATCGCCGGAGGTCTTGACGATACCGCGACCGAAGATCTCCTGCCATACCTGGTTTACGAAGACCCTTGAGGTAAGCGGGTTTTTCTTGTCAAACAGCCACTCACTGAGGCCCAGCCTGTTTTTAGGGTATTTTTCATCAAAACTAAGCAGCGATTTTGGTGTACCGGCACTGACTTCCTCGCCATGAGCGTCGTAGGCACCGCGGTTCAGCACATAGGTTTTCCTAACCGTATCCTGATCGCCCATAACGGACACAATGAGTCGGTTGCTGTCTTGTTTATTCACAAAAGTCAGGATCTTCTTTACGTCGTCGTTGCTGATCTCCATCAGTGGTTTCTTGGCGTAGGTTTCGGGTCCGCCAACTACCCCTTCTATCCCCACTTCCTTAACATTGTTGAAGAAGGCAAAGACCTGGTAATATTCTTTCTGTGAAAAAGGGTCGTATTTATGATCGTGGCAATGCGCACATTCCAGCGTAACCCCGATGATGGCTTTGCCAAAGGTGTTGGTCCGGTCGGTCACGTATTCTACCCGGTATTCTTCGTCAACCACCCCACCTTCTTCAGTGATCTTGTGGTTCCGGTTGAAACCCGTAGCCAGAAGCTGTTCTTTGCTCGCATTCGGCATCAAATCGCCCGCCAGTTGCCAACTGATGAATTGATCATAATGCATATTCTGGTTGAAAGCATGGATCACCCAATCACGCCATGGCCATTGCGAACGGTAGTTGTCATCCTGATAACCATGGGAATCAGCAAAACGGGCAATATCCAGCCAGTGCAGGGCCATTTTTTCGCCGTAGGCGGGACTAGCCAGCAACTGGTCTACCATTTTATCATAGGCATTGCTGCTGTTGTCGGCCATAAACTGGTCCATCATCGCTATCGTAGGCGGCAGGCCGTTCAGATCCAGGCTCAAGCGTTTTAGTAAACGCTCCTTATCAGCCTCTTTATTGGGTTCCAGTTGTTTCTCTTCAAGTTTCTTTAACACGAAACGGTCGATTTCATTCCTGGCCCAGGCTTTGTTTTTTACATTCGGCAAAGCCGGTAGTTTAGGCGCCGTAAAGGCCCAGTGCTTTTCGTATTTGGCGCCTTGCTTGATCCATTTTTCAAGAACAGCGACCTCATAGGCAGAGAGTTTGAGGTTGGAAGATTTTGGCGGCATCATCGTAGTGGAATCTTTGCTGGATATCCTTAAGAATACTTCAGAAGCGTTGGGCTTGAAGGGAACGAGCGCATGGGCAGATGGGTTGTCTTTCAATGCTTTGAAAGCTTCTTCCGGTAAGTCGAGCCTTAAACCCGCCTCTCTTTTATTGGCATCGGGACCGTGACAGACGAAACATTTATCTGATAAAATGGGCCTGACGTGGAAGTTGTAACTGATGGTATCCGGTACCACCTCTTCGGCAATTTGTGGCGATGGAGACGTGTTGCAAGCCTGTATGGCATAAACAATAGTCAGCAATGCCAGCATTATATAAATAAGCCTCCGGTTCATACAGCAATTGATTTGGTTTCATGTGTAGACAAGTTGTTTGCTTGTCTTTTATAAATTTAGAATAAACAATCTAAATTCACAACCTATTTCGAAGATAACTTATCACTTTGTATGATCATACTATCAGTAAGTACATACAAATTATATAAAAGACTGATAATCAAAGCTATTCTACAACAACCCACTGATATTCCTCCGCCTGTAGGGTAAAGGTATAGGTGATTTCGTATCTTCTGTTGAGTGTATAGGCTTTGGCAGCCCCTCCTTTTATACTAACACGCGCAGTGCTGTCCAATCCCGAATAATACAAGGGAATCTGGATGGTTCGCGTGATCGGCTGCTTCAATGGATTGTACAACATGAGCATCCCTTTGGTTTTTAATTTGGGGTTGACATGCAGGATTCCGTCCCAGTCCCGGCTATCTGCCCGCCTGAGGTGGATGATCTCTGAATTGAGAATATCCCTGTATTGTTTGTACCAGTTGATAACTTTAACGACCGTTTGCCTGGTCTGCTCGGTATCATACAGCCTCGGACCACGGTAACAGGCTTGCACACCCGCGCCATAGTATTGCATCATGAGTTGCTCGTAATCTTTCAGGTGGTCCTTCAGCGGTTCCAGTACGGCCTCGTCGCCACCTCCCTGATACCGGGTTAAGGGCACAAAACCCCAGCCCATTGATGCATTCTTTTCCCAGGTGCCATCGTAGATGTTTTGCCTGTTCAGGATCATCTGGTTTTCTCTGGGTAGTGAGAAATTGACCTCTCTATAACCGATTGCTATTTTGTGGGTGCCATCCAGAAAATACCAGTCGGGCGCATTGATATAGACGCCCTGTTCATTTAGGTACCGGTAAAGGTCTTTCTGGATCTCCATTTGCCGCCATTGTGAATCTTCCAAACCCTGATGTCCGGGATGTGTTGTTGAGGCACAGACATCGCCCGGATAGGGACCGTCATTTTCCCAGATGTCGAAACTAGTCTGCTTGTAAAAGTTCTTGATCTTATCCCGGTACTCCAGTCCCCATTTACTGCCAAAACAAGGTGCATTGCCAAAAAATGCGCCGCCTGGCTTGCCTGTTTCAGGGTCAACGACATCGTCTTCCGCACTGATCTTGCGGGAACTGAACAAAGAGTAGCTGCCAATGAAAATATTTTTGCTGTGTGCATAGGCTGCCAGGTCTTTCCATTTTTTGATATTGGTTGCGCTGGTATCTTCCATATTGCAGTGACTGCCAAAACTAAGAATCAGTGCTTCATAGCCTGTTGCGGCACATTGGTCTACCGCGGTACGGACCTGCGCATCATTGTTGCTCACGAGGTGCATGAAGATTGGATTGGCCGTGGTCCAGGGTGCGATGGTCTGGTACATTTTCCGGATCGCCATTCCTCGTCGCTCGCGGTCGTAACTGTCCATCATCAATTCATAGGTACGAACGGAATGGAACACGGCAGATTTTTGTAGCGTGATCCCCGGTGCTTTATCCGGGTAGATTTCCAGCAGACAGGGCGTCTGGTAGTCATAATTTACCTGGGAAGTATAAGCCGAATCCACTTTCCAATGGGTGGTCTGATCACTCAGGTCATACCGCATCGCATTGTTGAAAGCGTAATTGGTTTCGAAGTAAATGCCCTGCTGTTTGGCCATCTTGTCTGCCGAGCCAACCACTGCACTTTGCTCTTCAACCAGTCCCAGAATTTCGTTGACCACCCGGTCAATTTTGAACGTGTCATTGCTCTTGTTTTCAATGTTAAGTGATTTTGAGATCAGCGGAATGCCATCATAGATGTCGTAGTTTATCGTGACAGCGAGGCCTTTTAACTCGGCAGCACCTGCACGAAAATGCAAGGAAAGCCGCTGACCAGTAGCCTGTTTGTGGTTACTTGCCCAAAACTTGTTTTTCCAGTTGATATGGGGTACTATGGCGCTGATGTCAAAACTAAGGAATTGAAAATCCTCTTTACCGGCCGTAAATTTATCCAGCCAGTCTGGCCTGAGGTAGGCATTTTCTTTTTGCCCATGCAAGCCGCCGACCTGGTAGTCTTTTCCGTTGATGGTTAGCCTTGCCTCTGGTTTGATGGAGCGTAGCAACTGCTGCCCGTTGCTGAGATTGAGGTAGTCTGTGCAGACCAGATTGGGGCTCAGCTTGAATGTACGCCTGACAAGGCCATTTTCTAGCGTGATTTCGCCGCCATCTTTGGATTTTATTACCTGGGCATTGTAACCGGCTGGCTGGAGCAACCAATCGGACTTTATCCTGGTTTTCTGTTGTGCGTAGGTGCAAACGGAAACCAGCAAGAGGAATCCGGCGAGAAGTGCTTTCATTGAGTTGGTTAGGTTGTACTTAACTAGCCGACAATCGATTAGTTGATGCTAGTTAAGAATTTTTTTACCTGGTTCCAAAGACTTTATCCCAGATATCAGAAGTAACCCCGTATTTCTTGGTCGGATCATCGTAGTGGTGGAGCATGTGCTGCTGTTTCAGCTTCTTCCAAATGCCATTTTTGAACTGCGCATGGTGCAACATGTAATGGGTCATGTCGTAAAATAAATACCCAACGATGAAGCCGGTAAAGAATCCGTCCAGCAAAGTTGCTGGCAAACTGTACTTGAAGAGAAAAAAGAAAGCTGTAGCCAGTGGTATGCTGGCTGAGGGTGGCATCACGAGCCGTTTTGCATCATTTGGGTAATCGTGGTGAACGCCATGAAATATGAAATGGATGCGTTTGCCCCAATCTGATTTAGGATAAAAATGGAATACAAACCGGTGCATCACATATTCGGTCAGCGTCCAGAACAACAAACCGAGCAGGAAATATCCGGCAAACAGCGCGAATCCGTTTAGGTCGATCGATTTCCAGCTGAAATAGCCAATCACTGGTACAAATACAAGCAATGGAACAAAATAAGGAACCTTAGATAGCCCTTCTAAAAGCGGGCTTTTAAACATTCTGATGGAATCGCTGGAATTGGACACAAAATTCTTCTTCATCACTCAAAAATTTGATGCTTTTTAAACGGGAATCTAAATTACAGGTTTTCTGTTTTTTTTCCTCATCAAAAGCCGGGTTTTTGAGCTTATGAAAATAGCATGACGGTAATTAATACCGCAATTTCATGGCAATATATGGATACCAGCCCTCTTTGGAATACCCGGCAATGGCACGGATAACGACCAGGGAAGCCGGCGCAAAATAAATACCAGCACCATAGCCCTGGTGCCATACGTTGGACTGCTCTCCTTTTTTCCATACCCGGCCGATATCATGGAAACAACTCAGTCCGAATTCGCCTGGGATGATGTAGCTGACGAAATTTGCAACTTTAAGCCGCATTTCCAGGTTGTTGTAAAGGCTGTGTGTGCCGCCAAACCTGAATTCGCGATAGCCAAGCAGATTGCCTTGTCCGCCCAAAAACTGAGCCTGATAAAAGGCCGGTTTGCCGACGGTAATTCCACCCCCAATCCTGTCGCTGATTACGAAATGTGCTTTTTTATCTACCATCTGGTGAAAGGCGAAACTGGCGTTTAGCTGAGCCAAAGAGTTGGAGAATGTGTTGAGGCCTTTGTAAGCGGTCAGCTTGATGTCGGTGTAAGTGCCAGATGAGGGCAATATCGCACTGTTTCGGTTATCGCTGGTGAAATTGAGCACTGCGCCTGCATAAATCTTGTCTCTGTTGACCGTGGTACTGTCTGAAGAATACAGTTCCGAGCTATTGTTAATGAACCTTCCGGTATTGTCATCCCGGTTGTACCGGTAATACTGAACTGCAGGGCCGGCGCTCAGAGTCGATTTCCCCAAGTGCCAGCGCAGTGCGACATTGGATTGATAAAGACTGAACCTGGCCCTGTAATAACGGATAAAATCGCCGGATTTATTGAAGGTGGTTTCATTTCCCAATCCATAAAAATTCTGCGAATTCTCGGGAGCGAAAGCTTCTGCCTGCAGGATCAGGTCTGCTTTGCCCACTGTCTGAAAAAGTTCGCTTTTGTAACCGAACCGGAACCCGGAGGTGGCAAAGGAATGGAGGAATGAAAAGGCATGGGTACTGCCAAATGGCAACTTTCTGAAGCCTGGGCTGGTGATTTTGTAGGATAGCCCGAGTAAGAACCTGTCGTCTATATTGTACCCGGCATTCAGGAGCAGCATTCTCCTGGTATACAGATCCGTATGCACAAAATGGGTATTGGAAGTGTCGTTATCCAGGCTTTTATGAATGCGGCTTGTGAGGCCGCTAAAGTTGTTGTGGTCCTCCATCCCAAAGATTTTAACGCTGCGTGCCGTGTTTTCGATATGGTACCCCTTTTTGCCCGCTGCACCGATGATCTTTAGTTTGATTTTAGAGCTCTTGTTATCCAGTTTTACACTGTCATTTCCATCTCTCACATACAGCCGGATCTCTTGCGTCACTTTTGCATCGAAAGTCCGGTTGAAAAGGGTGTCTTTAACCAGGCCATCTTTGTTGATTTTCTGAATGGTTATTTCGAGTCCACCAGCTGCTCTGTCTTTAATGCTGATTAGTTCGTTCTTATTACTAGCCTGAATGTCAACAATCCTGTTGATGAAGTGGTAATATTCAGTCATCAGTTTTGGAAGGTTCTTTCTGCGCGCTTTGAGTTGCGCCAGGATACGGTCGTGCCTCAATGAATAACCTGGTTCGGGTATCTTTTTTAGTGCCCTTTCCAGGACTTCATCCGTAATTGATCCGCAAAATTCGGCAACGACAGCATTCCATTCTTGCGCATCTATTGAGGAGAACCACCGGGCGTAGATCGCCCTTCCTTCCCAAAAGAACCAGTTGATGTCCTGCAGATTACGTTCGTATCCCTGGATCATCGGCAACAACCAGGAAGATTGGGCGTATTTAGGTATGATGCCTTCTGACAGGTAAAAAACCTGGTCCCGGTCTCTCGGAATGGCCAGGTACCTGACGGTGCCATCGGCATTCTTCTCTGGTTTCCAGCGCCATTGATCTTCGTGCCGGTCCCAATCGCCAAGCAGGGCATCGAGGGCTTTGGCTTTCAACAGTTGTTTGCCATTGTACCTGTTGTCATTGTCGTCGTCCAGTTTCTTCATCATTTTCAAGGAGTTATCGGTATCGCCGACTGGCTCCCGCTGCTCAATCAAACAAAGTGTATTGGCAAAGACGGCTGAAAACTCGCCCAGTTTCGGATCGGCCGCTACCCAACCGATGATCGGATCGCTGTGTGGCACTCCCGCTGCCTCGGCGATGATGGGAACGACCAAGGCAGAGAAGGGGTTTTGTGCGGACATGTTGTCCTTGATGACTGTACCCGCAAAAGTTTTACGGAAGACTTCCGGTAGCAAGATCTCAGGAAATTTTTCTACGGTTCTTAGCACCCATTCTTTTCCTTTTCCATCAACCAGGCGCAGGGAGTGCGACTGGTTACCACCCCCACGCTGGGTAGGTGTGAGTCCTCCATTGAATGTTGAGATCCTGATGATGGGAACTTTCGTCTCCGTTGCATATTCCTTTCGGTAGTTTTCGCCAAACAGGACCCGATGTATTTTGCTGACACTGTCGTACTTGGGATAAATTTTGATACTAATAGAATCCTGGCCATTTACAAACAGACCAAATGTCAATAGCAAAAGAGAGAGGGAATATTTTAGCATACCCTAAATATCAGCATATATCAGAAATCATTTCTTAATCTATGGTAAGATTTTAACGGAATAGGTGGTGTAATTTTGTCTTAACAATTAAAAACAACAAAGCAATGACAAAAACAGTATTACATCTGGCGGCAACAAGAAATAAATCTGACCATGGCTGGCTTAAGAGCGCCCATACTTTTAGTTTTGGCATGCACTACGATCCGGAACGCATTCAGTTTGGGGCATTGAGGGTTTTGAATGACGATTGGGTAAGCGGAGGCATGGGTTTTGGTGAACATCCGCACGACAACATGGAGATTATTTCCATTCCTCTGGACGGCGCCTTGCAACATGAAGACAGCATGGACAATGTTGCTGTGATTGAAGCTGGTGAAATACAGGTCATGAGTGCAGGAACAGGCATTTACCATAAGGAATTTAACAAGGATAAGGCACATCCGGTAGCATTCTTGCAGATCTGGCTGTTCCCAAACCAGCGGAATGTCACACCCAGATATCAGCAATTACGTTACGATAATTTAATGAAACCAAATACTTTTACCCAGATCCTTTCTCCGGATCAGAATGACGAGAGTGTTTGGATTTATCAAAATGCTTGGTTCAACATGGGTAAGTTCGATCAAAAAACGGCAACCAACTATCAGCTAAAAAATGAAAATAGTGGCTTGTATGTGTTTGTGATTCACGGAACTGCTGAGGTTTTGGAGCAGACTTTGAATGAAAGGGACGGTATGGGGATATGGGAAACGCAAAATGTCAGTATTGAAGCCGAAGCAGGTGCGCAGATCTTGCTTATGGAGGTTCCTATGAGTTATTAAATTCTGTATCTTGTATACTATTGTTAGATCATCAATGAAACAAATATGGACATGAAACAGACGGAGATTTTAATCATTTGCGCACACCAGGAAATCCTGAAGACCATTGTCAGACTGATTAACTCCAATGAGACCATGAATGGTACCGGGGCGAATACTTTAGAACAGGCGATCACTGTTTTTAAATCTGCGTCCTTTGATTTGGTGCTGATTGGAGCAGGGTTTAGTAAAGAGGAAGAGGAAGAATTTGAAGGCATAGTGGCCAAAACCAGAAAAAAAGTTCCGATAGTCCACCATTATGGGGGCGGCAGTGGGCTACTATTTACTGAGATTTATCAAAGTCTGGATAAAAAATAAATGCTCAATGCGGCTTTTCGATCGCATTGAGCATTTATTGTATTGAGTGGCTCAGCCTATTTATTTCTTCCAGAGCGACTCAAGCATCTTTATGAAATATCCGCCAACTACGCTCCTCGCCTGAAATCCAACCATTTTACCATCGGTAGTTTCGTGCCAGTCGTTTAGAGGAACCCTTGATGGGGTTTCAATTGCAAATTTATAAATTGGGTCAGTCAACGCTTTAAAATCAGCATCATTATCAGCCAGTACCGAAGTCCAGATGATCCAGTCTGATTTGGTATAGGTCTTGCGGCTGTCCAAAGGCAGACCGAAAGCATTTTGCTTGGTCAGGTAATATTTAATTTCTGTGTCGTAAACTTCTTTGGGAAATAGATTCAAGCCCAGTAGTTTATCCCAAACCAGGTTATACTTCTGGCTCCAGGTGCCCTTCTTGTCAAAAGTTAAAGCATAATGATCCCCGTCCTTTGCCATTTCCATCCATTTTAAAGCCATAGCTTTAGCCATTTCTGTATATTTTTTGGCTTCAGCTGTTTCGCCCAACTGAGCGGCGAGCTGTCCATATCCTCCCAATGCTACGATGGCCTTCACGGATAAGTTGGCATTTCTGGCAAGATGGCCGGCAAAATCATCGGTACACAGTTGGTTACCCGGATCGAACCCTTCTTTGCTCAGGTAATCAGCCCAAATGCCCAGCGTTTTCCAGTGTTTCCTGGCATAATCTGCATTACCTTCTGCCTTAGCGATGGCCGCAGTGAGAATTAACATATTGCCTGATTCTTCCACCGGCATGTCTTCTCCATAGGTTTGGCCGTTGGCCAATGGATATGTCCCAAGATCATGTGCAGCAAATGGCTTTTTCCATTTACCGCTCTCGCTGTAATAAAATATACCGTTCAACAGCCCTTTTACCAGTTCAGGATTATAGGCTAGAAACAGCGGAGCTGAAGGGTAAGTCACATCAACGGTATAGATAGATCCGTTACTAAAGTTCTCTTTAGACATGAACAGCAAATCGCCCTGTGGGCTCTTCACCAACTTATGTGCCGAGATGGCTTGTCTGTAGGCCAGAACGCATAGTTTTGCGTATTTTTCACCACCTGATTCCATTGCTTTTTTGTACATGCTGGCATCAAAACTATTGCTTCTTGCGAGTAACTGTGCGTATTCGCTATTGGACTTAACCAATTCACTGTTGAAGCTTTTATCACCTTCATTATTCCAATAAGCTTTTAAGTTCTCACCAAAAAACTGTACCGATTCCATATCGTCATACCCAAGCATCACATATTGTTGCTTTAAAGTTCCACTTACTTTACCAAACCTAAGCACCGTACTTAGCGACAATCTTTTACCAGTCAGTGCTGTTGGCCTTTTGATCATTGCTTTGCTGTTGAAATCGGCAACTGCATTCTCCTGCGGAACCACATACTGCGTTGCGCCATTGCTTTGCGGAGTAGCCACATACATATATCCCCAGTCAATTCTCAGGTCATCTCCTTTCTTTTGCAATACCGGTTGTTCTGTGGTACCTGCTTTTAAGATCGATAAAGGTCCGAAGTTACTGCTCTCTGCCCTTACTTCCTGACTAGCTCTGTTCACTGCGATATTGGTCGAAGCATTGAACAAAACCTCTACATTGTGTATCTTCTTATCATTGGATTTTACCTTGTAAGTGATGTAAGATACTGGACGGGATATAAGGTTTAAGTCGTCTAATAAAAGAGGTGATGTGAAAGTCAGCGAAAGATCAATGCCTCCTGCTTTAAATTCGTACTGGGTTTGTGTTGCAGTTATATTGACGCTTCTTTGCAGGGCAGCAAGGATCGGGTTAACAACTGGTGCTGTTGTGACCAAACCGGCATCAAGTCCCTGACCACCTGCAGTGTTTGCAATGTGGATTGCTAAAACATTTCCTGTTTTCCTCAAGTTTTTAATTACCTCGGCTTTTACGGGAATGTAAACGAACCGGTTGTCGGTCCAGCCTTTATGCTGATAAACCAACACTCCGTTCAGATATACCTGGATATCATCGTCATGATTCAATTTTAAGCTAAGGTCTTTCATTGCTAAATTGGAGACATCAAAAGAACGTCTTACCCACAAATCTTTGCTTTTCCATTCCGTCTTGGCAAAATGTTCTGCATCGCCAAACGGGGCAGCACCTGATTTCCAGTCCGCATCTTTAAACGAAACGGTATTCCATCCTTCAGCAGGCTCAGATTCTGTATATTTGAAATTATAAGTCTGATCATCGGAGGTGGCCAATACATTTTTGTATCGCTGTTCCATTGAACCAAGAAAACCGTAGGACTTGCCATCTACCTTAATCACACCCAGGAGGGATTGATCAGCACCTGTCCAATGTTTTGTTACGGATTGGTTTAGCTGATCGGTGCTGGACCAAATGCTAAAATAAGCATCATGCGTGATAAGTGGATAGGATGGCGCTTTCCTTTCTTGTGCAATTACACTGAAATTGACGAAGGCTGCAATAAGCAATAAGAATTGTTTTTTAATCATCGTGTATTCGTTATAAAATTCGCTAATCAATAAAAACCCAGCTGCTTATGGGCAGCTGGGTTTCTTTATGCTTATAAAGGTAAAAAACTATTCTACAACTTGTCTGTAGATCCTTACATAAGTAAGTTTAAAGTTCTGATCGTTCTGAAGGAAAGTTGACACAAATCCAATCGTTACAGGACTTGCCTGGTTAAGTTTGAATGATGTATACACCAACAAAGGCGCATTTCCCATAAACTTAGTATAACCTACCACCTTAGTATCTGTAGTCACTTTATCAACATCAGGAAGATTTCCATCGGTAGTAACCACATTATACAATAAGTCTTTTATCTGGAAGTCATGGAACTTCATTTCATAATAATATTGACCTGCTGGAAGTGGAACTAAAGATGTCTGCTCAATTTTTCCGTTTTCGATGTCTGGCTCGCCACCCCACGATTCCATGGACATACTGTTACCTTCCCACTCATCCCAGCCGCCCATGCCGCCTTCTCTTTGTCTTACTGCAGCATTTACTCTCCAGTCCGCTACAACACCCCATCTGCTTCCGAAGCGCGCTGAAGTACGGAACTTAGGTCCTGTATTAAGCAGGAATTGATCCGTTACATCCACGATCACACCATTACTAGTAACAACCCTTTTAATGGATGCTATAGAACCTTTTTTTGTAGTGATTGTTGCTGTCGCAGTAAATAATTTACCCTCTTCGTACACTTTGTTTGGTGAAAGGGCTTCTGACTTAGTGCCGTCTCCAAAATCCCACGCTACCGATTTAATTTCAGCTCCGGATGCTACCGCAGAAAAATTCACCTCTCTTGGTACTCCGGTAGTAACTACCCTAATTTTTGCGACTTTTTCAGGATCCACAGTCACGACAACCAACTTTCTGGCGGTTGAACCATCTGCGGCAGTAGCCTTCAAATTAACTTCATACTTACCGTTAGCTAAAAATACGTGTGATGGCGACTCCTGTTTTGACAAACTATCATCTCCAAAACGCCATTCCAGCTCCTTGTAATTTGCAGACTTGTTTTGAAATGTAAATGTAAATGGATCGTCGCCTTGAACAACTTCATAGTCAACGGTTGGTCTTTTTTGATCTTGCAATTGCTCATCAACAACATCTTTGTCGCCAGAACAAGCAAACAAGCTGCAAGCAAAGAATAAACCCAGAAACGGTTTAAATACTCTTTTCATACGGGATAATATTATATTTGGTTTAGTTAAATTACTTCTCTTTCACTAAGTCACTCTCAATAATTCACCTGCAACAAATATCCAACTACCCTATTATTTTCCTGAGACTGAGCGTCACCTATATTTGAAAAAGCGATGAAAGCATAGCGCCTTCATCGTTCCTTCAAAACTTATTACTAATATATGCAAAATATTGTATTACTAATGTATATTTTTTGTTACTTATTTATAAAGTCTAAACTCAGAGATCTGGAAGTCACCGCTACCAAAGTTAGAAGTCACGTTATATTTGTAATAAGCATAAGATCCAGGGTTTGTTACTGCAAAATAAAACATCTGCATATACTTGCTGCCAGCTTGGTCATAAAAGTTCTTATCCAAAGTGCGGGAATCCAATACTGTCCAGTTGATACCATCATTTGATCCCTCAAATGTCCAAACCTTAGGGTCTCTGTCCGGAGAATCGTTACCATTACCGATACCATAGTACTTAATAACTGTAGAGGCTGGAAATAAGTACTGCATTGACCATGAGCCACCCCATCCTGGTAAATAAAGTTTAGTTTCCACATTATTGTCAACGATCTTCAAAGAGCCTTCATTTGCAGAAGGGCCGCCACTATTATCTTTCGAAACCTGTGTAGTCACTAAATTTGTCACATTGGAAACAATTCCTTCAGTTGTTGCAAATTTTGTCAATTCTGCCACAGAGCCTTTAGCTGTAGTCATCTTCAGGGTAAATGGATTCAGTGTTCCTACCGCATAAGTCATCAGGGGAGCTTGCTCCTCAGAAGTCGTCTCACCGTCCAATTTCCATGATACCGAACCAATAGTCGCTTTAGTATTGATGCCGAACTTAACCTGATTGGGAACACCCGTCTTTACAGCGGTGATTTGTAACACACTGTCAGGATTAATGTCTATTACCAAAAGTTTTCTAGCAGTCGATCCAGATTCGGATACCGCTGTCAAATTAACTTCAAATTTACCAGTTGTCAGATAAACATGACTGGGTGACTCCACGGTACCCAAGCTGTCATCGCCAAATCTCCATTCTAAATTCTTATAGTTAGCAGATTTGCTTTTGAATTGAAAAGTAAAGGGATCGTCTCCTTTAACGATCTCATAATCCGTAAAAGGCCTCGGTCCGTCGTCAACTGGCTCATCGATAATATCATCAGTCTTGGAACATGAAGAGATGCTTGCTGCTAAAAGCATAAACAGCAGTGGTTTAAATAACTTTTTCATTGATGTTGTTTTATATTTGCGTTGAATTGATTAAAACCTCCCTTAACAACAAAACTGTCAATTGCTTCCCTTAAAAGCCTAAATAACTGATCCGAAATTGTTGTCATCAATAAAAACGATTTTAGGACATAAAATCGTAGTAAATCGATATAGCAAAGAACGGCAATAAGCTTGCCTGACTAAAATTTGTAGGATGAATGTTACTATTTTCTTTTGCTTGTATCACTCATGTTACACTTCCAACTAGGACCATGCTTTTTTGGCCAATCAGGACATATTCTAGAACAAAAGATCAGAACCCGGTCAATAAAAAAACGGCAACCCTATAACTAGGGTTGCCGTTTCAAAGTAAAACTGTAAAATAGGTTATCTAAACAATCTGAACTCCGAAATCTGGAAATTCGTACTTGTCCACATTGCAGTACAGGTCCACCTGTAAATAGTAAACGGACGTGGGTTTGCTACAGGAAAATAATGCAGTTGCTTGAATTTATTTCCACCCCTTGCATATAAACTGGTTGTCAGATTTTGTGAATCCAAAGTTGTCCAGTTAATATCATCATTAGAACCTTCCAACGTCCATATTTTCGGATCTCTCGACTCAGAATCGTTCGCATTACCAATTGCATAGATTTTTACGGTCTGAGGTGTTACATAGGCAAACTTCAGCGTGAAGGGCAATTTGACCCCCCCCATATAGATCTTTGTATCCAGATTATTGTCAACGATTTTCGCAGCGTTTTCATTAGTATTACTATTGTTCGACGACGGTGTAAAAATTGCCGCAGATGTGATGTTCTCCGCGATTCCTTCACTCGTCACGAACTTAGTAAGTGTAACGACAGAACCCTTATCCGTAGTAATTGTTACCTTAAAAGAATTAAAAGATCCCGGAGCGTAAGTACGCACAGGCGACAAATCTGTCGATGTAACCGCTGGTGTCACATCGGTAAACGTCCACAACACAGACTTAACGACTGCCTTCACGTCAATTGCAAATTTCACCTGGTTGGCTACCGCTGTCTTAGTAGCAGTTAATTTTACAACACTGTCGGGATGAATATTGATTTTAACCAATTTTCTTCCCATGGCTCCCGTTTCCGAAAGCCCTTTTAGATTAACTTCAAAAAGTCCTGTCGTCAAATAAATGTGCTTAGGAGAATCTTCTGTTGAAAGACTGTCGTCTCCAAATCTCCATTCTAGAGATTTATAGTTGGCGGACTTATTTTTGAACTCGTAGCTAAAGGCATCGCTACCTTTGATTACTTCGTAGTCCACTAATGGTCGTTTACCTTCTTCAACAATTTCTACTCCGGTTTTATTTTTCGAGCAGGATGCTATGCTTAGCGCAACAAATAGGAATGATATTGGCTTAATTAATCTTTTCATAGCTTTATTTTTAATTTTTGTTTGTTTGGCCCTTTTACTATTTCTTTCTAGTGAAGATCAAGCCCCTTACATCATAAGCACCGACATTCATATAGAATTTCAAAATATGCAAGCCCTGTGGCAAGGTCACAGTACTTAAGTTTGCTTTCTGATCACCGTATGCACCAGGCGTTTGGTTCGGAGTCAATTGCTCAGCAACGTGTATCCGATTGGCCTTGTCATTTGTAGTGTCATCAATTAAAACCGAATACCGTCCATTTGTACCAGGGGCACCAATGATAGCATTCATTTCATATTCACCTGCTGCTTCTATAAATACAGAGAACGTTAACCACTCGTTGTTGTTTGTCCAACCCACAACAGTTCTAGGCGTGTAATCACCAACGTCCACCTTATCTGGTGAGCGGTAATCTCCAACTCCGTCCTTATTACCGTCATCGTGGAAAGCAAAACCCTCTCCTCCGAAATCGTATTGAGCGGCTGGAATTAAAACTGATGCTTGACCTATTGCTGCCGGAATAATGAATGGAGTCCCGTTGTAAGGTTTAAATGGTTTAGGATCGAAAGTTAAGATAACTGTTTTTTTACCCGCACCAGTACCAGTTTGAAACAGGGATGGATTTCTTAAAGTTAATGCTATGGCAAGATTTTTTCCAGCTGGGGCAGCTGCCAGGCTTGATCTTTTCAAGACTACCTGTACAACAGCATTATTTTTTCCAGCTTCAAATCGAACCTTTGCAGCTGGCATAGAATAGTTAGCAGCATCTAATAACTGTAAATTAGGATACGTACCATTTGAAATCAGAGTTGTAACTGTATCGGGGCGTGCAGCTACGTCAACAGTGAAAGTTGGACCAGCAAGTCCTGTAAGAACAATTGGCACAAAGATCGAAACATCCTGAGAACCTGAATTCGCAAATGTGGTAACCGGTAATAAAACTGATGAGGTATTGAAATTGATATAATGAACCTGATCAGCAGCAATAGCCAAACCAGTTTTAATCAACACAACTGTAGCATTTTTACCTGCTGTTATAGAATTACCCTTTGCTGCGTCAGTCATTTTTAAAGCTAATGCAAGGTCTTTACCATAGTTTCTTTCCATGAAAGAGCGACTAACCAATAAATCAAAGGTTACACTTTTCACGCCAAACGCAACATTTACAACCGGAGGAAAGTTGAATGTACCTTCTTGCAAGGCTACAGTTCCCACTGGTAGTGCACCGCTGGTAACTAAAGACGCAACGGTATCAGTGTTAGCAGCCAGTTGTACCGTAAATGCTTTCGGTGAAGCTCCGCTAAAATTAACAGTGATCGGGATCGTCACCTCTCCGCTGGTTAATGTAAAGTTAGTTCCCGCAGCAACTTCTACTTTATCCTGTATGGCCAGACTGACATTTGGAAACGTCTCTGTTGACAATACATCTTTTAGCTCTTCTCTCTTGCAAGAGCTGGCTAATATTGCAATCAATGCCAAAAGGCAAAACTGCATCTGTGTAAATTTGATTTTCATTTCGTACAAGTTTATAATAGGCTTTGTTTATATTTAGTTAGTGCCTGTCTTGTCAACAGGCACTAACTGTTTTTATTTTTAATTCGAGATCCAAACTCTACCGTCCAGTGCCCATCCCTCTTGGCGCGCTATATTAAACCAGCTTAAAATCTGAGTAGGAATATCAGAATTTTTAGGAACTAAAGTACCCAAATTGGTATTGCTTGGGGTACAGATCAGATCACTAAAAGTTTCCCATGCGTAAGTACCTTGCATAGTAAAGTTAGCCGCAAATGGTCCTTTATCCGCCAACGTACTACCACTACCGTCGATCATTGGCCAATAACCTACCAGGTAATCATAAAAAGGGTGACTGGAATCCATAGCAGCATCGCAGGAATATTGCTTGATAACCGCCTCTGGAAGCGCATATTTCCAAATTTTAAGCTCAGCAAGCTGAATATTAATCTGCCCGAAATCACCATCGATCTCACCACCTGTATAACCAACACGCATGTTGTCGTTATTATCAAACAATGGCTGACCGCCCAATTGGTGATCTTCTCTCTTCGGATTTGTCACACTAAAACCATCTTTGTTGGTAATACCCTTCACACCATCAGTATACAGCCTCACCCATCTTCTTCCATCAGCTTTTCTTTCTACTACGAAAGTAAGGTCATGCCATGTGTCACCACTAAATTCGAGACCAGCTACTTCGTCTCCATTTACGAAATCCTGACCGCCTTGACACATCAACCTCCAACCATTGTAGAACAAAGACATTTCCCATCCTGGTTTGGCTCCATTGTTACCCCATCCACTGTTGTCGCGTTTTCCAAGGATAGATGGCCACTGGAACCAATACTCTCCTTTACCGGTATTTTTAGGATGTCCCTTTTTTATTTTTACAGAAACTGTAAAATCTGCGGCACCAAAGTTAAAGTTTGGAGAAAGACCAGCAGACACATAACCTACACTTTTCTCAGGTTCACCTTTAAACCGGATTGCATTACCTGAATAGGTATTTCCAAGGAACGGCTTGCCAACAAATGTTTGCTTATAGTTAACGTTATTGAAAATAGTGAACGTGTTAGCATTCGTGTTGCTGAACAAAGTCTTATCATCCTGATTTGCAGGGAGTACAAACTTACCACCGCGATTGGAAGTAATGATAATTAACCAATTTTCTTTACCATAGGTCGCTCTTGTTCTTACTGCATCTAAAATCTCGCCCACTCGTGTGTCAAACGCTTTAATTGCAGCAGTATACTGAGGGAAAGTACTGTCAAAGCCCGAAGCTTTACCAGCTGCTTCAATACCTGAAAACTGTCCAAGAACGATGGAAGCAGTATCTGCTTTCAAATACTGAACCAAATTGGTTTTAACCTGCTCATCATTTCCAGCATAAAGTTCAGATACGTCAGCGCCAGTTGTCAATTTAGTCTTGAAATCGGTAGACGAAGCAAAAGAGATAATCCTTGCTTTTGAATTAACAGACTTTACACGTTCAAAGATCACTTTATAATCGCCGAGTTTATTGTTGGCAAAGTCAGGAGTCAATACCTGGTGTTTGTCTTTCTTCACACCAGTCATCATATCCGCCCAGTTGGTTGCATCATTCTGAGTTGTATCAGCCAATGAATTCCAGGCATAGATTGAATTGGATAGCAATGACTTGATGTTTGGTGCATCAGCATCTCTCACAACGGTACCTCTAGCACCATCTGCAATGATATAAAGTACCTTTGGCACCTTATAGGTTATATTGTCGACGTTATCCGGCGAGCCTGGAATCACCTTGTCAAAATCTTTGTTACAAGAAGAAGCCAGAACAAGTAAGGACAGTGCAGCCGCTCCAATATAGGATTGAACTTTAAAAGTTTTCATACTCATTAGTTTATTTTTCATTCGGTTTTCTATTGAACTATATCTCATCACTCTCACTAATCTAATGTTACCCTAACAATGTTATTGGCCGGTAGGTTATCAAATAAATAGAACGATCCCATCAACAATAATGCACGTTTTCCATCGGCTGATTTAGTTTCAAAAACATCCTGAAGACCACCACCTAAATTACCAATGGTATTGTATCCATCAGCCAGATCACCTTTGATATCTGTAATCATGAAACGATTTCTTGCAACGCCGTCATAGGTCTTAAAGTCACCTGAAACTACGCCCAAACCATCGTCTAATAATTTCACAAAATAAGGATACCCACCTTCAAACACTCTGGCGGTAAAAGATGGATCGATCGAGCCATCATAATTCAGCAACACCATAGAGTTTACTTTGGTTCCGTTGAAAGTACTAAACGAGCCTACAGCCAGATATTTATTCAGTTTTGCATTGTAACTCACACGACCAATAAAGTCAGTCGAGCCTGAACGTCCAGCATTAAAGGTAGGATCAATCGTTCCGTCAGCGTTCAATCTGATGATACTTCCAACAGAAGCATCGTCAAACTTGGTAAATCTTCCGTAAACCAATATTTTTCCATCACTGTGCATTAGTGTCTGTATAGGGCCGTTTGCGCCAGGCAAACTCTTACCAGGTAAGCCTTTGTACCCGATAGCATCCTTATCAAATCTCCATGTTTTATCAAGAGATCCGTCCAGGTTCAATTTCGCCAGTTGACGAACGTCAATACTGTCAACAACCACACTATCTTTGTACTGATAAGAAGGCTGATCATAACGACGACTAAAATAGTAACCAAAATCTCCAGTTATAATCAGTTGATTCTGTGGAGTTGGATAAACGCTTACAATGGTACCGTTCGTTCCGCCATTGAATCTTGATACAAATTTGGTTTTGTTTTCATAAGTAGGAACCTGAACCGTATCAATCTGACCTTGTGAACTCAATCTGGCAATGTTACTGATACCATCACGTTGTGCATAGCCACTAAAGCGACCAGCTATATACCAAAGACCGTTTACGATAGCCATGTCATACAATGCACCATTAGATGCAGAACCAGACTGAAGTGACCGATCATAAGTACCGTCTGGCAGTGTTCTTACAATGCGGCGAATTTCCTTAACGATACCTTTATTGTCATAGTTGGTGAAATCTCCAAGAAGAACAATATTTCCACCTGTTGTTTCAATCGCCTTTAAAACAGTTCCATTTGTTCCGTTAACTACCTTATAAGTAAAATCTTTATTCACTTTTCCAAGAACTGTGAACGGAGGGCCAAATACCAGCTGTCCGTCTACCACAAATGAGGTAACACCCGAACTTGCCCTTCCCGGAACTTTAACTTTAATTCCGGCATCTGTCACTTCTACAATTTCAGCTTTCTGACCATTGAATAAGAAGGTAAGTTTGTCCTTGTGTGCTACAAGCCCCGTTGCAGCGATGCTAACAACTGTACCCGCCTGTCCGGAAGATGGCACAGGTACTTGCTGCTGGTTTGATTTGATACCCAGAGCCGCCTGACCACCTGCGTATGGGTTTTCAAAAGTATCATCTGTTGTGCTTTTACAGCTGCTCACAACCGTAGCAGCCATAAAGGCAAATAATAATCCTGTATATTTTAATTTCATAATGTCAAATTTTTAATATTCAAATACATTTATCTCTATCTGTTAAAAACAACATCTGTCCAAAACTCGGTACCAAATCCGAACATGTCACCTCCACTACTTGTCTCAGCTTCTCCTATAAAATATCCGCCTGCTATTGCCAGAACGTGTACAGCACCATTCGTTGGTTGAACATCTGAAGTTCCAACAGCTGCCGGAAAATATTGTTTAGGATTTGACGCATCAGGAACAAAAGAAATACTCAGTTGGCGATATCCAGTATACTTTACCCTGTTCACACTGTTATACACTACACCTATGTTCACGAGGTCATTGTTGTAAGTGTAGAAATATCCACCAGGATATAATTCCTTCAGAGCAAAGTCCAACTGAGGATAATCTTTGGCTACAAATTTGCCTTTAAATACATATCTCAACAAGTATTTTCTCCAAATACCCTGTGGCACATCAGACAACGTTTTGATGGTATCTTTATCTAATTCAAACAACGCCTGGTTTAACCTGTTTTTATAAAAGTCATTGATCGGTCTGTTGACAAAACCAATGGTACGTCTCACAGATTCATCAGTAGGCGCAAAGAATGTGATGGTTTCATTGGAAAACATATCTTCCAAACCTGCAAGTTTCACAATCTGTGCAATCGTATCAAATTTAGCAGGATTAGACTGAAGGTACTGAAGAATGGTACCCTTAAACATTGGATCTGCTTTTCCTCCGTCTATATAATAATCATCTTGCTTACAAGATGCTATCATCATCACCAGTAATGCTGAACAAAGGGCAACTGGCTTAATGTATCTTTTTAGTGTATTTTTCATATTCATTATACTAATTTAATTAAAGACCAGTTCCAATCCAATAGTTATTCAGGATCATATACGGATTATTATCAAGTGCGGATTGGTCAATTGGCCAAGTCCATCCACCTCTGCTAAATTTATCCGCTGTCAATGGATTATCTGTCCATTGTTTGTTCATTACCCTCCTGGTACGTACCAGGTCAAAGTAACGTGATCCTTCGCCCATCAATTCTTTTGCTCTCTCCCAGAAAATAGCTTCACTTAGACTTCCATAACCATTACCAGGATAAGCAGTAGCTTGAGCTCTGGTACGAACCAGGTTTAAAGATTCAGTCGCTTCAACAGTTCTGTTCAAATTGGCACAGGCTTCTGCATGCAATAAGATCGCATCAGAGTAACGCATGATCAGATAGGTATTATCCGGGTTCAAATCCAGATCCGGGCGATTTGCATCTACAAATGTATTCAAAGCAAATTTCCTCAATTGAAATGTCTCAGGATTCTGATCAAAAGGTGCAACAAACCAAACGATTAGACGACCGTCACCTGCATCAGGATAGAGCTTTTTCATGTATTCTTCTGTAAATACGTTGAAGCTGTAACGGTGTGTATACTCTGGTTGTTTGTATGGAAAGTGAATAAATGCATCTCCGAATGGTGAATAAGCATTTGCTTGCTCAAAAGGATTGTCCAAGTTCGTGTTATAGTTCAAAGTTCTGAAAAGCTCAAACAAACTCTCGTCTGAACGTCCTTTCGCTACTGTAGCCCATTCGTTAAGCGGCAATAATCTGAAAGCATTACTGCTGATGATCTCAGCACCAAGTTTTGCAGTCTCTTCCCAATATTCAGTCCTGTTAGGAATGTCAAATCCGGCATTCCACATGTACATGTTCATCATCAGACCAATTACAGCTCCTTGTGTAGCACGTACACCTTTCAATGATGGATCAGAGAATGTTAGTGGCAAATCGCCTTTGCTGGTTTTAAGGTCAGCAATACATTTGTTAACCACTGAAATCATGCTTTCTCTAGGAAGTGGATCTTTCTGGAAAGCTTTGGTATAATAAACCACATCTCCGAACAAGCGCACCATAGTGAAATAGCAGAAACAACGTATAAACTTAGCTTCTCCAATATAACGTTTGGTCTGAGCATCAGTTAAAGCAGGAATTCCTTCCTCTAATTTACTTACCAAAATGTTGGCAGCCTGGATCACTTGGTAATATTCTTTCCAATAGGTAAGGTCACGATAGTTATAAGCACTCCATGCTGCGTTTGTATTCAATCCTGGATCAAGCAACAATCGATCATTTACCGTCGTTGTTGGAATCGTTAATTTATCAGTGCTTCCTTGCGGATTTGGCGTTTGTCTCGTATGTCCACCTAGTCTGGCAGTTCCCTGTCTAACACCACCAGCCAATGCTTCAGCAGCGGGAATTACTTCTCCGGACCGAAATTCTCCGGTTGCACCTGCAAATGCAGTTCTGGTATATTTATCGAACAACATTCCGTACATATCCGTAATGTTCGCTTCAATATCCTCTGGAGATTGATAAAAATTGTTACCTGTCAATTTATCGATAGGCGTAATATTCAGGAACTTCTTACAGCTATATTGTGAAGCGCTTACAGCGATTAATAAGCAAATAATTACTTTTTTCATGTCTTATTTTTTTTGACTTCAATTAAAATTCTACGTTCAAACCAAAAGTGTAAGTACGTGGTACCGGATAACCGTTTGAACCGTCACGTCCGATCGCTGTTACGTTCTCTGCGTTTGGACCTGAATAACCTGAGAAGGTCACCAAGTTAGCGGCAGATAAGTAAGGGCGGATGGAGTTAACACCTACACGCTTTGCAAGCTTCTTGTTAACAGCATAAGATAAAGTCACCTGGTTGATTTTAAAGTAACTTCCTTCTTCCTGCCAAATTGTTTGCTCATATCTGAACGGATTTGTAAATACGTTGTGAGAATAGTCCAATACGTTACCGTAAGTGGTATTGTCACCAGGACCAGACCAGATGCTCAAATCGTTCAATGGAACAACTGACCTTGTGGCTGCACCTTGAGTTCCATTTAGGTAAGCAATCCTACCAAACGGATCAGATAGCAATCTCAAACGATCTGCCAAGGCATTGTTCAAAATAGAGCGTTTTGCAGTGTAAGAACAATAGATGTTCAGGGAAATGCTATTCCAGGTAATAGTATTCGATAAACCACCTGTCAAAACTGGTTGGGTGTTACCTGTAACCTGTAAATCTCTGTTATCCAATATATAGTCACCATTTGCATCATAAAATCTAGCATCACCACCTTGGAACGAATTCAGGTAGGTACTTGAATTAGCATTACGGTATCTGTAACCAGTGATAGGATCAACAGGTACATCTGATGTGTTGGCATATACACCTTGGTTGATGAACAAGTAGTTGGCAAGGGAGTTTCTACCTACTCTTTTCGCCAAATGCTGACGGTAACCGCTTACGTTATCAAACTCAATATATTGACCGTTAAACTCAGTAGGTAACTTGGTCAGGATGTCTGTGTTCCAGGCACCGTTAACAGAAATTTGCCAGTTTACTTTACTTGTTTTAGCCAATGGGCGACTTGCTAATGAAAGCTCATAACCATAGTTGACCAGGGCTGCGTCATTACTTTTGAAATCACGGAATCCCAAATCGTTTGATAGCTTGGTTGTGAACAACTCGTTATCTACCTGTTTGAAATACGTATCAAAAGTCAAATCTAATTTACCATCATAGATACTTAAGTCAAATCCTAAGTTATACTGGGTAACACTCTTCGGTTTCAGGATCGGGTTAGGAATCTGATCGTAATTGATACCTACACGCGGATTGTTATTGTAAAAGTTGTTTGGCTGATATCTTCCGTAGATGTCGATCAAACTACCTACCGGATAGATGTTTTTACCAGCAGTAGCACGGAAACCACCATTCGTCAACCATTTAAACTGGCTCAACCAAGCTTCTTTAAAGAAGTTCCATTTCAAACCAATTGAAGGGTTTTTAGCATAGGGATCATCACTACCACTGTCTGACGAACCATCAATACGATAAGTCACATCAAATACATACTTTTTCTTATAGTCATAAGTAAAGGCTGCGGCGATCGAAGCATTTTTCTGATCAGTGAAACTACCTGCAAGAACACCACCACCACGTGAGAAGTAACCATCATAACCCAATGGACCTTCAAACTGATCATTCGGCAATCTTTCCAGACGGGTCATTGATCCTTTACCACTTCTAATAAACAACTCACTAAAAAAGTTGATAAAGAAGTTGTGATTTTCATTCACTGATCTGGTATAGGAAATGTTGTTCCTGTTGTACAACTCAGATCTGAATTCATTAAAAGCTTCCAGTTTCGCGAACTGACCGTTTGCTGCAGCTGGTGTAAACTGATCCTTGTGATCCTGAGTATAAGTATAACTACCATTGGTAATCAAATTCAGACCCGGAATCAATTCGTACCTAGCCTCCATGTTTGTTTTCAAATATTTCGGACCAGCATCATTTCTTACAGTCAGGGATGACAATACATCACTTGTTGCAACAAAGAATGAAGGGCCAGGAAGTAATGATGAATTTTGTCCGTTGCTCGCAACACCTTGTTGTAATAAACCAAGACCGTTACCTGTTTCAATTGCAGATACTGCACCCAAAACCGCTCCAGTGAAACTCAATCTTGAAGATGGTTTAAACTCCATGTTCATGTTCAGGGTATAACGGTCGAAACCAGTATTCTTAATTACCCCTTTTTGTCCATAATAACCAACGTTGGCTTTATAGTTAAATTTAGGATCACCACCATCCAAAGTCACGTTATGGGTCTGGTTATAAGTATCCTGATAAAAAATTCCTTGCCAGTTCGTAGAGTTGTTATAATAGGCGTTCAAACTATCCGCCAGGAATGGCGTTCTGTACAACAAATAATAATCTTCCAAATCAGTGTAATCAGCAATCTGCTGAACTTTAATAGAGCGCTCAAATGCACCACCCAAAGTTTCACGCAGTTTTGGTGTCTTACTCAAAAAGAAGTTACCTGTATAACGTACCCTTGGGGTTTCCGACTGACCACGAATTGTCTGGATCAGGATTACACCGTAAGCACCTCTTGAACCATACAACGCTGTTGCTGTCGCATCTTTCAAAATCTCAATACTTGCGATATCTTCCTGAGGAATTAGTGAAAGTGGACTTACGCCTGAACCTTGTTGCTGGAAACCAAATTCCGATGCTTTATCAGCATCCATTGGTACACCATCAATTACATATAAAGGTGAAGTAGGCTGTAAGAACGTTTCGTTACCAGTACCAGTTGTACTGATGGTAGAAAGACCCCTGATGTTTACCGATCCACGAAGACCAGGTGCACCAGTGTTATTCTGAATGTTCAAACCCGCTACTTTACCTTGAAGCAATTGCTCAACGTTAGCTACCGGAACATCCTGAACCTCTTTACCAGATACGATAAACGAGGAACCGGTTGTTACCTCACGGCTTCTTTTCTGATACCCACGGATTACAACGTCCTGCAGGTCATTTTTTGTCTCTTTCAAATTGACATTCAATGTAGTTTGTCCTGGTTTTAAGGTCACCACAAAGCTGTCATATCCTGTAAAACTGAATGTCAGTTTAGCACCATCGTCTACGGTTATGGAGTATACCCCATTGGAATTGGCTTGACCGATTCCTTTAGGAGGAGTTCCTACGTAAATGTTCGCGTTAGGTAACGTTTCTTTCGTTCCCGCGTCATATACGGTACCCTTCACGATTACCTTTTTCGTTTGCGCTACCAAATCCTTGCATAAAAATATGCAGCTGAAAAAAATTGATAGCAAAATAATATGTCTTCTCATTGTATTAATTTTTATCATTAAGATTCTAGTCGTTTGTGAACTTAGGATTTACAGTCTTGAAATGGAAAACAATTTCCCAGTCACCCTTCTCAAAAATTCTGAAGTTCTGACCGATTGTTGCCACAATTCGCTGACCGCCGAAGCCTAGACGTGCAAAACTGAATTCCACACGGGCCTCATCTCCACCACCTCTTACACCGCCATTGGTATATTTGGTTGGGATTCCCCTAACCAAAGGAATTGGATAAGCAACATCATACTGAACGTATTCAGGAGTCATTTGCATGTTAAATCCATGAACCAATTCATTCCATTTAGTCAGGCTAAATTTGTTGGGGTTGATAGCTACAGAATCCTTGTTTAAAAACTTAAATCTTAATGTATTTCCACTTCCTCCAGGTACTTTACGGATGTATAAATAAACCAAACCTTTAGCAGCATTTCTCGAATCATCCATTCTGGTGTTTGTGCTTTCACCGTAAAAATTGTCCAGCGTTCCTGGATAATTACGTATTAGCACTTTTCCTCCCGGAGTTGTCGTATTTGGTTTCCCTGTAATTCTGTTGATGTCATCAGCTGGATCGTAAGGGACCTCAACTTGTGGATTGATCGACAGATCTTTCAGCACGCGGCTACCGCCCGAATTGCTAACCCTAACATCAAAATATCTGATGTCCTGAGGAAAAGAAACCGTATCAGCAGGTTTCAAGATCGCGCTTGTTGCTGTTGGCCACATGACCAGGTCACCTGACGATCTGATTTCAACAATCGGGTGCATTTCCAACTTCCGTTTAGCTTCAATTTCAGCAAGTGAAGCTTCTAAACCTGTGTATTCTGAAGTCCATACCAAAGTTTCTTTCTGAGTCAGAATATCCAGTGCATCTCTACCATCACCGAAGTGCGGGTTAATCAATTCAAATTTCATTGGGAAAGATGAATTGTCTGCATTGAAGATACCCCTCTCTAAGTTTATTCTTCCCAATCTTGGCGTAAAGCTTTTGGTTGTGAAAGCAATTTTGGTGCTTAAATAATCCTTTTCTTCAGGCACATCAAATATTTTCCTACACCCGGAGAAAGCTACGGCGGCAGTTAATAGAATCAGTGCATTATATTTTATTGCGTTTTGCATAACATTCTTTTAATTAAAATTCTCTTAATTGTACTTCTGTCTAAAGTTCATTGTCCACTCAGCCATTTGGAACAGACCGTCACCACGATTGCTCAGTATGACCAATCTGTAGAATTTATAAGCTACAGTGTTGTCAAAATCGAAAATCCTTGTTTGGAAACGGTTGTCAAATACCTGGTCTTGGCGAGAATCCAAAGTGACGTAATTTGTGCCGTCTTGTGAGCCTTCTACTCTCCAGCTTTTTGGATCCCTTGCTTGAGAATCATTCGCAGAACCCATAGTATAAACGTTGGCAATTTGCGGCTCAGCAAACTCATAAACCATATTCAATGGCTGGTTAACTGCACCAAACTCAGCAAGGAATTTAGTAAGAATGTTTCCATCAAACAATTTCACGTACTTCTCACCCGCTGAAACCTTACCATCATAAGTATTAGGATCTTTAAATACCATTGGTACAAATTTACCTGGCTTGCTTCTGAACAAATTCTCTGGTGGCGGTATTAGCGTTAATCGTCTTGAAAACTCATCATATCCAAACACGTGGTCTGGTTCCAACAAATGCACGATACCATTTTTCGTTTTGATGTTAACAGAACTGGTTGTAGTGATTGCCCAGTTCGGTACAAATACACTTCTTTTCGTATTCGCAAACTCGATTACTTCAGAACCGCCATTTTGCCATCCTTGTGCATCAGCATATAAACGTTTACCGTGCATTGGATATCCACCACGAACTGCATAAAGTGTCTGTCCATCCCCCACTGAAAAATCAGTCGATTTAAATAAGTTTCTAATGATGTAACGGGCCACCATAGTGTCCAAATGCGCGCTATCTGCTTTTGCTTTCCCGATGTCAGCTAGAGCCAGGGACTTACCTGAAGCAATTGCTCTTAAAAACACGGATGGTTTACCCTGTGCTTTACGAACAACATTTAAGTTGGTCAATGCAATTTGAAAACTGCTGTTAGAAGGTGCAAATAACGTGACAGTACTGTCCGTCAGAATCTCCTTCATTTTCATTATATCAATGAGCAACAATAAGGAATCATATACCCCAGGTTTGCTCTTTAGATAATCGTAGGTATTCAAGTCAGTACCAGTTGTGATATCAACAGTATTGTGATATCCTTCTTCTCTCTTACACCCAACTTGAAATATTAGCGCACCAAACAATAATGCGACTAAATATTTACTGTAAAAATTTGATCTTTTCATGTCTATAAATGCTTAGTTATTTCCAGGCTGGATTTTGAGTTAATTTAGGATTCTGAGCCAAAATACTGCGTGAGATCGGCCAATAAATCTTTCCGCTGTTAATCATGTCAACGAAATTACGATCGGTTTGCTTGATTTTATTGTATCTAACCTGGTCATACCAATGGTGTCCTTCTCCCATAAACTCTTTCTGACGCTCTTTGAAGATTGCATCAATTAAAGCACCGCTTCTTGCTTCGCTATAGGCCTGGTAGGTATTACCCTCCGTGGTTTTACCAACGTTATCTACATTGTATCTCAATTGTCTGATCACGTTTAATGCAGCAATAGCACCGTCACGCTCTCCCAACACAGCTAGTGCTTCTGCACGTAACAAAGTCACATCTTCTAGTCTTGTTACGACCAGTGTACTTGAAAATATCCTGAAGGTTGGATCTGTTGAACCACCTTGCATACATTTGATCTTACTGAAGATCGGATATTTACCCTGGTAATTGGTAAAGTATAGGTCAGAGTGTGTTAAACCTGTAGTATCAATATTAAACCTCGCATCATTAGTTTCTTTGAAGATCTGTAGAATAGAATCTTTTGGAACAAAAATATCAGGTAAGCTTTTGTTTACTACCGGTTCTGCAAGCGTTAAGGCTTCAACAACACCGCTAAAGGTAGCATCCTGGTGACCCCAGATAAATCCAAACCCTAACAGGTGGTTGTTCTTTTTATCATAAAAGTAACCGTTACGTGAACACAGGTCATTCGTGTTGGTATATCCGTTATTACCTCTTGAATAGTTATCCAATACAAATTTAGTGTATGCAGATACGTCCGTGTATTTACCTTGCCATGCAGCTACGTGAGACAAAATAGAGTAGGCACTGATTTTTCTAACTAATGCACCGTTCCATCTGCTACCCGACTCGTTATAATAATCACCAGGTTGCTGAATGTCATTGGCACTGTAGTTATATGGAAGTACTTCTGCCGCTGCAAGCATTTCTGATTGCACGAATTCCAGGATCGCACGGCCATCTTTTTTCGGCTGATCTTCAAACTGTCCATCACGTGATGAAGTGATGAATGGAACATCGCCCCAGATTCTTACCATATAGAAATAAGCAAATGCTCTCAGGAATTTAACCTGGGCTACATCCACATCCATGTTATTTTGTACATAACGTGGGTCATTGTCCCGTACTTCGTGTATACGCTCTAAAAAGATATTTGCAGCATTTACGATTGCATAGAATCTTCTCCAGTTTGAAAGTGCTTCTACAACAGGATATTGTGCTGTCAGGTCATTTCTGATGATCGCTTTCAAATCCTGACGGATCGGACTGTCAAAATTACCTTTCCGGACATCACCGTAAATCCAGTGACCATTGTTATCGGCCAATGCTGCTCTGGTTAACCCATAAACACCCATGATCCCTGCCCTGGCATCCTCAATTGTATTCCAGTAATTCTCCTCATTTACCACACGGGTCGAGTTTATATCTAATGCTTTTTTACAGCTTCCCGCAAGCAGGGTAAAAAAGATAAGACTCAGCAAAATTATTTTTTTCATTTCCTCAATTTTAATTGGTACTTAAATATTAATCTGTCTAAGGCTAAGAATTAAAAGTCCATTTTCACACCTAGTAAATAGGTTCTAGGAATTTGTATTCCGTAACCCGAATCGTACCCAGTGTAATCAACCAGTTCCGGATCCTGACCTGTATATTTAGTCAACGTAAACACGTTGTTCACACTCGCATAAACATAAAATCTTTTTACGTTTGCTGCTTTTTTCTTCATCATCTCGGTCAAATCATATCCCAGTGAAAGCGTACGCAACTTCACAAACGCAGCATTTTCAACAAACAAATCCTGATTTACCTGATAAGGACCTACTGAGCTCCATGGGTTGTATAATGGATATTTCCCATAATCTCCACGTTTTTCCCAGAAAGTAACTTCCCTTACAGAGTTGATGTTGTTCAAACCTTCACGATTCACGAAGTCAAATCTGTTTGCCATTTCCTGGTTCACAACCTCACGACCAAGGTTATAATAGAAGTTCAAACTCAACGTCCATTTTTTATAACCGAAATCGTTATTGAAACCGCCTGAAACTACAGGTAGACCATGACCTTTTAAGCTTTTGTCATTGTCATCAATAATGTTATCGTTGTTCAAATCTTTCCATCTTGGATCACCAGCTCTAAGGTCAATACCATTATAGCTCAACTTTTGACCACCAACAGATGGAACTTCTTCGTCAGTATTATAAATACCTTCGTTATTCAATACCCAGTAACGATCAACCGCCTCACCTACTCTCAACAAACGGTCACCAAGAATAATTTGTGACAAACCACCTGGCAAAGCAGTCAGTTCATTTTGGTTATAATTGACATTGATTGATGAAGTCCATGAAAGTGTTTTTGTAGCTGGCAGGATGATACCGCTTAATGATACATCAACACCTGTGTTACGGATAGCCATACCATTTTTAATGATATTGGTATAACCATATTCAGCGCCAGATGGCACACCCAACAACATATTCTTATCATGTTTGATGTAACCATCCACTGAAGCACTTAAACGGTTGTCAAAAAATGATCCGTCAAAACCGATGTTGGCCTGGTCTGTGTAAGCCCATTTAATGTTATAACCTACGTTACCCATAGTATATGGACGAACAAGCGATGCAATACCGTTATATCCCGGAGTGATCAGGTTGCCGGTAAATCCTACGAAAGCAGTATACTGAGGACCTTGCGCATAGTTGTCAAAGCTCTCATGTCTTCCCATTCTTCCAACACTACCGCGTAAATTTAAATCCGAAACAACTGAACTGGTTTCAAACAGTTCTTTTTTCAAATCCCATCCTGCAGAAACGACCGGAGAGTAGAACCAACGGTTGGTTGGTTGCTGAGTAGATGATCCATCAGTACGCAACATCGCAGAAAGCGTGTATTTCTCCTTATATTGATAAGTTGCTTTTGCATTTGCAGAAACCAAAGTATTTTTTGTTCTGTCTACAAACTTAAAAACCAATTGACTGCTGTAAACCGTTGGGTTTAAGTAGTTACCATTATTTGGATCTGCATTGATCAAGTTTAACTTGATGTAATCATTCGCACCTTTATAAGCATAAGCGTACTGATACTTATAGTTATCGTATTGAATAGATGCTCCTGCCTGAAAATTGAACTTGCTATCTTCGTTCAGTTCCAGATCATAGGAAGCTACGTTATCAAAAAATGCTCTTTGGCTATATCCAAAGTAGTTAGATGCATAATTCGTAGTTTGCAATAAAGTTCTTGGGAAGAAGATATCACGGTAACCTTCATTATAGTCAACACCACCGGTACTGATCCATTTGAAGTTTTTCAACTCAATTCCCAATTTCAGGTATCCCTGAACGGAGTTGGTTTTGTTATCATCAAATCCTTTATTGAACTCATTCAAATATTGGCCGTACTTATCATTGTTTGGCGCTATAGGAGAACTCAAATCAGGTATGTAGTTTACCTGGGTAAGTCTGTCTCTCACGTTTTTGTTTCTTTCGCGTTGCAGACGGCTTGCATTAACCATCGCACTGAAAGTCAACCAGCTAGTTGGCTTCATGTTGATAACGAAACGTGTATTGTATTTATCAATACCAGTATCATCTGCAACACCATCATTGCTGGTGGTTCCCAATGAGAAACGGAAGTTGGCTTTATCAGTACCACCCGCAATACTTGCATTAGCACCGTAAACCAAACCATTGCTATAATACTTGTCATTCCAGTTAGCAGGTCCGTAATAAGCATTGTTCAATGAATCACTCAAATACAATGGATACACATCACCAGGACTGTAACTTCCGTTTCCAGTATATTTATCGTAGAACTGTCTTCTGAACCTGTTCTCAAACTGAGCATTTACTGTAGTTACAGGTGTGAAAGTCGACATACCTACATAAGAATCAAAAGTGATCGTTCTTTTTGTAGCAGCAGGTCTTGTTGTTAATAAAATAACACCGTTAGCACCTTTAGGTCCGTAGATAGCAGTTTGAGAAAGATCCTTTAAAACTTCTACGCTTGCAATGTTCGACATATCGATAATAGACAAAGGATTTGTTCCAGGGCCTATTCTCTCATACTTAAATTGTTGGATATCCAATGCATATGGATGCTCAGCTGTAAGCGGCACCCCATCTAATATTACCAGTGGTTGTGATTGGAACAATTCGCGTGGCGATAGCAATGGCTGCGAAGTTCCATGAATAAACATGTTCTGGTTTGTGCCCGGCTCACCAGTTGATTCCTGAACATACAGTCCGGCAGATTCTCCCTTTAAATACTGCTGCAAAGTAACCGCAGGAAATAAAGCAAGTTTCTTAGGATCGAGACTATTGCCTTTCGACATCAGTCCTTTTGTGATAGACTTCTTAATAGCCGTAATCCCAACAGTACCTGTGTCTGTTGAGCTCGTGTCTTTAGTAGAAGTATCCGTCTGTTGCTGAAAGCTCCTCGTCAGCGAGAAGTTATTCGAAACACAGGCTGACCTAGCCGCATTGCCGAAAGAGCATGTTGTTGTACACAACACACCCAAAAAAGTCATAGTTGCAATAATGCGCATAACAGATAATTAAGTATTAACTGATTGAAAACTGATATTTATTTGATTGTATTAGATTCTATTTTAAATTACCTTTTAAAAGAAAATGTCCCTTCTGCCATGGAGCAGCTTGAACAGCACTTCAAATAATAATTTTAAATATTTTTAAAACGTTTTAGCTATGCCCTTTTGCAAGAAAACATAGCGACATCCCCTATGTCAAAAGACGTTGTTCTGGAAAATAATCGTGAGTTGGAGCGGAACGTTTACTCCATAGATTTTTAGTAAAAGTTTGGTTCATAGTTTGGCTTAATTAGGTAAGTATTTGGTTTCCCGATAATGTCTTATGGTGCTAAATCGATTATCTTTAACAATAATACGAAAGAAATATTACATTCCAAATCTTTTAATGTTTTTTTTCTAAAAATATTGAGCTTATAAAAGGCTGTATAATAAGGTGTTATTTGCGTATCCTTTTGAGCTACAACGATATCGTAATTTCAAAGCGTATATAATGCCTCAATTCGTAATTTTAGCTGAAATAAGTCGTTGAAGACCCAAATAATTATGACTATTTAAATACCTTAATATAGACAGATAGTGGATGAAAATTTGTTATTTTGAATTACATATATAATAAACAGGCTTTTTACTAAAAAACAAACATGCCAGTTAGACCTAAAAAAGAAAATGACCAAATCCTCTCTATCGATGTGGGCGGGACAAGCATAAAAGCTTGTATCTTAAGCTCCAAAGGCGATCCAAAGTCCGAATTCAAGAAAATAGCCACGCCTAAAGACTCCAAGCCAGAAGCTATAATCAAAGTGATCAGTGAACTGGTCGCCCAGCTGAATGATGAATTTGATAGAATTTCGATAGGATTTCCGGGATATGTAAGAGGTGGCATTGTGCATACTGCACCCAATCTGGCCAAAAATAAATGGACACAGGTTCCGTTTGCCCAGCAAGTCAGTAACCTCCTAGGTAAACCGGTACGACTGATCAATGACGCAGACCAACAGGCACTGGGCGTGGTAGGCGGCGAAGGCTTCGAAATCGTACTCACGGTCGGCACCGGCTTCGGCACCGCGCTTGTTTATGATGGCGAACTCCTCCCCCATTTTGAACTGGCACACTTTCCTGTTTCTAAAACCAAAGACTACGACGATTACATCGGCACCAAAGCCCTGGACAAGATCGGGAAAAAAGACTGGAACGACCGTTTGGAACAAATCATTCAAACCTATAAAACTGTATTTAATTATGATACCTTATATATAGGTGGCGGAAACTCCAAACACATCACCATAGAACTGGATCACAACATTAAGCTCGTAACTAATAAAGACGGCATCAAAGGTGGTGCCAAACTTTGGGAAGTGGCTGAAAAATACCACGTTTACACCACACTTCCCGAAAAAACCTCAGAAGATGAATAACAAATATACTTTAGGAATGATCGGCCTGGGCACCATGGGCCGCAATTTATTGCTCAACATGGCCGATAATGGATTTCAGGTAACCGGGTACGATAAAGATGCCCGTATGCTGAAAAAACTCGAAGAAGACGGTAAAGCACACAATTTAAAGGCTTACGACTCGCTGGAAGAATTTATTCAAAGCCTCGAATTGCCAAGACGCATCATGCTGCTGGTACCTGCCGGTAAAATTGTAGACAGTGTGATACAGGAACTGGTTCCTTTACTGGACAAAGGTGACATGATCATCGACAGTGGGAATTCACATTTTACGGACACCAGTCGCCGTGACCTCGAACTTTCTGAAAAAGGCATCCACTTTTTTGGAATGGGTATCTCAGGAGGTGAAGAAGGCGCACGTTTCGGTCCCAGTATGATGCCGGGTGGTGACAAGGCTGCTTATAATGCGGTTAAGCCAATTCTTGAGGCAGTTTCGGCCAAAGTAAATGGTGATCCTTGTGTAGCTTATATTGGCCCTGGTGCATCCGGTCACTTCGTCAAGATGGTACACAACGGTATTGAATACAGCATGATGCAGATTCTTGCCGAAACCTATGACCTGCTTAAGAATGCTTTGGGTTACAGTAATGAGCAAATCTATACGGTGTTCGAAAAATGGAACAATGGCAGGCTAAAATCTTTCCTGTTGGAAGTCACCCGCGATATTTTTAAAGTAAAGGATGACAAAACCGGCGCTTTTCTTTTGGATGTAATCAAAGATGAAGCAAAATCTAAAGGTACAGGAAAGTGGACATCACAAGTATCAATGGACCTGCAACTGCCGATTCCGACCATCAATGAATCGGTGAGTTCAAGGGATCTGTCCAAATTCAAAGCGCTGCGCGTCGCACTTTCTAAAGCGCTTCCGCATGAGGCCATGCACGTAACGGATAAAGACGCATTCGAAGCCCAGCTTGAACAGGCGCTGTATTTCGCTATGATCACCTCATACGCACAAGGCCTTCACTTGCTGGAGGCTGCTTCCAGGGAATTCAAATATGAACTCAACCTGAAAGAGGTGTCCCAGATCTGGCGCGGCGGATGTATAATCCGTGCAGTATTGCTGGAAGACATTTACCAGGCCTATAAAAAACAACCCGAACTGCCTCACCTGTATACAGACGAAAGCATCCAGCAACAGCTTAAAGAAATCCTGCCTGGAACCAGAAACGTGGTGATCACAGCACTAACCAATGGTATCTCAGTGCCTTGCTACGCTTCTGCGCTCACTTATTACGATGGCTTGCGTACCGACAAGTCTCCGCTAAACTTAACCCAGGCGCAGCGTGATTTCTTTGGCGCACACACTTTTGAACGTATTGACGAAGAAGGCATATTTCATGCCGACTGGAATACCAACAACTAACACACAACCACTTGCATAACATCGCAACATAACAACACTTTAATGAAAACAAGCCTCAACGTCAATCCAACCATAATCGTAATCTTTGGTGGAACCGGTGACTTAAACCTGCGCAAACTTGCGCCCGCACTGTACAACCTCTACGCGGAGGGCTACATGCCTGAGAAATTTGCCATTATCGGTACTGCCAGACGACCACTTACGGATATCAAATTCAGGGAAACCCTAATGGAGGGTGTGAACAGCTTCTCGCGTACCGGCAAAGTAGATAAAAACAAATGGGAACGCTTTTCTCAAAACGTCCACTACAATCCAATTGATGTTAAAGATTCCGCATCCTTCGATGAACTCAAAGTAACCATAGATAACTTTAAGGACGCTTTTGGCAGCGAAACACAAATTGTATACTATCTGGCTGTATCTCCGGAACTTTTCCCGTCAATAGCAAAACGTTTGGCTAAATTCAAGCTGGCAGAAAATGAAGACAACTGCCGCATCGTAATAGAAAAGCCATTTGGCAGAGACCTGGAAACAGCCCGTGAACTGAATGCCTTGCTCAAGGAACGGTTCACAGAGAAGCAAATTTACAGAATAGATCATTATCTGGGCAAAGAGACTGTTCAGAACATCATGGCTTTCCGTTTCGCGAACTCATTCCTGGAACCGCTGTGGAACAGAAACTACATTGATCACATCCAGATATCGGTCACAGAGCAACTGGGCGTTGGCGACAGAGGCGGTTATTATGACGGGTCTGGTGCGCTTAGGGACATGATCCAGAACCACTTGTTGCAATTGCTGTGCATTATTGGTATGGAAACTCCTATCAATTTCGATGCTGATGAGATCAGGGATAAAAAAGTAGACGTTTTAAAGGCCATGCGTCCTTTCTCGGCTGAAGATATTCGTTTCAATACCGTACGCGGACAATACACCAAAGGCTGGATAAAAGGCGATGAAGTACCGGGCTACCGTTCTGAGAAAGATGTCGATAAAGAATCCAATACAGAAACATTTGCAGCCATCAAATTCTTCGTGGACAACTGGCGCTGGAAAGGCATTCCCTTTTACGTACGTACCGGTAAACGCCTTGGACAAACCTCTTCATTAATTACCATACAATTTAAAGATGTGCCACACCAAGTTTTTCCTGCATCAGTAACCGAACATTGGCAACAAAACAGGCTCATTATCAGCATACAGCCAGAAATGAGTATCCGCTTGCAAGTACAAGGTAAAAGACCGGGACTTGACATGACCCTAAACCCGGTGGATATGGTGTTTGACTACAAAGGCACCTATACCAACGAGTCTCCGGAAGCTTATGAAACACTCCTACTGGACGTGATGACCGGCGACCAGACGCAGTTTATGCGTGCAGATCAGGTAGAGATTGCATGGGAACTGCTAATGCCGGTAGTAAGCTCCTGGGAAACTAAAAAATCGCTAAGCTTCCCGAATTATGCAGCCGATTCATGGGGTCCGGAAGATGCAGAAGCCCTGATCGCAAGAGACGGTTTCCATTGGTTTACCCTGCCATTAAATAAAGAGAAATAAGCAACTGTAAATCAAAAGAATGAACTTACTTATCTACAATACTCAGGACGAGTTGTTTGACGATCTGATCGATTACATCGTTGCGATCGCCAACAAATCTATTGACGAGAATGACCGTTTTAATTTTGTGCTCACCGGTGGTAATTCACCAAAGGCACTATATGAGTTGCTGGCTACTACGCACAAGGACAGGATCGACTGGACCAAAGTATACTTTTTCTTTGGCGACGAGCGCAATGTGATGCCAGATCATGAGAGTTACAACGGACTGATGGCCAAAAGATCTATCCTCGACCCGCTTCAAATCTCTGAGGATCACATATTTTATGTAAATACAACCCTCGCAACTGAAAAAGCAGCCATTGAATACACCAAAGCCATTCAAGCGCATTTTGATGGAGCAGACCTGGTATTTGACCTCATTCTATTGGGTATGGGTGATGACGCACATACGGCCTCTTTGTTTCCTGGAACCAGCATCCTTAAAAGCAAGGAAGTGGAAGTGGATTCAGTATATGTAGAGAAATTGTCTACCTACCGGATCAGTTTCACAGCTCCTTTGATCAACAAGGCCAGCAACATTGCATTTTTAGTATTCGGAGAAAACAAGGCAGCAGCAGCAAGACAGGTATTGGAGGGGGACAAAAACCCCAGCCTCTACCCTAGTCAGCTCATCCAGCCGGTTGACGGTAACGTAACCTGGTTTATGGACCAGGCCGCAGCCGCACAGCTCGATAACTAGTTAAATAACGAACAAAAAAAGAGGATGCCTAAACAGCATCCTTTTTTTGCTTTTATCAAAGCTATACTTTAATCCGCTCGGTGATTACTGCGTTTGCCTCCGCATTGTACCCACGCAATTCCACATAACGCACATTTGGGATCCAATATGAACCACCTTCTATGCGCACAAAGATCCGGTCCAGTATCAGCTTTTTGTTGTTCACGGTTACATGCACATGGTATTTTTTGTCGGATTCCGATCGTGTCAGATATAACGAGAGTTTTTTATGGGAGACAAAATGCAGTTCAAACTGGTCTTTTCCAAGTTCCTTAGCTTGTATGCCGTAAGCAAATTTACGCTGCACAAAGCTCATGTCCTGTTTTTTATTGCCTTCACCATACCTGATCCAATAACCGATTACCGGCTCTTCCCGGTCCAGCACGCCGTTATCATCCAGATTTAACTCATAAATGAGGGTATTTAAATTTGGGTCTCTTTGCAGATAAAACAACTGATTGGCAATGCCCTTCGGAGTAGGAAACTTTAATGGAGAGGGATTGCTGGTATCACCACTTTGCGCAGAGACCGACAGGGCATTCAGCACCAAAATGAAGGAAATACCAATAAGAGACAGAATTAACCTTTTCATAACCTAAAATTAAGGCGACAAAGATAGTTAGAAATTGCGCTGCTCGATGTATTTCATCAACGGTTCTCTGTAATTTTCTGTAAAAGGCACCTCTGCACCGTCTACAAACAGTCTATTTTTGCGAATAGACAAGATTTTGTCTAGCGCCACGATGTACGACCGGTGCACACGGAGAAATTTTCCTGCCGGCAATTTCTCTTCCATATAATGCAGGCTTAACCTTGGGATAACAGGCTTCTCTTTACCTGCCTGATAAATTTTGATGTAGTCTTTCAGTCCTTCTATATAGGTGATCTGATCCATATCAATCCGGATCAGCGAATAATCTGAGTTGACGAACACATATTGTTTTTCAACGTCAGACTGCCCTTTTTGTTTCAGTTCATGCTGCAGCCTGGCTTTTGATGCAGCCTTCAAAAACCGCTCAAAAGGCACTGGCTTCATCAGATAATCAAGTACATCGAGACCAAAAGCCTCCAGCGCATAATTGTCGTAGGCGGTCACCATAATCACCATTGGCACTTTTACGAGTCCGGCCTGCAACAATTGTATGCCTGAAATACCCGGCATCTGGATGTCCAGAAACAACAGGTCAATCTGTTCATGTTGCAGATATTCCATCGCCTCCATGGCATTTTTGCAACTGCCGGCCAACTCCAGAAAAGGGACCATCCTGATGTTGTCTTCCATCAGTTCCCGCGCCAGGCGCTCATCGTCTACCACCAAACAGCGAATCATTATAGTTTCAAGATTAAGATTGCTTCAAACAATGCGGCCTCTGCACTTACGCGGAAAACATGCTTTTCGGGATATAGCAGTTCCAGCCGCCGTTTCACATTTCTCATCCCGATCCCTGATGCCTCGTCCTTTACATCCTGAACCTGGCCTATCTTGTTGGCAACACTAAAAGTCAGGCTATGCGCTGCTTCATCCAAATTCAACCGGATCCTGATAAAAGGATCATTGATGCTGCCAATCCCGTGTTTAAATGCATTTTCGATAAAAGGAATCAACAGCATGGGCTCGATTTCATAGCGTTCAAGAACTTGCTGCTCAGTCCCTTCCGCTGCACCGTAGAGCTCTACATCCACTTCAACGTCGTCACCGAAACGGAGCGATTGCAGTTCAATGTAATTCTTCAAATACGCCACCTCTTCGCTCAGCGCAATCCGGCTGTGCTTGTTTTCATACAGCGCATAGCGCATCAAGGTTGACAATTGCAGCAAAGATGGCTCCAGCAAGTCCGACTTCTTACGGGCAAGGGCCACCAGTGAATTGAGTACATTGAACATAAAATGCGGACTGATCTGCGACCGGAGCAGGCCCAGTTCGGTTTTGAGTTGCTCCGTTTCCCGCTCTTTTCGTTCTTTTTCCTGCCGGTTGTGCTCCCTGATCAGGGCATAACTAAAACTCACGGCCATGATCGCCAGGAAAAAAGGAAACTGAAATAAGGGAGACCTCGGTCCCGGCGGCGGCATTCTGGATCCCTGGCCCGCAGCAAAATGCGGGTCAAATTGTATGGGCGGCTGCCACCTGTCGACGGCATAGTGTACGCCGTACAACAAAATCAAGGCAGACACCAGGAGCAACAATACATACACCAGCGTCCCCCTCCTTTTATAGACCGCAGCATACAAGAAATTGGCGTTCCAATAAAATAAAACAAGCAGTCCGATGTTGTTAAACAGCATCCGGTACCTGAAGCCCCCGCCCGCAAATCTCGGATTGCCTCCGTCCATCAGCAAGGGCAGCATGAGCAGCAGCCAAAAGAAAACGTGCATCAAATACACCATGTATTTGTTGGACCCCCAACTGTGTAATCGCCTCATATTATTACCAACCAAATCACGAAAACACCTTTATTCTCTGCGAATTACAAACGGCACCGCTAAAGTATCCGTCTGTATCGCGGTAAAAATACCAAAACCATTCTTCACATTCGTGGGCGGATTTGTTAAATTTTGTGAAGAATTACCACTGCCGTTCAACAGCTCCGTATACTCCTCATTTACCCTTGCCAGGACCACCCTGTACCTGCCCAAATACCTGAAATTCATCTGTTGGACATCAATAAAGCCTGCCTGTACCGCATTGATCTCCACATTGCTCAGTGTATCCCTTGTAAAAAAGCTATTGATGGCGACTTTAGCAGGCTCCAGATATTTGAAAAACACCAGGTGGCTTTTCGATTCCGGATTGCTCCAGCTCAGTTTTACGGTTGGCAACTCATCCGGACGCGGGCCTCCAAATACGAAATCCGCCACCGCTAGTTCAGTCGCCGAAATACTCAGCAGTTCGGGCTTTGAAGGCATCACCGTCGTCGCGCTCACCGTCTTTCCCTGGTAATCAAAACGCAGGCTGTATACCCCGCTGCCCTTTACAAAAGTGGAATCCTTTAGCAGATAAATACCCGGTTTGTCTTCAGTCAAAATCCGGCTCGTGGCGCCGTCAGATACGGAGACTGCCATACCGTCCAAGGGCAAACCATAAGCCGCGGTATCCGTTGGGCCTTTCTGCTGGGTTAGTCGCACCCTAACCTCCCTCCCGGGATGCAAATACGCCTCAACCACGGGGTATTGACTGATCGAAAGATCAGCTTCTTTTTTACAGGAACAAAACAGCAGCAGCAGCACTGCCAGTCCGGGCATGATATATTTCTTTATTTCCATTTTAGTGTCAGTGTTAAGTTAGGCGTCAGTCCCATATAATTCACATCGGTCGAGATCACCTGATTGCCCTGCAACTGGTACTCCCTGTACCAGGTATTGACCCGGTTATAGATGTTGAACAATGAAAAGCCAATCGATCCGATTTTAGAGGTATTTACTTTTACGAGGTCATAGGTCAGCGCTGCATCCAGTCTGTGGTAAGCAGGCAGGCGCTCTGTATTTTTACCCGTTATGGTCAACGAAGTGATCGTTCCGCCTCCCGGCCGGTCAATCGTGAAACTGCCTATTGGCGCTGTATAAGGCTTTCCAGTGGCATATATCCAAGTAGCAGACACCGTCCACCTGCCATAATGGTACATATTGATCGACTTAAACTCCTGCGTCACATCGTGGTTTGCCGGAAAATAATCGGTACCGTAAGCACTGAAATTGTTGTAGGCCTGCCCTAGCGTATAACCGATCCAACCCGTATACCGCCCCGTTTTTTTCTGCAACAAAAACTCCACGCCACGCGCGTAGCCTCTGCCATTGTAGAAATTCTCTTCCAGCGTCACCGTTCCGTTCCTGAAACCCCCGGTCCGCAGCTGCCTGAGCGAATATTCAGTCAGCCCCGTCAGCGTCTTGTAATAGCCCTCCACGCTCCACAAAAACTGATCGGTTTCGTAACTCGCGCCGGCAATGTAATGAAAAGCGCTCCCTACCGGGATGTTCTTCCCATCGGCCAACACCCAAAAATCTTTGCTCCCGGCCAGGATATCCTCGCGGATGACCCGGTTGGCGAATTGGTAAAACCTGCCGGTAGCACCCTTCAACATCCATCTGTCGCTCAGTGCGTAACTGGCAGAAAACCTCGGCTCCAGGTAAGCCTTCCCCGTCACATTATAATGCGTCAGTCGCAAACCCGGTTGCACCAGCAGCTTGCCCGCAGTCAGCTCCAGTTCGCCATAACCGCCCAGTGTCGTGCCCCTGTTGTGCTGGTCAATCAGCGTACTGGTGTCGTTTTGCGCATACACATATTTGATGTCCTGCAATGACGCAAAGCCACCAAACAACAGTTTAGCCTTGTTGCTCATGGTGTATTCCCAGTCCGATTTCGCACTAAAATCCTTCAGGTCATTGTTTTCAAAAGTACCGTTAGCAACGGTCGACGTCACATCCGCAGAATCCGTAACCGAATTGGACGTACTCCTGTTGCGGTCAGAAAAATAACTGGAGTAGCTGACCAGTGTATTGGAATACAACTTGTTACTCCACCGGCTGCTCCATTTGGCGCTGCTGCCCAGGTTGCCGTATTTGGTCAGGTCCACAATACTCGAACTGTTCAGCGTAGTGGCTAAACTACCTGGGATGCCAAGATCACGGCTGTTGTCCAGGTCATCAGAACCGCTGTAATAACTGATCGAAAAGATATTCCTGTCATTTGGCGTAAAAGTATACTTGCCGTTCAGGTCGTAAAACCAACTCGAAATCTGCGTCTGGTTGTCCGCCGCACCGCCTCCGCGACCACCAAAACCACCCGCTCCCCCCTGCGGAGTGGTCGTGGCCGCACTCGGATTACTCAGTTTACCAAATATCTTGTCGTACAAAATCCCCTGATAAGACCTCCTGATGCTAAACAAGGCCGAAGACTTACTGCCCAGCGGCGTTTCACCGTAGAGGTTCAAACTCAGCAGACTCAGATCGCCCCCAAAATTGATGTCTTTCTTATTGCCTTCTTTACCGCTGATGTCCGTTACGCTCGACAGCCTCCCGCCAAACCGGGAGGAGAAACCACCCTTGTACATCTGCACATCCTTCACCGCATTGGCGTTAAAGGCACTAAAAAAGCCGTACAAATGGTCGACCTGGTAGACCGTAAAACCGTCAAACAAAACCAGGTTCTGGTCTGGTGTACCGCCCCGCACATACGCTCCTGACGAGGACTCATTGCTGGCCCCGATCCCGGGCATCAGTTGAAAAGCCCTCAGGATATCCCGCTCACCCATGCTGGGCAGTTCGGCCAGTTTAGCCGGACTCAACTGAATCACACTGACCTTTCTTGGATCTGTATTGATGATGCCGTTCCTCTTCCCCGCAATCTCTACCTCATTTAACGCATTATAAGCGGGCAATAACCCAATCACCAGGCTTGCACTGCTGCTCGCCGCAGTTAAGCGTTCCTGGGCAGTCTGATAGCCCGCAAATGAAATCAAGAGGATTACGGTATCCGCAGGAACTTTACTCAGCGTGAAATATCCGTCCGCATTGCACAATGCTAAAATACTGGTTCCCATCACCTTTACCGTCGCCGCAGGCAAAGATTCGCCGGTCAACTGATCTGTCACCCTGCCCGATACAGCCAGATCCCTGCGTACCGCAAGCGGTCCCAAAACAGCCGGTTTGGGCAACAATGCGGCAGCTGTTTTCAATGCCGGACTTGCCCCCACCGCATACCTCGACCTGTCTTCTTCCGCAGCCACATTTCTGAGCGCCAGCGCCGGCGCGCGCTTCAGCCTCGGCAGATCCTCCAGGCTTTTCATGATAAAATAAGTACCGTCTGCCTGCCGTGCATAATACAAGCCATTGCGCTTGCAGATGAACTTGATGACGTCCTTAACAGTCTCGTCTTTGTAGCGGTCCGCAATGTTGATGTCCTGCATCTGCTGGCGGTCAAACACAAACCTGATTTTGTAATTCGCGGTAAAATAATCCAGCACGGCATCCAGAGAGGAGCTGAAAAACCGGTCTACTTTTGCCGTGTCGTTCAGCACGGCCTTCTCCCCGGCAGACTGGGCCCTGGCGGACTGAATCCCTAAAAATCCACACAGGAGTAATAAAAAATAAAAATGCTTCATTTTGTTTGATCTATGAAGCTAAAGTGGCCATTAATAAAGTTAAGAGATGTTAAAAGCTGCCAACCGCCCCTTTTTGCCACCCAAACCCTCTGGTAAAGCGACCAATATGGCTAAGGATCGCCCGAAATGCGCTGCTGCCACACCATCTCGCCCACTACAGAGCCCCATCAGGGCCTTCTCTAGGGGGTTGATTGGCCCCTTGGGCCTTCCAATGGCTTTCAAATGGCCTTTATACGGATGTGATAAAATGAAGACATCCAAAGCTCAGTAAAGCGCGGCGCTTTTGATTTGGCAATCTCAATTTAACGCCCTATGGACGGCCATTGATCGGACAATCATCGGAGGTTGAACGGCCTGAACCGTTAAATGTCAGTTTTTAAGCCATTCAAATACCACCTACTGGAAGGTCGCTGACAGGAAAAGATATGATCCACAAGTGGCAGTGTTCTGCCCAGGGCCAGCAACGTAAATCCTTCGGGTCAACAAGGCCTCAGGTTCGGGTAGCCGTACCCTTTATCCGAACCTGAGCCGTTTCTTTTATGTTTCTGACACGTTTCTGCCCTTGAAAAGCCAACACCCTGTATAACCTCAATTAATCCCATCGACCAGATATGCAAAACCGTCGAGGCAATTGCTGGACTGGTCTAGTATTCTGCCAACGCAACCCCAACACACCTACCTTAGCAGAATTGTATCGGTATTGTTAGTTTTTTTAATGCCAATAATAGCGTTGCTTTGCAGCCCAGAATACATCAAATATGAAATATACCTTTTTCGCGCTCCTCATCCTTGCCTTTTCAACTGTTGTCAGCGCACAAAACCCTTCAACACCAGCTGTTAAAAAAGAGCCCGGCAGCGTAACCGGAAAGATTACAGATTCGCTAACCAAAGGCCCGCTGGAGTATGGGACCATAGCCATTACTGCCAATACAACCGGCGGCACAACAACCAGCGTCATCACCAATGCCTCCGGCAACTTCCGGCTTGACAACATGCCACTTGGCGACTACCAGGTAGCCATCAGTTATATCGGTTACCCGGTAAAGAAACTCAACACGGTCTCCATTTCCGCCAGCAAACCTGCGGTAGATCTGGGCACCATCATCCTTGCAGGAGCATCCAGATCCCTTCGGGAAGTTCAGGTTGTGGGCGAGGTTCCGCTCATCGAAAACAAAATAGATAAGATTGTGTACAACGTCGAAAAAGACATCACCGCCTCTGGCGGAACGGCGACAGACGTACTGGGCAAAGTGCCCCTGGTCTCGGTGGACATGAACGGCAATGTCTCCGTGCGGGGCAACCAGAATGTAAGGGTCATGATCAATGGTAAATCCACAGGTTCTGCCGCGGCCAGCATTACTGACGTACTGCGGTCCATCCCGGCCGATCAGATCAAAAACATAGAGGTAATTACCGCACCTTCAGCCAAATACGACGCTGAAGGTTCTGCCGGAATCATCAACATCATCACCCGTCAAAAAAACGTTTCCGGCATCAGCGGATCACTGAACGGCGGCGTGGGTACGCGTCAGAACAACGGGAATTTTAACCTGAACTACAACAACAGCGGCTTTCACGCTACAGTAAACCTGGGTGGTTTTTTAAGCTGGAAACAAACTGGGACCAATGATTTTGAGCAATACATCAACAACGGCACGGTCAACACCTACACTTCTACCAAGGGCACATCGCGAACCGGCAGACATGGCTTGAACAATGCGCTGAGCATGGGCTTTGATTTTGACACGCTCAATAGCGTCAATATGTCATTCAGGATCAGTGAGTTTGAATCAAGCAATGACGGAAGTTCCAACACCATTTCCGCCACGCCCTACAGCTTCAGTTCTAAGGGACTGAACAGCTTTGGCAACTTTGACTGGAGTGCAGATTTTACCCATAAGTTCAAAAAACCGGGTGCAGAACTGAGCGTATCCTCCCAGTGGAGCCGCGGTTCGGGCGTCACCAATTACACCAACGTCTACACCTCCGTATTCAGCAATGTTAAGAACGACATCAACGGCAAAAACAATGAGTATACTTTCCAGCTCGATTACACTCTGCCCATCAGCAAAATCTTCAAACTAGAAGCGGGTGGTAAAACGATTTTAAGGCGGATCAACAGCATTACGGACTTCTTCAACATCGATCAGAATTCAGACCTTGTCTTTGATCCGGTGCGGTCGAATGCTTATGGCTACGACCAAAACGTATATGCGGGTTATGGTGTGCTGACGGTAAACCTTGCTGAAAAATGGTCGGTCCTTGCCGGATTAAGAAATGAGCATACCGGCATTAAAGGCACACCAAGCAGCCAATTGCAGGCCCTGTCGCCATTTGAACAAGACTACAACACTTTTGTACCCAGTCTGACCCTGCAAAGAAAGCTCGGCAAGATGAATACTTTAAAGGCAATCTATTCCAAAAGGATCACCCGGCCAAGCCTGCAATACCTGAATCCTTTCGTCAATTCCAGCAATCCGCAAAGTCAGACTGCGGGTAATCCCGAACTATCGCCGGAGGTGACCCACTCTATTGAGTTGGGCTACAACATGTTTCTGGGCAAATCCGTACTGAATACTTCGGTTTATTACCGCCGCACAACCGGCCTGATCGAAGGCATTGCCACTCCGATTTCGGTAGTTGTAGATGGCGTTAGTCAGGGCGGTACCTTTACCCAATACCAGAATGTGGGACTGAACAACTCGATCGGCGGCAGTTTATTTGGCAACCTCACGCTGTTCAAAATCTTCACCATCACGGGAAATATCAACGGCTATACCTATAAACCCAATGCCACCAACCTCAGTTCATCCAGCATAAGTAAAACCAGTACTTATGTGCTGTACAACGGATTCCTGCGCGGGTCATTTACCTTGCCAAAGGATCTGATTGCAGAACTATTTGGCTTTGGAAGTTCACCGAGACGTACCGTTCAGGGCGTAAATCCGGCATTTACCATGTACGGTTTGGGTGTCAAAAAACAGTTCCTGCAAAAGAAGATGTCTCTTGGTGTGAATGTTACACAACCATTCAGCGACCGCATGAACTTCAAGTCGTCCGTGCAGAGTGCAACCTTGTCGCAAACCAGCAACTTTTCAGTTCCATTCCGGTCAGTCGGGCTGACGTTTGGTTATAATTTCGGAAAGATGACGTTCAGCGGTCCGCAGAAACGCAAGGGCGTCAATAATGACGACTTGAAACAAGGAGATCAGGGTGGCGGAATGGGCACCGGAGGAACGAATTAATTGATATAAAAGCTTAAGCCATATACATGGGTGTATTGGTTTATTTTGGTTGTGATGCCTGGCCCGGATGGACCAGGCATTCACGTTTAGGGGAGAACTTTTAGGGAATTTTAGGAGAGCCCTTGTACACGCTTAATCTCAGTAACATCACCCCATCATCATTCTTCTTTCTCCCCAAATAAACGCCAATCCACTCTGATCCTTAGTCGACTCTACTTTGAAGTTCGTTCGACTCGAGTCGAACCAACATCGAAGCACATACGAACAGAGTACGAATCAACGTCGAAGAGGATAGGTGTTTATATTGGGAGTTGTTGAGGAGAAGTCTGGCAGATCGACGGTAGATTGACTGCCGACATTGTACTGTTTTAACTACAATATCTGATCCAAAAATGGATCTTCTATAAAAACGTTCTAAACAAGACTATATAGCTGCTATAAGACCGTGGTTTCTATCCCCAATTTTTTCCTGCGTTTACACACTTTGAACCAAACGCACAATACCCATCAAAATTTGGAAAAAATAGAAACGACAACAAGAAAATTGTACCGGTCAGGCGGTTGCTAGACTTAAATATGGTTTAAACACCAAACAGTGAATAAAATGAATAAAACCATGTTTCCCGTAAGCAATTAATTATGAATATTTTACAACTTAAGTGTTTAACCAAATCCCGGTTTTAGGCGATTTTTTGTTTAAATATTCCGGCTATGAAATGAACGCAATGAACGTTTAACAATCGCTGAACTGTGAGTAAGTTTGATTTGCGATACAACCCTGTGGAATTTTGTACTAAATATTAAACAGGAGTGTATGGTTTAACCATCAAATTTTTCGCTCAAGTGCTGACAGGAAGAAGAGGATATATTTTAACCAAATTATTGCTATTAACAGTAGTGTTTTTAGCGATTGGGAGAGGGAATGTCCGGGGGCAAAGTACGAGGGTTTATACGCAATATGTTGGGCCAGCACAGGCCAATACTGGAGGCATTGATGGTGCGGGTGGAACAGCAGGAGGTTTTGGTTCCGCGGGAGCTAACGGAACTCATTTCATCAACAACCCCACTAACATCAATGATACCAATTACGCCAATTTTGTTGGGCTCACTGCACAGAGTGGTTCCAATGGAACTGGGGCACTTGCAGGCTATGGAAAATCATCCACTGCTTATATCAACCTGAACTTTTCCGGCGCGGTTACACCCATCACCGGAACGCCAATTATCATCAAGTTACAGGCCGGGAGTATTGGTCTTGTAGATATTCAGGCGTACAATGGAACTACTCCGGTCGGTGCTTTACAGGCATTTTCAACACTGGCTAACAATGGCCCTGATGAATACGTATTTCTTGCTCCGGGCAGTTGCAACAACATCAGGATCACAGCCAAAACAGAAAATCTCTCGTTGCTGGGAGGAATAGCCTCCAATAATGCCAACATATACTACGCCTATATTCTGGACCCTACTTGTAGCCCTGCCAGTTATACCACCACGAGCATGACCACCCTAGTCGATCTGGGTTCCTCATTTAGCAACGTCACGAGCGCAATAGATGGCGATCAAAGTTCATTCTCATCATTCACTGTTGGTCTTGGTGTGGGTACTACGCTCTATCAGAACATCTATTTTTCACAGTTATCGGATGCAACCGACGCTGCGAAAATCCGGCTCTCCATTCCTCCATCGGCGCTTGCGGCTGGGGTGTTGGGCAGCATCACCATAAAGGCTTACAATGGCAACACGCTGGTGGGCAGCCCAACAAGCTTTCAGGCGCTGCTGCAGGGAACTGATGTCCTGACTATTTTACAAGCCGGGGGCATCTCCTCTTTTTCATTTCTTCCGGGTGGTGCTTTTAATAGAATTGAGGTATCCATGAGTTCATTGCTCAGCCTGGCGACGAGCATGAATCTGTACGAAGTACAAAGCACGCCGCCCAAACCTACCTTCTCATCGCCTGCGGCGAAGGACATTTCGGTCTGCTTGGGCAGCAATGCAGTATTCACCAGTACACCCACATCGGGAAACGAACTGAGGTGGTATACCAGTGCCACAGGCGGCACGGCGGTAACCGGCAATACGTTTACGCCCTCGCCTGCGCCGACCACCAATACCACCTATTATGTGGCCATGGGAAAGCCGGGCTGTACGGCTGAATCTGAGCGGGTTCCGGTGACGGCAACGATCAAGGCGCTCCCCCATTTGCCGGCCATCACACCCAGTATCAATCAATAAAAAAACAACTGAATTTTTTATACTAAAAACAATTAATCATGAAATCAACACTTACAAATCTCGCAAAATTCGCATTGGTATTCGTACTGGTGTTCATCGCCAACGCCTCTACGGGAGCCAATTATTATGCTTACAAAAGCAAACAGGTGACCATCAACGGCGGTGGAACATTTACGGAGTACAAATGGATTTTGGTAACTCAGCCCAATGGCACAACTAATGAGGCCATCACCGGACAGACGACCTCTGCGCTGACGCAGACTTTTACCGACGAAGGCCAGTACAAACTAAGGCTGCAGGTTAAGAATGCTGATGGCTGTTGGTCGGATGTGGATACCAATACGGACATCGATATCTTTGTTCTTCCGGACTTTACGGTTACTGTGGCGCCCGACGGACTGATCCCTGCAAGCTATTGTACGAATGCTGATGCGGCCAACAGAACAAGCCTGAAAGCTACTGCTACGATAACCGGCGCGCTGACTTTACCTAGCGATGTGACCATTGCTTTGTCGGACTGGTACAAAACACCATCGACAGGAGACATCACTGCGCTGACTGCTGTCGCCACTGGAACTAACCCGTATTTGCTAACCGAAACTACTGTAGGTTCACACTATTATGTGGCTACCGGCAAATACAACATTCCTACAGGCAGGTTGATTTCTGCCGCAAATGCTGCGGTGAAATCGACTGCGACAACGATTACCATCAATGCAGCACCTACTACACCTACCATTACTCCGGTTGCTGTCAACTAGTACCGCTTAACTACCCATGATTAACAGAAAAAAAAGCTTCGCGTCCGGTCTGTTGCTGCTCAGTGCAGCAGCAGGCTTTGCGCAGGCTAATGGTCAGCAGGTGGTGAAGATCAAACCAGGATCTTCCATAAAACTGCGGGCCAGTTCTGTTCATGCGAGCGCCTATATGTGGCTCAGAAACGGATTGCCGATACCTGATGAGAATCTGGCCGACATCATTGTCAGACAGGCCGGAGTGTATAAAGTGGTGGCCTATAATGACCAGGGTTGTGAATCGCACATTTCAGATGCGATTGTGGTAGAAATCGAACAGGCCGGACTGCAACATACTGCCGATCTGATGGTCAGGAAAGACGCTGAAATGCGTGCGGTAGCGGTTACAGAGATTTTCGATTACCTCATTAAAGTGACCAATAAGGGTGTCAACAGTGCCACGCAGGTGAAAGTCAGCGATGTGCTGCCACCTGAAATCGGTTTTGAAGAATTCATTTATTCTGCCGGCCGGGCCAGGTATGATCCCATTACCAAAACAGTCACCTGGGAGCTTGACCAGTTGGACAGCGGCAAAACGGAACAGATTAAAATTAAGGTAAAAGCACTTACACCGGGCCAGGTAAAAAACATCGCCACAGTCTCTGCTTTTGAAATAGATCCGGACCAGGCCAACAATACTGCGCTGAACGAGAAGACCATTGCGGACATCATGATCCCCAACGTATTTACCCCGAATGGGGACAATAAGAATGAGACCTTTAGGATTCCCGGGCTTGAGAAATACACCGAGAACGAGATCACCATCATGAACCGTTGGGGCAATACGGTGTATGCCAAAAAGGGGTATAAAGGCGACTGGACAGGCGACGGGCTAAGTGAGGGCACCTATTTCTACCTGCTGAAAGTGAAAGCCGGATCCAACAAATGGGAGGTCTATAAAGGCTATATTACCCTGTTGAGAAAGGATCAGTAAATGCTTGTGTCAGATCCCGGAAAACTCTGCCTTGTACTCAGAAGGCTTTTTGAGCATCACTTCCTTGAACTGTTTGTTGAAATTGGACAAGGTGTTGAAACCGCACTCATAAGATATGTTGGAGACCGGCATATCGGTTTCAACCAACAATTTGCAGGCATGTTTGATGCGCAGTTCGGAGATAAAGCCAGAGAAGGTTTTGTTGTTCTTGACTGTGAAATAACGGCTGAATGACGTGGGCGTCATGCACAGGATTTCTGCCAGCTCATTGAGTTTGATCTTTTTACGGAAGTTCGCCAGTGCATATTCATACACCTTATTCATGCGGTCTGTTTCGTTCTCTTTGAAGGGCCCGCTGTATTCGGTATGGGAAATGTAATGGTACTCTTTGGAATGGGCGAGAATGTCCAGAATCTTCAGCAGCTGAATCAGGCTTTCCAGTCCCCGCATGTGGATCAGTTCCTTCATCATTGAAATCACCAGATCTCTCTTTTCACCATAGAACTCCAGTCCCCGGGCCGACTTCTTAAACAGTTTTTTGAGCAGTAGCATTTCTTCTTTCTGCATCATGTGTTCGCCCAGGAAATTCTCCTGCAGGTAGACCACGATCCCCTGTATGCCCAGGTTGTTCTCCTTTTTAAAATAGGCTTCATCACTGCGCCAGAGGTGTGGCAGATCAGAGCCGGTCAGCACCAGTTCTACATCGCGAAAAGACTTGATGCTATCGCCGATAAACCGCGTTCCCTCTCCTTTCAGCACCACAAATAACTGGTATTCTGAATGCGCATGCCATACGGGGTCAAAATGTTTGTCGTCCAGTTCTTTGATCACGAACATCTGTGTTTCCGGAATGGTCGATTTGTGGATCGCTACCTTCATCTGCTTTATATTGGTTGTAATACTGCTTTATATTGGCTGTAATGCTGTAAAAGTAACATTTTCCGGGACAAAATACACTTAGTAAGTAAATCTATCCGTACTGGTGGGTATCTAAAAATACGTAGTAGCGGGGATTTCAGGAAAAGGCTGCGCCAGCTAGCTTTACTCCTGAAAATGAGCTAAATAAAACTACTATGAAAAGATTTCTTACACTGACCATTTGTTGCGCACTGGCGGTTACTTCTGCAGACGCGCAATTTGGTAAACTGAAAGGTCTTGTCGGCAAGAAAGACAAAACCACCGAGCAAAAAGACGACAAACAAGGCACAGCTGAGTTGGCCAGCAACGCAGCGAGCGGTGCGGACGATGCCGTGGCGACCAACACCAATGCCGTTGCGGCCTCTGGAAAAGCATGGACCATGGACTTTGACAAAAGCATCGACTGGTTTAGGTTGAGTCCGACCGGAAAGCTGATTGCCGGAACGAATGACGGGCTTTATGGCATCGATCCGGCAACGGGAAAGGTAGCCTGGAAGCATGATTTCCTCAAAAACCTGACGAAGACCAATTACAATCCAATCGGCAATTCCCCTTTCATCGCCATCGTGACCGGCAGCATGTTCAACATGCAACAGGTGGTACTGGATGTCAGTTCCGGAAAAATCATTGCCAATACTGCCGACCTGGGTATGAAAATGGTCAACAAAAGATATACAGTGCCCTCGCTGGGTGGGATTTTGTTTTCCGGTTACCTCAACAACCAGCCTTCACTGGTCTTTATCGACGCTGCAACGGGCGAGAAGAAGTGGGTGCTGAGCAAGGTATTTGACAGCAACAGCGAAGTGATGGTGGCCCGGCCACTGGCTATTGATCAGCAGTCCTTACTGCTGGCAACCAACAAACGGCTGTATAAAGTTGATGTCAGTACCGGAAATGTGGCCTGGAAGGTGGACTTTAAAACCAATACCGAAGATGGTGTTTTGGCGACGGAGATTGCCGAAGAAGTGGACGAAAAGGAAAGTACCAAGAGCGATGAGAAAAAGGGCGGTTTTATGGGCGCGCTGGGTGGTTTGGGTAAGGTGCCCGGCCTGGGATCAGTAGGAACTGCCGCCGGAGCTGCTAACTCTGCCAGTAAAATGAAGGGCATGGGCGGCAGCATGAAGGACGGCATCGCCATGCTGGCTGATGCAGCTTATGGTAAGTTTTTGGTGCTGGACAAACAGCCCAACGTTGTGTACTATTATTGCAACCAACAGATGTCGGCCTTTGACCTGGGCAGCGGTGCGCCGGTATGGCAGACTGTTAAGTTCTCTGACCCAATTGCAGATGTGTTGTTTGACGAGCGTGGTTTCCTGATCTCTACCGACGACAAGCGTGCTGAACTGATGTTGCTGGACTATAAGACAGGTGTGCAGAAGTGGAAACCGGTGACGTTGAAAGGCAGGGTTACGGCCCTGAAACTGAACGGCACGAACCTGGCCATCGCCTCTGCTAAGGAATCGGGCAACAATTACGTGAACATTGTGGACATGAACACAGGTGCTACCGCAGCGAAATCTGACTTGAAGGTGTCTGGTTTCATTAGCGACATCAAACAAAATAGTGCGGGACTGATTTACAGAACGGACCGTGAACTGAACATCCAGGACATCAACACCGGAAAAGATGTCTGGCCGAAATCTTTGTCCTACAAAAGCGGTGGCCTGGGTGTCGACAAAGGGAACCTGACCTATTTCTATGCCGACAACCAGTTGTACGTGATGGACAATACTGCCGGAACATATAAAGCATTGAGCAAAAGCCTGAAATTTGGCGGAGACGAAAGTGCGAACGCCATTGAGATGCGCGAAAAAGGGATTTTGATCAGTTCGGCCCAGAATATGGCGCTGATTGACTGGGATGGAAATCTGGTGTACCATGTGTATCAGAAAGCCCCGGGAACGAGCATCGCCAACAAGATTATGAACATTACGGCCATTGCGGTTTCGGCGGGCAACTCGGCATCGCATGGTTTTCAGGCCGGTTTATCAGGGCCAAATACGACTTCCTACAACAGCAATATGGCGGCGTCCGACCGTTGGTCGAACCTGGGAAGTGCTGCATTTTCTGATATGAAACGTCGTTTTTCCGCTTCGCAGGATGCCTTGAACTATAAAGTGATCCTGACCAGTGTAGACAATGGTGAGGAAAGCGGTTATGGCCTGGTGCGCGTCAACAAAGACAATGGTAAGATTGAAGGAAAGGTGGTGCTGAAAGACAAAAAGCCAGACTACATCGCTGATGATACCGATAATCTGGTCTTTTATAAAGACGGAAAAAGCATTTTAGGGTACAAACTTTAAGTTGGTTATCAGGTATTTCTTTCTATTTTTAGTACATGCCAAATCGACCAACCAAACTGCTCCTGCTGAAGGTATGCCTGCCTGCATTTATGCTCTTTTCAGGCAGTGCATACCCTCAGCAGGTGCGTAACCAGGAACAGAACATTGACGCCCAGCTTGAGCGGGCTAAAGACCTGGTCTTTACTGATGCCAAACTCTCGGGCAAAATCGCAGATTCTGTGATCGTTTTGGCAAAGAAGCAAAACAAACCGCTGATAGAAGCCGTCGCCTGGAACCTCAAAGGTATTGTGATGTCCTTCATCGGTACGCCCGATAGTGCTTTGTACTATTACGCGCAGTCGGAAAAGATCGGCCTCCGCACTGGCGATAAGAAGACCATTGCCAAGGCATTACAAAATAAGAACCTGCCCCTGGCGAAAACGGGAAAGTATAGCGAAGCGCTGTCCACCTTACTAAAGGCTTTAAAACTATACAAAGAACTGGATTACAAAGAGGCAGAGGCCTCTTGCCTGGGAGACATTGGCAACATCCTGATCCGCAGTGAAAAACCCGCGGATGCGATTCGCTATCTGCTCGAGGCCCTGGACATTGCCGATGTGATCAAAAACGAGTCGATCAAATCCAATTTCTACAACTCCCTCGCGGTGGCTTATGTGGAAGTCAACAAACTACAGGAAGCCAAAGATACTTACGTAAAGGCACTGTCGCTGGCCATCAAACTGAACCGTGTGCTCAACCAGATCACCATCAACATCAACCTGGGTGATATGACCTGGCTGATCACCAAAAAAGCGGGCCCTTCCCTGCCCTATTTTCTGAAAGCGGAGCAGTTGGCCATTCCTTATGGCGATGAAACCAAACTCGGCATCATTTACCAGGCTTTGGGAGAGATCTATGCCGCCAGCGGATCTTCTAAAAAAGCAATGGTATATGCGCTGAAGGCGAAAGAAATTGCCCTGAAATCTAAGGACATCGAGACCCAGGAAAAGACCTTCCTTTCCCTGGCCAAGTTCAGCAGCAAGGCGGGAGATTTTAAGCAAGCTTATAGTGCGCTGACCCTGAAGGATAGTCTGAGCCGCATCCTGTTTGACAAAGCGGCTACGCAGAACCTGAATGAACTGCAAACCAAGTACGAAACGGAGAAGAAACAGGCCCAGATCAGTTTGCTGGGTAAGCAAAACCAGTTGCAGAAACTACAGCTCGTGAACAGAAACATCATCATTGCCGTGGCTTTTGGCCTGCTGATTCTGCTGTTTTTTATCGGCCTGCTGGTGTACAACCGCTATAAACTGAAACAGGAACGCAAACTGCAGGATGAACGGATCAGGCAGCGGGAGGAGGCTTCTAGAGCCGTGATCGAAGCGGAAGAAAACGAAAGGAAGCGCATTGCAGGGGAATTGCATGACGGACTGGGACAGCTTTTTTCAGCAGTAAAGATGAACCTGTCAAGCATTAGCGAAAGTCTGACATACGCAGACGAACACACCCGTTTGCTCTTTGAAAAGACCATGAGTATGGTGGATGAAAGTTGCACGGAAGTGCGTGAAATCTCGCACCAAATGGCACCCAATGTACTCTTGCGCTCCGGGCTGACCGCAGCCGTGCGTGATTTTATCGGAAAGATCGATGCCCGCAAGATCAAGATCAACCTGGAAACTTTTGGTCTGCAGCAGCGGCTGGACCAGAATACCGAGATGATCCTGTACCGGGTGATCCAGGAATCGGTCAACAACGTGATTAAGCACTCAGAAGCCAATGTGCTGGATATCCAGTTGGCAAAAGACGAAGAAGGCATCAATGCGATGATAGAAGATAACGGAAAAGGTTTTAACTTGTCGGACATCAACGACATGGACGGTATGGGTTTAAAGAATATGATCAGCAGGGTTAGTTTCCTGAAAGGCAGTGTGGATTTCTCTTCTACGCCGGGACAGGGTACGCTCGTAGCCATACACATTCCGGCATGAACACAACGCGGCTATTTATTGTAGATGACCACCAGCTGGTGATCGATGGCATCCATGCCTTGCTTGCCAGTGCAGACCATTATCAGATTGCGGGTTTCAGTGAAAATCCGCAGCTGGTGCTGCAAATGCTGGAAGAAACACCGGCAGATATCCTGTTGACCGACATTGCGATGCCGCTGATGAACGGTGTGGAACTAACCCGTGCAGTAAAGAAAAAGTTCCCTCACATGAAGGTGATTGCCATTTCCATGCATGGAGAAAATGAAATCATCCGGGAGATGCTCAACGCGGGCATCAGCGGATACATCCTGAAAAATACGGGCAGACAAGAGTTGCTGACCGCGCTGGATAAGGTCAATGCCGGGGAGACTTACTTTGCCGAAGACATTACCAGGGAGATCCTCAGCAATTTTAGTAAAGGCCAAAATGAACAGCGGCTGACAGTCAGGGAACTCGAGATCATCCGGCTGATAGAAAAAGAGATGAGCAACAAGCAGATCTCCGACCAGTTGTTTATCAGCGAAAGGACTGTGGAAACCCATAGAAAGAATATTTTCCGCAAGACGAATACCCAGTCCGTAATCGGCTTGCTGAAATACGCCTATGCCCACAAGATCATCTGAGCCGTCCTAGCGTATAAGCTCTTTGTTAGCCTAAACAACCTTTATATTGGGGTAAGCTGAGATAAAATACAGTCAGCATCAGATAAAAAAGTAAAAGGATATGCGGGCTGTTTTGCAGAGATTAGATTTTGCAAAATATAAAACTTGTATGAAAAAATATCTGGCTATCGCAGTCATTTGTCTTGTCGCTGCGCTTAATTTTAAGGGCAGCTTTATCCAGGACACCAAATCTCACCGACTGGAAATATTGTTGTTGGGTCACAAAAGTGAACACCACAACTCCGAGAAATTCGCAGAGATCATTTCCCAGTCCTTTTTTAAGAACGGGATCAACATTTCGTATACGACAGATCCGGATGATCTGAACGAAGCCAATCTGGCTAATTACGATGGTCTGATGATCTATGCAAATCACGACCTGATTACCCCATCACAGGAAAAAGCATTGCTTGACTTTGTGAAGAGCGGAAAAGGATTTATTCCTGTTCACTGCGCTTCCTGGTGTTTCCAGAATTCGCCGGACTACATCGACATGGTGGGCGGGCAGTTCAAAACACACAAAACAGGTGATTTTACCGCAACAATTGTTGATGCCAAACATCCGGCAATGAAAGGCGTAACTGCTTTTACGACCTGGGATGAGACGTATGTGCACGATAAGCTAGCGAAAGACATCCATGTATTGACAGAAAGAGTTGAAGGTGAGCACCATGAGCCTTATACCTGGGTTAAGAAATATGGCAAAGGCAAGGTCTTTTATACCGCTTACGGACATGATGAAAAGACCTGGAAGAACCCTGGTTTCCTGAAACTACTGGAAAATGGCGTGCTTTGGTCGGTCAGCGATGTGGCTAAAAAAGAGTGGAACAAACTGGACAAACCAGCTCCTGCCTACTCTGATGCCAAATTGCCAAACTACGAAAAAAGAGAAGGTGGCTTTCAGTTGCAAGCTCCTATGAGCCCTGCTGCTTCACAGCAACTGATCCAGGTGCCGGTAGATTTTAAACTGCAGCTTTTTGCTTCAGAGCCTGAGGTAGAGAAACCAATTGCCATGGCCTGGGACGAAAGAGGGCGACTTTGGGTGGTTGAAACCATCGATTATCCGAATACGGTAAGGGATGTAAAAGGTGAAGGACTGGACAGAATCAAGATCTGTGAGGATACAGATGGCGACGGTAAAGCAGATAAATTCACGATTTTCGCGGATAAGTTCAACATTCCGACCAGCATAGTTTTTGCCAATGGCGGTGTGATCATTTCGCAGGCGCCGGACTTTATCTTTTTGAAAGATACCGATGGTGATGACAAAGCAGACATCAGGGAAAAGCTGATCACCGGATGGGGTACTTATGACACCCATGCGGGTCCTTCTAACCTGAAATATGGACTGGATAATAAGATTTGGGGCACCGTAGGTTACTCTGGTTACAATGGCAAAGTGGGTGGACAGGAGACTAAATTCGGTCAGGGTGTCTATCATTTTGGCGTGGATGGCAAAGACCTGGAGTACTTGGGCGGAACCAGCAACAATACCTGGGGACTTGGTTTCTCGGAAAACAATGATGTATTCATCTCTACGGCTAACAATACACACAGTGCGTTTATGGGCATTCCAAGTCCGTACCTGGCCAAGATCGGTCAGCCTGTAAACAAAGCAGTAGACAAAATAGACGGTCACTATGCCATGCATGTGGTGACCAAAAACCTGCGTCAGGTAGACGTATTTAACGGCTTTACTGCTGCTGCGGGACACAGCTTGTATACCGCAAGGAACTTCCCTAAAGCGTATTGGAACCGGATTGCTTTTGTCAACGAGCCTACAGGACGCGTGGTTCACCAGGCAGTTCTGGAGCCAAAAGGATCAGGATTTGCAGAGCAAGATGGCTGGAACTTTGTGGCCAGTGCAGATGAATGGTTTGGCCCTGTGCAGACTGAAGTAGGTCCTGATGGCGCCGTTTGGGTATTGGACTGGTACAATTTCATCATCCAGCACAATCCTACGCCTCCGGGATTCGAGAATGGAAAAGGCAACGCTTATATCAATCCGCTGCGTGACCGTACCCATGGCCGGATCTACAAAGTGGTGTACAACAATGCATCTCCTTCTACAATTAAATCACTGGATAAAAAAGATCCTAAATCGCTGATTGGCGGTCTGCAGAGCGACAACATGTTCTGGCGCACGACTGCACAGCGTCTGATTGTAGAATCGGGCAATAAAGCGATTGCACCGGAACTATACAGACTGATCCGCAATAAAAAAGTAGATGAACTGGGCATTAACCCTGCCGCCATACATGCATTGTGGACTTTAAACGGTCTCGGTCTGCTGGATGGATCCAATGCTGAAGCTTTTGGAGTGGCTGTTGAAGCATTGTCGCACCCATCAGCCGGTGTTCGTAAAGCCGCTTTACAAGTGTTGCCAAGTAATTCAGCAGCACAGGCTGCGATCAGCAAGGCAGGCTTACTCAACGATGGCAATTTGAATACCCGTTTGGCTGCAATCCTTAAGATTTCAGAAACGCCACCTTCAGCAGCAATTGCAGAAGAGCTTGGCGCGATGGCTAAACTTGGCCAAAACAAAGGAGACCGCTGGATCAGTGTAGCGCTGACAGTTGCGATTGCCAAACATGGCAAAGAGGCTTCAGCTGACGCAAATAGCGGGCACAACATGCCAGCAGCGGACGGTAAAACAGCAGCAAAGGGTGCAGAACAAATAAACGCCAAAGCCGACCAGGTCGTTGTCATCAACCCGATCGAGAATGCGATGAAGTTTGAGCAAAAATCCTTTAGCGTAAAGGCAGGTAGCATTGTTGAGGTCGTCTTTAAGAACATCGATTTCATGCAGCACAACTTGTTGATCCTGCAAAAAGGGAGCATGGAGAAAGTTGGCGCCGCGGCAGACAAAATGGCCCAGGATCCGAAAGGTGCAGAAAAACAATACGTTCCCAGCATGCCTGAAGTATTGTTCTCCACTCCTTTGGTAAATCCGGAAGAAACGTTTAAATTGAAATTTAAAGTTCCGGCTGTAGCCGGAGACTACCCTTTTATCTGCTCGTTCCCGGGACACTGGAGAATCATGAACGGGGTAATGAAAGTAACCAAATAAAGGCATGGCATTGAACGTAACTTACGGAGTGAGCACCTGGTTGTGGACTTCTCCTTTTCAGACTTCCTCGATTGAAGAGCTGTTTCCTAAAATAGCAGCCATGGGTTTTGACGCGGTAGAAATTGCCGTAGAAGACCCGGCTGTGATTGACGGTGCGGCAGTAAAAGCGGGACTGGAAAAGTACAATCTGAAAGCCATCATCTGTGGTGCCTTTGGTCCGACACGCGACCTAACCCATGAAGATCCTGCAGTTCATGAGAACTGCTTCAAATACATTGAGGCCTGCCTGGATTTTTGCGTGTTGTGGGATATCAAAATCTTTGCAGGCCCCATGTACTCGGCTGTAGGAAAGGCTAGAATGGTGCCGCCAGAGCAACGTGTGAAGGAATGGCAATTGGCAGTACTAAACCTGCGGATTGTAGCAGATATGGCAGCAGAACGTGGTATCAAACTGGCCATTGAGCCTTTGAATAGATTTGAGTCTGACCTGGTAAACACGGCAAAGGACGCCTTGAGGATGGTCAATGACATCAATCATCCTGCTGTGGGAATCTTGCTGGACGGTTTTCACATGAACATCGAAGAACGGGATGTAGAAGCAGCCATCAAACTGGCGGGAGATAAACTCCTGCACATCCAGGTATCTGAAAATTACAGAGGCTCGCCCGGCACGGGACAAACCCGCTGGGATGCTTTCAAAAGAGGTCTGGAAGCGGTGAATTACGAGGGTATTGTGGCCATTGAAAGTTTCACACCAGAGATTAAGGAACTGGCAGAGGCCGTGTGCATCTGGTACCCTTTTGCAGACAACCAGGATGACTTTGCGTCAGAAGGATTAGCATTTTTAAAAACCTATTTTTAAATTATATAATGGAGACGAAGAAAATAAATATTGCCATCGTTGGGTTAGGCTTTGGTGCAGAGTTTATACCCATTTATCAGAAACATCCGAACGCAAATATGTATGCGATCTGTCAGCGTGATACCGAAAAACTAAATGCGATCGGTGATGCTTTTGGAATAGAAAAGCGTTATTCAGATTATGATGAAATGCTGAAAGATCCAGAGATCGATGCAGTGCACATCAACACCCCCATTCAAAGCCATGCAGAACAATCGCTGAAAGCCCTGAGGGCCGGAAAGCATGTGGCCTGTACGGTGCCTATGGCGACGACTGAAGAAGAATGCCGCCAGATTGTGGAGGCCGTAAAAGAGACCGGTCTGACCTATATGATGATGGAAACCGTGATTTACAGTCGCGAGTTTCTTTTTGTAAAAGAACTTTACGAAAGCGGAGACATGGGTAAACTGCAGTTTCTGCGCGCTTCGCACCAACAGGAAATGGCAGGCTGGCCAGGCTACTGGGAAGGCCTCCCTCCTATGCATTACGCAACGCACTGCGTAGGTCCGGTATTGGCATTGGCCAAAGCGGACGCGGAGTATGTATCCTGCTTCGGTTCAGGAACGATCGACGAGAACCTGATCTCGAAATACGGTTCCCCGTTTGCGGTAGAAAGTTGCCATATTAAATTTAAGGATTCAGATCTTTCTGCAGAGGTGACCAGATCACTGTTTAATACTGCAAGACAGTACAGGGAGAGTTTTGATGTCTACGGCTCTAAAAAGACTTTTGAATGGACTTTGATAGAACATGAAGAATCTGTGATCCATACTGGTGAGACTCCTGAAAAAGTAACCATACCTGACTATGCGCATTTGCTGCCAGAGGAAATCCAGCATTTTACCACTGGCGGTGTTTATGATGGTGACGACAACCAACACTTGTCGTTCATCCAGGGCTCGGGACATGGGGGTTCACACCCGCACCTGGTACATGAATTTGTTTCGGCCTTGGTTGCAAACCGTGCGCCGTTCCCGGATGCAAGGCAATCGGCCAACATTACCTGTGTAGGTATCCTGGCGCATGAAAGTGCCATGAATGGTGGAAAAAGGATTGATTTACCTGCGTTTACGCTGGCTTAGCTTATTTATATGACACGTCGTCTAGACGACCATTTCAATGAAACGACCGTTGCCTAATTGGCAGCGGTCGTTTTTATGTTGTAAGTACCTGCACTCAGTTCAAATTCGTCGTAGCCTTCTATAGTACCTGTCCGGATGCGCTCTTTTCCGTTTATCGTTACATTTCCAGCCTCATTGGGCCTTAATTGCAACAGCGCCGAAGTATTTGGCGGAACGGTTACCTGCATCGTTAATACGCCATCTTTTCTTTCCCATGCTGTTTTAATCAGACCTGCGGGAGAATCATACACGGCACGGGCCCAGGGCATTTGTTGGGCGCTAAGCAAAGGCGGACGCAGGATAAATTTCTGAAAACCGGGCGATTGAGGATCCTGACGGATGCCCGCCATTCCGTCGATATACCAGGCGCCGGGATAGAGATAGGAACTGTGGAGCAAAGAGTGGCCCGGCAGGTCTTTCTCCCACATTTCCCATATGGTAGTTGCGTTGTTGTCTTTCATATAGCCCCAGCCCGGATAACTGGTCTGCGAAGTCATTGCATAGATGAGGTCGTCCCTACCCATGTTTCTTAGTAATTTGAACAGAATTGCCCCACCAGTAATACCCACATCAATGTGGCCTTTTTTATTGACTAAAATCTCCGTTTCCAGGCGCTTCATCACCAATTCTCTTTGATCTGCAGGAGGTACGTCGGCCAGTAAGGCCGCAGCGAGATTCGCCATCGAACTGTCGGCATAACTGTGGTCTGCAGCATTATAAAATTTGGCATTAATGGCCTGGCTGTATGTAGCCGCCTGTTTCTCCCATTGCTCTGCTTCGGCAATTCTATGGATCGTTCTGGCGATCTTTGCGGCGGTACGCAAATTGAATACACGGTAACTGTTGTTGAGACATACCGTTTGCGGCTTGTTGTTGTTCATGCCTTCTGCCGTAGCACCCGGCCACAACCAATCGCCCAGAAAATCCCAGGAGCCGCCGTATCGCTGCAGCAAATTGTCCTTGGTATTGAGGTCCAGGAAAGAGATCCATCCTTTCACCAGTTCAAAATTCTTTTCCAAAACACGTTTATCCCCTTCATGCTGGTAAATGTACCAGGGAAGGGTGACCACAATACCGCCCCAGGCCGGTCCGCCACCCCCCATATACGTTGGCGCGCTGTGCGGTACAATGCCATTGTTGAGGATTCTTCCACTTTGGACAGCTGTACGGGCAAATTTAGGATCGTGCAGGTTGCCCACTACAGATTCGGTACCCTGGTTGTCACGCCAGTCCTGCATCCATTTGGTGTAAAAAGCCGCTACTTTATAATTGAACATTCCCGTTTCACAGGTGGCATGGGCATCACCGCCATAACCCAGTCGCTCGCGTTGGGGACAGTCGACCACATACCCCCCTATCGATAAATTCTGGTAGGTCCATTTGACCCGATCATAGATCCAGTTTTGGAGGGTATCGGCACATTGGAAACTAGCTGCATCCTGATAATTGGTTCGCGCCATCCAGCCTTTGATGTCTTCTGCCGCTGGCTTATAGGACAATCCCCTGATGGTGATCCACCTGCAGGAACTGTAATTGAAGCGGTTGCGAAAGGTTCCAGTGCCCGACTTGCCAATGATATAAGCGCTGTGCAGATTGAAAGTCATGTCTTCCTGCTGCCGCTCAGAATAAAGAAATTCTATTTTATCGTTGGGATTTCCTTTGAGCTTTACTTCTGTAAAACCGGCGAAGTTAACCCCCATATCTATCCGGTATGACCCATCTGCCCGCCTCTCGCTGATGCTCAGCGGTTTTATTTCATCAAATAGGCGGTTGGATTCTACCATCTGTGCAGAAAGTTTCAGGTTGGGCTGAAAAACAATTGCCTGGTCCCAGTTCTGCTCGTTGCAGTCTGTCCTGTTCCAGTTGTCGATCTCCAGGTTGGCATTATACAGTTCGCCGCCCATGTGCCCGAAATCCCAAATACCAAGCAGTTTATTGGGACTCAAATGTGTTTTCCAGGTGGCATCCGTTTTGAGCACCAGCGCAGGTTTTATGCCGCTGCGATTGTTGTACATCGCAACCTGCGCAATAACCATCGGTGTATTGGGTTTGTCCTTCTCGACATAAGGACCAAAGATTGACCAGGAAGTGCCCAGCCAGATCGCAATGACATTTTTCCCAGGTTTAAGTTGCGCAGCAATGTCATAAGCGACGTACCTGGCGCGCTTGGTATGGTCAGACACGGCCGGAGCAAGCACATCCTCACCGATCTTTTTCCCGTTGACATACAATTCATGGTAGCCCACCGAGGCCAGAAAAACGGTGGCTTTAGCTGGCTTTGATTTCAGTTCAAAAGACTTGCGCAACCAGGGATCGATGACATTGCAGTCGGATCTGGAAGGATCAAATACCTGTTTTGTACCAATCCAGCTGGCTTTCCAGTCCGATTTGAGGAGCAAACCCGTGGTCCAGCTAGCGACCTTGCTTTTCGAAGAAATTCGCCCTTTTTCATCCTTAGCCGTGATCTGCCAGTAGTAAGTTCTATCAGACAACAATCCTTTCCCTTTATAAACCACCTGCTGCATTTGACTGGCGCTAATCCATCCGGAGTCCCACTGGTCGGCTTTGCTGCCCAGCAACTGCATAGCGGACGCCACGGCAATCCGGTAAGCAGTTTGCCGCTGCCCAGAGGACAGTGAATCTGTGGCCCTGAATGTCCAGCTCAATCTTGGGTTCAGCTCATCTATGCCGGCAGGGTTGACCAGGTATTCACACCGCAGGTCCTGAGGTGTGATGGAGGCCGCAGAAGATTGTGAAAATGCGGAAGACAGGCTGCTCAGAAAACATCCAAGCAGAAAAATTAGTGAACGAAGTCTCATACAGGGGTTTGGTTTGATAAAATGGCTTGTTTTGTGTGTGAAACATTAAATTTAACAAAACCATCAGAAATACCAAGTACATTAGGGTCATTACTTTATGAAAAAAAACGATCAGGTTATCATCATCGGAGGCGGACTGGCCGGACTTACCTGTGCGATCCATTTGCTACGTACAGGGTTGCCTGTAAGGCTGATTGAAAAGACCGTTTATCCGCAGCATAAAGTCTGCGGTGAATACGTTTCGAATGAAGTGCTCCCCTATTTGTCTTCATTAGACATAAATCCTTTTTTAAAAGGTGCGGTTGGCATCGAACGGCTTACTTTTGTCGCCGCCTCAGGTACAGCGCTCAACACCGAACTCCCTCTCGGAGGATTTGGACTGAGCAGGTACCAGCTGGACCAGTATTTATACGAACGGGTCGTCGAACTTGGCGGCATCGTAGAGACCGGACAGGTCACGGATGTACATTTCAGGAACGATGAATTTGAAGTGGTTACCCAGCTTTCAGGTGTATTGAAGGCAAAACTGGTGATTGGGGCCTACGGCAAAAGATCCACGCTGGATCAAAAACTTTCCCGGTCTTTCATACAGCAAAAATCGCATTGGCTTGCTGTAAAAAGTCACTATTCGGGGGCTTATCCAAAAGGTCTGGTTGGCCTGTACCATTTTGAAGGTGGTTATTGCGGGGTCTCCGGTGTAGAGAATGGCCGCATTAACATTTGCTATCTGGCAGATTACAACAGTTTCAAAAAATACAAACACCTGGCTGCATTTGAGCAGCAGGTCCTGCATCAAAATAAACCTTTGCAACAGATCCTAAAAGATAGCAAGATGTTGTTTGAGCAGCCCATGAGCATCAGTCAGGTCTCTTTCGCCAAAAAGGAACCGGTATGTGAACACATCCTCATGATCGGTGATACTGCAGGACTGATCCACCCGCTTTGCGGAAACGGAATGGCGATGGCCATACACAGCGCCAAGATCTGTGCAGAGCTTTCAGTGTCTTACCTGGAAGGTGCGATAACAAGAAAAGACCTGGAAAAGAAGTACAGCAAAGCATGGAACCTGCATTTCAGTGGCCGCATAAGAGCAGGCAGACTACTTTCTGCTGTCATCAGAAAAAAACTGCTGTTCAGGATATTGCTGGCTTTATTGGCTAAATTTCCACACCTATTGACAATACTAATAAAACGAACACATGGGCAACCTATCCAATAAGTTATCCGTAAATACAAAAAACAGAAGTCAGGCGCCAGAGGTAATGGATGACTTCTCTATGGAAGGCGAAATACTGCGTGATGCGCTGGATAAAATCGCGGGCATCAACCGGTTACTGGGTGGAAACTCAGTGACCATCAACGGTCTGGAAATCTTGCTCTCTACTTTGGGTGAAGAAGCCAGCTCAAGAACGATCCGCATACTGGATGTGGGCTGCGGGAATGGCGATATGCTGCGGGTACTTGCAGCGTATGGTTTAAAAAAAGGAATTGTTTTTGAACTCACCGGAATTGACGCCAATGCATTTACAGCAGGATATGCGGATCAACTGTCTGCCCGTTACCCAAACATCAAATTACTGTGCGGAGATATTTTTGAGGAAATTAAACAAGCGCAGACTTACGATGTTATCCTATGCACATTGACCCTGCACCATTTTAAAGACCTGGAGATTGTAGAATTAATGGCCGCATTTGAAAACCGGGCCACACTTGGCGTGGTAGTCAATGATTTGCAGAGGAGCGCTTTGGCCTACCGCCTGTTTCAATTGATCTGCCTGGTATTTGGGCTCAACAGCATGTCCCGGGACGATGGACTGGTGTCTATTTTAAGGGGATTCAAAAAAGAAGACCTGGAAAAATATACCGCTCAGTTGAAGGTCAATAAATACCTGATTCGATGGAAATGGGCCTTCCGATACCAGTGGATCATTTTTTCAAATAATAGACAAAAAAACAATGAGCAGATAAAGACCTTATGAGCGTAAAAATAAAAACTGTTTCAACCCTATCGCCTCCGCATTCGAGGAAAACCGCTGACATTCTTCCTTTTTTGGACGGATGGCTCAACGGACAGGATGAACGGTTCATCAGAAAAGTAAAAAAGATCTTTGAAAATGCCGGGGTGGACGAAAGGTATTCGATCATGTCGCCAGAAGAAGTTTTTGCGGCAACATCATTTGAAGAACGAAATGACATTTATATCAGGTCCGGCATTAGTCTGAGTGCTGCTTGTTTGCAGGAAGCACTCGAAAAGGCCGGTTGGAATTCGGGTGATCTGGACTACATCATTACCGTAAGTTGCACAGGGATCATGATCCCATCGCTTGATGCTTATCTGATCAATCAACTGGGACTAAACCAGGACATCATCAGGCTGCCGGTTACCGAAATGGGCTGTGCCGCAGGGGTATCGGGGATGATCTATGCCATGAACTTTCTGAAATCCAATCCGGGCAAACGTGCTGCAGTCATTGCCTATGAATCGCCTACTGCAACTTTTCAGTTGAACGATTTTTCGATGGCTAATGTCGTGAGCGCTGCCATATTTGGGGACGGTGTAGCCTGCGCCCTGCTGTCTTCGCATGAAGATGATGAGGGACCCGAAATGATTGCCGGTGAAATGTACCATTTTTATGACGCCACACACATGATGGGCTTTAAAACAACCAATACCGGCCTGCAAATGGTTTTGGATGTACGTGTACCGGAAACGATTGAAGCTCATTTTCCAGCGGTAATACACCCCTTTCTGGCTAAGTATGATTTAAGAATCGAAGATATAGATCACCTGATCTTTCATCCCGGCGGGAAAAAGATTGTTCAGTTGGTGGAAGGCTTGTTTGGCAGCCTGGGTAAGAACATTGACGAGACCAAAGAGGTATTGCGGTTGTTTGGAAACATGTCCAGTGCCACAGTGTTGTACGTACTGGAGCGCTATTTATCGGGCATCGCCGCGGCAGGTGACACCGGACTCATGCTCAGTTTCGGCCCTGGTTTTTCCGCGCAGCGAATATTGCTGAAGTGGTGATTTAAAGTTAGTTTTGTTGAGTACTGGTCTTGCCGCTTCTTGCCGTCTCGAACGCAGAGAGAGATCTCTTGGTTAGGATGGCAATTCAAGAGATCTCTCTCTGCGTTCGAGATGACGGGATGAAAATCGAAGGACGGCATTGTAATGATGACGGGATGGTTAATCCAAAAAGACAAATAAAAAAACGAACAATACCATACCATGAATAAAGAAGAAATTTTAGCTCACCTACCTTACAGCAAACCCTTTCTTTTTGTAGATGAGTTGCTGGAAATAGATGAAAATAAAGCAATTGGCACTTATACTTTTGATAAAGAACTTGATTTTTACAAAGGCCATTTTAAAGATAGCCCGGTAACTCCCGGAGTAATCTTAACCGAAACGATGGCACAGATCGGCCTCGTTTGCCTTGGAATTTACTTGTCAGGCAGCGCAACGGGGGGAATGCCCGGCCACGTGATGCTTACTTCAACCGCTATCGATTTCATGAAGCCAGTGTTTCCGGGAGAAAAAGTGACTGTTGAGGCAGAGAAGGTTTACTTTAGGTTTAAAAAACTGAAATGTACTGTGAAAATGATCAATACAGCGGGAGAAACCGTATGCAAAGGTACGATTGCGGGAATGGTGACCAATAAAATGAATGCCTAACAGGGTTGTCATCACCGGACTTGGCGTAGTGGCTCCCAACGGGGTTGGCCTGAATGCGTTTACGGAGGCACTTAAGATTGGTAAATCAGGCATTGTCCACGATGCTGAACTGGAACGTTTGCAGTTTTCTTGTCAGATTGCAGGTAAGCCCCGGGTTTCGGCTGAACAGGCGGGCATTTATTTCAGTGAACTGGAACTCAGGAATCTGAATAGTACGGGCATTTTATATGGGGTAATCGCTGGAATGGATGCCTGGAAAGATGCAGGCCTTTCCGTAAACCAGGGTAATGAGCCGGATTGGAACAGCGGTACCGTATTTGGTACGGGAACATCAGGAATAGATAAATTCCGCGAAGCGGTGTATAAAATTGATGCGTTTGACATACGCAAACTAGGCAGCAGCGTAGTGATACAGACCATGGCAAGTGGGATCAGTGCATATTTGGCCGGAAAACTCAAACTGGGCAACCAGGTAACTACAAACTCTTCGGCCTGCACTACCGGGGCCGAAAGCATTTTAATGGCTTATGAGCGCATTAAAAACGGCAATGCGGCAATCATGCTGGCTGGCAGTACAAGTGACGGTGGCCCTTACGTATGGGGCGGATTTGACGCCATGAAAGTTTGTACCTATAAGCACAATGCAAATCCTGAAAAAGGATCAAGGCCAATGAGCGCGACAGCAAGTGGTTTTGTACCGGCAAGTGGTGCAGGGGCCCTGGTGCTGGAATCATTAGAAAGCGCAGTTGCGCGTGGTGCCAGAATCTATGCCGAGGTATTGGGCGGGCACCTCAACTCCGGTGGACAGACAGGTGGTGGAACGATGACTGCACCAAATCCCATCGCGGTGCAGCGCTGCATTAAAAATGCGCTGCTCGATGCAGGCGTAAATGCTGCATCGGTTGATTCGATAAACGGCCACCTAACGGCTACCAGTAAAGATGGATTGGAAATCAGGAACTGGAGTGAAGCCCTGGGCAGATCTGGAGCTGATTTCCCCTATATCAACTCGCTGAAATCCATGACCGGACATTGCCTGAGCGCTGCCGGGAGTATCGAAAGTGTGGCTGCCATATTGGAACTTCACCATGGCTTTTTGTTTCCTAACCTCAACTGTGAAGACCTACATCCTGAGATAACTGCCCTGATCAGTGAAGACAGGATACCCCGAAAAATAATTACCACAGATCTCAACATCATTGCCAAAGCCAGTTTTGGATTTGGTGATGTCAATGCCTGTCTGATCTTTAAAAAACATAAAGCTTAAATGGAAAAAGAAGAAATAATCTCCCGGCTAAAACCGATAATATCCACCTATGTGGAGGATAAAAACACATTGGAGCAACTCAATGAAGCTACAGATTTCATTAAAGACCTCAAGATCAATTCGGCCAACCTGGTCGACATCGTGCTGGATGTTGAGGAGGCATTTGGGATTGAAATTGACAACCTTTCTATGGAGCGGATGCTGACTGTAGGAGCCGCCATTGAGATCATCCAAACCAAACTGGAGGCGTAAATGATAGGCAACGATATAGTTGACCTGGTACAGGCCGATAAAGACAGCAACTGGCAACGAAAGGGTTTTTTAGACAAGCTTTTCACCGCGGAAGAACAGTTCCTCATCTCATCTGACATTCAGGCACCGCTAATGGTCTGGCTGTTGTGGAGCATGAAAGAAGCGGCCTATAAGATCAATTCCAGGCAGAGCAAGCTGCGGCTTTTTGCTCCAATAAAACTGGTCTGCAACAACCTGATTGTCTTGAACGACAAGGCCACTGGCCAGGTTTCTTATGAAAACCAGGTCTACTTCACAGCTACCGAAATTCACGGGCAAGATTATGTGCATACACTGGCCTCTGATCAGAAACCTGAACTTGAAGCAGCCCGGATCAGCATCATGAATTTTCAGACCGGATACAGAACTACAAATCCGGAATCGGTAAGCCACCATGGCAGGTACCTTGCACTGGCTTATTTATAGGTCTGACCGTTCAGGTTTTCTTCAATCAACAAATTGATGATGCCATCCACCATACCTACTTTAGGCACATAAATCTGCTTGATCCCCGTCCATTTCATCAGTGTGATATAAATCTCTGCAGCGGGGATAATCACATCCGCACGGTCGGGATTAAGGCCGTACAGACTGATCCGTTCTTTTAATGAATAGCTGTTCAGCTCATTATGCAAGCCTTTGAGTTTGAGCAGCGACAAAGGCATACCTTCTTTCTCGCCCGACATCCTGAAGAGCTTATTGATGTTGCCACCAGTACCTATACCAGCTACATTTTTAAGCGACTTGGTATGCTCTTTTGCCCAGGTTTTCATTTCCTCCCAGGTCTCATCCTTGTCTTTATTGTCCAGGATCCGGATGGTGCCAATGTCAAATGAACGGGAAGCTACTGGCTGTTTATTGACAAAAATAGACAGTTCAGTACTGCCACCGCCAACATCAATATAGAGATAGCTTTTATTGGCATCCAAGTTCTCTTCGATATGGTTCGAATAAATAATATTCGCCTCTCGCTGTCCTGCAATGATTTCCAGATCCAGATCTGTCTCTGTTTTAACCAGTTCGATGATCTCAGGGCCATTTGACGATTCCCGCATCGCGGATGTGGCACAGGCCAGGTACTTAGAGACATGATATACATCCATGAGGTTCTTGAAAGCACTCATGGTTTTAACCAGGTCTGTTATCTTCCGTTCAGAAATGCGCTGCTCCAGAAAGGCATCGTCTCCCAGACGGAGGGGAACACGGATCAAAGTATTTTTTTTGAAGATAAAACCGTCTTCGCTACTGGAAATATCTGCTATAAGCAGTCTTACTGCGTTGGAACCTATGTCGATTGCCGCGTATCTTAACATTACTGATGTTTGTTCTTTAAATAATTATAGGTCTGTACCTGCGCCCTGACTTTGGAAGCTGATTTGCTTTTATGGTATTTGTTGTTGTTTAGTCTGGTAATGTCACGGGCTTTTACATTGTCCTGTAACTGAAATTCGATGATGTCCCTGATCTCATGACAAACTTCCTCATCAAGCACCGGAAAGCCCACTTCTACCCTATGTTCGAAATTGCGGCTCATTAGGTCACCCGAGGACAAGTACATTTCTTCCTTTTCATTATTTCCAAAAATGAAAACGCGGGCATGTTCGAGGAACTTGTCAATGATACTGATAACGGTTATGTTTTCACTGAATCCTTCAATACCGGGTACAAGTGTGCAGATGCCCCGTACGATCAGCCGGATCTTTACGCCTGCATTACTGGCATCATATAATTTCTGGACCACACCTTCATCGGCAAGGCTATTGACCTTCAGGATCATGTAGGCTGGTTTTCCCTGCTTTGCGAATTTTATCTCACGGTCGATCAGTTCATAAATTCTGTTCCTGGAATCAAGGGGTGATACAATCAAATATTTAAAGTCCTTTGCCACCGTCCGCTTGTTCAGCGCCGTAAACAGCTTCAGGAGATCGTGTGTAATTTCTTTTCTGGCGGTAAAAATACTGTGGTCACAATACAGTTTTGCCGTCTTTTCATTGAAATTTCCGGTAGCCAGATTGGCATAGTAGACTGCCCTGCCTTTTTCCATCCGCTTCACCAGGCAGATCTTAGAATGTACTTTGTAATCCGTCAGACCATAGTTGACATGTACGCCTTCTTCTTCAAGTTTGCTGGTCCACTGGATGTTTGCGCGCTCGTCAAACCGGGCTTTTAACTCTACCAGGCAATTGACTTTTTTGCCGTTCTTTGCTGCATTGATCAGCGCATTGATAACCCTTGAATTTTCTGCGAGCCGGTAAAGTGTGATGTTGATTTCCGTAACCTTGGGATCGATTGCCGCTTCTCTCAGAAACAGAATGATATAATCGTACGACTGGTAAGGGAGATTGATGACAAAATCCCGTTGCTGAAGCTTGTTAAAAATACTTTCAGTGCGGTGCAAGCCTGAAACTTTCAATGGAACATTAGGGGCATATTCCAGCTCTTTTGAGCCGACATTTGGAAATTTAATAAAATCACCAAAACGATGGTATCTGTTGCCGGGAATGAGACTTTCAGCTTCTATCTTCAACTTTGAAATTAATACCGTAAGCATGTCAAACGGCATTTCTGTATCGTAAAGCAAGCGCATCGGTTTCCCTTTTTTACGCTTGTCAAGGCTACTTTTTAACTCTTCAATAAATTTATCGCTAATGTTTTTGTCTATATCCAGCTCTGCGTCGCGGGTGAGCTGGATTGAATAGGCATCAATGACGTCATAACTAAAAACGTAAAAGATGTCGTCCAAACAGTATTTGATGATGTCTTCTGCGAGGATAATGAATTTTAATCCATTGGTTTCGGGCAGCACCAGGAACCTTGGCAGATCAGCAGGGAGTTCGATCAACGCGAATTTCTCACTCTTCTTTGATGATTTTCTGGAAAGACGTACAAAGAAATAAAGGCGTCTGTCCTTCAACTCCGGAAAGGGCTTATCGAGGTCCAGCATGATGGGCACCAGTGTGGACAAAATTTTGTCCCTGAAATGTTCCCGCACAAATTCTCCTCTGGAAACATTCAGCTGCGTTTCGTTGAGGATAAAAATCCTGTTCTGTGCCAGTTCATTGATCAGTGTCGCCTGAAAAAGTTGTTCAAACTTACGTTCCTGCTTGACAACAATATTTTTAATCTCATTTAAGACCTTTTTGGGATTGAAACCCAAAAGGGCTTTAGCTTTATCATTGAGGTTGGCAAGCCGGCTCATGGTGGCGACTCTGACGCGGTAGAATTCCTCAAGGTTGGACGAAAAGATGGAAAGAAACCTAATGCGTTCAATGAGCGGGACCGTTTCGTCTGCAGCTTCCTGCAACACGCGTTCATTGAAATATAACCAACTGATCTCCCTGTTTAGAAATGGTGCCTTTTTCTTCATTAATCTCTTTGTAATATGACCTGTTGCGAAGCCGGGCAGGTATGCAATTCCATAGTTTCAAAACTGCATATTCTATTGTTAAGTAATTGTTAATTATTTCCTGTCTTTAAAAATATCTATTTTCTCTTAATCCTTTTTAGGGGCTGCAGGTTTCTTGGCGGCCATCTTTGAAACTGCGGGCTCCGCTTTTGCAGCTGCAGTTTTTTCGACAACCTTTTTGAGCGGTTTTGCAATGGCTTCTGCAGCCTTTTCTTCAGTAGCAATGGCTGCAACTTTGACGCTTTGTACTACAGGCTTAGCTTTTGAAACGGCCTTTTTTACGATCTTTTTTGCAGTTTTAGTCCCCTTAACGGTGCTTTTTTTAATTTCCTTAACCTTTGTAGCCGGTTCAGTAGCGGTCTTTACTGCTTCCGGTTTATTGTCCGTGGCTTCTTTTAAATCTTTGAGTCTTTTCGAAAGTTTCTTTGCTACAAATTTACCCGCGATCTCTATATCTTTCCCGATTTTTTCTGCATCATGCCCAAGCTGTTTTACGACTTCCAGAAACTTGTCCGTGAGACTTTTTTCCAGTGCTTTTTTAACTGCTTTCTTTACTTCTTTTTTTTCTGTTTTTGGATTTTGCGTTTTCATATTTTGGGATTTATATTTTTATGCCTGCAAATTCATACGATCTCATTATATTTTCGTTTTTTTGTGCAGGTAAATGAACATTTTACTTAAAAATAATACATTTTTTACTATAAAGCTATAACCATGCCCAGTTTCGATATTGTAAGTAAGGTAGATCCGCAAACATTTGACAATGCGATGAATAATGCAAAGAAAGAGATCCTAAACCGGTATGATTTCAGTTCGTCAAAAAGTACGATTGACCACGACAAGAAAACCAATGTGATTACGATTGTTACGGAGGACGACATGCGCCTAAAAGCGATCACTGACGCAATTATTTCTAAAATGATCAAACAAAACCTGGATGCGACAAGCCTCGATTTCGGGAAGGAATCTTATGCTTCGGGCAATATGATCAGAAAAGAAGTGACAGTAAGAGAAGGAATTGACAAAGAAACCGCAAAAAAGATAGTCGCTAAAATAAAGGCCAGCGGTTCGAAAGCGCAGGCATCAATTATGGACGATCAGGTGCGCGTACAGAGTAAAAACATAGATGACCTTCAGGCCGTCATCGCCTTGTGCCGGAAGGAGGATTTTGGACAACCGCTGCAATACATCAACATGCGGAACTAATGGAAATTTCTGAGCATGGTTTTGTTTTTTCTGACGACAGGAACAAGCTTAATCCTGAAGCTGTTCACCATTATCTGACCCACGACTCCTATTGGGCCAAAGGTATTCCACTGGAAACGGTAAAACGTTCTATAGAGAACTCCCTTTGCTTCGGGGTGTACAAAGAGGGCAAACAAATCGGCTTCGCGAGATGGATCACCGACAAAGCTACTTTTGGGTATCTGGCGGATGTTTATATCCTTCCATCTCACAGAGGGCTCGGCCTCTCCAAAAAACTGATGTCGCTGATGCTTTTTCATCCGGACCTTCAGGGTCTGCGCAGGTATATGCTGGCTACATTGGATGCCCATGGCCTTTATGCCCAGTTCGGTTTCAAAGCAATTGAGCATCCTGAGCGATTAATGGGCATCGCGGTGCAAGACATTTATAAGAACAACACTTAGACTGTCTTTACGTCCTCTTCGCTGTATTCCTGAATGTCTGTGATGTAACCATTGATGATTAAAAAATCGAACAATGGCCTGGCATCCGGACTAACCGGCATATTTGCAGTTGTGATAACCTCGTTTGTTTTCTTGTCCATGAATGGATAAGCAAATAACTTTACGTTTTTGCTAAACATGTCACTGACATAATTTAGCAGTTGACTAGAGTAGTTGTCCCCAAAATTGCCTGAATTAAAAACGAATTTTAAGTTGTTGATATTGGTAGAAATCCCAACACTTTTTGGTCTGCAGCGATCCAGGTATTTTGCCAGATTGTTGTGACGCGCAAAGTTGGAGACAATCACCTTATTTCCAGTCTTGCACATGTCCTCAGCACGCTTCGCAACCGCTCTTAAATCAATTTCCTGAGATTCCTGCTCAGTCGACAAAACATTGGACATCAGGACTTCGATCAACACGCTGAGGTTTTTTTCCTGCACATTTTGTGTACGGACAAATTGCTCAACTGCCTTATTGAGCATGCTAAAGTTAGGATTTGATTTCTGTGCGTATTTGGTACGCAGGATCATGATATCTTTCTTATACAACAGATCTTTTGGTAAGGTGGGCTGGCCTTCAGCGTCAAAGATCGCCGCATCAGAGAAGTCTTTTACAATCAGGTACAGGTTCAGCAAAATGTTGTCCGCCCCTTTAAATATAGGTCCATTTACAGAAATTAGGTCTATCTCCACCGACCCTACGGTCAGGTTATCTGCCAGCGACTCAATCATGGCCCTTCGATCCTGATTGTAGTAAAAAGCAGCATATACAAGGTTTACGCCTATGATTCCCAGTACATTTTGCTGCAATGCTGCATCGGTATCCAGCAGACGCACATGGAAAAAGATTTCATTGGCCGCACCGTCCGGTTCGGTCTGGAACTTTAGTCCGATCCATCCATGTGGATCGTTTGATTTGTTGTAATTGAGTGTGGTAACGGTATCTGCAAAGGCGAAGAAAGTGCGGTCATCATATTTCTCGCTGTGCAAGCGCTCATTGAGCAAACCGTATTCGTGATCAAGCATTCTGAGCAGCCTTGACTTGCTGACATATCTGCCTGATTCTTCTACGCCATAGATGGCATCACTGAACGTCATATCATAGGCAGACATGGTTTTGGCTACGGTTCCTGATGCAGCACCAGCTGTAAAAAAATTACGTGCGACTTCCTGCCCGGCACCGATCTCTGCGAAGGTCCCATAAATTTTAGGATTAAGATTAATTTTAAGGGCTTTTCGCTTGGTATCAAGGATTTCTCTTTCCATGCTGCAAAAATAGCACAAACAACCGGAATTAAGGGATAAATCCCTACCTTAATGCCGAAATATCATCCATAAAAATCTTGATGCTAACTGTTAGGAACCTCGATATCCAATTTCTGAATGAAGAAGACAAAACCTGGTCGCTCGCCGTATCGGGTGTAAGTTTTAGTGTCGCCAGCGGAAAGGTACTTGGTATTGTAGGAGAATCAGGCTCGGGAAAGTCGGTCACCTCCTTTTCAATCATTAGACTTCAGGATCCAAATAGTACAAGGATAGCAGGTGAGATTGAATTCAATGATGTCGACTTGCGGAGTCTGTCGGATGAGGAGATCCGGAAACACAGGGGAAATAAAATCGCCATGATCTTTCAGGAGCCTATGACTTCCCTTAATCCGGTCTTCACCTGCGGGGAACAAGTTAAGGAAGCGATCATGCTGCACCAAAACCTGAAGCATCAGGAAGCCAAAGACAAAACAATTGCCTTGTTTAAGGAAGTTCAATTGCCCAGGCCGGAGCAGATCTTTGACAGTTACCCGCACCAGCTTTCTGGCGGACAAAAACAGCGGGTGATGATCGCTATGGCACTAAGCTGCAATCCAAGCTTACTGATTGCCGATGAACCTACAACAGCGCTTGATGTTACAGTACAAAAAACGATTTTAACCCTGCTGCTCAGACTTAAGACAGAGCGGCAGATGGCAATGATCTTCATCTCTCACGATCTTGGGGTGATCAGTGAGATAGCGGATGAAGTGGCGGTGATGTACAGAGGCACAATCGTGGAACAGGGACCTGTAGCTGAGTTATTTAACAATCCACAACACCCCTACACCAAAGGCCTGCTCGCCTGTCGCCCTGCACCCGAACGAAGTCTTAAAGTACTTCCGGTGGTGTCCGATTTTCTGGAGGGGAACACGGATCACTCTATCGCACATTTGCTGGCAGAAAACACGTATACTCAGACAGAAGTTGATCAACGCCGCTCCACACTCTATGCGGGCAAACCTTTGTTGGAACTGAAGGACTTATGTACTTGGTATCCGGTAAAAAAAGGACTTTTTGGAAAGACAACTGATTATGTGAAAGCAGTAGACCAGGTCAGCTTTGACGTTTATCCGGGTGAAACCCTGGGCCTTGTTGGCGAATCCGGCTGTGGCAAGACTACTTTGGGCAGAAGCATACTCAGGTTGGTGGAGCCGACCTCCGGGCGGCTCATTTTTGACAGCAGGGATGTCATCTCATTAAACAAAACAGAGCTGAGGAAAATGAGAAGGGATATTCAGATTATATTTCAGGACCCGTATTCTTCCCTCAATCCCAGGCTAACCATAGGAAGTGCTTTGATGGAGCCATTGCAGGTTCATCGTCTGTTTGACAACGATGCACAACGAAAAAGCCATGTACTTAACTTGCTGGAACGGGTAGATCTGAAGTCTGAGTTTTTCGATAGGTATCCACATGAATTCTCCGGCGGACAACGCCAGCGGGTCGTAATTGCGAGGGCTTTGGCATTGCAGCCCAAATTTATCATTTGCGATGAATCTGTGTCTGCGCTTGACGTATCTGTACAAGCACAGGTGCTCAATCTATTGCGGCAACTACAACAGGATTTTGGCCTCACGTATATCTTTATTTCGCATGATCTGGCGGTAGTCAAACACATCTCTGACAGGATGCTGGTTATGAACAAAGGAAAAATCGAAGAGGCCGGTTTTCCAGAGGACATCTATCACCGCCCTAAGGCGGATTACACAAAAAAACTGATTGCAGCCATACCGGGTGGTCACCAATTCCGGTAGCTCTCTCCTACCGCCTTACACCTCGTCTTCTTTAAGCTTGGCCGACAACCTGATCAGCGCCGTATTGATCGTTCTCCGGATCTCCCTTTCTTTCAGTTTATCATAATGCTTCAGGAGCAGCATTGCTTTAAAGATCACGACATCTTTGTTGATCGCTATAGTCTTGACGGTCAGGCCGCCCGGCACGACATTACTGGCATATCCTGAAATTAGTTTATCCAGGTATTTCTCCAGGAATTCAGGTGTATATCCATTTTTTATGGCCATATCAAACTCCACACTCAACTTCTTTGTGTTTTGTTTGGACTGATTGATGATCACTGAGCTAAATGCGACCGAATTGGGAATGATCACCATGTCACTGTCTTCATTTTGAAGAATCATATTGATCAGCGTAATGTCCAGTATTTTACCCTCATGTTCGCCAATCCGGATGTGGTCGCCCAGTGAAAGGCGGTCGGAGAACATGATGATCAGACCGTTGATCATATTAGCGATGTAATCCTTAAAAGTAACAGCAAGGGCGGCCGCAACAATCGATACACTGAATATAAAATCTTTGGGATCAATCGCCAGCAAGGTCATGAAAGCCACGGCAAAGAAAACGGTGTTCAAAATCGACGTGATCCTGTTGATCCCAAGGATAAAATTGTCCTTGATATTGTTTTTGAATTTATGCTTTCTGATGTACCAGTAAATGACCACCAACCGGAGAACCGACACGGCAAGACTGGGACCCAGGAACACTGCGAGTGCTTTAGCGCCCTGCTCTACCCTGGGATATTCCGTATAGACATGGGGTTCATTGAAATAAAAATAAACCAGGATAAGATAAATCACCGCCTTAATCAGGATCATCAGCAACTCTTCACCTGTTTTTCGTTCTCTGTCTTCTATCATTTTTCTGAGTAGTAAAGTTTTCTGACCTCGTGGAGTTGATTCAAAGGTACAAAATACAACAATCTATCAGTTCAAATTGTTACCTTCGATTGATTCACATCCATACTATGGCAAAAAAGAAATCATCTCATTTAGAACTCGTTTTGGTACAATTGATTAGCGATGTTCTTGAAAAAAGTAAGAATGAGGCACTTAATTACAAACAAGTTTCAGCGAAGCTGAACATTATAGATCAGGCAGGTAAAGAAACCATTCTTGAGATACTCAAAGAACAGTCCAAAAAGGGTGTTTTTTTAGAACCTGAGAAAGGAAAATTTCGTCTTAAAGACTTAAAAACATTTGTTACAGGCAAAGTAGATATGACCGCTGACGGCTCTGCTTTTGTTGTCCCCGATGATGAATTTGAAAAGGACATCTTTGTGTCTTCCAGAAAACTTCACAATGCTTTAAATGGCGATCAGGTAAAAGTTTACATCTACGCCAAGAAAAGCGGGCGCAAGAATGAAGGTGAAGTAATTGAGATCATCAAACGTGCAAAGACTGATTTCATCGGTGTCATCAGGATCTCCGACCGCTTCGCTTTCGTGAATGTCGATGACCGCAAGATGCTGCACGATATTTTTGTACCGCTTACAGATCTTAATGGGGCAAAGAATGGCCAGAAAGTTCAGGTGAGTATTACTGACTGGCCTGAAGGCGCCAAAAATCCCATTGGAAAGATCTCGGTAATTTTGGGTCAACAGGGAGAAAACAATACAGAAATGAATGCCATTCTGGCCCAGTATGGATTCCCCCTCGCCTTCCCTGCCGAAGTAGAGCGTGAAGCGGATGCAATTCCAGAGGCCATATCACCACAAGATCTTGAAAACCGCAAAGACTTCAGGGACACCGTTACTTTCACAATTGACCCTGCCGATGCAAAAGATTTTGACGACGCCATCTCCTTTAAAAAACTGCCAAACGGCAATTTTGAAATCGGTGTTCACATTGCAGACGTTTCTCATTATGTGAAGCCAAACAGTCAGCTCGATAAAGAGGCATATTCCAGGGCAACATCCGTTTACCTGGTAGACCGTGTGATACCTATGCTGCCTGAACGGCTGAGCAATGGTGTTTGTTCTTTAAGACCTGACGAGGATAAACTTTGCTTCGCTGCTGTTTTTGAACTGGACGCAGAGGCAAATATCGTTACCGAATGGTTTGGCCGGACAGTGATCCATTCCAACCGCCGCTTCAGTTATGAGGAAGCACAGGAGGTGATTGAAAACAAATCCGGGGACCATGCTGAAGAAATTCTAAAACTCAATGAGCTGGCTTACATCCTGCGTGACAGGAAGTTCAAAAATGGGGCAATTAGCTTTGAATCTACGGAAGTTAAATTCAAGCTGGATGAAACAGGGAAACCCATTGGTGTTTATGTAAAAGAACGTAAAGATGCCCACAAGCTAATCGAAGATTTTATGTTGCTGGCCAATAAGAAAGTGGCCGAATTTGTGTCCAAAAAGGGCAAAGGCAAAAAGAAATATACATTCGTTTACCGTTCACATGATTCCCCGAACTTGGAAGCTTTAGGGAATTTCGCACTCTTTGCAGCAAGATTTGGCTATAAAATCAACACCAAATCAGATAAGGAAATAGCCAAGTCACTTAATTTCCTAATGGAGGATGTAGAAGGCAAAAAAGAACAAAATGTATTGACCCAACTGGCGATCCGCTCGATGGCGAAAGCGGTTTATACGACAAAAAAGACCAGTCACTACGGATTGGCATTTGACCACTATACGCATTTCACGTCTCCTATACGCCGTTATCCTGATGTAATGGTGCACAGACTACTTGCCGCCTACTTAAACGATGAGAAGTCAGCTAATGAAGAGGAATACGAAACTGCTGCTTCACACTCTTCAACCATGGAAAAACGTGCCGCAGATGCGGAACGGGCCTCAATTAAATACAAGCAGGCAGAATATCTTGAAGAAAATATTGGCGGCATCTTTACAGGCATTATTTCAGGTGTTACTGAATGGGGTATGTATGTAGAAATTGCAGAAAATAAATGTGAGGGCATGATCCGCTTACGGGATATCGCAGATGATTTCTATGTATTGGATGAAAAAAACTACTGTATCATTGGTCAGCGTAAGAAGAAAAAATACCAATTGGGTGATGAGGTGAAGGTAAAAGTTAAAAAAGTTGACCTCGCAAAACGCCAGATTGATTTTTCACTGATACAAGATTAGATAACAACAATACACAAGAATGCATTCTCCTTCCGAATTATTAAAGCACGTAGAAAAAGTAATCAACGAAACTACCTATCCTGCACATCCTGCATCTTTGTACGAGCCTATCAGCTATATCATGAATTTAGGTGGCAAAAGACTGAGGCCCATTATGCTACTTATGTCAGCAGAGCTCTTTGACGGGGATATCGGCGCAGCCGTACCGGCTGCCATGGCCATCGAGACCTTTCATAATTTCACGCTGATCCACGATGACATTATGGACAATGCGCCCCTTCGCCGCGGACAACAGACCGTTCACGAAAAATGGGACAACAATACTGCAATACTAAGTGGTGACGTGATGATGGTAGAAGCCAACAAGCACATCACACAAGTTCATGTAAGTATTTTAAAGCCCGCCTTAGATACCTTTAATGCAACAGCCCAGGGCGTGTGTGAGGGGCAGCAGCTGGACATGGAATTTGAAAAACGCGATAATGTAAGTATTGAAGAATACATCAACATGATCAGACTAAAAACTGCTGTTCTGGTAGGTGGGGCTATGAAACTCGGCGCCATTACCGCCAATGCAACTGCTGAGGATGCAGATCTGATTTATCAGTTCGGTGAAAACCTGGGCATTGCGTTCCAGCTCCAGGATGACATTCTCGATGTTTATGGTGACCCGGAAAAGTTTGGAAAACAGGTTGGCGGCGACATCATCTCAAATAAAAAAACCTATTTGAGGTTAAAATTGCAGGAACTAGCCTCAGAAGTGCATTTACATGAACTAAACGAACAGACTGTAAATGAAGACTATAACAACAAGGTCAGCAACATAACGGATTTATACAATCAATATGAAGTAAAAGAGCAGGCCACAATGCTCATGAAAAAATATCTGGAAAACGCATTTTTTGCGTTAGAAATGATCACTGTTCCTGATGAAAACAAAGAAGAACTCGTTCGACTTGCAAATATGTTAATGAATAGAGAGTATTAAAAAAAGTAAATTAAAAAAGAAGCTCCCGATACATATCGGGAGCTTCTTTTTTATCTTGAAAACTGGATTATTCTGCAGGTGCAGCTTCAGTCTCAGTAGTTTCTGTTTCTTCTACTTCAGCTTTGACAGCTTTTTTTGCTGGTGCTTTTTTCACTGGTGCAGCTTCTTCAGCAACTGCTACTTCTGCAAGCGATGCAGCGTTTGCAATTACTTCTTTAACTACTGCAGCAGGTAATATAGAAACATAAGATTTGTTGTCTTGTTTCTTTTTGAAGATCACTGTACCATCTACTAAAGCAAATAAAGTATGGTCTCTTCCAATGCCTACTCCTTTATCAGGATGGTGCTTTGTACCACGCTGACGTACTAAAATATTTCCAGCGATAGCTTCTTGGCCGCCGAAGATTTTAATACCTAAGCGTTTGCTATGCGACTCACGTCCGTTCCTGGAACTACCGGCTCCTTTTTTATGTGCCATCTTGTTTTATATTTTATGATTATCTGATTAAACAGATATTCTGATGTTAACGACTAATTATAAACTGATTCCAGAGATCTGGATTTTGGTAAAGTACTGACGGTGACCGTTTTTCTTTTTGTAACCTTTTCTACGTTTCTTTTTGAAAACGATCACTTTATCACCTTTTAAATGAGACACGATTTTAGCTGAAACTGTAGCACCTGCCAATAAAGGAGCTCCTACTGAGATGTTACCACCATCTTCAACCAACAATACCTTGTCAAATTCAATACTAGCGCCTTCACTTCCTTGCAAACGGTGTACAAAAAGGTGCTGGTCTTTTGCAACTTTGAATTGCTGCCCTGCTATATTTACTATTGCGTACATTGTTAAATAATTATTATTTTAAATTGTTTATTTTTATCGAGGTGCAAATATAGAATTTATTTTTATATAAACACAATTGAATTCAGTTATTTATTGGTGTAGCGCTCTTCGGCATCATTGATACTTTGAGAGACTAATTTCTGCATCTGGGTCGCAACATCCCTCAATTTGGGGATTTCACTATAATCCGTTAAAAAAATCACCTTCTTGCGCTTTCTTTTATAATTGAACTGGATTTCATAACGCAGGACTTTGTCTGAAGTCAGATCAGCATCATGGTTCGCAATAACATCCGGAAAATTCCAAAGCCCAAGCTCGTTGGCTTTACTATGCAGGTAGAGGATGTCATTGCTTCTCAGTTTCACGTTGGTTTTGACCAGGGAGTCCCTGCTATCAAGATACTGATAATTTCCGGTTCCGGAGTCATAAGAGTTAATCAGCGTCTTACCCACACCCCATTTAAACTGAAGTGAAACAAATTCACTGGATTTAAACGGTGCATTTTTGATCATTGGGGTATAATAGATCACACAATAGATTAAAAAAGGAACTACTACTGTAAGTCCTATAAAAATCTTCTTCCCTTTTGTTGTCATATGATATTGATTTATTGATTAGTCTTGCGGACCTGATAATTCTCCCTCCCACTTGCTTACAACTGCTGTAGCGAGACTGTTTCCGATTACGTTAGTTGCCGATCTGCCCATATCCAGCAATGGATCTATCCCGATCAGCAAAGCCAAACCGGCTTCGGGTATATTAAAAGTGGCAATTGTTCCTGCTATTACTACAAGCGAGGCCCTGGGTACGCCGGCAATTCCTTTACTGGTCAGCATCAGAATCAGCAGCATCGTTATTTGCTGTTCAAATGACAAATGAATGCCATAAGATTGTGCAATAAACAAGGATGCAAAAGTCATGTAAAGCATCGATCCATCCAGGTTAAAGGAATAGCCTAAAGGCAATACAAAACTCACTATCTTGTCCTTACAGCCAAATCTTTCCAGCTGCAGCATGGTTTTAGGATAGGCCGCTTCACTGCTCGCTGTACTGAAAGCAACCAGCACAGGTTCTTTCATCCGGTTGACCAGGTTGAAAACCCTTTTTTTAAGAATCGTAAAACCGATAAGGATCAGCAGAATCCATAGCATCAGCATTGAAGCATAAAACTCCCCGATAAAAAGTGCGTACGTTGAGAGCACGCTGAGCCCCTGTTTGGCTACAATAGCTGCCATTGCACCAAATACAGCAAATGGCGCAAAATTCATCACGTAACCGGTAACCTTTAATATTACATGTGCTACCGCGTCAAAAAAGTTGATCACAATCTGACCTTTTTCCCCAATTGCGGCTGTGGCAACGCCAAAGAACAAAGAGAAGACGACAATCTGGAGGATCTCGTTAGTTGCCATCGCTTCAGTCATACTCTTAGGTACGATATGTGCAATGAAATCCTTTAAAGACAGCGCAGTCTTTTGAATGCCGGTGTCGACGTTGCTCGACGGCAACGGGAGGTGCATGGCTTCACCGGGTTTGAACAGGTTAACCATAATTAAACCCAGTAACAGCGAAAGCAAAGAAGCGCTGATAAACCAAAGCATAGTCTTGCCACCAATTCGTCCCACTGCCTTAATGTCCCCTACTTTAGCGACACCTACCACCAACGTCGTGAAGACAAGCGGTGCAACAATCATTTTTATTAAACGAAGAAATATATCACTTAAAAGAGTCAGTGGCTCCAGTTTCTTTTCCCTTAGTACTTCACTGTCTTTACGGACTTTAAGCATCTGTGCTTTTTCAGTCTTAAGTGCAGCAAAGCTACTGGCTGTGGTATCTGTTATTTTGACGAGTTCAAGGTCAATTGCCTTTGCCCTGTTGTCAGCGGTTGTAATTTGCTCGTTATAAACACTAAACGTATTTACATTTAGATAATAACCTAATCCTACACCCAATACCAGTGCAAAAAAGATAAAGAAAGTTAATCTGCTGTTTTTCGACATCTGCCTGAGTTTAGTTATGCGCCGTAAAACTACAATAATTAAATTGTTCCCTAAAGTTTGTTGATAAAGCAATTTATTTCGCATTTTCGCAGTAACAAACTGAACTTCATCGCCTCTAATGGCAAAAATAACCTAGTATTTTGGAACAAAAGGACCAATTGTTTAAGCAGATTTTCGATTCCAATTCCAAGAAAATATTCCACCTGTGCTATGGCTATACAGGAGATGAGGATTCAGCCAATGACTTGCTGCAGGAAACCTTTTTAAAAGTTTGGCAAAACCTGGATAAATTCCGTAATAAGTCATTGATCTCTACCTGGATCTATCGCATCGCCGTAAACACCTGCCTGACTTATTTAAGATCAGAAAAACGCCAGGGAAAAGAGGAATTAACGGACAATATCATCGAAAACCAGACGGAAGAATTCTCTGAAAAAAACGAACAGGTAGCTTTACTTTACAAATCTATTGCCCAGCTTGAGGAGAACGACCGCTTAATCATTACCATGGTACTCGATGAACTGCCTTACCATGAGATCGCCGATATTTCCGGCATCAGTGAAGGAAACCTAAGGGTTAAAATTCATCGTATTAAATTAAAACTTACAGAATTATACAATCAGCATGCAAGAATTTGATCATATACAATCGCTTTGGCAATCACATTCTGTTGAGGTAAAGATCTCAGCTGATGAAATGCTGGTGCAGGCAAAGAAGGAGGTGTCAGCCATCCAGACAAAATCCCTGCTCAACATCTTCGGCATGACCCTTTCTTTTGCCGCTGTTGTTGCCCTACTTGTGTTTTCTCCTTTTAATTCCTGGGCAACTCAGACAGGCCTGATTATCATCATCATTTCGGTAGCCATTTCGACTATAATTTTGTATAAGGATTACCGCATCATCAAGCAAAATGACTTCACAGAACATCCCAGTGCTTTTTTATCCAAATTAAAAATATACCAGCTCAACAAGTTCACCATCTACAATAAATTGTACTGGTTTTATGCAATAGCGTTGTCGCTCGGGTGTATATTTTATTTTTATGAGGTGTTGGGCAATCTAAACCTGATGTGGCAGGTCGGAATCATTGCCTTTACCATTTTCTGGATGGGATTGTGTGCCACCATTCTCAGAAGGGCATACTTAAAAAGGGAAAAAGAGCGCATTGACCTGCTCATCGAAAAGTTCGAAAGAATCAGCACGCAATTCAAAGACCCGCAATAAAAAAGTCATCCGATTTTCGCCGAATGACTTTAATTATTAACTAACCCAAATTTAAATCCATCCGAACCTAACAAGGGGTTTCCTGATTCAAATATACTTTCGCTTTTCCCAAGTTAATAAGCGAAAGTCACCATTTAATCAACTAAAACCTGCTGATCTGTGAAATTCTCCACTGCCCTTTTTTGTCCTTTTCAATGGTCACATAATGCTGCTGCACAAATTCAGGAAACTTGAAATCAACTCTCGCCATCACAGCGCATTCGTTTGAGGACAATATTTCATAATCGGATGTGCAGTTCAACAAGATCAACCCTGATTTTTTATAAAAGTTGACCAGCTCACTTTTCGTGTGCATCACCACTTCGTCATGCCTGTTCAGCTTTAGCTGTGCATTATTGTTCATGATCGCGTTAAACAGCGCGGCATCGCCATGCATGTGGGCATCTACAAACGCCTCGATAACGTTGCTTGCTCTTGCGGTAACATTTTTAGATGGGTTGCCAGGTTTGGCGGCGGTGGTTGTGTAAGTGATACACAGTAACACTGCATACATTAGAACTTTCCTTTTCATGATTTTATTTTTTAAATTTTAAACTTCTGGTTAACGGTACCTGCCTGGTGTAATCTGAAATGAGCTCTTAAATAGGCGAATAAAAGAGCTGGGGCACTCAAATCCTACCATGTCGACTATCTCATGAATGGGATGGCCGGTATTCTTCAGGTAATATTTTGCCTGCAGTAGCCTGAACTCGGTTAGGAACTGATAAGGTGATTGGCCGTAGGCTTGTTTAAATGTGCGGAGCAGATGGTTTACAGAAAGACATGCAGCCAGTGCGATGTCGTCCAATCTGATATTCTTATTGTAGTTACTAATGATATAATCCTTCGCAATCGAGAGGCGTCTGAGTATTTCAGACCTGGTAGAGTTGCTCAGGAACTGCAGGGAATCTGCCCGGTCGGTCACTTCAGCATGGTAGAGGGCATAATAGTTTAACAGGCACGAATTCAGGTATTCCGCCAGGCACAACAGATCCACTTGCCCGCAATCGGTATATGTTTTCAGTCGCTCCAGACTGACCTGCATGTCCCCTTTCAGTGGATAAATAGATTCCACGAAGTGTGGATTGGTGTCATCTCTACCCCTATTCCGTACAAATGCGGGATCAAAAAGTAAGGAGTAGGTATTCACCTGCGTACCCGAGCTGATTCTGTTGCAATATTTGGTGCCGCAGTTCAAAAACAGGAAACTGCCGGGTGAAAGGGTCAGTTCCCGGTTTCCAACAATGTAAGAGGCCTGACCGCCCAGAACCATTTTAATGGTGTAAGTATCTGTTGTTTCGCAATGAAATGCATTGCTGCTATGCTCGCTGGTAATTCGATTTTTATCGACAACGATTTGATATTTGGCTCCCTGGTACATGATCAAATTTACCAAGGTAATTACCCCCTCTTTTCACCCTTAAAGGGGTATATTTCAGCCGGTTTAAAAAATCCCCCCTCAAGGGTGATTTTTTAAACTTATATTGATGAATATATTTACGATGGACTAAGCCAGCTTTTAGAGATAGTGGTGTACAGAAGGATCTTATTTCAGGTTATCGCTTGCGCAGTTTTTTTTGCCGACGGCTTTGCGCAGCGTTACAATTTTCAACATTACGATATCGATGACGGCTTAGCTCAGTCACAGGTAACCTCGGTTACGCAGGACAACAAGCGAAGAATTTGGGTGACGACCCTTGCGGGCATCAATTGCTTCAATGGTAAACAATTCAGCAGTTACAGCAAAATCAATGGACTCAACAGCAATTTTACGATTGCTATCGCTGCGGACCAGCAAAACAATTTGTATATCGGCTCTGCAATGGGATTGTCCCGCTATAACGGCAGCAGTTTCTACAACTATACTTCAGACCAGAATTGGGTAGGTAAATTGGTCTCAGATAAAAAAGGAACCGTTTACGGCATCAGGGGCAAGCGTCTGTTTAAGATCCTGGGAAAAGACCTTCAACTGCTGAACGTTACAGGAGAAAAGCTGGAGTTCGTATCCACCATCGAAACGGATCCCTCAGGTAAGTTATGGGCGGCAGTATATCAAAAGGGTCTGTATTATTTTGATCACGGCAAATGGACTTTTTTTACCGGGGACCAGGTCACAGGAAAATTATTAATCTCAGATCTGATCATCGACCATACTGATCCGTATAAGATCTGGTTGCTTGCCTCAGATGGCCTCTATTTACATCAAAACGGAACAACTAGGCGAATCCACCCTGAAATACCCTTCAAAATGAATGCATTGGTACAGGACGCGTCTGGCGGAATCTGGATCGGCACCAATAGCGGCGCCTTTTATAGCACACCCACGCAATTCATTCATTTCAATTCAAAAAACGGCTTCACAGACAATGTCGTCAATGACCTGTTTGCCGATGCAGAGCACAACATCTGGCTTGCAACAGACGGGGCAGGTCTGTTTAAGTTCAGCAACAACAGCTATGTAACATTTGATGAAACTCAGGGCATAGATAACCGAATCGTCATGGCCATCACAAAAGCACCTAAAAAAAATACTTTGATGTTTGGTTCTTATGGCGGATTATATGAATACACCGAAAACCAAAAGATCAGAAATATCAAAATTCCCTCCAGCAATAAAGATGCCTACCGCATCAATTTTTTGCATACAGACCGCAAAAACAGGGTCTGGATTGGCACTCCGGGTGGCGGACTTTGGTGTTACGACGACAACAAGATTAAAAGAATACCGATCAACGACGAACATGTTGGGTACAATGGCATCACTGAAGATGCACAAGGTCTCATTTGGCTGTCTACCAATTATGGGGTCCTGACTTATGACCCTAGCAGCAGCCAGGTCAGCCAGCTTACCCGACAGTTTGGCGGAAGCCTTTTGGAATTGGGCAAGGATTCCATCATATCAGGCACTCAAAATGGAGCCTGGTTGATTGTCAATAAAGGCAAAGCGGCGCCAATGAACATCGTAGCGCTTAAAGGCTCCAGTATACTGTGTATGGTCAGAGATCAGGATCATGTGCTGTTTGGCACCTCAGATTATGGACTGGTCATTTGGAACCGGAAGACTGGAAAAACGAGGAGTCTAAACAGCAAGTCTGGTTTAGGAGCCGACCACATTTACAGCATTCTTAAAGATTCGCAGGGCACTATCTGGCTTGGAACCGGCAAAGGGATTGACAGGTTGAGGTCTTCGGACTACAGTGTTATCAAAACAAGTAGCCGTAATGCCCCCCTGGTAGAGTGCAACCAAAATGCAATTTTGGAACATGACAACAAGATCTGGATTGGTACGACAAAAGGCGTAATGGTATTCGGTCTCGATCCTCCAAAGGAAAAGAAGGTAAGCCCCTATGTGTTCATCAATTCTGTAAGCGTATACGCAAGTCAACAGCAATCGGGAGAAAGCGACACTTCGGGGTTACAATATAAAGAACGGGAGCTTGAAAAAGCACACATCTTCCCGTATCGACAAAATCGGATTACGATCAGTTATACGGGCATACACCTCACCAATCCCGGCGATGTATTTTACCGTTACCGCTTACTCGGTCTTGACAACAAATACAGCCAGCCCATCAATAGTTCCACGATGACTTTTACGGCCATCCCTGCCGGAAAATATACCTTCCAGGTCAAGGCACTTACTAAAGATGGGATGCTCTCGCTCAATACAGCCTCTTTTTCTTTTGAAATACGTCCACCCTATTACCAGACCAATCTTTTCCGGGCGCTAATGGTGCTACTGATCGTACTAGTCATTGTGCTCGCCGTCTATGTGATCCTGACGCTAAATGAGCGTAAACGCAAACTAAGGCTCAAAATAAAATTGGAAGAACAATTCAACATCAGAAAGCAAACCGCAGAAGATTTTCACGATGACCTGGGTAACAAACTCACCAGAATTACCGTCTTATCGGAAGTACTGAGCAGCATGATTGATCAAAATGACACCGAAAAGAGGAACATCCTCAACAAAATCCGCAAAAATGTAGATGAGTTGTACAATGGCACAAAGGATATTCTATGGTCGCTTAATCCTGAGAACGATACCCTGACCCAGTTGCTGGACCACATCAAAGAATTTGGGATGGATATGTTCAATGACACGTCAATACTTTTTAAGTCTGAAATAGATCATGGCAAAGATACCAGGCTGTCGCTCGATATGAGCAGAAATATACTGATGATCTTTAAGGAGGCCATTCACAATGCCCTGAAGCACTCAAAAGCGAGGCAGGTAAACTACCAGGCAAGGCTCAACAATGACATGCTATTGATTACGCTTCAGGACGACGGTTTAGGGTTTGATACGGCCTATGGCAAAAATGGGCATGGCATCAACAACATGTACGTCAGGGCTGCGAGAATAAATGCAGACCTGAACATCATTGCAGATCAAAACGGTACAACCATCTGCCTGCTGGTCAATTTTTCCACACTTGCTCACTTTAAAAATGTATAACGAAAAAAAAGGAAGAATCGTCATTATAGAGGACGATGAAACCATCAGAGAAGGATATGCGTATCTGATCAACCACACTTCACCGTATGAGGTAATTAGCACCTACCCTTCTTTTGACCTTGCCAAACACAAAATAACCAAAGATGAGCCAGATGTCGTCATACTGGATATCCAGTTGCCCGGCACAAGTGGAATTGAAGCGCTGCCCATTTTGAAGAAATTATTGCCGCACGCCTATGTGATCATGCTCACGGTATACGAGACAGAAAAGATCATTCTCGACGCGCTCGCAAGCGGAGCATCGGGATATTTTACCAAAAACACCGCTTCCTCAAAGATCATAGAAGCCATAAGCGAGGTTTTAAACGGAGGCGGCCCCATGAGTCCGGATGTCGCAAAAACAGTAATCCGTTCGCTGCAAAAAAACCAGGACTCCCCACTCACCAAAAGAGAGACCCAAATCCTTGACCTGATAGCCAAAGGCAAAGACCGGTGCCAGGTAGCCAATGAATTGTATATCGAGATTGAAACTGTTAAAACGCACGTTAAAAACATCTATATCAAACTCAATGTCAACTCCAAAGCCGACGCAATCAATATCGCCCGGAAAAACAGGCTGATTTAATTTTCTGCTTTTATTTCAGAGGTAGAAAAACTATTGCTGTTGAGCCTGTACTGCACGGTCTTTATCGTCCCTGCCTTCTCGGTACTGTCTTTCGGGTTTACCAATGGAAAACTGCGAAAAAGATCGCCATTTTTAATCCTGTACTGGTCATTACCGGCATATTGTTTTTTCAGGCTATTGCTCAGTCCCGGAAAAGTGATTTTATTGAAACTACCGCCTGAGTACTCAAATACGTTTAAATCAGATACATTTTTCTTGCTCAGCAACTGGATGTAAATCTCCGGGTTCCCGTCGTTGTCCAGATCCATATTCCAGGCATCGGTAATTACCCCTTCGCGCTCATTGGATAGCGATTTGTAATTATTTTTAAGCGTATCTGAAAGCAATACCAGGTAACCACCTACAGTATCTGTCCCTTTCCCCCAGCTGAGCACCTCAAAATTGATCCCCGGTCTGATTTCAATATTTTTATAAAAGGGAAATGGATTACTTTGCTTTTTTACCGCAAGGTCATCCGATTTAGCTCCAGATAGTTTTTCCGGCTCCCCATTACCACAAGAGGCCAGTAAAAGCAGCCCTGATAACAAATAGGGCTGCTTAAATAAATGTTTAATGAGTTTCATGCTCTGTTCAATTAATTGTTGACCAAATTATTTGGCTTTCACATCGGCTGCGCCGTTGTTCAATATAGTTTCTGTCACCACACTGCGCTTTCCAGCAGGCGTAATGACGATCGTTTTTAATGTCCTTTTTTCGCCTTTTGGCACAATTACTTTGATCGGACCGGCATAAGGTGTTCCATTTTCGGAAGGCCTGCTCAGGTCTAAAGTATAATAGATTTTAGCTCCCGGAACCGGCACTTTCAAATCAATGCTGAAGTTTTCACCAGTCAGTGTTTGATCGGTTTGGCCTATTGGCGTAGGAACCCAATAGTTGGTTCCGGCTTTATCCAGTCTCGCCAGGTGCAACGGGATGCGTTCTTCTCCGAAATTTTTCAAATCCTTACGGTCCAATTGTGTCCAGGCAATTTCAGACAGCGCAAACATTCTTGGCAATACCATATATTCCACTTTTTCAGTCGACACAATGTATTCGGTCCACAAATTTGCCTGCACACCAACTACATGTTTTTGTTGTTCAGCACTAAGCTCTTTGGGCATTGGATCATAGGCGTAAGCGATAGAATACGGTGCCAGACCTCCGATGTTAGTCGGCTCATCAGCAGATGATGACTGCTTGTGATCGAAGTAGAGTCCGACCGGCCCTCCTGGCGTCATGATCACATCATGATTTTGCTTCGCTGCCTCGATTCCACCCGCAACACCCCTCCAGGACATTACGGTCGCATTAGGTGCCAATCCGCCCTCCAGAATCTCGTCCCAGCCAATGATTGACCGGCCTTTAGAATTGATGTATTTTTCCATGCGCTGGATGAAATAACTTTGCAGTTCATGCTCATCTTTCAACCCAAGTTGTTTGATCAGTTTCTGACAGAACTCGCTTTCTTTCCAATACTCTTTCGGACTTTCATCTCCCCCGATGTGAATGTATTTAGAGGGGAACAATGCGATCACCTCATCAAGTACACCCTCCAAAAATTTGAAAGTAGCTTCAGAAGGCACGAATACATCGTCAAATACGCCCCACTGCTGTTGCACCTGCTTACCTTTTCTTGAGCCCGACCATGGAGTTTTTGCGTCAACAAAAGTGTCTCTGTCAGGAAAGCAGCTCAGTTCAGGGTAGGCAGCGATGGCGGCAGAAGCATGTCCGGGCATCTCAATTTCAGGAATCACATTGATGTAGCGGGCAGTTGCATAAGCAACAATCTCTTTGACTTCCTCCTGGGTATAAAAACCTTTATAAACGGTGTTGTCTGTGCCTACACCAGGATGGCGACCGATGATCGTTCCGTTCCGGCTGCCGCCAACAGATGTCAATTTGGGATATTTTTTGATCTCGATCCTCCAGCCCTGATCTTCAGTCAGGTGCCAGTGAAAATTATTGAGCTTGTATTGCGACATCAGGTCGATGTATTTTTTTACGAACGAGACCGGGAACATATGTCTGCAAACATCCAGGTGCATTCCACGATATTTAAAACGTGGATAATCACTTATTTCAGCTGCATTGATCACAATCTGGTTGTTTTGTTTTTCAGGGAGCAGCTGGGTCATAGACTGTACAGCGTAGAAAAGCCCAGCATCTTTGCCTGTTATCGTAACTTTCTTATCTGTGATGCTGATCTTATAGCCTTCTGGAGGCAAAGCATCAGCTCCTGCAGAGGTAATGACAATTGCTTTCTCACCTGCTGCCGCAGCTTTCGCCTCCCGCAAGGAGAAACCGCCTTTGGCTACGATGGCCGTATTCAGCAAATCTGTCAACCTGGCGTTTTTAGCATCCGCTGACACCAGAACAACTGTTTTGTCCAGTTTAAAAGTACCTGCTTTTTTAGCTACCGAGACCGGCGCGGGGATAATGCCCATGTTCACATCTGTCTGCGCGAAAGCACTTGCAGTGAGTGACACAAGCAAAGTTAGTGTTAAGATTTTTTTCATGTAATTGGGTTATCTGTTTCCGATTGATTTATAGCCCAATATAAAAAATCTTCACCGATAAAGGACAAAAAAAGGCAGATTCGAGAGGAACCTGCCTTTTTAAATGTTGTTTTATCGCTTAAGACAATACTTTATGCTCATGCTCCTTTGCAGCCAGGTACCTTTCCGCATCCAGTGCAGCCATACAACCTGATCCGGCAGCTGTGATTGCCTGACGGTAATAATGGTCCTGTACGTCACCACTCGCAAAAACACCTTCTACATTGGTCTTGCTTGTACCAGGAGTGGTAATCAGGTAGCCTGTTTCATCCATATCCAGCCATCCTTTGAAAATGTCTGTATTCGGTTTATGACCAATGGCCACAAAGAAGCCTTCTACAGGAATATCCGTTTCAGCGCCAGTCTGGTTGTTCAGGACTTTTATCGCGGTCACGTTCTTGCCGTTACCCAAAATTTCTTTCGCTTCAGAATTATAGATTACTTCTATATTCGGGGTATTCAGCACCCGGTGTACCATTGCTTTTGAGGCCCTGAACTCGTCACGACGGACCAGCATGTAAACTTTTTTACACAGCTTAGCCAGGTAAGTCGCCTCTTCAGCAGCAGTATCACCTGCACCCACAATCGCCACATCCTGTCCTTTAAAGAAAAACCCATCACATACCGCACAGGCAGAAACACCAAAGCCGTTGTATTTTTGTTCACTCGGCAGTCCCAGCCATTTGGCCGTTGCACCGGTAGAAATGATTACTGTATCTGCCGTAATGGTCTTGATCTCATCTACAACTACCTTGTGCGGCAATGAACTGAAATCCACTGAACTCACATAGCCAAAACGGATATCTGTCCCAAAACGTTCCGCCTGTTTGCGGAAATCTTCCATCATCTCAGGACCCATGATTCCGCTCGGGTAGCCTGGAAAATTATCTACGTCAGTAGTTTGGGTCAGCTGACCTCCGGGCTCCATGCCGGTATACATAACTGGTTTAAGGTCTGCACGGGCAGCGTAAATCGCTGCGGTATATCCTGCAGGACCTGAACCTATAATTAAACACTGAACATGTTCTGTTTCTTGTGACATAAAATTTATTGATTATGGTACAAATTTACGCTTTATCCGGATATTGCACAAACCGCCGCAGGCTGTAAATGCAATAATGTGAGATGCAGATTATAATCGCCTCAGGTTTGGATCACACCAACATTAAAAGCCTTTTTTATAGGTGATTGATTGGCCGCGGTTATACCCATCGAGATCACTTTACGCGTCTCAAGCGGGTCAATGATCCCATCTACCCACAACCTTGACGCGGCATAATAAGGCGTAGTCTGACGATCGTAACGGTCCGTGATCTCTTTCAGTAAGGCGGCCTCATTTGCCGCGTCAACTGTCTCTCCTTTCGCTTTTTGAGAAGCCTGCTGGATTTGCAGCAATACCTTGGCCGCCTGGGCGCCACCCATCACCGCGATCTTTGCGCTCGGCCAGGCATAAATCAGCCTCGGATCATAGGCTTTGCCGCACATGGCATAATTGCCGGCCCCATACGAGTTGCCCACCACAATGGTAAACTTCGGTACCACAGAATTGGCAACAGCATTCACCATTTTAGCCCCGTCTTTAATGATTCCGCCCTGCTCAGACCTGCTGCCCACCATAAATCCGGTTACATCCTGCAAAAACACCAATGGAATTTTCTTCTGGTTACAGTTCATGATGAAGCGTGTTGCTTTATCTGCACTATCGGAATAAATCACACCGCCAAATTGCATCTCCCCTTTTTTGGACTTAACCACCTTGCGCTGGTTGGCCACAATACCAACGGCCCATCCATCAATCCGGCCCAGACCACAGATGATGCTTTGCCCATATAGTTTTTTGTACTCTTCAAACTCAGAACCGTCCACCAGACAATGGATAATATCCAGCATATCAAATTGTTTCTCCCGGCTTTCCGGCAGCAGGCCATAAATATCTTCGGCGTTCCTTTTGGGCATAACCGGTTTAATCCTGTCAAAACCTGCCACTTGGGGTGCACCGAGCATACTCATAATGTTCCTGATGCTGTCCAGACAAGCCTGGTCATTGGGATGTTTGTAATCGGTTACACCTGAAATTTCACAATGCGTTGTCGCCCCTCCCAGTTGCTCGTTGTCAATATCTTCTCCAATAGCAGATTTCACAAGGTAGGAACCCGCCAAAAAAACGGAACCCGTGCCATCTACAATCATTGCTTCATCACTCATAATCGGCAGGTATGCGCCACCCGCCACGCAAGAGCCCATAATGGCAGAAATTTGCACAATACCTTCTGAAGACATCAGGGCGTTGTTCCTGAACATCCGGCCAAAATGTTCCTTATCCGGAAAAATTTCATCCTGCATCGGTAAATAAACTCCGGCACTGTCTACCAGATAGATGACAGGAAGCCTGTTCTCCATCGCAATTTCCTGAGCCCTTAAATTCTTTTTAGCCGTCATCGGAAACCAGGCGCCGGCCTTGACTGTCGCATCATTGGCCACGATCATGCACTGTCTCCCGGAAACATAAGCGATGCCGCAGACTACACCAGCGGCCGGACAACCACCCTGCTCCGCATACATATCTTCGGCAGCAAAGGCCCCTACTTCCAAAAATTCAGATCCTTCGTCAATAAGATAGGCAACACGCTCGCGCACCAGCATTTTGCCTTTCTCTTTTTGCTTTGCGGCACTCCTCTCCCCACCGCCTTTATAAATTGCCTTTAACCGGGTCTTTAGCGCATAGACCGACTGCTTGTTAAAGTCCTCGTTCTTATTGAATTCTATATCCATCGATGCCAAGTTATACCTATTTTTCGTCTTAACAAAAGTCCATTTCGGGCTTTGGTCTAAAAAACTTTGCTAATCCCTGGCTATTCCCCTCCGCGAATTTTCTGCGCTCCTTCCGCATACCTTCTGCGCTAAAAGTAACTTTTTAGCGCAGAAGGTATGCGGAAGGTATTTAGGAAGTACGCAGCAGCCTATAACAAAGCACTGTCTTGTCTTACCCAGTCACAATTTAAAAATACAGTAAGTGCAAAAAAAGACGCGATACAAGTTCCGGGAATCAGGAACCTGCATCGCGTCTCGCAATGGTGTATCTGCTGTCTGTTACAGCATCAAAAACAAATTATTTGGTGTATTTCTTAAAAATAGAAGTAGCTGTATGTCCGCCAAATCCAAAAGTATTGTTCAGTACATAGTTTACCGGTCTGCTGATCGATTTACCCAGGATAATATTCAGCCCCGCTGGTATGGCCGGATCCAGTTCTTTTGTATTGATGGTCCCGGGAATGATATCATGAACAGTCGACAGCACGCTGATTACACTTTCTATTGCACCTGCACCACCCAAGAGGTGACCGGTCATCGATTTAGTGGCGCTGATTGCAACAGGAAGGTCACCGAAGATTTTTTTAATGCCGTTCAGCTCACCCACATCACCCAATCCTGTCGATGTTGCATGGGCGTTGATGTAGTCAATTTGATCGGGTGTAATTCCCGCATCTGCCAAAGCTTTGGAAATTCCCAACGAAGCGCCGAGTCCATCAGGTGGGGTACCAGTTAAGTGATAGGCATCTGCTGCCATACCTCCACCGACCATTTCAGCATAGATGTGTGCACCACGTGCAATTGCATGTTCGTATTCTTCAAGGATCAGTGCACCGGCACCTTCACCAATTACAAAACCATCTCTTTCTACATCAAACGGACGTGAAGCCGTTGCGGGATCGTCATTTCTTTTGGACAGGGCATGCGCGGAGTTAAACCCGCCTACAGAAGATTCAGTAATTGCAGCTTCTGAACCACCTGCTACCATGATCAGGGCTTTACCCAAACGTATGGTATCAAAGGCACTGATAATTGCGGTATTGGAAGATGCGCAAGCCGACACGGTGGCATAGTTTGGCCCGTGCAATTTGTGTCTGATCGAGATTACCCCTGCTGCGATATCAACAATCATTTTAGGAATAAAATAAGGACTGAACCTTGGCGTTCCGTCGCCCAGGTGATATTCCTTCAATTGTTGTTCAAACGTGCTGATTCCACCATTACCAGAAGCCCAGATCACGCCTACTTCATAGCGCTCTTCTGCTGGCATCTGCGTAAAATCCAGTCCTGAATCTTTAATGGCCTGGTCGCTCGCCGCAATGGCATATTGCGTGTACAGATCGTATTTTTTTAATTCCTTTTTATCGACATACGCCTCAGCATCAAAGTTTTTCACTTCAGCAGCAAAATTAGTCTTGAATTTTGAAGTGTCAAATTTCGTGATTGCAGCTACGCCGCTTTTGCCGGCTACGATGTTATCCCAGAATTCTTTTACTGTATTTCCCAATGGGGTCACAGCACCTAAACCTGTCACTACTACTCTTTTCATATGTTGTATCTAAATATTCTTTTCAGTACTTCGCCGCTCTCGGCGGGGCAAAAGTACGTCTTTTTCACGATTTATCTTTAAGACTCGACGCCCTAATGATCAATTCCGGTTTAATATTAATGATTTTTGGAACTGAAAATTCGGCTTCAGACTTGGCCTCTTTAAAGTAAAGCCGGGCGATGGCATTGCCCATTTTGATGCTGTGCTGGTCTATCGTGGTAATTGATGGACTGGTGATCTCTGTAAAGGCCTCGTTGGAATAACCGCAGATTCCCAACTGTTTGGGCACACTAAAGCCCATTTTAGTAGCCACCTCCAGCACGCCCAGAGCAGAGAAATCTGATGTTGATGCAAATATCGCATCAGGGGGATTGGACAAGCTCAGCAACTCCCTGGTTGCTTCAACGCTCAACTCTTTTGTCCATGCATTTTTCTTCATCAATAAGGGATCAGTCTCAATTCCGTGAATGGCTAATGCCTCCAGATAACCTTCTTTTCTTTGTCTGAATATATTGAGGTTTTGCGGACCTTCCAGCAAGGCGATCCTTTTATAGCCCTGACTGATCAGGTGGCTAATGGCTTCTATAGAGGATTGTTTGTTGTCATTCACCACTTTCAGGGTATCCACCTCATCGGCCACCCTGTCGAACTGGATCAATTGTATGCCATGTTTTTGGATGTTGCGGATGTGCGCATCTTCTTTAAAATCTGCGGTGACAGAAATCACGATGCAGTTCACTTGCTGGTTGATGAGGGTATTGACGCATTCCACTTCCCTTTCATAGGATTCGTTAGACTGACATATGACAAGATTATACCCGTTTTCGTAGGTGATTTCTTCCAGACCGGCAATCACATTGGCAAAAAAGTTCTGGTTGATCCGCGGCACTACCACACCAATGGTGCGGTTAGATCCCCTTCTGAGGTTAGAAGCCAAACTATTGGGCTGATAGTTCATCTCCTTTGCGGTATCCAATATCAATTTTTTCGTAGCTTCACTCACCTTACTGGTATTGCTCAATGCCCGGGATACAGAAGAGGCATTCAGATTGAGCTTTCTGGCGATGTCATAGATCGTTGTCCTTTTTTGATTCTTCATGCTGACTGTAAATATGGGAAAATATTTTTATGCAATCGATTGCTTATTTTAAATATTTGTTTAAATTCGTCTTGAAACAAATATGAACTTAAATGCTGCTATTAGGTATTGATGTCGGTACATCATCTATAAAAATTTCGGTAGTGGACGCCGCAAACGGCGATATTAAAGCCACGGCCAGCTATCCTGACCAGGAATCAGAGATCATTGCCCTTCAATCCGGATGGGCTGAACAATCTCCGGATATGTGGTGGGAACATGTGCAAAAAGCAATTGCGATCTGTAATGCTAAAAAAGCCTACGATCCGAAAGACATTGCTGCGATTGGTATTGCTTACCAGATGCATGGACTGGTGATGGTCGACAAAGATCAGAACAGCCTGCGCAACAGCATCATCTGGTGCGACAGCCGTGCGGTAGAGATCGGAGACAAAGCTTTCGCTGACTTAGGGAAAGCATACGCACTTGAACATTTGCTCAATTCTCCGGGCAATTTCACCGCCTCTAAATTGGCCTGGGTTAAAGCCAATGAACCGGAAACCTATGCCAAGGCAGATAAAATCATGTTGCCGGGCGATTATATCGCACTCAAACTGACAGGCGAGGCAACCACCAGCAACTCGGCACTATCTGAAGGCGTATTCTGGGATTTTAAAAACAACAGTATATCCAAAGACATCCTCTTTTATTATGGTTTTGATGAATCCATTATTCCGGAGATCAAGCCTGTATTTTCTGCGCATGGCCACATCAGTACGGCATCTGCAGATTTGCTTGGATTAAAAGCCGGTATACCAGTGAGCTACAAAGCGGGTGACCAGCCCAACAATGCGCTTTCTTTAAATGTAACTGAACCTGGTGAAGTTGCCGCTACCGCGGGCACATCAGGCGTAATCTACGGAGTTACCGATCACCTGCTTTGCGACCTGCAATCCCGGGTGAACACCTTTGCCCATGTGAACCATACGGAAGAGCAACAACGCCTCGGTGTTTTACTTTGTATCAACGGAACGGGCAGCATGTACCGCTGGGCCAAACAACAGTTTGGTGGCAATATGGATTACAATGCCATCAACCAATTAAGCGCTACTGCACCTTCGGGAAGCAAGGGATTGCGCGTACTGCCTTTTGGCAATGGTGCAGAGCGGATGCTCAACAACAAGATTGCTGGTGCACATTTTAGCAACATCGATCTGAATCTACACACGACTGCTGAACTTTTCCGTGCCGTACAGGAGGGTATTGCCTTCTCTTTCCGGTATGGACTGGATATCCTCAGGGAAAATGGCATGACACCGTCCATTATCCGGGCAGGCCGTTCAAACTTGTTCCTCAGTGAGCTATTTGCGCAGACATTTGTGGACATCACCGGTGTGCCGGTTGAACTCCATGAAAACGACGGAAGTTACGGTGCCGCGATCGGCGCCGGCATCGGTGCCGGAATTTACCAGTCTGCCGAAGAAGCATTCACCAATAAAAAACCACTGGGCGTCGTAGAACCGGGTAATACCAATCTGGAAGATGCCTACCAGGAGTGGAAACAAATCCTCAACAAAACATTAAATCACGAAAATCATTAACTAATTAATACCATACATCATGACATTAAACTCTGATAACGAATTCTTTAAAGGAATAGGAAACATTAAATTTGAAGGTACTGAAAGCGACAACCCTCTTGCCTTCAGGTGGTACGATGCCGAAAGGATTGTTGCCGGTAAAAAACTGAAAGATCACCTGCGTTTCGCAGGAGCCTACTGGCATTCTTTCTGCGGTAATGGCGCGGATCCATTTGGTGCTCCGACTCATGATTTTGCCTGGGATAAAAAAAGTGATCCTGTAGAAAGAGCTAAAGATAAGATGGATGCGGCTTTTGAGTTCCTGACTAAAATGACCATTCCTTACTATTGTTTCCATGACCTGGACGTAGTGGATTATGGTACTGACATCAATGAAAACGACCGCAGGTTACAGGCTTTGACGGCTTATGCCAAAGAGAAACAAGCACAAACCGGTATCAAATTGCTTTGGGGAACTGCCAATTTGTTTTCTAATCCAAGATACATGAACGGTGCTTCTACCAATCCTGATTTTCATGTACTTGCACACGGTGCAGCACAGGTAAAAGGTGCAATTGATGCGACCATCGAACTGGGTGGTGAAGGTTATGTGTTCTGGGGTGGCCGTGAAGGTTACATGAGTTTGCTAAACACAGATATGAAGCGCGAACAGGAGCATTTTGCCAAATTCCTGCACGCTTCTAAAGACTATGCAAGAAAAAATGGTTTCAAAGGCACTTTCTACATTGAACCTAAACCTTGTGAGCCGACCAAGCACCAGTATGACTATGATGCTGCTACAGTAATCGGTTTCCTGAGACAGCATGACTTGTTAAATGATTTCAAACTGAACCTGGAAGTGAACCATGCTACATTAGCCGGACATACTTTCCAGCATGAACTTCAGGTTGCTGCCGATGCAGGTATGCTCGGTTCTATCGATGCCAACCGTGGTGATTACCAAAACGGGTGGGATACCGATCAGTTCCCGACCAATTTAAATGAACTGGTTGAATCTATGGTGATCATCCTTGAAGCTGGTGGTTTCCAGACAGGCGGTATCAACTTTGATGCGAAGATCCGCAGAAACTCAACAGACCAGGCCGATTTGTTCCACGCACACATTGGTGGTATGGACAACTTTGCAAGGGCTTTGATCATTGCAGACAACATCCTGGAAAAATCTGAATACAAAAAGATCCGTGCAGACCGTTATGCCTCTTATGACAGTGGTGCAGGTAAGGAATTTGAAACAGGTAATGTGACTTTAGAAAGCCTCAGAGAATTTGCAATTGCCAACGGAGAACCAAAAACTATCAGCGGCAGACAAGAATATTTGGAAAATCTAATAAACCGGTACATTTAATTCTTACTTTTACCGAAGTAAACCTAAAGGCTGTCCTGATATTTAAATTCAGACAGCCTTTTTTTAAAAACAAACCAAATTAAACCAAACCAATGAAGACACTCGGAATGCTCGATTATGCCGTATTTTTGGTATACTTTTTTATTGTCGCCTTTTATGGCTGGTGGGTGTACCGCCAGAAAAAAGCCAAAGATGAGAACTCAAAAGATTTCTTTCTGGCCAAAGATTCCCTGACCTGGTGGGCCATTGGCGCATCCCTCATTGCTTCAAATATCTCTGCTGAGCAATTTATCGGAATGAGCGGCTCTGGCTTTAAAATGGGACTGGCCATTGCCACATATGAGTGGATGGCTGCAGCTACCTTACTGATCGTAGCTGTCTTTTTCATTCCCGTATACCTCAAAAATAAGATCTATACCATGCCACAGTTCCTGCACCAGCGATACAATGGTACAGTTGCGATGATCATGGCAGTTTTCTGGTTGCTGTTGTACGTGGTGGTCAACCTGACCTCTATTTTGTACCTCGGCGCATTGGCCATCCATAGCATTTCTGGTATCAACATTACAGCATGCATGTATCTTTTGGCATTTTTTGCCATCATTATCACGCTGGGTGGTATGAAAGTAATAGGTTACACTGACGTGATACAAGTGTTTTTCCTGATCCTTGGCGGCTTGGCAACCACTTATTTGGCTTTAGATTTGGTAGCTACTCATTTTGGGTCCAGTGGCGTACTCAAAGGATTTAACCTGCTTACTGAAAAAGCAGAAGACCATTTCCATATGATCTTCAAAAAAGACAATGAAAACTACCTTGATCTTCCCGGACTTAGTGTCCTGATTGGTGGGATGTGGATTGTGAACCTAAACTACTGGGGCTGTAATCAATACATTACGCAACGCGCTTTGGGTGCAGACATTAAAACTGCACGAGGCGGAATTCTTTTTGCTTCATTCCTGAAATTACTAATGCCTGTGATCGTCGTATTACCGGGTATTGCAGCGTTTGTTTTATATAAAGAAGGTTACGGTGATTTCCATACCTCCATGACCCAGGGCGGTGAAGTTGCTCCAGACACCGCTTACCCAGTATTGCTGAACTTATTACCTACTGGACTGAAAGGTTTGTCTTTTGCCGCACTGACTGCCGCCGTAGTGGCTTCCCTAGCTGGCAAAGCCAATAGCATCGCGACTATTTTCACACTGGACATCTATAAGAAAGTAATTGATAAGGATGCTCATGAAGATAAACAGGTCATCGTTGGTCGGATCACCGTAGTACTGGCCATGGTGATTGCCATTGTTATTGCCCCCTTATTGGGTATTGATAAAAAAGGAGGCTTCCAGTTCATACAGGAATATACCGGCTTCTTCTCACCTGGTATTTTTGCAATGTTCATTCTGGGCTTCTTCTGGAAAAAAACAACTTCAAATGCAGCGCTGTTTGCGACTGTCGGAGGATTTCTATTGTCAGTTGGGTTCAAGTTCCTTCCGCTTGTTATGAACCTGGAATTCCTGAGTGCTTCAGGATTCTCCAAACTCGTTACCCAGAAAGACGGCACTGCGCTTTATGAGATTCCTTTTATTGACCGCATGGGCTTTGTATTTCTAATATCAGTTGTGATAATGTACATCATCAGCATGATTGAAAATAAACGTGGCGTGGTCACCAATGGTCTGGAGATAGACAGTTCTATGTTTAAAACAACCAAAGGATTTGCTATCGGCGCATTGATCATCTGCGGATTAATCACTGCACTCTACACCATTTACTGGTAGGATCAAAATACATTTCACACAAAATTCCGAAGGCGAAACAAACTTCGGGATTTTGTGTTTTAGGAGCTTTTGCCAGAGCTGATCAGTTTTAAATAATCCTGCTCCGTATCCACATCCACATGCCCGGATTCAAACAAGATGGTGTCTGTGTCATCGGCATGCTGTTTCAGGACGGTCTTTGCGCCCTGCTCCCCCGCCAACAGCAATAATTCGCCAAAATACTTTTTGTCGAACAATACAGGCACGCCCTTCGCCTGCGCATAGGTACTTGCAATGATGTTTTTTCCGGTCTGCTGCTTTCTGTCGAAAAGCGCCATAAACACTTCCGCAGTAATAAAAACCTGGTCTGCAACACTGAAAATCACTTGCGCCATATCAGGTTGCTGATTAAGAACAGCCGACAATCCAACAGAAATACTGGTACCCATGCCATGCTGCCATTGGTCATTGACAACAATAGAAATACCCTCAGGCAGGCGAAGTGCTGAAATCTCTTCCGCATAGGCGCCAAGTACCACGACAATAGGTCTGAATGGAGTCTGTATGGCACAGTCCAGCACACGCTCCAGCAGGGTCTTTCCCTGGTAGGTTAGCAATTGTTTGGGCTTCCCCAGTCGACTGGAACTGCCTGCTGCGAGTATAACGATACCAGTAGCCGTCAATGCTTTATCAGTCGTAAACATGTATTGGCTTCTTTTTGTCTTTGAGTGACCTGGCTGATGAACCGGAAAAAGTTGATTTGATCTCAGCAACGATGGCGATGGCGATCTCCTCTGCCGTTTCCGCTCCAATATCGAGGCCTATCGGTCCATGTACCCTCGCTTCATTTTCTACAGTTGCCAAACCAAGTTCATCCAGCATGCGGACCAGCTTTTTCTTTGGGCCAAGTGTGCCGATATAAGGTGCATTGGTTTTTAACAGACAACTCAACAATTCAAGATCGTAATTGTAGTTGTGTGTCATCAGCACAAATGCAGTGTGCCTGTCTATCGACGTTTGACTTAGGATCTGATCAGGCTTTGCAACCAATATTCGGCTGGCATTGGGAAAGCGCTGTTTCGAAGCATGGCTGGGCCTGCCGTCAACCACCGTAACCTCCCAGCCCAGCAAATAGGCTACCTCTGCCAAAGGCCTCGCGTCATTGCCCGCCCCTGCAATGACCAGGGAAACCGGAGGATGCACCAGTTCCAAAAACCCTTCTACGAATTGTCCATCCAGTTCATATTGCTCAAATGCAGAACTATTGTTCTTCATTACCTGTGCAGCCGCTTTGAGCATAACCGCATTGAACAGGTCATCCATTTTCGAAAAATGTTCTCCTTCCCGGTACAGCAAAGTCGTACCCAACTGTTTCTGTCCGGTCAGCGAAAATAAAACAACCAGCACAGCCTCCTCCCGCCTTTCCTGCAGCGCAGTTAAGATCGCCATTGGGTTCAAAGGCTCATCCGCGTGGATCGGTTCAAAAAGAATGTGGACAATTCCATTGCAACCCAGTTGAACGCCTAATTTAGCGTCATCTTCATCTGTGGTATCATAGGTGATCAGTTTGGTTTCTGCCTGTACAATAGCCGAAAGTGCTTTTCTTAGCGCATCCCCTTCCAGGCAACCTCCGCTTATTGCACCAGTTAATTCTCCATCTTCAGTGATGAGCATCCTGGCACCCGGCCTGCGATAAGAAGATCCTTCCACTTTCACTACAGTGGCCAGTGCTGTTTTCTTCTTTGCTTTTACAGCCTGGGCGTAGGCATGGAGTATGTCGCTGATTTCTTTCATATGCTAGCGGGACTAATCTTCGAATGGCATCTTTCTATATCGTTTACCTGTGGCGGCAAACAGCGCATTGGCCAGTGCTGCAGCAACAGGTGGTAAAGCAGGTTCTCCAAGACCGGTTGGCGGATCCTCTGAAGGCACAAATTCAACGACAACATCTAAAGGCGCATTTTTCATTCTCAGAAAACGGTATTTATCAAAATTTGTTTCGACTGCAGCACCTTTTTCAAAGTTGAGTTTGGTCAGCAAGGCATGTCCGATGCCATCTACTATCGCACCCTGCACCTGGTTCTCTGCCCCGCTCAGGTTAACCACCCTTCCGCAGTTGACCGCGCAATACACTTTTTGCACCCTGGGTTTGCCTTCGACCATTTTCAGTTCGACCACTTCTGCAACATAAGTACTAAATGAGAACCAGGCAGAAAAGCCCAAAAAGGTACCTGTAGCCTGCTCCTTACCCCAGCTGCTCATCTTTGCAACCAGTTCAATAACGCTTTTAAATTTATCAGGATTATAATTCACCTTGCCGACTGGCTGCTGTTTCGCTTGCTCCAGCAACTCCAGACGGAATGCGACCGGATCTCTTTTAAGTTCATGACATACTTCGTCCATGAAACTTTCGGCAGCAAAACCCAATACGTTATGCCCTGGGGCACGCCAGTAACCCATGGGTATATTTGTGGGTAAACCTTGACTTTCAGCACGAAAGTTTTGCAGGGCCCCGGCTGGATAGGTATCGTCATTGTTGCCCCGGTTTAGCCAGACTGAGGCCTGGTGCCAGGCCAGTAGCTTATTGTTCTCAAAACTGGCTCGGTACCGAAAAGCGGCACTCGGCCGGTAGAAGTCATTCTGCATGTCGTCCTCTCTTGTCCACTGCACCTGCACCGGGCATTTTGCGGCAGCAGAGATCAGCGCAGCTTCCACACCGTTATCCGGCATCAGCTTTCTGCCAAATCCCCCGCCCTGCCTCGGCAAACCAATCGATACATTTTCAGGCGGGATATTCAGTTCACGCGCCACTTGTCCGCGCAACGATCCTGGAACCTGGGTAGGACCGAACAGCTCCGCTTTTCCATCGCGGACATCGGCAAAGTAATTTAAGGGTTCCATTTGTGCATGCGATACAACAGGCGTATGGTAAGTAACGTCCAGAATTTTATGACTGGCTGTCATATTGGCGGCTACATCTCCGTCGTTTCTGGATGTATTTGGTGCTTTGCGCGACAACATATCCAGGAATGCAGCATCGTGTTCAGTGGTGCTTTCGAGTTTCCCGGCATCTTCCCATACCATTTTCAGCGCATCACGGCCTTTTCGTGCTGCCCAGGTCGAGGTGGCAAGCACGGCAACGGAGTTTTTTATTTGAATCACCTGTTTGATGCCTGCCATTTTCTTCGTTTCAGAATCATCAAAAGACTTCAATTTTTTACCATAAGCAGGAGAACGGGCCACTACAGCAAAAAGCATACCCTCACGCCGGGTATCAATTCCGAACAGTGGTTTGCCGGTAACAATCTTTTTGACATCCAGATCCTTTACCCGGGTGCCGATGATCTTAAAATCTTTGGTATCTTTCAGTTTAACTTCTGAAGGCACTGATAGTGTAGCGGCCTTTGACGCAAGTGCGCCATAAGACAATTTTTTACCGCTGGATTTATGGGTAACTGAGCCGTTTTCTGCCTCACATTCCCCCACCGGAACATTCCAGGTTTGGGCAGCAGCCTCGACCAGCATCATTTTCGCTGTCGCACCTGCTTTCCGGAGTGGCTCAAAGCGTCCGCGGACGGATCCGCTGCCTCCGGCCACCTGGTTGCCAAACTTGGCATCAAATGGTGCAAACTCCACATTTATCTTTTGCCAGTCCACACCAAGCTCTTCAGCAATGATCATAGGCAGCGAGGTTTTCACCCCCTGACCGATCTCCGGGTTTGGTGCCAGCAAGGTGATCTTTCCATCAGGTGTGATCCGGATAAAAGCATTTGGACTAAAAACCCCGTCTTCCTCAGGAAAGCCGGCAGCATTGGCAAGTACAGAAAAGCCGACCATCATGCCACCACCGGCAATCGCCGTTACCCGAAGAAAATTACGTCTTGATAGTGTAGTATTGCTCATTTCTTAAGCCCTCCTTTCCTGGCCGCAGAATGGATCGCGGCGCGGATCCGTACATGTGTACCGCAACGGCAAATATTGGTCATCGCTGCATCAATGTCATCGTCAGTAGGTTTGGGATTACGCTTCAGCAAAGCCGCCGCAGCCATAATCTGTCCCGACTGGCAATACCCGCATTGTGCCACATCGAATTCCTCCCAGGCCTCCTGCACCGGGTGATCGCCATTGGCACTCAGCCCTTCGATGGTCACCACCTTACTGCTGCCCACCGCAGAAACCGGATAAAGACAGGAACGCACAGGGTTACCATTGATGTGGACCGTGCAAGCGCCACATTGTGCTGCTCCACATCCATATTTAGTACCCACCAAGTTTAGATGGTCTCTGAGCACCCACAAAAGTGGCGTATCCCCATCCGCTTCAGCCTGCAACACCTTATTATTTACAGAAAGCTTAAATTTTGTCATCGTCAATCAATTAGCAATTTGAATTCAATATAAGCATTGCCACGCTGAAAATCAGATTTGTTACACAACTGATACATACAAAAAAGCGGGCTCTTGTTTTGCACAAGAACCCGCTCCTCCAAATGAAAATTTACTAAGTGTTACTTTGCATCTTTTTTTGGTTCCAATACCTCGTTTATTCTCAATACCATATCCTGCAGGTGCGACTTAGACATTCCCGTCTGTAAAGGGATGGCCTTACGGATATCTGCCTTTAGGACAACCAGCTGCGCGCGGATCAGGCTGGTCACATCGGTACGTGTAGGGTCAGGATTAATGTAATACATGGTTCCGTTTCCAAGGTTCTTGCCCACGATTTCTCCAATTGCTTTAAAGGAACTGGTCGTATTGGCGATGTACGTCCTTTGCAGACTCCTCCGGTTGAAGCTGATCGGCTTATTGGTGTACAGTTCGGTCCAGATGTTTTTCTTCAGGTCGTTCAGAAACTCCGTACAGGTATAAGCATCTTTTTTCTGCGATGCTTCGTTTTTGATCAGCTCTGTCAATATCCCTGAGCCCTGCAGTCTCGACAAAACATTGGATTGTGCCACCTCCAGGTATATAGAAGGGTTAAACTTAGTCAGTTCCTGATCCCGTCCAGCCAGTATGGAAGCTGGGAGGTTAAATACATAATCGTTAAAAAACTGCATGGCTGCTTTCTGTTTTTTATAGGAAACCGGCTCGTAAACTCCGCCAGGTTGTTCTACACTTTTGGCGTGATGATACTCTCCTCCAACCGTTTTGAGCACATGAGCCACATACAAATTGTATTGCCTGTATACCTGATCGTACATAAATTTCAGGTTCTCATAACCCTCGTTCGGTTCTTTTGTCCAGGTTTTCAACTGCGGGATAATGCGCAACAAGTTCTTGATCCCGTAGGTACTGGCCAATACCGCATCATCACCCAGGTCCTCACTCTGCGACCGCGGATCAAGCGATTCAAACTCTGAACCAAAAAACAGGCGTTTGTTTTTACTCAAACTGTCTATGATCAGCTTGTTCATATAGGGAATCTCGGCATCTGGCGAACTAAACTCCGGCAACCATTTATAGCCCCATTCAATCGCCCATTTGTCATATTCCCCAATTCTTGGGAAGATTCCTTTTTGCGAGATGTGGTCTTGCGGCTGTGCCACATAATTGAAACGCGCGTAATCCATAATGGAAGGCGTATGTCCATATTTTTCCACAAACGCCTTATCCCTCAATTTTGCTACTGGCACAGTAGAACTTGATCCAAAATTATGCAGCAGTCCCAATGTATGCCCTACCTCATGAGAAGAGACAAAACGGATCAGCTCGCCCATCAACTTGTCGTCAAAATTCATTTTTCTCGCCTCCGGATCTATCGCACCAGCCTGGATCATGTACCAGGTCCTTACCAGCTGCATAATGTTGTGGTACCAGTTGATGTGGCTCTCGATGATCTCTCCACTGCGCGGATCATGTACATTGGGGCCGCTCGCATTGGCCACTGCCGAAGGCTTATACACAATCACATTGTGGGTCGCATCGTCAATGCTCCAGCTTGGATCATTTTCCGGCGCCGGCAATGCCATGATCGCATTCTTAAACCCGGCCTGCTCAAAAGCTTTTGCCCAGTCATTCACACCGGCAATCAGGTAAGGCACCCACTTCTTTGGCGTGGCCGGGTCGATGTAATAAATGATCGGCTTTTTCGGTTCAACCAGTTCCCCACGCTTGTATTTTTCAACGTCCGCATCTTTGGGTTCCAGCCGCCAGCGCACAATCATGGCCTGTTGCTTCACTCCTTGCGGGTTGCCGTCAAAATCAATATATCCCTGCGCAAAAAATCCCACCCTGGCATCTGCATAGCGGGCTTTCATAGGAATTTTTGGCAATAAGACCATCGAACTGTTCAGTTCGTAAGTCACCGGAAGTGTCGACGTGCTGGGCTGCCCGCCAACAGGGCCTTTGCTGTACGTCCGGACAGTCCTGATTTCTACATTTTTTGGATAGGCGCTCATCGAGTTGATATACGATTTATCATTCTGTATGGCACCGATACCGAGTGCGGTTTTTACACCGGCATTAAAAAAGAAAATCTCATTTTCTGTATTCAGGTAGTCCGTCACATCGATGACCGAGCTTTTCACCCGACTGGAATCGCCTCCATAAGCTTTGACGGGAAAGGAGGCCACAATTGGCTGTATATTCGAATTACGCACTGATTTGTACAGCCCATTGGCTGTAGAATCTGCTGAACGTTCATTGTAGGAATTCTGGCGCAAGAGGATGCGGTCGTTAGGTCCCTTCTCAAAGCTGACCACGTTTTCTGCAATTTCATCACCTGCATAGCCCAGCATCTGCGGACGCGTGCTAAATGCTGCTTTAGAGATGCGGTTGACCACCAGCATTTCCCTGCCCAGCAAAGTATCCGGTATTTCAAAGTAGTATTTCAATCCGATCTGGTGCACATTGATCATGCCCATGGAAGTTTTAGCCTTGGCAGTGATCACTTCTTTGTAGGCCTTTGGCGCGCCGGGAATGCTGTCGGTCTTTTTTACCGGGGCAGCCACAACAGGTGCAGATTTTACTGGCTTTTTCTGCGCGCTTGCCGTTAGGGCACATGCAGTCACAACCAATGTAGTTAATATAGGTTTCAACATTTTTTTGTGTGTTAGGAAAACCGGCCTAAACCGGAATTGTTAATGAATGAATTCAGCTAATTTTTTATCGAGTTCATGCCCCCTCAGGTTTGCCGCAATGACCCTTCCTTTGGGATCAAGGAGAAAATTTTGAGGAATGGAACGCACCATATACAACTTGGCCACCGCATTATCCCAGTATTTCAAGTCTGAAACATGCTGCCAGGTCAACTGGTCATCATGAATTGCTTTTAACCAGGCATCATGTTTACCGGCCTGATCGAGGGACACCGACAAAATCTCAAATTTCTTATCCTTGTATTTTTGGTAGGCTTTGACAACAATCGGATTCTCTTCCCTGCAAGGTCCGCACCAACTGGCCCAGAAATCGATCAGTACATACTTACCGCGGTAGTCAGCCAGGTTAACGGTCAGACCAGCGGTATCGGTAGAACTGAATAATGGCGCGATCCTGCCAATACTCACCGCATCAAACTTATCCAGATTTGCCTTGGTTTTTATGCCTGTTGCAGTTTGCTGCAAACTTTTGTCCAACTGTTTAAATAACTTTTGCAACGAAGGAACATCCGTTGGCAGCGGACCTATTACTTCGTTCAGTGCCACCAGGCTCATGAAATAATCCGGATGTTTTTTAATAAAAACAGCCTGTTCTTTTTTCTTTTCGGTTTTCAGCATCGCCATTTCAGCGCGCCAGGCACCCAGGCCAATGGTGTCGTACTTCAGTTTTTTGGTCTGCGCATCCCGGTAGATTTTCTCGCTCAGCGCCAGTTTCTGCTGTACCACGGCCAGTGCCGCATCGAGTTCTTTCTTTTGTTTTAGCAACGCAGGAGATTCCAGATCAGGATCCTGCTGTGCGAAAACAGCCCCTGTCAGCATACATGCCAACAGGGTAATGTTCATTTTTAATTTCATTTGCTATCAATAGGTGGGATGGTATTAATAAGTTTTATTTCCGATGCCCTGTTCCAGGTAATTCACAGAACTCACACGGCCTTCGCCTTCAAAATTTGGCTTTGGCAATGCCTGGATTGTTCCTGTCGAACTGATCTTGTGCAGCCATACCTTATACCTGCCGTTGAGATATGAAGCGATTGCCAGGTAATCGGTGGTGGAAACGACAGTTGCAGCACTCGGCACCGGATACTTGATGTGCTGAATCGAGGTTACCACCTCTCCTTCCGACAGGGTAATCTGCAGGTTTTCAGGCGTAGACGCAAAATCTGTCATGTAGATCTTATTGCCTTTGGCATAGTAGATGTAATCCGAATCGTAGTTGCCACCGATTACATCGGCAGACATCAGTCCATGGGCCTTTGGTACAGTTCGCGTGCCCTGGATCAGTGTCGAGGTCAACCCTGCCAGCGGACCATACGTACCGTCCAATTTTACCAGCAGTCCGTCGCCGCTGTCCTGTCTGAACAAGGTCATGACCACTCCCCGCATACCTGCGTATCCGCCGATCCATACCAGGTCTGCCGTCATATTCTTCAATGACGCACCTGCAGTACCGAAAGGGGAAAACACCCCGCTGTTCAAGCAAAGCAGCGACCTTGAATTCTGATCAAATACCACAACCAGTGCAGCCAGGGCCGACACAGGCGAGATTTTATAAGTGGAAGGTGGCGAATCGGCAAACAAAGCACCTTTAGTCATATTGTAGACCTTCCCATCGTTGATCAGGTTGAGCGTGTTGTCGGCCTGCGGCTGGAGTATGTTCTGCGGTTTTCTGACTTCAGGTTTCGTAAAAAACATCTGGTCAAAATTCATGACCATTTTTCCGTTGTCCAGTCTGTAGATTGCGGCGTCCTCATCGGTGATGGCTACCAGCACACCAAACTGGTCGGTCGAAGTGAGGCTGGCTTTAAAAGAACCAGCGTAGATGGATTTGATGGCCTTTCCTTTCAGGCTTTTGCCCTCATTGAAGTTTGCCATCCAGTTGTCGATCCTGCCACCGTTATACACAAAATCGAAATCCGTTTTTGTGCCGTTGTCTTTCAGCATATACCATCCGCTCATGGTCAGCGTAGATACCGAGAGTGTGCTGGTGATCATTTGTGTCACCGCAGTTTTTTTGTTTTTTACATTCAGAATCAGGATATACTGTCCAGGATTTAGCAGCACCTCATATTGCAGGTTTTTGGTTGTCGCCAGTGTATCTGGTTTGGGTACTACTCCTGCATTTACGTTGAAGTTGGTCGAGTAAACCGTCCAAAGGAAATCATATTGCGCCTCATCAGCTACAGCAGGATTGATCTTCAGTGTATCCCGGTGTGTAAACACGGTATAAGTCTTCTGATAACCATCTACCGCCGCAGCGGGCAATTCCGGCTTGAATTGATTTCCTCCTTCTTTAATGCAGGAATAACTGAGCATGCAGAACAACCCAAGTATTAAGATATGTAGTTTTTTCATTACCAATTTTTTTGAGTGAATTAGGATTAAGGGAAAACAACCAATGGACTGCCCGGACTAGTTGTTTCACGCATAGGCGAAGTGCCGTTGGCGACATTGGCAGGGTTGGCATTGAAATTTGCCAAAGCCTGCTTTAGTAAATTCTTGTAATGCTGGGTAGCCCCGGCAAGCAGCACCGCCTGATACCAAACCTCATCTACCCTTTCGCCAAGGTAATCAATCATAAACTGGTGCTTGCGTGTGCTGTATTTGCCAAAAGTAATGAAGGCAGAGGCCTGTGTGCCATCTACCCTCCAGGAGTAAAAGCGTTCCAGTCGATCTGAAAAAATAATTGCCTTGCTCCTGCTCTTGGTCTCTCCAAGGCCGAAAGCATCGTTGCCAGCCAGTTCCAACCGCAAACGGTAGGTATTTTCTTTTAGACTCACGTCTCTGAGCAACACAACGGGCAACATGGCGGTCACGGCATTTGCTTTTACCACCATCAGCTCTTTTAGCGATGGATCGTCAAAGGGTACAAAATGTACGCCTGCTACAGCCGGATTGGCCACTCCCGTTTCAGTCACCTGCACCAGTTTAACCGGGCGGTCGGCGTTTACGATGTTGCCGATCGTGTTGACCTGTATGTAGACCGTATCGCGGGTCACGCTGCCCGGCTCATATACGAAAGTGCTGCTCATCGCTGATGTATCTGCCAGTTGCACCCTGGCGATGTCCGTGTATAACAATTCGTCTGCTTTGGAACAGCCAGTGGCCACCGCAGCCAGAAAAAGCGCAAAATATATCAATCTGTTCATCTGTCTCATTAGTTATTGTTGTAATTGATTTCCCGGTCTGGCTTAGGCACCAGGTATTTCTCAGGCTTTGCGTTGTAATAGGTATATGTCCAGCCGGTTGGAAGCGTAGTTAAGTTGAACCGTTTGTAAGTAAAAAAGCTCTGCCCTTCTGCATAAAACTCACGTACATATTCGCGGATCAGCTTATTCTTACGGTCGCCCACCCAGTCAGCATTGTTAAACCCGGTAAACGGAATTCCTTTTTTCTCGCAGAAACGGGTGTACGGGACTTCAGCTTCTGCTTTGGAGGCAGCACACTCGGTAAGGATCAGGTAGAGCTCACTCAAACGCAGCAATGGTATCTGCAGCACTTGGGTTTGCGGAAGTCCTGGCTTTTGGATGTATTTTTTGTACATCACATAGCTGGTCTTACCCGAACCGGTTTTGTAGCTCCACATCTGTTTCCAGCGGATGTCTGAAGTTCTTTCTGTTACGGGAAACAAGTTGTTCAGGTAATAATAGCCATCGCTAATGTTGAAATCATAACGTTGCAGATTGCCATCTTCCCCAAAAGTGCCGTTGGCGGTAGCCTCCAGGTTGTAGACGCTCAGTGCAGAAATATGCTCGCAGGACATCGTATAATCCTGAGCCGCACGGTCGCGCTCTTCCCCAAGTCTGAACATTGGTGCGCCGGTGGGATCTACCGCATCAATGACCATTTGCGCATATTTTGCTGCATTTGTGGTGTTCGCAGGATTCAATGGAACCAGCCACAGGTATACCCTGGCTTTTAATGCCAGCACAGCATAATAGTTCATGCGCACCTGACGATACCGCAGGTAATCGTCCTGCACAAGGATCGGATCATTGGCACCGGGATTCAACTGTGCGATGCTGTATTTTAAAATCGGGTCAGCCGCTTTGAGCAAAGCCTCCGCCTGATCCAGGTCGGCCAGCACCGCCTGCGCAAATTCTGCATAAGGCAACGGCTCCTGGATATTTTTGGTAACCGTCTTCACATACGGCAGGATTCTGTTTGTTCCCGGGTTTGAAGGGATTGGCCCGAACATCCGCAAGGCATCGAAATGGCAAAATGCACGCAACGCGATTGCCTCACCTTTGATCATCGCATAGTTGCCATCTGTAAAGACAGCTTCTTTCTGATCGATATTGTCCAACAGGCCATTCACATCAGCGATGACTTTAAACAAGTCCTGATAGGTATTGTCCAACCAGCCACGAACGGTTGCATCTGTATAATTTCCGGACACCAAACTATTTAGTGCAGTATTTGCACTGGAAACGTTGTCCCAGTTGTTGGCCATATATTCAATATTGCCCCACATCATCGCACCGCCATACACATTGCCGCCTTTCATCCTGATGTAGGCACCAGTTAGCACATCCCTAAATCCTTTTTGAGATTTAAAGAGCTCATCCTGGGTCGTTTGTCCCTGTGGTTTCACGTCCAGAAATTTTTTACAACCCGCACCCAGTAAACTCCCCAGTATGATGATCGTTGTTATTAATTTTTTCATGATTTCCATTGATTAAAATGATGCAAATAAAGACAAGGAGAATTGGCGGGTAAAGGGATAGCCGACACCGCGTTCCTGCCGCACAGAGGAGATGTAAAACAGCTCTCCGGTATTGCCTGAAATGCTGAGCGACTGCATGCCCAGGCGTTTCAATATTTTCGGATTGCTCACATCGTACGATAAGTTTACGTTCTGACAGGTGAAGGTATTTTCATCCTGTACGAAACGGGAGGATGCGTAGATCGGCAGAATCTCATTGATACCCCTGAAAAAAGTCTGGTCGCCCGGTTGTTTCCATCTGTCGTAAAACACCCTTGAATCCACATTCATCAGCTTATCCGCATTTTCCACTTTGTCGATCAGGGTTTGGTTGTACAGCTGACCGCCAAACCTAAACCCAAAGGATGCATTCATCGTCAGGTTGCTGTAGCGTACCAAAGTACTGAAGTTACCCCTGTATTTAGGCTCGCTCAGTCCTGCAGCCACACGGTCATTTGCATTCCAGCTATAGGTTACTTGTCCGGCATTGTTCAAAAACACCTCTTTTCCGGTACTTGGGTCAATACCCAGTGATCGCACCACATAAATGGTGTTTTGCGAAGCACCTACTCTAATGATCCTGCCCGGATTGGTGCCTGCTTGCAGGGCCAGTTTCTCGTTTGCGGCCTTCATGGCTTCAGACAACTTCGTGATTTTATCGCTCACATGGATCAAGTTTCCGGTCAACGACCAGGATAACCTCTGGTTGTTGCTTTTGATCACCCATACACTCGCCATCAACTCGAAACCTTTGCTCTGCAGTTTACCGATGTTTTCATTGTAACTGGTAAAACCATTAGAGAAGGGAAGTTCTAACGAGGAAAGCAGGTTGGAAGTTCGTTCTGAAAAGATGTTACCCTCGATCATCACGCGGCTTTTGAACAAGTCGAGTTCCAGTCCCATGTTGACTTTATTGGTCTGTTGCCATTCCAGATCCGGATTGCCCAGCTCATTTTGCCTGGCACCCAACCAGGTTTTGTACCTGTCGCCCACAATATAACTGTAGGTACCCAGAGCCTGGTAAGCGTCAAACTGTGTCGAACCTGTTGAGCCATACGATCCCCGCAATTTCATACGGCTGATGAAGGGCAGGTTGTCTTTAATCAAACTTTCATAATGCATGTTCCAGCCCAGTCCTGCTGACCAGAACGGTGCAAAACGGCGGTTCACCCCAAATTGTGAGGCACCGTCCACACGGTAGGCCAGGTCGGCCAGATAGCGGTCTTTCAGCGCATAGTTCACGTTGGCCACTGCGCCTACCCTGCGCCTGGTCGATTCATTTCCGCCTGGTGTGCCATTTTGCTGATATTGCAGCGCCATAGCCAGGAAGTCAATGGACTCATCCGGAAAACCTTCTACATTGAAGGTATATAATTTGCTGTTCTGCTCCGTTGCATCCAGGTTTAGTCCTGCATAAATGCGGTGACTTTTCCCGAAAAGTTTGGAGTAACTGGCAGAAAAGTTTCCTGTATAACTAAAATCCTTGCCGCTTGCATAGGCATAACTTCCTTTTCTGAAGATATCTGCTTCACTGTAGCCTGCGAAGGCAGAATGACTGGCAGGTTTAAAAATATCCTGAGAATTCAGGTTACCGGTTACACCCACACCACCCCGCAAAAACAAGCCTTGCATAGGCGTCCATTCCAACAAGAAGTTGTCTGTTATGGAAGTATAATCCTTTTTGTCATACGTGTTTAGTGTTGCATCATACAGCGGGTTTGGATAAGGATTACCTCCGTATTTGCCAGTGATGGTCCAGTAATCCCAGCTGTACGGACTAAAAGTCCGAACCGGTTTTCCTGAAGCATCGTATGGTTCCCAATAAGGGTTCAGTTTTGCATAATCAGCAAAAGATCCATAGGGCGACTCGGTTGCTTTGGTCTGCCCCACCACCAGGTTATTTCTAAAAGTCAGGTTGTTGTATCTGTAGGACAAGTTGATCGTACCATTAAATGTTTTCCTTCCCGATTCCTTCATCGCACCATTGATGCCATTGTATTGAAGCGCCAGGTCGTACCGGAAAGCCTGATCGCCACCTTCTATCTTCAGGTTGTGAATCTGGTCTACCTCCGTGCGCAGCGGTATAGAAAGCCAGTCGGTATTTACACCCTTGGCCACTTGTCCCAATACCTTGTTATAATACTGCTGCAACAAGATGTTCTGCGCTGCATTCTTGGTTGAACTCTGGTAATAACCAGATAAGCGCTCCAGTTCCAGTTTATCTGCCGAGTTGAGCAAATCGTAACTACTCAGGTCCGGAACGCTCAGGTTCAGACCAGCCCTGTAGCTCAGTCGCAATGCCCCGGCTTCAGGCTCTTTCGTCTTGATCACGACCACGCCGTTTGCACCACGCGATCCGTAAAGCGCTGTGGCAGAACCATCCTTCAGCAAGGTGATGGACAAAATCTCGTTGTTGTCCAGATCCAGCATCCGTTGCAGGGTGGTTTCAAATCCATCCAGGATAATGAGTGGCGTATTCAAAGTAGCAGAAGTTTGGTCCTGCAACTGGTCGATATTCGGCAAACTCCTTGCGCCCCTGATCTGGATGTCGGGGATCTTGTTTGGATCCGCACCTGAAGTATTGTTGGGCACTACATAAAAAGAAGGATCGATGTTTCCGAGTGTGGTAAATACATTACGTCCCTGAAATTGCTTCAGTTCTTTGGCGGTAATGGTACGCACAGCCCCGGTATAGCTTTCCTTAGGCTTGTTAAAAATACCGGTCACGACCACATCTTCCATGTTGTTTTCCGCCATTTCCAGCTGTACAGTAATGGTGGTCTGACCTTTTACCTTAATTTCCTGTGTGGTATAGCCGAGGTAACTGATGACCAGGGTTGCTTTCTCATCAACTTTAGTCAGCAATATCGCCCCTCCGGTTCCTGTTGCTACCCTCCGGTTGCTGCCCTTCACGGTGATGTTTGCACCCACCAATGGTACGCCGTCCTCACCACTCACCACAACGCGGACATCGATGTTGTTGAAGGCCTGGATGATCCGGTCCAAAAAACTCGACTCCTTTTCCTTGAGCATCACGGCCTTGTCATCCACTTTATAGGTAAGGGGTTGATTACTGAAACAGATGGACAGCACTTCTTCCAGTGAAGCTTCCTTCACATTGATGGTGACCAGACTGGCCTTTTTAAGGAGCTCATTGCTATAAAAGAAATCGTAACCGCTCTGGTTCCTGATCTCATTGATGATCTGGTTCAGCGGGGCGTTCACTTTGCTAAGGGTTATTTTCTGTGCGAACCCTGCTGCAGAGACCTGCATAAGCGATGCTACTAATATAACGGTGGTTAATCGCATAACAAGCAATATTTTACGGAGATACCCCTGAGGTATACCCATTTTCCTGGTATAAATTCTATACATTTGTTTGGTTTGGTCTTTTTGCAGGATGCCTTTGGCTTCGAATCTTTGGGCAACTGCAGTTTAAAGGTTTATAATTTTTCATTAATGACTGCCAGACTTCACCAGGTCCCGATTCCCGTCGGGATCTGGTTTTTTATACCGGCCTTAATTTCCCTGTCGTAAATGTCTTTCCATTTTTTTGGGTTTAGGTTAAAATTCTGTTGATTAGTTGATTATTTTTACCTGCTCACGTACACCTTTTTTCCGACGATTTTAAAGTGTACATCGTCATTGAACGCTATGATTTTCAACACAGCAGAAATATTTCTTGTCCTGGATATCTTACCAGAATAACTCAGTTGCGGATCCGGTTTCATTTGATAAACCACCTCTATGCCGTACCAACGTGATATTTTATTCATGATGCTTTCCAGGTTCTCATTAAATTTAAAGTAGCCGTTTTTCCAGGAAGTCACATCCTCCAGGTCAACATCATTTACCACCGTGAGTTTGTCCCCGCTAAGCTGCGCCTGTTGCCCCGGCACAAGCACACGGCTCTCATTTTGCTCGCTTACTTTCACAGCGCCCTGTAGTAAACTGGTCTTTATCATCTTTTCATCCGCATAAGCACTCACATTAAAATGCGTCCCAAGCACTTCTACTGTTTGCCCTGCACTTACGACTTTAAAAGGCATGGCGCTATTGTGTACCACTTCAAAATACCCTTCCCCGCTAAGCTCCACCCTGCGCTCCTTTCCTGCAAACCTCAACGGATAGCGCAAAGAGGATCCGGAGTTAAGCCAGACATGCGTCCCATCCGGCAGGTTGACCTGGTATTCGCCGCCAAGCGGTGTCTCGATCACATTGTATCCCGCAGTATTTACGTCCATCCCTGAAACGTCGTAGACAATCTGCCCATTCGCCGTTTTCCTGATCTGTACGCCATGCTGACTGGCAATCGCGCCGTTAACCGCGTCTGTCAGGTTTACCCGGTTTCCATTCGCCAGGATAAGCGTAGCCTTGTGTCCACCAGGAGCAATATCATGTGTTTCAGCCATCTGAGTGGTTTTGTCCGCATTGCGGTAGAAGAGCGCTCCTGCACAAGTGATCACCAGCACAGCGGCAGCAGCAATACTCCATTTTTTCCACAGGGGCTGGTATGTCCTATTTTCTCTGAGGGCAGATCGCCTGATCCGGTGTTGTAATTCAGCAAAGTTGGTGTGGGTTGTTCTCTTTTGGGATTCGTCTGCCATCAGGATCAGCACTTGGCAAAGGTCTTCGACCTGCTTTTGCTGTTCCGGATTTTCCATCAGCCATTTTTCCCAGTGCCTGATGTCCTTATCGTTTCTTTTGAAACAATAATTCAGAAAACTTTCCTGATTGACCAGTGCACTTATGTCTTTGTTTTGCATTATTTAAATACGCTTTAGACAATAGAGCAGAAAACTTAAATATTACCTATGCATTTTTTAAAAAAAATAAAAGAAAAAGGGAAAGTAATGAAATGGCAATAGCCAAAGTACCCATATTCTCTTTCCCAATGAGCTGTTTTAGCTTTTCGACCGCATTATAAATGGTATTGTAAGCCGTTTTTACGGTGATCTGGTTGATTTCAGAGATTTCCTCATAGGAAAGACCCAGATAAAACTTCTGATAAATCATTTTGGACTGACTTTCACTAAGCTTATTGATATAAGTCTTTAAAACGGAAGCAACATGTTCAGTGGTGTGCTGTCTGATGTATTGCGCCTCAACAGACGGATAAGTAGGTGCTTGCTGTAAATTGAACAAATCCAGGCTTTCTTCGGCACTAAAATGTTCCTTGCGAAAAAGCTTGCGAAGAAAGGAGGTGATCAGGTAGTTGTGGTGATTTTGAATGTGCCCCAATTTCGTCCGGTTTTCATAAACATAGAGAAAGAGATCATTGATGCCATCTTTCGCTTTTTCAGAACCGGCACCCTTCTTTAAGGCGATGAAGGTTAAATAATCATGGTAATGGGCATACAAATTATAAAAAGACCCAGCATCCCCGTTCATTACAAACGTATCCCAGTCAAATTTTAATGCTTTCCCTTGTGTCACCATTTAAAATACCCCCTTTGTTTCAACCATGAACCCTAACAGAAAAATCACTCAATATTAAGGAATTATTTGTCTATTATTGTCATACCGTCAACAAATCACATACAATTGCCAGAATAACTTAATAAATTAAGTGAAACAGCAACAAAAAACAGTCAACAACCAGATTTAGCCGTATTTAAAACCGATTTATTTGCTTTGCAACTGAATTTTGTAGTCACCACCACAACAACCACACACTTCCGCGTACATTTTTGACCAATTTAACAATCAATTCCTTATTTTCTTAAGGACTAACTGCAACAACGCGGCATTTACCCGCTTTAAGGGCAAACTACACAAGAAACTCCAGAGAGCCACCATTTCAGACCGTAACAAATTAACCGCACTGTTTTTGATTAATGTATTTTATAAACTACCTTTAATTTCAATTTAGAACCGTAATTATTATCAACACAAAAAATGAACTTGAATAGAATTTTCATGACCACTGCACTGGTTGCAGGTGGATTAAGTATCGCAACCGCACAGGAAAAAACAAAACCGGAGCAGACAGAAGTATACACACCGGTGCCTAAAGTAGTCACTGCAAAAGGTGTATTCACCCCTCCTCCTTCAGATGCGGTCATCTTATTTGACGGGAAAGACCTGAGCAAATGGGTAATGACCAATGACAGAGAAAAACCAGCAAGCTGGACAGTGGCCAAAAATGTCTTTACCGTCAACAAAAAAGGTGGCGGTAACATCGAAACCAAACAATCATTTGGTAATTACCAGTTACACATCGAATGGCAAGTACCTGCAAATATCCATGGCGAAGGACAAGGACGTGGCAACAGCGGATTGTTCCTGGCTTCTATTGGCAAAGGTGACGATGGCTATGAATTGCAGATCCTGGATTCTTACAACAATAAAACATATACCAACGGACAAGCTTCCAGCATTTACAAACAACTGGTACCATTGGCCAATCCCACCAACAAACCAGGAGAATGGAATTCTTATGACATCGTATGGACAGCCCCTACTTTCAATGCCGACAACACTGTAAAAACTCCGGCAAGGGTAACGGTATTGTTCAACGGCGTACTGGTTCAGGACAATGCAGCCTTGCTTGGCCCCACCCAATACATCGGCGATCCTGCTTACAGGAAAGCACACGGTCCTTCACCGATCAAATTGCAGTCGCACGGTGATCCAAGTGAGCCACTTAGCTTCCGCAACATCTGGGTCAGAGAGTTGTAAGGCAGCCTCGACTTCCGTCGTAAACCTCGAGTCACAAACTTCCCGTCATCTCGACGACAGGAGAGATCTTTTGAACTATACTCAACCAAGAGATCTCTCCTTTCCATAACTACTAACTCCGTTCCACCACACAAGTTGCCTCATGTCGGATCGGAAAATTGCAACTATTGGCAATAAAGCACATTTTGTGCGCTTTCTCATGCAAAGCATTTGCCTTGTCCACATCACTTTCTTTATTGATCGTCACTACCGGATGCAGCACCACTTCGGCAAACTGCCCGCTCCCATCCTCATTCTCCGTCATCCTTCCGGTCGCATTGTCCTTGTAGTCCAGCACAATAATGCCATTCTCAGAACAAAGGTGCAGGAACCACAACATATGGCATGAAGACAAAGAAGATACGAGCAGATCCTCAGGATTATACCTTCCCTTATCGCCCATAAAAGCAGAGTCCGAAGAACCCAGGATATCCGGTTTATTGTTTACAGAAATCACATAACTGCGGTCGTACGACCGGTAATCCATTGTCCCTGAGCCTTTATTACCTGTCCATACAAGATTCGTCTGATATTGATGCGCTTTAGTCATAACTCGTTTTTATACTTGGTTATTCCAATTTAAGCATTCTTGCGCAGCTTTACATACAAAAAAGACTATTTCTTGTTCAAATCTGTCAGCCACATATTTGTATTTTCCTGGGGCTGATCGGTAGCTGTAAAAACCAGCTTTCCCCCTGACATGATCTCCTCCTGGGTAATCCAGTTACGGCCCAAAACTTTTCCATTCAGTTCCACCGACTTGATGTAGAGGTTCTTGTCCGAAAAATTCTTTACCGAGACCGACAGTTTCTTACCGTCCTCCCAATTGAAACTAAGTGACTCAAACAAAGGCACATTCAGGTAATATACCGGCCAGCCCACACAAGCAGGAGAAATACCTGTGGCGGTCAGTACAAACCAGGCAGACATGGCTCCCGCATCATCATCCATCGTGCGCACATAAGCCTGCGGCACATTTTTATAAATACGGTCCACAAAAGGATCGATCCCCTTGCTGTTGTCGTTGAAATAATACTGGACCACGGTATCAACCGCATAATTGTGCATCAGTTTCTGTGACTTTCCGGCCTGGCTTGTCGCATTGTACATCAGCGGTACCTGAAGGTCCGGTTCATTGGCATGGTTGTACAAATCCTTTTTAAAGAAATAATCCAGCTGCTCCGTATACATCTTCTCCCCGCCGACCAGGTCGATCAGTCCTTTCACATCAAAAGGAACAAACCAGCGGTACTGCCAGATGGTTCCCTGATACAGTTTACGTGCCTGCATGCGGTCTACATCAGATTTACTTACATCCTTAAAATCCTTGTTCCAATAGTTTTTATATTCGAGTGCTTTCGCAAGGTATTTATCGCTTCCAGCTTTATCGCCGGTTATTTTAAGAATTTCAGACAAAGCCCAGGTATCATATGAAGCCTCTAGGGCCTTATCCGGCGAACCAAAATCCAGCCTGTCCACCTCTTTGGTCAGTGAATCCAAAATCTTCCTTGCATCAATCTGGTACCCCTTGCGCATGGCATCCAAGATCACAACAATGGCATGTTCCGTCCGCACCGTAGGTGTAGGTTCAGTTTTAGTCGCATAATCCTTCTTTCCATAATTGTACAGATTGGCAATCGAGAAGGCAATGTCCTGGTAACGTTCCGGATAGGCCATAGACAACAGCGGCAATTGCGTCCGGTAGTTGTCCCAAATCGCCCAGCCATTATAAACCATGCCCTGATACTTTTGATCACTGCCGTTGATGGCATGATAAACCCCATCCGGTTCAGAAACCTGGTAGGGCGACTGGATCGTCCGGTACAGCAAGGAATAAAACAGTTTTTCACGTTCTGGATTTCCCTTTACGGTGATCCTGTTAAGCTGCGCATTCCAGCCATCTACACTTTTTTTCTTCAACTGGTCAAAGCTCAGCGCAGTTAGCCCTTTTCTTGCATACGCTGCATTGGTGGACGAAAAATAAACCCTTACTTCTATCTCATCAGCCGAAGCATCCGGCCTGGCAGTCAAGATATGTTCGCCAGTCGAACTCCAGGTTACCGGCTTACTAAACTCCAAATGATAATACAGTTTGTACTCCCCCGCTCCACAAGTGGTCCTGGAACTGATCCAGCCATCCAGTCCGGCAGCAGATGAACTGTGTCCTTCTGCCACAAAGCCACCGTTAAAAGAGTGGCCCAAATCAACTGTAAATCCTTTTTCACCCTTCGGGAAACGGTAACGGTGCCTGCCTTCGTTCTTAAAAACAGTCAACTCTGCATTGATCCTGTTGCTAAAACCCACACTGTAATATCCAGGTGAAGCATTTTCTTTGGTTTTAATCAGGTTGGCGTTATCGTCGTTCTTACCCAAAAAGGGTTTGATGAACAAATTGCCCCCGCTTCCGGTACAGCCTACACCTTCAAACCTATTGTGGGTAAATCCAATAAATTCTTTGGCGTTGTGCTCATACCCGGTGTGAGTGTTTGGGTAGGTCTGCGGACCAATACTCATCATGCTGAAAGGATAGCTCGCTGCAGGTGACATTTGTCCATGATCACCGGAACTACCTAAAAAAACATTAACGGAACTGGTCAGTTCTTTGAATTTATCACTGGGATTGCGTTGTGCAAAGGCTGGTTGGCAGGCTAGCCAGAAGAGAACTAATATAAAATATTTCATGCGGTCATTACTGAGCCCGCAATTTAAGGGTTTACTTCTGATTATAACAATTGGGCGGAACGAGGTAACATAAACTTCATATTGTCCATGCTCAGGTCCTGCTTTGTTTCATAGTCCAGTAATAGTCCAACTATAGTCCAGTATATGGCCAACTTTTACCTAAAAAAGCTGGTTTCAAGCAGCAATAATACCTGTACAAAATTACAGATACAAATAGAGCAGTACCTGGGCAGATACTGCTCTGTTCAATAGCATTATTTAAAAAGGATAAAGGCGATAATCAGGGTAACGATTACGTTAAATAACTGCGCAATCAGGAAGGCATAAAAAGGCTTTTTACCATTGTTGACAAACAGGTCTTTAAAGTTGGTCTCCAGTCCGATGCTTGTAAAAGCCAATGCAAACCAAAGGCCCTGCAGGTTTTTCAGACTTCCTTTTACTGTGCTGATGGTGTCCGCAGAAACGAAGAAAGAGAACAGCAACGAGGCGCCGATAAAGCCAATCACAAATTTAGGAAAACGCTCCCAGATAACCTTTAGCGTAGGTTTCTCAGCTTTGTCTTTTCCTGCCGGATGTTGGGTATAGGTCCAGTACACAGAAATTGCAAAGGCAGCAATACCCAATAGTACGTTTTGAGAAAATTTAACAATAGTACTGATTTTCAATGCTTCTTCGCCTACCAGGGTACCAGAGGCCACTACCGCACCAGTTGTATCGATACTGCCGCCCAGCCAGGCGCCGGTGACTTGTTGGGGAAAATTAAAGTAATGCGCAATATATGGCATGAAGATCATCATCGGGATGGCGGTGATCAATACCATAGAAATGACATAGGAAAGTTTTTTAGAATCTCCTTTGATGGCGCCCGAAGTCGCAATGGCTGCAGACACCCCGCAGATCGAAACTGCACTGGAGATCATCATGGTCAGTTCGTCATCTACTTTTAATTTTTTGCAGACCCAGAAAGCGAAGTACCAGACAGAAAGTACCACGACCAATGCTTGTAGTAAGCCGAGTGAGCCCGCTTTTAGGATGTCAGAAAAGATAACACTTGTTCCCAACAGCACCAAACCGATTTTTACAAAGAGTTCGGTCGACAAGGCAGATTTGAACCATTCCGGTAGTTTCAGGAAGTTACCGATCAGCAGACCGATGACCAGACTAAAGATTACGGCTTCCAGTCCGAGGTATTTGATCTGGCTGTTACCAGCAATAACCAGGGCAAGGATCGTAAGGATGTAAACAACTGGGAAAGTTTTTAGATTACCGACGATCGATTTGCCGGTGAGCAAAGCCCCTAGCACAGAAATGACAACGACAAAAAGAAATTGCAGGCCAATATTGACCAGGTTGCCAGGTGCGAATACGATGCTGGATAGTTCTGCTGCTGTTTTCCAGCCAAATGCAGGAACCGGCAAGAGCAGACCTGCCAGGGATACTAAAATAATCAGGGCGCCGAGGATGACGACTACCCAGTCTTCATGAATGTTTAATTTTTGTTGTGCTGTCATTATTTGGATTGATTTGTGTTTTCTGGTTAGGATTGTTTTGTATGGTTACTATTTAAGTTCAATAGAAAAAATATCTTTCAGGGCAGTTTTTGCAGCATGGTAACCGCACATGCCATGCACCCCGCCTCCAGGAGGCGTAGAGGACGAGCACAGGTAAAGCCCTTTGGCAGAAGTCCGGTAGGGTGAACTGCGCAATGCCGGGCGCGTAAAGATCTGTCCGATGTCGATGATCCCGCCATTGATGTCGCCACCAATATAATTGGGATTGTATTCCTGGATCTGCGCCGTATTCATGGTATGCCGGCCAATGATCAGGTCCCTGAAACCCGGTGCAAAACGCTCCACTTGTTGCTCAATGATTTCAGTCATGTCTTTTACCGAGCCGTTAGGCACGTGACAATACGCCCAGGCAGTGTGTTTGCCTTCAGGGGCACGGGTATCGTCAAATAAGCTTTGTTGCGCAAGCAGGACAAAAGGCTTTTCTGCATGCTGCCCTTTTGAACTCTGGTGTTCCGACAACTGGATCTCTTCGAGGGTATTGCCAAGATGCACTGTTCCAGCTTTCCGGACGTCAGGAGCTGTAAAAGGAATCGGACCGTCCAAAGCCCAGTCCACCTTAAACACGCCCATACCGTAACGGTAGCGCTCCAGTTGCCATTTATAAATCGACGAGAATTTATGTCCTGCAATTTGCAATAACTGCTTTGGTGTCACATCAAATAAAACTGTTTTTGCTGAAGGCAGCTCCTCCAGCGACTTAATATACCTGCCGGTTTCGATCCTCCCCCCGAGGGTAATAAAATAAGAGGCCAGGGCATTCGCGATTTCTTTAGACCCTCCAACAGGGATCGGCCAGCCTTTGAGGTGAGCCGCTGTCATGAGCACCAGCCCAATGGCCGAAGTGGCCAGGTTGGTAAGCGGTTGTATGGAGTGTGCCGCCATGCCGGCCCAAAGTCCCCGTGCCTCTTTGGTTTTGAACCTGCCGGCGAGGTAAGTAGATGAGGTCAGCGCATTCAAGCCAAATCTGGCCATTTTCAAAGGATGCTTTGGAAAATGCAAAGGACCCAGCACATCATTGACGATATCGGGCCAGTCGCGTTGCAACGGTTTGAACAAATTGAGGTAGGCTTGTTCGTCCTGACCGAGCAACCTTGCGGTTTCTTCCAGCGAACTGCCGAGCACTGCAGCGGTACCTCCATCAAAGGGGTGCGCCGCAGCGAGATCAGGAAAAGCATATTGTAGTCCATGATCTGCCAGTGGCAGGGTATCGAAAAAAGGAGAACCGATGGCCAGGGGATGGATGGCCGAGCAGACATCATGCACAAAGCCTGGAAGAGTCAGTTCGGCAGATCGTAATCCACCGCCCAAAACATCTTTACCTTCTATCAGCAATACCGACAAGCCCTCCTGTTGCATGGCAATGGCAGCGGCTAGTCCGTTGGGACCAGAACCTACCACTATCGCATCATATTCTGTTTTGCTCATCTGTTTTGTTAATATTTGCCTGCATCAAGCGTGCTTGTTGGTATGGCATATTCTTTTTCCACTCTGTTCAGCACAATGTACAAAGAATCCCGGTTTTCATTGATTCCTTTTAAAATAACCTTTTTACCATCCGTGGTTTCGTATTTTAAAATCATTTTCTTTCTCAAAGCATCTTCAGGATGTGTTACATTGTATTCCCTGGTTCTCCGGTTTGACTGGGCAATCTTCGCGATCTTCAAATTCTCATCGCCAAAATTCTTTTGCGCTTCCTTGCTGATCCAGTTTTCCGGATACAGTTCTGCTCCGGTGGCTTTAGATTTCTTGCTGTCCTCAATGTCACTGTTCTTTTTCCGGGTTGGCAGGAATTTGTCCTGCAAGTACAGGGTTTGAGTCGTGGTATCGACCTGGTAATAAAACACCCTTCTGCCTCCTGCAACCCCGGTAAGTTCAAAGTTCCGGTCGATGTCACGCATTGGATCCCCCCCACCGTTGGACAGGTCAAGCGGAACTGGCCTTTTTTGTTTATAGGTCAGCGTAGACCAGCGCTCGAAGGTCACCTCATTCCAGCGAACTGAATCAACCGGAGAGTATGGGATCAGTTTGTTGTTGATCCTGAATTCGGCCACATCGTAATAACCCCTGAGTTTTTTGACACCGGCAACAGCAGGTTGTTTATAAGGATCATACCTAAAATCCAGGTATTGCAGGTAGAAAAACAAAGGAAGGAAGATAAAAATAGCAGTCGTTTTTAAAATGATCCTGCCGTATTTCTGCCAGTTTTCGGTCAGCACCGGATAATAATTGACAGGAACCGTATAGTTTTCCAGCACCAGTAATTTGTAAATCCTTGGCACATAATACAGCAACAGAAAACCAGAGAAAAGCACAAAATAAGAAGAATACACATGCACGCCACCTTCGTAGGCGAAATTCACGATCACAATGTCCAGCAAAGCACCGAATAAAATAGCAGCGCCAAGAAAAGTTGTTTTTCTGAAGAACAACATAGCCCCTCCCGCTACTTCAACGATACCCGTAAAGATCTGATACCATGGCGCAATGCCGATGAACGACCAGAAGATTTTATGTCCCGTCAGATCGCCAAAATCATTGTTCAACAAGCTGATCGAAGGATAAGGCATCTGTACCGGAAAGAGTTTGGTAAATCCAAAACCGATGATCCCGATGCCGGCACGGTAACGTACGATGACCCGCAACCAGTAATAAAGGATGTCATAGTTTTTAGGTCTTTTGGCAAGCAGCGTCCAATTGGCGGCAACTATAGTTGCGACTGCCAGGGAGATTGCCCAGTTGCCATAACCGTTGAGCGCCCATAAGCTGGAACTTCCACGGAAATTCACAAAATTGGGTTGGATGCTGGCAATATCATGCAAGTCCCGGTAATGGAGGTTGAACCAGTTGACCGAGAAGAGTTTGGTATACCATACTGTAGTGCTCGGGATGCTCATGATGAGGAAAAACACGAAGGAGATCCGGAATAGGATCAGCTGGGTGATGTTCCAATCTTTTTTTGCCGGTGCTGCTTCTGCCCGAGCAGAAACTGGTTCCTGCGGTGGACTGCTAAGCTCCGTTGCAGGTGATAAGGTTAAGTTATCGGTTGACATAATGAATATTTTGATGCATTAAAAATTATAGCTTAAGCTCTTTGCCCCGGCCCAATTGCAATAGGTAAGGTTTATTTACTTTATCCAGTTCAACATGGATGGTATCGTTGTTTTCATTCACCCCGTCCAAAATGATGGTAGAAGTATCGGTTCTGGAATATTTAAAGGCCAGTTTTTGTCCGGCGTAATTCCTGTTCTTATTGCTAAGCAGCAGCGATTTACCGGCGGTATCGGCCGTATAGGCATAATAAAAGCGTCCGTTTGTTTCAGCAGATTCGTAAATCCTGTCCTGCGAATTCTTGGCAAAGTATTCCTTGCGGAGCAGATCCACCTTAGCCTGTTTATTTTTACGGATACTGATGGTCGGCCATTTTTCAAAAATGACATCCCTCCAGCGGACAGTATCGGTCGTAGAGTATGGAATGGTGTCCTTGTTGATCACAAATACCCGCACGTTATAAATGCCCCTTGAATTGGCCAGTCCCGCTTCATTTGGCACCTGGTAGGCATTGCCCACATAACCAGAGTAAGATTTAAAGCCAAGGAACACCACAAAGAAAACAACGAACACATATTTCAGTGATTTGATCAGTCGGGGGATTTGCGGTTTGGCAAATACCGGTTTGTATAGATTGGGTGCTGCGGCGACTTCCAGAAAAAGCAAACGGTATAACCGGATCGCATCCCTGGAGAGCACAAAAAATGCGAGTACCAGCAAATAACTGCTGTACACAAATTCTTCACCGCCATAGGCGAGATTGGAAAGGAATACATTCCCTAAAAAAGAGATGATCAGGAATGCCCCTATGGAAGCTGTTTTTCTGTTCAGCAACAAAATGCCGGCAAGGATTTCTACAAAGCCCAGAAACATTTGGTAATAGGGCTTGGCACCAGCTAGTGTGATGGAAAAGATCTTCCAGTCCGTAAACTCCCCATAACGGGTGTTGAGTGTACTCAGAGAAAGTTCAGGAGCAAATAAGGCGAACAACTTTAAAAAGCCATAAGCAAAGATTGCTGCAGCCAGTCTGTACCTGCTGATGCCCCTCAGGATATAATAGTGGAAGTTATAGTCCTGCGCTTTTGCATCCCTGTATGACCAGATCACCGCGCCTGCCAATGCAATTGCGGCAAATAAAACCCAGTCGTAATAAGACTCGCTCTGCTGGAATACCGTGGGCACATATCTGGCGATGGTAAAAATCTCTTCATAACCGATCTGAAGCCAGTTGATGGAAAACAGGTAACTGTAAAACTTATAGTCCAGGGGGATGACCTGAATGAGGATAAAGATGGAGAGGAACCTGAAAGCCCACAGTTCAAACTTGCTCCAAGCCGGGTTTGTTTTTTGATCTGATGCCATATGATTGAAGATTATAGAAGGCTGTTAGTAGCCTTCGTTTTGTTTAAGTGAGGGGTCCACATTAAGTTCATTGACAGGAATCGGAAGTATATATTTTTTGGTATCGGTAACTCCCTTTACCGCTGCTGCCCTGCCTGTGCGGACCAAATCATACCAGCGGTGTGGTTCAAACGCAAATTCCAAACGGCGCTCATTTTCAATCGCCAGTAAGATGGCTGTTTTACCAGCTGCCGCAGAGGGTATAAGATCAGCACGTTTCCGCACTTCATTGAGGTCTGCCAGTGCCAGATCGTATTTCTCCAGGTTGGCTCTTGCTTCTGAACGGATCAGGTAGATTTCGGCAATCCTTAAAATGTAGGCCGGATCTGTAGCAGGGCTCCGGTAATACATATTGCCATACCATTCGCCACCAGATGATTTGGCGACCATACTACTCCTGTTTCCCCCGACCAGCGGATCGTTGACCAATGCAATAAAAGCTGCACTTGGCGCCCATCTCCTGGTACCTCCATTTTGTCCCGGCTGCCACTGTGCACGGTGTGAGTTGGTATTGGTGGCACTGTAAGCAAGCTCCAGAATGGATTCTTTGGTATTCGTCGCGTTGTTGGCGAAAAATGAATTGTAAGGCTTAATCAAAGTATAATTTGCCGCATCATCAATCACTTTTGCAGCGTAGGTTTCGGCTAAGGCCCATTCACCACGGTACAAATGATACCTTGCCCTTAAGGCATAGGCTGCTTTCTTTGTCGCCCTGATCCGGTTTACCGTTTCTGGCAACAGTGGTTCCGCTTTTTCAAGATCACTCAGCACTTGTGCATAGGTATCGTTCAAAGAACTTCTTGGGATGCCGAATTTTTCGGTCGGACTGGTGGTCGGTGTGGTGACTATTTGTACACCGCCCCAGGTACGCGCCAGGTCAAAGTAAGCCAGTGCCCTGACAAAGTATGCTTCGCCCAACAGCTGGTTTTTGAGCGTTTCGGTGAACAACCCATCATTAACCGCCGGTATTTTGGCAATGATGTTATTAGCCCGGTTGATGGTCTGATAAATGGCCGTCCACGCAGAAGCTACTTCTTCATTGTCTGCCCGGACATTGTTTTGAATAAACTGGAGACTCACCGTTCTGGAATCGGTCCAGTCCAGGTTATCTCCCTGCAGGTATCCGTTGGACTGAAATGTGGAACCATAATATCCGTTGTTGGCCAATGCACGGTATAACCCGCGAACCGCTGTTTCAGCAGAGCCCTTGTCGACAATTGTGAATTCATCGGACACAGAATCTTTGGGTTCTACATCTAAAAATTTACTGCAGGAAGTGGCTGTAAAAACAAGTGCAAACAAAAGCACGCCAATTCTACTGTTTATGCTATTTTTTATATATGCTGACATGATATTCAGTTTAATAGATTATAGTGTTAATGTTAAACCAAGCTGTACGGTGCGGGGCTGTGGATTGGTACCCACATCTATCCCCCGTGCATTTTGATCGCCGGTTGAATTGGATTCAGGATCCGGACCCATGTATTTGGTAAAGAGCGCCAGGTTTGATCCTTCGAAATAAACGCGCAGTTTGTTGATCCCGATTTTGGAAAGAAAGGCGCTTGGTACGGTATAGCCCAGTGTGAGTGAACGCAGCCTTAAGAAAGATCCGTCTTCCAACAGTCTGCTGTTCTGCTCAATCACATAATTATTGCCAATGCTGGTTACCCTTGGCACATCGGTATCATCACCCTGCTTTTGCCATCTTTTCAGGTTATAAGCCAGGATCATCCTGTTCGCGTCCTTTGTTCCGCCACCCTCACCAAGGATGCGGTCAAAACTCACGATCTTATTGCCGTATTGATAGGTAAACAGGAATCCCAAATCAAAATCTTTGTAGTTGACAGAGTTGGTAATACCACCAAAGAATTTAGGTGCTGCATTGCCCAATATCTGGCGATCCGCCGCAGTGATAGAACCATCGCCATTTTTATCTTCAAATACCGCATCACCCGTATTTTTGTCTACATACAGTTGTTTGTACATCCAGAACGAATACAGCGGGCTGCCTTGCTCGAACCTGATCAGGTCCCTTGCTCCGTAAACGGAAGGCGTAGCTAGTTTTTCAATTTTGTTTGAATTGGCGGCAATGTTGAAACTGGTTTGCCACCTGAAGTCTTTCGTTTTGATGTTGGTAGAACTGATGCTAAATTCAATACCCTTATTGCTGATTTCACCAGCATTTGAGTTGTAGGTACTGAAGCCACTAAGCGATGGCAGCTGAACAGGAAGCAGCAGATCTGTAGTGTACTTGCGGTATACATCCAGGGTAAGTTCCAGGCGGCCTTTGAATAAGCCAACATCAACGCCTGCATCTATTTGTTGGGTTTTCTCCCAGCGAAGATCGGGATTTGACAATTGCAGAGGCGCAATACCCGGTTTATCACCGCCACTTACCACATCAGGATATCCGGCGCCACTGTTCCACAAACCAAGCGCGGCAAAATCATTGATGCCGTTCTGGTTACCAATGATTCCGAAACTTGTACGTAGTTTTAAGTTGCTGATGAACTCATTGTTTTTCAGGAAATCCTCTTCCTTTAACTGCCATGCAGCTCCGATGGAAGGAAAATAACCCCATCTGTTGTTTTTACCAAAGCGTGAAGAACCATCTGCACGGATGCTGGCTTCCAGAAAGTATTTACCGGCGTAGTTATAATCTGCTCTGGAGAAAAAGGAAGACAAATCGGATTTGGTCCATGACTGCGTAGAAGTTCTCGTTGCAGCCGCGGAAATCTGTGTAAAGGAATTGTTGGCGAAGTTCTGTCCGGAAGCACCGTTCCTGGTCAGGATATTTGCCTGAAGCGTATTTCCGATCAAAATACCAAAGGTGTGTTTTTCTGCGAAAATGGTTCTGTAAGAAAGTACCTGTTCATTGATCCAGCTTACATTTTCAGAGATCTGATTGGTCACCAAACCATTGGTAGGTGCCGATCCCAGTAAGGTATTGGCATTCCAGATTTCAGCCTCCTTGTAATTGTTGTAGTCAAGGCTAATGCTTGAGCGCAATTTAAGCCCTTTAGCAAGGGTAGCTTCCGCATTGACACCACCGATATAACGGATACTTTTAGTGGTTACGTTGTAGTTGTCGATGAGCGACTGCAGGTTATCAAACCCTGCCCAACGGCCTGGCGTACCATCTGCATTTAATTTTGGAAGGTAAGTAGGCGTGTGCAAAGCCGCCTGAAATATACCGGCCTGTGGTCCTGTTCCCACCCTGGCCTGATCCCTCAGGGAGTAAGAAAGACTGTTGGTCGTACCGATCTGCACCCTGTCGTTTACTTTCTGATCCAGGTTTAATTTAAAGCTCCCTCTTTTGAAGCCCACTGGTCGGATGTTCGCGTCCTGATCTGTGTAAGAAGCACCCAGATAGTACCGGGTATTGGTATTTCCACCATCCAAAGAGATGTCGGCGTTTCTTAAGCCTGCTGTCCGAAACAAATCTCCAAGACGGTCGTAAGTCTGCTGTTGCTCTGGAGTACCCCTGCCCGCCACACCATTGATCAGTTCCGTTGCCGGTCTGAATGGTCTGTTTTCATAAGTTTGTTTTAAAGAAGGTTTGTCGATTCCGGAATTGATCCACTGTTCGTTGACCAGTTCTGCATGTTCAGGTCCGGTAGTTAATTTCCACAACCGGTCTTTAGGCGCCCAGGCCAAACCTTCCGTGTAGTTGGCCGTTACTTTGGTAGCGGTATTGTAATTTCCTTTTTTTGTAGTCACGATCACGACGCCATTTGCACCTCTGGATCCGTAGATCGCAGTAGCACTGGCATCTTTCAGTATTTCAATGCTCTCAATATCGTTGGGATTGATATCAGCAATCGGTGATGTTTGTTTACCGCCCAGATCGAGTGTTGACATCTTATCATTGTTGACAAATACCCCGTCGACGATATACAGCGGGTCATTGCTGGCATTGATGGAGGAAGATCCCCGCACCCTGACTATAATCCCCTCGCCTGGTGTGCCTGACTGTGAGTTGATCTGTACACCCGCGGCCTTACCCTGTATCTGGGCATCAAAACTGGCTACAGGAATTTGCTTGGTTTCCGCAGCATTCAATTTAGTGATGGAACCCACCACACTTTTCCTGCTTTGCGAACCGTAGCCCACGACAACTACGTCGTTTAACTGATTTGAAGTCTCTTTAAGGGAGATGGTAACAGGACTGCCGTTCGCAATTACTGACTTCTTTTCATAACCAATGGAAGAGATCTCCAGTGTATATGGGAATTTTTGTCCGGTAATGAAATCGAACCTACCGTCCCTATCGGTCTGTACGGAGTGGGTGGTACCAATGATGTGAACATTTACACCTGGCAGCCCTTGTTTTGTATCGGCATCAACGACTTGTCCTTTGAGTGTTGAGTTGACAAGCGGTGTCGTCTGTGCTTTGGAAATGAGGGGTAATACAAACAGCATTACCATACTACTGCTGAGCAGCAGCAGTTTTTTTAATAAGGAGCTGGCAGCAAATACGTGCCTCCCCTTTTTAAAATTTTGCATAACTTTAAAAAGTTTTAATGAATACTAATCTATTGTTGAAACTGTGGGTACTTCAGTCAGGGATTGGCGTTTCGAGACTGATTACCTGAAAATAAAGGCAGGATCTGATCCTGTCTTTATTGTTATATCCAATCGGGAAATGCTATTGCATGGGACAGCAACAACAGTAAGTTGAGGACCTGAACTTATTAGAGGCGAGCGTGAATTTGTCTTCTAGGTGGTGTAAAATTTGTTCCATTTGCTTAAATCATCTGTTTCTTTCTGGGACAAATGTAAGGTCATTTTCAGTAAAAACAAATTAAATCTACCGATTTAGTAGATTACAAGCAATAATCAGCCATATCACAGCTTTAAACATCGATTTAAGTCTGTAATAAAATTGTGATGGCGCTTTAAAAAATGCTGGTAAATGTACTTTAATGCACATTCACCAGCAAAAAATCATCAATACTTTCCGGCACTCAGCGTGCTTTCAGGAAGCACGTACTGACGGTTCACTTTATCCAGTACGATATACACCGAATCTTTGTCTTCGTTGATACCGGTCAGGATCACTCTTTTGCCATCGGTCGTATCGTATTTCAGGACCATTCTGGCACGGCCTGAAGGACGCTCCGGACGGGCAAATTCCCTATCCCTGCGGGTTGACCAGGCGCGCTTGTCTATCATCTTATTTTCGTCGCCAATGTTTTTCCAGGCAGCCTGTGAAATCCAGTCATCCTGTTTCTTATCGGCCTCAGCCGCGCCACCGCCACCGAAAGCAGCACCTCTTGCGCCTGCCCCTCTGGAAGCCACCGCATTCTTATCCTGCAGGTAAAGCACGTGCTCTATTGTATCTGCATAATAATGGAAGGCGCGCTGACCACCAGCAGTCCCTGCAATTTCAAAAGTACGCTGGATATCGCGCATTGGACTGCCACCACCATTTGAAGGATCAACCACTACAGGTTTATTTACCCTAAAAGTAAGTGTGGTCCATTTTTCAAACGTGGCCTCCTTCCATCGCACCGAATCTACAGGGGAATATGGAATAGACTGTCCGTTGATTTTAAACTCGGTCACATTGTAATTTCCCCTTAGCGTCTTGATACCAGCTGTCGAGGGTTGCTTGTATGGATCATACTTAAAGTTGACCACCTCAGTGTAGGTCAGTATCACGAAAAAGATCAGAAAAGCGAGTCCTTTTAAGGCAATTCTGGTGTATTTATAAACCGGTTGCGAATAGTCAGGATAGTAGAAATGCGGAACGGTGTAACGCTCAAGGATCAGCAGGTTGTACAATCTTGGTACATCGGCTGCAACAACGAATGAACCCAGTAACACAAAATAAAAGGCATAGACATGTACGCCGCCATCATAAGAGTAATTCACAAAAGTGATGTCGCCCAATGCCCCGATCAGCAATATGGCACCATAAGTAGCCGTCCTTTTGAAAAACAGCAACAGACCGGCCAGCACTTCCACGATTCCACCGAATACCTGGTACCAGGGCACGATACCTACCGACATCCAGTAAATCTTCTGTGCGGTAAAATCACCAAAGTCAGTGTTCAGCAAACCCAGTGAAGGAAAAGGCATTTGTGTTGGAAATAGTTTTGTAAAGCCAAAACCGATGATCCCGATCGCCGCTCTAAAGCGCACGACTACAGTTAGCCAGTAATACAGTACATTGTAGGAAGGTCTTTTTCTGTCGATCAGCGTCCAGATCAGGCCAACAATCACGGCAATGACCAAAGCATTGCCCCAGGAAGTATAATCTGCAAGCCAGCTTCTGCTTCTGGCTTGTTGAGGTCCATTTGCTGCGTTTGCTACATCGCCCCTGTCACCGCCACGACCTGCTCTGCCCGCTCCAACTGCAGCGTTTCTGGACGTATCATTGCTCAGCGTATCTTTTACGCCGGCGCGGATACTATCTTTCTTTTTATGTCTTTTTGCAGCAAAGTCGCCATGCGGTCTTGCCTGATCATAGGCCGCTCTGCCTGCATATTTTGCAGTGTCTCCCTGGCTCAGTGAATCCCTGTGACGTCTGCGGCCAAAAACTCCAGCATTTCTTCTTCTGCCCTCGCCAGCGTTGAAGTCCACCGAATCACGGTTGCGTCTGCGGCCAAAACCTTCAACGCTTCTTGTTCCTCCCTCAGCACCTTCAAAACTGGCTGAATCCCGGTTACGCCTGCGGCCAAAACGTCCTCTTCTGCCTGTTGTATCTCCATCTCCTCTTTTAAAGGACCTGGTATCATCGCCAGGCGCAGCAGCATATCTTTCAGCTTTCTGGCGACCCAATGAATCCGGCCTGTTTCTTTTCCGGCCTGCGCCATTTCTATTGCCCCTGCCGCGGCCCAGTCTTGCGCCATCACTTACACGTAAGCTATCGCGCTGTCCGGCAGGACCAGCAAAACCGTTTCCGTTTCTTGCGCCACGGGTCCGATCTTGGCGACCTTCAGCTGCTGCTCCTTCGCCTTCCTCTCCTTCAGCACCGCCCCTTCCTGAACTTGAAAACAGGGATGGCACACTGGTACCATAGCGCGCGATGCTGTAGATGTCGCGGTAATGCGGATTGAGCCAGTCAATAGCCGCTAAGCTTTTGTACCAGCCACTACTAAGCGGAATGGACACCAAAAGGAAAAATACGAATGCAATACGAAATGCAATCTTTTTATAGATAGACCATCTGCCCCCTGTGGTCTCCAGGTTATTTTCTATAGTAGCCATATCAATCTATTTTAAAATATATCTTTTTCATTTCCCGGATTGTTAAAGTTTGAGGCGACCGCGTCTGCCCAGTTTGATCGGGTATTTCTTTTCAATCCGCTGCAACAGTACATGCAAAGAATCCTTTTCCTGGTTTACGCCGGAAAGTGCAATTGTGGTACTGTCTATTTGATTGTAATGCAGCACAAAACGGTCGTTTTTGTAGTGCCGGTTTTTGTTCTGCAAGTTCAGAACATGGTTCTGGCTGTCGATGGTATAGCTGTAATAGTGCCTGCCCCCCGAACCGGACAACTCATAGTCACGGTCTTCATCCTTGTAACTGATCTGTTCGTAATTGGTAGAATCTAAAATTACCGGCCTGCTGGACCGGATACTGATCGTTGCCCACTTTTCAAACACGACATCCTTCCAGCGCAATGGATTTGTAGCAGAATACTCCAGCACCTGTTGGTTGAGTTTAAAAGATGCTACATTATAAATCCCCGCTGCACCGGCTATTCCCGCAGATTTGGGAAACTGGTAAGGATCATTTTTATAGCCCTTGTAGGTCTTGAAACCATAAACAAACACAAAAAAGAAGATGATCGTAATTTTTAATGCCAGTCTGACGTTCTCCTGCTTATCCGGAAAAACCGGGTGATATAAGTTGGGAACAGTAGGTTTACCCAGCGAAACCAAATTGTAGATCCGCTGTGCATCGTAGGCAAAAACAAACAAGGCCAGAGAGATCAGGTAAAAACTATATACATATTCACCACCCGTATAAGCCAGGTTGGAAATGAACACATTGCCGGTGAAAACCAATACGAACAATGCGCCAACGGATGCTGTTCTTCTGAAAAACAACAGTAAGCCCGCCAATAGCTCTACCCCTCCCAGAAAGGACTGGTAATTGGGTACAATGCCCAAACTCAATGAAAAGATCTTCCAGTCCGTAAAGTCTCCATAATTCGTATTCAAATTACTGATGGAAGGAAATGGCGCCTGCAGTGGGAAGAATTTGATAAAGCCATACCCGATGATGCCAATTGCCAGACGATACCTCAGGATCACCCTGAGCCAGTAGTACAAAATGCTGTAATCTGTATTTGGCTTGTCTTTTTTCGTCCAGATGAATGCACCGATGGCAGCAATCGCTGCAATGAATATCCATTCGACAAAGCTACCCGTAGCAGAAGAAAAGCTCGGGAAATACCTGGTGATGAAAAATATGTCGCCATACTTCAGGTCCAGCCAGTTGATTGAAAAGATACCACGATAATACCTCCAGTCCAGCGGAACAGTCTGAAGCAGGAAATAAATAAAGAAAAAGCGGAACAGGATCTTTTCGTAGTTGTTCCAGACCGCTGGCTGTTGTTCTATTTTAACTGTTGTCATGTTCTTAAGTATTAATTGGCCGGTTCTGCTCTTTTTCTTCTAGCTGGCTGAATGACTTTCCTGTTGCGCAGGTCATACTTCTGGCCTTCACCCAGGAAGAAAAACGGACCTACCGCCACTGCATCTTCACCTTCGCCCGCCACCGCTGTGTTTTTTCCGGTAATGGTTTTGTAATCGTAGATCAATGCATAAGACTTGCCGATTACTTCCAGCGAATCCCGCTGAACCAGTACGGCTGTTGCCTCGTCCAGGCCGATGCCGATCAGTTCAGGTGTTTGCTTGATCACTTCAATAAGGTCAAACTGTCGGTTGCGCTTCAAGACGTGCTGATCTACCACCGAGTTCTTTAAAAAGCCCAATCCCTGTGTATGGTCGCCCAATAAAATCTGCGGCCCCTTCGTATCACCCCTCCACAGCAGTGAGCCCTGGATACTCGCACCAGCAGAACTGCCGGCAATCACACCACCACGGGCCAGTACATCCAGAAATGCCTGGTGGGTCAGCGTATTCAGATAAGCATCAGCGATCCGCCATTGTCTGCCTCCAATGAAATAAACACCAGTCGCTTTTTTTAGTGGGGCGATGAACTTTTCACTATTGGCTTCAGCCAGGTTTTTAGGATGCAGCAAAACCACATCCTTTACACCCGTTTGTTTTTTGACTTCATTGATCGACTTGATGTCGTACAGGGCGGAATCCCCTCCTGCTGCGGTAACGACAACGATATGTGCCTTGTCCTTACCGCCTGCCAGCTCTGTAAATTTATTCCAGATGGATGCGGTGCTTCCCACATTACCCCCAATGATGATCAGGGAACCTTTTTCGGGACCATGTTTGGTGCTTTCTTTTTTCACTTTGATGGGCTGGTCCTGCGCCCGCAGCTGAACTGAAGTGATGGCCAGGATTACAAAAATCCCGTTGATAATTTTTTTCATGTTTGCTTATGGTTAAATGAACGCGTTTTAGTAGAGCGGATTTTGAATGAGTCCGGGATCCTTATCTATTGAGCCCTGTGGAATTGGAAATACCCATTGGTATGATTCCTTGAGCTTGGGATTGACAACACCAAAAACCTCTGCCGCTCTTTTTGTCCTGACGATGTCGGAAAAGCGGTGCCCCTCAAAAGCAAGTTCCAGTCTCCGCTCATTTTCAATAGCGAGAATCACATCTGCCGCCGTAGTGGCAGGCTTCAATTCAAATAAAGGCGTTACTTCAGCCCGGGTCTGTATGGCACGAAGGTCACTGGCAGCACCAGTTAGATCCGCACTCGGCTTCTTAGCCCTGGCTTCCGCCCTGATCAGGTATTGTTCAGCTATTCTAAGAATAAACAGGGAACCTGTGCCATCTTTTTTGCCATATAACTGAACCGCATAGAAACCTACCGGACTGGTCGCCGCTTTTACAATGTTCTTGCGACTTCCGCCTTGCGCCGGGTTCAGTAAAGCAGTCAGGATGGATGGTGAAGTGGTATAAGTCTGGTTACCACCGTCGTCTTTGGTTGACAACCAGCTCCTCCAGTAAGTGGTCGGGTCATCTGCCGTGTAGATCAGTTCGAATATGGATTCTTTGGTCAGTCGGCCGGTATAAAATGCAGTAAAAGGTTTCACCAGTTCAAAAGTCGCTGTATTAGAGATGCTCTTGGTTGCAAATTCCTCTGCCAGCGCCCATGCTTCATTATACAGGTAGTACCTGGCTTTCAATGCATAAACAGCATAAAGGTTGATCCTGCTCCGGTCTGCCACATCGGTAACCAGTTGTTCTGCCTTATTCAGATCTGACAGCACCTGGGCATAGGTTTCTGCCAGGGTACTTCTTTTGGTGCCAGCATGTGTATCAATCCGTTCAGAAGGTTCAGTCACGATCTGGACGCCTCCGTAAAAACGGGCAAGGTCAAAATAAGATAGCGCACGCAGGAAGTAAGCCTCCCCAACAATTTGATTTCTCTCCTTTTCGGTAAACTGAGCATCAACCACACCCAGTACTCTTTTAATGATGAAGTTTGCCCGGTTAATGGTCACATAATAAGACGAAAAAGGAGCTCCGCCATCGTCGTCAATGGATCTATCGCGCACCAGGATGGTCGGGTTCGCAAAGGAGATGATGTTGTCTCCCGCCAGGTTAAAAGCATTTGTGGTAGACACATATCCACTCTGCAGGTTGTTATAGATTCCGTACAGTGCAGACAATGAGGTCTTTTTATCAGAAATAACACCGTTGTCCGAAACCTCAGTTTGCGGTTCCTGATCCAGCACTTTCTCGCAAGATGAGAGTGCTGCCGACACGATGATTAAAGTATATAGTAATTTTTTCATGATCGTCTATTTTAAAAAGTAACATTAAGACCAAATACAAAGCTGATTGGCTGTGGCACGGTGTTAAAATCAAGACCCTGAACCAGGTAACTGGTGGTCTGTGAGTTTGCCTCCGGATCCGGACCTGAGTATTTCGTGAAGGTCAACAGGTTGCTGGCTGTGAAAGAAGCCCTTACATTGGTAAGTTTCAGTGCATTTGACACTTTTCTTGGTAGCGTATAAGCAAGGGTCACGTCTTTCAACCTTATAAACGATGCATCCTCCAAAAAGCGGCTGCTGTTGGCATTGGCACTGGCAGGTTCGTAATTTTTACTGCCGTCAGGATTTACAGTAGAGGAAAGTCTTGGCAATACGTTGGTATCCCCGTCTTTTTTCCAGTAATTCAGCTGGCTCTTTTGCATGGTACGCTCGGTACCACGCACGCCTCCCGATTCCAGGAAATACTTGGTATAGTTGAACAGTTTGTTTCCAGATCTGTAGTACAGGTTTACATTCAGTTCAAAACTCCTGTAACTAAAGTTGTTCCGCAATGCACCCTCAAAATCAGGCCATACGCTGCCCAGTAACTGGCGGTCGGCTGAGGTAATCTTTTGATCGCCATCTACATCCTCATAGATCACGTTTCCGGTATGTGTATCCACACCAAGTTGTTTATATACCCATACAGAGGAGATGGGCGATCCTTCGATCAGTCTGAACATGTTGTACCCCCCTGAGATCGGACGCAACAGTTTTTCAACTTTGTTGGTATTTCTGGAGATGGTGAACGTAGTTTTCCAGCCAAAAGTCTTGCTGGTCAGGTTGTCTGAATTCACAATAAACTCTATACCCTTGTTGCTGATTTCACCAGCATTCCTGGTCACACTGGCGAAACCTGTAAGGTCAGAAATCGGATCGTCCAGCAACAGGTCGCTCGTGTATTTATCATAATAGTTCAGCTCAAAGTCCAGTCGCTGCTTCAGGAAAACACCCGTTACGCCAAAATTCCATTGCCGTGTAGACTCCCATTTCAGATCCGGATTCGGGATCTGGGACGGTGCAATACCTGGATTGGTTCCGTAGTTTTGTCCGCCCGACCATAGACCCAGCGATTGAAAATCTCCTACAGAAGCATTACCGGTCAAACCCCAGCTTGCTTTCAGTCTCAGTTCACTAAAGTTTTCAGATTTAGGGAAGAAGCTTTCATTGCTGATCTTCCAGTTCAGACCCACCGCAGGAAAGTAGCCCCACCTGTGGTCTTTACCGATCTTAGAAGAAGCGTCAGCTCTAAACGTTCCATCGATAATGTACCGGTCATTGTAAGAGAAATTTACCCCTCCGAAATAAGAAAGCAGGCCGCTTGTTGATGCTGTAGCTGTTCCTGTCCTAACACCTGCAGATGCGATCAATTTATGCTGATTGCTCGGAAAACCTGTACCGGTCAAAGACTGGCGCTCGTTGTCTGTATATTGAATGGAGTTACCCAAAAATACCGCGAGGTCAAAATCAGACCTGGAAAGGTTGTAATTCAGCAACTGGTCGGCCGACAGATTCTGACGGGTAGTCGTAATGTCATTGGCACTGCCCGAAGGTTGACCAGGAAGGAGGTTGGTATTGAAATAAGCTTTCTCCCTGTAGATGTTGTAATCACTGCTCCAGGAAGATTTGAAGGTCAGTTCAGGAATGATGTTAATCGTGGCGTACACATTATTCACACTCCTCAGACTGGTCGAATGCGTGTCGTTGTTGTTCAGAATGGCGTCTACGTTGTCAAAAGTAAAATGCTTGACATACTGATTATTGGCGTCATAAAGCGGCAAAAATGTTGGTGTATGCAGGGCTGCCTGAAACAAACCTGTACCCCCATCTCCTACCCTAACCAATTGTCTGGGTACACTCGAGAGGTTGTTACTCGTACCGACCTTCAATCTGTTGTTCACTTTATGGTCCAGGTTTAAGCGGAAAGAATAACGGCTAAAGTCCTGCAGCTTAATGGTCGAGGGTTGCTTTAAATACTCCCCGCCGATATAAAAGTTGGTGCTTGCATTACCACCCGCAACAGACAAGTTGTACTGCTGCAGCAAAGCTGTTCTGAAGATGCGGCTCAGACGGTCAGTGGTCGTTTGCTCCTCAGGCAATCCCCAGGCCGGGAAGCTTGCCGTAGCCTCAGATACTGGTCTGAATGGCCTGTTGGCAAAAAGTCCGCCGTTGTTTACAAATGCTTCGTTTACAATCTGGGCATGCTCAGGCCCGGTCACCAGGTCCCAGAGATTTCTGGTATGCGAAGTTCCCGTTTTTACGTCCAGGTTGATTTTCGTTTTGCCGCTGCCTCCCCGATTGGTTTTGATCAGGATCACACCATTGGCACCCCTGGCACCATATACGGCAGTTGCGTTGGCATCCTTGAGCACAACAATGGACTCCACATCATTTGGATTGATGTCAGAAAGTGGGTTAACCAATTGTCCGCCCAGGTTCAGGCCCTGCAAGTTGTCACTATTGATGATCACATCATCTACCACATAAAGTGGATCATTGCCACCGTTAACCGAGTTCGTACCGCGTAAACGCACCAAAACTGACGTTCCCGGCGTACCAGAGTCATTGCTGATAAACAATCCTGGCACTTGTCCCTGAAGTTTTTCAATCACACTGGTATAAGGCGCAGACGATAAATCCTTGGCTTCCACAGTTGAAATAGAGGCCGTTTGTGCAGCCCTTTTGATCTTGGTATAACCGACCACCTCGATATCGTTGAGTTGGTTCTGATCCTCATCTAGTCCGATGGTAATGGGACTGCCATCGGCTATTACTTCCTTGGCTTTATAACCTACATACCTGATGATAAGCGTATAAGGAAATTTCTGACCTGTTACAAAATCAAACTTCCCATTCCGGTCGGTCTGAACAGTGTGTGTCGTTCCTTTAATGAGAATGGTAACGCCCGGAACAGGCTGTTTGGTCTTGTTGTCGATGACATTGCCTTGCAATGTTGAATTGATAATCGGCTGTGTCTGTGAAACGGCGGTGAGTGGTATCCACAAGAATACCATCAGGCTACTGCTAAGGAGTAATACCTTTTTAATAAAGGAGCCGGCATCAAAAAGATACCCCCCCTTTTTAAAATTTTGCATAACTTTAAAAAGTTTTAATTAATTAATCGTTGATTGAAGCTATTGGCGTTTCAGTAGGTGATTGGCGTTGCATACTGAAGGCCTGGATAAAGGCAGGATTTCATCCTGTCTTTATTGTTTTAAAAATAGCTGAATGCTATTGCCCGAAACAGCAACAACAGTAAGTTGAGAAGATCAACTTTAAAGTGGGAGGCGTAATGTTTTGTTTGTTGTGGTGTAGTAGTGTTTCCATCCTTTAATTAAGTCATATGATTTGTCTATCGGCAACAAATGTAAATGCATTTTTAGTAAAAACAAATTAAATCTACTAATTTACTAGATTATTGTTACAATTCCCCGGATGCGACCCGCATTTACCTTTACCCAGATCCCCTATGTAGCTCAAAAGATGTTTCAGGCAGGCTGCATGACTACTTTCAGCCGTTATTATCTAAAAAGCTTTTTATCTTTGCATAAAAAGCCATAAAGTGATACCTTGGAGTACTTTTCACAAAGTATTGGGCCAACACACAAAAATTTATCTAGAAATGAAAAAATACTCCCTTTTAGTTTGTCTTGCTTTTGCCGGACTTTCTCTTTTTGCACAGGAGAAAACCGCTCCTAAAACCTCAGGAAACCCCATATTTCCTGGCTGGTATGCTGACCCGGAAGTTGCCATATTCGGAAAAGAATACTGGATTTACCCAACCTATTCCGCCAAATATGAGGAACAGATTTATATGGATGCTTTCAGTTCGAAAGACCTGGTGACCTGGACCAAGCACCCTAACGTGCTGGAAAAAGCCAATGTCAAATGGGCGAACAAAGCCATGTGGGCACCATCCATTACCAAAAAAGGCAATAAGTATTACTTGTTCTTTGGTGCCAATGACATACAAAATAACAATGAACTGGGTGGTATTGGTGTAGCGGTGTCGAGTAGTCCGGCCGGCCCCTTTAAAGACCACATCGGCAAACCGCTCATCGACAAGTTCCACAACGGGGCACAACCCATCGACCAGTATGTTTTTAAAGATAAAGACGGACAATATTACCTGTATTATGGTGGATGGAAACATTGCAACGTGGTAAAACTCAGCGATGATTTCAAAAGCGTTGTTCCTTTTGCTGACGGAACAACTTATAAAGAAATTACCCCTGCAAGTTATGTAGAAGGACCTTTTATGTTTATCCGCAATGGTAAGTATTACTTTATGTGGTCTGAAGGCGGCTGGACAGGTCCTGATTATTCAGTAGCTTATGCTATTGGCGATTCCCCTACCGGTCCTTTCAAGCGTATCGACAAGATCCTGAAACAAGACGCTGCTGTTGCCACCGGCGCCGGTCACCACTCTGTGGTCCAAAATCCTAAAACAAAAGATTATTACATTGTGTACCACCGCAGACCATTGGGTGAAACCAACGGAAACCACCGCGTAACCTGCATTGAAAAATTAGAGTTTGACGAGAACGGATACATCAAACCAGTCAAAATTACTTTTGAAGGCGTAGCACCTAGCCCCCTTAAATAAGATGAGGGATGTCTGACGACGGTTCATATCGCTCATCTGACGCGGAGCTGCTTTCGCAGCTTGGTGAAGGAAATAAATCTGCTTTCGATACCCTGTACAATAGGTATTGGAAGCAGGTTTTTAACATGGCATATAAACGGTTGAACGACGAACAACAGGCGCAGGATATTGCGCAGGATGTATTTGTACAGCTTTGGATCAGGGGAACCAAGGCTCCGATAGATAACCTCCCGGGCTATTTACAGATCTCGGCCAGGAACGGTGTTTTCAAGCATTTCGAAAAGCAAAGCAAGCTGGCCGTTTTACCGGATGCCCCGCCAGACATCGAAGATCTTCATGACCGTGCAGACGCAGCTATATTGCACCAGGAATTCTTAAAAGCATTCGATGAACTGGTCGATACGCTGCCTACTCAACAGAGAATTATTTTTAAAATGCGCTTTGAAGAAGAGCTCAGCAGCCAGCAAATCGCTGAAAAACTGGATATTTCTCCAAAGACCGTAAGAAACCAATTGGGCAAAGCATTGTCCACACTCCGCACCTCTCTACTCCTGGTCCAATTTCTTCTTATTTTATACCCCAGATAGCCTGCTCATTTACTAATCGTACTGTTTTACAGTTTATTAATGGTACATTGACGACCTGTCAAAAATCTGTTCGGCAGCGCTAAAGCAAAACAGCTATCATGGGAAATAAAAAGATCGCACAACAGGCCAAAGAATTCTTGTATGAGCTGAACAATGCGAGACATGAATATAGCTTCTCCAGTGCGGACTCATGGATATTCAGCGAAGCTACGGCCAAAGAAAAAGAGAAACTTGAAAGCGCTTATTATCCGGTGCTTTACACCAGATGTGATCCGGATGGCTTGTCAGAACTAGCAGGCTTTTTTATCAGCGCAGTCGCCGACGGAGCTGAGAACAGCAAAAAAGGCACTTCTGTTGTGTCTAAAGACCGTGTTTTCCTTGTCGCGCACTGCCTGACCAAGTTGAAGTAACAAGACAAATTGCTTAAGCCGTATGGCTCTCGATCAACAGCATTTCTGAGTGCAATTCGCAAACGGCTTTCTCCAGCATCAGCAAATCCTCCCTATCTGCCTGGTATCCATTGGCCTTAAAAAGCCCCATTAAACCCATAATTGAAGTAACAGGTCTGCGCAACTTGTGCGATTGGATGTAGGCTATTTCCTTTAACGAGCGGTATTGCGATACAATCTTATGTTCATTTGCTACTTTTTCTGTAATGTCCATTGCATTGTAGGACATCCCCATGATCTCTCCCTCACAATTCCAGGCAGGTTCATAGTTCAGAAACCAGGTAAAGGTCTCCTTGTCATAAATTAATGTCTTCTCGGTTCTTACAGGGATACCGTTTATAGCCTGACTAAAGTTCTTGGTAAATTCTTTTAATTGATCAGGATGTACGCAGCTCATGATGTTGAGACCAACATGCAAATCGATTCCATGATATTTTTTAATAAAGTTTACAGCTGCCCTGTTAAAATCGACAACTTCAAAATTTATGTCTATCAAAAGGTGGATTACGCTTGAGCTTTCGAAAAAAGACCGCAGCTTATTCTCCGAACTTCTGGCCTCAGTTTTTAAAGCCTTTATTTTCTGTAAAGCTACTTTTATAGCTGACGGGATTTCTTTTAGTTGCATCGGGAATTGATAAAGTAAAAAATAAGACTACCCTGGAAATGGGCTAATAGGAATAAGTTGCTTCCTATACAACCAATTAAAGCCCAATATGTTTCGTTTATTTATTCTGACAGCTTAGTCAGGAGCCATTTCGCATTCATTCACGCATCCTTTTACTGAAATAGACATTGCGCTTTTTTGTTATAATGACTATTTATCCCCCATTGCTATTACAGATTAACAACGCATTTCCAGTTTAATAAACCCTCCTGACAAAACATATGTACAATTACAATAAATTAATACTACAATTTTAGTAGTCTTTATTATATTTGTCTGCCAATCCAACCATTCATGAAATCAATTTTTAGCCTGATCGTTATTTTGACGGCCCTGATTTGCTCAGGAAGCAGTGCTTTTGCCCGGCAACCTGCATCCGCAAAAAAGCAAGATACGCTGGTGCACCCGAGAAAATTCGGCTTCGGACGAACTGCCACCAACAAAGAAATCGCCTTATGGGACATCGATGTGCGGCCTGATGGAAAGGGATTGCCGGCTGGGCAAGGTGATGTACTGAAAGGAAAAGCATTGTACACCCTCAAATGTGCCATGTGTCACGGTCAGGAGCAAGCAGACCTAGCGGCTGCAAGGTTCACGGCCCCCGTCTTATTCAGCGATACATCGACCAAAAGCAGGCCCAAGGCGATTGGCAATTACTGGCCTTACGCCACTACCTTATTTGATTATGTACGCAGAACCATGCCCTATAACCAGCCTGGTTCGCTTAGCGATAACGAGGTGTACAGCATCACTGCCTATCTGCTGAATGCCAATAAAATCATTAAGCAAGATCAGGTACTGAATGCGAAAAACCTTCCCAAAATCGTCATGCCCGCTAAAAAGCTTTTTGTGAGAGATGACCGTAAAGGTGGCCCTGAAGTCAAATAATCCGTTGAACGCCATGCAAGAAAAAGACAAACCAGCCCCCAAAACAAATAAGATCAGTCGCCGTACTTTATTGGGCGGTGTAGTTGCGACTGCCATTTTGCCGCTCAACAATAGTTTTGCGAAGTACGTGCAGACAGTAGTTCCTGTCCTGCCACCTGCACTGGAAGACCCTACCAAAGTGATCGGGCCCGGCCCAAGCGCCGTAGGTAAAAGATCTTTGTTTGAACAACCAGTGCGTAAGTTTTCGGAGACTTCTTCGAGAACCCCGTTGCAGGATTTCTACGGCACGATCACTCCCTCAGATCTGCATTATGAAAGACATCATGCCGGTGTTCCGGTGATTGATCCGCTGAAATATGAATTGCTGATCCATGGTATGGTTGAACGTCCTATGAAGTTTACACTGGCCGACCTGAAGCGTTTTCCCTCCGTCACCCGGATTTGTTTTTTGGAATGCGCCGGCAATTTCCGCTCGGGCAAGGAAGACCTGACCGTGCAGGATGTACTGGGGTTGACAAGTCAAAGCGAGTGGACCGGCGTGATGCTGTCGACGATTTTCAGAGAAGTGGGTGTTGATCCCAAGGCCACCTGGTTCCTGGCCGAAGGATCTGATGCGGCTGTAATGACACGGAGCGTACCTGTCTCCAAAGGCTGGGAAGACGCCATGATCGTCTATGCACAGAATGGCGAAGCCATCAGACCAGAACAAGGCTACCCGGCCAGGCTGCTGTTGCCCGGCTGGGAAGGCAACATGAACATCAAATGGCTCCGCAGGATCGAAATATCAGATGAACCGTACATGACCAGGGAAGAGACCTCGAAATATACTTACCCGGTGAAAGACAAAATCCGGATGTTCAGTTTTGAAATGGATGCCCGCTCCATCATCACCTATCCCTCCTACCCGCAACGCGTGGAGCGGGGATGGATCGAAATCAGGGGGATCGCCTGGAGCGGCAGAGGTAAGATCATAAGGGTGGAAGTCAGCACCGATGCCGGCAAGACCTGGCAGGATGCACGCGTTCAGGAATCGGCGCTAAGCAAGGCGCATACTTATTTCAGGCATTTGTGGCAATGGGATGGTTCACAGACCGAGATCATGAGTCGTGCGACTGATGAAACGGGCTACGTGCAACCGAGTCTGAAACAACTTACAGCGGCAAGGGGTGCTGGAGGTGGTTATCACATGAATCCAATTACTGCGTGGCTGATAAAAACAGACGGAACGACCTGGTTTAAGTCAGAGAGGTAGGGAGTTTTAACCTTAAAATGAAAATAAACAAAAATATTTTCAAGTTGCGTGGGCTATTTCCAATTTTCTGACTCATTAAGGTATAAAGGGGACAATGAAAAGCAGTCAGAAACAACATTTTGTTGAAATACTTAAGAAATACAGGGCTAAAAAAGCCTCGCCGGAGGAAATTAAGTTCCTGGAAGCCTATTATAACGTATTTGAAGCCAGCGAAGACTTAATTACTGAGGAAAATGAAGCCAGTTACTCTTTTTTGAGAGATCAAATGAAGACGGGCATAGACCAGCGGGTGATTGTCCCAAACGGTACGGTTAAAAAATTGAATTGGTTTAGGTATGCGGCAGGTGCCGCGGCAGCCGTACTGCTCCTATCTGTATCCGTTTATTTTTTTAAGTTTCAAAGTGAAAATACGCAAGATCTGACTGCGAAGGTAGACCAACACATTAAACCGGGGGGAAATAAAGCTGTGCTGACGCTGGCCAACGGTCAGCAGATCATTTTGAATGATGCCACAACGGGCGAAATCGCGAAGCAATCAGGCATTAGCATTACCAAATCGGCCGACGGACAAATCGTTTATACTGTACTGAGTGGTACTGGTGACTCAGATCTGGGCGAGAATACCGCCGCATTAAAAAATACCATTACGACCCCAAAAGGCGGGCAATATAAGGTCATTCTTCCCGATGGTACTGAAGTCCTGCTCAATTCAGCATCTTCACTTGTCTACCCGACCACCTTTAGAGGGCCTGAACGCCTGGTAGAGCTCACTGGCGAAGCTTATTTTGAAGTGGCGAAAGATAAAGTCCGGCCTTTCAGGGTAAAATCAGGACCACAGACAGTTGAAGTATTAGGTACACACTTTAACATCAATGCTTATGATGACGAAACTGAAATTAAGACCACGCTACTGGAAGGCGCAGTAAAAGTGGGCTCAGCCAGCCAAGGCTTGACTATTGCACCGGGACAGCAGGCTGTGCTCAGCAAATCTGCCGCAGGCGCACTGGTTAAACGCACGATAAATACCGATAAAGAGATTGCCTGGAAAGACGGCAAGTTTTCTTTTGACAATGATGACATTAAAACCGTCATGCGCAGTATTGCCCGCTGGTATGATGTGGATATCCACTACCAGGGCAATGTTGAAGACATCTCGTTTTCCGGAGAGATTTTTAGAACAGCCAAGCTTTCGGAAGTCTTTAAAATCCTGGAACTGTCCAATGTGCAATTGGATGTAAAAGGAAAAACCATTTTAGTATCGTATCAGCCCTAAAAACCATAACCTAACTAACCGATTATTTCACCAGACTAAATTCAAATGATAAGAAAGCTACAAAAGACCTAGGGGCCACCAAATTCAAGAGACTAAAAAGCCGGAAGTATCTCACCACTTCCGGCCTAAAAAAAGAGGTCAGCAGCCTGATGTTGAAGCCGGGCTGCCATTTATTCACTTAATTCTATTCCAAAAGTATGAAATTAACTTTTCTTTACAACCCTGTATCTCAGATACAGAGGGTAAAGTACAAATTCCTTATAGTGATGAAATTAACTGCTATTTTATTACTGATTGGCACGCTTCATTTGTCTGCCGCTAGTTATTCGCAAAATGTCACGGTATCCCGGAAAAACACCACGCTGGAAACCGTCATCAAAGACATTAAACAACAAACCGGCTACCTGTTTTTTTACAGTGGCAAGGTGAACCTGAAAAAACAAACGCTGAATGTAGAGCTTAAAAATGTTCCATTGGAAGAAGCGCTGAAGGCATGTCTGGCCGATCAGAATTTGACTTATAATATTGTTGATAAGACGATTGTAATAAGGAACAGATCAAACTCAAATGAGAACTCACCAATCTTCGCTCAGATCTCAGGAAAAGTTACGGATGCCAAAACCGGTCAGGCGATACCGGGAGTCAGTATCTACCTCAAGGCCGATAAAAGTATCAGAACGCAGTCAAACGAAGGTGGGGCATTTGCTATAAATGCAGTTCCGGAAGACATCCTCGTTTTTGCATACGTCGGCTATAAGACCAAGGAAGTAAAAGTTGGGACAAATAAAACCATCGAAGTCGGTCTTGAAGAAGAGGTAAACCAGATGAGCGATGTGGTTATTACCGGTTACCAAACCATTAAGAAAGAAAGTTATACTGGTAATGCCGTGGTGATTAAAGGTGACGATCTGAAAAGAACCAATCCGCAGAATGTATTGAAAGCAATTCAGACTTTTGATCCTTCCTTTCGCCTCATGGACAATAACCTGGCGGGGTCTGATCCGAATGCCTTACCAAGAATCAATGTAAGAGGTGCTACTGCACTGCCTGGTCTCCCGCAGAATAAAGATGATGTATTGGACCGAAACAACCTGTCAAGCTCCTTTAACCTTCCGGCCTTCATCATGGACGGTTTTGAGGTTTCTTTGCAAAAAGTAGTCGATCTGGACATCAACCGCATCGAGTCGGTTACGATACTGAAAGATGCCGCTGCAACGGCAGTATACGGTTCAAGGGCAGCCAATGGGGTAATGGTGATCACCACCAAAGCACCGGTTTCCGGAAAACTCCAGTTGTTCTACAACGCCGAAATGACACTGTCTGCGCCTGATTTGTCAGACTACCATGTACTGAATGCCAAAGATAAAATGGCTTATGAGCAAATGGCCGGACTTTACCGCACCGGTGGCTCAAACGGTGAGTCGGGTCAGGATGAACTGGACCTGCAACTCTTCAGTAAGCTGAAAAATGTGGCCAGTGGCGTAGATACGTATTGGTTGTCTCAGCCGCTACGTAATGCTTATGCACAAAAACACTCCTTAAACGTTCAGGGAGGTGATCAGAGTTTCCGTTACGGTGTTGACCTTCGCTACCAGACCCAGCCGGGTGTGATGAAAGGTGTAACGAGAGACCGCTACAGCGGCGGTATGGACTTTACCTATACGCCTTCCAGGAAATTGATTTTTAGAAACAACCTTTCCATCAACCAGACCCATGGAGAAAATTCACCTTATGGTAGCTTCTCTACTTATGCGTTGATGAACCCTTACTACCCAAAAGCGGACAGTGCCGGCAGATTGGTACAGGAACTGGCCAGCTGGAGTATAAACAGAGGCTATAATGACCCGGTAACTGGTCAGTATAGAACTGCCTATGTGTTCAATCCACTTTTCGAGGCGAGCTTAAATAACTTCAGCAAAGATTCTTATCTGGAACTGATTGATGCCTTCTCGGTTGATTATAAATTATCTGAAAGTTTCCGCCTGAGAACATTGCTCAGCATCAACCAGACCACCTCAAAATCTGACAATTTCAAGTCGCCTTTGAGCAGTAATTTTTACACCTATGCTTCGGATAAATTAAATAACCGTGGTTCGTACGATTACAACGCGACCAGTGCGTTTGGATTTGATGGAAATGTAACCTTAAACTACAACAAGCAGTTGGGCGATAACTTTTTCAATTTAGTATTGGGTACGAACGTCATCGCAAGAAAATCTGATTTCAAATCGGTATCTGCCCAGGGCTTCTCCAATGATAACTTTACCAATATTGGTTTTGCGCGTATCTATAAAGAAAACTCTGCGCCTGGTGGCGATGTGCTGATTAACAGGACTGCGGGTGCGTTCTTTTCTGGAAACTATGCGTATAAAAACAAATATCTGGCAGATGCGTCATTCCGTATGGATGGCTCTTCTTCATTCGGATCAAACAAGCGCTTCGCTCCTTTCTGGGCAGGTGGTCTTGGCTGGAACGTCCACAATGAAGACTTCCTGCAAGGCTCGTCAATTATTAGTCAATTGAGGTTGAAGGCTAGTACAGGTCAGGTAGGTTCGATCGGTTTTGAACCTTACATGTCAAGATCGATGTACCAGTATCAAACCTCCAACTGGTACTCTACCGGAATTGGTGCTACACTATTGGGCTATGGCAACAACAACCTGGAATGGCAGAAAACAACGACTTATGATGCAGGTCTTGACTTAGGATTTTTGAAAGACCGTTTTGTCATCAGTCCGCGTTACTATTACAAACTGACCAAAGGATTGATTACCGACATCAACCTCTCTCCATCTACCGGTTTCACGACTTATAAAGAAAACCTGGGCGACATGGCCAATAAAGGCTATGAGGTCTACGTGACAGCCAATGCTTTCCGCAGTAATGACTGGAACGTGAACCTGACAGGTAACGCCGCACGCAACACCAACGAGCTCACTAAATTATCCAATTCCCTTCAGGCCTTTAACAACAAGATCAACGACATCCAAAATGATCCTGACAACAACAAAGAGGGTGAGCTTGGCCTGGCTTCTTTACCTATTGTTCGTTACGTGGAGGGACAGTCCATTTATACCATTTATGGTGTGAAATCTCTCGGAATTGACCCGGAAAACGGTAAGGAGATCTATGTTAAAAAAGACGGTAGTCTAACCTATGATTACGACATCAGGGATACCCAGCCTATTGGGGACGCCACACCGAAAATTTCCGGTAACCTGGGAACAAATGTGAGTTACAAAAACTTTATGATCAGTTTCAGTCTATACTATCGTTTTGGTGGTCAGACTTACAACCAGACCCTGGTAGACCGGATTGAGAATGCTGATCCGCGTTTTAATGTGGATAGCAGGGCTTTGTCTCAAAGATGGGTGAATCCTGGAGACCGTGCTTTGTACAAGAACATTGCTGACCTGACAACGACTAAAGTTAGTTCAAGATTTATTCAAAAGGAAAATTTGATAGAGTTGCAATCGGTTTATCTGGCTTATGATTTTAACAAGACTTTCATTCGCCGGGCTGGTTTCCAGGCATTGAGGGCTAGCGTGACAATGAACGATATCTTCAGGAAATCAAGCATAGAAATTGAGCGTGGTATTGATTCTCCGTTTGCAAGAAATGTTTCTTTCTCATTACTGGCTTCATTTTAATACAATAGACATGAAAATAAAATATTTATATCTGATCGTTTGCATGCTGGTACTTACTTCATGCAAAAAATTCCTCGACGTTCAGCCGGAAGCGGATGTGACCAAAGAGCAACTGTTTAGCACCGAAGACGGCTTCAAGGAGGCACTCAACGGGGCGTATACCTATTGCAGTAGTCTTGATCTGTATGGTGGCAACCTGACCTTCAGTAACCTGGACATCATCGCCCAGAATTATGAGTTTACCGATGTGAACTCTCAAAATATTGCATCTTTTAAATACAACGATCCGCAATGGATCAGCAAAGCAGACCAGATCTGGGCGAATTGCTACAAAGCCATTGGCAACTGCAATGCGATCCTGGAAGCAATAGATGAAAAGAAGCCTGTGTTTCAAGGTAGAAACTACGAACTGGTCAAGGGCGAAGCACTGACTTTAAGGGCTTATCTGCACTTTGATTTGTTAAGGATGTTCGCACCTTCTTACAAAAACAACCAGGCTGCTGCGGCCATTCCTTATGTGACCACAGTATCGATCAAATCCACACCGTTTTCTAGTGTTAAAGACGTGCTGGAAAAAGTGATCGCAGACCTCAGCGCTGCTAAATTGCTGCTGAAAGTGTCTGATCCTATTCTGGGTGCAGATTACAAAGTTGGATATCCTGATAAAACTTATGCCGACGGTACGGTTGAAGCTGCAAAGGCAACGGAAACCAGTAATCCTAATCTGTTCCTTCAGAACAGAAGACACCGGATGAATTACTTTACGACTTGCGGTGAGCTCGCCAGGGCATATTTGTACAAGGATGACCTTGCCAATAGCCTCCTCAATGCAAAAGAGGTGATTGATTCTAAGAAATTTCCATGGGCTAAACAAGCGGATGTCTTCAATTCCAACAAACAGCAGCGGGATAAACTCTTCTATCCTGAACTGATCTCGGCCTGGTTTGGTTCTCAGGCCGTACGCGACCATGTCAACAACAGGTTTTCTGATGGAAACGCTGCGTTCAGGCCTACGATTATTCAAAAAGACCTGATCTATGAGTTGGGTACCGTAGGCGCAGACGATTGGAGATACAGACAATGGTTTGTGGATGACATCGCCAACAAACGTGCTAATCTTCAAAAATATACCTGGAACGGAAGTCCAGAACGCAACATGCACCCGGTAGTAGCACCTGCGATCCGCTTGTCTGAGATGTTCTACATTGCTGCTGAAGCCACTTTTGACACAGATCCTAACCAAGCCACGGCTTATGTAGACAGTGTGCGCGTGCACCGCGGTATCCGTGTGGCCATTCCTAAGAATATTGTGAAGGGTGACTTCATGAAAAAACTGGTAGAAGAGGCTAAGAAAGAATTTTACGGAGAAAGCCAGATTTTTTATATGCACAAAAGACTGAACAGGGACATCATCAATGTCAATGGAATGATCTATCCGGCATCTGATAAGATCTTTGTATTTCCTATGCCATTGGATGAATTGGGTTACAGAAACTAAAATTGATAAGCACCATGAAAACTAATATTCAATATATATTTTTGCTCAGCATCTTCTTGTTTGCCTGCAAAAAGAATGAAATCACAAAATATGAAACGGAGACGGACAACATTTCACTGAATTACCTGGACGAAGATGGCAACAGGGATACTACCGCAGTGACCTATTCGTTTGCCGCAAGCCCGGGCCTGTCCAGTGATACGGTATGGGTTCCAGTGTCGGTAGCCGGAAAACGGGTGTCCAGGGAAAGAAAGTTCGTTTTAGCAGTCGTAGACAGTTCGACGACCGCAAAAGTTACCCTTCACTATGAAGCCCTGAAACCTTATTACATCCTGCCTGCAGATTCAGGTAAGGTGCTCGTACCGGTTATTCTTAAAAATATAGATCCGGAGCTGTCCAATAAATCTGTAGTCCTTGGTTTGAGGGTGGTTGGCAATGAAGATTTCAATGCCTTTTTACCCGTTGCCATTCGTTCGAAAAGAATTGTTTACTCCAACCGGCTGGAGCAGCCTACCTGGTGGGTACTCTGGCAGGGACAACTTGGGCCCTATAGTCGTACTACGCACAAACTGTTCCTGATTTCAGGCGGTGGTGACCTGACGAATCCCGGAGCGCCAAATGGCTTTTTGGGGATACCCAGAACGCTGTATTATTTGGAGAATGCAAAGAATTTCACCAGGGATCCCTTTACCTGGGTGATCAGAAATCCTGAAAAAGGATATGTCCTTATCAAAAGAACAGATGGTACAGAAGATTATGATTTCTATCAGGTGAATTCGCCTACCATCAAAATCCAGGTGAAATATTTCCCGCAGGTGAACGGCTATTTCTTTATCAACGAGAATGGAAACCAAATTATCATGAACTAAGCTTATCTATCATGAAACAAAAACTTTTATACCTACTGGCTTTTGCAGCCATCTTCTATACTTCCTGTAAAAAGGACCTGGGTAACTATACCTACTCCCCTCCTTCTGAACCGGTGATTAAAGGCATTCAGGATGCTAATATTTCTGCCCTGATCGGCGATTCGCTGATCATTAAGCCTGAAGTAACTTTTGCAGGTGCAGATCCAATGAAGGACCTCAACTTTGAATGGCGAATTCTGTTGCTGGAAGAGCTCAGGGAACTCAGTTATACCGGATACCCGTTTAAAATGTTGTTCAATCTTGGGACTGGCGAACGGTCTGCAACCCTGATCGTTACTGATAAGAGAAATGGCCTGATCTATAAATACAAGTTCAAAATCACCGGAACGACCCAGTTTTCTAATGGCACACTGATCTTGAGTAATGACGGGGGAAACTCGAAACTCTCATTTGTAAAGCCGGACAAAACTGTTCTGGCAAATATTTACGAGAGTCTTCAGGAAGGTTCTTTACCTAAAAATCCGGTTCAGTTCTATTATTCCAAACCACTTCCGTACCAGTTGCTGAGCAAGGAAGAATACTGGATTTTGTGCAACGATCCTACTAATGGGAGCGTAATTGTAAATCCAAGTACATTGTTGCGCAAAGACAATTTTAAATCGCAGTTCTTTTTGCCACCGACTACGATTGTCCCAGGCCACCTGGAAACTTCTCAAGGCACCCTGTCGTATGGCGTAATCAATGGGAAATTGTACATCGGCGTATTTACTACCGCACCATTTGCGCCTGACTATGGAAAATATGGCAATGAGCAAATCGGAGATTATAACCTTTCTCCCTTCTTTACTTTTGCCGGTGGATTTTACATCGGCTATGACATCAAATCCAAGGGCTTTGTGGTGTTTGACGGTGGCGGCAACTATGCTGGCAAGAACTATGAGTCGAGCACGCTGCCGACCGCTCCTTTTGACCCGAAAAACACTGGGTTTGACAACCTGGTATACATGAAGGCGAGTAGCGCGGGTACCACTTATGCTTTTTTCAGAAGTACTGAGGGCAGTACCTACGAGTTGAAATTCAACAACCAGCTTTCGGCAAACCCTAGAGTGATCACTGCTGAACAGAAACGCATCTTTGCGGGTTCTTCACTAGTGCAGTCAGATTCTAAATGGATTAGAAACAGCATCAACGTGTTCTACTTCTCATCTAATGACAAGATTTATAGATACAACCCGATCAGCGAGAGCCTGGAACAGCAGGAAGCCAATTTTGGTGGCAAAAAGATCTCCATGCTTAAGATCAGCGACGATGACAACAAGTTGTACGTCGGTGTAGAAGGTGCCATGCACACGCTTGACGTGTCTACCGGAAAAAATGGAAATATCCTGTCCACGATTAACGGAATACCGGGTGCACCGGTTGACTTCCTGACCAGAACTAACTAATACAAATAACAACGCATGAAATTCAAACTATTGTTACTCGCTGCGCTGGCCCCGGTCATCGCAGCTGCTCAAACTCCCAATTTTACCATCACTGGTAAAATTGGGAACCTGAACAAACCCGCAAAGATTTACCTGGATTATTCGTCCGATGGCAACAGCGCTACCGATTCCGCAGAACTGGTCAACGGTACTTTTAAATTTAGCGGTTACATTCCCAGCATCGCTTCTTCCCGCATCACACTTTCCCGTGAGGGCATCAGGGACAAAGAAATCTATGGTACCAAAGGCCTGGGTGATGTAATCTATCTTAATTTTGGCAAGGAAAACATCAGCATCACGTCGGCAGATTCATTGTACAATGCGAAATGGACGGGCTCTAAAGTTTACAATGAACTGAAGGCTTTTGAAAAGCAAGTTGGCCCGCCTGTAATGACGGTTCACCACAATGCCAATGTGACCATCAACAGGGCTACTCCTGAGCAACAAAAAGACACCCTTTATTTTCAGGCCCTGGACAAAAAAGTAAGAGCTTCTCAGAAATCCAGAACGGAAAAGATGCTGGTTTTCGCAAAAGCCAATCCCAATTCCTATTTCGCGCTGCAATCGCTGTCTGAACTGGTGGGTGGATCCAGTATCAAGCCGGATGAAGCTTTGGCCATTTACAACAAGCTCAGTGAAACACTACGCCTGTCGTATAACGGACAAACAGTTTATAAGCTCCTGAATGCACATACCGTAACTGCAGTGGGTGCAGTTGCACCTAACTTCACACAAAAAGATGTGAACGGGAAGTCGGTTTCTTTGTCTGACTATAAGGGAAAATATGTCCTGGTAGAATTCTGGGCCAGCTGGTGTGCGCCATGCAGAGCGGAAAGTCCAAACTTATTGAAGCAATACGCCGCATTCAAAGACAAAGGTTTTGAGATCTTAGGGGTTTCGGTTGATAGCGATAGGGCCAAATGGCTGGAGGCAATCAAGAAAGACGGCCTGACCTGGCCACAGATTTCTGACCTCAAAGGCTGGGAAAATGAAGCTCGTAAAGTATATGGCATTTCTGGTGTTCCGGCCAACTTCCTGATCAGTCCTGAAGGAAAAGTAATCGGCAGTCACCTGATCGGCGAAGCGCTGAACAAAAAACTTGCTGAACTCCTCAACTAAAAATCTCCTGATGAAAAAGATATTAGCTCTCGCATTATTGATCATCACTATCCAGGCAATCGCTTATCCGGCGGTTGCCCTGGCCGGTGCTGTTGATCCGGTGAAGAAACCGGGCGCAAAAGTCGCATTGAAGGTTCTTTATGTCGGCTATAGTCCGGATCAGCCCATGCCAGCGAATGTGGTCTACTATAGCACTACCCCGGCCGTTGTCGCCAGATTGTACAAAACCAGGATGGCTGATTTCAAAACCTTTCTGGACACCCGTTTTAGCGATGTAAAAACGGTAGATGTCAGGGATTACAAACCTGCGATGTCTGATGATGCCGATGTGACCATTATGGATGCCGGGCCGGTAAAACTGCCTGCAGATTTCAGCAGACCGATGATCCTCATGCATGCCATGGCACCGAATGTCGGTTTGCCGATCGGCTTAAAGTTCGACTGGTACTGCCAGTGCCTGGACGATGAGGCGCTCAACATTAAGACTACACATGAGATCTTTAATACGCCCAATAAAGTAAAACTGACGATGGTTACCAAACCAACACCGGGTTCTTTCTTTAATGGATGGCAGGGCGCCAAGACACCGAAACAAATGCCGATGTGGCTGGTGGTCAAACAAGACCTTCCCGCCAATGAAAAATATCCTATTGGAATGGTATCGCATGGTGAAGGCTTCAATGATTCCCCGGATGCAGAAGCGATATCCGGCGGTGTTTGCCTCAAAAATGCAGAAGCCGTATCGCTGGGCAGACAAGGTAATTACTTCATGTGGGGCTTTGCCGGTTCGCCGGACTACCTGACCGATGAGGCAAAAGACGTGTTTGTAAACACGGTAGTCTACATCAAAAAGTTCGATCACATGCCTGCGATCATGAAGAAAGTGCAGATCGGCACACGCGAAGTCATAGACGAGCAGATCTACCGCATTGATAAGAAGTTATACGAGGGAGCAATCATCTCCCGTCGCGAAGGAAATGCGCGTATGCTGAAAATGCAACAAGATCTGAAAGACAGAAAAGCGAAAGGTGAAGACATTGGCAAGGGCAATGAAATGTTTCTGAAGATGCCGGTAACCAATGACATGGAAAGCTTTGAGGATTACCTGAAGACTCAGGCCGGTTCTGAGTTGTTTGCCAAATTTGGCACCAATACTTCTTTATATCACAAATATTTCCGCGACAATTACGAGTATTTCTACCCATCTGATGTATACTCCTTGCAACTTGATGCCGATGCTCAAAAACTGAAAGTATCCAACCGCAAGGTGGCCATTTTGGATAAATGCATCCAATTGCTCAGTAAAAACGAAGATGCCGAACTGGCACAGCGTGTACTGGAAAGATATACCACTCAGAAATTTACCAGTGCTGCGGAATGGAAAAAATGGCTCGATACAAACCGCTCTAAATTATTTTATACAGAGACCGGTGGTTTCAAGTTCATGGTCAACACCTTTGGTAAAGCTGCTGAACCGGTAAAAACAACAAGCATTCTTCCTGCTAAGGAAGTGTTTAGCGGAGCTACCGAACCAACGTCAGACGATCCGGTTAGCGTATCGGCTAAACTGATTTATGGTTCAGACCCACAGAAAGCAAAACTGGTAGTCAATGCAGCTATTCTGAAGGGCTGGCATACCTATGCCCTGGTACCTAAAGACAGCCCGTTTATTCCTACAGAAGTGTTATTGGAATTGCCGGAAGGGGTTACCGTCAGCGATGACTGGCAGGCCTCGGCAGCACTGCCCTTCCCGGGAAATGAAGGGGTATTTATTTTCGAGGGAAAAGCTTCTTTTACGATTAATGTAAACCTGAACCAGGCGAAAGCAGGTTCAGTGATCAAATGCGGACTCTCCTACCAGACCTGCGATGAAAACAAATGTTTTCCGCCGGATCAGAAAATGATCGGGTTGACCATCTAACCCAAATATTGCAGCTACTCAAAATACAAAGCCCCTGTAGAAAATCTACAGGGGCTTTCTTTATGGAGAAAAAACTGCCTCCTATTTCCAGATGCCGTTTGCTTCGGTAAGGATCACAGGCTTACCGTCTGTTACGACAATCGTATGTTCATGCTGGGCCACATAGCCTCCTTTATTACCAAGCAAAGTCCAACCGTCTTCTTGTTGCTCTGCATAAGTAGATGCTGTGGCAATAAAAGTCTCTACAGCAACTACCGAGTTCTTTCTAAAGCGCCCGGTATTGTGGCGGTCGTAGCAATTCAAAATATCATGCGGTTCTTCGTGAAGGCTCCTGCCCACACCGTGTCCCGCCAGGTTGCGAATCACTTTGTAGCCTCTTTTTCTGGCTTCCGTTTCAATCAGTCTGCCAATATCCGAGATCTTCACGCCGCCTTTGATCTGGTCAATGGCCTTACGCAGGATTTCTTTGCTGGCGGTTACCAGTGGTTGCAATTCTTGATGGTCTTCTCCTAAAATAAAAGAGCCGCCATTGTCTGCCCAGAAACCATTCAATTCTGCGGAAACATCAATATTGATCAGGTCTCCTTCCTTCAGCATCTTGCTTTCAGAGGGAATCCCATGTGCCACCTCATTATTGACGCTGATGCAACTCCAGCCTGGAAAGCCATAGGTCAGCTTTGGTGCAGAACTCGCCCCAAGACTGTTGAGTATCGATCCGCCAAAATCATCCAGTTCCTTTGCTGTCATTCCCGGGGCAGCATATTCCCGCATCCGCCTCAGCGTTTCAGCTACTGCGCTGCTGATCTGCTGCATTCCAAAAAGTTCTTCTTGTGAGGTAATTGACATGGCTTTTTTTCGACAAAGATAGGGAATTGTCTGTGCATGTGTGACCGCGGTCACGTTTTTTGGCGATCTGCGTCATTTTATGACATGCTGCTTATCGTCATTTTTGTGAGCACAACCAGCGCGTATGTTTACAGAACGATTAATTTCCACCAAACAGCATTGTTTCCACTGCGGAGATGACATCCAAAGTCAGGACTACCAACTGGCGGATAAAAAGTTCTGTTGCCTGGGTTGTCAGACGGTTTACGAGATTTTAACCACAAATAACCTGTCTAACTACTATGCTTATAACGACGTTCCTGGGCAAACACAAAAAGGCCCGAAACAAAACCTGGATTACCTGGATGTAAAAGAAATCATCAGTCAGCTGGTCGACTACCAGGACGAAAACATCAGCATCATCACGCTATATGTGCCGGCCATTCATTGCAGCTCCTGTATCTGGCTTTTGGAACACCTTCATGAGTTACAGCCTGCGATCGTCAAATCAAGAATCGACTTTCTCAAAAAACAAGTGACCATTACTTTCAACACGCAAACTACTACCCTCAAAGAAGTTGTCGGCTTATTGGGCGCCATCGGCTACGACCCACTCATCAGCCTGCAGGACGTGGTTAAGGAAAACCAGTCCAACACTTCGGAACGCAACCTGATTACCAAAATCGCTGTGGCTGGGTTTTGCTTTGGCAATGTCATGCTGCTCAGTTTTCCAGACTACTTTGGCCTGGGGAGTTTCGAAAGGGAATATGCCAATTTCTTCGGATGGCTGAACTTCGCTTTTTCCATTCCGGTAGTGCTGTATAGCGGGACCGACTATTTCGTCTCTGCCTGGACCAATTTAAAGGCCAAAAGACTCAATCTCGATTTCCCATTGGCTTTAGGGATTGCCGTCATGTTCATCCGTTCTGTGTACGAAATCACGCTGCATACGGGTGCTGGCTTTGTAGATACGCTATGCGGACTCGTGTTCTTCCTGCTCATTGGCAAGTGGATGCAGCAGCGCACATTCCACCACATTTCTTTTGAGCGCGATTACCGCTCCTATTTTCCGGTAGCGGTGACGACACTTCAAAAAGGTATAGAGAAATCCGTGCCCCTGGCGGAACTCAAAATTGGCGACCGGATCCTGGTCCGCAGCATGGAGATTATTCCTGCTGATGCGATTTTGCTGAAAGGCGATGCAGAGATCGACTTCAGTTTTGTAACCGGGGAAGCGGAACCCATAAAAAAGGTATTGGGTGAAATTGTCTATGCCGGTGGCAGACAGCAATCCGGAGCCATAGAAATGGAGGTGCTCAAACCTGTGTCTCAAAGTTACCTGACACAATTGTGGAACAATGATGCCTTCCTCAAACCAAAAAACAACATCCGGACCTTTAGTGATACGGCCAGTAAATATTTTAGCATCGTATTGTTACTGGTCGCCTTCGGCTCTGCCGGATTCTGGAGCTTTACAGATCCCCAGCGCGCCCTGGCTTCTTTTACCGCAGTGCTCATCATCGCCTGTCCCTGCGCACTGGCCTTAAGTACACCTTTTACCCTCGCCGCCGTCATCAGCATTTTTGATAAGAACGGACTCTACCTGAAAAACAATGCGGTGGTAGAAGAACTGGCCAGGATCGACACATTTGTATTCGACAAGACAGGCACGATCACAAGTCCGGATGCGGGCGCACTGAGCTTCACAGGAACGATCAGCGCAGCACAAAAGCAATTGGTCAGCGATCTGGCAGTCAACTCGGGTCACCCGCTCAGCAGGGAGCTAACCAGACATTTAAATCTTAAGCAAAAATATAACGCAGATCAGTATACCGAAAAAATTGGGAGAGGAATCAGTGGAAAGGTCAATGGAGATGATGTAAAATTGGGAAGTTCTGCATTCCTTGGCCTTCCACTGAACAACTCCTCTCCATACAGTAGCATACACGTCATGATCAATGAAGTGTATCTGGGCTGTTTTAACCTAAGTCAGCAATGGCGCCCCGGCTTTAAAGAAGTCGTGCTAAACCTCAACAACAGAGCGGATCTGCATTTATTGTCCGGCGATCGTGACCACGATAAACCAGCCCTCATTCCTTTTTTTGCCAGCACCGCAAAAATGCATTTTGAGCAATCTCCGCAGGATAAACTGGATTACATCCTGAACCTGCAAAACCAGGGCAAAAAGGTATTGATGTTTGGTGATGGGTTAAACGATTCCGGGGCATTGAAACAGAGCGATCTGGGAATAGCCGTTACCGACGACATCAACAATTTTACACCTGGCTGTGATGCGGTACTGGACGGTAAAAGCTTCCAACAGATTCCAAGATTCATCCAACAGGCCAAAGATGCGGTCAGGGTTATACATATTTCTTTTGGCATCTCACTCACCTACAATGTTTTGGGCTTGAGCTTCGCAGTCCAGGGCCTGCTTTCTCCTTTGATTGCAGCGATCCTGATGCCCTTGAGCACGATCACCATCATTTCCTTCACCACATTGGCTGTGCGCGCCTTTGCGCGAAAAAACAAATTGTTATGAACATGATCTTCTTCCTGATCGGCTGCAGCATCCTGCTGGCATTGGTCTTTTTAGCTGCTTTTTTCTGGGCCATGCGCAGCGGACAAAACGACGATACCTATACACCTTCAGTGCGGATGCTTTTTGACGATGAGGTCATCGCCACTACAAAAAAAATAGGTGACGAAGATCACACATAAGCCCAACATACATCACGCCTCAACTCCGCCTCCGGCGGTAATTTTACCAACGTAAACCATACAGATTTTTTGAAATGACTGAAAAATTTTACTACGACAACAAGATCGTCAGAAACTTTGCCATCGCCACTATAGTATGGGGCATTATTGGCATGACAGTGGGACTGCTCGTCGCCATGCAGCTCTTCAAGCCCGCCTTAAACATGGGCTCACAGTACACCACCTTCGGAAGGATCAGGCCTTTGCACACCAATGCGGTCATCTTCGCTTTTGTGGGCAATGCGATTTTCATGGGCGTCTATTATTCCCTGCAGCGCCTGCTCAAAGCCCGGATGTTTAGCGACGTCCTGAGTAAAATCCATTTCTGGGGATGGCAGCTGATTATCATATCCGCTGTAATTACCCTACCACTGGGACTCACCACTTCCCATGAATACGCAGAACTGGAATGGCCGATAGATATCGCCATTACACTGATCTGGGTGGTATTTGGTGTCAACATGTTTGGCACCATCATCAAGCGAAGAGAGCAGCACATGTATGTGGCGATCTGGTTTTACATTGCCACTTTCGTCACAGTAGCAGTACTGCATATCGTCAACTCATTCGAACTACCGATTTCTGCCTTTAAAAGTTACTACGTTTATGCAGGGGTACAGGACGCGCTGGTACAATGGTGGTATGGCCACAATGCGGTTGCGTTTTTCCTTACTACGCCTTACCTGGGAATGATGTATTATTTCCTGCCTAAAATGGCCAACCGTCCTGTATACTCCTACAAACTGAGTATCCTGCATTTCTGGTCGCTCATCTTCATTTACATCTGGGCCGGGCCTCACCACTTGCTTTATACCTCATTGCCTTCATGGGCACAGTCGCTGGGTGTCGCCTTCTCCATCATGCTCATCGCACCGAGCTGGGGCGGTATGATCAATGGCTTGCTCACGTTAAGAGGTGCATGGGACAAGGTAAGAGAGGATCCTACTTTGAAGTTTATGGTAGTGGGCATCACCGCCTATGGTATGGCTACTTTCGAAGGCCCTATGCTGGCATTAAAACAGATCAATGCCATTGCGCACTATACCGACTGGATCGTAGCGCATGTGCATGTCGGTGCCTTGGGCTGGAACGGATTCCTGACTTTCGCCATCTTGTACTGGCTGATCCCAAGAATCTACAGAACGGAGCTCTATTCTAAAAAACTGGCTTCCTTCCATTTCTGGATCGGCACACTGGGTATCCTTTTCTATGCGGTACCGCTTTATTTCGCAGGCTTCACACAAGGCCTGATGTGGAAACAGTTCAATGAAGAAGGGATGCTGAAATATCCCAATTTCCTGGAAACAGTCATCCAGATTATTCCGATGTATGTACTTAGGGCTGTAGGTGGCGCGATGTACCTGATCGGGGTACTGGTCATGACCTACAATCTGATCAAAACCGTGAAAGCAGGAAAACTGGTTGCCAATGAAGCCGCTGAAGCCTTGCCACTGCCTGTTAATTATATCCCTGTTGGTTCAGATAAAAAAGCGCACCGTTTATTAGAACGTAAACCGATGGTCTTCCTGGTGCTTTCACTCATCGTGATCCTGATCGGCGGTATGATTGAAATGATGCCGACCTTCACCATCAAATCCAACATTCCGACCATCAGCAGTGTCAAACCTTATTCGCCTTTGGAACTCCAGGGCCGTGACCTGTACATCCGGGAAGGCTGTGTCAACTGCCACTCTCAGATGATCCGCCCTTTCCGTTCGGAAACAGAACGCTACGGCGAATACAGCAAAGCAGGTGAATTTGTGTACGACCATCCTTTCCTCTGGGGCTCTAAAAGAACAGGTCCTGACTTGCAACGTGAAGGTGGAAAATACAGCAACTCCTGGCATTTCAACCACTTATTGGATCCGCAGACCATGTCGCCAGGCAGCATCATGCCGCCATACGAATGGCTCATCAACCAGCAACTGGATACGACCACTACCAGATCCAAGATCAACGCCATGCGTACACTGGGTGTGCCCTACGAACCGGGTTATGAAAACCAGGCCAATGCTGATCTGCAAAAACAAGCAGATGCAATTGTAGCAGACCTGAAAGAAAATAAGGTGCAGGTAAAGAGCGACCGGGAGATCATTGCCATTATCGCGTATCTCCAGCGACTGGGCACTGACATCAAAGCAAAATAGGACCATTTAAAACCAAATTCAATGTTTAAGCAATTTTTAAATGAAGTAGACGGAAGCCAGATTTACCTGATCACTTCAATGGGCATTTTCATGCTGTTCTTCATCCTGGTAGCGATCCTGCTCCTGAGGATGAAAAAAGACACCATCAAATACATGAGCGAACTCCCTTTAAACGACAAACTATGATGACAGATGTATTTATCGCATTGCTGCTGGTTTTAGCACTGATGATTTTGGCTGTGTCTGTTCTGATTCTAAAAGTAGTTAAGGTCTATGCACAGGAAACCCTCCACCCTGCTCCTTTTGCAACGGCGGAAGAAAAAGAAACGCAACGACTGGCGTTGGAACAAGCCAAAGCAGAAAAAATAAAGAAACCTGGCCTGCTGACTAAACTGATGGGCCTTAAACCCATCTCTGAAGAAAAGGACCTGGTGATGGAGCATACTTTTGATGGTATAGCGGAACTGGACAATCCGACACCAGCTTGGTTTATGGTCTTGTTTTACGGCACCATTATATTCGCGATTATCTATTTACTGAGTTACCATGTATTTGGCTGGGCGCCCTTACAGGACGAGGAATATACCATCGAACTGAGACAGGCTGAGGAGGCTAAAACTGCGATGCTGCTCAAACCGGGTAATGCAGCCAACAAGGTAAACGAGAACAATGTAGAATTATCTAAAGACCCCGCAGCACTGCAATCTGCAGCGCTACTGTTTAAATCAAGTTGCGCGCCTTGTCACGGAGAAAATGCCCAGGGAATTGTAGGCCCCAACCTCACAGACGACTACTGGCTGCACGGCGGAACCATAAAAGAGGTATTTAAAACCATCAAATATGGAGTGCCTGATAAGGGAATGATCGCATGGGAAAAAACCATCAGGCCTAAGCAAATTGCTGAATTGGCCAGCTACATTTTATCATTACAAGGCAGTAACCCGGCAGGAGCAAAAGCACCTCAGGGCACTAAACTATAACCCAGATGTCACAAGCTCCGGCACATTTCAGAGACCAGCTTTCCACACTCAGCGATGACGGAAATAAGCGGAAATGGATTTATCCCAAAGTAATTAAGGGGAAACTGTACCAATACCGTTCCTGGCTCAGCTATTTCTGTCTGTTTGTGTTGTTTTCGGCCCCTTTTGTCAAACTGAACGGGGAACAACTCATCCTCTTGAATGTGTTGGAACGAAAGTTTGTGTTTTTCGGTTTGGTATTCTGGCCGCAGGATTTTTACCTGTTTGTACTTGCGCTATTGTGCTTTCTGGTTTTTATTGTCTTGTTCACCGTCATCTTTGGCAGGGTTTTCTGCGGATGGGTCTGTCCGCAGACCATTTTCCTGGAAATGGTTTTCCGGAAAATAGAGAATTGGATCGAAGGAGATCACCTGCATCAGAAGAAACTAGACGAAGGTCCGCTGACTGCAGACAAAGTCTTTAAAAAAACTTTAAAGCACAGCCTGTTTTTTGCCATTTCATTTCTCATTTCCAATGTATTCCTAGCCTACCTGATCGGCGCTGAAACTTTAATCAGGATCATCACAGAGCGGGTGACAGACCACCTGTCCGGCTTCATCTCCATCTGGGTATTTGCTTTTGTCTTTTATCTGGTATTTTCCCGGATGCGGGAACTGGTCTGCACGGTAGTTTGTCCCTATGGACGTTTACAAGGTGTGTTGCTGGACGACCAGAGTATCATTGTGGCCTACGATTACGAGCGTGGAGAACCGAGAAATAAGATCAATAAAGCGGTAGAAAACCAATATGGCGATTGCATTGATTGTAAACTCTGTGTGCAGGTTTGTCCTACAGGAATAGACATCAGGAATGGTACCCAGCTGGAGTGTGTCAACTGCACGGCTTGTATTGATGCCTGCGATATGGTGATGGAAAAGATCAACAGGCCCTTGCGGCTCATCGGCTTTAAATCGGAAACAGAAATCAAAACGAAGACTGGCTTTAGGATCAGCAAAAAGATTTATGGGTACTCAGCAGTGCTGTTGTTTTTACTGGCTGTACTCAGTATTTTGCTCATCAGGCGCACTGCTGTGGAAACAACCATCCTCCGCGCCAGCGGCACTTTATACCAACTGCGCGAGGAAGACCAAAGCGTCAGCAACCTGTATACGGCTGAACTGGTCAACAAAACAAATCGCTCTATCCGTTTTGAACTGCTGGCCGACGACCCTGCAGCCAGAATTCAATACATCCAAAAGGCGGACAGCATTCCTTATGGCAGCAGTGTCAAGATCACTTTCTTTGTTCTGCTCCCGCAAAAATCAATTAAACGGTATAAAACCAGCATCGGTTTTCGGCTTCGCAGTGGAGAGGACGTGATTGACCGGTTTGAAACCACTTTTATTTCACCACCTAAAGACTAAGCACATGAACTGGGGAGCAAAAATAGTAATCGGGATGGGGATATTTATGTCGTTCATCGTGGTTTTGATTGTACTGATGTTTCGCAGCGAAACGGACGCATTGGTAGAGAATGATTATTATGAGAAAGGATTAAAGTACAACAGTGCTTATGCTCTTAAAGAACAGGTCATTAAAGACCAGGCTGCACCGGAAATTAAATTGGCAGCGGACAGCATGATCATTAAGTTTAAAACACAGGCGAGCGGCAGTCTCACTTTGATGCGTACTGCTGACAAGCACCTCGATAAAAATCTGCGCTTTGAAACAGATTCTCTTAGAGAACTGAGCCTGGCTACCGGTCCACTCAGCAAAGGTCAATGGCGGCTCATTCTGCAATGGAGCAATAGCGCCGGCACCATTTACTTAGACGAACGGGAGGTGATGCTGCGATGAGCAACAACGAGCTGGCTTTCTTCATTGGCCTGCTGGGCTCAGTGCATTGTATCGGCATGTGCGGCCCGCTGGCCTTTGCAGTTCCGGTGCAACAGCCAGGCTGGTTTCCTCTGCTCTGGAATAAGCTGGTCTACCAACTGGGCCGGATCCTCTCCTACATGTTACTTGGTGTGATCGCCGGCTTGCTGGGCCGACAAATCTGGCAGGCTGGCTTGCAACAAAGCATCAGCGTACTCACCGGCTTTCTGATCCTCCTGGCGGCCATATCCAGGATAGCCAACCTTAACTGGCCCAACAATACCCGTAACTCGTATTTACGGCCATTTTACAGGCTGTTTGACTATGCATTCAAACACAAAGCCAACCACCTGATCATTGGGATGCTCAATGGGCTGCTACCCTGCGGATTTGTCTATCTTGCACTGGCAGGAGCAACCAACACCGGCACCATCACCGGCAGTGTCAGCTATATGTTCTGGTTTGGCGCCGGAACGGTACCACTCATGCTTGCAGCCACCGTTATTGTTGGCTTTTCAGGCATACCTTTCAGAAAAAAGCTCAATAAAGCTGTACCTTTCGCCTTGTTATTTCTGGGCGCCTGGTTTTTGCTGCGCGGATTGGAACTGAACATCCCTTATTTAAGTCCGAAGATGCCCAACAGTAAGGTTTCAGAATGTAAATAACTCCGACAATGAATACAGATATTACAAACAAAGCAGACATTACCCTCCTGGTAGAAGCATTCTACCAGACGGTAATGGAAGATGACTTACTTAAAGGGATCTTCATAAAAGCGAAATTCGATTTGGAAACGCACATCCCGGTGATGGTTTCCTTCTGGCAGACGGTCTTATTGCACGAAAATCAGTACCATGGCAACCCGATGATCAAACACATTGAATTGAACCAGCTCGTACCTTTGAAAGGAGAACACTTCAGCCGCTGGCTGCAGATCTGGGAGAACACCATCCATAAAAACTTCAACGGACCAGTCGCTGATGATGCCGTCAAGAGGGCCTCGACCATTGCACAGATCATGCAAAACAAAATCAGCCTGTACCAGCAAGGCAGCTAATCGGCCATACTAAACAGCTGACTCGCTGGCTGAGCTACCCAGAGCCGGACGTCAAAAGCCATACAAATGTTTCTCAGGTATCGCTTTCCTGTGGTAGTGACTTCCAACAGACCTGGTTTCAATGCCACCAGTCCATCTGCTACCATTGGTTTCAGGCGATCCAAACTCTGACTCATCAATGGAAACAAATAGTCCTGCAGGTCCCAGCTGGTTTGCCCTTTGCACATAATGTTCAGGATATGTTGTCGGAAATACAGGTCCATCTCGTCCAAAAGATGCCCTTTCACAACCGGAAAATCCCCTGCGTTTACGATCGACAAATACTCCTCCACAGTTTTTACATTTTGTGCGAAACCATCCCAGAAGTCGCTGATGGACGATACCCCCAGCCCGATCATCACCTTGCTGACCTGTTCGGTATAGCCCATAAAGTTCCTGTGCAACTGACCTTGCGCCGCGGCCTTAAACAAACCATCTGAGGGCAGTATAAAATGGTCCATCCCAATTTCTGCATAGCCCGCTGCGATTAGTCTGGCTCTTCCCATTTCATACAGATCCCTTTTTAGTTCTGCTGAAGGTAAATGTGCTTCGGTATACCTCCGCTGCCCGGGTTTTACCCAGGGCACATGGGCGTAACTGTAAAAAGCAATGCGATCAGGCTTCAAACGGACCACATCTTTAAGGGTTTTGCTCAGACCGGCCATCGACTGCAGGGGCAGACCATAGATCAGGTCATAATTGATAGAATCATAACCTACTTGCCTCGCCAACCTGCTTGTCTCTTCTACAGATTGGTAAGATTGGATCCTGTTGATGATGGCCTGAACCTGCGGATCAAAGTCCTGTATACCCAAGCTAACCCTTTTAAAACCCAGCTCGTACAAAGCAACCAAATGCGCTGCAGTGGTGTTTTTGGGATGTCCCTCAAAGCTGAATACCGCCTCCGCGTGTATCAATGCCTGGTCTGTAATTCCTTTGATCAGCAGTTGCAGGTTCTGGGGACTAAAGAAAGTAGGCGTCCCACCACCCAGATGGATTTCCCGGATCAACGGCCTGCCGCCAAGCAGATCACAGTACTGGCGCCATTCTTTTAAGACCGCCTGGATATAGGGAATTTCTACGCCATGGTTTTTAGTGATGCGGGTATTGCAGCCGCAATAGGTACACAGATCCTCGCAAAAAGGCAGATGCACATACAAGCTAAGTCCTGCTTCGTTTTCCAAATTGGCTGCTACCAATCGGTCTTTGTACACCTCGAGATCAAATTTTTCCTGGTCCCAGTAGGGCACGGTGGGGTAACTGGTGTACCGGGGTGCAGCAACCCGGTATTTATCGGCCAGACTAGTGCTCATGATCAGGATGATCTGCATCCGCTCCCAATTTAACCTGGTCGCATGCCCTCGAGCAAACGCAGGCACTGCCCAAACAGCGGTTGCTCTGCCACTTGTCCAGATTATGAATCGTTTCTACAGCCAGGGCCATCGGCAGATCTGCCAGGTTCAGGTGCATTAACGAGCTATGTGGGACATTGGCAATCCGGATATTCCATTTGCCGGCAGCATCACTGTCGATGTGGGCTGTACCTGTAGACCGGGTGGCAATATACCTGATCCCGAGGTCGGCCAACTTAGCAATGACCACTTCCGATACATCATCGTCGGTAAAAACAACCACAGCATCTTTGCCTTTGGCATAAAATGCGGTCTCGGCCGACAAAGAATTGGAAATAAGCGTGATCTCATGTTTTTTATGGTTCGCTATCGCCAACGGTTCTTTTTCTGCTGTTTTTATGCTATACGCTACAACTCTCATAGTTTTTGATTTTAACATCAAATTTAAGACGTAGCGGTCTGCTGAAATATGAGGGCCGTCACCCGCGAATAGTGATCCTGATCAGTTTTTCATGTGCTGCAATTTCAAATGGTCCAGAATAATGATCTGACTGGCTTTGCGTTCGATCAGTTTCTCTTCCTTAAAATCACTCAGGATCCGGCTCACCGTTTCAGTAGCCATACCTGCCATCGCAGCGAGGTTATCTCTTGAAACACTGATCTGGCTATTGCCATCATCCGCCTTTAACAGACGCAACAGCACACCGGCCATTCTCTTCCTTACGGAATGATAGGCAAGCTGCAGCAATTGTTCCTCTTTATTGAGCACATTATTGGCCAGTAACCTAATAAACTGATTGGCCACCTCCGGGTATTTGTTCAGCAGTTCCTCCAAAGGTTCTTTTGGCAGCAGGCAAAGCGAAGTGTCTTCCGTTGCTTCTGCCGTTTCCCTGTATTGGTCATTGGCCAGCATGGCCGCCGTACCAAAATAAGCTTCAGGTCCATACATACCGGTCAGCAGTTCCCGTCCATCTTCAGCAACCTTGATGGTTTTCACGTTGCCTGAGACCACCAGGTAGATACCATTTACCGTATCGCCTTCGTAGTAAATGATCTGCTTTTTTTTGATATGCCTCACTTTGCGCTCCGCAATTAGTTTTTTCAGTTCCTCATTTCCCTTGTTACTGCTCAGCAGCGTGTTTAGTTTATCGAGCGACTGGCTATATAATTTTCTTTGGTCTTCCTTCTTTTTAAGTCGGGTCTCTATGGCATTAAACAGTTCCACATCGTCGAACGGTTTGGTCAGATAATCATCAGCACCCATTTCCATACCCTTGCGCATGTCTATCCGCTCTGTTTTAGCCGTCAGAAATATAAAAGGAATGGTAGAAGTTTCCGGATTTTTACTCAACAGGTGAAGTACCCCAAATCCATCCAGCTCCGGCATCATGATGTCACACAGAATCAGGTCCGGCAGGTGCTGAATGGCCAGCTCTACGCCCGCCTTACCGTTTACAGCCTGCAAAACTTCATAATTGCTCAGTTCCAGAATTTCAGCGGTACTCTCTCTGATGTCATCGTTGTCTTCAATGATCAAAATCAAATTTTTCTTCATCACCATAGATCTATTTATTAAAAGACAATATAAATTTAGCACCCTTATTCAGTTCACTTTCAAAATGCAGTTCTCCCTGCATCAGTTTTGCATAACGGAGGACAATATTCAGTCCCAGCCCCGTACCCGGTATATTTCCGGTATTATTGGCCCTAAAAAAGGGCTGGAACAAATTCTTCTGATCGGCATCCGGGATACCAATGCCATTGTCACGGATCATGACGATGCATTGCTGGCCAGTGATCTCCGTATTGAATTCAATAAACGTATGTTCGCCTGAGTACTTGATCGCATTAGAAATGAGGTTGATCATGCAATTGCGCAATAAATTCTGATCGAGGCTCACCATATTCTCCAATCCGGTATGTTGGTAAATGATGTTCTGGTCCTCCTTAGCAATCATCTGCATTTCTTCCGTCACCTCTTCAGAAAGCTTCACCAGGTCAAAAGGCTGAAAAGAAGGTTCTACCCTTCCTGCCTCCAGGCGCTCCAAGGAAAGAAAATCATTTAGAATGGTGGTCAGGTTGCCTACCGCATTTTTGATTTTGCTCACATGTTTTTTGATGTGCGCATTGTCATAGGGCGCCGCATATTTTTCGATCAGTACCGAAGACAGTTGCACAGAGCTCAGCGGTGTCCTGAATTCATGGGATGCCATGGACACAAAGCGGCTCTTCATCTGGTTGAGTTCCTTTTCTTTTTCCAGCGAGAGACTCACCTCCTCTTTCGCTTCACTAAGGGCGCTTACCATTTTCTTCAGGGATTTTGTCCGCTCTTCCACCAGTCCTTCCAGTTCCGCAGCATACTCCTTAAGCCGCTGCTCAGCCTCTTTTTCTTTGGAAAGGTCATGGATAAAACCAGTGTAGATCATACGCTGATCATACTGAACCTCGCTGACAGCCAAGCGAAAAGGAAAGGTGCTGCCATCCTTGCGCAAACCCCTTACTTCTCTCCCCTTACCAATGATCCTTTTCTCTCCGGTTTGCTGGTAGCGGTGCAGGTAACCATCATGACCGCTTTTGTCAGGTTCCGGCATCAGCATAGATATATTCTTCCCGGCCACCTCTTCCAAAGCATAGCCAAATAACTTCAGTGCCGCAGGATTCAGGCTCTCGATCCTACCCCGGTCATCAATGGTAATGATTCCGTCGATCGCAGTTTCTATAATGGCCTTTAATAACTTGGCACTTTCCATAATTCGATTTTTCAGCTGTAGACAAATATAACCAACCTCCCGCGCAATAGCGTAATAAAGATCATGCGAATAGGTGACCATTGTCACTTTTAAGCGCAGTTAATATCGGCTTCTTTGTGCTATAAAATTACATATGCAACACTCATTTCACATTCCCGTCTTAGGCCTTGGTTATTCTATCGATACACCGTTGAAAGTAGCCCGGTACGGCATCTCTTCCGTAGTTTCTATTGTCGATGATGAACTGATCGAAAGAATGCGGAAGTACCATTCTGACCTTCACAAAGAGCCTTACCATTACATTGGCAAAGAAGAAGACGACAGCAGGGCAAAGCGCATCACGGCCTATCTGAATCTTTTGCAGAAATTGGTCAGCGAGCAGATCAGTGCCATAAAGCTTCAGAGTTTTGACGCTTTCAATGACTTGCGGATGTACTTTGAATTGCTTCCTGAAAGCGCTGTCCTGAAAAAGTCCTACCAACAGATGCTCAGGCAGGAAGAGGGGACAGAAAAAATGCTGTTGCAACAGGAATTAAAAAACAAAATCACAGCCGGTCGCATTGATGTCAACATCATGTCTAAGGTTGACAAGGTCAATTACCTGAAAGGTCTGCCACTGGGTGATGCCGATACAGATGCGCTGGCCGCACTGAGGGGCTTTGCAAACAGCAATTTACAATCGTCACTGGTCATTTCCGCTGGACTGAACCCAAGATTGTTCAGTTATATGGAAACTTTTCCCGATTTTTTTCCTGATGCTCTGGGTGGATATTTTAAAAAGATCATTTTAAAGGTCAGCGACTACCGCTCTGCTATGATCCAGGCTAAAATCCTGGCGAAAAAAGGCTTGTGGGTGTCAGAGTTCAGAATAGAATCCGGCCTGAACTGCGGCGGTCACGCTTTTGCAACGGAAGGCCTGTTACTAGGCCCAATCTTGCAGGAGTTCAAAGACAATCACGCCAATTTATATGCTGATTTGTTTCAATTGTACACAAACGCAATGCATGTTAAAAATCCCGACGCTGACATGCCCAATCTTCCGCAGCAAAAGATCACGGTCCAGGGGGGGCTTGGCACTGCGGAAGAGCACAATTTTTTACTCAGTCAGTATGAAGTAGATGCCATCGGCTGGGGCAGTCCTTTTCTCCTCGTTCCCGAGGCAACGAATGTAGATGAACAAACACTCAAAGATCTGGCGTCGGCAACAGAAAGGGATTTTTACCTGAGCAATTCTTCTCCGCTTGGCATTCCTTTCAACAATTTCAGAAAAAGCTCTGCAGAGCTGCAACGTCTTGAAAGAATTTCACAGGGCAGACCGGGAAGCCCCTGTACCAAGAAATTTTTGGTCAGCAATACCGAATTTACAAAAGAACCCATCTGTACTGCCTCCAGAAAATACCAGAGTCTGAAGATCAAACAGTTGAAATCGCTGGCGCTTGATGAGGAGCATCTTGACAATCAAATCTCAATAATTACCGAAAAACTCTGCCTCTGTGAAGGGCTTTGCGCTTCTGCTTACTTGAGCGATGACATTCTGAAACCTCGTGAAAATAAGGCGGTGAGTATTTGTCCGGGGCCCAACCTGGCCTACTTCTCCAGAAAATACAGTTTGCGGGAAATGGTAGACCATATTTACGGACGCTGCGATCTGCTGAAAGGTGTGCACCGGCCAAACTTGTTTATCAAAGAACTTGGTCTGTATGTAGACTATCTGAAAAAGGAATTTGAAAACCTGCAGGAAGACGTCAAAAAACTGAAATCCCTTCGTAAGTTTTACGACCAGCTCCAAAACGGAATTGGTTACTACCGGGAACTCATCAGAAAGACCGATCCTGCACTGAACCTTTGGAACGCGGAACAGGTAAAAATGTTCAATGCTGCCATTGATGAATTAACTGGAAATCTATTTACACCCATAACGCGATGACAACAGCAATTGAGAATATCGAACTGGACACAGAATTACAGGAACTTTACCTGATCGGCAAACAATGGTTATCAGACCTGGAGTTTCTCCAGGAAGAACTGGCATTTTTGGGTAAGTTGGCGGAAATTACCGCATTACCGGAGTTGCATGCGGACTATGAACAGATATTCCTGCTGGAGAAAACACACCTTGTTTTAAAGGCAGACGCGGTTGAATTCCTAAAAAAAATAGAACACCTGATCGGCAGTCCTGATAAAGCCATCAGTATCGAGTTACTTGAGGAGCATGTGTTGCTTAAACTGCAACTTGAGGATTTAAAAGAAAAGTTCAGGTCCGGCAGGAAATTGCTGTTTGAAATGATTTTACGTGTCCAGCATGAGCGGCACAGTTAATCATCCCCGGCCAGTTCAACAATTTCAGGTCTTTATGCTGTCGGCGCTCGTATTTGCATTACTGCCACTGCTTAGCTTCAAAACAGCACCTTCACATGGACCAGCAAAGTATCCCATTAGCTGGATATTGAGCAAAGCTTGCTCACTAAAGGTCAATGGCAGCACCAATATCAATAAATTCAATTGCACAATCCCCGATTACCCATTGCCGGACACGCTGACTTTCAGCAGGGAAAAGAACACAGAAACCATCAGGATCTCTGGTGCTATGGTTCTCGAAGTAAAAAACTTTGACTGCCACCACCCGATTATGACGGCGGATCTCAGAAAAACACTGAAAGTAAAAGAATTTCCAAAAATTACCGTCACGTTTATCAGCCTCAGCAAATACCCCGAACACGACAATGAAAACATTACGGGTACTGTCACGATCCAGCTTGCTGGAGCAACCAGACGTTTCGAGGTAGACTATCGATTTACCCAGCAAAACGACGAAACACTGACCCTGATCGGAACCAAACAAGTCAACTTTTCTGATTTCAACATCACGCCGCCGAGAAAATTGGGTGGAATGATCAAAACCAATAATGAACTAAGTGTAGAATTCATCCTTAAAGCAAGGATCCTAAAATAAGAACCATGAAGAAAATCATATTGCCGGCACTGCTGGCTGGAACACTACTATTTATACTGAGCTATAGTGTCCTTTATTTTGGCATCAGGTGCTTTCCTGAACTATTTATGGATTACAATAGTCCGCTCTTCAATTCAGACGGCAACCGCGACGCCTTGTTTTACATGCATCCGTTCATCATCAGTTTTGCGCTTTCCTGGTTCTGGGACAGGTTCAAAGGTTTGTTCAAGGGGAATTTTCTGCTGCGGGGACTGGAGTTCGGCTTTGTTTACGGGATCGTAGCTTTATTACCCGTTATGTGGATTACATTCAGCGCCTTAGACATCAGCATCCTGCTGGTGCTCAGCTGGTTTTTCTATGGTTTCGCACAGGCACTGACGGCAGGATTGCTCTTTGCAAAGATCAACCCCTAACATGCAGACTTTAAGATGTTTTCAACTTGATGTAGAAAACAGAACCCTGATTGGGTTCACTTTCAACCGAAAGACTTCCATCATGATCGGCAATGATCCTTGCAGAAATGTAAAGTCCCATACCGAGTCCGTTGACAGACTTGCTTGATCCGTCAACACGGTAAAATTTCTCAAATATCTTATCCAGTTCTGCCGCGTTCATACCCATACCCTGATCTTTAATTGCGATAACCAGGTGCTGATCAACAATGCTTGTGCTCAAAGTAATTGTTGAACCCGAAGAAGAGTATTTTGCCGCATTGCCGATAATGTTATTGATCACCTGTTCAATACGGAGTTTGTCCAAATTGACAAGCGCAGAAGTTCCAAGCTCAATAAGCAACTTGTGGTTTGGCACCAAATGGTGCAAAAGATCTGAGATCTCTTCCATATAGCCGTTAAAGTCGACTACTTCCAACAAGTAATCTGAACGGTTGTTTTCCGTGCGCGCAATGTCAAACAATTGTAGGATCATGGTCTGAACCTTCACTGCCTGAACGTCAACTTTTTTGAGATGCACCAAAACCTCGGGACTGCAGTCGGCTCTCAGCGCCAGTTGTGTAAATGCCCTCAAGATCGTCAGCGGTGTTTTAAGTTCGTGACTTGCTATAGAGAGAAATTCATTTTTCCGTTCAATCAAATATTCTGCATGTTTTAGTGCAAGGCTGGATTGCTCATTGATCTGGAAAAGTTCCATATTCCTTTTCCTAACTTCTTCATAAGGAGAAATGGGCTCTACATGGTCAAAATAGCGCTTGATATCCGAGACCTTTGTCAGGGAAGGCTTGGAAGCTCTGGGTACACTAAGTTTCAGCATGATATTTCCCTTGCCACCCGAAACGCGATGCTCGAACACAGGTACCAGTTTCTGGGCATACAACAAGCCTTCCTGTAAGCTGCCTGTGTCAGGTACCTCTGTGTACATGATCTCCGCCACCAAAAAAAACCGGTCTTTCTCAGTATGCACTTGTACAATGACCAGCCCGTCATGGGTTTTGTCGATGATTTCCCTGCAAACTTCCGACACCGCAGTTGCGAATGCAGTCTGCGTGGACAGAGAAAGCCCCAAAAGCTCGGCTGCCTTGATCGACTTTTTATAAGCCAGCGTTAAATCCAGCTCATTTTCTACTGAAACCTGCAGCAATTGTGTCATCATCGATTGGCTTTAGCGATCAAAATGGTCATGTCATCAGTTTGACGGGCAAAATCCTTATAGACTGCCGCCGCTTGTATAGTTAGGTCAGTACGCGCAATGCCCGGGAGACGATTCATTTCCCATCGGGATTTTATGCCATCTGAACAAAGGGTAATCATCGGATAATCTGAGGAAGATAATTCCTGGTCATTAATCGTGTTTGGTATGTTGTGACCCACGATACCATTATAGGATAAAATGTTTTTCATCGCCATGAAGTCCTGCAATCTGACAGAAATATTCCCAACACCAGCCACCTTCCATGTTTTTATTTTAAAATCGTAAACGACAACCGCTGCTACCATTCCTCTTGTTTTGCGAATAGAGCTGTGCATGAAACGGATGATTTCTGACGGTGAGTGGTAAGGGCAGGTTTTGAATGCAGAAACCGCTTCATTAACCGCCCGGTTAGCCTCCTCCCCGTGTCCCAAGCCGTCAGCCACCAAAATTTTCAGGTATTGATCTGTCAGCTTATGATAAATCCCATCGCCACTTTTCTGTTGTCCAGGCATACAGATCACAAGCGGTCTGATTACCACAGGCAGAGCCATTCGTTTTGTTTTTTGCGAGGTATGGTAAATTCGGCTTAACAGGATAGTACCCCAGCCTTTCTGTGAATAGATTTCAAACTCATCAGACATGCGGTTGATACTGCCAAGTCCCATGCCCATGGTGCTGGAACTGGAAACGCCATCCGTCATCATTTTAGCGGTGTCTGACATTCCAGGCCCGTGATCCAAACAGATCAATTCAATGTATTTCAGATTACCTTCAGTAAAAATGCCGGACAAAATTTCCCCTTCCTTTCCATATTTGTGCAGGTTAGAGGTCATTTCTGAGACGATCACGTCCAGGTCCGCGAGCTTTTTTACATCAAAATCAGCGTTGACCGCCTGTTGGTGAATCTCTTTTTTTAGAATAGAAAAATAGCTCCTGTCGCTGGCCTTAAACCTGAGGTGAGTAGCATCAACCATTGGCCCACTTGATTACAGTAACCACCGTGCCAACACCTACCTCGCTTTTGATATCAAACTCGTTCACCAGTCTTTTGGTCCCCGGCAAGCCAAGTCCCAGACTCTTTCCTGTTGAAAATCCGTCCTGCATGGCACGGGGAATATCTTCAATGCCTGGGCCCTTGTCAGAAAAAACCAGTCTGATGCCGTTGTCCCTGCCCCGGGAAACTACTTCAATGGCTGCTTTTCCGCCATTTCCGTAACGGAGCATATTTCTTACCAGTTCACTTGCCGCAGTGATCAATTTGGTTTGGTTGACCAAACCCATCTTGATTTTAACGGCATGTTCTTTAACCCGGTTTCGAAAAGGAACAACATCCTGCTCCCTGACGATCTCCATGATGTCCTTATTGAGCGTAAGTATCGTCATCGTCCTGTTCTACTTGATCATCGAAGTCAATCATTGATTTCAACAGGTCCATGCCTTTTTCTACATTTAAAGCTGTATAAACCCCTTTTAAGGGCAATCCAAGTTCTACTAAAGTAATTGCTACGGCAGGCTGCATACCTACCACAACCGTTTCAGCGTCAAGAAGTTTTGACATACTTGCAATATTGCCAAGAATCCTTCCCATAAAAGAATCGACTATACTTACTGCTGAGATATCGATCAGCACAGCCTTCGCCGAAGTCTTTTCCACCATCCGTACCAAATCCGCCTCAAGATCAAGCGCAAGCCTGTCGTATAAATCAATTTGAATGGTAACCAGTAGAAATGGCCCCATTTTTAAAATAGGTATTCTTTCCATTTTCTAAAGTCTTACAGGGCCTTTACTCTCTATACCTGATTTCCTAACCTCTAACCGCAACGATTTGAATGCATGCTGCAACGCACTGGCAAGGGAGGCTTTAGTAACAATCTGTGAAAGGTCGATGCCTAAATGCACGATCGTTTGCGCAATTTCCGGACGTATGCCACTTATGATACAATCTGCGCCCATCAAGCGGGTAGCACTCACTGCTTTAAGTAAATGTTGTGCCACCAGTGAGTCTACAGTTGGGACACCTGAGATATCCAGGATCGCTATACTGCTGCCGGTGTTCACGATCTCCTGCAAGAGGTTTTCCATCACGACCTGAGTGCGCGCACTATCCAGCGTGCCAATTATTGGAAGCGCCAGGATACCATCCCATACCTTTATCACAGGAGTAGAGATATCGGTGATTTCATCGGTCTGCCGCAAAATAACCTCTTCTCTTCCTTTGATAAAGGTTTCGAATGTCAATATCGTAAAGTTGTCCATTAAGCGGCTCAACTTTAGAGAACTCTCAAATAAAGTATTGAGGTCACTGACCTGGCCCTTAAGAACTTCAAGCAATGCTTCTTTAAGACTGAGGATGAATGCACCGGTTTCACGCGGACTAAACCCCTGTCTCGCCCTAACAATAGAAATTCCGGATAAAATTTCTACTACCTGATCAAAATCAGATGAATCGACATCATTGATGTTGTTTTCATTGAGGTTGTTGATCAGTACGCTGACCAGTTCCTCGGATTGTTGATACAATTCATCGTTACCAATTAAATCGTCCTTTAACCCGCTATTTTGAGTTTGGTTTTGAATCCACAATTCAAGGACTTCAGTTTTTTTGTTTTTGAGCGTATTGGAGATATTTATTGACATAAATTGTGTTTAAAAAATTGTTTAGAAAAGCCAATATCAAAGCTACACAATAATAATATATTGTTGATCTTTTTTACATAACAGCCTTAACAAAAATTATTTTCATTAGTTTAGTGTTTTAACTCATGACGATGAAAAAACTGACTATACTTACCTGTGCACTGGGATTAACGTTCACAGCTTTTGCCCAGGAACCTGCTTTAAAGCCACTTACCAACATACAGGTCACCAGCATCAAAGACCAGGGACAGACAGGCACCTGCTGGAATTACTCCACTACGTCGCTTATTGAGTCTGAAGAGATCCGTAAGGGATTGGGTGAACTGAACCTGTCAGAAATGTTTGCCGCACGCAACGTTTACATCGAGAAAGCCAAAAATTACATCCTCCGTCAGGGCAAAGCGCAATTCGGAGAAGGCGGTCTGGGTCACGACCTGATCAGCGCTACCGAAAAATACGGCGCCATGCCACAAGAAGTTTTCCAGGGAAAAAGCGGAGAAATCCCCAATCATGCCGGATTGGAAAATGCATTAAAAACTTACCTGGACAATACCCTGAAAAACCGTCCGTTAAAACCAAACTGGCTTCAGGGATACGAGCAACTGCTCAATGAGAAAATGGGTACGCCGCCTGCCAACTTTGACTACAAAGGAAAAAATTATTCCCCGCAAAGCTTTGCAAAAGAGGTCCTGAAGTTCAATGCCGGAGATTATGTGAACATCAGTTCCTTCAGCCACCATCCCTACTACCAGCAGTTCATCCTGGAAGCACCTGATAACTTTGCCAACGGTTCTTTTTACAACCTGCCGCTCGATGAAATGATCAGCCTGACCAAAAGCGTATTAAAAGACGGCTATACGATCATGTGGGATGCAGATGTCAGCAATTCCGGCTTTCAGCAGGATAAAGGCTACGCCATGCAGTTCGAGAATGAGAAAGACGGCAAACAAGGGAAACTAAACCCGGAAGCCAAAGAGCGTACCTACAGTCAGGAACTGAGACAACAACTGTATGAAAACCTCACGACTCAGGATGACCATTTGATGCACATGGTTGGACTGGATCAAAGCAGTTCTGGTAAAGTGTTTTTCAAAGTCAAAAACTCCTGGGGCAAGGTAGGCCCATTTGCTGGATATCTCGAAGTTTCGGAACCTTATTTCGCAATAAACACTATCAGTTTAGTCATTCCCAAAGCAGCACTTTCCAAAGAATTGAAGGAAAAACTGAACATCCGCTAATCGGTTTTCAGCACCCACACGGAGACTGAACCCGCGTTTACTTTAAATTCAGCCCAACCGCTGTCATCGATGAGTATTTCTTCCTGCCTGTTGTTCAGCGCATCCCTAAAAACCTTGCCTGCAAATTTCAATCCTACTTCCATGATTTTTCGACCCTCGTCACCGTTAGAAATCAGCACTGCGCAACCGGAATTTTCGTGTTCATCATCGCCTTCCCTGGTCCATCCAATACAGTTTGGATAATCGAAATAGTCTCGTTGCGCACCATAAGCCAGGTGTTTTCTGGTCAGCAGCATGACATCGATTCCCTGAAGTTGTTCGAGCGTTACCCTATGGTCTTCCCCGTCGTTGCCAGCGTCGGTATATTCAGAACCATAAAGATCGGTATAAAACACGCAAGGATAACCAGCGGCCCTGAGCAGAATGAGCGCATAAGCGATTGGCCGAAACCAACCTTCAACCGGGTTTTCCAGTGATTGTAGTGGCTGGGTATCGTGGTTCTCCACCAATGTCACAGCCAGCTCTGGTCGAACAGAGACCAGTGAACCATTGAATATTCCGGTTAAGTCATAATTGTTACCCTCCAGGGATGCTTTGTGAAAATTGGACTGAAGTGGGGCGTCAAACAAAGCTATCCTGCCTTCTGTAGCTGTTATGTAATCAAGCAGCGCCTGGAGATCGTGAGGTGCCCAATACTCGCCCACTGTAAAAAATTCCTGCTGAAACTCGCCACGCATGTAGTCCAGCCATTCATTATAGAACCAGTGCGGCATGTGTTTGATGGCGTCTAATCTGAATCCGCTCATACCCACTGTCTCATAAAACCATTTTCCCCATCGTTTCAGTTCTTCCCGTACTTCAGGATTGCGAAAATCAATGTCTGAAAACATCAGGTAGTCGTAATTGCCATTTTCCAGGTCCAGAACATCCTGCCAACCCTCGCCATACTCATTTTGTATACTAAAAATCGCATTTTCTCCGGTACGCTCGTCAAAATCAACCCCTGAAAAACATTTATAGTTCCATACAAACTCGGAATATTTACCTCCCCGTCCGGGAAATGTGAATTTGGTATGTGCCTCAATCTCATAGGGCTCAGAAATAAATTCATTGCGGTTTTCCGGATTTACTTTTCTCACGGTCACCAATTCCTTTTCATCAGCGCCGCCCATATGGTTGAGCACCAGATCGGCATAAACCTGCAGACCCGCTGCTTTGCCCGCCGCCACCGCCTCAATCAGTTGTTGCCTGGTACCATACTTGGTACTGACCGAACCCTTCTGATCAAATTCACCCAGATCATAAAGGTCGTATGAATCATATCCATTGGAACTCATGCCCGTTGTACCTTTGTGTGCAGGTGGCAGCCAAACCGTATCAATTCCAATTCCTTTTAATTGCGGCGCCTGTTCCTTAAAATGGTTCCAAAGGCTTCCATCAGCCGGAAAGTACCATTCAAAGAACTGCAGCATTGTAAAGTTTTCCATAAATCTACATTTTGCCCATACAACAGGTGTTTAGATAAATGGTTTGCAAGAAATCAACTAAACAAATACATCACGTCATCCCTTGACAACCTCTTTACAAAACCAGCATCCTCTGCAATTAAATCCCCTGCAAGCGACTTCTTCTTTTCCTGCAACTGCAGTATCTTCTCTTCTACCGTATCTTTACAAATCATTTTGTAGGCAAAGACCTTGTTCTGCTGACCAATCCGGTGTGTCCGGTCTATCGCCTGCTGTTCTGCAGCAGGGTTCCACCATGGATCTACCAGGTACACATAATCGGCAGAGGTAAGGTTCAGGCCCACGCCACCAGCCTTTAGACTGATCAGAAATACCCTGCGGGTCTCATCTTCCTGAAAATCATCCACTGCTTCTTTTCTTTTGTGTGCAGGCGTAGCCCCATCCAAGTAACTGTAAGCGATGCCAAGCTTGTCCAGTTCGATACGGATCAGGTGCAACATCTCTACAAACTGAGAAAAGATGAGGGCCTTATGCGAGCCCATGTTTTCAGTAAGCTCCCGCAGCAATTCCTTCATTTTTGCTGAGTCGGCCACTTGCCGGTCATCCTTTAGTAATGCCACTGAATCACAGATTTGCCGCAACTTCAACAAGCCCTCCAGGATATAAAACGCACTTTTACCCATGCCTTCTTCCTCAATCCGCTCCATCAGGGTCTTCCGGTAATGTTCTTTAACCTCATTGTATATACTCCTTTGAGCTGCATCCATCTCGCACCACAAAATGGTCTCTGTCTTGTCCGGCAGATCTTTTGCGACTTGTTCCTTGGTCCGGCGAAGAATAAAGGGCATGGTCAGTTTTCGAAGCAATTCAGTTTTATCACTGTCATTGTATTTATCAATCGCCGTCGCAAATTCAGCCTTAAAAAACTCCATATTACCAAGCATTCCTGGATTCAGAAAATTCATTTGTGCATAGAGGTCGAACGTATTGTTTTGAATGGGTGTTCCGCTCAGGATCAGCTTGTTTTTAGCTTTCAGGAGCTGAACTGCCTTGGTAATCTGCGCAGCCGGATTTTTGATGTTCTGGCTCTCATCCAAGATCACGTAGCCAAACTGAAACTCGCTGAAATGCTGGATATCACTCCTTACCATACCGTAACTGGAAATGATCAGGTTGTTGCGCTTAAAGTCAGTAGCGCTGAACAACCGATCTGAGCCATAGTAAATGTGGTATTTTAGATCGGGCGTAAATTTACCGATCTCCGTTTCCCAGTTGTACAACAGGGAAGTCGGACAAACGATCAGATGGGTCTCATCCGGATGCTGTTGTATTCTATACCGGAGAAAAGCAAGTGTCTGCAGTGTCTTTCCCAAACCCATATCATCTGCCAGACATCCCCCCCAACCGATTTGATCCAGTTGATTCATCCATTGAAATCCAGCCAGCTGGTAGTCCCGCATATCCGCTGTAATGGTAGCCGGCAACGTCGCCTGTTCAACGGTATCCAAACTTTCCAGCCTCCGCTTTTTATCCGACAGCTCCTTCTGGACCAGGCTATTATCTACTTCCAGATGCAATTGATCCAGCAGAGTATAGTGAAACTTCGAAACCTCCAGCACTTCTCCATTTAACTTTCCCATCTTAAAGAGCGCACTGTACTTGTTGATCCATTCTTCGGGCAATACACCAAAAGTCCCGTCTTTCAGCAAAATGTACTCTTGTTTGTTCAGGATCGCTTTCTTCAGTTCTGCCAGGCCCACGGACTGCTCTCCGTAGTAAACCGCGATCTCCATATCAAACCAGTCGATACCAGACGAAATGTTGCTGCGCAATGCGGGCGCATTTGCATTGTATTTGAATTTCTTCAGTTCCGATACACCATACACCTTCACGCCAAGCTTTTGCATCTCTGCAAAAAAATTCATGAACCAGCTTTTTTCCAGAGCCTCCTTAAACGGAAGGTAAAAATATTCATTCCCGTTTTGAAGTTTGAAGCCCGGATGCATTCCTTTAAGTACCTGTACGAAAGAATGTTCAGCTTCCCAGTCCCTTTCGACATGAAACAGCTTTGGACCGATATGAAACAAAGCTTGTGCTGCACCGTCCATTTCCGCTTCGAACTCGCCATATTTCCATTTCGGCCTGATCATCAGAAAACTGTCGTTCAGCTCACTCAAATAAATCTCCGTCTCAGCCGCACTTTCAATCAATTCAGGTGCTATCTCCTGGTCAAAAGTCAACTGATATTTGAGCTGCAATGGCTTTACGATCCGCTCCAGAAATGCAGCCGTATCCTGTTCGTGCGCCATGATATCCCCGTCTTTAAACAAACCGATCATTTCGCTGTCTTTCTGGTCCAGCAGGTACATTTCCGAATCTCTTTTTAAGAAATTTGAAGATTTAGTAAATTCAGTAATGGGCAACACGCCATTGCCTGTGGCAAGCCTGCAAGCCAATGCCCAAAAATTGTCCGTCCGGCTCAAATGGAACTGTAAAGCAGGACCGCCATAATGTAATTGTACAGGTTCACAGTTTTGATTGTTGAACTGCATCCCCGATCCGATCGCATAAAACCGCAGTCCGGAGTTATCTATCGCAAGCAATTCTTTCAGGCTTTCTTCAAACCTGTTGGTCAGAAATACCTTTCCATAATGATCCACCTGACTAAAAGGATTGGCGTAATTCCTTAGGCCCACTGCCCCTGTCACGGTGATGATCTGATCCAGCATATTTTCACTGGTAATTTTACTCAGGCTTTCCAGGACAGGTTCAGAAAGGTGACTATAGAGCAATAGATCCTGCCGTTTGTGGAGGATGACTTTTTTATAGCTTACCTTGTTTTTATTGTCCGTTTCTGCCAGGCCATCTATCCAGAATGGGAAACCGTTTTTCCCGCCCAGGTTGATCAGCAGGCCGACAGCTTTGATATTGGCAGGCAGGGTTTTTCCTTCTATCGTCCGGTCCACTTTTTTGACCGGGATGATCGTGCCCAGTTCCTTTTCCCAGGACGAAAAGTCAGAAAGCGGCAGCAAATTCGCCGGGCGTTCCTGAACCATAAAGTCTCCATGACGATCTATACCGAACTGAAATGACTTTGCCAGTTCACTGTCCGCTTTAACTCCATACTTCTGGTATACCGCTGCAATTTCTTCGGAATAATCATTATAGATTTTGAAATAAAACGGGCCGTAATGCTCCACAATTCCGGCAACTAAAGTGGTGACATGGCCACAAAACTTTCTTTGTCTCATCATTCCGCAACTACAGCGCAGCAGCAGGTGATCTGCGTCTACAAATTTGGCATATGCCCGCGCGCCCTCCGTATCTAGTGCAACAGATTTGGTAAGGGGATTGAGTATTAACGCTTGCTTTTTAAGCACCCTTGGATAGTGGTAATCCTGGTAACTGACAATCTCCCAGCGCTCCAGACTGCTGATCGGATAGACAAATTCCATCCCTGTAGGTCCATCGTCCTTTACCATGCGGAGCTGTGCAAGCTGGGTTGGTCTTGAAAACATTTTCTGATCAGCAGGCATGACTGAAGCCGGGCCTCCCTTACTCAACAATTTTTTCCATTGAAAAGCAGCGGCCACGATGTGTTTGCAGTTCATGAAGTCGTTCTGGTAATACGGACAGGTGCAGGAACTGGCCATTTCATTTCGCGCTTCCTTATATTCCAGCTCAACGTCATAAAGGGTCTGGGTAGCAGAACTTAGTACCGCAACTTCAAACTTGGTGTCAGACAGGGTTGGCGACACAAAGTGACTTTGAATGTACAATTCCAAACCTCTCTTTTTAACCGCCATCGGAACGGCATTTACAAGTTCATCCAACAATTGGTTTATAGTCATAGACATCGGTATTGCCGCACAGTGCAGCATTATTTCTCTTATGTCCAAAGTTAACGTAAAATCAAACCTCAATGCTAACTTAAATTATGACAAGCATCATATTATCTGATGTTTGCCATCATGTCCCGCCCCGGGATCGCTGGGTACTTTTGAGTGTTGATTCGCTTGAACCATTAAGCCGCTCACCCACACTTAATCAAAACACCATGAAAACAAATTACTTAACCATCATCCTGATGTTCAGCCTGTTATTCAGCAACCGCCTCCTGGCCCAGAATTACAGGATCAACAGCTCCAAAGACAACACCGTAAAGGTGCTGGGCACTTCCAATGTGCACGACTGGAACATGACTGCCAATGACCCGGTTTGCGATGCTGAATTCGGCGCCATCAATACAGATAACAATACGCCAAAAACCCTGAGTTCCCTCAACTTTTCCGTCAACGCCAAAAGCCTGAAAAGCGAGCATGCCTCTATGGATACCCGTACGTATAAAACCATCAAAGCAGAGGCAAATCCGAAAATCAGCTTCAAACTGACAAAGGCAGAACTAAGCCCGGTGCAGAAAAACAAGTTCAGCATTAAAGCTACCGGAACACTGACCATTGCCGGGGTTTCCAAAACCATTGCATTGCTGGTTAGCGGCGAGGTAAATGCGGACAATACCATCACCTGTACCGGCACACAAAAGATCCAGCTGACCGACTATGGCATCCAGCCGCCAAGTTTCATGCTCGGCGCGATGAAAGTCGGCAATGACCTGACCATACAATTCACCCTCAACTTCAAAAAATAGTCACACCATTTTAAATACTGAATTATGAAAACTCCCAGACTACTTTTCAGCCTGACAGGCCTGGCCATCGCGGCCGCCTCACTCTCTCCTCTCGTTTCAAATGCACAGTTTCAGAAAGTTGACAACCTGAGACCTTACGATAAAACGGGGATCAACGTCTTTGAAGATCCTAAGGATTCTGCGTCCATGTTTGACGGCCTGAAACTTAAATTCGGCGCTGGTTTTACCCAACAGTTTCAGGGACTGAAACATGAAAACCCGGATGCGCTAAAAAACAACATTGGTGCCGTAGGTACACCGGGCAACAGACTAAGGAGCATTACACCCGGCTTCATGACCGCACAAGCCAATCTCTTCATGGATGTGCAGCTGGCCGACGGAATCCGGTTGAACATTACCAGTTACCTTTCTGCCAGGCATCACAATGAAGTATGGGTCAAAGGCGGTTACATACAGTTCGACAAACTGCCCTTCAAAGGCCAGGTTTGGGAAGACCTAATGAAAATTGCGACCATCAAAATCGGGCACTATGAAGTGGATTATGGAGATGCGCATTACCGCAGGAGTGATGGCGGGAATACGATTTTCAACCCTTTTATGGACAACAACATCATGGATGCTTTTGCCACGGAGATTGGCGGACAGGTGATGCTCCGTAAAAACGGACTGTTCGGACTGGTGGGCATGACCAACGGCATGATCAAAGGAAATATCGACTCGCTCACTGCCACGGCCAATCCTGACGGCGACTACAGTAAATCTCCTTCTATTTTGTTGAAAGGTGGCTTTGACAAACAACTCACTACAGACATCAGGTTCAGGGTCAGCGGATCTTTTTACGGCAACCAGGGTGGCGGCGCCAATACTTTGTTTGGCGGCGACCGAACCGGCTCCAATTACCAGTATGTGATGGAACCCAACACGATTGCGGAATCTACTGCTATGGCCTTCTCCGGACGTTTCAACCCAGGCTTCTCTAAAAAGATCAATACGTTTATGTTTAACGGATTCCTTAAAGTCAAAGGTGTGGAACTATTTGGTACTTACGAACAAGCTTCTGGCAGAACGGCCAAAGAAACCGATACCAGGGATGCGAAACAATTTGCCATTGATGGCGTATATCGCTTCGGCAGCCATGAAAACTTATTCATCGGGGCCAAATACAATACGGTATCCGCACGTCTGGGCAACAATGCGACAGGTACAGGCGCCGGTCCGATTGTCTATACTCAGGATGTCACCATCAACCGCATCGCTGGCGCTGCCGGCTGGTTCTTAACCAAAAACGTATTGCTAAAAGGAGAGTATGTGGTACAGAAATATAAAGATTTTCCAACTGCAGATTTACGTGCAGGTGGAAAGTTCCACGGTTATGTCCTGGAAGCGGTAGTTGGTTTTTAACACTACTGAACATCATATCCAATCCCGGAATGCCAACAGCATTTCGGGATTTTTTATTTGAGTTTAAGGAGACTTGCGATTGCGTTAATGAGGTCATTTTCCTCAAATGGCTTGGACACAAAGGCGTTCATCCCTGCAGCCAGGCACTGATCGCTTTCTCCTTTAATGGCATTGGCGGTCAACGCCACAATTGGTATGCTTAATTTGAGTTCATTGCGGATGACCCGGGTCGCCTCTAATCCATTCATAACCGGCATCTGCATGTCCATCAAAATCAAGTCGAACTGTTCTGATTCTAAAAGGCTGACGGCTTCGGCACCATTTTTTGCTATAGTAATCTTGATTCCGTATTGTTTGAGCACCGTAATGGCCACCAGTCTGTTCATTGCATTATCCTCGGCCAGAAGGATTCTGACGCCTTGGAGCAATCTGCTGTTTAGAAGGTTCTTTTTTATTCCAGGAAGATCTTTCGGGGAGCCGGTTTTAAAGGGCAGCATGACGGATACTTCAGTGCCTATACCTCTTTTGCTGCTAATGCTGATCTGCCCACGCATCAGTTCGACCAACTCTTTAGTGATCGCCATACCCAGTCCCGTTCCGCCATAATTTCTGGCGGTGTTGAGTTCTTCCTGACTAAATTTATCGAATATATGTGTCAGAAAATCTTCTGACATTCCAATACCTGTGTCTTTAATGTTAAATTCGATCAGCTGTCCTTCGACGGTGGTTTCCTTAAGTTTCGCAGAAATAGCTACACCTCCTTTTTCAGTAAATTTAACAGCATTACTAATCAGGTTGAGCAAAATCTGGTTGATGCGGTGCGAATCACCGATCAATACATCGGCAATCTGCACATCAAGGTTGATTTGGAGTTCGAGTCCTTTTTCTTCAGTCCGCAACTGCATGACGCGCCCTACATGCTGCAGCAATTCCTTGGGCTGAAATCCGATCTGTTCCAGTTCCAATTTTCCGGCGCTGATCTTTGAAATATCGAGAATATCATTAATCACCACCAGCAAATGGTCTGCTGCAGTATTAATGGTGTGCAAAAAGAATTTTTGTTCGGGCTGCAACTCAGTTTTCCCCAACTGTCTGCCCATGCCTATGATCGCGTTCATTGGGGTACGGATTTCATGACTCATATTAGCCAGAAACGCTTCTTTCATTCGGACAGATTGTTCTGCGATTAGCCTGGCTTTATCGAGCTCCAGTTCCAGCGTCTTGCGATCGGTAATGTCCAGGTGAATACCAATAGAACCCATTAGTTTGCCAGAATCGTCATATCTGGGCGCTCCGCTAATAAGCCACCATTTCAAGTCGCCCTTCTTATTGGTCACCTTAACTTCATAGGCATCAGAAACCCCGCTCTTTCTCAGATTGTTTTTGTCACTCAAGATAGCCTTGCTTTCTTCCTGCGGAAACAGTTCGGTTGCATTCCTTCCCATGATTTCCTGAAGGCCGTATCCGGACATGTCACAGAAACTCTGGTTGGCAAATTTGATAACATCATCGTTATCCACTTCCAGCAAACCCAGGTTCATATTCGCCAATATATTCCGATATTTTTCTTCGCTTGCCTTCAACTTAATCTCAAATCGTTTCCGTTTGCTGATCTGGGTATTTAAAAGATCTACGATTTCCAGCAAATCGTCATTTTTCATTGCAAACCCTTCGATGCCAATTTCTCCGACAGCAGCCTTTAATTTCTCAATTGATAGGCGCTTCAACTCGAGTTCCGTTTGCAACTTATCATTGAGTTCCCGGTATTCTTCCTCGCTGATCTCAAATGCCCGGGCGGAAACGATGCTTTCCTTTTCAAAAGTCTGATAGGACGATTCTATGGTATGTAGAAAAAGCTGAACAGACTCCAGTGCGGCAAGATCTGGAGGCAGGTATTTTCGGATTTGACGCTCAAGAAGCCTGTTCATAATTTCAAGATGTTAAGGATTATTTTCTGGTTAATTCTGTTAGTGGTAATTAGGAATAGCTCATAGGGCAGCGCTTCTTAAATGTAATAAAAACCATACATTTAAACAAGAAAGATAAGAAAGTTCTAATCACAATAAAGGCCTGCAACATCGCTGGCAGGCCTTTGTAAAATTATCTGATTCAAATACAAAGTATATGATCAAACTGATGGTGGAATTGCATCTGATATCTGCAAAACTATTCTTCCTGCGATCTCCCCTTTTTTCATCTGCTCAAATACCGCATTGATGTCTTCGAGCTTCGCCGCATGAACAGTAGCCTTCACTTTCCCGCGTGCGGCAAAATCTACGGCTTCCTGCATGTCTTTCCGGGTACCTACAATAGACCCACGGACCGTAAAGCGGTTCAGCACCGTCTCAAAGATGGGCAAATCAAAACTTCCAGGTGGAAGTCCGTTGAGCGAGATGGTTCCCTTCCTGCGCAATGCCGTTAGGGCTTGTTCAAATGCTTTTGGCGATACAGCAGTAACCAGTATGCCGTGCATGCCACCGGTTTCCTTTTTAAGGTATTCTCCCGGACTGCCATTCAGTGCATTGACGACCAGATCTGCGCCCAAACTCTTAGCAAGCGCAAGTTTCTCGTCTGATACATCAATTGCAGCCACGCGTAAGCCCATTGCTTTGGCATACTGCACAGCAAGGTGACCAAGTCCGCCAATTCCAGAAATGGCTACCCATTCCCCTGGCTTGGCTTCTGTTTCCTTCAATCCTTTATATACCGTAACGCCGGCACAGGTGATAGGCGCCATTTCCAAAAAATCGATATCCGGTGAAAATTTTGCCACATAGCGTGCGTCTGCCACTACGTATTCGGCGTATCCCCCATCTACACTGTACCCGCCATTTTCCTGTGCTTCGCACAGTGTTTCCCAACCTGTAATACAAAATTCACAGCAGCCACAGGCACTAAAAAGCCAGGGAGCACCGACTACGTCTCCTATGTTGACGTTCGTGACGCCCCGTCCTAATGCAACCACATAACCTATCGCTTCGTGACCCGGAATTAAGGGCAGTTTTGGTTTTACCGGCCAGTCGCCCAGACAGGCATGTAAATCCGTATGGCACACGCCACAGGTAACTACTTTTACCAGTACCTGGTTTTCACCAGGACTTTTCACGGGAACTTCTTCTATTTGTAAGGGTTCGCCAAAGGCATGCAACACTGCGGCCTTCATCATTTTAGGAATTATCATCGCTCTTGGTTTTTCTAATCTCCATTGATCAACAATAAATCTCCGGCATTCCGGTCAGACAAATAATGATAAAGATCATAGAAGCGCATGATGTCAGTCAGTACCGGCCTCCTTTTCCGGATCGATGATTTCCGTTTTATTGGTGATATCGATGATCACCCGATCTAGATCTTTGGCAGACATGAGCATCAGTTGCAGCATTTCAGATTTTTCTTCGGCTGTTTCCTCCGAATTGCTGATCAACGGGATTAGCCCAAGTATCCTCGCCAGCGGCGCCCGCACGACATGGGACTGCAGCCAGGATATTTCCTTAAGCTTTTTATTTTGGGCCTCTATCGCCGCAATGTAATTCAACCGTTCAGTGATGTCACTGGCAATGGCAATCCTTGCATTCCGGCCTTGATATTCAATATAATTACTTTGGATGTCCACATGAATCTGATGTCCATCTTTTTTTTGATGCCTGGTCACTTCTCTGATCACAGATTTTTCATACCGCTGGTACTTGATCAAACTTTTTTCCATCGCCTCGTGTTCCGACAACGGGAAAATGTCCCTGAGCGTCATGCCTAAAAATTCTTCCCGGCTATATCCATAGTGGGTGATCGCGGCGTGGTTGACGTCCAGGAACCGAAAGGTACTCAAATCGAATACCCATTTTGGAAGCGGACTTAACTGAAACAATTCACTGTATCGTTTTTCCGACGCGGTGAGCAGCATCTCTGAAAGCTTGCGTTCAGTACTGTCTTTGAAATAGACCGACAGTCCATTCTCTGAAGGATAGGCACTGATTTCGTACCATTTCTCCAGCGGCGGGTAATAATCTTCAAAGTGGACTGCTTTTTTTAACCTGACCGCACGATGGTAGTTTTCGAAAGATGCTGAACCAACTGAATCCGCAAACACGTTCCACAGGACATGGCCCAAGATGTCTGCTTTGGTGCGGGACAGCACTTTCTCTGCCATATTGTTCCAGTAGGTGACAACCCAATTTTTATCTACTGCAAAAAACGCATCACCAATGCTCTCCAGAATAACGTTCCTATCTTCCAGGGCATATTTTGCCGCAATTTCTGCCTGACGTCTGATGCTCACATCTTGAAAACTGCCATAAATCCGGGTACAGGTCCCGCCCTTAAACTCCGGCTCCCCGATCACACGGATCCACTTTGCATTTTGTTTCGCCGAGATAATTTCCAGTTCATAGTCAAACTTCACACCATCATTGATGGCTGCATTGACTTGACTGGCAACAAACATCCTGTCCGCTTCGTGCTTATAGAAGCGAAGTCCGTTTTCCAGGTCGGGCTCATAATCTTCGGGCACTTCGTGGATCTCTTTGGTGATTTTTGACCAATAGAGTGTATCTCGGATCAGATCAATCTCCCAGCCTCCAATGCAGGCCAGCGAACTCACTTTATTCAACAGTTCTTCCAGTTCTTTTTTCTCAGTGATGTCCTTGGCCACCGTAAAGATCTGTCCATCTGCCGTAACGGGCGTTGAGGTCCAGCCCAACCACTTGACCTGCCCTGCTTTCGAAATGCAACGGCCCTCAAAATAATAGCTTTCATTGCCTTTGTTGAATACATCCAGATCTTTCATGATCTTGCTGCGCTCTGCCGGGTGGATGAATTTCACCAATGGAATAGTGAGCAATTCTTCTTCCGTAAAACCCAAAATTAGTGATAGGGCTGGATTTACTTTTTTAAAGTACCCATCTGAACCAACGACACAAATTACGTCAGGCGCCAGATTAAAGACCTGGTTCAATTCCTGCTCCAACTGTTTGCGTCTGATGTCGGTGCCCAAATGCGTACTGAGTATATCAAAAAGTCTGATTGTTTCTGCTAATGGCTCTTTGCCCCGGGCCATTCCCAGTATCATAACTCCAATAGTTTCATTTTCCGATACGAGTGGCACACCATAAACTTTAGTCACGCCAGCAGCAGTAGCAGCTTGCTGCCGTAAAAAACCCTCCTGACCATTCCCTGCATCCCAGCACTGAACTGAGCCCAACTGCCAGACTACACCCGGTAAACCCTCTCCTTTCTTTAGATTTTTAATTGGCTGGTCTACCGGATAGAACAAATGCGTCTCCGCGGAAATTAGTTGTTTGGCGGCCAGATTGATTCTGTTCCTATCCGCGCCAACCAACCAGACTTCCGCCAATTCAAACTCACCAAAGACCACTAACCTTTTCAGTAACTTGGATAACAGTACACTGAGTTCTGCCCGTTCGTTGAAAATTTGGCTAACATCAGACAACAGGGTGCGCTGTAGCAACTCATTCTTTTGTTGTGTTACATCACGGTCTATCGAAATCCAATGGGTAATTTTACCAGTATTGTCCGCGACCGGGTTCAGGGAAAAATTGATCCAGAATTCTTCCCCGCTTTTTTTATAGTTAATAACGGTCGTTTCACAAGGTGTCCATGACCGAAGGCATTTACCGATACGCCGGAGTTCCGTTTGATCCGTTTTCGGTCCCTGCAAAAAACGCGGGCTTTTCCCAAGGACCTCCTCTGAGGTGTAGCCTGTCATCCGCGTAAATGCTTCATTCACATACAAAATCCTTGGACCTGGTTCGTCAAAATGTTGAGCCTCTGTAATCAGGATAGGATCAGTCGTATTAACTACGACCGACTCCAATAGTTTTAAGTGATGGTCTTCTTTGCGTGCAGAAACATCAGTAAAATTGCATACGATAACCTTTAGATCCTCCTCATGAAGTCTGTTTGCGAACACACAACGCAGCCAGACATAATCACCATCGGATTTTCTTGCCCGAAAGGTACTGGTCAGGCTTGAGTCCGGAGTTTCCCTAATGTGTTTTATAGTGGTCTCTACAAAAAAGCGATCGTCCTGATGAACGGCATCCAAAATAAATTCCGGCTCTGCGGTGGCTTTCCAGCCCATAAACTGCTCAACAGAAGCATTGCGATAAACAATGTTGAATGACTCATCCAGCAATAACACACCAGATTCGACACTATCGATTAATTTCCCAAAGTTCAATTGAAACCCTTTTCGAGTTGCCTTCATATTTTAATCGTATTAAAGCGTTGAGACAGTATCTGGCGACTGATAAAATAAATATAGTATAAAAATTAAATTAATTAATAGGCCATTAAATAAAAATTTAAAAAACCTATAGTGTTTAACTGTAGTCGGCATCACAACGAAAGTTTATTCTAAAAAAGAACCGCCATTTTTGTGAATGGCGGTTCCTAATAATTACCGGGCTAAACTTTATTTTTTTGGATTTTCCAGCAATTTGAAGAACTGGTCCAGTTGTGGCAAGATCACAATCCGTGTCCTTCTGTTCGATGCTTTTCCGGATTCAGAGTCATTTGCTGCGACCGGAACATATTCTCCCCTTCCTGCAGCAGTCATTTTAGCAGCCGGAATGTTATACTCATTTTGCAGGATCCTGATCACGGCAGTTGCACGTTTCACACTCAAATCCCAGTTGTCCAGTAATACACCTTGTCTATAAGGCACATTATCGGTATGACCTTCCACCATAAATTCGATATCCGGCTGTTTCAACAATACTTGTGCAACTTTACCCAATACTTCTTTTGCCGGTTGGGTTACTTCGTACTTACCTGTTGTGAACAGCAGCTTATCGGAAATATCGATATAGACCACACCTTTATCTACCTTGATATTGATGTCCTTATCGTCCAGGTTGCCGATAGCGCCTTTCAGGTTCATCACCAGGTTCATGGTAAGCGAATCCTTGCGGGCTATGGCCGATTGCAGGTTCATGATGTAAGCATCCTTAGAACCAATGTTCTCCAGGGATTTCTTGATGCTTTCCGCCTGTGAACCGGAAATAACCGACATGTCTTTCAGTTGGTTCACCATTTGGTCATTGCTCGCTTTTTTCTCCTTCAACTGTGCAGCAAGCTGCTCGCTAAGGCTTTTATATTTAGTGGTAGAGTCCTGACTTTTTCTCAGGTCAACCTGCAGCAATCTATACGTGCTGTCTAAACTGGAGTACCGTCTGCTTGCCTCCTGCATCTTTTTTGACGTCCCGCAGGACGCTAATATCAACGAGAGCGCCGCTAATACTAAAATTTTAGAGTGTTGCATGATCTTAATTTTTAAAAGTAAATGATAGAGAGTTATTAATCCTCTACAGCAATTACAATTATCAAGCCATATCGTAAAATCAGCTTTTAAATCTACCTGAGGCCATTTTCTGAAAACCAAGGTCTGTCCTCCTCTTTTTATATGACCCATTGCGATAAATCCTAAAAAGTGTTTCGATGTACCACACACTGTGGAGATGTTCCACACTATTTTTTTTTGGCCTAAATATTCAACAAATTGAAAATCAGCTTACTAAATAAACAAATACCGACTGGCATCATTGTGTAGCATAGACTAAACATAATAACAAGAATTTTTTATTCAGATACTTTAAATAAAACAACTATGAAAAAGATCATTTTATCAGCAGCAATTTTAGCAGTAGCAGGATTAAGTTCAGTACAAGCAAGCGACATCAAAAACCCAATAAACGTTGCTGTTTATCAAGATAGCACTATCAAAACACCCGTTGAATTGAAAAACCTTCCGGATTCAGTACAAAAAACTTTACAATCTGAACCCGTGAAAGCATGGACCGCTACCGAAGCCTGGCTGGTTACCAATGCCGACAAAACATCTTATTACCTGATCAATGTGAAAAAAGAACAGGAAACCGGTTCCCTGAAAATTGATAAAGACGGAAAAATAATTCAATAACCCCTCTATATATCCCTATTGTATAGTTAACAATGATCAAAAGCCGGAGGATTCCGGCTTTTGTGTTTTTCATAACGAAAATTTCGTTATCTTTTGGCCAAGGTAATTGCAAATAGATAAAAAAATAATACTGACCAGCTTCAGGCCTTGTCCTAGGTTAACAGGGATATTACAGGGACTTTACAGGGATATTGCAGGGATATTAGACGCATAGAAACGGGTTAACTTCGGATTAAATCCCTGTTATTGCTATCTTAGTTATTTATTATTTCTTGACTGTTACTTTAGTATACTATTTCTGTTCCTAACCCGTTGTTATAACGGATATGAAACTAAACCTCATTTTAACCTTGCTGTTTTGTTACCAACTCGTTACAGCCCAGACGTTCAAGTACCCTGCCGCCGCCCAACAAGGGAAAACCTTAAAGGCATTGACACCTGCACAGTGGAAAGTGATCGATTCTGTAAAAGGGGATTTGAATAATGATAAGGTAGAAGACCTGGCACTAATCTTTGAGTTCTATGCTGCTGTAAAAGAAAACAGGGCCTATGGCGACAATACTACGGAACTGATCACAGAAATACAAAAACCGAGAATACTTGCGGTTTATTTTAAAACGGGCCGGAATTATCAGCTGGTTACTCAAAACAACAATTTCATTCTCCGCTCGGAGGAAGGAGGTGCCATGGGCGATCCGCTCAGAAAAATGAGCATCGCCAACAACCAACTTAATCTATCATTTGAGGGCGGAGGAAATTGGCGATGGAAACTCAATTATACTTTTAAACACCAGAATGACGACTGGCAGCTCACCAAAGCCGGCAACTATGCCTACCACACCGGTTCCGGAGAAATGAACGATAAACAATATGATTTTGTTAACAAAAAGCGTCTGATTACCAGCGGAACAATTGAAGACAAAAACGGTTCAAATGAACGCAGGGAACAGGTGCTCACGATAAAAACATTACGCACATTCAGCAGTTTTAAAAAGCCCTGGACCTGGGAAATCGGGACTGACGAGTATTTATAGCATTGTTATTTTCTAGTCATGCAATAGCTTGCTGCAGAGAAAAAAACACCTTCTCAGAGAAGACATCAGCGTCCCTGTTGCGCAGCTTCAGGGAATGCTTCTTCGAAGAGAATGGTATTTTTTTCTCCGCTTCCAAGCGGTTATCTCTCAACAAGAGATTTCTCTTATCGCGAATAGTTTGGCGCTTCTTTAGTGATTGAAATGTCATGTGGGTGACTTTCTCTCATTCCAGCGGCAGTAATGCGAACAAATTTAGCTTTTTGAAGGTCATCAATGGTAGCGGCACCGCAATAATGCATACCAGCCCTAAGACCACCTACCAGCTGATAAATCACCTCAGACAATGTTCCTTTGTAAGGTACACGGCCGACAATGCCTTCCGGTACCAGTTTAGTCACCACATCCTCTTCATCCTGAAAATAACGGTCTTTAGAACCTTGCTGCATGGCCTCTACCGAACCCATACCACGATAAGACTTGAACTTACGTCCTTCATAGATGATGGTTTCACCTGGTGATTCTTCTACTCCGGCAAACAGCGAGCCAGCCATGATCGAACTTGCTCCGGCTGCAATTGCTTTCACAATGTCCCCGGTTTGTTTGATCCCGCCATCGGCAATTACCGGGATTCCGGTACCGATCAGGGCCTGTGCACATTCAAAAACGGCATACAATTGCGGAACGCCAACACCGGCAATGATCCTGGTGGTACAGATCGAACCGGGACCAATACCTACTTTAACTGCGTCAGCACCAGCTGCTGCCAATGCTCTTGCGGCATCTGCAGTAGCGATGTTACCTGCAATGACCTGCAGGTCAGGCCATCTTTCTTTAATGGCTTTCACCATGTCGATTACTCCTTTGGAGTGACCATGCGCGGTATCAACCGTCACAACATCTACTCCGGCTTTCACTAAGGCAGCTACACGTTCAATGTTATCAGAGGCCACGCCTACCGCAGCACCTACACGCAAACGGCCATGATCGTCTTTACAAGCTTTCGGGAAGTTCTTATATTTTTGAATGTCCTTGAAGGTGATCAGCCCGGCCAGACGGCCTTCTTTGTTCACTACAGGAAGCTTTTCTATTTTATAATCCTGCAAAATCTCTTCTGCCTGGAATAAGGTGGTACCTTCAGGAGCAGTGATCAGATCTTTTTTAGTCATTACATCAGCCACCGGGCGCTGCATGTCTTTCTGAAAACGCAAATCCCTGTTGGTGATGATCCCAACCAGTTTGCCGTCTGAATCTACAACAGGAATACCACCAATCCTGTATTCTCTCATGATCTGAAAGGCATCCGCAACTTTCGCATCTGCTTTCAGGGTCACCGGATCCTGGATCATACCGCTTTCAGAGCGTTTCACCTTTCTTACTTCATCTGCCTGACGCTCAATGCTCATGTTCTTATGCAGCATGCCAATACCACCTGCCTGGGCAATGGCGATAGCCAAACCAGCTTCGGTAACGGTATCCATAGCGGCAGACACTATCGGCACATTAATACGTATTTTTTTGGTGAGGTAACTTCCGGTATCCACGTCGCGTGGCAGAACTTCAGAATAAGCAGGGACTAATAATACATCGTCGTATGTCAGGCCTTCAGCTACAAATTTATTAGGATCGAGTTGCATAGCAAATAATTTATGAGTTACTATTTGCCGGGCAAAGATACGATTCTAATCGATATTACACAATGCTTGCGCTACTATTGAGGGAATGGCGTAAAAGATTACACTTTGGAAACTTTAGCTTAACGGCTTATCGGAATGGCCGAGATGCTTATCCGGACTCACCACATCGCGCACCAGTTGCTTGAGCTCCTTAATCTCCGGAAAGCGGCCTTTTTCTTTTCTGTCAAACACCAGTTCTTCGTCAATCCGGATGTAATACGCGCCACCCGTCTCGCTGGGTACCAGCAGAACGCCATGGATCTCATCGGCAAAAGTGCCCAGCAGTTCCTGTGCCATGTAAGCTGCCCTGAGCATCCATCCGCATTTCGGACAGTATTCAATAGTGATGGTCGGTTTTTGCATGTGGTAATTTGATAAATTGTTATTTATTAAATCAGCTCAACGCTACTTATAAACCAATTCAAAGGAAGAAAACTGGGCGTCCTGACCTTCTTCCCCTTTAAAATTCAGTCCCAGTCTCGGACTCCTGTCCCACTGCGGCAGAAAATCTATAGAGACCGGTTTTTCAGCTTTGAGCTCTTTCCATTCTGCCTGACCTTGTTTGACGTAAACCCGGCAACTCAGATCCGGTTTTACTACCAATTTCAAATCTACCGGCACACGCTCCATAATCAGGTCACTGGCCAAAACCGTACGTTTATTGTCTTTCACAATCCAGAACTCTGCCTGGTCGCCTCTGGAGCCAACGCCGATTGCCGCACCTGCATCTCCATAAAACACCAAGCCTTTCTGGGCTTTATTGAGGTTTGTTACAGTGGTCGTCATTTCAAAATCAGTGCCTATCGGACGTAAAGTCAGCGCGATTCCACTGTTGTTGTCCTCTTTGATAGCGCCTGACAAATACAAAGTGTCATTTGCTTGCTTTACTACCGGCGTAGAATTTCTGAAATCCCATTGCCAGGCGATAGATGGTGTAGCAGCTTTAAAATCATCCCTGACCTTCTGCGCTGGTTTCTGAGTTGCAGAGAGTGCTTTAAACACGGGCCAGCCATTTTTTTCCGGCCAGGTCAGTTCTGCAAGCATGCCTTGTCTTCCCGTAAATACTGTTGTTTCCCTATTGTAAGCATGGTACAAATAATAGGTTTTGCCTTGTGGTGTATTGACGAAAGTACCGTGACCTGAACATTTCCAGTCCGCATTCTCTGCCAAAGCAGGGTTATTGGCAAAATCCTCATAAGGTCCTTTGAATGTTTTAGACCTGGCGACACGCACGTTGTAGTCGCACTTACTGCCGCAGCAGTTGCCCGCTGAATAAAACAAGTAATAATAATCGTCTTTTTTGAGAATGCTCTGCCCTTCCAGGCCCATCCTGCTGTCGTCTTTAAATAAAGTAAAAAGCTCGCCTTCCAGTTTTAGGCCATCGGCCGACAACTTACTTCCAATAATCTCAATTGGTCTGTTGTCCAGTCCGTAAGCCTTAAAAGTGATATACAATTGTCCTTTGTCATTATAGACAAAAGCATCGATCGCCTCTTTGCTGTATTCAATGATCACCCCATGATCTTTAAATCCATGATCGGGATAAGCTGAAGTAGCCACACCAATGAAAGAAGCATTATCGCTTTTTCGTCTGGCGGTATAATAAATGTAATAGGTGTTGTTGTGGTAATAATATTCCGGTGCCCAAAAGGAGCCAGTAGTCCATTCAGGAGCCTGATCAAAAACATAACCTGTCTGCTTCCAGTCCTTCAGGTTTGTAGAGGTAAACATCGGAAAATGCGGTGCCCATTCAGAAGAGGTTCCTATGGCATAGTATTGATTGCCTTTGCGGAAGACCGAAGGATCGGCAAAGTCACCCGGAATAACAGCCTGGATGTGTTCCTGAGAGAATGAATTGCCTATGGCTGAAAAAGAGATGATTATAAAAACGAAAAATTGCTTGTACAAGTTTGTCATGTAGGTTACTGGACTGGTTTGAACCTGCAATATACCAATTTCAGGGCGTTTTAAAAAAATGCGTTTGCCGGACCGTCTCCCTTTGTCCGGCAGCGCATTCTTTTTTTTTTAATTGATACTGCCGATCTGTGTGCCTACAGCAAAGCTGCTCTGACTGCAACCGTCGGTACCGGTGATTCCTGCACTGCCGTTGCAGGCCGCAAAATTCCAGTAATCGCGACTGCGGTACAAGGGACCTTTGCCAATGCCACCCCAGTAACCATTGAAACTGAATTGTTCCTTGGTGCAACTGATCGCCACCAGGTTGTTCCAGCTTTGCACTTCATCGGCAGAACCGTTCGGATTGCGGTAATCGCCATAATAACTGCAGTCGTATCCCGGAAAGGAGATTGTATTGCGGTTGTGATACGAGCCATGTGCCTTTTTACCTACAAAGATGTCAACCCGCGTTCCCGCAGCAACATTTCTCCAGTCCTTGGTATACCAGCCACCATGTTGAAAATAGGTAACGGTAAGCACCCTGTTGGTCTGGGTATTGACCTGCAAAACCGTATGCTCCCAGTCGTAATCGTGCCCGCCTTGTCCGGCAAAACAAGTGGTCTGGGTTTTATACGTCCACCAGAAATCGATAAATACCTTGTTGGATGCCGTAGGATGCTGTTGCACCTCATAATAAGTCGGAAAACTTTTGCTCAGTCCCGGGGCACGGTTGGTCATCACCAGCGTACCATTGCAGACAATGCTGCTTGGATTGGTGCTGTTAAAGACATCTTCGACCGAGATGGGATAGTCGGGCGCAGCACGGTCAAATTTCACCAGGGGCGCATAGGTATTGGCTAGATTCTGTGCGGTGGTGCCGGTGATTTTCTGTCCGCTCTCCTGGCATTCTGCGCAAAAGACCAATGCGCTGGCCTGCCCGTCTTTGGCAGCGCTGCTGGTTTCGGGTCTTGTTTTGTCATTACTGCCCAAATGATCTTGTTTTCTGCATTGGGTAAAAATCAGGCATAGCAATGCCATTGACAACAATAGAGATTTTGTTTTCATGTTAAATAGGGTTTTTTAATGTTTAGGGTTGCTTATTTTTGCATTGGGGAAACGCTTGGTTAAATTATATATTTGGTTATTTCTCGAAACCATTTGTCTGCCGGTATGCACAGCAGCATGACAAATAATTTCTTATGGCTCTAACTAAAGATAGTATTTTAATTATTAAAACTATTTTTGTTGCAATGGAATATTTTAAAAAACTGCTTGACCTGCTGAGGGTTGAGCGGGAAGAAGACCTCAGTTCTTATCGCGGACATACAGAATCCACATCAGTAACCGAAAGAAGGGCCAACGGTTTGTCCTGGTATCCTTTAGCGATCAGAGGTACAGAGATGAGCCGGGGCGATTACCTGAATGTCGAACTCGAGCGCACCACCCATCAGGAATTGAGCCACCAGTTTCGCTTCGGCTCTTCGGTTACATTTTTCTCCAATCATGACCCGGCTAAAGACCGGATCGAAGGAACGGTAACCTACCTAGGCGGCACCCGCATCAAGATTACCATTAAGGAAGACGAACTGCCCGACTGGGCAGGCGATGGCAAACTGGGTATCGATCTGTTGTTCGACAACAACAGTTACGACGAGATGCAGCAAGCGCTGAAACTGGCGGATAAAATCAACGAAGACAAATCACTGGGTCCGCAAAAACTGGTTAGGGTGTTGACTGGTCAGGAACAGCCTGGCTTTCGTCCAGAGAATTTGAAATATGAAATCCCACATCTAAATGCCATACAACAGGAGGCCGTCCAGCGCATCCTGCAGGCCAACGAACTGGCCATTGTACATGGCCCGCCGGGAACAGGCAAGACCACTACCCTGGTACAGGCCATTAAAGCGATGATCAAACAGGACCACAAGCAGATTCTTGTCGTGGCGCCCAGTAATACAGCCGTAGATCTGCTGAGTGAAAAGCTAGCTGAAGAGGGCTTAAATGTATTGCGCATCGGTAATCCGGCCAGGGTATCATCCAGATTGCTTTCGTTAACGCTCGATAGCAAAATGGCCGAGCATCCGGACAATAAGCAGATTAAAGCGTTGAAAAAACAAGCAGCCGAGTACAAAAACATGGCGCACAAATACAAGCGCAATTTTGGAAGGGCGGAACAGGAGCAGCGCAAGGCACTCTTCAATGAAGCGCATAAGATCATGAAAGAGGCAGGAAATACCGAAAAATACATCATCGACAGTGTAGTAGCCAGTGCTCAGGTGATTACTGCCACCTTGGTTGGCGCCAACCATTATACAATCTCTGACCTGAAGTTTGATACCGTTGTCATTGATGAAGCCGGACAGGCACTGGAACCAGCCTGCTGGGTGCCGATCCTCAAAGCACAAAAAGTGGTGCTGGCCGGAGATCATTGTCAGCTGCCGCCGACCGTCAAATCAGTTGAGGCCGCCAGGCAGGGACTGAGTACTACTTTGATGGAGAAATGCGTAAGTCTGTGGCCGGAAGCGGTGGTGCTGCTGGAAGAACAATACCGGATGAACGAACTGATCATGGGTTATCCCTCTTCGGTGTTTTATGGCGGATTGCTCAAAGCCCATGCATCTGTTGCGGCGAGACAGCTTTTCACAGGCGATCTGCCGCTTTCTTTTGTAGATACAGCAGGTTGCGCTTTTGATGAAAAGGCGGAAGGAACGAGTACAACGAATCCCGAAGAAGCGGTGTTTTTGTTGAAGCACCTAACGCAATATGTTTTGGAATTGGGTCAGCATTATGAGGTTGCTCAATTTCCTTCGATTGGTATCATAGCGCCTTACCAGCAGCAAAACCTGTTGATTAAAAGTTTGCTAAGCAGCAGTGATGAATTGCAAGCCTACCTGGGTAGCATTACGGTCAATACAGTAGATAGTTTTCAGGGGCAGGAACGCGATGTCATCTACCTGGGACTCACCAGGAGCAATGCCGAAAGAAACATTGGGTTCCTGGCCGACATCCGAAGGATGAATGTAGCGATGACCAGGGCTAAACAAAAACTGGTGGTCATCGGTGACAGTGCCACACTTTCCAGACTTCCTTTTTACGACGATTTTGTAGCCTATGCAGAGAAAAACCAGGCATATCAAAGCGCCTGGGAGTTTGTGTAAAAACTATTTTTTCAACTATGTGCAACTTTTCAACAAAACCTGCGTCTCTATAATTGAATTAAAAGCTGTGTATTTTCATCAAACAAGCACACAGTTGTATTATTAATCTTAAAAATATGAAACCAATATTCCCTTTATTATTTGCAGCGAGCATTTGCTTCAGCAGCCTAAGTACCATTGCCCATACCGCAATCCCAACCCGCACAACAACTTATAAAACGACCATCACCCAGGACGACAGGTCCGTAAAGAACTTTACAGGTATCGCGGCTGGTGGACCGATCCAGGTGATCGTGACCATGGGCAGCAAAGAAAGCCTGAAATTTGAAGGTGATGCTGATGCCATTGCTTCCTTAGTTTCAGAAGTAAAAGGCGACGTCCTGGTCATCCGCCCTTCGGTAAGCTGGAAAAGTTGGGCCAAGAAATATGAAGGCAAAACGATCATTGCCCATGTGGGCGCTAAAAACATCAGCAGTCTGACGATGAGCGGCGATGGCAGCATTGTGGTAAAAGGTACGCTCAACGCAGCAGAACTGGCTGCGACGTTGAGCGGTTCGGGAAGCATCAAAGCAACGATTAGTGCTGACCTGCTTACCGGAACACTCAGTGGTTCTGGCAACATAGAACTGAGCGGTAAATCAGCTAAAGGATCGGTCAACATCAGCGGATCGGGCAACGTAAACGGAAAAACTTTAGCCCTTAATGACCTGACAGCCAGAATCAGCGGATCGGGCTCCATTTCAGCTAAGGTAACCGGAGAGATCAAAGCCTTCATCAGCGGATCGGGCCATGTTTATTATAGCGGCAATCCGTCTATCGAACAAAAAGTAATCGGATCAGGCGGGGTTAGTCAACTTTAACCCCCCGCCCGACTACGATCCCCCCCTAAACCCATAACTCTGGGTCAATGTCATACATTCCTCCGCTGGCAAAATGCCATCGGAGGATGTTGCTTCAAATAAGCTGGAAGCCGCAGCACAAACACCCAGCACCAGGCTGCGTTCCATGTCCCAGTCGTTGTGCACACCCATCAGTACACCCGCAGCAAAGGCATCCCCGGCGCCAACGGCGCCACTGATCTTGTGAGCGGGCAATTGTATACTGGGTTGAAATACGGTTTTCCCCGATTGATGGATGGCAATCGCCCCATCAGGAAAATGCAGGAGCACCCATTGCTTCACTCCCATCTCCAATATCTTTTTTGCGGCTTCGATGCAGCGTCCCTGACTGATCTGGCCATCCAAGACAGTCTCTATACCGGTAATCATTCCCGCTTCAAACTCGTTGACAAACAAGTAGTCGATGTAAGGAAGAGAAGATGGAATGATTGATTTAAAGCGATCCGAACGCTCGCTAACGATGTCTGCGGAAGTAATATAGCCCTGTTGTTTGGCCGCCGCAAATACCTTGGAAGCCCGCGTCGTACCATCGGCCTCTACTTCATCCAGTTTATCCAGCAACAACAAATACCCCAGGTGAAAGATCTTTTCTTTCGCTCCGGAGAAATCAAAATGAGGGATATCCAGTAAGGCATTGGCGCCCCGCTGGTGAAAGAAAGTCCGCCTGCCCGTTCCCTTTACCGTCATTACATCTGTATAGGAGGTATAAGCCCCTTCCGCTTTGCGGATCTGTCTGGTATCAATTCCCAGCGCAGCGCAATCTGCTATGATCTGTTCACCTCTCGGGTCATCCCCCACCAGTCCCAATCCGCAAAGGGGAAAATCAGCTTTCAGGCGTACCAAACCCATGATAATGTTGTAAGCCGAACCGCCGTTGCTGCTGCTTTCTGTAAAGATGTTGACCAGCTTTTCCTCTTCCGGAAAAACATCAATCATCTTGACCTGGTCAATGATCCAGTTGCCCCCAATCAGTATGCCGCTTCTCATTTATTTGTCGCTTAGCAATTTGACCAAAGCAGGCTCATCCTCGTCAATCTGCGCGTACCGACCGATCTGATCATTGGAAAAGAAATTGTCGTTGAGATCGTCATTGGCGGTCGACACCTCACCGATGATGCATTCTTCAGAATCGGGCCAGAACTCGTGCCAGATACCCGCTTCAATAGTTACCCGCTCGCCTGACTGTAAAGTCACCAGTTCGCCGCTACTGATCTGCTGGTACACTCCGTTTATTTTTACCTGCAAAACCGCTGATGTGTTGTCTACCAGCGGATCAGCCCGCCACAATTGCACCACCAGCGTACCTGTACGGCAAATGATGTCTTCTTTTTTCTTTTTATGGGTGTGACTGGGCGTCACCATGCCCTTTTGGGCATACATCAGTTTCTCGCAATATTCCACTTCTTCGGCCAGGTTGACCAGCACCAGTCCGCAGTTTTCAAAGTCGCCCAGGCCAAAGTCCGTCACATCCCATTTGGGTTGCGGCGGCAAAGTCCAGCCATTTGCTTCGAAGAATTGGGTGGCCTGACGGATCACCCCGTTAATTTCAGATCTTTTCATTGTTGCCCTGTTTAATCGTTATTTGGTTTATTGGTAACTTATCCGCTCCACACTTTGGTTGGCCTCTGATTTTAATGCTGCGTCAAATACATAATGGCTCTGCACCGCCTCTTCAGGCGTAACACAACCAAAACGGCCGCCCAAAGCCCCTTCCCTTTCGGCTACATAAGCTGCCAGCATCTGCATGAAGCAATCTGAGAAGCCCGGTTCAAAAATCCCTCCGGTAATGGTCGGAAAAGGCACCCCTTTAAAGCCCAGATCGGTACGCTGCCATACCTGCTCATCTCCATCCAGTTTGAAGGTCCATAAAGTTTTGGTTTCCTTGGTACTGTACCTGACCCCACCTTTGGTGCCCAATACTTCAATGTACCAGGTGTTGGTTTCGCCCGGTGAGATGCGTTTGGTTTCCAGTGTCATAGGTACCTGCTGTCCATCTATTTCTATCTGCGTATTCAGTGTCGCATTGTTCCAGGTATCGCACGCTGCCATGCCGCCTTTTCCATCAGGTCTTTCTGTAAAAATCCCTTGCAACTGTGCGTAAACAGAAACAGGTTTCCAGCCGAGCCGTAAGGGAACATGCAAAACGTGCATCCCCAGGTCGCCCATCACGCCAATTTCCCCGCAATATTTCACCTGTCTTTTCCAGTTGATCGGTTTGGACGGATCTATATCACTGGAATGCAGGAAACCGGCCTTAACTTCTATAATCTGGCCCAGTCTGCCGGATTCCACTTCCCTGATCACCCTTTGCGGGCCGGGAAGGAAAGGCATTTCTGAACTGCAGCGCACAAAGCGCCCATATTGTGCAGTTGCCTGCTGGATAGCCAATGCGTCTTCGAGGTTCATACCAAAAGGTTTCTCGGCCAGCAAGTCTTTGCCTGCGGCCAGAACTTCGACATAAAACTCACGGTGGAGGTTATGCGGCAAGGCCACATAGACCACATCGATATCCGGATCGCCCAGCAATTCTTTGTAATCGGTAGTCAATAATTTGACAGTCGGCACTGATTTATACCAGTCCAGCACCCGTTCATTCAGGTCACATACTGCTGTCAGCGCTACCTGCGCCGGAAAATCATTCAGGGTAAACCACCGGCCAAATGCGCCGGCAGCTTCTTTACCCATCAATCCCCCTCCTATAATTCCAATATTTACCTGTTTCATCATGATGCGCTAATATAACCAATCACATCTGCCGGTTTGGCTCCCTCATGCACAATGGCCATTAAGGCCTTGGTCATGCCCGCCGGATTGGCGTGCTGAATTACGTTCCTGCCGTAGACAATCCCTTTTACCCCTTGCTGCATCAGGCCATAAGTGCGGTCCAGGATTTCCTGATCGCTCGCTTTACCACCACCCCTTACCAGTACCGGGATGCGGCCTGCTATCTCCACGATGCGGTGGTATTCGTTCACATCATCCGTCGGATCTGCCTTGATGATATCTGCACCCAGTTCCACACCCTGCCGTACCAGGGGTACGATCTTTTCAGGATCCCCGTTCACCATATAGCCCCCTGCCTCTTTGTTTGGGCGGAAGACCAAGGGCTCGATCATCAGCGGCATACCGTATTGCTCGCAAAGCGGCTTGATCTTCAGGATGTTCTGCACACACTGGTCGGCCACTTCCGGTTCGCCAGGAATGCTGAACAGGTTCACCACCACACAGGCGGCATCTAAACGCAATGCCTGTTCTACCGGGTTTTCGATCATGCGACTAAATAAAGCTCTTGGCAGTTCTTTGCCATACACATTGGCGACATCTGTGCGGAGTACTAAAGAAGGCTTCTCCCTGCCCGGGATCGACTGCAGGTAATGTGCCTGTCCAACCGTCAACTGGATCGCATCTGGTGCAGCATTCACTAAAATATCGACCGCTTTGCCGATGTTTTCAATGCCCTGCAAAAAGCCGTATTCGTTAAAAAAACCATGGTCGATGGCCACGTCAAAGCAATTGCCTGATTTGCTGTTGAATAATCTGTTTAATCTGTAATCTTTCATTGTCAAAATCTATTTTTGGTAACGGCGTACCGTTAGGTTTTATCTGTTTGTTTTACTGTCTTTTAATGGTCTGATCTTCCATCATTGAGCTCATCACATTGGTTGGTTTTTATTGAACCTTTATGCTTATTCATTAATGAAAAGCGCCTTTGCCAGCTGCTGCATCCGGGTTTTCCTTGAGGTAAATCCTGTACAGTTCAAAAAACGTCGGTGCGTCCAGCAATACCGCATCGGGATCGAGCTTACGTACCTCATCCACTACCCGCACATGCCAGCTGGGCGCTTTCAGAATGTTCCTGAACCAGTGAAAAGGTACGCTTCTTCTGCGGATTTGGTCGACAATAATTCGAGCTGCTTCCGCAGGATTGTCCTGGTTCACGTCTTGGCCCGACCGGAGCACCGGCATATTGCCATGGAGTGACATCAGGGGTACTTTTTGCGGCACCACACCATTGGGACTAAATTGCGCATAGGCATCCAGTCCCCTGCTGTTCATTGCCGGTGCCTGTCCGTCTATCACAAAACCGGTGATCGACATGCCCCATTGTTTGTAATAAGGCAAATTGTGTTTTGCCCATTGGCTTACCGCATCCGGCAGACCGGATATGGCCCGGGGCGATTGCAGCATGCCTGGCATCAGGTAACCGGCACCGTTATCTGCCGCTGCAAAGTAATCATTGGCCGTGGCCGTTTCCCGTCTATATTCCATGGCCATTGGCACACGCTGGGCTAGAATCGGACTAATGCTCCACATCAGCGGTACCTTGCCGCGGTCCGGATTGTCCCAGATGTCTGGTGTAGTTTGCGACAACCAGGAAGAGGCGTCATAATCACCCACATAAAAAATATAATAGTTCTTGCGGCCCAAAGTCAGTTTACCCCCAGCATCCAGAAAGCCCTTTTGTTTGAGTTCTTCCTGCGTCACCCATTTCTGAGGATACTCCTTTTTCAGCGGATAATGTTGCCAGAAAGAGGCATTGGCGAGCGCCCCAAAACCAATTGCGTCAGCATCTTTGAAAGCATTGTAGGCACTAATGACCCGGGAATATTCCCATTCGGTCTCCACATCTTCGTGTTTGCCGCCCGCATGCTGGGTGTATTTATAGGCCCATGGCGGAAATCCGCCGAGATACGTGAACTGGTCGCCATGACCATTGCGCTGGTAAGCCAGCAATAAGAACTCCTTAAGCGTATTCAGGTCTGTACCCTTCTGCTGCGCAGGATCGTCGGTGGCGGGTTCATCACCCCAGGGACTCAAATCATAGAAGAAGGCATTTTTACTGACAAAGAAATCGTGGTTGGACAAAGTATGGTGGTTGATGCGCGTTGCCGTTGGGTTCTGCATCCAGGCCTGGTCCAAATAGTATGCGCCGTACGCAGTGTTGCTTTTGCCGGTTTTGATATAGGTCTCGATAAACCAGAGGTAGGCATCGTTTTTGGCCGAACCGCTGGAGGCCACTGCAGTCCCGGGAATATTGCCTTTGCCAGTAAACAAAGAAGAACCATCGGCGTTCAACAGCCATTTCTTGACCGGGATCTTTGGACCATTCAGCACGAGTTTGCTATACAGGCTCCCTTCAGAAAGATCATAACGGATGGCAATCAGATTGTCTGCACCTGCCACCGAAGAAGCGACATTACTGGTTGCAGGCACTTTCGGATCGTACACCACTGCACCTTTAATGTCCTTTTTAAAAGCGCTGACCAACGCTACAATATCATTGTACATCAGCGTATCGGCACCATGCAGCCATTTGCCTGGCTTTCTGTACTTATCCCACCAGTAGCGGTCGATATTTACCCCTGCATTTTCAATAAAGAAAAAATATAACCTCGGTGCTTTACGGTTCACAACACCCTGCAAAGTAGCCAGCGTATGGGCATGGTCCCAGCTCAGCCGCACATTGTCCGCGTTCTTCATGTCCAGTTTGAGGGTATACCCCAGGTCAAACAAAGCGACTTTCGGGAGTTGCCGGGCATAAGATGAGTCGTTATAACCTATGGTTATCAGCAGCATAAGCAATAAAGTCCGCATCAGTCTGGGCGTGGCGTTCATCGGGTTCGTATTTGGTTCGTCTTTAGTCCATCAAGCGGTATCCAAAACCGCAAAGCAATGATACAAAAAGAAACGACAACTTGTATAGACAAGACGATAATAATCTAAAATCATTTACTGAAAAACATTTTCCTTAATTGATTACCTTTACGAACAAACCAGTATAACCGCTTGATGAATAAAAAAGAAATTACGCCCTTATATCAAAAGATCATTGACGATCTGAAAATCCTGATTGAAAAAGGAATTTATAAAAAAGGCGACCTGCTTCCTTCCGAGAATGATCTTTGTAAAACATACAGCACTACCCGCGTCACCATCAGACAAGCTTTGTCGGCCCTGACTATTTCCGGTCACATTACCCGCAGACATGGCAAGGGCAGCATTGTGGCAGAACCCAAAAAAGGTCTTGGCATCTTGTCCCTGAGAGGTGTTACGGCAGGGGTCGGTGATAAATCTCTGACGACCAGCATCGTTCAGAAACCTGTCAAACAGGAATGGCCGGCAGATTTCTTTTATGACCTCGAACCGGAAGAACTAGCAGCTGGCTGTATCTTTTTTACCAGGCTCAGGTACCTGAACGATACCCCGCTGTTGTACGAGGAGACTTTCATCAGCAACCTTTCGCTAAACCGCTTCACCTCCCGCAATCTGGAAAACCGTTCGCTTTTCAAAATCCTGGATGAGCATTATCAGGTCAAGGTCAAGGAAGGTCAGCAAAAGATCTGGGCCATCAATGGTGACAAAAACATCAGCAAACTGCTGGACGTAAAAACCAGTCACCCGCTGGTGCACATGAAAAGAAGGCTGCAGACCAATGTCAAAAACCTGAACATTTACTCTTCACTGTATTGCAATACAGAAGACTATTTTCTCCAGGATTACTTTTAGCTGTCAATCCATTTATTGTGCTGCGAGGCGCCATGAGTTGTACTATGTTTACTTATGGTTTCTTCATAATCCTCATCACCTGTCCGCCCCCCTGCTCCATCTTAACGGTGATCACATCTTTAGCGGTCACACTCCTGCTGGTTTTTATCAGCTTATTGGGATCCTGTACAGTTTCCGGTCCATCGGCGTACAACTCGGCCCGGTAAGTACCAGCAGGCAGGAAATCCAGGGGAATGCTAAGTTCACGCACCTGGCTATTGTTGATCGTTCCCACATACCAATCCGAGCCTTTACGGCGGGCAATAGTCAAATAACCGCCCACCTCGGCGTTGAGCACCTTCGTTTCATTCCAGTTGGTCGGCACATTTTGGAGAAAATCAAAACCTGGCTGCCCTTCATAGGCTTCCGGATAATCCGCCACCATGGCCAGGTAACTTTCCAGCACCACGTACATGGCCAACATGTGCGACCGCGTACCGCCCATCATCGGCTTTACGTAATGTGATTTGAACTTTTCAGGCCGTACCGCATTAAAACCCCCCAGGTGATAATCTGTAGCGCCGGCCAGCAAACGGGTGAAAGCAATATCCAGATCATGCTCGGCAGTAAGCGGCGCTGGCAGCCATTTGTTCTGCTCGTAATTCCAGGTTCCTTCCCTGGTAAATTCATTGGGATAGGTACGGCTTAAACCAGTGGGTTTGTAGGCGCCGTGAAACTGGATAAAAAGATGGTGCGCAGCTGCCCGCTCCAAGATCTCTTCCTGTATCCGCACCATCTCCTGGTCATCGCGGTCCAGAAAATCAACCATCATCCCTTTGATGCCCCACTTTTCAAACTGTGTAAAAGCGACCTCCAGTTGCGGATACAAGGCCATCCAGTTGATCCATACGTGAATATTCACTCCTTTGCTTTGCGCATAATCACAGATCCGTTTCATATCCAAGGAAGGAACCGTCTTGGTGACGTCCGAATAATTTCCTTTTACCGCATAATTGATCCAGTCGTTTGGATACCAGGCGAAGCCGCCATACCCAATTACCGAATGGTATTCAATCTTGTTCTTTGCACAAAAATCGATGTAATATTTATTGGTCTCCCAGTTGGCGCCTGGAGCGAAGTTGGTATCAGGCACCACGTCCCCGTTCCACCAGTGAAAAGAGGTTTTGCCCGGTTTCAGCCAGGAAACATCCTTGATTTTAGAGGGTTCGTTCAAACTGGTCAGGATGTTGGATTCAATTAAAGCACCGACCCGGTCGCTGATCAGCATCACCCGCCAGGGTGTCTGGTGCGGCAGAATGGCCTTCACCTTGATCTCCTGCTGGCCCTGCCATGGCGACAACTGGCTCTTGAGCACACCGTCCTTTTTGACCAGGTACATGCCTGCGTAGTCCCTCAGACTCGCCTCTGTAATCGCCATATAGGTTTTATCGGGAAATTCAAAAAGCGCCGGCATGTCCATCATCGGGCCCGCTTTCAATTCAGCTAAAGGCATTTTTTGGTACAGTCCCTCGTGGTTGTTGTTGTAATTGTCGGCCAGCAGCGTCCAGATCTTCGGGTTACCGGCGACATTAAAACTAGTGTTTTCATCCGTCATGGTATACTCCGTCCAGTCGCCCTGTTTGGGAAACTCATAACGGAAGGCAATTCCGTCGTTGAAGGCCCTGACCAGCAGATCAATGCGCCTCCCTTTTTCTTTGCTTTCCATCAGCGGAATGCGCAACTGCTGGTATACTTCATGCACAGTTTTTGTTTTGCCGACCACCAGGTCGTAGTGATCGTCTACCTTACTGAATACCGCCTTCGGCGATTTCAATCCCTTCCCAAACGCGCCCCCTTCCTTAAAAGTAAAGCCCAGTTCAGAGTCACCGATCAATTGTTTTCCTTTGTAAGACACGTTATAGATGGCCTGTCCCGCAGCCAATTTGAAAGAGAAAACCAGTTTTCCATCAGGAGATTTCAGTGCCAGCTTTTGCTGCGCGAAGGCGGGCGGTGTCAGGATAAAAAACAGGAAAAATACAGGCAATCGGGTAAAAAGGTTCATGTGCAGGTCAGGTCTATTTGGTTTTTTGTGTTGTAAACACTAAACTAGTGATTTTAAAAGACAGGACAATACGCAACGCCCGGCAAAAACGCATCAGTTATCCTTAATCACAAACAAAAGGTGGATTCAGTTGCACTACTTCTTCAAGCGCAGCTTCTTTATGGTTTTTAACAAAGCCTGGCGGTTTTTGCCGCTTTGCATGTATTTAGGCAGCTTTTCCACAAGCGTGAAGCCTTTGCGATCGTAATGTTCACGCAATCCAGCAGCGATATACCGTTCCAGATAGTCCAGATGCGCGCCATTCAATGCCTTAATGTGTCCATCTCTAAAAGGAATAACCAACCACAATTTAGCCTCATCAAAGTAATGATTTGCGGGGAGCGTCTTCCATGCCTCCTCCTGTCTCGAAAAACCACATGCCGTACATACCCACCGGACAGTCTTTTTATCAGCGCTTTTAGCGATAATCGATTTCTCTTTGCAAGTTGGACAGACCACCCAAACTTCGTCACCAAAGTCATCTATTGACTTTTCTTCGTCCTGAAACCTGTTTGACAATTCCATTTCCGCTTGTTGTTTAAGTATGCAAAATAAGTATTTTTATAGACAGCTGGTCGTTAATACCCCCGTTAAATGTCGCCAATGCCCGTTTTTCGGTAAGGGACTACTGCTTACCTTTACAACAACAAGCCACAACAATACATCAGAAAATCATACCAAATCATAAAACTAGATAACCATGGAAACAACCAAAATCACTGTAGAAGCCACCGTAGACGCAGCAATTGAAAAGGTCTGGAACTGCTGGACAGCACCGGTCCACATTATCAAATGGAACAATGCCTCGCCTGACTGGCATACCCCTTATGCAGAAAATGATCTCCGCACAGGTGGTAAATTTAAGTCGACCATGGCCGCCAGAGACGGCAGCATGAGTTTTGACTTTGAGGGTGAATACACCAATGTCGTTGACCAGCAACTGATTGAATATGCCCTTGGCGATGGCAGAACGGTAAAAGTTGAATTCATTGAAGAAGGCGTTGCTGTAAAAATCATTGAGCAGTTTGACGCTGAGCAAATGAATCCGGTTGACATGCAACAAGCAGGCTGGCAGGCAATCCTGAACAACTTCAAATCCTATACTGAAAATTTGTAGTGTTATAAGAGTAAATCAATTCCGCATGTATGCTGCTTCCTTTATAATCACGGCTTCATAACGGGTCCATCTCGGGTCCATAACGGGTTCGCCTCGGCTAAACCTGTCTAAAATCCGTTATTGTACCATTATGATGTAGTGATGGAGCAGCTTTGATAAAGGAAGCACACAGGAAACACAGTAGTACCACAATTTAATGAAATTTAAGCCATGACTGAAAAAATAAGTTTTGAAAATGTAGACCAATATATTGGTTCCTTTCCGGAAAAAGTGCAGGAGCTGTTGCAGCAAATCAGAAAAGCCATCAAAGACCAGGCACCCGAGGCAGAGGAACTTGTCAGTTATGGTATAGCGGCTTTCCGGTATCATGGCATGCTGATTTATTATGCCGGTTATCAGAAACACGTGTCGATAGCTACCGCTCCATTTACGGTGTTTGAAATCTTCAAAAAGGAACTTGCTCCTTACAAACGCAGCAAATCTACGGTACAGTTTCCCATTGACAAACCCTTGCCGCTGGCGCTGATCGGCGAGATGACGAAGTTCCGGGTAAAGGAAAATGCTGACCTGGCAGCAGCTAAGGCGGCCAGTAAAGCGGCCGCAAAAAAGAAAAAATAGTTGTAGTTTTGAGCCCTTAATCAGTCAGGCTTAAACCATCAAACAAACCAATTATGCAAGAGGCAGATTCACTTAAACAGGTAGCAGAGTTTCATAAAACCTTCAAACATCCGATCAAGGAAACACCGGGTATTCCGTCAAAGGAACGGGCCAACCTCCGGGTTTCGTTATTGGCAGAAGAACTTCAGGAACTGAAACAGGCCATCGAGGCCAATGATTTTGTGGAAGTAGCGGATGCTTTGTGCGACCTGCAATACGTGTTGTCGGGCGCCATATTGGAGTTTGGCCTGGCAGACCGATTTAAAGGTTTATTTGACGAAGTACATCGCTCCAACATGAGCAAAGCCTGCAAATCGCTGGACGAAGCACAGGAAACCATCCAGCATTACCGCAAAAACCACCAGTGCGATGCCTATCATAAAGAAGAAGAATCTTTGTTTTTGGTCTACCGGAGTAACGACAACAAAACCCTGAAATCGATCAATTATTCTCCAGCAAATCTGAAAGGCATTTTGCTGTAAACTTTAGTCGGCCTTTAGGAGTTTTTAATCGCGGTTCACGACTGCGATGGCCATTCCATCGTATTCTTTACTGCCTACGGTTTGTAAAATCGTAGCAGTGACGGCTTTGCTATCGGCCAGCAACTGGTTTAACCGGCGCACGCCATGCACCCTGTCGTCGTCGCTATTGGCATCCAATACTTTACCCTCGCGAATTACATTGTCGCAAATGATCACCGTGCCCGGTCTGGACAGCCCAAGTGCCAGTTCGAAATATTCCGGGTAAGGCGGTTTGTCGGCATCAATAAAGATAAAATCAAAAGGCTTTTCATCGGCAGCTTTCAGTTCCCTGAGGATATCCATAGCGGCGCCGACACGCAGGTCAACTTTATCGCTCAGACCAGCATTCGCGATGTTCTCTGCCGCAATCTTTGCATGATGAGGTTCATATTCTACAGTAACCACTTTTCCGTCAGCAGGCAAGGCCCTGGCCAGCCAAATGGTACTGTAGCCGCCCAATGTGCCCAGTTCAAGGATCCGTTTTGCGTTACTCATCAACACCAGCACCTGCAGAAACTTACCCTGGTTGGCCGTCACGCTGATCTGAGGCATATTGGCTTCGTCCAGCGAAGTAATGGTTTGCTGCAACACCGCATCTTCCGGTGCCAGGAGTTCGCTGATGTAGCGGTCCACCTGTTCAAATAATTGTTGATCCATACACAAATATAAAATTCAATGTGGGATTGTATCAATCCTTCCAGTTCTTTTGCATTTTTTGGTAAGACTTCTTGCTGACTGTCTTTTTACCTTTCTTCCGGGAGATCTTCTTTTTTCGCCTGGCGTTGATGTTGTTCACCAGGGAATTTTTAACCCCCAGCTTGTTCTTCTTGCCGGATTTGCGCTTAGATTTCTTTTTACCTTTCGATTTTCGGGTTCTGGTCATAGGGCCTGTTGTCGTTCAAAAACATTCTTTAGCCAACAACAGGCCGCAGATCAAAAGGGTTTTCCTAAAAACTGTTTATTGCAGCACCCAGGGTTTTAACCCGGCGTGCCCAGAGCCGGCCAAGCCAGACCAGTTGCCCGCCAAACAGCAATCCGCAAGCAGCCAGCAGCACGTATTTGTAGGTGTTAAACTCAATTTCATAGGTAAAAAACACCAGGAAGCCCGTGAAGTAAATTGCCCGCGTACCAATGGATACCGCCGCGTAGGCCTTGATTTTGGATAGGTACCGCTCCAGCGAAGCCCGGATGTTATCGCCCCCTACCAGATACCTCGAGAAACTATAGCCGCTGATGTTGTGCAGCAGTGAACTCAGCACTGCTGCGATGAGCATCACATTGACAGGCAAGGGTTTAAGATCGCCGTCAAACATGGTATAATAACACAATAAAAACGCGGACCAGCCGATGATTTCTATTGTAAACTGCCGTCTGATACCTTTCAGTACCGGATGCTGATTTGCCGACAGCATATTTTTAAGTTCTTCATTTGTCTTGGCCGGAGCGCTTGACGCGTTCCAGTCCGATTTTAGTTGATCAAGTTCCATCATTACAGGTTTAAAAGTTTTTGAATTTTTTGTTTAATGCGGTTTAGTTTTACACCCACATTGTTTTCGGTGATACCGGTTACCTCCGCAATCTGCCGGTAGGTCATGTCCTCGAGGTAAAGGGCAATGATCGCCTTTTCGCCATCGTCTAGTTGCTTAAGGGCATTGAACAAACGCTCCTGCCGGTATTGCTGTTCCTCATCAACCTCTTCGGCCAGATCAGGCAGTACAGGGTGGTATTCCGTTTGCGGCCGCTTTTTGCGAAAAGAAGCAATGGCGGTATTGAGTGCGATGCGGTACATCCAGGTGCTGGGCTTCGAGTCGCCCTTAAAAGCCGGGAAAGCTTTCCAGAGCTGGTAGGTGATTTCCTGGAAGAGGTCCTCCCGGTCTTCAGGTCCGTCGCGGTACAGCCGGCACACTTTGTGGATGATGCCCTGATTGGCACTGATCAAAATTAGGAAAGCCTGCTCATTCATAGGGTACGGTTTTTTCTATTTTGAGGTATAAGTTGCAAGCTGTGGCAATTCCTTACAGCCATAGAAAGATAATCTTCTTATTTTGAAGGGAATGTTATAAATTTATCAGCACTAAATATATACATCCGGTTTGAAAAATCTATTGACCTGCCTCCTTGTTGCTGTGGCGCTGACCACGGCAGGATTTATTTCTGTAAAGAAAAATGTTGTGAAGCCCAAGCCACCGACTGCGGCCGCTCAGGTTTTTCGTCTGGCGAATGCCTTTAAAGCCATGCTTTCAGCCGAGCAGATTGCGCGACTGGAAATTCCGCTGAGCAAAGCAGCCGCTACGAAATGGACCAATATTCCGGGCGGGGCCAGCAACCGCAATGGCTTGCAGTTCAGCACCCTGACACCGGAACAGCTGACCGCAGCCAAAGCGATCATTAAAGCCGCGTCGGGCAGTACCGTAAATGAAGGCTATGATGAATTTCTGAAGATCGGGCAGGCCGACAGCGTCATTGGCGCAAGCGGAAAAAAAGGCTATGGACCAGGAGAATATATTATCGCATTTTTAGGGAAGCCGAGTGAAACTGAAACCTGGATGCTGCAGTTTGGAGGCCACCATTACGCTCAAAACGTTGTGTACAGTAAAGGCAGCACAGCAAGTGCCACGCCCATTTTCCTGGGAGGCGATCCGCGCGAGTGGACTACCGGAACATTAAAATACCAGCCTATGGCGCAAGAGCGAACAGCAATGGCCGCTTTACTGGCTTCGCTGACGGAGGCTCAACTGGCCAAAGCAAAATTGACGGAGAAGTTTCCGGATGTGGTGCTGGGCACAACTAAGGACGGGCGTTTTCCGGCAGAAAAATCCGGCATCCGAGTAAGCGAACTCAGCACTGCGGCAAGAGCAGGTGTAATAAAAGCCATGATGCCCTGGTTGGACGACATAGATGCCGATCTGAAAGCAAGACTCCTGAAAACCTACACCAAAGAACTGGCGGATACCTATGTTTGCTATGCCGGAAATCCGGAAGGCAAGAGCGGCAATGCCGATTCTTTTTTACAGGAGGTGTCTGACTATGTCCGCATTGACGGCCCGGGTGTATGGATTGAGTTTAGTTGCCAGCCCGGAGTCTTTTCCAAGCTGGCACATTACCATACGGTATTCAGGGACCACCGGTTGGATTACAACAACTTGTGGAATTTCTGAGCAAGTTCGGATTCGTTGGTCAGGTCTAACCTGAGGGGCGTAATGGAAACCAGGTCGTTGTCTACCGCCCACCTGTCTGTACCTTCTTCCGCGGCTTCCAAAGGAGAGACCGTGATCCAGTAATGCTGGCGACCCATCGGATCTTGGCCCGGCACGACATTGCCATCGTAAAGCCGTACCGACTGCCTGGTCCAGCGCAAGCCTGTAGGTTTCTTTGGGAAATTCACATTGTACAGCCCCAATGAAGTATCCTTCAGTAACAATTTCAAGGATTCCTCTACATAAGGATCCAGTCCCGCAAAATCGGGTTCTGTTTTGCCAACAGGCGTACTAAGCGCAATCCCTTTGATGCCCAGCAGTACAGACTGCTTGGCAGCTGCAAGGGTTCCGGAATGCCACATGGAATTACCAAGATTAGGGCCCATGTTGATGCCCGATAGCACCACTTCAGTATCCGGATACATGTGGAGGCCGAGGGCAACACAGTCGGCCGGTGTACCATTGACGCGATAGGCTTCTATGCCCTCAAAAGTAATGGGCGATTTTTTATAGGACAGCGGGCGGGAATGCGTAATGGCATGGCCCATTGAGCTTTGCTCTACATCTGGCGCTACAATTCTTACTTCGCCAAAGCGCAAGGCGATTTTGGAAAGGGCCGCGATACCCGGACTGTATATACCATCATCATTGGTGATCAGGATTTTCATAGTTAGAAGGATTATGTTGAATAAGTATGCAGGTTTAAAACCTTCTTAGCCATCATATTGTTCAGTAAATATGAAAAAAACCGGCAAACCCATTAAACTGATACACAATCCAACCGCCGGTGAAGGCGATTATTCGAGAAAAAGAATTACGGCTTTACTGAAGTCTCATGGCTACCGCTGTTCCTATTCTTCTTCCAAAAAGAGAATTCTGAAATCTGTGGCACCGGAGACGGAATTCATTGTCATTGCCGGGGGCGATGGGACAATCCGGAAGACCATTATGCGCCTGCTGAACAAGAAACTGAAATATAAAAGACCAATTGCATTGCTGCCTTTCGGCACGGCGAATAACATTGCGACTTCACTGAACATCCCTCAGGATAATGCGAAGAACATCAGTTCCTGGTCAGGTTATCACCTGAAGAAGTTTGACGTGGGTCAGGTGCTGGGTTTGCCCGAAACGGCCTTCTTCATAGAGTCTTTCGGCTTTGGTCTATTTCCCAAGCTGATGAAGGTGCTGAAAAAAATGGATACAGACCATATTGAGCATGCCGAAGAGGAGTTTGAGCTGGCACTGAACACCCTGATGGAACTAACCAGAAATTATAAGGGCGTGCCTTTTAAAATTGAAATGGATGGCCGGGTGATCGAGGACCGGGCCATTCTGATCGAGGTGATGAACATCTCGAGTTTGGGCCCGCACCTGAAGCTGAGCAAAACAGCCGATCCGGAGGATGGCTTGTTTGATGTGGTTATCGTGACGGAAAGTCAGCGGCAAAAGCTATTGGATTACCTTAAAGGGAAGATCGCAAATAGAGAACCTTCATTTGCGATCAAACCGATTCTTGTAAAAAAGCTGAGCATTTATTGGCAGGGAAAGGATGTGCATGCCGATGACCAGGTCATTAAGGTATATGAACATCCGAACCTGAACATTTCTTTGCTCGACAGTCTGCTGGAAATCGTAACGCCTGCTGAGGAGGCCTAGTTTACCGGCATCACAAATAAAGGGGTTTCTGTTACAGTGAGGGTCAGTTTACCATTGCTCACTTTCCTCAGTTCTTTCCGCATTTCGTCTTTTCCGGCCGTCGGGTAACACAGGTTTACCTGCTTGATGCCTTTGCCTTTGAGTTGTAGTGTATACTGTGTGCTACTGCCGTCTTCCGAAGGTTTCACCAGTATATACGCAGATTTGCCATTAAGTTCATACTCATCTACCAGCGGACTTTTAGAAAGGGCGGTTTTGTAGCTGTACTCCCCCATCAGCTTGTTGGCCTGATAGATGTAATCTAAAGCGGGTTTGCGGCGGCGATTCTTGTCGAGCAGTCCCGATGAAGAAAATCTACCCCCGCTTTCGAGGTTTTCATCATAGGTCTGGTACAGGAAAACCCGCGCCACGCCATGACGCGGATACAGTAAGGCAGAACGCAGGATCCAGTCCGCCTGGGTTTCAGCCGCGGTTTTGTTACCTATTGGAATTGCCCTCAGCGGGCTTCTCTGGTCCACATCGTAGCCAGTTTCAGTCATCCATACCGGTATGCCGCCAGCCTGTTGTTTCGCAAGCAGCATAAAGTTATTGGCGATGGAATCTGCGGCGGACAGTTCAGGAGCCATGCCTCTGGTGGCTTTTACGCCTTGTGTGGATTCGTCGTCATCAGAATAGAGGTGATAGTTGATCACATCCCAGCAAAGGTTCACCGAGCCGTCGGCTTTGTAACCCCTGTTTTCTTTGCACCAGCGAATCATTTCGGCTACATAAGCGGTGTCAGGTTTGGCCAGTCCACCCATGACCACCTGCATAGCGGGGTCTGCATTCTTCACTCCTACGCCTGGTCCCATGGTGTTTTTATGTCCGTCGTAGAATGCAGAAAGGTTGGCAGCATAATGGCGGCCGCTCTGATAGGCTCTTGGTCCTTTCCACCATTTGTCGCGTTCGTTGTCGCATTCGATATAATGGATCAGCCCGAGTCCCTTCTTCACCTCGTTGACTTTATCATTTGCCCATCTTGGTTTGCTGTCTACACTGAGCAGTTTGGTATCTATGTTGGCATTGCTGCCGTACCTCGCAGCATACTGAAAGGCAACTTTGGCCTGTTCGATATAGGATTTGGGATCGGCGAAATCTTTGCCATGACGAACAGGTACATTGTCCTGATCGGCCTCTCCGGCAGGATAGGTATTGACCATCCATTTGGGCAGGGTCTTCAGGCAGGCCAGTACGTCGATGTGATTGGCTTTGCAGGCTTCATACATGGCATCGTAGTTCCAGCCTCCGCTGAGAGTGGGGTTGAAGGAATAGCGGCCTTCTTCAGTCTCCAGTTTCTCCCAGTCCATATAATGGCGAATGGCGGTAAAGGATTTCATGCCGTTCAACCGCTGCTCATCGATGTTCTGCGGATCTTTTTCGCTTTCAAAGTCCCATTCAAAGGCGTTGACGCCGAAGGTGTGTTTCAGCGGTATCCTTGCTGTTTTGGTTTTTACTTTGTTCTGGCCTTGTACAGGTGATAACATGACCCCGCCCAGCAGGAACAGCGCGGTAAGCAGCGTTCTTTGAAGTTTCAATTTGATAGATAAAAGTGTTTGACTCCTGAAAATTAAACAATTTATATGAGTTATATTTAGGGCATGGAAGATTATATGGAAGTTTTAATGTATCCAATGGGCAGATTTATTCCTGCGGTAAGCTATAGCGCAGACAATCTGGCTTCATGGATCGGTGGCATCCGATCGGCACCTTTGATGTATGACTATTGCATACAAAATCTGGATGAAGCACAGCTGAATACGCCCTATCGGCCAGGTGGCTGGAATGTGATCCAGGTCGTCCATCACGTTGCCGACAGTCACATGAATGCCTACATCCGGTTAAAACTGGCGCTAACGGAAGACAAACCAACCATCAGTCCTTATAACGAACAATTGTGGGCAGAGCTTGCTGACGTACAGCTAGTTCCTTTAAATGTATCCATCACTTTGCTCCATGCGCTGCACAGGCGCTGGACGGCTTTATTGGACAGCCTGGATGAGGAGGATTGGACGCGGGAATATTATCACCCGGCGAGTCAAGAATATATGCCTTTATGGCAAATGACCAATCAGTACAACTGGCATGGCATGCACCATGCGGAGCACATATTGGCACTACGCAGACGCATGAAATGGTAATACAGCGGGATTACTATCTTTTACCTACGACTACTTTAGTGAAATCCGCCGTATTGAGATACTTATTGGCCAAGGCTTTAAGTGTTTCACCGCTGATCGTTTTCACCGTTTTGATATAGTTGTCGTAATAGCCGTAATCGAGTCCTGAGAAATACACATTCTTGAATTTGTCGGCATGAGAGAAAGCATTCTCAAGGCTACCCAGCATGGAACCCAGCATATAATTCCGCACGAGATCCAGTTCGGCTTCAGCTACTGCTTCAGACTTCAGCAAACTGATTTCTTTCTCTATTTCTACGAGCGCACTGTCGCATACATCTGCACCGACTTCGGTAGCAAGGAAAAAGTAGCCAGCATCTTTCAATGATGAAACCGCAGATCCGATACCATATGTATATCCTTTATCCTCACGAATATTGGCCATTAACCTGGAACCAAAATATCCGCCCAGCAGGCAGTTGAGTACCTGAAAGCCCGGGAAGTCTGTGTGGCCTCTTGTGATCGCCATGCAACCCATCCTGATCGCCGACTGAATGGCTTCAGGCTTTTCGATGAAAACCTCCTGACCTGCTCCTGCACTGAAAGTGAATTTGTTGACTACCGAGGCGCTATTGTTTTCCCAGGCTCTGCCCAATACACGGTTCAGGATGCTGAATTCTGCGTCCTCAAACTTACCGGCAACGATAATGGTACAGTTTTCCGGTTTGTAAGCCGCTTTAAAGTAATCCAGCAAATCTGTCTTATTTAAGGCATCGTAATCGGCAGGACCGATGTTTGATCCATAACTGGTATCGCCAAATAAGGCATGTGCGAAGTGCTTTCTTGCCAGAAAATCGTTCTTTTGGAGATTGACCTGGAGGGATTGTTTTTGGTTTTGAATAAAAATACCCAGTTCCTGATCTGGGAAGATGCTCTCGTTGAGAATGGCATACAAAATAGGCAACACAGCAGCCAGGTGTTTATTCAGTGTGTACAATTTAATGCTGGACTGATCTGCGCCATACTCAGTTTGTAAAAAAGCGCCGTGATAGTCCACCTTATCTGCAATTTCCATTGCTGTGAGGTGTTCTGTTCCATTGTTGATCAGGTGGTTTACAGCCACGGCCTGCAATGGTTTGGAAGCGTCCCAGTTTACATTTTCAAGTATGAACTCGATGCGCACCAGTTCCTGCTGACCGGCATTGATTATAAAAACAGGAATGCCATTGTCCAGCGTCTGTTTTACGGGCTCAATGAAACTGATTTCATCAACTTGCTTAGATTCAGGAGCTATTATACGATTAAGCATCTTTTGTTAAATAATATAAAGTGGAACATTGTTCTTCTGTAAATGTGCGTTTAGCGGCTTGTAAAATCCGCTGTGGTGTGACCGACAGGTATTTGTCGATTTCCGTATTGAGGTCTTCCCCATCGCCAAGCAATTCGTAGTAAGCAAGGTTCATGGCTTTATCCAGCAAGCTCATTTCGGCAAATACCATGATGGATTCCGATTTGTTTTTGACTTTGGTCAGTTCGTGATCACTCACCTCCTGATGGACGAGCCTGTTTAGTTCAGTCCAGATGGCCTGTTCGGCTGTACCCACTGGTACACCCTGAACGAGCTTACCTTCTACAATGAACAGTCCCTCATCGATACTGCTTGTAATATAGGCATGGATGTCACTGAACAACTGCTGCTCTTTTAACAAACTGTTGTATAGGCGTGATGACTGGCCCTGTGATAAGATGTCAGCCATCAGGTCATAAGTCTGGTATTCCGGATCCTGACGGGAAGGCATTTTGAATGCCATGTAGATGGCGTTCAATGGTACCTGTGCATGTACGGTTTCTCTTCTTGCCTCGTTCTGAATGGGTTCCACAGGTAAATTTCTATGGTATTTTTCTCCTGCAGGGATCGGTTCAAACCACTTTTCAGCCAGCAATTTGACATCCGCAGTTTTGACGTTGCCACCTACCACCATAATCGCATTCTGGGGGTTATAATGTTTGCTGAAAAATGCTTTCACATCTTCCATTCTAGCGTCTTCGATTTGCTTTAAGTCCTGACCGATCGTGGCCCATTGATAGGGGTGTGTCTGGTAAGCGAGGGGTCTGAGTTTCAACCACACGTCGCCGTAAGGCTGGTTGAGGTACCTTTGTTTGAACTCCTCACAAACCACATTGCGCTGTGTCTCCAGACTTTTCTCAGAAAAAGCGAGGCTCAGCATGCGGTCGCTTTCGAGCCAGAAAGCTGTTTCAATGTTTACAGCAGGAAGCGTAATGTAATAATTGGTGATGTCATTGCTGGTGAATGCGTTGTTCTCGCCACCTACCCGCTGAAGCGGTTCATCGTAACTCGGGATGTTTACAGAACCGCCAAACATCAGGTGCTCAAATAAGTGTGCAAAGCCTGTTTTATCCGATTCTTCGTCACGTGCGCCTACATCATACAGGATATTTAAAACAGCCATTGGCGTGGTGTCATCTTCATGTACCAATACACGAAGGCCGTTGGCCAAAGTAAAACGTTCAAAATTTACCATAAATTGAAAATATTGGCGAATATAGGAATTAACGTAAGGGGAATTGTGATAATAATGTATTGTTTTTTATGACAGTGCAGCGATTGATAAGTTTGCGCCTAGGGTCATTTTTATCTAACTTTGCAGTATGGAAACTGCCGATTTATTACAAAGGGCCTTGCATTTCGACTTTCTTACCCAGGAAGAAGGTGTTTTTTTATACCATCATGCACCAACAGCCGATCTGGCCTTTGTGGCCAATGAGCTTAGAAAAAAGCAAGTCCCGAGCGGCAAGGTGACCTGGCAGATCGACCGCAATGTAAATACAACCAATGTGTGTATTGCAAATTGCAAATTTTGTAACTTTTTCCGGAGACCGGGACATGACGAGAGTTATATTACGGACATAGAAACTTATAAAGTAAAAATCGAAGAGACTTTCCGTTTGGGCGGCGACCAGCTATTACTGCAGGGAGGTCACCATCCTGATCTGGGACTTGCGTTTTACTCCGACCTTTTCCGCAAGCTCAAAGAGTTGTATCCTGATCTGAAGCTCCATGCTTTAGGCCCACCAGAGATCGCTCACGTGGCCAAATTGGAAGGCATCTCCCATACTGAAGTTTTGAAAGCCCTAAAAGCTGCCGGCATGGATTCCTTGCCAGGCGCTGGTGCAGAAATTCTGAATGACAGGGTAAGAAGACTGATTTCCAAAGGTAAATGTGGCGGAAGGGAATGGTTGGATGTGATGCGTGCTGCACACCAGTTGGACATCACCACCTCTGCTACGATGATGTTCGGCCATGTAGAGACCATTGAAGAACGCTTTGAGCACCTGGTTTGGATCAGAGAAGTACAAAGTGAAAAGCCTGCACATGCCAAAGGATTCTTAGCTTTTATTCCATGGCCTTTTCAGGACGACGGTACTTTATTGAAACGCCTAAGGGGAATCAGCAACAATGTATCGGGTGATGAATACATCAGAATGATTGCATTGAGCAGGATTATGCTGCCAAATGTTTTAAATATCCAGGCCTCCTGGCTAACAGTCGGCAAAAATACAGCCCAACTGTGCCTGCATGCCGGTGCAAATGATTTTGGCTCTATTATGATTGAAGAAAATGTGGTGTCTGCTGCAGGTGCACCCCACCGCTTTACCGCAGCCGGAATCCAGACGGCTATTAGAGAAGCAGGATTTGAGCCGCAGTTACGGGGACAGCAATACAACTACAGAGATCTTCCTGAGCATCTCGAAGAACAGGTGATTACGTATTAAGGTATAAGGTAACCAGTTGCTCCCACTCCTGTTCTGGTGTAAGGTTGGGCCTTTTTTGACCCGCTCTAGTGTACCAATAGTCCGCATTCCAGATATCTCCTTCTTTGCGGTGCAGGTAGGCATGAATGTGCGCGGAGTGCTTGTCGTTGAGTTGATCAATCAGATCATGGGCTTTTTTCCAGTCGCCCTTTCCATCGTACCATAGTGACTTAGATTGAACGGAGAGTTCTGTAGGGATTTGATCTTTAAGTATAGATGATTTGAATTCCTGTATGTCCATTTCGTTGCAGATTTTTCTAATGCGAAATTACAGGAAATACGGCGAAGGAGGATATGAAAAAAGGGAAAAAGGCTTGCGCCTTCTCCCCTATCTTAAACTTAAACAAACTTTATTTTTAATTTATTATTTGATAAACAAGCCAGCGATTGCCAATACTTGAGCAGAAGTCAACGGTTCATCAAATGACTCAACAGCTTTAGCCTTAGTAACACCAGCAAAGATATTGGTGATTGGTACGGCGCCGTTAGCTTGAGTCTCCAGATCTTCTCCGGCATAAACTGCGTCAACTTGCGGCACACCAGAATCATTAGCCTGTCCATTTGCACCGAGACTGATCCAAGGTTTAATTGCTAATCCGCCACCATTAATACCACCCTGGCGCATGAAACGGATGTGAGCAGCGTGACGTGCTTCTACCGAGTGAATTTGAAGCGCTGTAGTCAGTACTGCATTGCCTTTAAGCACACCAGCCTGTCCTTTGTAAGCCCTTACACCTGTGTCCTCAAAAGCTTGTGCAACTGCGAGGAAAGTCTGATAATTGGTATACACATCACCAAAAGTCCCTTTTGCAGTAAAGTCGAAATCTGTATAAGCCAATGGTGCTCTTGCAGAAGTTTTTAGTGCGCCTGCCAACAAATCAACGTGCGCTTTCTCATGGTCGCGGATGGTGGTTATGGCACCTTTAGCCACGGCACGGTCAGGAGTATCCAGTAAACCCGGAGCAGCCAAAAGTGCATGGTTATAAAAGTGGTATTCCAAATATTCCAAAGTCAAAGCAAAGTTCAGAACTTCGGTTACATTGGTCGGTGCATTTTGTCCGTAGGCTTTTTGAAACATAGAGCCCATTGCCAAAGGCATTGCAGCAAGGGTTATCTTTTTACCTAAGTTGTAAAAGTCCTTCATGGCGGACCTTCTTGGATTTAATCTTTCATAGATTTCACCATCAACTTTTTCTATTTCTTCTAATATATTTACAATATTCATGTTTTCTGGTCTTAGGGGTTAAAGATTGATTACGTTAATTTTAGTCTTGATATATTTTGCAGCGATTGGCAAAACCTTATCTGGTGTTAATGCAGCGTCTAAGCCACCTGCATTATCTGCACCAAGAGCAGTCAACGTAGTTAAGTTAGCAAAACTTCCATAGGAAACTAAATCCCTGATATAAGCAGCATGACGCGCCTCTACAGAAACGATTTTTCCAGCAGCCAACAAATTATTGGTATCGGTTAGTCTTACACCTGCACCATTATAGGCAGCAACTCCCAGGTCCTCGAAAGCCATCGCTGTTGCCAAAACACTTGCCTTATCGGTGAACGTAATACTTGAAAAGTCTACCTCCAAACTGCCAATAGCAGCTGTTCCCAAAGCCTTTTTAAAGAATTCTCTGTGCGCAATTTCATGAAACTGTATATCTTGGAAATAAGCTTTCTCATTTGCGGTAAACGTAGATGGCGGGGCAGATGCTACCTGGATGTAAAATGCAGCCTCTAGTTGTTCTAAAGCATAAGCATAGTTGAGTACGCCGACATCAGTTTTAAAGTCCAGGGTCGCACCCGTACCCGGAATCGGGTCACCGATTTCGGAATCTTTTTTACAGCCTGCGGCCACTAAAGCCATACCTGCTAATCCGGCACCTGCAAACTGCAGAAAGGAACGGCGCTGAAGCGGGGAACTGAAAACACTACCATCGTCCTGCAGCGTTTCTTTTGAATTGTGTAAGTTTTTCATAAGTTTTTGAATTTGGGTTTTTAAATGTTGAACTCTTATGGGTAGATATTTTAAAAGTTCAATTAAGTTTTTATTGTTTAAGTTTTACTGGTGATTATACTGTGACATACGAAAGAAAAATCACATCGGTTTTAGGGTATTGAAAAAAAAACCTAATTTCACAGGAATAAATTTATCAGTGTGCTGAATGCCATTATTGTAGACGACGAAGAGTTCGCCCGTTCGTCCTTATATTTTTTATTGCAGGAAAATTGTGAACAGATCAATGTCTGCGGAATTGCGAAATCAGTAGCCGAGGCAAGAATGCTGCTTTTGCAAAATAATGTGGATCTTATTTTTCTTGATATTGCTATGCCTGGAGAAAATGGCTTTGAATTGATCCCCAGTATACAGGCAGCAAAAGCTCATGTGATTTTTACTACGGCATACGACCAGTATGCCCTAAAAGCCATTAAAGCAAATGCACTTGATTACCTGCTGAAACCAATTGATATTGATGAGCTTAAAGAGGCGGTAAACAAAACCTCCAGGTATATTGAACTCAATAAGAGCATGGAAACGCGGGCCGACAGTCTGCAAAATTTATCGTCAAATATGAGCGACAGGACTGAGATCCGTAAGATCAGTCTTCCAAACGGTCAGGGCTATAGCCTGATCAGCATAGATGACATTGTACACATCGCAGCGGACAGCAATTATTCTGTTTTTTATCTTGCCAACAACGATAAGATTACGGTATCCAAAGTCCTGAAAGAATATGAGGAGATCCTGCCCGATAACCAGTTTGTCCGGATTCACAAATCCAGCATTGTAAACCTGAATTATCTAAAGGAATACAACTACCGGAACGGATATGAGGTTCTGCTCAAAAACGGTGAAAAGATCGCAGTATCACGCAGGCGCGCAAGTGATTTGGCTGAAAAAGTGAGGGTTTATACCAGTTTTGATGGAGAAAAATAGGATCGGAAATTTTATTAAAACAGTTCTTTTACTGGCCCTTTTGTTCAGTAGCGGACCCGCATTTTCTCAAATCACTTATTTACAACGTTTCAGCACAAAAAACGGACTGCCCAGCAACAATTGCTTTTACACCCTTCAGGACTCAAAAGGTTACCTTTGGATTGCAACAGATGCCGGGGTCAGCAGATTTGACGGCAAAGTATTTGAAAACTTTTCGGTTGACGACGGTCTGCCGGACAACCAGATCCTGCAATTGAAAGAAGACCGCGAGGGAAGGATTTGGTTTCTTGCTTTGAATGGTCAGCTGAGCTATTTTAGCAAAGGAAAAATATACAATGAGCGCAACAACAGCCAGCTTAGCCACCTCAATTTCAATGCCTTAATTGTATCTTTTTTTCAGGATTCCAAGGGCAGGATCTGGCTGGGCACCAACAAGAATCTGTTGGTTATGTGGAACGGCAAATCCATCAGGAAATACATTTCGGCCAATAGCGACCGCCAGTTCATCAATACCTTTGTGTATGAAGATCCCTCGGGAAAAATCTGGACTTACAGCAATACCAGTGTCAGGATTCTGGAGGGAAATACTTTCAAAGTTGTACCGCATAGTTCCTTACCACTTTCTTATAAAAGCGCTTCGAATATGCCCGATAAATCGCTGGCTTACATTGACAAAGACGGACTCAATGTGAAAACCGGAGACGGAGCACCATTAAAACTAAAGATCAATCCAGCCCTGCTGCAGAACAACCTTGGCTATTTTTATTTTGACCCCAATGAAGGACTTTGGATTAGCAACAATTCGGGCATTTATCACATTGACGATAAGGGAAAAGTGAACAAATATTTACAGGGGGTAGCTTCCAGCCAGATTATCAAAGATGCTAAAAACAACATCTGGTTTACGACCGCAGACGGACTTTATATGCTTCCCCAAAAAGATGAACGCCTTTACATCGTAAACAGGCTGAATGGCCTGAGCAGCGACATTGTGAAGAGCATTACCAAAGATGACCTCGGACGGCTTTGGCTGGGATTCGACTTTTCTGCGCTCAATACGTTGGATACCCGCACTTTTGCCATCAATGAAATCCCCATTCCCGATACAAAAAAATACAACCTCATCAAACAGGTTAATTTTGATACAGTTGAAAAGGCCATCTATTTTGCTTCGGATTATGGCCTTGGCAGGATTAAAAACAGGTCAGGAAAACAGCATATCGAGTATCTGAAGAATGTCGACAATTCCATGTTTGTGATCAAGAGTTTCAGTATCAGCAGCGATAAAAGACTGGCACTGGCACTTTCCTCGGGGGTGGTCGTCCTGTCCGACAGGACCCGTAAGTTTGAGTTTAGTTCATCCAACTTCAACAAGGGATCTGGTTTTTTCCGCAACCGCTCTTATAGCGTTTTTTATAATACTAAAGGGAGTTTGTGGTTTTCAAACCTGGACGGGCTGTCCGAGTTTGATAATGACAACTTATATAGTTATTATGAGAAAAGTCCGATGCTGACACGCCGGATCAATGATATTCAGGAACTGAACGACGGTACCATCATTTTGGCAACTGATGGCTATGGCATCATTTACATCAAAGACAGAAAGGTGATCAAGGTGATCACCCAGAGAGATGGGCTGATGGATAATATTTGCAAAAAACTTTTTGTAAAGGACAACGAAGCCTGGGTGATCAGTAATACCGGTATTAATAAAATTGTATTAAAGGGCAAAGAAACCCACATAGAGACCTTTGAGTACACTGGTCCGTTGCTGACCGAGGGCATAAACGGGATGTATATTGACGACCAAAACGCCTACTTTGCGACGAACAACGGACTCATTTATTTTTCAATTTTGAAAACGCAAATGGACAATTTGGCTCCAAGTGTTTTTATTACAGCTATTGTCAACAATAAAGTAAAACTTGATTTAGATCAAAGAACTCACGTACTGGATCCTTACAACAACAACATTACCTTTCACTATAGCGCTATTGATTTTCAAAACAAGAATGTCACCTACCGGTACCGCCTGAAAGGTGACGCCACCTGGACGGAGACCAAAAACCGGAGACTGGAGTTTTCATCCCTGGAACCTGGAGATTATGCTTTTGAACTGAGTGCGAAATCAAACAACAGTCCCTGGAGCAATCCGGCTAAAGTGAAATTTATGATGGCCCGCCATTTTTGGCAAACCTTGTGGTTTTTTCTTTTGATACTTGTCATTTCCGGATTTGCATTGTATAAACTGGCTGTCATGGTGACCCGGCGGCAGAAAAACAAAGAGCAGGAGCAGCTGCTGTTGAAAAACAAAATATTGATGCTGGAACAACGTGCCCTTCAGGCTATGATGAACCCACATTTTGTTTTTAATGTAATGAATTCCATACAGCATTACATCAATACGAAAGATACGACGTCGGCCAATAAAGTCCTGACCGGATTCGCCAGATTGATTCGCAAGAACCTGGAAATTTGTACCAAAAGCTATGTGACGCTTGAGGAGGAATTGGAATACCTTGAATTATACCTCAGCCTGGAGAAAAAAAGATTCGGTGAAAAGTTCAGTTACAAGATTGCCGTTGATAAGAATATTGATAAAGAAGAGACTACCATCCCATCAATGATCCTGCAGCCCTACATTGAAAATGCGATCTGGCATGGTATTATGCCTAAGGAAGACGGAGGCAACATTGATATCGACATCAATCTAAAGGGTACAAGCCACTTATTGATCCGGATTACAGACAATGGTATCGGAATAGACAATTCACTCAAAGAGAAAAAAGCGCACCACACGAGCAAAGGTATGGACTTAACAAAAGAACGAATTAATTTGCTAAACCAGGTTGAACCAAATCCTATACAGATGGAGATAAAACAAAACGGCGAATCGGGCACTTTTGTGGCAATTACAATCCCATTGAAGTAGCAAAATACCGTTAACTCAAAATTCCATACCACTTACTAATTAAAAAAAAATCAAAGTGCAATTTGCCTTAAACTTGTTATAGATATTAAAACAAACATAGTTTGTAAAAAGCGTTCTTATAGAATTGATACAGATATTTTACCTAACCTAAAACTATATCTCAATTCAGGTTTCATTTGTGTGTTAAAAAATGGTAAAGTTCAAAGCTTTACCATTTTTTTTGCCCTCTAGCATTTCTGCTAAGTAGCCTGACCCCTAACACTGCTACAGTTTATCTCCCCCGCCATTTATATTTAAATCAATATTTTGTAAATAAACTTTTCCGTAAAAGTCTTTTTTATACTATTTTTGGGGCATCAAAAAATCGGTAAAAAGACCATTGGTCCGATTTAAAAAGATTTTTTGTAAATTGTTAATCATAAATAAAAACCTTAGGGAATTATATTTTTTGTAATGAGAACTCCGAAAAAACCAATCAAGAAAAGTCCAGAAGTTGATCCAGATGATGAGCTAGAAGATGTTCAGGATGAGACGACCAGCAATAAGAAGTATGAAGACGATGATGACGACAATTTTGATTTGCCGTTAGATGATCTGGATACGTTTGACACTTACGGCGCGGACGACGATGACGACGATTACTAAGACATATACTAATTACCAGTTTGAAAGCATCTCCTATTTGAGATGCTTTTTATTTTGCCCTATATCTGAAGAATGACAATTATACCTGTTTCCGATAAGAGTACTGTACGTGCTTTTTTAAATGTTGCACAATTCATCTATAAAGACGACCCGAACTGGATCAATCCGCTGGAACAGGATATAGAAGGCGTTTTTAATCCCGATAGAAACCCTTTTTTTAAACACGGCAAATGTGTCCGCTGGATTCTGAATGATGAACAGGGAAAAACCATCGGACGGGTTGCCGCATTTATTAACGAAAAGAAAGCTTATCAGTATGAGCAGCCCACAGGAGGCATGGGCTTCTTCGAGTGCATAGATGATCAGGAGGCAGCATTTAAACTGTTTGACGCCGCTAAAAACTGGCTTCAGAACGAAGGGATGGCGGCGATGGATGGTCCGATCAATTTTGGTGAAAATGATTCCTTTTGGGGATTGCTGGTCGAGGGCTTTACGCCTCCATCCTACGGCATGAATTACAACCCGGCCTATTATCTAAGTTTTTTTGAAAATTACGGCTTCAAAAAAGAGTACGAGCAGATCACCAATCACCTGGCCGTGAGAAAACCATTTCCGGAAAGGTTCACAAAAATTGCCAACTGGGTGGCGGGCAAGCCTGGTTATACCTTTGAACATTTTTCAAAAAAGAGCCCCTCTAAATATGTAGATGATCTGATGGAGATCTATAACGATGGCTGGAAGGATTTTGACAACTTCGTTCCCATTAAACGGGAGACCCTGGAGGAATCCTTTAAAAAGATGGAAGCCATTATGGATGAAAAACTGATCTGGTTTGCCTATGTCAATGGCGCACCTGCTTCGTTTGTAGTGATTATTCCAGATGCCAACCAGTTGATCAAAGGCTTTAACGGAAAATTAGGCCTTATTGAAAAACTGAAATTTGTATACAGGCGCTGGATTGGGGTAAATAGAATGAGGGCCATCGTAATGGGTACCAAAAGCGAATACCAGAAACACGGACTTGAATCGGCACTCTTCATCAAACTAAAAGAATATGTACTGCCGCTAAACAGGTATGATGAGCTCGAGCTGTCCTGGGTTGGAGATTTTAATGATAAGATGCTGTCGATACATCATGCAACAGGTGCCACTTTTGGGAAGCGACACCTGACTATGCGTAAAATATTTTAATTAAATCTAGCGCTCTCTGATCTCTTCGTAAAGATCGATTACCTTCTTTTGAAGTTTAATAACTTCTTCCTCTCTCTGCGCAAGTTTTTGTTTTAGCGTAGAAATCTCCTCAAAATTAAGAGACTGTGGGTTTTCGCCTTCCTTGGAAATGATATCCATTGTTGACACTTCAAATAAATTGGCAATTTGTGCTAACCTCGATATATTGATATCGGTGATACCGGTTTCAATCTTAGAAAATGCAGGAATAGAAATACTCAGACGCTTTGCAACTTCCCCTTGACTCCATCCATTTTTCTGACGCAACTGTCTAATGTTTTTACCTATGACGTTCATAATTTAAATTTAGGTTTGATTGTACTTTATTGTTCTTATGATGAAAGAGTATTCAACTCACGTGCCAATTTAGTAAGATCCAATCCGCCAAAGTTTCCAGAACTCATAAGTAACAGATTGGTGCAGTAAAAATTTATAGTCAATAAGTAATCTCTTAATAAGGCAGAATTATTAAAAAATAGTATTTCCCCACTGTTAAATGCATCCTGAACGTCTTTTTCCGTAAAGGGAGTCATTTTCTTATGAACAAAAGTCTGTTCGTCTATATATACAACTGTTACATCCGCCTTTGTCATGGTATTGGCATATTGCTCCAAAAAGGTTTTATTGAGACTGCTAAATGTATGCAACTCTATACAGGCAACGAGTTTTCTGGATTGAAACTGAGCTTTGACAGCGTCGATGGTTGCCTTTAATTTCGAGGGTGAATGGGCAAAGTCTTTGTAAACATTGGTTTCATTTTCGGAGCTCAGCAGTTCCAATCTCTTGGCTGCTCCGCTGAATGAAGAAATAGCCAGGTTGAACTGTGCATCGTCTATATCCAACTGTTGGCAAACCAGCTTAGCAGCATTTAAATTCATCAGGTTATGGTCGCCAAATACTTTAAGCGGGGTTTCATCCGGAAGCAGGAAGGTAACGCCGTTTTCTACCCTGTGACTTGGTATGCTATAGCCAATTTTCTCAACTTTGGCCTCAGAAGCCGTTACCATATCTTGCAAATCATCATCTGCACTGCAGTAGATCAGTTTCCCTTCGGGCTGAATGGTATCAATGAAAATCTCAAACTGCTTTTTATAATCATCATAGGTCGGAAATACATTGATATGATCCCATGCAATGCCGCTGATGACCGCAATATTGCCTTTATACAGGTGAAATTTAGGCCTTCTGTCTATCGGAGAAGCTAAATATTCATCACCTTCAATTACAATAAGCGGGGCTGATGCTGTAACCTTTACCATGGTATCAAAACCAGCAAGTTGTGCACCTACCAGGTAATCAAAGTCTCGTTTATAATAATTCAGCACATGTAAAATCATGGAAGTAATAGTTGTTTTACCATGACTTCCGCCAATAACAACTCTGAGCTTATCTTTAGTTTGTTCGTAGATGTACTCTGGATAAGAAAAGATCTTCAGACCAAGTTGCTGCGCCTTTAGCAGTTCCGGATTATCCTTCAAGGCATGCATTCCAAGTATAACGGCATCCAGATCTGGAGTGATGTTATCCTCGTTCCAGCCCATTTTTGCTGGCAAGATGCCGTGTTTGTCCAGTCTGCTGCTGGAAGGCTCAAATATAACGTCGTCAGAACCGGTTACCTGGTAACCTTTTTTGTGGAGTGCTATAGCAAGATTGTGCATTGCACTGCCGCCTATGGCAATAAAATGTATACGCATCATAGAAATGATTGATCAGAACTAATTATTTCTTTTTAAAATGGGCAGCTACCCACTCGCCATTCTTCTTATGATCCATATAATGAATGTCGAAAATTTCGCATTCTCTACGAATCATCTCGAGATCTGGACTTTCATAAAAACCACTAAAAAAGATGCTTCCTCCAGAAGTGAGTACTTTGGCGTAAACAGAAATCTGATCCAGCAAGATGTTCCGGTTTATATTGGCCAGAATAACTTCAAAATCTGTATCAGGAATAACTTCTTTACCACCACAGCGTGCTGTGATATCATCAATACCGTTCAGCGCTGTGTTCTCTATTGTACTCTCATAACAGACCTCGTCATAATCAATGGCCATTAATGATTTCGCTCCGCGTTTGGCAGCCAGAATGGCAAGTATTCCCGTGCCGCAACCCATATCCAAAACCGTTTTCCCTTCCAGATCCGTGTTCAAAATATACTCCATCATCATGGTGGTGGTCTGGTGGTGCCCTGTACCAAAAGCCATCTTCGGATCAATTACAATCTCGTAGGGGTACTGTGGCTGAGGCGCATGAAAAGTGGCCCTGACATAGCATTGATCGTCAATAATCAGCGGTTCGAAATTCTTTTCCCAGGTTTCGTTCCAGTTCTCAGCTGCGATCTCGGCAACATCATAAGTCAGTTCAAACTCGCCTCTAAATTCTGCTATAACTTCCAGGAGCTGCGCTTCACTGAAACTCGATTCATCAGTGAAGGCAGCAAAACCATGATCAACATCTTCAAAAGTATTAAAACCGATACCAGCCAGTTCAGCGATGAGCAGATCTTTTTGATATTCCTCTATTTTTGTAAAGCCGAAAGTAACCCGGATGTATTGCATTAAGCATTGAAAGTTTTGACGATGTCTACAAAATCTCTTGATTTTAATGATGCTCCACCAATCAGACCACCGTCGATATCTGGTTGTGCAAACAATTCAGCAGCGTTCTTTGGATTGCAACTTCCACCATATAAAATCGTAGTATCATCAGCAATGGCTTCGTTATATTTTCCGGCAATCTCCTTGCGGATGAAAGCGTGAACTTCCTGTGCCTGCTCTGAAGTTGCGGTTAAACCAGTACCAATAGCCCATACAGGCTCATAAGCAATTACGATTTTCTTGAAGTCTTCTTCTGATAAGCCAAACACACCTTCAATTAATTGAGATTTCAATACCTCAAAATAACTTCCGTTGTTTCTTTCATCAAGCGTCTCACCGATACAAAAAATAGGTGTTAACCCATTCTGCAATACAATTACAGTTTTTTCTGCGAGCAGCTCGTTGCTTTCAGCAAAATACTGACGTCTTTCAGAGTGACCGATGATTACATATTCAGCACCGACAGATTTGATCATCTTTGCAGATATCTCTCCAGTATAGGCGCCGCTTTCTTTCTGGTGACTGTTTTGCGCACCGATGCTCACCACACTGCCGCCAAGCTTTGCAAGGCTGTTCAAATGAATAGATGGAGCGCAAATAATGGCAATTTGTTCACCTTTTTTCTCGTCCCTTACCATGTTTACGATTTCTGAGAATAAAGAAATGCCCTCAGCATAATCCAAATTCATCTTCCAGTTTCCTGCAACTATTTGCTTTCTCATAATTATTATTTATTTAGGTTGTTATGGTTCGTTTCTGAACGTGGTTTAAAAATGTCTGTGAATTTTAGTCTGTTCAAAAATATGTGTTAAAATATCTTTTTCGATCTGGTCGAGTTGTTTATTACGCCGCTCATATACTTTAGAAGTAGTATCGAACATCTTCGGCAAAGCATAGGTTTCAAAGCCATGGGCACCCCCCCAGGCAAAGTCCGGAATAAAATTTCTAGGGAAACCACCACCAAAGATGTTGGCGCCCACACCGGCTACGGTACCTGTGTTAAACATCGTATTGATGCCGCACTTGGCATGATCTGCCATGATCAGTCCGCAAAATTGCAAGCCTGTCTTGCGAAAACTTGCTGTACTATAACTCCACAGTTTGACTTCTGCGTAATTATTTTTAAGGTTGGAATTGTTGCTGTCGGCACCAATGTTACACCATTGTCCCACCACAGAATTACCAAGATAGCCTTCATGTCCTTTAGAAGAATATCCCCAGATCACCGCATTATTGATCTCTCCCCCTACCCGGCAAAATGGGCCGATCGTTGTCTGTCCGTAGATTTTAGAACCCATTTTCACTTGGGAATCGTGACATAAAGCAAAAGACCCCCGGATATTAGAACCTTCCCAGACTTGTGCATTCGCACCCAAATATATGGGACCGTTCATGCTGTTAAATGTGGCACATTCTGCTGAAGCACCTTCTTCAGCAAAAATCTGATCACCAATAAAAGTATTTGTAGCACTTAGTTTTGCAGAGCTTCTGCCCCTTGTGAGTAAGTCGAAGTCTTTTTTAAGTTCGGTATGGTTGTTTTTGAAAATATCTTCAGGAACTTCAATTTTAGTAAAAGCAGCGGAATACGTCTTTACTGTCAGACCATCTATAGCATCTTCATCCGGATTGTCTCCGGCATCTACCTTATAGGCAATCAGTACACCGTTGCCTTTCAGCGCCGCTCCTGTCTCCAGATTTAAAACCGCTTCTGCAAGTTCCCCGTCCGGGCAAACAGAACCGTTGATATACCATTCAGCAGATAAGGACACTGGATATTTTAAAGCGAGATATGGACTGGTTTTAAATCCTGATCTGTCCGCACCAAGGTATTTTTCCCATTTTTGACTAATGGTCATAATCCCTATTCTCAGATCCGCAACCGGCCTTGTGAAGGTCAATGGACGCAACGTTAACCAGGCTCCATCATCAAATAAATTGATTGTCATAAGCTGCAAAAATAAAAAAAGTCCCGAAGCAATAGCAACGGGACCTTAAAATAATTTCTAAATTCTTATAATTACTTTTTTGCGTAACGTGTTTTGAATTTGTCAATACGACCAGCGGTATCAACAAGTTTCATTTTACCAGTATAAAACGGGTGTGAAGTATGTGATATCTCTAATTTATAAAGAGGATAATCGTTACCATCTTCCCACTTAATCGTCTCTTTAGTATCTACACAAGATTTTGTTAAGAAAGAATATTCGTTAGACATGTCTTTAAAAACCACAAATCTATAGCTTGATGGGTGAAGATCTTTTTTCATATTATTTATTTATAACTTATTTGTCGCTTATTTTTAAGGATGCAAATATCTGACTTTTATTTGTCAGAAACAAATAGTTGACAATAAATTTATGGAGATGTGGAAAAATTATTAAATACAGAAGATCGTTTTGGAAACTCATCACCAAACTCTTTCAATACGAATGTGTTAAATGGTTTTATTATTTATTTTTGGGATATGAGATTACCTTTTATTAAATATAGCAGTTTTGGAATTCGCTGAAGACATTTATCGAAATCTGATTGAGTCTTCTCCCTATCCGATGTATTTTCTGAGTGGAGCGGAATTCGTCATCTCTGTAGTTAACCCCGCTACACTTAAAGCATGGGGAAAAGATGCTTCGATTAGAGGTATGCGTTTTCGCGATGCGCTGCCTGAACTGGCCGACCAGCCTTTTGAAAGTTTATTAAAGGAGGTCTACCGCAGTGGCATTACCTACCATACCAATAACGATCCTGCTCAACTTCTGGTCAATGGCATCATGCAGACATTTTACTTCGAATTTACTTTTCAGGCGATGCGTGACACGCAGGGTAGTATTGTGGGGGTTATGGCTTATGCGACCGATGTAACTGCGCAAATCAAAACCAATCTGCTGAATACAGAACTGAAAACGCGTATTGAGGCGCGGGTCGGTGAACTTGCAGGCACCACTGAAGAATTGCAGGCCATCAATGAAGAACTCGGAGCCTCAAATGAAGAACTGGCAGCCGTAAACGAAGAACTGGCTGTAACAAATGAGGAACTTAAAGAAACCCAGCAGTACCTGGAGCAAACCTTGAAAAACCTTGCTGCCAGCGAGGCGCAGTTGCGTAATTTTGTAGCAAGCTCTCCATTTCCCATCGGAGTTTACATCGGCAGGGAAATGAAAATCATGCTCGCCAATCAAAATATCCTGGATGTATGGGGCAAAGGGAATGACGTCGTCGGCATGCTGTATTCAGACATTCTGCCTGAACTCACAAACCAGCAGATATTTGAGCAGCTGGACGCTGTTTTCACCACTGGTATTTCATTTCATGCATTCAACCAGCGCATTGACCTGATCATCGATGGAGAACTGAAAACCTACTATTTTAATTATAGTTTCACACCCCTGCTCAATGCACATGGTGAAGTTTACGGGGTAATGAATACCGCTGCTGACGTGACGGACCTTAACATCGCAAAACAGCAGGTAGATCAAAATGCCCATAACCTGCAAAACATGATCCTGCAGGCCCCGGTAGCGATGTGTATCCTGCTCGGTCCGGAGCATGTTATCAGTGTGGCCAATAAACTAATGATCGAACTGTGGGGCAAAGAAGCATCCGCAGTACTGAATAAACCGGTATTTGAAGCTCTTCCCGATGCCAGGGGACAGGGACTCGAAGCCGTCATGGACAAGGTTTACCAGAAAGGTGAAACATTCAGTGCCAATGAAATGCCTGTTGCGCTTTTGAGAAACGGAAGGGAAGAGATCGTCTATCAAAACTTTGTTTACGAGCCCTACCGGGATACAGACGGCACCATTTTAGGCATTATAGCCATCACTATTGACATCACAGCGCAGGTACGTGCTAAAGATGAATTAGGCGAGACGATTGCGCATTTGAACCTGGTCAACAAACAATTGGCCGATACCAGTGACGTACTGAACATGGCCATTGACGCAGCCAATCTGGGTATATGGAATACCAATCTGATCACAGATGAATTGACCATCACTGATATCGCCAAGCAGATTCACGGCATTCCCCCTACGCAAAAAATGACCTTGACCGCTGCTTTCGACCTCATCGTACCCGAAGACCGGCAACGCATCGTCAGCGCTATTCAAAGTTCGATTGAGCAAAACACCAGTTTCAACGAAGAATACATGATTCAGCCTATGGATGGCAATGCTCCGCGTTGGCTGGCTTCCTCCGGCAAGGCCTATTTCGACGATAAAGGGAATCCGGTATCGATTGTGGGCACTCTTCTGGACATCACAGAGCAAAAACACGACGAGCAGCGCAAGAATGATTTCATAGGAATGGTTAGCCACGAACTTAAAACACCAATTACCTCTATGAAGGGCTATGTTCAGGTATTGCTGAGAAGTGCTGAGAAGCAAAAAGACAGCTTAGCAGTTAGCCTGCTGGAAAAGGCCAATGTCCAGGTCAATAAGATGACTTCTATGATCAACAGTTTCCTGAATGTTTCCAGACTAGAATCCGGCAAGATTCATATCGCACTCGAAGCATTTGATTTCTCGAAGTTGATCCAGGATACAAAAGAAGAATTCAGGGCCACAATTACCAGTCACCTTTTCCATTTCGAAGATGTTCCACCTGTAGTTGTCCAGGCAGATCGCGAAAAAATAGGCCAGGTAATCAACAATCTGATCAGCAATGCCATTAAATATTCACCTTCGGGCAGTACGATTAGCATAAAATGTATTGTTCAAAATGGCAGCATAGAGGTTAGTGTAACTGATCAGGGTATGGGCATTAAACAGGAAGATATAGCCAAAGTATTTGAACGTTACTTCCGGGTTGAGGGTGCACAAATGTTCTCCATTTCAGGCTTTGGGATCGGTTTATACCTGAGTGCCGAGATCATCCACAGGCATCATGGAAAGATCTGGGTGGAGAGCGAGTTTGGAAGGGGTTCTACTTTCTATTTCAAACTTCCTTTTAAAAACAAATCCGTCCGCTAACGTTCAGATGTTGTTCATATTCGGACAGATTCATTTGTAAACACACACACACAGTGCTCGTTGAGCCTTTATTTGCTATGGCACAGGGATTGAAACCTATTGGATAAATAAGTAGAATATGTTACGTCACCACCTGTTAATGGTTTACAGGAACTTCAAGAAACACAAAAGCTCCTTCTTCATCAACCTCATTGGGCTTTCGGCAGGTCTTTCCTGCGCTTTATTGATTTACCTCTGGGTAAGTGATGAAATACAGATGGACAAATTTCATAGCAGGCAGATTTACCAGGTGATGCAAAACGAGCACTTCGCGGACCGGGTGGCCACAGTTGACGGTACACCTGGAGTATTAGCGGCCGCGCTCGCAACGGAGCTGTCCGAGGTGAAATTGTCTGTAATCACTTCTCCCATATTTTGGCTTGCAAAAAGCAAAATTGCAATACCCGGTAAATCAGCAATTAAGGCGGCAGGAAAATTTGCCGGAAAGGATTTTTTCAAGGTATTCTCATACCCGTTGATTACTGGACAGGCAGACAAAGTGTTGGCAGATAAAAACACTGTAGTCGTTTCTGAAGATCTGGCCATGAAATTATTTCATAGCCTGGATGTAGTCGGAAAAGACATCATTTGGAGTAATGCAGAAATGGAAACCGAGAATCCGGCACTCATCACCGGCGTTTTCAAAAACATATCAGCCAATTCTTCAGACAAGTTTGATTTTCTCGTTTCATCGGACGTGCTCTTTAAAGCGGGAAATTCTGCTTATAGCAAATGGGACAACTACGGTCCGAATACCTTCGTAGTTTTAAAAGAAGATGCAGACCCCAAACTATTTAATGCAAGGATCAAAAACTTTCTGACCGGCAAAGGACTAAAAAATTACACTTTATTTGCCAGACCATATTCAGAAGCTTATCTAAATGACCACTTTGAGAATGGCAACATTGTTGGAGGGAGAATCCGGTACGTGCAACTGTTCTCGCTGATCGCCTTGTTTATACTCAGCATTGCTTGTATCAACTTCATGAACCTCTCTACCGCCAGGGCATCCAGAAGATTAAAAGAAGTCGGGGTCAAGAAAGTCATCGGAGCTTCCAGAAAATTGCTCATCATACAGTACTTATCAGAGTCTATCCTGCTTAGTTTTATCGCCATGTTCGTATCGTTGTTTGTTGTCGAACTCATGCTTCCTCAGTTCAATCTCATTACCGGAAAACACCTGTCTCTTCATCTTGGTCTTTCCTGGATACTGGCCCTAACTGCAATTACTTTAGTTACCGGAATAGCTGCTGGCAGCTATCCTGCTTTTTATCTTTCCGGATTAATACCATCATCAGCACTCAAAGGAAAACTCCATATGACCAGAACAGCTTTGTGGACACGTCAGGCTCTGGTTGTTTTTCAATTTTCAGTATCAGTGGTATTAATTTTAGCGGTGCTGATCATATACAAACAAGTAGAATATGTACAGACCCGGAACCAGGGTTACCAAAAAGACAACATCCTTTATTTTGAAACCGCCGGGACTTTCAAGAATAGGCTGGAATTTGTGCTCGCTGGATTAAAAAAGGTACCTGGGATATTGAATGCATCGAGCATCAACAGGGAACTATTGGGCGATTTGAGTTATACAACAGGATATTTTAGCTGGGAAGGACGAGCTCCCAAGGAAGTGATTAAATTTCAGCGGGCAGATGTAAATGCAGGACTAATTGAGACGCTAGGTATAAAAATGGCTTCCGGACGCACTTTCTCAACAAAATTCGGTTCTGACACTTCAAAAATCATCATCAATGAGACCGGTATAAAAGCAATGCGCCTGAAAAACCCAATCGGAAAAATGTTCAATCTCTGGGGTACCGAAATGCAGATCATTGGAGTAGTTAAAGACTTTCATTTTGAGTCGTTTCATCAAAAAGTAAAACCGATGTTCATCCGCTACAAACCGAACAATGGAAATCGGATCATGGTGAAGATTGAAGCCGGACGCACGAAAGAAGCATTAGCCGGACTTGAGCAGTTCAACATAATACATAATCCAGGCACCTTGTTCGATTATAAATTTCTGGATGAAGATTTCCAGGCGCAATATACAGCAGAAAAACGAGTAGCCTTGTTATCCGGATATTTTGCGATCCTGGCAATTGTCATTTCCTGCCTCGGCTTGTTTGGCCTGGCTGCGTTTACAGCCGAAAAAAGATTTAAAGAAATCGGTATCCGTAAAGTTTTAGGTGTCAGTAACCTGAATGTCGTTTACATGTTATCGTCAGATTTTACCAAACCTGTGTTGCTGGCAATTGTGATTGCGTTACCATTTGGCTACGTTTTCAGTAAGATTTGGTTGGAATCATTTGCGTATAAAATAGAACTTAGGCTCTGGCTATTTTTGGCTGCCGGGCTCTTTGCGCTGTTCATTTCACTGGTTACTGTTTTTTTTCAGGCCTACAAGGCCGCAAAAAAGAGTCCTATAAACGCGATTAAATCAGAATAAAGAAGCCGGCCCATACACACCAGGGCCGGCTTCTTGTCTATAAATGTTAGTTGTGTACTACCTGGCGAACCGAAACAGTAGCAGTCGTGGATCCCGTGATATAAACTGTATAGATTTTACCAGCAGCAAAAGCAGTTAAGTCAAAATTACCCAAACTGGTAGACTGTCCAGTTGCAAAAACCTGTAGCGATAAGACGCCAGGCTCCAGTTCCACATAGTTACTTGAACTGTTACGTGCCAGATTTACCGCCAGATTATCACCTGAACTTTTACGAATGTCAACGTTAGCAGCAGCGGCATCGCTTAAATGTACAAACTTAACTTTTGCCTTACCATTAGATGGAGCTGCTAAATCATCTTTGTAAACTTGAACACGTGCTGTCTGTCCATCACCGGCCAGAAATACGGTATAATAACCGCCATTGTCAAAATCATAAGAGCCCGATGCATAAGCAGCAGAAGAACCGTCGTTCCTAAACTGCATCTGCAAATTTGTCCCGGAATTAACTGCTATATATGAGCTGGATGCATTTCCAAAAGTTAGTCCACCTTGAACTACAGTCTTACTGGCGAGATAAAATCCCTGGGCCGTAGAGCCAGTAGACGCATTGACAATTTTCACATTTGCTGATCCAGATGGATCGATATCGTCATCTTTTTTGCAAGAAGAGAATGCTGAGGCTACCACGAGCGCTACAGCTGCTAACGTGGTAAGATTAAAAAATTTGTTTTTCATTTTGTTTAAGTATTTGTAGATAAATATTACACAGAAGCTTTGCTGCTTCCATATATATAAACATGCAAAAACTAAACCTTTTAAGAATACTCAGTAGAAATAGACTCTTAAATAAAAAATATATTATTAATATACAGATACATACAAAAAAATGGCATTACAATACCCGCACTTAATTAGATTGACAATTGGTGTTCAGTAAAATATACACAAACATTTTTCTAGAGATTGGAACTCAGGATATACAATTGTTTTTTATTAAGTAAATTGGCAAAATCAGAACGTCTGACAAATATTGTAGTTATGGATAATGGATTCAGAAACCAAGAGGTATGAAAAAGATTGTGATATGAACCGGGGCTGGCATCAGTGCCGAAAGTGGGCTAAAAACATTCAGGGACACCGACGGTCTATGGGAAGGTTATCACATTTCCGAAGTAGCTACGCCAGAAGCCTGGCTGGCCAATCCCGAATTTGTGCAGGAGTTCTACAACGAGCGCAGAAAGCTCATCATGGAGGCTGTTCCCAATAAGGGTCATGAAGCGCTGGTAAAACTTGAAGAAAAATATCAGGTTCAGATCATTACGCAAAACATAGATGACTTGCACGAACGGGCTGGTTCCAGCAATGTACTTCATCTTCATGGTGTCATCACCCTTGCACAGTCAGATGTTGACGCCAGCCTTACCTATCCAATATCCGGGTGGGAACTCGGCTTCGATCAGACTTGTGTGCACAACAAGCCATTGCGTCCGCATGTCGTTTGGTTTGGAGAAGCTGTACCCAACATGGAACCAGCCATACAAATCTGCCGTCAGGCAGACATTTTTATGGTCATTGGCACCAGTTTACAGGTTTATCCCGCAGCTGGCTTGCTGGAATACGTACCGCGGGTTGCCCGAAAATACGTAATTGACCCAAAAGTTCCGCCCATGAGAAACAAAAGTCTGGTGACCATCGTCGAGCAAGCCGCCACAATTGGCATTCCGATGATAGTAGAAGAGTTATTGAAAGACGTCTAAATGTTTACTTCTCGTTCAGTAATGTATTGATTTTCTTTTCAAAACCCGCTTTATAATCCACATAATATTGTCCTGTTGCCGGGCCATAAAAAGACGTACTGATTTCACTCACCACACCATTTTTATCAAGAATGATACTTGTCGGAAACACTTTGATCTCTGTCAATTGAGGTAATGTTTTTTCAGTCCGTTCAGGATCACCAACTGCCACACCAGTAATCAGCATCGGGTATTCTACTTTAAATTGCTGTTGAAATTTTTGCAGGCTCTTTTTGGATCTGGCTTCATCTGTAGTCAGTTCATAAGCCAGGGCAATGACTTCCACTCCCCTATCCTTGTTTTTACGGTAATAATCGCTCAAAAACGCCATCTCATCCATGCAATTCGGACACCATGAGCCCATCAATTGCAGTACGACCACTTTATTTTTATACCGTTCACTCTGAAGAGAGACTAAATTTCCCTCTAAATCTTTGAAGCTAAATTTCAGTTTCCCATCACTGCCTTCCTTTAGCGCTGTTACAGGAGCCGTCAGTTTGACGTTGGCATCTTTAACAGCAGTAAAAGGCTCAGGAACAGATGCGCTGCTATAAAATTGCCCATTGATCGTCTCTCCGGTTATTTTAGCGGCAAACAAAAGGGCATGAATGCCATCAAATGTAGACAGAAACAAGGAGTCGCCGCTAACGATCCCATCCAAATAGCGATAATCTCCGGCCGGAGTCAGCACCGAGCCGCCCACGGAACGTCCATTTTGTACAAACTCCCCAACTGCGGGACGCTTGGTCTGATTAGCCCTGGTAAATTCAATACTCCATTTTCCGGCTATCTTCTTGTTCGCTGCAGAATTAGGCACCAAAAACCGGCTCTTGCCCGCATTGACCACAACGGGAATGATCACATCTTTGGTAGCCCCACCTTTTATCCACACCCCGTTCAAGCTGTCTTTGGTGATTGCTTTCAACCTAAAATAAGATTCAAAAACCGGCATTCTGATTAAAATGGAGTCCTTAGAGGCAGTTATATTTTCTGTTTTCAATCGCTCCGATCCATTTACAACATAGCAAACCAACTTACCACCCTCTCGTTCAAAATCGAGTCCAAAAGGGATTTGAAATCCGTCCTCACGTTGTAATACTGCTGCCCATTTTCCTTGCTTTATAGCCACCTGAGCAGAAGCAGAAAGAAAAAGTAACATAATGATTCCAAGGATACTGTATTTTTTAGTCATGATTATTAGTTGAAATTTTCTAAAGCAAAGATAACAATTAGTACATTTCGATCATTCCACAGGCACAAAATCCGCATCGTTCTCACTCCACTCAAAGGCGTCATGAGTCGAAAGAAATACTATTTAAAACCAGTTTCTTCCATTTCAGAAATTTCAATCCACATCCGCTCAGCCCGGCAGTTGTCTTTTGTTTTAAAGTCCAGCACAAAAAATAAACGGACCAGGTCGCCAATTTTCAGACCATCCAGATCCTTCGCGCTGGGCTTCAAAAAATGGCGGGCATTATCGGGCTGATTTGAGATGTTCTCGAGATGATAGCTTTTCATAAAGACAAATTTAAAGTGTTACAGTGACAGAATTGGCCAGCACTTGACTCAACCTCTCCCGCTCTTCCTGATTTAAAACAACCACACTATCAACGACCTCCACTATACCAGCGCCCTGCCCGTTCGCAAGTAATACATTGAACAGCCCGACCAGCGTTTTACTCTGGTGAATGGTTAGGCCTTGAAAAATCCTCGGTTCAGCGCAATAAAGCTCTTTGATAATAGCCTCCAGCCCATCAGCTTTTAATGTACCTACCGGGAAAATACTTTTAAAATAATAATCCTGGATCAATTTATCAGCCTGCAAATCCCTGATAAATTGTTTCTCCTTCCCAGACACCAGCGTATTAAGTGCTTTAAGCAAGCTTTTATAAGACAGATTAGTCTGATTTTTGCCAGAAAAGTCCAATACTGGGTTATCTTCAGTCGTCTCTTTAAAATCATCGAAAAATGAAGATTCAACGTAAACCGAATGGTGAAAATCAATCGCCTTATTGTTAAAAGAAGTATGCTTTCTAGCCGCCTCTTTCTGGTTCTCACTTAGAAAGTAGAAATAATATTTATCCCCTATTTTCTGCGTCCAGCGAATAAAAACAACTTTAAAACTATCCTCACCAATCTCATGAACCATTTCCTCCGAATCGCCAATAATATCTGTGTAAGCAAGTTCTTCTCCATTGATAAGTATTTTGCAACCCTTGTCCCTGTTCAGGAATAAAAACCAACCAAACTCACTGGCCAGAAAATACTCAAAAGCCCTGGCAGACAACAAGTCGGATGTCAGATCATAAAAATTATGAAAGCTTACAATAGTCCCTGTATGCGAACCTTTAACGATGACCTGCTCAGCCAGGCTGAAGTTTTGCAAATCCCCGTTTTGTATCCTGATGCTATATTGCAATAGCTCGCCATCAGGCCCTTTAAAAGTAGTAAGCCAGGTACAACTATTGGCAAAGGTGCTAAATGAATAACGTCCTTTGCCCTTCCGGCCTTTCACAAAACCAATTTTATTAGAAGGGTTAGCTTTGTGAGAGTCCAGGAAGTTTCCAAAAGTATCATCAATGGTCACAATGTCAATACCCGTACCGTTATCACTGATCGAAAATGAGGAAAGATGACCGAGTTCATTGCCTTCAAAATCTATCTTGACTTCAGTGGCACCAGCATCAAAGCCGTTCCAAACGTATTCTGCTATGGCTTTTTTGTAATCATTAGGCAATCCGCTCTGCTCAATACTTTTGGTGGTAATTTTCGATGTGTGCTTGTTCATTACAAATTTTTAACTACTAATATACTTAGTATGTAAACATTCCCACCGCTTAGTTATTAACACAAATAATTTTTTCAGTGAAGATTTATCTTGATTTTTATGATTACACGGTATTCCAGATTTACATAGCTTTGCTGGCGTAATCATCAATGCGCATAAATTTGTATGAACCATTTCACTACGAAGCGCCTTCCCTGGAAAAAAATCAATGCCGCCATCAATGGCTTGCTGGACTCCATTCCAGAAGTAACCTCACAAATTGCTCCTTTCGGACTTGCGGTAAGCGAATATTTCTATTGCAATAGAAAAGGTCCCGATACCGATTATTTAGTTTACCGCAAAGTAAGGGCATCCAAGTATATATATGCCAAAAAGTATCAGAAAACTGAATTTACCTTTGAGCCGCTTCAATCCTATCAGGACTTCTTGAAAACATATGAATTCTGGCCTGAGTTAAATATCGAAATGGAAATGACTTCATTACTACTGAATTGTTTTAGGAATGTCATAGTTCGCTGTGGTTTTTACATCAAGATCAACGATGATAGCTATTTTAAATATCGCCTGGGAAATATATCTGACCAAAAAATTGTAAGATTTGTGCTGAAACAAACGCTTACAAGAGAATTTACAAAAGAGGACGATTATTTCTATAAAGCCGAAATCTGGGGACCATATTTTAACAACCATGGTGTCGACAACTATCCCTTTTACGTTCGCGTGTTTAAAGAAATGAAAATTGCAAAGCTAGACTTTGTTTACCGTTGTGACTATTTGAAATTCCTAAAACGACTTAACGCAGTACGATTTACAGATTGGTGGTCAGCATCACCTGATCACGCAACTTACGATCCGGAACAGGAGGTTATCAAATCGATCTGCAAGGAGAATAAGCAAATGTTCGGGAAGAAATTCGATTTCGACAACGCATTTAATGAGTTGAGCCAGTCAGGCCCGACCGAAGTACTCCGGGCTTATCATGAAGTTTACGGTTGCTGGCCAGACGGCTGGCCATTGAGAAAGGAAGATTATCTTTAGAGACGGCAAAACAAGGTTACTCCTCAATCACAACAGTCCCTTGCTGCCTTAGCTTTTCCAGCCCCTCTTTCATTGCTGCGATCTGTTCTGCAGAATGACCCTGCCATATCGTAACTTCTCCGATCACCTTAAACGGATGTACGGAGCGGTACGACATGGTAGGATTACCCGCAAATTTTTTATCTGTTACATTAGGATCATCTTCCAGGGCACCTGTCGGTTCTACAAGGTAGATTCTTTCAGGACCAGTCCCGGCAGCAAGTTCAGCACCCCAAACAGCGGCGCTGAGGGTAGCTGAAAGATAAATATGCTTCAGCTTCCTGTCTACAAAATTGGAGTTAAAACCAATTTCTATTAAATCGCCGATTTTTAAATCAGCCTTAGTGCCATGAAAAAAGGTTTGGGTAAATGCATCCATCATGATTGAATTTATCTTGGTGATCAATTGTCTTACTGGCAAAGATAAATAACAATTCAGCAACTATGAATTACTTATTCTCCGTCAGCAGAACCGTAACACCCCATATCGCAGCAGCTTCTCTGGTTGCAACACCATTATACACAGCATTACCATTTTTATCATAAACCTCAATGGTAAGATTTTGTGCTTTACCCACAGGAGTCACCTGTACCTGTAAATTGTAACCTTCACTATACGTGTACGGATACTTAACCGAAAGTCCGCCAGTATTGTCAAATGACTTGTATTGATCAGGCATTCCGTAGATTACATTACAGTTTTCACATGTTACCTGCAGATAAGAGGTAATTTTGGTAGTAGTGGGTTTTTGAGGTGTCTCGATAATTTTCCTGCAGCCCATGACCATCATTAATGGCAGGATTACTAATATTGAATTTTTCATATAGATAGATTAGAACTGTCTATGAGCAAGTCTGTAGCCAGTAAGGCCAGAAAAAACAATACGACAACTTCACAGAATAATAACACTGAATAAAGGCAGATAATCACCTCTAAGGTAATAAAGATGACACCACAGAAACTCTGAAAGATGAGCTGGAGTGGCTACAAAGTGGCTGTTTTACTCCTGTTGAGTAATAGATTTCCCAATTTGACCCGTCTAACCGACAAAATTCTAAACTACATTGTTAAAAAAAGTTAAAGCAGCCGTTTTCAATCAATTAAGTGCTATTTTGGTAGCAATGAAATTATCGTTCTCCCTACAAACCTTCCTCGTCATGATGTTCGCTTCAATCGGCTTCGCCGTGGCACAAAATCCCAAAACCATACGGGGCGCTGTCGTTCAGGAGGGTACAAAAGCCAGGATAGAACAAGTGGAAATCCGCAATTATCGCAGCGGCCAATTGACCCATTCTGATAAGTTTGGACTGTTTGAGCTGAGCTGCAAAATCGGCGACACGCTCCAGATCGAAAGAATTGGATACCAACCTCATAAAATGGCCGTCCAGAATTTTTCAGATTTGGTGATCCGTCTGCGACCTAATAACCAACTTAAAGAAGTTAAAATCACCAGCCAGCTGGCCTCACAAAGCTACAGGGAAATCAGCAAAGCTTACAGCAGGGAAAAGGGAATATTCTATGGCGGAAAACCGCCACTTAAATTACTGCTACCACTTGGCGGACGTCCGATCACTTTTTTTTACGAGCTTCTGGGAAAAGATGGGCGCAGGGTAAGGCGATTAAATCAACTTGCTAAACAAGCTGCTAAAGCAGAGGAAATTGACAGGTATTTTAATGACCACATCATTCAGCAGGCTGTGCCAATAGATAGCGCTAGACTGGGAGATTTTAAACTCAAATATACCCCTAAACTGGAAAAACTCAGGAAATGGTCAGATTATGAGCGGGCAACCTATATCAAAGCTTCATACGAAGAATTTAAAACAAGTAGCCAATAGCTTTAGTCCCGGTCAACCGGGAAAGTCTTGCCCCCGAAAACAGACAGATTATAGCGAAGGTTCACTGAAAATATCCGGGTTGCCTGCTGGCTGCGACTGTTAATGATGGTGTTGCCCGAAACCCTGCGAGAGAGGTTGTTGCCCTGTCCGAGCAAATCTTGGCCCCTGACATCCAGGCTCAGCGACTTGTCCTTTAAAAATTTCTTCCCTACACCTCCACCGATCATCAGGGGATTCGCATTGGCCAGGGCATACCCATAGCTGATTCTTTTAAAGCCGTAGAAGTCGATATAATAAGATTTTTTGATCGTCAGCTGACCGGACAAACTCATATTCAGATCACTGCTGTTCTGTACCACCTGATCGGCGCTCCCATCATTATGGTTGGCACTGTAACTGACATTACCCATGACTCTCAAGTTCTTCAAGTTGAGATCGCCAGACAAATTCGACCCAAAAGTTGTACTTCTAAAAAAAACCGGGGCATTGATTTGGCCAATTCCTATGGCCTGAAATTCGTAGTTACCCCGCCACGAACCTGAGTTGTTGTTATTGTTTACCGAATAGCTAAACTGGCTGTTTAACGTGAGTACTTTAAGCCTCATGTTCGCGTCCAGGCGCTGACTGAAGTTGAGACCCTTGCCATACGTTTTTTGGTTGTTAAAAATCAAGACCCGGTTGGAATAACCCAGATCTCCAGACAAACCCAAAGAAAACTTATTCATTTGCAAGGGAATATTCAGGTAATAATTGCCATTAACCTGGTAGTTACCATTCACATTTTCATAACGGGTGATCTGCTTCAGGCTATTTAAAGTATCAGGTAGCAAACTCACATTTTCCACAATCTCATTTTGCATAAGAGAACCGTTTAAACCCACCTGCACAGACAGGCCGGATTTGGGATGAGAATAGTTGAAATTTGTATTCAGGTTGTGTCCGAATGAAGATTTAAGATCTGGATTCCCAACCACGATGTTCTGCAGGCTTTCCACGTCCCTTACTGGCTGCAATTGATTGATACTGGGATTTTGATTGGCACCCTGGTAATTAACAAAAACCGTTTTTCCATTGCTCAGCGTCTGACTAAAGTTCAAACTGGGTGCATAATTGAAGGCATTGTTCCTGATGGTTCTATTCAGCTTCAGGTTGTGGTTGCTAATCAGGTTGGGACTTGCAGTCATACCTAAAGAATACCGCGTCTTGGGTGAATTATAACTGTAACCTATTCCAAAATTCTGACTGAACGAAACGCTTTCAAACGACGTACTCAGGGAGTCGACAAGAGAAACTGCGCTGCTATTGTTATCAAAAACTAAGGTTGAAACCGCATTGTCAGACCAGCTGGCTGAGCCATTGTAACTGAGGTTAAAGCTTCGTCTCCCCAGCGTATCATTAGGCTTTTTCAAACCAAAGCTGTAGTTGAGTCCAAAGCTGCCATTTCGGGTATTGGACCGGCTATCCACATCTCTGTTCAATAGCGAATCTTTAAGTAAGGCACCCGTATTCTGGTCGTAATACAATGTGTTGGTGCTGATGCGCTGTCCGCTGTTGATGTCGCCCAATGAAAAAGATCCATTGGCGGTTAAAAAATTGTTTGCGTCTTTCAATTTCTTTGAAACGGTAATACTCGTACGAACGGATGGCGAGGTTCGGTCTGAACTGTTGCGGTTGCTCAAGTCCTGGTGGAGCAGGCCGGATTGCAGGCTTGTGGAAGAACTCTGGTTATCAGAAATGCCGTAAGCGCTGCCCATATTTGCCTGTACAAAATACACGTCGTTGTTGTAATCCAGGTCCATATTCAGGTTGTGGCTTGCCCCGGCATTTTTACCCTCACTTTTACTATCATTGATAAAATTGCCCTCAGGGTTCAGCGATTCGGTTATTTGCTGACGGCTAAAAGCCTCCTTATTGTTGTTGAAACTATAAGCAAACCCAGCCTTGGTGTATTTACCAAATTTATCCCTGTGACTGATGCTAGCCCCAGCTGACCGGCTATTTCCGACCCCGTTATTAGCCATATTCCCATTTACGGCGGCCGAACTTTGCCTGTCAGCGTTCCATAGATTTATCCGTGCCTGGCTGCCGATCATATCGTTGGTGCCCGCATTGCCCAAAAATTCCCCAAATGAACCTTTATTCATCTCCGGCTTAGTAATGATGTTCAGCATCTTTGACGGTGTACCCGTTTTTATACCTGTAAAATTTGCCTGATCCCCGAAATCTTCAATAACCTGCACCTTGGAAACAATCCCGCCCGGAAGTTTGTCGATAAAATCTTTGACGTTGCTGGTAAAAAAATCCTGTCCGTTTATGCGGAGTTTCGTCATCGGTTTGTTGCCTGTTTTTACATTATAGTCCTTGTCGACTTCTATACCGGGAAGCTGTTTTAACAAATCTGCAATGTTATCCCCGTCACGAACGCTAAAAGCCGTGGCATTGTATTCAACGGTATCCTGCATAAACTTTACCGGGTTCACTTTGGCTTTGATGACCACCTCTTTTAAGGTCCGGCTTGACAATTTCAGCTTGATGGCGCCCAGCCGTTTGTGCTTTTCTTTCTCAGCAAAAGTATAAGCAGCGGTAAATTCCTCATAACCGAAAGCAGCAATCCGCATGGAAAAACTGTCCGCATTGATTCTGGACAGGCTAAAATCCCCATACTTATCTGTTTCGGTACTTAGCGTATCCTTGTCTATAATGATTTGCACCATCACATTCGGGATCCCAACCTTAACACTATCTGTCAGTACACCTGATATTTTCCGCTTAGACTGGGCCGAAACCTGCATAAAACGCAACAAAAGAACAAAAGAATGAGGGCGAAAATTCTTTCCAACAATACAAAATTAGAGTACTAATTTATAAAAATAAATAGCTCGCAAGCTATACATAATAAACCTAATCCCCTCCGCAACCACCACAGCTACCGCAAGAGCTTCCGCAACCCGAACCCCCAGAAGCCTCGCCACCGTCTGAGGCATCGCCACCGCCTGAAGAGTCACCGCCTGAAGAATCACCGCCATTATTGCGCCCATGCAAAGCTAAAGGAACAAAAGCGCTCACAAAAACTGCACTTCCTAACAAATAGTAATTCCATTCCCAATTGTTTTCCGGTAATCTGTCATCAAGAACCTGTTCACTGAAATATTTAGTAATGACTTCAGAACCCATATAGATTTTCAAGCGATAAAGATACTTGCACATAAATATAAAATGCACTACCAGTACAATCGTGATGATCGCAACAGGTTTTTCACGGGCAATTCCCGTCCATAATCTGGTTACACCAATCAGGAACAATAATAATAAGGTGCTGAAATTCACAGCAAAAAGGCCAATAAACTCCTTTGATCTGCTAAAGTATTTCTTAAAGGCCTCCATTGCAAGTTCTGTTTTTGCAAAAACAGGCTTAAGCTTTAACTTAGCCAATAACTCCGGATACCTGATATTTTGCGTTTGGCTTATCGTTTCCAGCACAGAGAAATATCTGGCACTTTGTATCCCGCTATTCGTGTTTGTCCTTAGCGTTCCATCATGTGCTATGCCAATTTTATTTACTGAGACCAATTGGTTGACCACACCATGTATGACGGCACTAAGTTCATTCTTTTTGAGGTACAACAGTTCCAAAGCCGTTAAGTGAAATACAAAAGAAGCCCTATGCCATTTACTTGTAATGGATTTAAATTTGGAGCGGTTAAAAATCTCCAGTAAAATTACACTCAATACCACAATCATCATATAGCCAAATAAAAAATATGGGTTATCGATGTTTTCATACAGGGGGCGCAGCAAAAAATAAGCAGCTACAAGAAAAGGTATAAACAGTGCCATGCCGATTGTAATGATCCTCGATGCAGTGAATGAAGATTTTTCAAGAGATAACGGCGCATACATACTTCTGTAATCCCAAATGTGTGAAGGTTGCACCCCGAAGTACTCAGCGTAAAGTCTTCCCGTATTCTCCTTGGCTCTCATAAATTGTTGATAATCAGCTTTATTATGAGTTGAAGGAATGTGTGCAATCTTTTTACCCAGTATCAAACAGAAAGCATCATAGGACTGCGTAAAGATCAAATGCTGATGCCAGACAATATCCACGATCTCTGAAGGCGATACCATAAATTCGGTTGTCGCTGCCAAATACATAAATTTTTTATATTCAATAATGGCATCCGAAGCGAAATTAACCGTCCAAAGATTTTCAGTCTCCAGGCGAGTGGAGAAACCAAATTCGCTTAAAGGCAAATCCAGGTTAAATTCAGTTATGTTCCTCCAGAGTTCAGTGTTCATTGGTGAGGTTAATTTATCTATGAATATACGGATATTGTCCGAAACCAAATATTTGCTGTCCTGGACGGCGTTATTCCATGGGTCAGCATAGCCAACACGGAAGCTGAAATTCCTAAACTAAAAATAAAAGCAAGTTTCACTTTAGTGCAACAATCCTTATATTTGTATTGTGGTCAGCAAGAATAAAAAAAGAACAATTGTTTTTTACAAAGACTATTTCGAAGAATTCTTTGTAAAGCAAAAAGAGACAGTTAAAGACAAGATTATCTGGCGACAAAACGTAAATTAATGACATTAGATCAGTTTAAGGACAAACAGTACGGCATACATGGCACTGAAAAACGTGATAATTTGGAAGCTGGATATGAAAACTTTAAAATCGGGGCTTTGATCCATGATGCCAGACTTGATAAAGGTTTAACTCAACAAGAATTGGCAGATAAAGTTGGCACTACGAAATCTTATATTTCAAAAATCGAAAACAACATCAAGGAGGTTCGGTTCTCTACCCTTCAAAAAATTGTTGAGGTCGGTCTGGGTGGTCGCTTGGAACTTTCAATAAGGCTCTAAGCACCAACCAATATTCGTAAGGTGAGCTAGAAAAGCGCTGTCATTTTCCAATGAAGTTCCATATCAGAACGGCATTTTGTAGGTATCCCACCATTTTTTCCGGCCATTCCGCCATAAGCAGCACAAGAATATCCGGAAATAATTGCTTGCAAGTTATAAGCTGTTAGACTGATTGAAATAAACGACCATATCAAAATTACCTGCTATGGATAATTTTTTATTCACAGGACTACTCAGCGCACCGATCATTCTCATTTCCCTCGGCGTTGTTAAAAATGACCTAAGCGGTTCAGTAGCAATAGCTATCCGAACATCCAGAATAAAGTTTTGATACCTGCATTGTTTGAAGTAATACTCATACCCTTTACTGGTATTCACTTCCGGAAAATAGATGGGCTGAGGATCCGAAACAGGTGTATTTTTAGCTATAAATTTTCTCACCATCACATTCCCCTTGTTAATATCAGTAGCAATCACATAATATCCAACACCGTATCTCTGGCTAAGAAATTTTCCCATTGCCGGTTGTTTGTAAAGAGACGTTTTGGCTACGTGACCATTATGCGCCCAAATAATTAATTTCTTATCATTTGATGTCTCTTTTATTGCGATGGCATTATCTGCCATGAATGCGTCCCGACCACCGATTTTCACAGCTCTTCCAATAAAATTATAGTAATTGTCTATTAGCTGAATGAGCATTTTCTGTTCTAAGGCTGCAGGTAAATGGGTACAGACATCCCTGAACTCATCAAGATCTGCTTTTTCAATTTTATCAAATGGAGTCCTCAGAATTTTTAATAAAATTTCCTGATCAGCCCGATCAAGACCTTTATTTGCGGCCAATACCTTCTCGATTGCCGGCTTAAATTCCCGCATTTCTAAACCATATATATGGACTCTATTGTCTGTACTTTTTGTTTCATTATAACTTTTCAACCACTCCAGGAGCGGTTTATAATTCGGACTCATTGCGGCCTCTTTGATCTGCCCATTTATGTATTTATCCAGTGTTTCTAATCCAGTATAGTCGGCTTCAAAAGCAATATTTTTGTAACCCAGCCTGGAAACCAGATAACGAATTAACCTGTCTTTGTAAGCATATATTTCTTTTGTGCCGTGTGTAACTTCTCCAAGCGCTATGATCTCTTTTCCCCGGAGCGTTTCAGCGAGAAAATCAATGTCATCAAAAGAGCTGTCAGGCTTTAAAGTTAAAACAGGATGTATAACATCATTGAGCTTATTAACCAATAGATTTTCCTGAGCTAAGCCGCTGGCAGATATAAAAATGAGGATAAGAAAGAGGTTGGTTATTTGAAGGATGGATTTGAGCATATCTAAATATAATACTTCATTGACTTCATCATTTTTGTTTAACAGTTTTTAACACACATCTAATGCTCATGTTCTTTAGCCTGGCTATCTGATTAGAAAGCAGGGAAAAGATATTGTGACCTCAAGCAATCCCCTCCTGATTATGTATATCTTTATTGCATGAATTCTAACGCGCTCTTAAAACCAATATTCCTGGTGCCTCTTCTATTTCTCTTGATCATCCAGGCCTGCAATGTCTCCAACAAAACATCAACAGACCCTGTAGAGGTAGGAAGACAAAGAGAGCAAGCGTCCGCCGAAAGAAACAATGATACTTTGGGCAAGTATATTGATATAATAGACTTTGAAGTCAACACATCTAATCCCGAATATAAAGACGGCGTTATTCCATGGGTCAGTATAGCCAATCCGGAAGCTGAAATTGCTCAACTAAAAAATGCAGACGAAATTGTAATCTCTCAAAAAACCGTCAGCATAGTTATCGACTACCCTTTAACCAATGAATACCATATTGATGTTGAGTCCAGTACGGGTTTTACGAGAGCGCAATTACTCAAAGAAATTAGCAAAGCCTATCATAAAATTTATGAGGAGGAAGAAGCCAGCGCTACTATTAAAACAATTCCCATAGAGAAAAGAACGACCTCTTATAACCGAAATGACACCAATGGAAAATACGGAATTTGGGGACATGACATTGTTGATCTTACCCTGACCCATATAGAAATTTACGAAACACCCGCTAAAAAGCTAATCCTGGCGCTGATTACAGAGTCTTAATCCTGTCAATGAGGATATGTTAAACTCAACTAATTTAACATGATTGTTGCAATTCCAATTAAAAATGACCTGCCGCCCAATTTTCAAGAGACCATCTTTATCTCCCTATTCCGTAACAATTTTCATTTCAACAACGATATAATGCGGAATCTTGTACCTATCCCACCATTTTTCTGGCGGCACACCATTGGCAGTAAGTGCGCAATAGAAACGGTAGCCAGGTTGCTTAGGATCTTCATAAGGCAATGAATAGGCGAACAGTGGAAGCCTGGAATTCAAAGCAATATTTTTAAATGCTTCATTTGTCCCCAGCCCATCGCGCAAACTGTAACTATCGCTTACCAACCGTTTGTAAGTTCTTGGAAGTGCATTATTTAAAATGCCATAAATGAAAGTAACACTATCTCCTTTGGGTTTTGTGGTGAGTGTAATGACCGTGGTTGAATCAACATTTTTAAACCGGTAATACTGTTTAGCGAGATCAGCGGGATACAGTTCCTCGCTCTTCACTACTTTCCCTTTGAGGTACTCTTTGGTATAAAACATCAAATAGGAGTTGCCTTTAAGTTGTTTCTTTTGAAAGCTCACTTTAAAATAATCAATCTGCTCCATTTGAGCCAGTATTCTAACCTCTTCATTTTTGAAGCCGTATACCGCCTTAGCCATTATGCTATCAGTTGTCTGGGCATTTGTTTGTTGGAATAAACACGTTGTTATGAAGAGCGTGGCGATAATCGCAGTTTGAATTTTGCACATAAGAGCAGATATAATTGGTTGTCAGTTAATACCCTTTTTAGCAAAAGGTAACCGTTGGATTTACGCTAGACACTTAACAATAATATAACATCATCTAAGCCTGTCATTCGCTGATAATTACACAGCTTTGCTACGAAATGATTATCTTGCAATAGCAAAATTCATAATGACTGACTTTAAGGCGTATTCCGATAATGAACTGTTTGCCCTGGTTACACAGGACAATGAATCAGCATTCAATGCCCTCTACCACCGCTATTGGAAAAAGATGCTCCGTGTCGCAATGCAGCGATTGGAAACCGAAGCCGATGCAGAAGAGATCATACAGGACACATTTGTAGATATCTGGAACAGCCGAAAACGCACCGAGATCAAAAGCCACTTTCATATTTATCTTTTTGCCATTGTACGCTATAAAGTACTGGCCAGAATGGCTGCGGATGCAAAAAAAGTGTACAGAAATGTTGATGACCTCAGTGTGCTTGCCGTAGCAGATCATGCTACAGAGCAATTGCTGAGCTACCAGGATTTGAAAGATGAAATTGAGGCCGCAATCAGCAAATTACCAGAGAAATGTCAGCACATCTTCCGCTTAAGCCGTGAGGAGGGATTGTCTGACAAACAAATAGCCACCGAACTAGACCTATCTCAAAAGACCGTGGAGGGTCATATCTCCCGGGCATTGAAAACCCTGCGCACTTCTATCGGCAATTTCCTCACATTCTTTTCCCTGCTGCTGTTTTTTAATAAACTTTTCTAACAGCCCCTGCAACGGTAAATTTCCTGTTTTTTGACCGCTTGAACTCTAATTAATCACATCTTTACCGTTGAAAGTAATAGCAAACGGTAGAATTTTTATTTTTTACCGTTAAATTATACCTTTGAATATGGCGTACAAAATTAATCCCGATAGAAGTAAACCTTTTAATGATTTACCTGAACTACCGCTAAACGAGGAGTTCTATAGAGACATAGATGTTTTACTGCAGTTAGGCAATAGCATTTTATACCCCACCAAGGGGGAAAGGTGTAGTCGAAGCTAAACTAGGGAACTTAATAGAATTCTTAAATGACGATGCCAGGTATCCGGTAGATCCGCTCCTCAAGATGGCCATTGGGCATTTTCAGTTCGAAGCTATACATCCATTTCGAGATGGAAATGGTCGTACAGGCTGGATATTCAATATTCATTAGTTAACGCAAAAAGGCCTGTTGGATTATCCCATACTATTTCTGAGTAGATATATCATGGACCATAAAGATGACTATTATTCAGGCCTGGCGGGAATCACACAGCGAGGAGCTTGGAAAAGTTGGCTTTTATACATGCTTAAGGCTGTAGAGGTAACTTCTAATATGACTTATGATAAAATAAATGACATTACCGCAGCTAAGGATGCCATTTTAGAAACGATTATTGCTGATACAAAAATTGCGCGACCTGAATCGTTAGTAAGCGCGCTGTTTACTCAACCATTCACTCGAGTAAAACACTTAGAACAAGCTGGGCTTTATGCTGAGAAGACGGCTAGAAATTATCTCAATGAATTGTCAGAGTTAGGAATACTTGAAAAAAGAGAGATAGAAGGAGCGCACTATTACTTAAATTTAGAACTTTACAGGATACTTTCAGAATGATCAAACAACGGTAAAATTTGCACAAACTACCGTTTAGGAATAAAAGAGGCGGTAAACCTTACGCACTTCTCTCGGCAACTTCCTCACCTTCCTTTCCCCTCTGCTGTTTTTTAATAAACTTTTCTAAACACCTCCCGTAATTCAATTCCGCACCCTATTCTGCTCATTTGCTGCGCTTCCTGCATTCTTTTTCTTTTCCTGTTTGGCTTTACTGCCAAAATTATAAGAAAATCCCAGGGTAACCATGCGGGTATCAAAGTCATTCCGGTATTCGGCTGAGGCACCGGCAACATTAGAGATACTGCCGCTGGAAATATTTGCTCGAAAAATATCTGAGACCGCTAGCTTTACAGAAGCTTTATTTTGCAGCAGTTTCTTTTGGATACCCGCACTAAGCTGACTTTTGCTATCCAGTTTGAATTGGCCGACTGTTCGCCCGGAAATATAGAACCCGTTCAGATCCGCGCTCCAGCTATCTGACAAACTAAACTGGTGTCCGGACTCCACATAAAAATAGGTAGTAGAAGTGTTAAGCAGCCCAGCATCAAGCAAGCCGCCGAACTTCAGGTTAACCAATTCCGTATAAACATTTCCGTCCCACCATTTAAAGGGCCTGATAACGGCGTTTGCATTAATACCTTTAGTTGTTTTCTCGCCAAAATTGGCAGGCGTACTAATAAAGATACCACCCGTCTGTTTTACCGTTTCGGTCTGAAAATCCTGATACCGGTTATAAAACACGGTTGCCGACAAAAAGCCCTTATGGCGCCAGGAGAGCTCATAATTGGTAGTGGTTTGCGGACGCAACAATGGGTTTCCGGAAGAATAGGTGTACTTATCAATCAAATAAATAAAAGGATTCAGATCCTTATAATACGGCCGGTCTATACGCCTGCCAAAAGAAAGGTTTAAAGAATTAACACCTGCAGAATCCAGTTTGTAGGAAACATAAGCCGTCGGAAACAAGTTCACATAATGCTGACGGAAAGCCGAATCCGGCCGCAAGGGATTGTCAGTTTGCAGTCCTTTTACGTTTGTCTGTTCCAGGCGCAAGCCGGCCTGCAGAGAAATCCGGCTCATTTCCTTACTAAAGTTCAGGTAGCCAGCATTAATCTGTTCCTTGTACCTAAATCGATTGGTTTTGTTCTTGTCCATAACGCTAATCCCATTTTCAGCGTTCAGGTATCCTGCAAAATTATCAGTAGAAACGTAACTGGTTTTGACACCCAGATCCAGCTTCGTTCCAGACCCAAAAGGATGGGTATAATCGCTCTTCAACGAGTAGATCTGAATATCAGCAGGCAGATCACTCATCGTAGCCTCCTGGGCTTTCAGCGCTCCGGAAGGCAGAAAGATGCGGTTCGCAAAATATTGGTTGTTCTTTCCGCTGTAGGCGACGCGGTCGGCATCTATACTCAGCACCCGGCCCGCGCTGTCCAGTTTTGTAGAGAAACTAACGTTAAGCCCGCCGTTATCAAAGCGACTCTGTGCCGTATTTTCCGCAACAATACTGGAATCAAGTGTGCCGGATGGACTAAACAATAAAGTGTTTACCGGACTGCTATAGCGCCCGGGTGATGTGGAACCGGTAAACTGGATGCCGACAGTGGTATTCGGTGAAAGGTAATAATCCAACCCCAGCTTTCCATTGACATTGTTAGTCACCGGTCTGAAATAAGCCAATTGCTGATACCTGCTTAAAAGAGCGCCATTACTATCAAAATATTGACGTTCCAACTCCAGCGTTTTATTGGTTTTTGAAAAGCCATAACCCAGGTTGGCAAATAGATTGACTTTGCCGCTGAAATAATTCAGGCTCATACTTTTATTGTTGCGCCAATAATCTGTCCTGCCAAGGCTGCTGCTCAATGCACCGTTCAGCCCCTGTGACTTTTCTTTCTTTGTTTTAATGTTGATCAGCCCTGCTGTTCCGCTGGCCTCATACTTTGCCGGAGGATTGCTCATCAATTCGATCTCTTCCAACTGCGCGGCAGGAAGGGATTTCAGGTAGCCTGCCAACTGATCACCAGAAAGGTAGGTTGGCTTGCCATCGATCAAAATCAGGACACCCGATTTGCCCATGAAGCTAATGCCGCCATTCTGGTCAACGACCACACCCGGTGATTTTTCCAGTACTTCCAGTGCATTGGCACCTGTGTTGGACGTCATGGCCGCTACATTGACCACCGTACGATCGATCTTATGCTGGATCATCGCTTTCTTACTGGTGATGACAACCTCTTTGAGTTTTACAGGATCTTTCTTTGTACTGTCCGTTTTTATTGTATCCTGGGCTTTCACCACCATAAAATTTAGGGCAAAGCAAGTCCATACGGCCAAAATGGCCATGAATTTTGTATTCATCATTATTCAGATTAAGAGTTTGGGATTAGCCGGAATGGCCTTTATTTATGCTTGCGGAGATAGATGTTTCCCTGCATGTTGGTGATGGTGATTTCTTGTCCGCCGCCATTGAGCTGCGCGCTCAGGCCGCCGGCAAGTTTACTTTGATATTGTCCGTTTTTATTCCTGTTCAGTTTTGACTTAACCGCCCCGGTTAGTGCAAAATCTGATAACAGAAGGCCTTCCTCCGACTTTAGGGTCAGTTTGGCTTTAACTGTTGCAGGAAAAGATAAGTCAATGGCTCCAATGAGTGTTGAGAAAGCCATTGGCGCTTTGGCATCGACATTCTTAAATGTAGCAGTGACGTTTCCATTTACCGTGGTCACAATGGCCGATCCAGAAATGTTTTTGAGAACAACAGGGCCGTCAGCGCAGGTAATTTCCAATTGACTGGCCACATTTTCCGGCAGGCTCACTTCCACGTTGAGCGCCCGGTTCTTGTTCAACTGAGCAATTACGATTTCATTGCCATTTTGAGAGACCTTCAGCAATCTGTTCCTGTTCGTATTGCCACCGGCAGCACCACTGTTCACATTCACGTTGACATTCGTATTGATATTGATGTTTACATTTTGATTTTTGCCCTGGCCACTGTTGGCATTGGTATTTGCCTGCGGAAAAGCGGTGACGTGCAGCTCGCTTCCCTCATAAGTATTGATATTCACTGAACCGCCGCCTAGGTTCATGTTTAGTTTAAATGGCTTTCCGGGATTGCTCAGCGCTATATTGAACTGATCTCTGTCTTTACTTTGCGCCCTTAGTACCGCAGGAAAAACTGCGAGCAGGAGCACGATCCAGATTGTAATTTGTGTTGTTTTCATCTTTATATGATCAATTTATCTATCGTGTGTTCTATTTTTGTTCTTACCGCATCATTCAATTCCTGCTGCTTCAAGAGTGCTTTTAACGAGGCCACAGAACCCTTTTCCTGTAGTTTCAGCATCAGGTTGGCCATGGCTACCTGCAGCAGCGGACTATCCTGCCTGGCAATGGAACTGACCAGTCCCGCCCTTACTTCCGGCTGATCGCTAAATTTTGCCAGCGCATCCAGGGTGACCAGTCTGACGTTCACGTTTTGGTCCTCGTTCAGTGTAGTCAGCAGAGCGGCGATCACCTGCTGGTCAGCACGCTGCATTTCTCCGGTATAGTTCACCGCCCGCAGCCGCTCCGATGCCGAAGGATTTTCCAATAGCGACACCACCATCATTTTTCGCATCTCCTTTACCTCTGTGGCCAATGCAGAAAGCTGTTCAGTTTCATCCGTCTTTACAGACTCCTTTTGGTTCAACAGGTATCCAGCACCCAGGCTAAGGGCAATCAAAACCAGGCTATAGGCAAACTGAACCTGCGGACGAACCGTAAAAAGTAACATCATGCTTGACCAGAGATCCTTCCAATAGCTCCCTTTATCCAGTTCCGCCTGTTTGTAATGATCCAGCATCCCCTGAAAACGCATTTCCATATCCGATTCAGGCTCTGGTGCTTTTATTCCATCCAGCAGGTTCCATATTTGCTGGTTTTCCAATTCTTCTTTTTCTTTCTCTCCGCTCATAGCAATCTGTTTTTCTGGTAAATATTCTTCAATTCATTCAATGCCCGGTGCACCCTTACTTTAACCGTTCCTTCGCTGATGTCCAGGATCTCTGCAATTTCCTGGTATTTGAGCTCCTGGAATTTGCTTAAGGTCAGTATTTCCCGGTCTTCCACTTTCAGCAGCTCCATCGCTTGATGCAATTGCTGCCGGTCTTGCTTCTTTTCCAGTTGGTCAATGACCGTCTGCCCATCAGTCAGATTTTCAGTCAGACCATCCATTTTGTCGGACACCGCAACAGGCTGCCGCTTTTTGTAATGGTCCTTCAGCACATTCCTGGCAATGTGAAACATCCAGGTCTGAAAGGCGCCCGCTCCTGTATAACTGCTCCGGTATTTCAGCATCCGGTAAAAAATATTCTGCACCATATCTTCACTACCGGCCTTGTCATGGGTCATGTGGTAAAGGAATCCGTACAGCGAGCGGTGATGACGCCTGAACAACAAGCTCATTTTGTCAAGGTCTCCTGCCTTTACCAATTGCATCAGCTGGTTATCGTTCAGATCAGTCAAGTGCTTTTTGTTTTTGTTTTATATGAGGGGAAACTTCGACCATCAACAATGGTTACAGGAAGTTATGATTTTTTTCGATCAAGCCTTTCGTATCATATATATCCTTACACCATCCTATTCAATTCTATTGCGGACGATCTCTTCAAGCTCCGACCTCAATTTCAACATCGCTTCATTCTTATACAGCTGGCAAGCAAAGCGGATCCATTCCAAAGCATCATGGGTTGCTACATCTTTTGGGGCTAAAGTGAGCTTAAATGCGTTCGCAACGGTATACAGTGTTGTAGCCACATTAGCCGAATATTGCACCGCAGCCAGCTTTTTCTCTTCACTGAAACCCGGGATCTTTATACTATCCTGTTTTCCGCTAATAAATGGCTGCATTACCTGTTCAAACAATACCCTGTCCCTTTTGCGGATGGAATCGGCAGGGATTGCCATTTGCTTAGCCGCCATCTCATAACCGATCTTTTTAAGCCCGGCAGTATCCTTTGCCGCCTGGTAATAATGCAGCGCCAGATTGTCGATAGATGGCTGATGTTTCTCGGCTAATAATGGCTTGATCTTTTGGACCTCTGCCAACAGTTTGCCCGCATCAGCTATCCTGTTTTCCTTTACAGCCGTACCAAGCGCATAATAGAGTAACCCGCTGTACAACCTATCGGCTATTTTTTCCTGCTCGCCAACATTAAACTGCTTCAAACCTTCCAGCACAACCGGCAGTGCGGTAGATACAGTACTGCCCATATGGTTGCTTAAAAAGTATACCATTTCAGAGGAATGAAGCTGTTGGGGCGACAACACAGCAACATAGGCATCTAATACTTCTGTGTTATCCATTTGGAGGCTTGTGCGTTTTTCCAGTAAAGCTTTCAAAAAATCTGGTTGACGGTTGCCCTGTCTGAAACTTGCTTCCAATGAGGCCAGGCTACCCGTTCCATCTTTTTTTGCTTTCGCTTTCCAGGCAGCGGCAATAAAATCAATTGCTTTCATATAATCGCCGGTACGGTATACTAAAGTTCCACTACTGTTCAGGAATAAATAGCTAGGATAAGATTTAACAGCGTAACTGCCAGCCAGTCCGATGCCTTCACTCCTTTCTGCGTTCAGGCGATAATTGACAAAAAGTCCATTTACACCTTACCAACCTCTGCGAGAGAGAACACCTCCTTATCCATACGTTTGCAAGGAACACACCAGTCTGTATAGACATCTACAAAGATTAATTTATGTTGCTTATCAGCTTCATTAAGCAGGGACTTCCAGTTGCCAGTAAAAAAATGAATGCCATTCTTCTGTTTTGACTGAGCAATACTGGTCAACTGCAGGCTCAGCAGCGAAAGGAGAATCCAAAATTGATACTTTCTCATAGTTAGGAAAATAAGCGGTCTACAACCTGAGGGGAAACTGCGGCCATCAAAAATGGTTACAGGAAGTTATGTTATTTTTCAAAGGTTCAGAAATCACGAATTAGAAAAATACCCATAAACAGGTATTGACTACGCGGTTTTTGAAGTCTAATTTTGGAATAAAAAGCGTATGAAAAAAATATTACTAATTTGCTTAATAGCTGTAACAGCCCTGGTTGGTTGTAAGAAGGACGACAATGAATCTAAAACTTCAAACGATAAATTAATCGGCAAATGGATGGCCAAAACCGAAATCGAATTTGAATATGAGAATGGAAAGCTCGTACGCCAGGAAGACCCTAGTAGTTACGATACAGACGAGTATGTAATCGAGTTTACTGGAACGCAGATTAAACAGTACGAGTTTGGCGAATCAATTGAAGAACCGTATAACTACACGGTATCTGGGGATAAGATTAACTACACTGAAGACGGGAACAGCAAGTTCATCACCATTAAAAGCCAGAGTGATAAAAACTTAGTTCTGCTTATGGAAGATGTAGATGTCATTAATGGCGTCACCTTCAAGGAAGTTCTTGAGATATCACTAGTTAAAAAATAGTCAATACTACCCATTTCTGCTATGGCAAAAAACGCGCGTGTATCTTCATACATCGCGCGTTTTAATTGGGATCATTGCTCCACAATGAATTTCCATCCCGGTTTTTTATATGCTGATTATAAACGGCATTTGACAGGTCAGTGAATATTTTAATTGTTTTTTGCTGATCCCTGTACAGCTGGATTTCAGGATGGTCCTGGATCATTGCCCAAGGCGGTTGGAATCTGTAGTTTCCTGCCTGGCCGTTAAATTTATATTGAATATCGATTACACCCAAGTCAGCTATATTTCGGTTCCTAAATCCTGGATCCTGCCATTTGTCTATATCTCCTGTCAGTAATTTATTCAGAACGGTGTCCAGCGCGGCATCAGTAATTTCATATTTGTGATACGGGCTTTCAACCTTTTTTCGGATCGTAAGACTATAACTGGGTTCTTTGGCAATGTAATAGAATGCCTGTGTTTTGCCCTTGTTACTTGAGATAACAACAAATGTATTATAGCCCATGCCATAACTTCCGTACCTGAATTCAATTTCATTTTTGGAATCATCGATCTTACCAAGCTGTCGGTAGCCCGTTGATGAATTAAACTCTGGGCAGTCACAAATCTCCGCGAAAGTTTTAGGTTTCCTCTTCTGAAACAGAGCGCAACCGCATAACACAGTCACCAGGAAAAAGTAACAAAAGGCCGATATTTTGAATCGCATACTGTGATTTATTTCGATTTTCAGCTTTCGCTTTGCAAATCCGGTATAATAAATATACCACAAAAGCTGCTATTGGCAAACGTCGACCTTTAAAACGTGGCAGCTATCCAGCTGCTCACGTTCTCTATTAACTAACATTTATTGTTTTGTACTTTTCATGGCTTGTCCTCTGGATCTTTAAACAACAACCAGCGCTGACCTTTGTCACTTACCCTATAGTAGTTATTACCTTCTACTAATAGAGCTTCTGACTTATCTTTCGCATGAGGAACATCTGTATTAATTACCTTGTTATCATATAATACACTAATGGTGTCCGCTATAATGGTATGTCCGGTAACAATATGTTTCGCATTATACTTGGTTAAAATGCTATCGACAGCAGCGGCAGGATTAGTTTTAGCATCATAATAACCCCTATACCAAAATGGTCCATAAGTCTGACTCATTACTAGGTTGGTGTTTGCATCACCATAATTTTCCTTCTTATTTCCATAAAATGGTCGGGCAAGCTTATTCATATCCGATACGCTCATGGATGATCGATTGATTTGTGAAGAAAGGCCTCCATGAACGAATAGCAATTCACCAATTTTTTCGACAATATTTTTAGTGCGCAACCAGCGGCCTAACTCAGTATCTTCGTCATAAAGCTCAGTTAGAGACTTCTCAAGTTTTTTAGCAGTCATTCTGTACTTATCATGGACATAGCGATGATCTCCCTGTAAATTCATGATCTCATGATTACCTAGAATAAAGTGAACCCTTCCGCCGGCTAACTTGGCCTTTTCTTCTAAAGAATAGATAAGCCATAAGCATTCTGTAACCTGAGAACCACGGTCAAACATATCTCCTGAGAAAACCAAGTGGCCTTTGCCAAACGTCCAGTCAAAGTTGCCATCAATAATCCCGTTATTTTGCAACAATAAACGGAGTTTACTGAGATTCCCTTCAATATCAGACAAGGCGAACACTTTATCTGACCTTGTTGACTCGGCTGCTTCAGCAGAATAATTTTGTTGAAGGTTAACTTTGAATGTCATGCCAATTACATCAGATTGAACTTCCAGGGCCAATGGATTGATTCTTTTAACCTTTCTGTCTTGAATGCTGTAGGCTATTTTGCCCCAACTAACACCAAATACATAAGGCCCATCATCAAGTGCGGCTAATTGTCGCTTAATAGCAGCAATTAGCTCTGCTCCATTGTCTTTAAGAGGGTCTGGGAAAATCGCACCTTCATACATAAGGAGCGAATAAGGCCCGTCGGGATTATAAAGAGATCTTCCATTTGCGTTCAGCAAAACTCCTTTTGGATAACCCATTACACCATAGGCTTTAAAAACAGGGTGCTGATTACCTAGCCCATTTGTATACAAATTTTCGAGTTTGTCTAAGCGATATTTTTTAGTTTGAGCAGCCCACTTAGCTTTATTTTTTTCTGTAGATATATTAACAACCGCCACTCCAGGTTCACTTTTAAGCTCTTGAACCACTTTAACCAACAATTTAGCTGTCTGTGTGCTCTTTTCGTCATTTGGATTCCAAAAGTTGATCAGAAGCAATCTGCCTTCAAAACTTTCCAGGCTGACAGGATTTCCATTTATGCCTGATACTTTAAAATTGTATCCTTTTTGGCCGATTGCTAAAAGGTATCGATGGTACCTTTCGTCAAACTTCTTGACAAAATCAATATTAATAGGGTATTGACTGCTTTCCCTATAATATCTGGATAAAAGTTCCTCGAATTCTTCAACATAACCATATTTGAAAGTATGCTCCTTGATACCTTTCTGAGTGATTAAAAAAAACAAACAGTTTTGCAAAGCATCCCCCCTAAACAAGCTACTTGCTGCATTATAATACGCAAGTGTACGCTTGAATCCCGTTACACTTGAGTGCGATTTGTCGAAGTTGCATTTATATAAAGTAAGTTGCCTGGCATATTCATAAAAACCATAGCCATGATAAGTAGGACCAGAATAGTTAAAAAGCCATTTGGTTTGCCGGCCAGAAAATATCTGTTCAAAAATTGCCTTGACTTTTGATATCTCCAATCCTAGTTTCTCACGTTCACCTTCTAATATTGAGAAACGAAGAACCCGCTGATATTCGAGTTTACCTATAATTTGGGCTTTTAAATAATTCAGTGAAAATTCACTCAACTTAGGCCTGAAACTCTTGGCGAGATTATCTAGTAATTGCTCCTGCTGGTCTATGTACGTATTCCATTTTTGGAAATCATCCAGATTGATAACATCACTCGCTTTTTTATTTTCAGGACTAATTAAGCTTGCTGCCTGCTTATGGAAAGCCGTTAAAAAGTGGAGTTTTTCAGAACCTGCCCCACTTAAGACTAAACTGTCTTTGGTTATTGTGACACTTATGTTATTACCTGGCTCTAGTAAGACCGCGTCAGAAAATCCAAACTTTTGACTTCCCAAAAAAGGTGATAAACTTACTACAACTGGATTTTTTTCTTTCAATCTAAACATCCAGCTCTTTTCAATATTTATCCCAGAAATATATTTGTGATGATCGAAAAAATTATAATCATTACATCTAAGAGAATGCATATTTATTGCAGGTTTCACGCCATCATAACTTATTTTTAAACTCATCGGCGTTTCTTTATCCTGACCTAAGGCTGGCTGATGCAAAACACCGGCATATGCTATTACGAGCATTCCGGAAAGTTGTAATTTCAATCTTTTCATCAGTATGCTTTATTTTGTTCTAACCCTAATGACTTCACATCTAGTCCTGGAATTGGTGCAATTGCTTTATCACTGGGATATGTTAATTTTAGGGGAGAGCCTGGCACAGCATCCTGACGAACAACGTCTTTTTTCCATCGTAATACATCAAAAAGCCTGAAACCTTCAAAAGCGAACTCCTTTCGTCTCTCTTTATAGATGATGTTCAATAGTGCTAAACCAGTTAACGTCGTTGTTTGAGCGGTAGGGTTAGCCCTTTTGCGAACTTGGTCAATAAAGAACTGTGAACTATCTGCTCGATTAAGATTTGCATAACATTCTGCCGCAATCAAGTGCATCTCTGAACTGCGAATTAACGGCAAGTAATAAGAATTGCTCTCAAAATCCAAACCAGGCCTTACGTTTACCGGAAATTTTACCACATCCCACCCTCCTGTTGGGGAGCTCTTTACCCAGACTTTACGCTTGTCGTTGGCATCCTCCAATAACAAGTCTGCAATATCCGAGGTAGCTTGGAATGAAATAAATGACCTGAAATAGTAAGAAGCAAATGTAGGGTTGAACCCATTAATTGCTTGTCCCGGAGGCGCTTCAAATATCGTTTCGGTATCATTTCCTTTGAACAAACCGTCTGGATAGGAACCGGTCACCATCAATGGCTTTAGGATTATTACTTCACGAGCAAAAGAAATAGCCGTCTGGTACTCCCCAATGTTTAGGTATGCTCTTGAGAGAAGTGCCAAAGCCGCTATGTTATTAAAATAAACGGGTTTGACTTGTGTAATTTTAAATGCCACGGATCGTTTCAGATCTTCTATTGCCATTTGATAAACTTCCTTGACTGTGTTTCTCTTTTCAACCTTTTCAGTCCAATTTGATCCGACTATATACGGAATACCTGGTTGTGAGCCATCGGCGCTAAAGTTATATTGCTGTGCGAAATAATTTAAGGCAAATAGATGCATGTATGCTCTAATTCCGTATGCCTGCCCCAAAATAGATGATGCTAGCGCCGCGTCTTGCGATTTATATTGTTCAGCCTTTTCAATGACAAAATTGCAACTTCTAATGATTCCGTAGCAGCTATAAGAAATCTCATTTACATTCAGCGTTTGTACGCGAATAGGGGAAGAACTGGATTCATCAGATTGTTGTTGCCAGTTATATAGACTAACTAGTGGATTGGTGCCAGCGGGCTTTAAGTTATCTGCTGCAACTTCTGGATAGATCGTGCCTATGCTGCCTAAATTCTGCCCAATTATTGTATATATACCATTCAGAAACTCATTGGTTGTTTTAATATTAACGACGTAATCCTGCCTGATAAGTGTTGAATTGTCATTGACTTCATTTAGAAAATTCTCTTTACAAGACAGTAGGGATGTTACCGTCAAAATAAAAAATATAGCGTTTTTTATCGTTTTCATATTTAAATCAATTATTTTGTTAAAACCTTGCATTAATGCCTACTGAAAAAACTTTTGCGTTGGGATATGCAAATCCGGTATTACCCAAAAAATTTGCATTGTCTGGATCTGCACCAGAGTATTTTGTGAATGTTGCCAAGTTATTTCCCTGAACATAAATACTAGCAGATTGAAGACCAATTGGTGATATAAATCGTTTAGCCAAGTTATAATTGACAGCAACATTTTGTATCCTAAGATAATCTCCATCGAAGAGGTACCTAGTGGATACCCTATTACCCCCATCCGTGTTATTTAATAATCTTCTCGGGTTAGGTGCAATATCACCAGTTTTTTTCCAGTAGTTTAATGCCTGAGTGGATTGATTCACGTAAGGTGATTGTCCGTCGTTTAGAAAGACGGTACGGGAGCCGTCATCAAAAATCTTTGATCCATATTGATAATATAGAGAGATAGAAAGCATTAGATCTTTATATCGCAGAGTATTTAGAATACTACCAAAACCATCTGGTTGTGGCTTGCCAACAAACTGTTTTGCTGCTTGTGAATATGTGCTGGTGACCGTACCATCAGCTTTTAACCATTGGGGCCTACCTGTATCCTGATTGACACCTGCCCAAATGGGAATATAGTATGAATTAAAGTTTCGGCCTTCTTCTCTCCCGATATTACCAGTATAAATTTGCGCCAAAGGCACGTTTGCCTTGGTTAAAATGTTTTCATTTTTGCTCCAATTGCCGGCAAAATTCCAGCTGAATGAATTTAAGCGTATAATTTCGGCAGACAATTGTACTTCAAACCCAGAGTTTTTGATGTCACCTATATTGCCTACAATAGAGGCGATACCAGCTGTCGAAGGCAGATTCATTGAAAAAATTAAGTCTGCTGTTTTGCGGGCATAGTAATCTGCATTTATGGAAATTTTATTTTTTAGGAATTTGGCTTCAATCCCAACATCCCAGGTGGTTGTTGCTTCCCATTTGATATCAGGATTTCCAGGTATAGACGGTATAACTGCTTGATCTCCTTCATAAATAATAAGTCCGATTCGGTCAAATCTGGTATAAGCGTCGATAGCAGAAGAATTACCGGCAGCGCCGATGCTGCTTCTCACCTTAAGAAAGCTTAGCCATCGATCTTTACCTTTAAAGAAGTTTTCGTTAGATATGACCCATCCGATCCCCGTTGACCAAAATTTCCCCCATCGCTGGTCGTCGCCAAAACGAGATGATCCATCCCCCCTAATACTTGCTGTCAAGTGATATTTACTATTAAAGGCGTAGTTTCCCTGTGCAAACCATGATAGTTGCGTTTGCTTTGAACCATACCCGCTATATGAATTCAGCGTGTATCCTGGACTGTTTATCTGATCATAAAAATCGAGAGTTGCCATCGTTCCCCTTACATCAACAGCAAGATCCTTTTGATTATTTATCTGAGATTCCTGTCCAAGTAGTAAATTTATTGAATGCACATTGGCTATTGTCTTATTATAGGAAAGCGTATTGGAATTGATTAAAGAATTCCTTTTCACATCTCTGTCTGAAATATTTGGCAGTAACGCTGAACTTGAAGCGGCAGAGAAGACGGGACTGACTTTAGTCTTTGTCTCTGCAAGCATGAAGTCAACGCCAATTAAACTTCTGAATGTAAAGGACCTTAACAACGCTAATTCACCGTAAATATTTGCAAGCCCCCTATAGGCGGTATTTGAATTAATATTATATTCACTTTGAGCCACCGGATTTACTGCTTGGCTAGGTGTACCGAATGGGTAGACTAAAATGTATTCCCCGTTTTCTTTTTTGACCGGATTCAAAGGAGAAATTACGTTAGCTAATCCAAAGCCATCGGTGCCAGCACTTCCATTGGAGAGTTGTTGTAAATTGTACGAAAAAGTTGAATTTATACCTAGTTTTAAAAAACTGGTCGGTTTGTTTTCTAAATTGATTCTAATTGACTTTCGATCATAGCCGGTTGCTTTTACAGCGCCATTTTGTTTCAGATACTCCAAATTGACGAAATAAGTGTGCTTATCGGCTCCACCTGAGAGGGACAGCTCATTTGTTGTAGTAAAGGCATTGTCCTCAAAAACAGAATCATCCCAATCAGCTTCGGGATAAAATGATCCATCCGAACGAACAGGAAATTTGATTTTTAGATCGGCTAAAATTTTATCATCGGTCCAATTAGTGGCGTTGGTATTTTTGTAGGTCTGATACAGCAAAGACAGATAATCTTGTTGATTTAAAACTGCTGTTTTTCCTGCAAGCCTCGTTGCAAGATCTGTTTGCGAGCGAAAACTAAAAGTAGTTTTACCAGCTTTCCCCTTTTTGGTTGTCACCAAAATGACACCATTACTAGATTTTGCTCCATACAACGCAATTGCTGCTGCATCTTTTAGCACAGTTATCGATTCTATGTCAGATGGGTTCAATTGTGCTAAAGGATTAGTGAGTTGTGTCACTCTTGAAGGATTAGCTGTGAAGCTCTGTTGTGAAACAGGAACGCCATCAATCACAAAAAGTGGATTTGCTGCTGTCAGCCCTGAACTTACATCAGCTCCAGTTGCAATTCCACGCAAGACAAAATTTGCAGTGTTCCCCCCAGGTTGTCCGGTTCCGCTTGTGATCTGCAATCCCGGCACCAAGCCTTGTAAACTTTTATCAAAGCTTCTATTCGGCAAATTTTGAATTTGTTCCCCCGAAACCACCGTAACCGAGCCGGTTAATGCCTGCTGCGTCGTCTTCCCATATGCCACATTTACTTCCTGTAATTCCGCAGATTGAATTTCCAATGAAACAGAAACCGAAGCCTTTGCTGCAACCTCCTTGGGTGCATAACCAATAAACGAAATCACCAGCACTGCCTTATCATCTACACCTGGCAAAAAGAACTTTCCTTCACGGTCTGTGGTGGTCGATTGTTGAAAGCCTTTTACCTTGATCGTGGCACCAATGAGTGGCGAACCTTTCTCATCCAGCACAGTACCATATACATCAATAGGAGGAGTAAAAGCGTCCACCAGCTTATCCAGAAAGGAAGGCCCTTCTCGTTTAGAAACAACAACTACTTTGTCCTCAAGTTTAAAGCTGATCGGTTGATCTTTAAATATCGCTGTCAGTACATCATTGAAATCCGCGTTTTTAACATTAATGCTAACTGGCTTGGTCGTTTTAAGCAGGCTGCCGGTAACTAAAAAGTCATAACCGCTTTGCTCGCTAATCTTAATAAAAATCCTGGATAGTGGTGTGTTCTTTTCAGACAGGGATATTTTTTGCGCTAACGCAGTTGCACTTACCTGCATGATACTGATTAAAATTAAGAAGGTGGTCAACTTCATCATTCGTATCAATTTAGGGACATGCCTTCGGAGCATACCCGGTTGTTGAGTAAAATTTTTATTCATTGTTTGTCGTTTGTTTGCGACAAAAACCTAGTACTGGTCAAGACCAGCCAATATTGTATTCCACCACAATATTGCCTAAGTTTGTTTGTCTGGTTTTTTAGTTTAATTAAGTTCGTACTTGCTTGAACATGATCCGGATAATCGGCCAGCTGTGTTCCACCACATCTGGCTTCTTTTTTTTATGGGATCAAGGTCGGTTGTGTAGCTGCTTTACCTCACGATGATCCTCCTTCCCTGATAGGTGAGCTGAACGGACCTGGATGACTGTACAATTTTCAGCACCTGGCTGATATTTCTAAAACGGGAAATGCGCCCGGTAAAGGTTTCTTTGGTTACTGGCCCCTCAAATTCGATGTCCACATCGTACCAACGGGCAATCTGCCGCATCATGGTTTCGATATCTGCATCTACAAACTGGAAATAGCCGTTTTTCCAGGCTACAACCTCCCCTGTTTCCACTGCATTTATTTTAAACGTGTTGTTGGAGCGTATCGCCTGTTGGCCTGGCTTGAGGATTATACCCTCTCTGCCTTCGGCATCTCTCCCTGAGGGAGAGAGGTAGGCAATGCGCACAGAGCCTTCGAGTAAAGTAGTACGTGAAGATCCTTCATTTTGATAGGCGTTGATGTTGAAATGTGTACCTAATACCTCTACAACCTCAGCACCGTTTTTCACTCTAAAGGGTTTGCTTGCATCATGTGCTACTTCAAAATAAACTTCTCCGGAAATTTCCACCTGCCTGTCCTTGCCCTTAAAAGCTGAGGGATAAGTAATGGACGAGGCTGCGTTTAGCCAAACACCCGTCCCGTCTGCCAGTGTCAGGTGGTACTGACCGCCACGAGGTGTGGTCATGGTATTGTATTCATTCACCTCTCTGCCTGCGGCATCTCTCCCCTGAGCGGAGAGAGGAGCAGCGCGGTAAACAACATCTCCATCAGCAGTTTTACTGATCAGGGTATTTCCTTCGTTAGCAAGCTCACCGTTTTTTGCATCATTCAGCACGATTTTCTTGCCGCCAGACAAAGTCAAAATTGCCTTGTTGCTGCCGGGTGCAAAATCTTCTGGTAATACAGATGCGGTTTCTACTGCTGGTTTGACCTGCCTGGTATAAAAATAACCAGCTGCTCCAATAACGATAAGTATCGCCGCAGCGGCTGCCGGCATTTGCCACTTCCGGCGCATCGGGATTACTTTTGCTTTGCGTTCATGGATATTGGCCAACATGCGTTCAGCCTGTTGGTCTTCTTCCGCTTCGTTTTTTGTGCGCTGTATTGCTGTGTCGGCATCGTAGTCATACCACTGGTCCAGCACCGCTTTTTCATCGGGTGTTATCGTGCCACTCAGCCATTTTCTGGCCAGTTCATTTAATTCATCCCGCGTCGGTTTCATCATAGGGTTTGCCTCTTTATTATAAAGTGTGCAAAACCGGGGCGCTACCCTCTACTGTTGATGAAATATTTTTTTCAAACTATGATTTACATCCTTTAGTGGCTCATCTTCACTTTAGTTGGTAGCATTTAGGTCTGGTATTTGTGTGAAAATTTCTATATTTATCTCTGAGGAAGCTGCTGTATCCGCCCGTTGCCCTCTCTAAATGGATGAATAAACAATAGCTCTCCATGAATTATTGCTATGCTATAGGTTGAGCTATATTTGAATTCTTCTTGAGCTATAAGCCATAATTCCAGTCCCATGGTTGATTCCCAACGCCGTTTCATATAAAATATTTTCCATACAGTTATCATTGTCGCTTACAACTTGTATAACTTTGGCGCTTATCAGACAAATATGAACGACAAAGAAAATCTGCAAGCAGATCTGAACCGGATGATTCCTACTTCTGAAGGTTTCAACAGGGATTTACTCCCAATGCTTAAGGAACGAACTGTGCAAGTTGGCAAGATCTTAATCCGGCGGGGCCGCAAAGCAAAGCGTGCTTGGCAATTGCTAACAGGAATCATAGTCGCGTTAAAAGAAGATGAAAAGGGCAATATAACGGTCATGAAAATTATCTGTCCCGGGCAGATTTTTACGGATCTGGACAGCTTTTTTGAGGGCACACCTGTGCGGTATAGTTATGTAGCCGTCACCAAAGTCAGTTTGCTGCAAATCGAACAGTCCAGCTTCATTAAGCTCAAAAAATACGCTGAAACTGCACAGCTGGTGCAGCACATCATGCTGATGGAAAAACAAACGGAGGAAATAAAGACAGAACTTTTTGCCCTTCATCCAGATCAGCGGGTGACTGCCTTTGCCGGGTTCTACCCAATCTACCAGATCCCGAACTTCTATGCGGCTTCCTTTCTCCGAATGGAAGAAAGCGATTACGTCCAACAAAAGCTGGTTCAGGCGGCCAACACCGCACATCATCAAGATCAGTTGCCCATAAAAAGGAAAGGGTATCTTACCCGTCAGGATATCGCTATTGAAGTGCAGATCTACATCCGGCAAAACTATAACAGAGCCGATATTGGTGACACGAATCAGATCGCCGGAAAATTCCATACCACCCGAAAAACTCTGACAAGGGTCTTTAAAGACCAGTATCAGCAAACTGTACCCAAAATGATTCTAACACTTCGCATGGAGAAAGCACTGCAACTCCTTCAGGAGAAAAGATACAGCGTGAGTGAGATTGCTACAGCAGTCGGATTTGAAAGCTTATTCTCTTTTAGCCGGACTTTCAAAAAACATTACGGCTACCCACCAAATAAAGCCATTTAACAATTTGTCCCATTTTTATCAAATTGGCAACGAAGATTGTCCCATTTTGCTATTTGTTCTGAAAAGATATAGCTGACTTTTGTATTAATTATAAATTAATTATAAAAAAACGCTGAAAAATGAAAACAATCTCAAATTCTAAAAGCCGCTCTTCTTACAAAATTCCCTCAACCTCAACGAGGCTGATCTCAGTATTGCAAGGATCCCAGATAGCTGCTGTCAGAGATCGCCTTCCGGTCATCTGCCACAAAGGACAGATAACATTCGAGCCTTTTTCCCTTAAACGTATCTGGCAAACTTAAGCTGTCTATTCCGGAGTACCTGCTGGCACCGCCAATTTTGTAATGTGACTTTTGCAGCTCGGGACAATAGGCCAACAACATCGTTTGTCCGTTACTGGTGTATGCGCTGTCCATTGGACTGAGCTCCCAATTGAATTGTAAACAAGCATCAAGTACCGATACAACAGGATTTAATGCCATAGGGTAACTGCCAGTACTCAGCAGCACGTTCGGATAAGCGATCTCAAAGTTGGGATATTCACCATTCACCGCATGTTTAAGCTGGTAAGATTTTGCTGCATTATTGGCACTGAAAGTTTTGTCGCGTGCAAACAAAGCAAAGCCTACACCAACGTAACTGGTCATGCTGTTGATGAACCTGTTCACCACGTTCAAGCGCATCCTGGCTGCCAGTTGTTTTTCTGTCGGGGCCGTATTTTTTATTTTTTTGGCTGCCCTTAAATAGGTCCTCCCGTTGAGTACGTAGGCCTCCATATTGCCAATTTTACCACTAATCCCGCCCATTAATCCATTGAGTAACCTTGCCATGATTGAAAATTTGATTAAGTTAAACCATTAAACATTTCCCTATAAGACGCATCATTTAAAATTTGTTACAGCTCTTTGTTGTCAACTGAGAGACAGCGACCTTAAAACCGACCGGATAGAAACGCACCAAAAACGCAGGATTGAGGGCTCCATCCGATCAATGTCCGTCCATAGGCCGTCTATTGCGCGTCAACATTGCCTGAAAATAGGCCTGCCAAATTAATTACTAACAACCATTCATAAATTAAACAAATCATTATGTTAAACATCCTAAAACAAATCCTGGCGCTCCTGCAGCTCTATTTTGAAGAAAGAAGAAGAGAACAGCTAGCCCTGCGGCTGGCACAGCAGCAAGACGTATGGCTTGATGCCGGTACCGTCAAACAGATCCTCCGTGTGGGCGACCGCATGTTGTACAATTACGTGCAGCAGGGTAAGCTCGTCTGCACCAAGCGCGGACTGGCCAATTACTACCTGGAGGCGAGTGTGATGGCGCTTAAAAAAGGAAAATAATTTCCGACCAACCGGAAATCTCCCGGCAAGATCCGGAACCAAGCCACTGACTATTAGGTTTTTAAAAATTATCGAGCTTATGTTTGTGCCGTTGACTTGCAAGAACAACGTGCCATCAAAAGCGCCAGGCGAATAAAACGCCGGGCTCAAAAGATGGGAATTAACAGATCATTAATTTTTAAAAACCTATTATCATGGGAAAATTATCAAGAGGATTCCTGGGCGGATTCCAGGGACAATTGGGAACAGCGTACGGCTGTTTCTGGAGAATGATGGATTTAATCAAGGCTATGCCTAGAAAATCCAACCGGCCCCCTACCAGCAAACAGCTGGATGTGCAGGCCAAATTTACACTCATGGCCGGATGGCTCGGTGCAATTGGCAACCTAATCAAGTTTGCCTATTTCAACAAAAAGAGCAACCAGAGTGCGATGAATGCGGCAGTGGCCTACAACATTGAAAACGCCATTACCGGGGTGGCGCCCAACTACACCATCGACTACGCAAAAGTGCTGCTCAGCACCGGGGCGCTCGAAGAGCCCTACCACCTGGGCATCAGCACAGATGAGGATGCGGAAATTGAGTTCAACTGGGAGCTGCATCCTGCGGGAACGATCAACAGTAACCCGACGGACAAGCTGAGCTTTGTGATCTACAATCCGGCAAAGCAGAAGTTCGTGATGCTACTCAATGTCGTGAACCGCAGCGCGCTGACCTATGCGGTCGCATTGCCGGTGGAGTTTAGCGGCGACAATGTCCACCCTTATGTAGTGGTGGTCAATGAAGAACGCACCCTGGCCTGCAAAACCAAATATGCAGGTGCTACGGTAGTTCAGTAAATCAAGTACGGAGCGCTGTCTGCATGGCAGCGCTCTTTTTTTAAACCCTAACAATCACAAATCATGAATACAACGAAATTCATACAGGATACTCCGGGAAAAACAGGAGGACTACAGGTTATCCTAATCGGGATCATCATTGCGCTGCTCTGGCCCCTGGCTCAGCGTTTCTTTGCCGGCAGTGATCCGACATCCGGCGTCATTGAAGCCAACATCTGGCTACTCATCCTTACCGCACTCATGTGCTGGATGCTGCTCATCAGCGTGTGCTGGTGGCTGCTCAAAAAGGGCTGGCTGGCACTGGGCCTCCCCTCAATTTACGCAATGGTCACACATTTCAACACCCTCGAATTATGGAAACAACTAGGCTTTTACTGGCTGTCTTTTGCTTTATTGGTATCGGCAGGCCTGCTCTGCCTCCTGGCGATATGTTAACTATACCAGAGGAGGAGACCGGCTATTATGGCCTCGGGCGTTATTACCTCGGCGAAAAGTTTTATAAAAAGTCCCGGGAGTTCAACCGCCCGAAACGAGCTGTGGAGAATAGACCTGTTCAGAAAAAGCTGATCCCGATTGCAGAGGCGCAACTCTGGGTGCGGGAAGCAAGCGGTCAAAACGACGGCGTGCAAGTTGAAGCTTTTCTTTCCGCAGCGGGATTGAAAAAAGGAAATCCATGGTGCGCTGCTTTTGTATCCTGGGTGCACCAACAGGCGGGCTATAATGCGCCCAGAACCGGATGGTCTCCTGCCCTCTTTCCTGTAAACCGCCTCGTAAAAGCCGCCGCTCCGGGCAATGTGTTTGGCATTTACTTCCCGGCACTGAAAAGGATCGCCCACTGCGGGTTTGTTACACGGAGACATGGCTCATGGGTTGTTACTGTAGAAGGGAATACGTCAATAGCCGGAAGCCGGGAGGGAGACGGGGTATACCAGCGGATGCGGCACTTCAGGACGCTTAGTAAATATGCTGACTGGACGAGCGGCAAGTAGATTTTAAGCCGCCTAATTTGGGCGGCTTAAATAGGTTTCTAAGGAACCATATTACCCCCATGTTAAATAACAACTTAAAAACAACCAATCGCTTTCATAGGATTATCTTTATACCTTAAAATAAAGTAGTTATGGAAATCAACTATGCGATTGTTATCCCGGTTATTCTCCTGATCCTGGTTCTTGTGGCCTGGCTGATCTGGCGAAACTCAAAAGACGAGAAGAAATTTGAAAAAGATGTGAACCAATCTGAAATTAAGCCTGAGCAGCACGATAAGGATAAAATTTAGGGGGCTTTGCGGGATATTGTGGCATTTAGAAATCCGGATCAACCCGGAAAGACTTGCCTCCGAAGATCGACAGTTTATAACGCAGGTTTAGTGAAAACACCCGCGTCGGCTGCTGGCTGCGACTGTCAATAATGGTATTTCCTGAGATTCTTCGGGAAATGTTGTTGCCCTGTCCGAGCAAGTCACTAGCCCTGACATCCAGACTTAAGGACTTGTCCTTTAAAAACTTCTTCCCCACTCCTGCACCAATAATCAATGGATTGGCGTTGGCCAGGGCATAACCATAACTTGCTCTTTTATAGCCGCTAAAATCGACAAAGTAAGACTTTTTAATGACTAGCTGTCCAGATACCCGCATGTTCAGGTCACTGTTGTCCCGCACAGTCTGCTCCGCAAGGGCATCATTGTGATTGGCATTGTAACCAACACTGGCATTGAGTCTCAGGTTCCGCACATTGAGGTTTCCATTCAAATTGGCGCCAAAAGTTGAACTTCTAAAAAAAACCGGTGCATTGATCTGGCCAATTCCTATGTTCGGAAATTCCGGGTTACCTGACCATGAACCTACATTGTTATTGTTGCTGTTGTTGCTTACCGAATAACTGAACTGGGTGTTTAAAGTAAGCACCTTAAGCCGCATGTTCGCCTCCAGGCGCTGAGAGAAATTGAGGCCTTTGCCATACGTTTTCTGATTGTTAAAAATCAGCGCCCGGCTGGAATAACCCAGATCGCCTGAAAAGCCCAAAGAAAACTTATTTTTTTGCAAGGGTAGATTCACATAATACGTACCGCCCACCCGGTAGTTACCGTTCACGTTTTCATAGCGGGTGATCTGCTTCAGGCTGTTTAAAGTATCAGGTAGCAAGCTCACATTTTCCACAATCTCATTTTGGGTGAGCGATCCGTTGAACCCCAGCTGTGCCGACAGGCCGGATTTGGGCTGTGCATAATTTAAACTGGCGTACAGGTTATGCGCGAATGAAGATTTCAGATCAGGATTGCCCACCACAATGTTTTGCAGGCTTTGCGCGTTCCTGATGGGTTGCAACTGCTGGATGCTGGGATTTTGGTTGGCACCATTATAGGTAACAGAAAACGTTTTTTCCTTGAACGTCCGACTGAAGTTCAGGTTGGGTGCATAATTGAAGGTATTGTTTCGGATGGTCCGGCCCAGCCTCAGGTCATGGTTGCTGAGCAAATTGGGCCTCGCGTTCATGCCTAGGTTATACCGCATCTTCTGGGAGTTATAGTTATAACTGAGACCAAAATTATGGTTGGATGAAACGCTCTCAAATGACGTACTCAGTGAGTCGACAAAAGAAACGGCATTGCTCTTGTTGTCAAAAACAAAGGTCGAAACCTCATTGGCCGACCAGCCAACAGCACCATTATAATTCAAGTTAAGGCTTTGCCTGGCCAGCGTATCCTTAGGTTTTCTCAAACCAAGGCTGTAGTTGAAGCCAAAGTTGGCGTTGCGGTTGCTGGACCGGCTATCCACATCCCTGTTCAAAAGTGAGTCTTTGAGCCAAGCCCCATTGTCTTTGTCATAATACCGCGTAACGGTACTGATGTGCTGACCGCCGCTGCCCCCGCCCCATGAAAAGGCACCATTGGCCGTTAAGATATTGTTCAGGTTCTTCAGTTTCTTTGAAACGGAAACATTCGCACGAAGGGACGGCGAGGTACGGTTGGAACTGTTGCGGTTGTTCAGGTCCTGACGAAGCAGTCCCGATTGCAGGCTTGTTGAGGAACTCTGGTTATCAGAAAGGCCATAAGCACCGCTCATATTTGTCTGCACAAAATACACCCCATTGTTGTAATTCAGGTTCATGTTCAGGTTGTGGTTTGTGCCCCCATTTTCACCATCACTTTTACTATCGTTGATGAATTTGCCTTCGGGGTTCAGCGATTCGGTTACCTGTTCACGATTGAAAGCCTGCTTATTGTTGTTGAAATTATAGTTAAAACCAGCCCTAGTATTTTTACCAAATTTATCCCTGTGACTTATGGCTGTTCCCAGTGTCCGGCTGTTGCCAGCCCCGTTATCAGCAGTATTACCATTCGCGTTTACCGAACTTTGCTTTGAAGCGTTCCATAGGTTGGCCCCGGCCTGGCTGCCGATCCTGTCATTACTGCCCGCATCGCTTGAAAACTCCCCGAACGCTCCTTTATTCATCCCCGGCTTGGTCACAATGTTAAGCATCTTGGCCGGTTCTCCTATTTTTATACCCGTAAAATTTGCCTCATCCCCGAAATCGTCTATGACCTGGATCCTGGAAACGATGCCTGCCGGAAGCTTTCCGATAAAATCCTTTACATTGCTGGTGAAAAAATCCTCACCATTGATCCGGAGCTTCGTCATCGGCTTGTTGCCGGTCTTCACATTGTACTCGTCGTCGACCTCCATGCCAGGCAACTGTTTCATTAAGTCTGACACATTATCCCCTTCCTGAACGCTAAATGCCGCGGCATTGTACTCCACCGTATCCTGCATAAACCTGACCGGATTTACTTTGGCTTTGATCACCACCTCTTTTAAGGTGCGGCTCGACTGCTTCAGCCTGATGGGATCCAGCCGCTTGTGCCTTTCCTTTTCAGCAAAAGTATATCCGGCATTAAATTCCTCGTAACCGAAAGCGGTAATTCTGATCGAAAAACTCCCCGCATTGATCTTCGACAGGCTAAAATCCCCGTACTGATCGGTTTCCGTTGTCAGTGTATCCTTAGCAATAATGATCTGAATCTTTACATTCGCGATTCCTACCTTAGCGCTATCTGTCAGTACGCCGGAAATCTTCCGGTTAGACTGGGCCGAAACCTGGTACAACATACAGCATAGGAATAAAAGAGTGAGGGCGCAAATTTTTTCCAACAGTACAAAATTAGAGTACTAATTTATTCCTTTTTAGCGATTTTCTGCAATAGTATTGATCTCCAATCTTCAAGTGGAAGCAGGCGGGGGCGGCGGCTGTAGAATTACCCTTACTTCAAAAGATTCTGCGCCTTCTACTTCCCAGTCTTTATTACCAAATCCAATATCGCCCCTCGGTATTACAGTGTCATTCAAATCGTACTGATCGTTAAACAGGGCATGGAATATCGTACACTCTTCCCTGTCGGAATACCTAACCTGCAAGCCGTCAATTATCGCGCAATGTATTCCAAAAGGAATAAATTTATAGCCCTCAAATTGCTGCTCAACAGCGAGTTTTATTCCCGAAAATACAGTTTCAAATTCCGCATGCGGAGAGATAGTAAATACGTTAATTGCATGATTTTGCCATTGCGTACGCTCCTTAGCCCGATCTGCGATAAAAGTTTCATCGATGCCAAATATCGCAAAGAACTTACCTGCTAAACTGAACACCAATACAATCTTTTTTACACGTCTAAGTTCCGGAGTTTGCTCATCTTCTAAAATGAACTCAGTGCTATAACTGGGTGCCTGTCCCATCGTAGTTCCCCGGGCTTCAACCTGGAACTTTACTGATATTTCGTTTTCAAATGCTTGCCAGGCTTTAAATTTCTTGTTGTCTTCACCATGTATAGCGTCTACCACGATATCTCCCAATTCCTTCAAGCCAGGATACTGAAAAAAAATCGAGTTTTCTATTCGTTTCAAACCGATTGGATAGTACTTCTTTATGGCATCATATATCGGCCAGAAGTTATGAGAAGGTGTATGGAAGTATAGATTTTTTCGGAAGTAGCCCAGGTACATGATACTAAGAGGTTAAATTAAACGCGAGGTCAAACATAAAGTTAATCATTTATATAGTAATGAGGAATTTCTAGAAGTATAGTCTTGGCATCCTTTCGGATTATTCATACTTTTGATAGTATCATATGATACTATCATGTGATACTATCATATGAGTTACAATAAACCTCCGTATCAAATCACAGGCGAAGTACTGGCCTTATTGACAAAGGTATCCGAACAAATCGGAACGGTAAATGCACTACATCTAAACAGGCCGCAAACCGAATTGCGGAAAGCAAACCGAATAAAAACAATACAATCTACCTTAGCAATTGAGGGAAATACCATTTCGGAAGAGCAGATTACGGCCCTATTAAACAACAAACGGGTCTTAGCGCCTCAAAAAGATATTCTGGAAGTACAAAATGCGATAGCGACTTACGACAACCTTCACACATTTAAACCATTCCAGTTGAAGTCGCTCTTAAACGCACACAAAACTTTAATGAACGGCCTGATCAAGGACGCCGGAACATTGAGATCCGGAAATGTTGGTATTGTAAAAGGATCGCAGATTACACACGTTGCCCCTCCCGGCAATATGGTTCCTCACTTGCTCAAAGAATTACTGGAATATGTAAAAGATGATGGGGATCCCATTTTAATCAAGACTTGCGTATTTCATTATGAATTTGAGTTCATACATCCCTTTGCTGACGGTAATGGGCGGATGGGCAGGTTATGGCAAACCATTTTACTCACAAAAACTTATCCTGTTTTTGAATACCTGCCAATTGAAAGTGTCATCAAGGCAGAACAGGGTAAATATTACGATGCATTAAATCGATCCGACAGCCAGGGACAAAGCACACCATTTATCATTTTCATGCTGGATCGCATTTCGGCAGCATTGAATGAACTTTTGGACAAACCTTTCAGTGCGCCAGATCCAGAGCGCCGCATTTTGATTTTTCGGGACATTATCGGAAAAAGAGCGTTCACCAGAAAAGACTATCTAAATAACTTCAAAACACTGTCTACAGCAACTGCCAGTCGCGACTTAAAAGTCGCTACAGAAACGGGCATCGTTAAAAAAACCGGCGATAAAAATTCCAGCATTTATAATTTTAACTAGAAATACCTAACTCGAATTTTTATATTTGAATTATAGCCCCCGTATATGAGCGAACACCACATTTGGCAGACACAAGCGCAAAACGCATTAGAGAACAAAGCGGCAGGATTAACCGAAAAAGAACGGAAAACCTATCACATCGAATTCATCACCCGGGCCATACTGAAAGTGCCTGAACACACTACGACTGATTTACAACTTGAGGAATTTAAAAAGGATACTGAAACGCTGATCTCCGCCATACCAGCCAAAGACGATCTGCAGAAGTTGTCTGCAAAGGATTTTGCCCGTAAGCTCTCCATTTACAAGGCTATGCTGATCAAACAATACAAAATCGTAACTAAAGACTACTACACGGGCATATGGATGTCAATAGGAATAGCAATTGGCGTGTCATTTGGTGTCGTGATGAAAAATCTAGCATTAGGAATAGCTATCGGACTCGGTGTAGGCCTGGCCATTGGCGGCGGACTTAACGCCAAAGCAGAGCGTGAAGGCAAAGTAATTTAACCGTAGATAATAAAGATAGCGTAGCGAACAAATTCCGAAAACATTTACCAGCAGAAATTGTTGGAACATCGGTCTTTCAAAAACAGCTATACTATCGTGGACAACTACAAACGAATCGCCTTATTGGGCGGAGGGCCAAGCGCCCTCTTCATGTTTAAAAGATTGGTAGAATCCGGACTAACGGGCCTGGAGATACAGATCTTTGAGCGAAAAAAGAAATTGGGGGAAGGCATGCCATATAGCGCCGAAGGCGCTAATGACGAACACATCACAAATGTCTCCAGTAATGAGATTCCTGAACTGGTCACTGCCCTTGCGGATTGGATCAACACCGTACCAAAAGATACCCTCAATAAGTTTCACATCGACCCGAGCCGGTTTAATGAATATAAAGTATTGCCCAGGCTGCTGTTCGGCCAATACCTGGCCGATCAGTTCAGTCTGCTGCAGCGCCAGGCAAAGGAAAAAGGCGTTGAACTGCAGGTGCATTACAACAGTAGTGTCACTGACGTCATCGACCACCCCGGCAGGCAAAACGTGACTGTAGAAATCAACGGTCAAGATAAGTATGAGTTCGATCACGTTATCATTTGTACGGGACACAACTGGCCACGCAGACATGAAGGGCAAGTCAAGGGCTTTTTTGACGCACCCTATCCACCAGCAAAACTTGCTTTGGAGCTTGACCATCCGGTAGCCATCAAAGGATCATCACTCACAGCCGTAGACGCCATCAGGACCTTGTCCAGGCACAATGGATACTTTGAAAAAGACAATAAAGGCCGGCTCAGCTATCGACTGAAAGACCAAAGCCAAAACTTTAAAATGGTCCTCCACACCCGCAACGGCATGCTCCCTGCGGTACGCTTTCACCTGGAAGATTCGCATTTGGGCAATGACGCCCTGCTTACCGAGTCAGAAATCAAAGCACATATCGACAGCAATGAAGGCTTTCTATCCCTGGATTATGTATTTGAGCGTGATTTCAAATTGCCCATTAAAGACAAAGAAACAGAGTTTTACGAAAAAATTAAAGACCTGAACCTGGAGCAATTCGTAGAGGCCATGATGGAACTTCGGGAAAAACTGGATCCTTTCCAACTGCTGAAGGCGGAATATGCCGAAGCGGAAAAATCCATCCAGAGACGTAAATCGGTCTATTGGAAAGAGATGTTGGGTGTGCTGAGTTTTGCGCTGAACTACCCGGCCAAATATTTATCCGCCGAAGACATGCAACGCCTACAAAAGTCGCTCAGTCCACTGATCTCCATAGTCATTGCCTATATTCCCCAAAGTTCCAGTGAAGAGATGCTGGCCTTACACCAGGCAGGCGTACTGGACCTGATACCCGTAGGAGAACAAAGCCGGGTAGAGCCAAATCCGGAAGGCGGCGCTATATATCACTTCCAGGACGAGGAGCAGCAGGATGTGTCGGTGCATTATCAGACCTATGTAGACTGCGTTGGCCAGCCGCACCTCGCCTATGAAGATTTCCCTTTCAAATCTTTAGTAGAAAACGAGACGGTTAGCCCAGCAAAGCTCAGGTTCCGCTCCATAGAGGAGGCAGAAAAAGCACTAGCACAAGGAAAGCCGGTAACCCGCACAGCGCAGGGCAACTATTATTTAAAAGTGTCAGGAATCGCCATCAATGACCATTTCCAGGTAATTGATCCCTATGGTGCATTCAATGACCGGATTTACCTGATGGCTGTTCCCTACATCGGCGGGTTTAACCCGGACTATTCCGGACTGGATTTTTCTGAAGCCGCTTCGGGCGCCATTATCAAGCGGCTGATAGCAGATCAGTAAACTACCTTAATAACGTAACCCAGCCAGTTTCGGGCTTAGTCTGATTTTTAGGATCGATCACATAATAATAGGCGCCGGCAGGCGCATCTTCACCATTGTACCTGCCGTCCCACTGACCATTATACCCAAGTGATGAAAAGACTTTCATTCCCCAGCGATTGAAGATGTGAATGGTTCCGCCAGCATAGGATGCCATATATTTTATCCCCCAGGTATCATTGATCCCATCACCATTGGGACTAAATGTATTTGGGATCACCAGTTGTGCGGGCGTCGGATTAACGGTAATGGTATTGGTAATTGGCGTTGCTGGACAAGCGGAAGGAGCAGAAATAAACTTGCCATAGGTGTGAGATGGAGGTATGGAGAGGTTAACAACAGAGATGGTATTCGTAGCCGTATTGATAACCGACAAATTATCATCTCCCAAATGCAGGGTAATCAGATAAAGCTTGCTGCCATCAGCTGAGAAACAAAGTCCCGAAGGGTTTACACCCGTATTGATGGTGGTAACTATACTATGGTCAGCAGTGTTGATTACAGTAACTGTATTTGCCTTACTGTTGCACACATACAGCCTGCTGCCATCCGGACTTAGCACCATATCATACGGACCTTCGCCTGCATCAATAGTGGCAACAACCTTAATGGTTTGCGTGTTTACAACCGATACCGTGTTGGATCCGTAATTTGAAACATACAAATATTTGCCATCTGAACTGACGCAAATGCTAAATGGCGCTCGCCCCACCGGTATTGTCGTCGCCACCCTATTGGTCTGTGCATCAATAACTGTCACTGTTTCATCGGCAGCACTTACTGTATAGACAAATCGTCCGTCAGGACTAACCACTACACCCCATGAATTTTCACCTATGGGTATGGGAGTGGCTACGCTGTTGTCCGCCGTGTTGATGACCCTTAAAAGATTCACATATTGACTATAATCTGTGACATATAACTTACTGCCATCCGGGCTCAATGCCATACCCGATGGTTGACCGGTGCCAAAATCAATCGTAGTAACAAGGGTATTCGTTAAACTGTTGATCACCGAAACGCTGTGTGATTGCTGATTGGCTACATATACGCAGTTGTTAGTGTTATTGACTGCGACACCTATTGAGGAGAGACCGACTGGTACCCTGGCTACAATCGTATTGGTAGCTAAGTTAATAACTGACATTTGCCCGCGATCGTCGGTGATATAAGCAAATGACGTGGCAACCTGAGGAACAGCGGTAATCGTTGCTGTAACCGGAGCACTGCCATTATTGATGGGTCGAAACGACGCTATATTTCCTGTGCCACTCGCCGCAAGTCCTATGGATGGATTGTCATTCGTCCAATTGAATATACATTCTGCCGGGAAAGTAATGGGCGTGGTAGTTTGTCCGCCAGTTACGGTCTGGTTTTGCCCGTATGCTATGTTAACATACGTGAAGAAAATGACAACTGTGCAAAAAAAGATTAAAGACTTGAGCATAAATTCAGGTTCAGCTCAAACGTGACGAGTTGAACTAATATAGCGCTAAGGTATTGTTTTAGCGCATAAAATTAATAAAGAATTCGCTAACTTCAAGGCTGATAAAACTTTGCAGCCAAATCAAAAAATATGCATCTTAATATTCGTACTCTCTCCCTTGTTCTGCTGTTACAGGTAATTTTTCATTTACCAGCACACACCCAGCACTTACCACATAGCATTCCGGAAAAAGAAGGCGTTGATTCCAAAGGCATTCTGGATTTCGTAAATGCCACCCGTACCAGCAAGACAGAGTTCCATAGCTTTATGCTGCTGCGCCACGGTAAAGTAGTTGCAGACGGCTGGTGGAATCCCTATGGCCCGGAGCTCAGGCATTCGCTATACTCCTGCAGTAAAAGCTTCACTGCCACTGCCGTTGGTTTTGCTATTAGTGAAAAGAAACTGGCATTGGACAGCAAAGTGATCTCTTTCTTTCCGGATCAGGTACCGGCAACGATCAGTCCTAATCTGGCCCAATTGACTGTTAGAGATGCGCTGATCATGTCCGACGGTCAGGATCCGGAGCCAGGTTACGTATCTGCCGATACCAATTGGGTAAAAAGTTTTTTAGCAGCACCCATCGTTCACAAACCTGGTACCGTGTTTTTGTACAATTCACTGGGAACCTATATGCTTTCGGCCATCATTCAAAAAGTAACCGGTCAGACCGTACATCAATACCTGACCCCAAGATTGTTCAAACCGCTCGGCATCAAAAATACGGATTGGGAAACTGACCTGAAAGGCATCAGCACCGGTGGCTGGGGCTTACGTGTTAAAACGGAAGATATGGCCAAGTTTGCACAGCTGTTTCTGCAAAAAGGCAAGTGGAAGGGCAAACAGATCTTGCCATTGGGATGGGCCGAAGAAGCCAGTTCTGTAAAAATAATCCAGCATCCGGACATGCCCCTGGAAAAGCGGGCGGCAAGTGACTGGGAACAGGGTTACGCTTACCAGATGTGGCGATCCAAAAACAACGCCTATCGGGGTGACGGGGCTTTTGGACAATACATGATCGTGATGCCCGACCAGGATGCGGTGATTGCGATTACTGCTGAAACTTCTGACATGCAGGGAGAGATTGATCTGGTATGGAAGTATTTATTACCCGCAATGCATCAGGATAAATTGCCGGAAAACAAACTTGCTGTAACGGAATTGCAAAAAACCTTAAAAGAACTGGCCTTAGCCCCGCTTACCAAACAAACGAGCGCGTTTGCGTCCGAGATCAATGGAAAATCTTATACGTTGAGCAGCGATAATTCTAAATTCAGCAGCATCGCTTTTAAATTTAGCGGTAATGGCAATTGCCACCTTAGCCTTACCGGTGACACGGCGAATTATAGCCTGAGTTTCGGTGCGGGCAACTGGCTTTCAGGATTAACCAATAAGCCCGGTCCTTCACTAACTGCGCGGGCAAAAGAGATCCGTACCATGCTGGTTCCGGCAAAGGTAGCAGGCAGTTATACCTGGCTCGATGACCATCGTTTGGCACTAACCCTCAGGTATGTTGAAAGCCCGCATACGGAGAAATTCATATGTGAATTTGCTGCTGATGGCATCACCGTTAAGCAGACCAATACCGTTGAGGGCGGAAGAGAAATGGTTTATAAAGGCAAAAGAGTGATTTAAGATCCAAAATATGCGTTCTTCGCTCTACATTCCATTACGATACTAATTAAAAGAGGCTCTGAACTGAGCAGGTGATGTCTGCGTCTTCATTTTGAACAAACGGCTGAATGACTGCGGATGCTCAAAACCCAGTTGATAGGCCACTTCGCTGATGGTCAGCGTGGTTGTCGACAGCAAGGCTTTGGAATTTTCGATTAGCTTTTCATGGATGTGGTGCTGGGCATTGAGCCCGGTCAGCGACCGCAACATGTCACTTAAATAATCCGGCGTGTAGTTCAGTTGCCCGGCCAGGTGCTGAACCGTAGGCAGACCATGGTCGACCGGCTTCTCTTCTTTAAAATAGCGATTCAATACTTCCTCAAACTGCGGCAGCAGATCGCTACTGGCCGATTGCCGGGTCAGAAACTGGCGCTTGTAAAAGCGTTTGGCATAAGTCAGCAACAACTCGATCTGGGCAATGACCACCTCCTGACTAAAATCGTCGATGCGGCTGTTCAGTTCTTCCTCAATGATGGCAAAAATAGCAGCTATGGTTGAACGCTCCTGTTCCGAGAGGTGCAGCGCCTCGTTGGACGAATACGCAAAGAAACCATATTCTTTGATCTTGGCCGCAAGCGGAAAACCTTGCAGGAAATCCTGATGAAAGATCAGCGAATAGCCCTCATTGCCCTTGTAAATTGCCGTACTGCCGACCACCTGGTTGGGTGCCGTGAAGATCATGCTTCCTTCGTCGAAATCGTAGTATCCCTGTCCGTACCTGAATTTACCACCCAATTTTTTGATGAAAGAGATCTTATACAGCGTGGTTACATAGCTGACCGGCAACCTGCTCAGGTTAATCCGATCATCTTTGGTATCGAACAAGGTGATAAGCGGATGAAGCGGCCCGGGAAGGTCCAGCATGCGGTGGATCTGGCTGACGGATTCCAGTTTGGCCATTTTGGGCGTATCGTTTTTCATCTGTTTAAATTGATTGTTTGCCAACGTAAAATAACAAATTACGACCGCAGCCTTGTTCAGCTGCCGGTCATAATTAAGGTGCTCAGCCCGATTACCAGGGCAGCGAACCTTCAGGTCCGGTAAAGCCACCAGTTGGGCCGTCCGTTTCGAGTGCAACGCGCACAGGTTCCCGCGAGCCGACTTCCAAACTATCTGTACCTGCAAAATTATTTAAGGCAGTGGCCGTATAGCCGGGACTTGTTGCATTCACTTTGATGTTTTCTTTTTCCAGTTCGAGGGCAAACGCTACTGTCACCGCATTCAGTGCAGTTTTAGAAGCCGCATAAACAATACCGAAATGATCGCGCGCCCAGCATTCCGGATCAGAAATCCAGCTTAAGGAGCCCAAACCGCTGGATACATTGACAATGCGCGCTGCACTTGATTTGCGCAGCAAAGGCAAAGCTGCCTGGGTGACCGCAATGACACCGAAAACGTTGGTCTCCCAAACAGTACGCACCTCATCCAGCGACACGTTGACCGCACGACCTGTACTCATCAGTTCCTCCGGACTTTTCGGCGCAGTACCCCCGTGAGAGATCCCGGCATTGTTGACCAGCAGGTCCAATCTGCCATATTCCTGCGATATGCGTGCGACAGCAGCATCAATTGTGTCCTGTTGGGTCACGTCCAACTGTATCGCTTTCGCATTTTCGCCGATCTCAGCAGCAGCTTTTTCGCCATTCTCCAGTTTACGTGAACCCACATATACGATGTAGCCATTTGCAGCCAGCGCTTTAGCGATCTCATTGCCGACACCCTGGTTGGCGCCGGTTACCAATGCAATTTGATTTTCCATAGTAGTATAAAATTGATATGCTACAAAGGTCATTAGCAAGACTTCTTACTTCATAACCAAATCAAGGACATGTGTAACCAAAAGCAAGATACTCCGTTACGCTCACTTTAAAGCCCCAATGAACTGCTGCATTTCTTTGAGGGTACCAATGGTGATCCTGGTCCATTTTCCCTGTTCTTCATAGATGGCAGTCCCCTGTATATCGTTGTCTTTTAAAAGCTGGAAGAAATCTTTTTGATAATTGGCCAGCGAAAAATACATGAAATTGGTATGAGAAGGGATGCAGCGGCAGTTTAATTTTTGCAGTTCAATTGCGGTATAACTTCTTGCCTTTTCATTAAGTGTCTGACAGTCAAAAACAAACTGATGATCCTTTAGTGAGGCAATGGCAGCTACTTTGGAAAGCAGGCTTGTGCTATTATTGGTATTGGACTGTAACCCGGAGAGTTGCTGAATCATTTCCTGATGCGCGATGGCATAGCCAATGCGGGCGCCGGCCAGGCCGTAGATTTTGGAAAAAGTTTTGACAATCACGAGGTTAGCATGGTTACTGACCAAATCGGCTAGCGAGTGTTCAACGGTATATTCCAAATAGGCTTCATCAACAACTACAGTAGTAGTAGCAGGCACGCTGGTTACAAAATCAACCAATGCCTCCTTCTTCAGTAGTGTTCCGGTCGGATTGTTGGGGTTACAGATATAGACCAGCCTGGTCGTAGTATCTATGGCAGCGGCCATTGCTTTGAGGTCTATCGACTTGCCAATATCGAGCGGAACTTTTATCTTCTTCATGCCGAGATGGTCCAAAGTACTGGTCCAGTAGCCGTAGCTGGGATCTGCGATTACATAACCACCAGGCCTGGCTGCTGCAAATTTGGATACGAGGTCCAGAATTTCCGTAGAACCTGCACCGAGCAGGATATTTTCATATTTTACATTTTGCCTGTCAGCCAGGTCGGATATCAGCGCACTGGCTATCTCCCAATGGTAGCGGTTGCTCTGGGTCAGGTTGTCGGAAAAAGCCTTGCGTGCCAATGGAGACGGTCCATAGGGATTTTCATTGGAACGCAGGATGATAGGCTGATTGGGGTCACCCGTTTGTATGAAAGCGTTTTTTGTTTCCTGTAGGCGTTCTGCAGCCTGCAAAGAGATCGGAGAAAGGCCAATTCCGGCGATTCCCATGCCAAATTGTTTGATCCAGGATCTTCTGTGTATGCGCATAGGTTATTAGATTATGTTTGGTGGCCGTTAGACGCAGCCCGCGGGCTAAAAGTTAATCAATTCTGCGCCAACTTCAATGCAGCCTTGATCTCTCTCATAAAGCTGGCTGCTGTTGTCCGGTTTGATATAGGGTATGATTTATACTTAACTGAACCTTTTTTATCTAAGACATAGAACTGACCAGTAGAATCAGCACTATAAGTATCCGAAACTAAAAAGTAGCAATGTCCAGAGTTACGCGGATCATAATGGTATTTATCTACCAAAACCGGAAAATGATAATCCTCCTTTTTTACAAACTCAGATACGGTCTGCATTCTTGATTGCGTTCTTTCCGCCTCTTCGGCTTCAAATGAAGGCGTCTGGTCAATACCTACCAGCACAATGTCGCTCCTGTTCTTCATTTCATCATATACCTTATTGAACGCATTGCTCCAAGCCAGCTGGGCAGCCTGATTGTATTTGGAATTAAAAAAATATAGCACAACCGTTTTACCTTTATATTGTGATAACTTGAAAGCCTTTCCATCCATACCATCCATAGCAAAATCAATGCTCTTCAAATTTAATCTGCTATAATCCGGCAATTGATAGCCTAAATTGACACTGTCGGCAAGTTTTTGATAATACCGCTCGTACTTCCCCTCATCCGGATCCAATTTGGAGAATGCCGACCGATGCGCAGTTTTAATCTGTTCCGATATGATATCTGCTTTCAGGCAACTGTCTGCCACTGCAAAGGCGCGCTTATGGTCTTCAGTCTCCAATAGGTAGCCCAGGTATAATTCGTTAGTTTCGACACCAGATGATTCAGCAAATCTCGCCTCTTCCATTTTTTGAAGGGCTGCCTTCAGGTCGCCCTTTGCATGAAGCACCTGCGCATATAAAACCAATAGAGAAGACTTTACATATTTGAGACCCTTATCATTCAGCGCATAGGGCGTACTAGTAAAGGGTTGCATTTCATAAGCATACAAGTTCAGTGCCTTGCTGACAAACGAAACAGCCGTATCCAGCCGTGTCTTTTTTGCCAGTAACCTTTTGGCCCCGTCTTTATAAGCCTCTTTTAACACATATTTGGATCGAATTTTACCGATGTATGCCACCGCTTTACCAAAATCGCCCTTGTCCAGCTCAACTCTGCTTTGCTGGCGATAAATCTGATCCAAAGCATTCAATGCAAAGGCAGATCTGAACTTCATCTCCATTTCGGCCAACTTCAGTTCAAAAAACGCTCCTGATTTTACCAGGTCATTCCTTGCTTCACCAAAAGCCAGATCGCCCTCAGGGAATTTAGTCAGCACCTGAGCTTTGAAGTCTTCTTTGTTCGCAAGCCAGGAAAACCTTTGGATTAGGTTGTACAGTTGAGTTAGAAACCGGTCATCCTTCGCCATTTGCAGCGAATCAGCCCATGTTTTACGGATTTCTTTGACAATTAAACTATCCGGTTTCCATGACCCGCTTCCGAAATATTCCAGCAGGTATTTGGCCCGCAGTTCCGGATGCAGTTTAAATTCCCTACGGTAAAGCACCCGGGCTTTATCCATCTGCAACTCACTGTTATAATCTGGTCTCTTGTAATTAAGCGCAGCAGCAGCCAATGCACCAGGCAAAGGTTTTCCAGCACCGTAAACCAAATAAATTAAAGATTCATTCGTACCCCGCATGTTGTTCGCTGGCTTTATATTAAAGGACAGGACAGAATCCGGAATGGTAAAACTTCCTTCAATTCCCTTTGCAGTCTTATTTGTTTTAAGCGTAAGCCACGGTCCGCGGTCAAAATAAACGGTAAATTTGGGCATCAGCTTTCCGGCAAATTGCCCGGTGTAAACAAATTTCACGAGTGACCCAGCCTCAGGCTTGGCAGGCATTAATTTCATGATGCTATCCGTACCTGAGACATATTGCTGAACCTCAAACTGTAAAGAATCCTGCGCTGTGCTACCAGATTTATATTGACCAAAAGCCGAAATGTGACTCAGTAAAACAAAAATTATAATAATGAATTTAAGGGAGCGCGTTGCTTTCATAACGGTAATGATGATATCTGGTCAATTAAAGATAATAAATTAAATAACGCTGCCAACCTAAAAGGTCTCTGAACGGATGTTGATGGCGGAAATTTATTCTTTTAGCTTTTTGATTTTTTCAGCGTATTTATCTACCGAAGATTTGGATTGCGCTTTTTCAAGATACTTAATCGCATTTTTCAAATCCCTTTTTTTAATTAATACCTCTGCCATTAAACTGTACGATTCATCATTATTCGGATACAGATCTATAATCTGTTTGGCCAAGATTTCAGCCCCTTTCAAGTTCCCCTGAGACAAATAATAGTCTGCAAACTGATAAAATACATGATATGGAAGTACCATATCAATACCGTAAGATCCAAAAATATCGGTCTTCTTTGTCTGTAACATTGCCAATGGATCGCTTTTATGAAAAAGTAGTACATCCATTGCTAAACTATCAGAAAGATGCCAATCATTAAATATGAATATTAAACCTGTTGGAATACTTACCAGCGGAGTAGTCATGTGATTAAATCCTTTCAAAAAGTCAAAATGCCAGTTCTTGGATTTCGATTTGTGTTGCTTAAAGGAACTATCGACCTTTAACGCACCCAACTTAAAGCCGCTATCCTGGAATCCGCCGTCACCTGTAGAAAAATAATATTTATTTTTCGCAAAACTGCTATCTGGTGTAGTGGCTGCATAATCTTCTATTTTGCTTAGTATATTTGACTTAACCACATTATCCTGATTAGGGTAATTGAGTGCACCGCTTATACTAATTACCGACTTGAATGTTGCAGGGTAAGTTAACATTGCGTTGGTAACAAACTGACCACCTAGAGAGTGACCTATTAGTGTATAATACCCATTCAGTGCATAAGTTTTACTTAAATAATTGAGAAGATCATCCTTAATAAAATTCAAAAACTGTAGAGAAGACGTCTCGTTTTTTTCAAAATTCAGTTCTTTACTTCTGTCATTTTGCACTACACCCACAAATATAGCTTCTGGTATATCATTCGTCCATGTCAGCCGATCAATAGCCGATGAAGCACAATCATAAAGAGTTCGATCCTGTGCGTCAAATAACACGATTAATGGATAATGCTTATTGACTTTTCCATAATCATTAGGCAATTGAATGAAAATGGTACGGTCCAAATTTTCCGTTGTGGAATGTACACTTGCTATAATTTTCTCGGACAATTTGGCTTGCTGTGCCATTAACGATGTTAAAACACCTATTAATAACACTGTGGTAAATAATTTTTTCATTTTTACTTGCCTTTTTGGTATAAGTAGAAATAGGATAAAAATCCGAATGAGAGAAATACAGCCTCTACACCATAAGGCAGCAGCGAACCGGCCCCATAAGGTATATAGTTCAATGCAATTAAGCCCAAACCAGCAAAAAGAAAAATGAGTCCCCACTTCAGCGGATCTAATTTGAATCCATCATTAATTCTATTCAATTCTTTAAGTATGCTTTCCTCCATCACCCCTAACCGAACTATTCTGCTTTTCAAGCGATGATTCAACAAGGCAATGATGATGATTGTAAATGCAATGACGGAAGCGATAAACATCAGTGCAATGGCGAGATTCTGTTCCATTTTATTATTTTTAATATTTATCCGGTTAGACAAGGATATACAAATGAATGTTGCAATTATTTTTTTGCAACATTTACAGATGACTTATTGTCTAACCCTTCGAATGCAAAATGAAAAAGATACCATTGAGCGAATACTTGCAGGAGATTTGAACGCTTTCAAAATTTTGATCAGGCAACATCAAACACTGGTAATCGGTATGGTTAGGAGGATTATTAAGGATCAAAATGATGTAGATGACTTATGTCAGGAAGTATTTATTAAAGTTTTTAAAAATCTGAACAGCTTTAAGTACAATTCTAAACTTTCTACCTGGATAGGGCAAATTGCATTTACTACAGCGCTTAATCATGTAAAAAAGTTTTCAGGCAAAAAACATCTGGTTGTTGATCTTGACGCATTTGAAAACAGCTATCAGACCAGTGATGATCCCGAAGGCCTTTTAATACAAAAGAACACCGCTCAATTTGTACAAGGAGAGGTAGCAAAACTTCCGATACCATACCGGACAGTATTGACTTTATATCATTTACAGGAACTATCTTATAGCGAAGTTGGTGAGATTACTGGTCTGCCTGAAGGCACAGTAAAAAGTTATTTGTTCAGGGCAAGAAAATTGTTAAAAGACAAACTGGCAAAACATTTAAAAGCACTATCATGAAAAACAAAGATGAAGAGTTGATCCAAGGACTTAGCATAGAAGATATGGATGTTTACCAGATCCTGTTTCGGGAACTCGCCCAAGAAACCCATATAGATGATGACTTTAATTTAGCAGACAAAGTTGTCCGGCAAATCAGCAGCAAACAACATAAAGCAGAATCGGTCAGATATACCGCGCTTCTGGTTGCTATCGGCACCGTTTTTCTCTTGATGACTAGCTTGTCCATTATGTTTGTCGACCAGGGCTTTATTCGAAGTGTTTTTACCAAAATCAGCACCAATATTGAGGTGACACTATTTATAATTCTGAGTCTAACAGCGATACAAGTTCTGGATAAAATGGTCAGAAAACAGGCACAATTGCCTCATGAATAATTGTGATTAGCACGCAACCCGGGTGTTAAAATAGTCGCAATTTTTTTGTCTTTCTGGTTCGTAATTATTTATATTTGATTGGGCACAAATGGTTTACCCAGAAAGGTCCGGGATAATTATTGAAATTTAAGTCTAATATTATGTTCTCTTCAATCAGATTAATGACTGCAGTCATCTTTTGTGCTGTATCCGTAAGTCATGCTTTCGCTCAGGATCTCACCGGCACCTGGGAAGCCAGCGAAACCGCAGATGGTAAAAAATTTAAGATCACCGGAAGTCTTATCAAAACCGCGGGGGGCAGCTACATGTCTATCTCCGAGATTAAGGAATCCACTACTATTAAGGTCAAGCCCATCCGGGTGAACTGGAATGATCTGAGCAAGACGCGTATCGACATCAAGACCAACGCCATGGAAAAAAAAGCCAGTGCTATGGCCCAGTCTGTTGCCAGTTTCAGCAAAGGAGTGTATACCTATGCCGATCTTGGCACCATCGGTGAAACAACGCTCAACGTCAGACTTGGAAGCGGGACCTACACCTACAGTAAAACCGGTAAAATCGAAAAACTGGTTTCTGGGAATCCGGCCCGGGAATACATTAAGAAATCCAACGACTTTCCGGCCGAATTTGCCGATTACGCAAAAGAACTGATTGAAGTAACCAGCTTCAAATTCAGCAACAGCGAAAAAACACCCAAAATTAAATACAGTGATCGCGGCGTTTTATCTTTCTCCGTCAGGAACAATTCCGAATATGACCTGCAGCAACTGAACGTAAGCATCCACCTGGACGACCCAAATGCAGAAATTTATGGGCTCGATGGCAACAACGGGACATTTTCTCTGGGCAAACAAAAATCGCTGAATCCCGAAATCGACATACTTTCTGGCTTCAACCTGCCGGTTGATTCCGTTCGCTTCACCATTGTTGGGTCTTTCAACAACGTGGTTTTGTTCACTAAGAAAGTTTCGCTGCCCACCATACCTTTTTTCCTTACTGAAACCAGCACCGTAGCCGCGTCATCAGCAAAAGTTCTCGCCATATTGAAACCTTACTATGGGCTGGACAAAGCGCCATTTGGCAACATCACTGTGCCACTTGACCAATTCGCACAAACTGGCAGCAAGCAGGCCTCTATGTGGAAAGCTGTGTTTAAGCTTATGGGAAAAGGTGGTTATACCGCCGATGAAGAAACCGCACTGGGCCTTGCTCAAAAATCATACAAAGAAATACTGGAAAATGCACGTAAAGGCGATGCTGAAGCACAATACCTCATGTTCTATGCTGTCGGTTTTGGCCTCACCGGCGATCCGTCCAGAACAGTAGCTGGTGCCTTTCTCAAACGTGCCGCAGACGCCGGATTTCTGCCTGCCATGTACGACTATGGTCAATATCTAAGACGTGACAGCCTCTATGAGGATAGTTACCGTTATTTCCTCTTGGCTTTCAACAAAGGGATGCAAAAAGCTGCTGCCGATATCGGTTATTTTTACCAGCAAGGTAATGGAGTTGAAAAAGATTTTGTCCAGGCCATTGACTGGTACAAAAAGGGAGACGCCTTTGGTGATCCGGAAGCAATGATGTACCTGGCGCGTATTTATGACCTCAACGAAGAAGGTCACCAGCCCGATTCTAAAAAAGTAGTGGCCTACGCAACCAAAGCAGCCGGATTGAAAAATGCGGTAGCTTTAAACTACCTTGCCCGTATCTACCTCGCGGGCCGTTCGGGGATAGCCCGCAACGTACCTAAAGCCCTGGCCCTTTACAAGGAAGCCTCGGCACTGGGCGACAATATGTCGATGACCGCCATGGCTTATCTCTACCTGGAAGGTACAGAAGGTATTGCTAAAAATGAAGCTCAGGCCTTTGAATGGGCAAAGAAGTCAGCTCAGGCAGGCGGCGCACCATGTATGCCGCTACTCGCCCAAATGTACACTGAAGGCAAAGTAACTCCCAAGGACCTCATCATTTCCAGATTTTGGGCCAACCAAGCCAGATTAAATGGTGCAGGAGATGCTGACAACACCGCTCAAAACGCCCGGATGAACGACATGATGAACATCCTGACCAATATCGACCTCAGCGACCAGCACACCATTTACCGCGACACGCAGACTGGCGACTTATATGCCTCCAACGACGGCCCTGACATCGTCGGTGGAATTTTCAAGTCCTTTATGGGCGCTTACAAAGCGAGGCGTGAAAACACTCAGACACAAGTCAACGGCATTAAATTGATCTATACTGCCGGGACCAAAAAAGTATACGGCGCAACGATCAGTTCCAAGGTGATGTCCAGCATCATGGTCAACCGCGGACAGAAGATCAAAGTCGCATCCTATGGACAGGTGAACTTTGGAATGATGGCTGGCACTGGCGGCCCGGACGGCGTAGGCGGTTTTCAGTCTTATTGCGTAGACCCTACGTTGCCGCATGGCGCAGTAATGGTCAAGACAGCCGGCCCATGGATGCTTGCAGGTAGTCAGAGAAGTTTTGTAGCCCCGTCCGACGGTGTTTTGCAATTTGCCATCAACGATGTCGACGCAGCGAACAATCAGGGATATTTTGACCTGGTAATCACGGTCGAATAAGGATTATCAAGGACATCTACTATGTCCTTGATACTTTTAAAGTACTTTTACTTCCAATAATCAAAAGGAAATTTCCCGGGAAAGTATTTTCTGAACTCGCTTTTTATGTTATAAGATGCGAAATTATCATCCTGTATTTTACCCTCTGCGGTTACCAGTACATACCGTGGAATTCCGTTAAACTTGAATAACGCTCTAAGTGCCAAATAGTCATCAGCCGAAATTCTATGTGTATTGGACATCAGGTTCTTTTTGGTGTAATCCTCATAAAATGTGGCACCAGTACTTTCGATGTCCGTGACATATATAAAATCAAAATCAGGATTGTCTTTGTATTTCGTTCGCAACGCCAGACTGGCCTCTATCCCGGCACGACATGGGCCACACCGTTCACTCCAAAAATCAACGATCAAGATCTTCCCTTTTAGCGGGCTGATGATCTTCTTGAATACAGCGGCGGCTGTAGTATTGGGTAAATCATAAGTCACGTTTCCAAGCTTATATTTTTCATACACACGAGTCAACTCGCGCATCAGAAATGGTTCCTTCACGGTTGTTAATATAGCATTGCTTTCCTGGGCAAAACTCCGTGTTTTGTATTCGAAAAACTTAAGATAAGAAGCTAAAGATCGCACTTTGGCGATGTCGTAAACCAAATTTGTCTTTTTATTTTTACTGAGATAAGCCGAATCCAGTTTCAGGTAATCATTGACTTTCTGGTTTTGAGAAAGAACCTTCCGATCAAACAACGGAGAAAATTCAAAACGATTGATAAATGTCGAAAAGTCATCCGAAATCAACAACAGTTGATCATCCAGATTAATCTTATTTAAGAAATCATAGTAGTTTTCAGGAATAGGCAACTTTAAGATCTGATTGTCCGGTTCTTCTTTCAGGTAATAATCCCGCGACATGACGTAATCAAACAAGTAAACGGCATAAGTCAGATCAACCTGGTTTGCTATCATCTTCCTCACCCGCTCCGGGGTCTGCTTTACCTGCATCGCACTGTCCGTCTTTTTCCTGGCACTTTCCCAGTTTCGAAGCTGAGCTTGTTTAAAGTCCTCGGGCTTCTGGGTTTTCCTGTACTCGGTTAACATATTGTTGTCAGGACTGGGCACATCAATCGCAGCCAACTGGTCATTGATGGCCTTATTTACACCCAGGTATTCTATCTTCTTATCACCCACAACAATACCGGTTGTAGTACCAGGTTCGGCATAAAAAGCTATTCTGTTATTGTTAAAAAGTATATTGGAAGATATGGGATGAAGAGCAGCCAGGACGCACTCAAATCTACCGTCTTTGTATATCGATACTGTGGTTGGCAAGTCCTCCACGGTGAGGTTATTCGAATGGTAAATGATACCACTGGAATAGTTCGCATTATTATCATATCCTTTAATGTAGCCAAAGATTTTGACGGAATCTGCCCTGAAAAAGCCTTTCTGGCTTGCTTTCCCTTTTTTAAAAGCCGTGTTTTCAGCCAGCCACTTCTGCACATCCTTCGGTATGGATGCATCAGCTTTAGGCTGAACTTTGTTTTGTGCTTGTGCAATGAATACGAGAAAGACGAGCGCGATGGAGCTAAAATACTTCATGAGATTTGGTTAATTTTCAACTAAATATACCTAAATATTTTTAGGATCCCAATCAATCAATTGTAGGTCAGGATATCCGTGCCCTTACAACCATACACCCTACTTTTGACGTCGCTTAGCACCATAACTTTATCTAGATTAAACCCGCGGCTGTAGGCAAGATATTCTCCTTTTGAAGTTTTGCTATCAATGACATACATATGCCAAAGCAAGTCCCCTGAAGGAAGAGAAATCACTACTTTTCGTCCTGAAGCTAGTTCCCGGTCGATTACAGAAAACAGTTGGCTGTAAGGAAACTTATCTCCCCTGGGCATTGCAAATTGCCGGCGAAACTTAAGGCCAGCAATAACCTTATTGTCAAAGTCGTTAAAAGTGCCGTCTGCCCGATTGTTCCAGTTGCGCTGAAGTTGATAGTAATCTGTCGCCGCCTTTTTGTTGAACATCAGGATCATCTCAATCGACATGGGGATACAGGAATTGGGCGAGATCTGCCGGTGCTTTAGCGCAACCTCCCTGATCGATCTGGCACTTAAACTTTGGGTACGCTTCTTTTGAGTGTAAGCGGGTTGAAAAAAATACAGGATGGTAAAAAGTAACAGAAAATATGTTTTCATCTAATAATAGCTGAATTCATTGACCAATGAGGTTACGTTATGAAAAGTCTTATATTTTTTGGAAGGTTTGCCCTCGGCATTGTACTCATAAGTATATTGCTCCATGAAGGTTGCTCCGGCAGGACCTTCATAGGTCATTTTAACTATATTATTCACTGAAAAATGCACCAGAGGATTTTCAGGCTCCCCTAGCAGATACCAGGGATTGGGTTTATCATCATACTCATATTTAGTTTTAGAAGTGCCCAGTGCCTTGCCATTCTTGTCATAATTAGTCTGCACCATCTGGACGATATTTCCCTTCGCATCAAAAGTACTCTGCCAAATCGGGTACTCCTGAACATAAACCGGATCGTCTACGGGCGACCAAAGCGCATAAGTTGAAAGTTTTCCTGAGCCATCGTAGGTATACTTTCCGCTGGTCAGTCTTGGTGTAGCAGGACCAGTCATGACGGGAACGGTAGTAAAACCAATAAAATGTTCGCGCTGGTACTCATAAACAAAATTAAAAACCAATTTCATACTACCATCGGCCTGCAAATTGGTATACTCCGACCTTTGAAGTTTACCACCAACAAAAACATACTGGATCTTGCCGATTAAAGAACCGAAACTGAAAACCGACTTGTAGTCCACTTGTCCATCTTTTTTGTAGACATATACCGACTCAATGCCGCTGCCTTCCTTAAAGGATTTGAGTTTTCCTTTAGGCTGATCCAGCGTCTGCTCCGGGTCAGGCGTACTGTCTTTTTTCTTGCAGGAACTCACCAATCCGGATACCAGCAAGCTGGCCATTAAACAAAAGAAGATAGATTTTTTGAAGTGCATAGTTGTTAGCGTTGATATTACTAATTTGAACATTTTTTATGTAAAATCAAGGTTTTATCCTGGAGACAGTATAAATTACTGGCAACTTATTCAATATGGCTTTCTATTTTTTACGATCACTACGATTTCCATTTGGAATCAAGTATAATTGAAAATTATACGTCCTACTCTGGTTCGAAAATGTAAACATCGCCGCTATTTCCTTTGCATTTACGAAAAAACTCTTTTGGTATTCCATTATTGAAACTTAAAGAAGTCACGGTTTCAGGATCGCAATCAATACTGATTTTATTTGTAAATTCAAGACTGTTATTCCGTATGGAAGTTGGAAGATCATCAATTATAGTAATGGGAAAGTTGCCAAGGTATTGATTGCCGGCACTAAAAACCAGAATGCGCGATGTAGCCCTATTTCCATTTAAACCCCATCTCCAAACAGAGTTCATGATTTTATATTGAGCACCTTTCGTTGTGCGAAGGATACCCAAATATTTCAATTGAGTTGTCGTCTCGTCTTCCATCTTAAAAATGTATTTGTGACCTATCTTATTTTTTGTTAGCACTTGAGATCTTATATCCTCGCCATTTATTTGATTGCTCTGAGGTACCTCTATATTTTCGTAAACAATATTGATGGGGCCAACTTTATTCTCCTTCTTAAAAATCTTCAGATCCTTTGCGTATTTAACCGAGATACTGGAATCGTTCAGCCATTCAAAAACAATCTCCCTATCTATCTCAGAATTACTTCCTGAATTAGACTCAGATATAAAGATATTGCCATGATTATCATCCAGTTCCTCATCAATTGGAATTACAGATAATTGATTGGAATTTCCTGTGGTCGCGCCACAATCCCGATCGAAATAGATGAGCTTGTAGTTTTTGCTGCTGTTTATCTTTTCCTTTATTACTTGATTTGAACAAAGGTCACTTGTGCATCCAACCAGACACATTAAGGTTGCCAATAAAATGGCTTTGTAGATGTATTGAGAAGCTCCACGAGTTGTCTGCGCAAATTGAAGCAGGTATTTGGCCATGAATAAATATATGAAAAGCCTGTCTACTTATTTTACTGACTTTGGCACAAGCTGATCATTTCACCTTAAAAATATCATCACTAACCTTTTCCCGACTTACGCTGGTGGCAATCCCTTCCATATGAAAAGTTGGCGCATCTATCATTATCTTTAATGCTGCTGCATTGGCGACAGACAAATACGCATAATAATTGCCATAAGCATGTTTACTATAAAGCTTCTTGTCTATAAATAGCTTAGGCGCAAAAAAGTAAATCTGTACCCCACTTGTGCAGTTCAAAGTTAGTTTATCACACTTGTAGCCCAATATAACAGCTGCATTGCGCTCCACTTTCGAACTAATGACTTTATCGTCATTGACTGAAGCGTCGTTAGCTGTTGCCTCAGAGTAGTGCGATATTTTGTTATACATTTTATTTTCCGCAGCCCTATATATTTGCCATTGGATCAATTTGCCATCCATTACAGATTTATAATTGCCTCCTTTTATATAATAATTCTGAACAGTACCCATCATGGCGTTCCATTGCGCATCGGTAGCGTTAGGTGTTTTACTTTTATAAGTGTTTTTATAAACTATTTTCCCCTCAAGGGATTGAGAAAAAGCAATTGAAGCGCAAAGTGAGAAAAGAAGCGTAATTAAGAGTTTCATGTCAGTTTGGTTTTTTTAATAAATATATCTATTTCCATCAGACCATATTTAGAACGGGGAAATTTTATGCTTTTTAGCAGACATTACGTAATTTACCTGCAAAATAAACCAATGACGCCCTTAGAAAAGTTAAAATCAATACTCGACACCGAATACCGTTCGGAAGATGGAGTGGCCTATAAAGCCCAACTACTGGATGGATTGACTGATGCTGAAATCGAAGAATACAGAAGCCTACTTCCAAATGGACATTTACCGGTGGAAATCGTTGAACTCCTAATGTTCGCCCGGGGATTTGAATTTGGTGTGTTTGAAGAATTCAGATTTGACAGTTACGGTCAATTCGGTTTTGAAGAAATGTTCCCGCACTCAGTACCCCTGGCCAGCGACGGATTTGGAAACTTCTGGATTCTGGATGTTGATCCTGCTGGCAACTGGAAAGAGGTCTATTACATGTGTCACGACCCTGCAGTCTTGGTTAAACATTCAGAAAACCTGGCTGATTTCATTGGCCATGTCAATGAGTTTGGCTTAAAGCTGAAAGATTCTCACTTGGATAAGGTCCATGAAAAAACCGTCATGAATATCTGGCGGGAAAAGGATGGCATAATGGAGCAGAACGAAAAGGACTACTCATTTCCAAAGGCCATAAAAATGCAATTACCGGAAGCATTTGTAGTTGCTGATTTAACAAATCTGCCGATAGGCACTGGATTTGCCTGGGGAAAGTTTGGCCCGGATGTTAAAATTATTCGTGTGGAGGACAAGCCCATTTGGATTATTGAGAAAAAAATAAAACGCGGGTTTTTAAGCAGGTTGTTTGGTAAAGATTGATGCCACAAGACACTCAAAGCCCTATCTCATTACAAATCTAATCATGAGGCGGATTATATTCAAAAGGCAACCGATCACCGAGCCTCTTCTCTCCCCAAAAGCCTTCAATGAAAAAGGTATTATAATGGCCGAGACTTCCTTTTTCATCAATTAATGCATCTTTTAAATAGAGCTGAAGTAAAGTGCCTCCATAATTCAAAAAAACATACTCAGCTTCCGTGTTTGTATCTGATTTGATTTTAGCAGCTTTCCGGGGATCGTAAGTTACGTAAAGCCCACTACTAAATTTTAAGGATACAAATGCGGAATCAACAATATTAACAAGGGTATCAAATGCTACCGGTCTTGGATCAATACTGAGCTGGGTCGCTTGCATGGCCTCATAGAATTTTGATGAGAATACATGATGCGTTAAAAAGCCCTCTTTAAGCACTTTATTTTGGTAAACTGAGCGTAAGAAATGCATGAAAGACCCGTAATAGACTTTTTTCCGACTTTCTTGCCATTCCAATTTTTCTTTTTCAGTACCGTTCAGCTCTTCAAAAACAGCCTGACCATCGTACAGCGTGGTAGCTGTTGCTATGCTAAATTGAAACTTTTCAAGCAGGTACTTAATTCGATATCCTAGAGCCCTGTTTTCTATAATTAGGAAATCATCGGTTGAAGCTTTGAGTACCCCTTCTTTTTTACTAAAGTCAAAGTTGATGATGCTATCATTGAGTATTGTGCAATTTTTAGCGTTTTTTGATATTCCCAAAAAACTCTTTTTAAACAGTTGGTAATGTTTGTCCCTGTCATTATTTGTTCTAATCACGATTTCATTCAGATCGAAACTTTTTTCTTGCAAGACCACTTCAAGTAATACATCTTTATTAACCAACTGTACCTCTTGAACAGAAGAAACGTAACCTAACATTTTGACTACTAAGGGAAATGTTCCTATTGCTAACTGTTCAAATTTGAATTTACCCTCATCATTTGTTACTGTTATCTTTTGAGACCCATTAATAAACACTGTTGCTGATCTTAACACCTCTCCATTTTCGTTCACTACCCGACCTTCAATATTAAAATTAGATTGCGCATGAGCTGATAAGAATTGAAAAGAAACAATAAAAAATAGCAGAAGAGTTTTGATGGATGTGGTTACAGACATATACTAATACCTAATAATTTAACGATTACGGACACTACTAATCATTTCATTAATCCTTCTTTCAGCTTCTTCTTTTGAAATTCCATTGTAATAGTCTCTTACGAAGGGGTGGTCATGATCTTCATGTGGAACGACTTCTGGTCTTAAGCCACCCGTTCGGGTATTGACATCTGTAGGAATGCCGAGCGTGTCTTTATAGCCTTGTAAGTTACTGGATAGCCAGCCAAAATAACGGACCTCGTGATTTTCATTGTTATAATTATCGGAATAATTGGTGAAGCTGGCTTCACTTAGTGACACCCAGACACCATACTCCAGATCGTCACAGTGGTCATTTACTTTTTGTGTCAGGGTACAGCGAATAAAGTAATCGGTTTGTTCATTCAAGCTCATCACGCAGAAATCCGAATCTAATTCACACTTTTCCTTGAGTTCCGGTGGCAATTCATCATAAAAAACTGGGGACGAATAACCTAAAGCCGGCCAATCTTCATGTTGCTGACCGCAGTACGTGCAGGTATACTTTTCAAGTTTCATCATTTAATCTATATTATTTATTGTATTTCCAAGGTCATGTCCTTATAGCAGAAGAATTCGATAATATAACTCAGTGGATTTTGCATCACACTAAGTTAGAACTTAAATTAATTAGTCGGCTTGTTTTATAATAAGGCAGGTATGCGCGGGGTATCCCATGGCAAGAGCCTTTCTGAAAAAACAACTGAAATCTACATGCAGAGAAATCATTAAGCCTGGAAATCATATACGATCAATGATTCGATAATCTTACCTTTGAAAGAGAACCAGTAGTCTATGCATCAACCTTACGAAAACAGACTTAATCATCCAGCTGATTTTAAGGTCTCCTATCGATTCTATACAGCCCTTGAAGGAGGAAGACAAAGCGTCCCACATCAAGGGTATCGCTCTGACTTTTGGTATGCTCACCCTGAACACAATGGCACTAATCAGCTTTTTATGATTTGGCCAGAGTTTTTAGATGAAAATGGGAACCTGATTTTGGATGATCAAAACTCAGTGGCTTCTTCAGGAATTGCGCAAATGTGGATAATTGCTGCTGAAAGAAGAGTTTATCATTCGAACAAAATAAAACTTGGTTTAAAAGGCTGTTTCATGGAGGGTAGTCGACGTGTGGCTGAATGTGAAGTGATAGAAATAATTGGCTTAATGACAAACAATGTTAGTTCATCTTAGCATCATGTCATCTGCTTTTAACAAATCAGGTGGTCTGCTCGTCGACCAGGGATGGATAAGATTCTCGGCTTTGGAAATGAAAAACTATCAAGTTAATTTTGTAAGCTTAGCAACTACTTTTTCCCTGAGAAATCGATATGCTTTGCGTAGGCTTTTTTGATCTTAATGATGACGGCTCCATGGGCGGCCTTAGACCCGTAAAGTGCAGTTGCTTTTGCGTCTTTCAATACTTCTATTTTCTCTATCCATTCAGGCTGTATTAGTGAGAATCTGGACGCGTCAATTGTGCAACTCTCCTTACCAGCAAAAACCATATATAGCGGATTGTATGTTAAAGATACCGTTGTTATTCCACCTAACATGAAACGGGCAATGGACAGCTTTACCACCATACCATCAGTCAAGGACATCTCCACCGCTGAATAGCCGGTAAATTCAAAGATAAAAGGAGTAGCCTTATGCTCTTCTGTGATGTTCACCATAAATGTACCAGTGCTGTCAGTTTTGGCCAACACGTTCTCAAAACCTTTTTGTTTAATACTAACGCCTTTCAAAGGTTTGCCGGTATCATTGTCCACTACCCTCCCGCTAACGGTGTTTCTTAATACTTGTTTGTTAATGCCTTGTTCGACGGAAGCCGGAAGTAAAGCTGCTGTTTGATCGCTATATACCAATGCCGGACTCAGTTTTTGTGCTTGTGCCGGGGCAACTACCATGGTGCCTACGGCCAGTGGCATCATCCAATGCCAATTCATCTTTTCAGAAGGCAGTACAAGCTTTCGGTTCAGCTGGCCTGGAAGCAGCCGTCCACAGACATGATCAGCTTTATTTTTGAAAAACCGAATCAGTTCCGCATCAGATTTGGTACTGAGATCTACAATACTTTTTTCACAACTGTCACAATAGCGCCCGGCACCTGATTGCTGCATGTCATCCCATTGCTCGGAACAGGGGCTGGTCAATACTAATTGGATATCTTTCACAATTGAAGCTTTTTATCAATGATGCACTAATTTACATTAATTCATAATTATTTCTAACCAACATTTCATCCCGACCTCTTCTTAGAGCCAAGCGATTGAAATTTCCTCATTTTCTCTATATTTAACATCAACTTACGAATCTAAATGAAGTCAAGCTACTTATTTATACTCCTCTCATTAACGACACTTTCCTGCACATTCTATAAAACCATTAAAAATGGTCAACCAGGGATTGATGACAATCAGAAGTTCCCTGCTGATAATCTGACGGCATCAGCCAATCCATATTATTTTCCAGTTTCAAATTCAGCGGTTAAGATCGACCCTTCAAAGTTTTCAAATCCTGGAAGTGGATCTTTTGAAAACTACCTGAAGCAGAGAAATACGGTTGCTATGGTAATCATTAGAAACGATACCTTGATTTATGAAAACTACTTTGATGGCGTTGATAAAGACTCTGCGGTACTGTCGTTTTCCGTATCTAAGTCCTTTACCTCAGCATTGGTTGGTTCCGCCATAAGCGATGGACTGATTAAGTCTATCAATGACCCCATCACCGATTACCTGCCGGAAATGAGAAGGAATAATTTCGATAAGGTAACCATTAAGCATCTTTTGCAAATGACTTCCGGGATTAAATTCCGGGAGGATCAAGGTGGAGGACTTTAAAAGGGAAATCCATCACTCAGTATCTGCAAGAGAAGATATGGACCCCATTAGGTATGGAAAGCAGTGCAGGCTGGAACAAAGACCGTAAGAACGGTATGGAAAAAATGGCTTGCTGTTTAAGTGCACCCGCGCGCGATTTCGCCAAGTTTGGCAACTTATATCTGCATGAAGGTAGGTTTGCCGACCGGCAAATTATTCCTCGAGATTGGGTAAAGCAATCAACTGAGGCATCAATCAGTACATCTATGTAAATCCCGGAAAGAAGATTGTTATCGTTAAATTAAGCAAAGGGTATGGCGTGTACAATAAGTGGAACTTTTTCAGAGATATTGCAAATCAACTCTAAGTTGCTGCCAGTTTATTTACCAGAAGTGTGTGACACAAAATCCCTACTTATGGGTAGACGGAAATTAACTTAAAGTCTTATTTTTGCTTTATCTAATTCTTGCTCAATGAAAACGCTACGCTCCAGGCTCTTGTGGCCTTTAATGATATTATGCTTTCCCTTTTTAAATTCATACGCCCAATTAATTGACAATTCATTTAAACCCGGATTTACTACTAATGATTTGGTATATGATGTGGCTGCCAATGCTGACGGAAGCATAATTGTAGCCGGAAAAATCAAACCTGGCATCAGCAATGTGCAATATGAATTGATTAAATTAAAAGCAGATGGTTCTAGAGATTTAAGTTTCATTAGTGGTGATGTAGAAAATGGACTCATTGTTTCAGTTAAGGTCTTGACAGACGGAAATATTTTGGTGGGTGGACGCTTCCAAAAGTATAACGGTACTGCCGCCTCAAACCTGATCAGACTAAAGCCTAATGGAGCGCCTGACCCAAATTTTAAATCAGCAAAAGGTCTTAATGGTTCAGACGACTATATCCAGGAAATGGTCCCATTACCTAATGGACAAACGCTTATTGCTGGAGACATCACCAGGTACAATGACCTATCTGTTCATTTAATTGCCCGGATTAATTCAGACGGCACGGTCGACCCTACTTTTAAGCCTACTGCAGATTATGTTGGTGAGGTTGAAACGATTGCGCTGCAACCAGATGGTAAAATTCTTGTTGGCGGACAGATTTATAATGCCCGCACTTACGGAAACCACGTTCCCATACGCTTAAATGCTGATGGAACATTAGATCCCACATTTAAATTAAGTACTTCAAATCTGACTACGGTTACAAAAATCCTGGTTTTGCCCGACAAAAAAATTGTGATTGGCGGGGATTTTAATACTTACAACAATACAGAACACCAGGGGCTGGTCCGCCTGCTATCTGATGGTACTGTTGACAATAGTTTTATCACAGGTTCTGGTTTTGCCGCCGCCAGAGGTGGAGGACTTGGCGGAGGCGTTAATTACGTGGTGGCAGACATGGAACTGCAAACGGATGGAAAATTACTGGTATGCGGCACATTTTACAGTTACAATGAAAAAACTGCTCATGGATTAATCAGCATCAATACAAACGGCAGCAGTCACAGTGCCTTTAACACCTGTGCTACCAATGATTATTGGAATGGTAAGATCTACGTGCTACTGACACTCCCGGGAGGTCAATTATTGATCGCCGGGGACTTCGATGATTACCAGGGAAATACTGGAAGCAATCAGCTTTTAAAGTTAAATACGGTTAACGGGGAGCCTGCGGCGGTTAAAGCGGACTTTGATTTTGTGGTAAACGGCCGGACTGCAAGCTTCGAGAATAAATCTACCAATGGAATATCCTACAGCTGGAGCATGGATCGCTTTCAGTCGTCTACAGTTTCCAATCCATCCTATACTTTCTCCAAGGTTGGCGAATTCAACGTTAGACTTATTGCATATGGAAACTGTGGAATACAAAACAGCATCACCAAACAAATAAATATAGTAGACCTGAAAAACATTAGCCCTCAACGGGGGGGCAATACGGGTTCGGTTACGATTAACATTGCTGGGGCAGGATTTACAAGGCAGCATGAGGTTTCTTTATCAATTGGTGCGGCTCGTATAAAAGGTTACAACATTTTACCTAACCAGGACGGGACCTCATTACAAGTAACATTTGACTTATACAATGCTGCACAAGGGATTTACGACTTAACTGTAAAGTCGGGCAGTAATCAACAAGTTTTGACTAAAATATTTACTGTAGAAGCGACCAAACCATTAGCACTAACCACCGCGATTACAGGCAGGGATGTGATAAGGACGGGTATTCCGCAGAGTTATACTTTCGACGTTGCCAACGGAAGCAATATTGATGCGAAAGGGGCAATATTATGGATTGCACTACCTCACGGTTCAGACTTAGTTCCAGAAAATTTTGAAATTGTAGCACGTAAAAATCTGGAGGCGCTGGCAACGGATTCAGCAATGTATTTCACCATAGATTCATTGTTTGGACTTCCTGAAAAATCCGATGTATTGGGATTAGTGGTTCGTAACGTGCCGGCATATGGAAAAGTGTCTTTTAAGGCTAAAATTACCCTTAATAATTCCGGATCACTACATGCCTGGATCAGTAGCCCGCTCTATGGATCACCACTAAGCAAAGGAGCATTAAGTTGCCTTGAAGCAAGTAAAAATTTGCTATCAATAATAGACGATGTGCTTGGGCGCGAAAGCCTGCTTAGCACATTGAAGGGATGTATTGAAAGCAGCTTCGATGCGGGAACGGAACTTTATTTCTATGTCAACAACCTTGTTTCTGATTACGACGTAGAATGGAAGAAAACGGCCGCGGGCTATGAGGTTCGGGAATATCATGGGAAACAAGGTTATGATTTTAGCGATCCAAACAGAAATTACGACAAAAGCTATACGGTTGCTGTCGCTCCGATACTTGTAGACTTTGCATACAATTGTTTTAAGTTGACTACTTACAGAGCACACAAAGGATTCGGATCTTTCCATAAAGCAATAAAAAGAACTATAGGAAGAAACGCATCAGGTGCGGGTCCACGGTCAAGATTGATTGCGAAACTTAAGCCAAAAAAGCAAGATGAAATAAATGGTTCAATCCTTTACAATGCTGTTGATAAATTGGTGGGTAAATATATAACTGGCAAGACCATCTTTGAATTTATTGACAACGCATCTGACTGCAAGGATTGGATTAGCAACTTATTCGCCACTAAAAAAGCAATTTCAACAGTTGCATCATTCGATCCCAATGAAAAAATAGGACCGAAAGGCAATAATGCCGGTAACCACCATAAAGGCACCAGTACTTTCGATTACACCATTTATTTTGAGAATAAATCAACCGCCACCGCTCCTGCGCAGGAAGTTGTTATTTTGGATACTTTAGACATCAGCAAATATCAGATGTCTACTTTTAGATTTGGTGCAATTGGTTTTGGACAAACTATAAACCGAATGTTAGCCGCCAACTCTTTTGAATATTCTGTGAGTAATCTGGTTAAAAGGACTGGCAAACCTGATCTGCTTGTTCGTACAGATGCTAAACTAGACACCTTGTCTGGTATAGTCAAATGGCGTTTCATCTCTTTAGACCCAATTACCAAGGAACTTATCGATGATCCCCTGGATGGTTTTCTGCCACCCAACCTGATTGCAGGCACGGGTGAAGGTTTGGTATCATTCAGTATACTTCCTAAAAGCAATTTGGGTACTGGTACAACCATAAAAAATAAGGCTTCGATTTTCTTTGATGCAAATAAGCCCATTGTTACCAATCTGTTTACCAACACCATAGACAAAGTAAATCCGGTTAGTAAAATAGCGGCCCTCTCCGACATTCAAAGCAATCCAACATTTACCGTTCGTTGGTCGGGCACGGATGCCGGAGCAGGCATTGCCGGCTATGATATTTATTATGCTGTGAATCGTGGGGCTTTCCGGCTATGGATCAACAACATTAGAGATTCAGAGCGACTGTTTTACGGTGAGCAAGATTCAACATACCAATTTATAAGTATTGCCAAAGATTATGCTGGAAATATGGAAAGTGAGAAAACAATCCCAGAGGCCTCTACTACTGTCCATTTTTCATTACCGGTAACCAACTATAAAATCCTGACAACAGACCTCAGTTGCAGAAACAGCGGTAATGGAAAAATCGAGATTGAGGCTACCCAGCCGTTGAAGTATACCGCAACATTAACCAATGGGGCTAACAATACAATCTATAATTTTGAAAAGCAATTGATTGTTGATAAACTGCCTGCCGGAACGTATCAGCTCTGTTTTACATTAAATGATAGACCAGAATACAAACAATGCTTTCAGGTAAAGATTGGGGAACCTCAGGATTTATCGGTTCTATCGAGTATCGATAAAGAAAATAAAAATGTGGTATTTAATCTGAAAGGAGCAAATAGGTATACAATTGAAATCAATGGTGCCATATATACCCGTACAGATAGCGTGGTCACCCTACCCGTAAAGGCCGGGCCAAATAAGATTAAGGTAAGCACCGATATCACCTGCCAAACAGTTTTCGAAGAAACTTTAGTACTTCCAGGTGTGGTGGAAGTTTACCCAAATCCGGTGCAAAAAATGTTACACGTACGCTTACCCGTATTAAACAAATCGACTACCGCCCTCAGCATTTACGATCTCACCGGTCGACAAATTTACAGCAAGGAATTCATGAGCAGAGATGGATTAATTGAAGTAGATGCGGGGTTTCTCCAAACCGGCATATACGTACTTAAGGTGAGTAACCCGGATTTTACAAAAACTTTTAAACTGATTAAGGAATGAGAATCGTTGGTATATTATTAATTTTTGCAGTAATGCTTGGTTGCTCAAAGGGCAAGAAGAATGCGCCTAACCCTGAACCAGAACCTACGGTGAAAAAACCTGGCAAATCAGAATTATTATCTCCCGCTAACAACGAAGTTTGTGCTAGTGGAACTGTAATTTCTGCAAATCAAAGTAGCATCACCTTCGACTGGAAGGATGAGGCCAATTCAACCAGTTACGAGCTGTACCTCAAAAATTTGGCAAGTGGCAACACTACAAAATTCGATAGCCAGACATCGGGGATTACATTGACCCTGGAACGCGGAAATCCTTATTCTTGGTACGTAAAAGCAAAATCAGCTCAAGAGAGCGGTCCGGATAGTGAAACCTGGAAGCTTTATGTAGCCGCTGAACCTGGCAAATTTTACGCACCCTATCCGGCAGAACTAATTTCGCCGGCTATTGGAGAAAACCAAACCGCGGGCAAAATTACATTGACATGGAAAGGTGCAGATGCAGATAACGATCTGAGAAACTATGATGTGTACTTCGGAACGAGCGCAACCCCTCCCCTTCATGCTAAGGAAATAACGGCTCAAAAGCTAGAAAATGTAAGTATCATTGCTAAAACCAGATATTATTGGAAAGTCGTATCGAGAGATTTAAAAGGGAATACCTCTGAATCAGAGTTGAGACAGTTTATGGTAAACTAATCGACCCCTATCCTCATTCTTCATCACAATACGAGCCAAATGGGCCAAAGTAATCATGATGGCACCGGCTGGGCTTTCCTGACAGCATAATATTGATGAGTCAATTAACAAACTGTTAAACACGTTACCTGATTTCGAAGGCCAGTCGGAAGACGTTGCGGTCTACATCTAGCATAGTTGCTCATATGAAAATATTCGATTTTATTAAAATTTTCAGGCATAAACCAAAAGCCACTAAGTCAGCTGACCCGGAATTCCCTATGCTGGAATATAAGGAATTTGCTTTGTTGAGAGCAGAAAGAAATACCGGCATTGTTCTTAATGAGAGGCTCGAATACGCTAATAGAGATCATGGAACGATGTTTAAAAAATTCAGTAATTTGGAGTCGTCTATAACTACAGCCAGGGAAATAGTTAACACAAATCCGACGGTCGAAGTTTGCGTTTATGATCACAAACAACAAGTAGTTTACTTCATCGATGTCGAGAACGAAAAGTTTCACAATGCAGACCTTGAATTCGATTTCCATCTAAAACAGCGGATCGCCGATTCATCAGATGACAAACTTCTAAACTTTGCCCTGGATATTTGCAAACGCCTGTTACCTGAATACATTCGCTTTTACGAAAAACATCAATGGGGAGATCCCAATGCCCTGATCGATGCGATCGGTTATTGTGAATCCGCTAAGCCGGAAAACTTACAACAACATATTTTAAAAGATTTTCTTGAACGAGTCGATTTGGTAACCCCCGATACGGAAGATTTTGGAGATTATGAAGGTAGTTACGCATTAAATGCGAGTACTTCTACTATGGCGCTTTTGACTTTCTTAATTGATGGCAATAAGGATTCGATACTAGAGAGTAGCAGCTATATGACAGACAATGCAGATGCTAAATTGGGTGAAGCATATCGAGACCTGACATACAAAGAGTTAGAGACGCATCCTGATATGGTGGCGGAAAGGCAATATCAGCTACGGTTACTCAACTAAACATGCAGAACGATGGGCATCCTAAAAAAAATTAAAAAGCATCACCACGATAAAACGTATTGTACAATATTTCACGAGGTTAATGGAAAACCTATCGACAGAATCGGTGGCTATATTGTTGATTATTCGGACCATTTTCTGGTGCTTCAGGATTTTTTGCAATCAAAAAAGCCATTGCAATCGCAATGGCTTTTTATATAATAAACATGGCTGCTATTTTTGTTTAAGTCCGGTACGGATTTTCGCAACAAACTCTACTGACATGTCGGCAGCGCGGGCAATTTGCTCATCCGAAAGGCCCAGTTCGGTAATCATCTTCTCTATAAGATCAATCTTACCTTCTACTTTTCCTTCTGCTTTTCCTTCTTTTTTTGCTCTATCCAGCAACAATTCTTCAATACCCATAGTAGTACTCCTTTCTGTTAAAATTTCTACTTGTTCTTCAAATTTACTATTATTATCCTGATTTTCATTGTCTTCACATTGTACATTCCTTTTATTGAATGTAAGAAGAGTTTGAGCTTGCTGAAGCTGTTGGAGATGTTATAGTGGTGTATCAACTTCAAATACAGCACCCCTACCCCCTGCCTTTAAATAACCTCCTCAGCAAAAACCCAATACCTGCCAAAACCCCGAGAATTACAACACAAACAGCAACTACTCCCAATATGACTCCGAACCGATAAGCTGCTGAATTATTTACGCCCTGCGTAAGTTTTGAGCGGTCAGCGGTTATTTTCAAGGAATTAAAGAACTGTTCTTTTGCCGGATCTGCTGAACGCTGATCTGTTAAAGATGTTGAAAATTGAATAATGACTAGCGTACTGTTAATGACCAGCATTCTTACGTATTTGATACCAGGCATATTGGTATCCAATATTAGCGTCTGCGAGAACTCAAGTCCTATTAATCCATCTAGCTGGAATTTCCTCTTGTTAAGCATCTTACCACCGGAAGCCCCAAGCATGCCTCTTGCTACGAGATCATAAAATTCAGGAATACTATCTGCATCAATAATTGTTTCCTGTGGATCAATAATATTGGTGGAAACTTCATAAAAGGATAATACATCTTCGCCCTTATAGAACTTGTACCCCAATGTATCGAATTTTTGTGGCTGACTAGGAAAAGTAACGGACACCAAGTCGCCTAGATCCTGTTTATAACCAGTTTGTGCGGTTGCAAAGAAACTGACGAGAATGAGGGCGACTGATAAAGGTATTCTGTTCATACTAAAAGCGAGTCAGTCAATTCAGAAGCAATATACCAGATTATTGTTACTTTTTATCTGGGTCAAACACATGGATATACTCCTCCGTCCGATCCTCCTTGCCACTATACCCGTATTAAAGCTCCTCATCTTTATCCCTGATCACCATAAAATCCGTCAGCTCCCTCCTTTCCATGGTCACTACGTATTGCGGAAACTCCAGCTTCAGATTTTGCTGCATCAGCACGAAGAAATTATCTACCTGCCAGACCGGAACCACCAGTTTATAACAGTATAATTTATGGAGTGGTTTAGGATCCCGGACATCAATAGTCACCTGATCCGTACAGATCCTGCCCGGTTTGCCGGTACTTACCCCCGTCCCCATTGCAATGGAGAACAATTCGATGAGTGTACAATTGCGCACCATAATGGCCTGACCTTATTAAACCCTCCTCAATCAGAATGTAGCCAGCCTTGTAGCCAGATTGAAGGTCCTGGGATATAGCTGGTGAGAATCCTGAAGGAAGGGCTATAATTTTTCCGCATCGTAACAATTGAATCAGATTATTTTTTTGCCAGGTCATTATTTTAAATGAATATGTTATGAAAAAATAAGTACATTCAAGTAACAAACTAAATATGAGCTCTTTAAAAGAAACATTTGCTAAGTTGACAGAAAGCTATATAGCTTTTACATTATTCAGATCTGCAATTATCATTACAGTAGTCCTAACATTATTTGGAAGTCAGAATTCGAAGACATTTAAAGAAACCCTTAGGAATTACGATAAGGTAATAAAACTAAGAGACACCTCCTGGGGTGTCCCGATGACAGATAGTTGGATGGTTAACCGGATGTTTCCATATCACGGAATATACGACAAAGACTCTATAACAGCTCTTTACGAAGCCCATACAATTCAGACCACATCAACAGGATATAATGAAAGGCTGAAAACACTATACGCGACACATGAACCTGATACCGTTAAAATGAATGGAATCATCAAACAGCAGGATTCCTTACTTGTAAATATGAGCGAAGGGCTGAAAACTGCATTCTCTCTAAATTTAGCCTTTATATCCAATACCAAAGTTGATCTCCAATACTGGATTTACCTGCTGCCGTTCATCTATGCCCTCTCAGCTATATACCTGGGAATTGTAAATACTAAAATCAGACTAATAGTCAGTCAGTCTAATCAATTGGCATTGAACCCTGAGACTGAGGCACTGAGCTTAAAGCCCTTTGACATGTATCCATTCTTATACCTCAAACAACTGTTGGTTTGGATTGAAATCATCTTTTTGGTGTTATTTTGTTATACCTACTATACATTACTCCTGAATATTCCCGGATTCTTTGTAGAAGTTTTCCTTTTAATTCAGCTTGGTGCCTATTATTCGGTTTTGTATTACCTTTGGCTGACCAACCCGATCGTTGAAAATACAGAACAACAGGGAAGAATCAGAAATGTGGTATCAAAGGGCTATTTACTCTTGCGTAAGCTCGCGTCAAAATTTGTAAAAACAAAAAGAATAAAAAGATATACCATCCTTGGAAACATATTAATCCTTAGTTCGCTATATGCAGTTATGGCAACGAAAGGCTGTAAGCGAGAAAGCGTAACAGCAGAAACCAACTTTCTGTACCATTATAACGGACGTTGGCTACAATCCAAGGCACTACCGGATGAGCAAGCTTCTAATGATTACTCCGGATTTGAACTCATTAAGGATTATAGCTCAAAAATATGGGATTTTGGCAGAGATGGCATCTTCCTGAACCGTGTATTGCAGGTATTTTATGCGCTGACTATTCTGGCAACCATCTGTTTAATTTTTACGTTATTGGTACGATTTATATGGAAGAAAACTATTGGTCGAACCCAATGGATCATTCATTACGCAACTATCTTTATCTCGATATCGTTTTTGACGTTCATCGTTTATTATGGAACGGACATATTCTCGCTAAGTATCAGATGCATCTTTGTTGCCTGCTTTCTTTACATCTGGATAAATTTTAACACATCTAACCTTAAATTTTCAAATTCCGTAAACTATTCGCTTCTATCAAAAAGTACAATCGCTATTTCACTCCCTTTTTTTTTGATTATGATCCTTAAAACATCCAAGCCGCTCTGGGCGATTATTAATGCAACCTTCTCAGAACCATCCGCTGGCTTGATGATGATCGCTTTATTATCTCAATTTTACGGTTATTTAGTATTACCTTTTGGACTATCTCTATTATTAGTGGGAATGTATAAAATACAAAGGTTGAGGTCAACCTCTAATTAGCATTAGCAATGAATGGATTTATGGGGAGAATCAGGACATACGACATCTGTTTTGAATATTATAAATAGGTCATTGTCGTTCCTCTAAATGTATTACCAACACGTACACATACTCCTCAGTCCTATCCTCATTCGTCACCACGATACGAGCCCCCTCCCCCATCGCTGGCACTTCAGCCAGTACAAAGCCAATCATCCCCACAAAAGCCTCATATTGCTCCTTTAATGGCTTTCCATTTCTCATGATCACGATGATGTCCCCGTCAGCATTGAGCACTGCATTCCAATCGAATAGACTGGAATGCATCCTTGCCATTATCCCCGTATTAAAGTTCCTCATCTTTATCCCTGATCACCATAAAATCGGTCAGCTCCTTCCTTTCCATGGTCACTACATATTGCGGAAACTCCAGCTTCAGATTTTGCTGCATCAGCACAAAGAAATTATCAATCTGCCAGGCCGGAACCACCAATTTATAGCAGTATAATTTATGGAGCGGTTTAGGATCACGGACGTCAATTGTCACCTGATCCGTGCAGATCCTGCCCGGTTTGCCGGCACTTACCCCCGTCCCCATTGCAATGGAGAACAATTCGATCAGTGTACAATTGCGCACCATAATGGTCTGGCCCTTATTGAATCTATTGTCGCTCAGGATATAGCCCGGCTTAAAACCCGATTTAAAACCAGTGATGCCATACTGGCAATCTTTAAGCTGATAAATATTGTTTTGATTTAGATCCGGGCAGGTTTTCTTCTGCTGACCGAAGCAGAAATTTAGGCATAGCACAGCCATTACGATGATTGGTGTCGTTTTTTTCATGATTTATATTGGTTGTCTGAAATGTTTATTGGTTTATTGCACAGAAGCCCCATTACGAAAAGCAAAGAGCCGCAGCAATGTGCTCAGTCTGGAGGACAGAGAATCAAGGCGTAAAGAATTTTGAACAGTATCTCCATTTCTTATATCAAGCTGATATTATATGGAATCTGGGTGGGTGGGCCATGATGGGCTCGGACCAACAGGGCATTGTTAAACGCAAAAAGCGTGAAACCCCACTTACCGCTACAGAGGTCCTGAGAGACCTAAACACGAATAAGCAAGGCTCACGCTTTTTACGGCGCAAGCACTTTTCACTTATCCTCTCGTGTTTATTGAAAATTCTCAGGTTTCTGTAGCGAGATTCTTAGTGCTAAATGCTCCAAATATTTTGAAGATTTTGCAAAAATATAATATTTAGCTGTTACATATCTTTTTGTTTGGTGTAAAGTTATATCATAATGACCTACCACCTCTAGTTTTTACACCACTAAATTTCCTGTTTTTAGACTATTTTCAGGAAAAAGTAGTTGTCTAGAAAATGAAAACTCACAAACTGATCAATCTGAAGCTCAATTGAAAACCCTGAAAGGCTTACTCTATTCGTAGGATTTTAGTACCTAAAAACACTAATCACATCGAAAAGTGGCGTACTTTCCAGCGGAATATCCACTAATCTTCAGTCTGATGTAATAAATCTCTAGGAGTAGCTCTTATTTGCAAAATGAAATCACGCATAAAGTTTTTAAATTTCCCAGAGAGAATGTCTTGCCAAAGTTCTTCTTGAACTTCGATTTTAGGATATTTAAGAAGATAGATTGGCCACCAAGGTGATGTATTAAATTTAACTTGTAAATATTCCTTCAAGCTTATGCAATCCAATTTACCATAGTTTTCTTTAAAGAATTCTGGCGTTTTAACGATTCCGTATATTAATCCTCCAAATTCAAAGCTAAATTTAATGTAGAAGTTTTTCATTTCAGGTACAATAAAATGATGATGTTGGGAATTGTACTCGATATTTAACTCCTCAGCTAATTCATCCATCTGCAATTGTAAATCTTTTTTTAGGTCTTCTTTAACCTGGTTTATATTGCGGTGAACAAAAAACGCCATCTTTAAATTTTCCGTGTTCTGCTTTATATAATTTGAAATCATTGTATTCCCCGTTATTTGTTCATTCCCTAAATATTCCTGCTTTAGACGTAATTCAAAATCCGTCAAAAAGATTCTTACTCTTTCATTTTCTGCATGCATAGCGAACTTTTTTAAAAGAGGAATTATATCATCCTCATAGTTGATCATGATCAATTTTTTACTATCAACTAGTTCCTTAAGCTGCTCTTTACCAATACTTTGTTGAGACAAAACCTTTGACTTTGGAGCAAGATAAAATAGGTGGTAATCTTCATTATTGGACATAGTGGAAAGATAAGTAACATAGTCAGCTAACTGATTATCTTGATCTTTGGTCCAATAATAAATTTTGTTCTCTATTCCAATAACTCTTTTATTGTTATCATAAGAGATTACGATATCCACACGCCTTTTGGCTAAAGTTGTTTCCTCAACTTTTACCCGGATTTTAGATATGTCTGAATATGGAAAATAGATATCGAAATGCTCAATAAAGAGCTTTAGAAAAATGTCTCCTTGCTGATGATTGGCATTGGGATCTAAAAAGAATGCCAACAACTCAGAGACCTTATTTTCGTCCCATCTTACAAAATTCAATGAACTGAAATTTACTGCCAATCTCTTTGCATACATCCCATCAATTAGATCGACAGCGCTTACTTTCGCTTGAATTGATTCTAAAAAAGAGCGGAGCGTTAATTGATCCATGTGTTGTGTATTTTATAATGAATTAAATGCTCTTATTCCAGCGTGGCAGCCGCCCGTTAATAGATTGATATTTGGAAAGTAATTCTATCTCCAGTTCTCTTGGAAAATCTTGGTTTAACTTACCGTGAGTCACGTACCAATAAATATCCAACGCTTCTATATTCTCAAGAATCATTCTTTGCGGCCAGTATGTTTTGCGTAAAATCCCATCAGTTTTGCCCGTTAAAAATCTTCCACGAAGACCATCCTTGCGATGAATAATGTTTCCGTCTTCACCTTTCCGACCAGAAATTCCGATATAAATCAAATTTACCCTTCCTTGTTCTAGCACATAAATTAGATAGATCCCGCTACATTTTACGGGCGCGTTGCAAACCACTGACAGTCTATCCTCAGGCTTGAAAAAGAAATGCCCATTTTCTTTATATTTTTTTAGTTCATCAAACATAAATCAATTTTTAAACAAGCTAAAACTCACTTTATACCTGTAAAAAGAGATATTACTAGTCACGGTGGAGATTTCAGAGATAGTGTTCAGTCCTTTTCAGACCAAAGTGTCCACTTCAACTTTGCCACACAGCTGCCGTAGTGTTTGGAACTTTCACTACCCTTATTTAGTCAGATCCGACAGGTCAAATTAACGTTCTCAATTGCTCATCAGGATCATTCTCTACAAGTGCCTTTCCAAATCATAAATCCTTGACCTTAGCGCTTCGCTAAGCCATTAAAATCTGAATCAGGACTAACTGGATCAAACAGCAAAAGAACATCTGTAATGTGCTTAAAATCAGTCAAATGGACAGTTTACATGGTAATTACTGCACACTTTGAAGCGAAAGGAATGGACAGCGGGTTTCAGAATTACTTGTCTACTATTGCCGAAACCTCCAA